>NZ_LLYB01000070.1:42611-53960 GCF_001440475.1 Bradyrhizobium lablabi | reverse complement strand
GGCCGGCGCGGGCGCGTTGCCAGCGGTCGCAGCGGACGCCGGTGCCGGGCCTTGGGCGGCGGCGGTCTGCGGTTGGGCGCCCGGGTTGATCCAGCAGGCGTGAATGCGGCTGGAGAGCGTTTCGGCGACCTTGGGATCGATTTGCCCGCCGAACCGGGTCAGGCAGCGGAAGGCGGCCTGGACATGGCCGCCGGGGCAGCCGAAGCGGTCGTAGAGATCAAGATGGCGGAATGCCGTGTCGAGGTCGTCGCGCCACATCAGGCTGACCACGCGCCGGCCAAGCCAGACGCATTCGGGGTTGCCGGCCGGGCCGTTGATGGCCTGCGACGCCTCGACGAATTCGTCGGCCTTGCGCTGGTTGTCCTTGTTGGCGTCCGCGGCACTGGCAGCCGGAGGCTTCTGATCCTGCGGGGCCGGGGTGCCGCTCTGGGCAAACGCGCCAGCCGACCCGATCAGGAGGGCCAGGCCGGCAGCGGCAAAGTGCCTCAAAACCGCAACTTTTGGATCACGCACCCGACGACGCATACATTCCCCGATCAGTTTCCTGCCTCAAAAGGCGGCTGGTGTGTTGGTCTCGGCTTGTTGCCGCCCAAATTCGTCCCCAATGCGGCGGAGACATCAAGCGATTCAAATGACGCGTATTTCGGATTTTGTCTAGTAAAGTCACAACTTTATCGCATCGGTGGTAAAACTGCCGCAGGGGACGAGACGGATTAGGGATGTCCTGCATCTTGGCAGGACGCCGATGAACGGGTAATCGACGGTCCCCGCCCGGAGGATGGAACCGATTTCACTTCGTACGCCGCTGGCGCTTCTCCTTTCATCGCTCGTTATGATTGCCGCCCTCTGGTGGTGGCTTGCCACGCCGATTACCCTTGCGCGTGCGCCGATCGATCCGAATGCAAAGCTGCAATGCGTTTCCTACGCGCCGTTCCGCGGCGCGCAGACGCCGCTGATTCCCACCACGCAAATTCCTCCCGAACAGATCGCGCAGGATCTGGCGCAGCTCGCCAAGATCACCGATTGCGTGCGAACCTATTCGATCGAGAACGGGCTCGATCAGGTCCCGGCGCTGGCCGCCAAGGTGGGGCTGAAGGTGATCCAGGGGATCTGGCTGTCGAGCAATCGGACCAAGAATCTCGCCCAGATTGCAGTTGCGATCGAACTGACCAAGGAACATCCGGGCACCATCACCGCGCTGGTGGTCGGCAACGAGGTGCTGCTGCGCGGCGAGATGACGACTTCGGACCTCGCCGCCAATATCCGCTCGGTCAAGTCGCGGGTCACCGTGCCCGTCACCTATGCCGACGTCTGGGAATTCTGGCTGCGCAACCGCGAGATCTACGACGCAGTCGACTTCGTCACCATCCACATCCTGCCTTATTGGGAAGACATCCCGGTGCGCGCGAAGTTTGCCGCTGGCCATGTCGACGACATCCGCAAGCGGATGGCGGTCGCATTTCCGAACAAGGAAATCCTGATCGGCGAGACCGGCTGGCCGAGCGCAGGAAGAATGCGCGAAGGCGCGCTGCCCTCGCGCACCAACCAGGCCCGCGTGGTGTCCGAAATCCTCGACCTCGCCAAACGGGAAAAGTTTCGGGTCAATTTGATCGAGGCCTATGACCAGCCGTGGAAGCGTCAGCTCGAAGGTACCGTCGGCGGCTATTGGGGCATGATCAACGATGCGCAGCGGGCGGTGAAATATCCGCCCGGCGAGCCGATCAGCAATTTTCCATTCTGGAAGCTGCAGATGGGAAGCGGAATGGCGCTCAGCGCCTTCGTCTTCCTGGCGGGCTGGCTGACGCTGCGGCGGCGGCCGTGGAAGCCCGGGCTGGCGGCCTGGGTCGCGGTCGGAACGTCGGCGACGACCGCCGGCATGCTGCTCGGGGTCGCCGCCGACAAGATGTATTACGAGAGTTACGGAGCCGGGGGCTGGCTGCAATGGGGCGCGCTGCTGGCGGCGGCCATCGCCTCGCCGATGCTGTGCGCGAACGCCGCGATGTCGGGCCGGCCGCTGCCGACCTTCCTCGAGCTGCTCGGGCCGCGCGACTTCCGCACCAAGTCGGTGCTGACGGCGCTGCTTGGCTTCGTGCTGATCGTGACCACGCTGATCGCGGCAGGGACCGCGCTGGGCTTCGCGTTCGATCCGCGCTATCGCGATTTTCCGTTCGCCTCGCTGACCATGGCGGTGGTGCCGTTCGCGGCGCTGATGCTGCTGAACCGGCCGAAAGAGGGCGCGCGCCCGATCGCCGAATCCGCGTTTGCCGGTTTGCTGGTCGCGGCCGCGCTGTTCATGGGCGTCAACGAGGGCAGCCAGAACTGGCAGTCGATGTGGACCTGCGCGATCTATTTGCTGCTGGCGCTCACGCTGTGGCGGGCGCGGGCCGTGCAAATCCCAAAATGAGCAGGCCGATCGCAAGTCCCGACAGAACGATATTGTAGAGCACGATTCCGAAGCCTGCCGCGATGAGCCCCAAGGTCAACAGCAAGATCGACGGCCGCATCACGTGAAGCACAGCGATCACCACCGCGGTGATGCCGAACACCGAATTCTTGAACAGATAGGTGGCGAGCGTCCGCGACTTGCACAGCATGCTTTGCAGGCCGGCGTCGCAGGCGAGCGCAACGGTGGAGAACTCGACCGCGAGGTAGCGCAGGTAAAGCGCGTAGCCGACGGTGACGAAGCCGACCACCAACAGGAACTGGACTTGATAGGGCGTAAGCCGGAACGGGGATTTTTTCATCGCGGCAATATGGTCGGGATTGGCTTTTGGGACAAGCGTTCCGCGGGGGCAGGAATGCGGCTCAAGGATTTCGCATAACGCTTTGTAGTCACAAGTCTATTGCGTGCTCTTCCTGCCGAGAATGTTCGACAATGTCGCCTGCGTCGCCGGCGGCGCTGGTTCCGGCTTCTTCGGCGCCTCCTCGCTGACCGCCGACCGCTTGGCGACGGCGCGCCGGCGCTGAAGCGGCTTGGCCGCGGTGGGCGGCGCATCGTCGGGTTTGAACGACAGCCGCTGGCCGTCGAAAACAGCGGTTTCGCAGGGGCGGTTGTTTTCGGCCAGAACGGCGCAGATCTTCGCGGCGGCGCCGGCGTCGTTCAGCGGACCGGCGACCAGGCGAAGCTGCATGCCAAGGCCGGTCGTGCTTTCCTTGATGACGATGATTGGGCGCAACGCTACCAGCGGTGCGTTCGATCTGGACTTCAACAGCCCGCGCCACAGCGCGCGCAGGCCGTTCACCGAATTGGCGGTGCCGAGATCGACCCCGAATTCGGTCCGCTGCAGGGAGACTTTCGGCGCAGTCTCTTCGTCCGCATCCGCATCTGATGGCGCCGACGCCACGACGTCGGGGATCGGGCTCGCGATAACCGGGTTCGGCGGTTTACCCGGCTCGATCAGTCTGCCAGCCGCGGGATCGGGTGGGGCCATCATCGACTGCGCGGCCATCAGCGGCGTGGCCAGCGAGGGCTTTGCAGGCTCAACCTTGAGCATATCAGCCTTGGCCGTTTCCGGCCTGGTGCTATCCGTCTTGATGGCTTCGGCCTTGGCGGCTTCCTTTGCCGGGGGCGCCGGGGCTGGCTCGGCGGGCGCTGCGGCCGGGGCGGTGGCGACCGGCGCGACGGATGGCGAAGGCTGCTGGCTGGCCGGCGGTTCCGCATTGGCAACGGACGGCGGCGCGGAAGCAGGCGCCTGCCGGGCAACGGCGCCGGTCACGGATTCGAGCCCATGTTCCAGGCTGGTGACGCGGGCATACAGCCTGTCACGATCGCCATTGAGCGTCTCGATTGCAGCCGTGAGCCGCCGCGCCTCGTTCTGGGTTTCCCTGGCAACCGTCTGGATCTGCTGCGCCTGCCGGGTCTGGTCGGCGGCAGCGATCTGATCGCGCTTCAATCCGAACGACGACTGGTTGGCCATCACGGCCAGAACCACCGCCCCGGTCGCGCCGAATCCCCAGGAGGCGATCCGCCACAGGGCGCGGCGGTCGAATTCATCTTCGTCGGCCAACAGGTTGCTGAGCATGCCACCGCTGTCGTCCGCCTCGAAGTCCGGGAGATGGTCTGGTTTTTTGGCCAAACGCCCTTGGCCCTCCTCAAGGCCCGCCGAATCACCAGTCAAACATTAACAGGGAAAAGCCGCGCTCACTTGAATCGGGAGGTTTTTGGGCGGCGAATCGGTTTGATCTCCGGGGGAAAACAATTAAAGACGGCCGATAGCTCTTAGTTCGCCCGAGGACCCGAATGACCGCTCGATCCAGCCTGACTGTCGTGCTTGCGGCCGGTGAGGGCACGCGCATGCGATCCTCGCTGCCGAAAGTGCTGCACCCCGTCGCCGGCCAGTCGCTGCTGGCGCATGTGCTGGACGCCGCACCGCACGGGGCGGGCGCTTCGCTCGCCGTCGTGATCGGGCCGGACCACAAGGCGGTCGCCGACGAGGTCAAGCGCGTACGGGCCGACGCTGCGACCTTCGTTCAGGCCGAGCGCCTCGGCACCGCGCATGCCGTGCTGGCCGCGCGGGAGGCAATCGCGCGCGGCGCCGACGATCTCCTGGTGGCGTTCGGCGACACCCCGCTGATTTCGGCCGAGACGTTTGCGCGGCTGCGCGCGCCGCTGGAGAAGGGCGCGGCGCTCGCCGTGCTCGGCTTTCGCGCAGCCGACCCGACCGGCTACGGCCGGCTGCTGCTCGAAGGCGATCACCTGATGGCGATCCGCGAGCATGCCGACGCGAGCGCTGAAGAGCGCAAGGTCACGCTGTGCAACGCCGGCGTGATGGCGTTCGAGGGCCGCCGCGCGCTGGAAATTCTCGACCGGATCGGCAACGCCAACAGCAAGGGCGAGTATTATCTGGTCGATGCCGTTGCCATCGTCAGGGAAATGGGATTGGAGGCCGTCGTGATCGAAACCAGCGAGGATGAAGTGCGCGGCATCAACAACAAGGCACAGCTTGCGGAGGCCGAAGCGGTGATGCAGGCGCGGCTGCGCCAGGCGGCGCTCGATGCCGGCGTGACGCTGATCGCGCCCGAGACGGTTCATCTCGCCGCCGATACCAAATTCGGCAGCGACGTCACCATCGAACCTTTCGTGGTGATCGGCCCCGGCGTCACCATCGCCGACGGCGCGGTGATCCATTCGTTCTCGCACATCGTGCAGACGTCAATCGGCAAGAAGGCGTCGATCGGCCCCTATGCGCGGCTGCGCCCGGGTACCTCGCTCGGCGACGGCGTCCGGATCGGCAATTTCGTCGAGACCAAGGCCGCGACGATCGAAGCGGGCGCCAAGGTCAACCATTTGTCCTATGTCGGCGACGCCCATGTCGGCGCCAATTCCAACCTCGGCGCCGGCACCATCACCTGCAACTATGACGGCTTCTTCAAGCACAAGACCACGATCGGCGAGGGCGCGTTCGTCGGCACCAACTCCTCGCTGGTGGCGCCGGTGAAGATCGGCAAGGGCGCCTATATCGGCTCGGGCTCCGTCATCACCAAGGACGTGCCCGATGATGCGATGGCCGTGGAACGCAGCCCGCAGAACAATCGCGACGGCGGCGCGGCGCGCTACCGCGAGATGAAGATGCGGGCGAAGGCGGCGAAAGAGGGGTAGGCGCCGGCTGTGCCGTCGGCGCCTCACGGCAGAGGCATCGCCCCGGCGGCCGTCAGATCGTCACACGGCTGCCGTCGAAGCGCGTGAACGAGAAGCCTTCGAAGGGCTCGCGGAGCGTCGTGCGCTCGTCCCGCAGCATGCCGATCGCCACTTCCTCGCCGATCGCCATGGAGGCGGAAGCGTCGGAACGCCAGTGAATGCCCGCCCAATTCCGTCCGAAACCGAAATTCACCGCGAGCTTGTTCAGCTCTCCACCGACCGTGAGCGGCGGACCGCTATAGGGCACGAGCTTCGTCGGGTCAGCCGGATCGGGCTGCACCGGGTTGGCGATGACGCGGCTCTCGTCGAAGAACGCCTTCAATATGGTCGCCGTGACGGCACCAACGCTCGTGGCGCCACCGGGATAGGTGGAGTGGAACGGCGCGGCCTCCGGATAGGTTTGTGACAACAGGTAGGTGCCGTATTTGGCCTTGCTGCGATCGAGGGCTTCCGATTTCAGGAAGTTCTCATGCAACGGGTAGTCGCTTACGCCGTTGGCGAGGCGATGATGCGCCAGACCGCCATAGGCTTCCGGTCGCACCGCCCGGTGCACGAAGTACTTCTGCCAGTAGGCCGCACGGACGGAGTTGCTGATCCCCGTGGCGAGTAGCGCCTGCACATAGGGCAATCCGAAGGTGCCCCCCGCAGGCATCTGGGTTTTCGATTTCCGGTACGGGTTCGACGGGTAGGACGCGGGCTCCGTCGGCGGATACATGCCGGTGTAGCGTGGGTCCGCTCCGCCGCCGGGGGTGGCAAGGATCAATGCTGCCGCCCATCCAAGTGCGGGACCAGCGTGGATATACTCCGCGAGATCTCGTCCTGTCGCGATGTATCGCGGTGTCGCGTCGAACTGTATCCGGCGTTTCGGTGCGGCGCCGTTCTGGGTCGCCAGCCACTCCTCGTAGTCGGTCAGGAATTCGCTTGTCGGCAACGCGGTGCGAATTTGAGCGCTGATCCACTGCGAGGCATAGGGCACGTCGCGGAGCAGGAATTGCGAGATCAGCGGCCCGTCCAGAACACCTGGCGGCGTGACCGAGCGGCCCTTCGGATCAGTCGGGTCGAAGTAAAGCGCATTGGCACGGAACAGCGTACCGGGTGTGACCCGCCCGCCGGACTTCGGCCCCCGGAAATCGGCAAGCTTGTTGATCTCCTCGGTTGCTGCAAGCACGTCGCGATTGGTCGTGTCGTCGCGCAACTCGGTCAACGGAACGTCACGCAGCAGGGATTGCCAATAGACCTCGACCGCCTCGCCGCCGCGCTCCGCGCTTGCAAGCGCCGGTGCCGGCGGTATCGCAATCTGGGTAGGGTTGATGCCGCTCAGGCTGACGGCCTGTGTGCCGATGGGATTGACCAGTTTGCGCGCGCCGCCGAGCGGGATTTTCTCGAAATCAGCGGGATCGGCCGACTCGCAAGCGGCGTAGAGGGCCTGCCATGCCGCTTGCTCCACTTCGCCGCGTTTGTCGTGCGGCAGGCCCCGTGAATCGGAACCGATCTTGTTGGTGTAGCGCGCCTCATCGCCATTGGCCGGGTGGGGCGGGATGGCAATTTTCTCGTTGGTGCTCGCGCAGGCCGCGCGGACTTCGAAGGCGCGGCGCTTGAACGCTGCGTCGAGCGGTCGCGCCTCCGTGCTCACGCCCACGCCCACAGTCTGCGCTGCGGCCGGGGCTACTCCGGGCACGCCCGGCGGCGAAGTCAACACGGCGGCGCCGACGGCGATGCCGGCCCCGCCGAGCAGCGTGCGGCGAGTGACCGCGGAGGTCCGCAGGGCCGGCGATGCCAGGTTGGATTCAGTGTCGGATTCAGTGGAAATAGTAGGGCCGTGGTCAGCCATGGGGATCCCCTCCCTCGCAAGCGATCTGGGCAGGGTACGCCGGAGCCGTCACTCTCTTGTGCGTCCTGTCCTAGACGCGAAACGACTCCATCAGGAGGAAGCGGAAGGGGCTTGATGCAGATCAATAAGAGAGTCGTGCAGACCAATTTGAAAGGATCGGTATACCGGCGGGAGCTGCTGATGAACCGAAACGATGTGCTTTTCTGGATTTCGCTTACCTGGTCTGCCGCGTTGTTCGGTGTGGCGATCGGGCTACTTGTTTTCAGGTGATCGGGCCACTGCCCGTGCGAGCATTAGTATTCACCCCGAACGTGATGCAGCAAGCGAAGCGCGGATGAGCGCAGCGACATCCGGGGTTGTTCCCGTATATCCTTGCGCGAATGCAGGCTTGCGATGACCGTCACCCGGTAGCGGGTTATTGATGATGCGCTCCACGTGCTCCACGATTTGACGACTCTTCGCACAGTGCGCGATTTCGTGACGTAATCGTTTTCCGCGTGTGAGCCAAATCATATACCTGTGGTTGAATTGATCGCTATGTTCGTATGCCTCAACCCTCAAACCCCTTCGCGGAGGTCGAGATGGCTACGAACCAAACGCACGCAAACGCTGACCGCCAAGTCCATCCGCTCCTCGATAATCTGCGCGAAATGCATGCTGCGGCCGCAGAACGAGGCTTGTTTACGTACAGCGTAAAGATCGTGTGCGGCAAACAGACGGGGGGTGACTGTTGCTGTGTCGCAGGTACCCGGCCGGGCCTGTACGCGACTGAGGTCAACATTCAGAATTTCAATCTTGTGCAGGCGCAGGTTCTGAAGTTCGTTCAACCGTTGATCCATGGTGTCGTTCTCGCGCGCGAGCCCGATGTCACAAACCCCGCTACGCTTCCCAGACGCCAGATCGAGACCATCATATTGCCCCCGCTGGCGGCGACGATGGACGATTGTTGCCGCATCGCGGACATGCTGCCCGCCCCGAGCGGAGAGGCCCCGCTCACCATCGCCATTCTGTCGATCGTGAGCCCGTTGGAACTGTCGGTGTCCGCGGTCTACACGGCGAACCCATCAAACGGAGACGGCATCAGCATTGATGTCGAGTATATTCCATCACGACGACTGGTGATCGGTAACGCTGGCTAGCAGGTCTGACAACGCCAAACAGCAAGCGTGGCCCGGATGAGCGCAGCGCGTTCATCCGGGTAGCTTGCTTGATGAACATCGTGTCGCCGGAGCACCGCCAGGCGCCTCATTTTTCCAGCCCTCGGGCAATCTTGCCCTCGATCTTCTTCGCGTCCGCTGGATCGGGCTTGAGCGACAACGCCTGCTGCCAGGATTTACGCGCCTCGCCCTCACGTCCCGTCCGCCAGTACGCATCGCCGAGATGGTCTCTGGTTTCGCTGCTGTTCGGGTCGAGAGCGGCCGCGCGCTCCATGTGCTTGATCGCCTCCTGATAGTCGCCGAGGCGGTAGTGCGCCCAGCCGAGGCTGTCGAGCAGATTGCCGTCGTCCGGCTTGAGCCTGACGGCCTTCTCGATCAGCGCCAGCCCTTCCTTCAGCTTGAGATTCCGATCGACCCAGCTGAAGCCGAGACTATTGAGAACCGAGGGCTGATCGGGATCGAGCTCGATTGCCTTGAGATAATCCGCCTCGGCCTGAGGCCATTTGCCGAGCTGCTCGTAGCTGAAGCCGCGAAGGTGCCAGTAGGTCCAGTGCGCCTTCTCCGGCTTGCCGGCCAACTCGATCGCCCTGGCGTAATCCTTCACCGCGCGTTCGAAATCGCGCTTGCCGCGGTAGGCGTCGCCGCGAATGCCATAGGCCCACGCATTTTTCGGGTTGAGGCGGATTGCCTCGTTGCAATCCTTGATGGCGCGGTCGTTGTCGCCCTTGCTGGAGTAGGCGCTGCCGCGGCTGTAATAGGCCTTCGCATCTTTCGGATCGAGGCGGATGGCCTCGTTGAAGTCAGTGATGGCGCGGTCGTAATTGCCCTTGCTGGAATAGGCGCTGCCGCGATTGTGATAGCCTTGCGCATCCTTCGGATCGAGCCGGATCGCCTCGTCGAATTCCCGGATAGCGCGGTCGTAATCGCTCTTGATGAAATAAACCGCCCCGCGATTGAAATAGGCAACCGCATATTTCGGGTCGAGGCGGATCGCCTCGTTGTAATCCTCGATGGCGCGGTCGCCATCGCCCTTGTCCCGGCGGGCATTGCCGCGATTGTACCAGGCGGCCACATATTTCGGATCGAGCCGGATTGCCTCGTCGAAATCCGTGATGGCGCGATCGTTGTCGCCCTTGTTGGAGTAGGCGCTGCCGCGACTGTAGAAAGCCATCGCATCTTTCGGATCGAGGCGGATCGCCTCGTCGAACTCCTTGATGGCGCGGTCGCGATCGCCCTTGTGCGAGTAGGCGACGCCACGATTGTACCAGGCCGCCGCATATTTCGGGTCGAGGCGGATCACCTCGCTGTAATCCCTGATCGCGCGGTCGTTGTCGCCCTTGCCCTTGTGGACATTGCCGCGGTCGAAATAGGCGTCCACAGATTTCGGATCGATGCGGATCGCCTGGTCGAAATCCTTGATGGCGCGATCGTTGTCGCCCTTGCTGGCGTAGGCGCTGCCGCGAATGTAATGGGCCACCGCATCTTTCGGATCGCGCCGGATTGCCTCGTCGAGCTCCTTGATGACGCGGTCGCGATCGCCGCTTTCGGCGGAGGCCTTGCCGGGATCGTCAAGAGGCGTTGGCGCGGCTTGAACCGCGCTCCGCCGCAGCAGCGCCGCCTGGTCGTAATCCTTCCCGGCCCGGGCGGTGTCTCCCTTGTTTTCATAGGCCCGCCCGCGAATCTCATAGGCCAGCGAATATTTCGGATCGAGCCGGATCGCCTCGTCGTAATCCTTGATGGCGCGGTCGTAGTCGTCTTTGAAGAACCAGGCGCCCCCACGATGCAGATAGGCGCTCGCATTTTTCGGATCGAGGCGGAGCGCCTCGCTGTAATCCTTGATGGCGCGGTCGTGATCGCGCTTGCCGGTGTAGGCAAGCCCGCGGTTGAAATAGGCATCCGCAAAATTCGGGTCGAGGCTGACAGCCTCGTCATGATCCCTGATGGCGCGGTCGTGCTCACCCTTGCCGGCGTAGGCGAGCCCGCGATTGGTATAGGCATCCGCAAATTTCGGATTGAGGCGGAGCGCTACGTCGAAATCCCTGATGGCGCGGTCGTGATCGCCCTTGCTGTGATAGGCTTTTCCGCGGCCCTCATAGCCGAGCGCATATTGTGGATTGAGGCGGATCGCCTCGTCGAGGTCCTTGATGGCGCGGTCGTAATCGCCCTTCATGTGGTACGCACGGCCGCGCGCGTTATAGGCACGCACAGCCTTCGGATCGAGGCTGACAGCCTCGTCATAATCCTTGATCGCGCGGTCGTAATCGCGCCTGGAATAGGCGTAGCCGCGATTGACAAGAGCGTTGGCGCGGTTTGCCTCACTCTCCGCCGCGCCGCGCGCCAACACATCAGTGCATCCGGCGATCTTGCGATCCTCATCGCCGATCTGACCGCAATCCTCCCACGCCTTGTCAGCCGCGCGGGCCGGCGGCGCGAACATGGTCAGGGACGCGAGAGCCAGGAAAAGGCAACGCCGGAACATCTCATCCCCGTCCAAAGCGCGTTTGGGCCAAACCCGTAAGTCGCCGCGACGTGCTTCCGGGTTCAAATTGGTCCAGCGCTCGGTCTTGCCTGTGTAATGGCGACGCCGGAGATCGCGAGCAGCTCACCTACAATCAGCTGTGGGGGATGCAAATTACGGTGTCAGTACACTTAATGCGGCCACGGCTTGCTGGCGCGGCACATTTAGGCGCACTGTCACCGTAATTCCCGATCGCTCAGGTCCA
>NZ_LLYB01000070.1:40389-42604 GCF_001440475.1 Bradyrhizobium lablabi | reverse complement strand
GGAAATTTGCTGCCACCGCTGCTGCGGGTAGGCGACCTGATTAACCGACAGTNGTTTCTAAATAAATAGCAGTACAATCCTGACAATCTTCCAAGCCAGAGATTGTCACTACCTCCCAATGCCTGGAATTGCGCTTCTCCGTCATTAACTATTACAGTCACGGACTCCAGGTTCCAATTGTCGTCATTGCCCTCCGGTGCAAACCGGATGTAGGTGGGAGTTAGAGGTAGGTTCTCCGTAAATAGCTGGTACGGCAAGCGTGGATCGTTGTTTACGCTATTACGAACATTGCTGCCTGAGCCGAGTATATAGGTGCGATCGGAGTTTCGCTCAAAGTCGTCTGTTGCCGTGCGGCGTGAGTCAATGAAGAACTCGCGCCCGCAGATGCCAATATAAATATCGCCATCTGTTCCGCCTCCTGCTCGATTGCCGGTCCTGATTCGAACACTAATCTTTTCTAACGCTGCCATGTCACGTCTCCTTATAGCGCTCGGTTGTTTNATCCGGCGCCTCTGCTGAAGGTTTCACCACTTACGTTACGCTACCGGAGGGTNGAGGCAGACTTGGCGTTACTGCTGTGAAGTAACTCACACAGGGTTGGTCTCTAAAAACGCACCCACGACCTTCGAAGATACGATGTCTCCGGAGCTGGAGCATTGGCACTAGGCAAATAGTGCGGCGCCGTTTTGCGTTAGCTTCACAACCGTTCCCCTCTTGTGACAATTCCAGCCAGCCTGGTGAAATCGCGCGATGTAGCCTGCCGGGTATTCCGCCGTGCCGCATGGCGGCGACGGAATCCTTGCGAGGAGCGGGACGGTCCTGTGGGGCAGCTAGGAACTAGCGGCTTCATGTGGACTTGAATCCATGGGCCAGTTTCAAAAAGTTCTGGCCTAGCACGGTCCCGTCGATAAGCCCCCATTACCCCAGAGGAGGGGCCGTGCTCTAACTCGGAGGATGTGATGCCCGAACCGAGCAAGGAAGAGATCGAGGCCCGAGCGTATCAGCTCTGGGAACAGGCCGGCATCCCGGTTGGCCGTGAGAAAGAGTTTTGGAACTTGGCTGAACAGGAGCTGCGCAACGAGGACAAATCCTCTCCAGTGCGCACCCCCGACACGCTGTGAGTCTTCATGAATAGTGACGATACTCCCGCGTCGGTTGAAAGGGCTGAACAACGGATCGATAGCGCCGTGGATGCGATCCGCAGCATGTCCTCGGACCTTGCCGACGAGCTCGCGCCACCCCAGACATGGCTCGACCGCGTAAGCGCCGCTACGCGCGAGGCGCCCATCCAGGCGTTAGCTATTGCATTCCTGGTGGGTGTCATCCTCACGCGCCGATGATGATGGCTCGGTCGGCGGGAGGCCCGCACCGGCCGTTCCTTACAGGGACCCGAACGCTCGCCAGACGATCGCCAGCACCACGAGCACGGCGTAGGCGGTCCTGCGGCCAATGCGGTTCACTTTAGTAGACCCGGCGATGCCGCCGATAACCCGCGGGTTCTTGCGCGCGCCCGAAATACGGATTGATGACGCACTGTGCCGAGCGGCCCGATGCCGACGCGTTGCATTGAGGCAGCGACGTGTAGCTGCATTCGTAATAGGTGGCCGGGCCATATACCCGCAGGCAAACCGGGTAAGCGGGATCGTACATCTGGGCGGCCGCCGGCCGTATTGCGACGGTCCCGATCGCCAATATCGTCAAGGCCAGAATGCGCATCAAAGCCTCCTTCGACAGCTCCGCTCAAAAAAAGGGCCGCCGGCGTTCGGCGGCCCAAGTCTTGGGAGGAAACGCGCCGAGAAGCAAAGCGCCTCTTGAGCTCGTCACATTTGCAGATTGACAGGAGATTGTTTCCGGCCGTCTTCACTCAAAAAGAAAATGGCTTCGGGATCGTTTCTTCGGAACCGAAGCGGTGAAGTCAGTTCACGGGGTCGAGAGATCCTGCGTTCGCCGGTTCGCGCTGGCGGGCCTTTCGCAATGGGAACGTGTCATGCCTAGAGCGTAGCACTCCAGCTTGCCGTGATGCGAGCTCTATGTTCGACTGCCGGCGCGTCCTTTTTCCAAGTTAAGGGAGAGCTGAGCATGAAGAAAANAATTCTTGTCGGTCTTGCGATCTTCGCTGTCTCCACTTCTGGCGCTTTGGCAGCCAAGAAAACGACGAAGCCGAAGGCACCTGCCGCCGCCGCCACGACCACCAACACGGGTGGCGCAGCTCCGC
>NZ_LLYB01000070.1:18360-40378 GCF_001440475.1 Bradyrhizobium lablabi | reverse complement strand
GCTGACCGCGAGCTATATGAGAAAAATCAACGCGACTCCGGCATGAAGAAGTAGAGGGACAAGCTGCTCCAGCGCGCGATTGCGCGCGCTGGATGGCTAGTAAGGCCGCCTCAGTTGGCGGCCTCTTTCATTCCAGAACCTCGTACTCAAACACCACGCCTTCGGGGATCGTTTTCCTCGAGCCAAGTTTCCCGCGCTCGGGGTGCACGGTTTTGCCACTTTATCCCGGTATTCTGATTCGGCGTTCGGATGGGCGCACCTTGAGGGACGGCTCTGGCATATCAGCCCCCAGCCCCGTCAGAGCCGTTTCTTAAAGTTCCGTCTTCGTGCGGGAAGTCCGGCGTCACGTGGGCCCGCGCCGGGGCTATCCTTTACTGGAGGGCTTCCGTCGATGCAGCGATCTCATTCCGCGATCGTCTTGGAAGTCGTCACCGCGGCGGCGGTGGTCGCACTCGTGCTTTACGTGCTATTCCCGCCCAACTAGCTATCGATGCAAGACGCCCGCGCGACGCGTTGGGCGGACCAAAAACTCAACCCATCGGGTGTTTTAGGTGAACACCTCAGCGCCGGCTGAAGTGAAGGTCACGAAGGTCCCGGATTCGTGCATTCCAAGCCAGCCGCACTCGATAGCGAGTTTCGTCGTAGGGAAACCAGTCAGTCGATTGGCACGAGCCGTTCGTCCCACTGCGCCGCAAGGTTTTTGATCTGCTCGAAATTCAGGATCGCCGGTTCACCCTCGCGGACGATTGTTGTCCGCTTGCGCTCCTTGGGCAGCAACGTCATCGCGCGCAATACGGCCGCGCGCAGTTTCATCGAACCGTGATCTGTCAGGGTGACGAACTCTTCGGGGTCAAGGGCCATGGGTCCACGCCTACACTACCGGCTGGCCCGCAAGCCAGCACACGCGCCCCGAATGCCCAACTCTCCAGATAATCCAACTTGGTTAATAGCTGGTTATCGTTCAGCTTTGTCATTTTGAATTGGCGCGCGCGATACACTCGTACTTAAACCGCGAGCCATGCGCCGTCCGTTTTCAAATGGTGGACCTAGGGGAGGCGGCTGCCGTCAAATTCACAGCAGGGTGTTCGCTCGTGCCGCGCCTGCCTCCGGCAGCACCCAGTAAACAATGGCAGTCGCGATGGATCAGGCTACCGCTGTCAACCTGACATCGGCATCCGGGTTTGCGCAAAGCAGACGCTTGCGAATGGCCTCTTCAACGAGCGCGAGCGCCTCCTTTGCTCGTCGTGCATCGGCTTCAGCAACTTCGGCGCGAAGCTCTACGGCCGTCAACTTATCCTTCTGAGCTTCAATACAGGACCGGGCTTGTTCCAGCGCTCGGCACGCATGTTGCAGCTTGCGTTCGGCGGTGACGATGAGTTCACGTTGTGCTCGCTCGGGCGGCCTCCGCTCGCATTTCGGCAAGCCGCAATCCTTCTAAGGCGCTCGCGCAAATTGACTGGGCGCGGGCTTCGGTCTCGCGGGCGTGCTTCTCCATGCCGCGGAAAACATCGCCGCTTGATATACCAGATCGAGGGCTGTTGCTCCCTCGTCTGGTGCCAGCGGGGAGGGAAAGCTCGGGGCGTCCTCATCCCCAACAACTGACGCTCTGGAAATACGCTGCGCCATGTAGTTCAACTCGTCGCGAACACACACGGGCAGCATCATGAATAGCCATGGTTAACGGATGGTTAAACAGTTGTGTGCCGGGAGAAGCGTGGTCCGTCCGCATGGAAGGCTATGGCGGCCCCGCCCAGCCGTCTCCAACGATAGGCCAATGCCTGAATAGCGGTTACGGCTGGCTGGAGATCGAATGCTGCCGATGTAAGACATGGGCGAGCTTGCCGTTGGTGCTATCCGCAGGGCGCGTGACACGCCGATCTGGAAGCTACGGCGAGGCCGCGGCTCTATCGCGGGGTCGGTGCGCTGGAGCGACGGCGCGCTGCCTACGGCATCTCCTGGACCTCGAATCTCGCGATGGCCGAACAGTTCGCGGAGACCTATCGCGTCATGAGTGAAGGCAGCGTCGTGCTGGAAACGGTCGCACCGCCAGAGGCCATCATCACCGCTGTTGAATACCCGCCACCCATAACGGAAGGGAGAAGGCTGAGCTGGGGTTGCCGCCAAATGCAAATGTCGTCGACTGGCACGACGAGGCCGAATTTCTCGTTGACCAGTGTCAGTGCTGCGCCGCTATCCATCATCTCGCGCATCGCTCGATGACACGCGCTAGAAGGTGGGGTGGGACAATTGTCCCGTCTGCCTTCAGCGCTTGGTCGTGAACCTTCCGACATTGCGACCGCTCGCGTTGTACACCGTCGTCGTGCCGCTGCTCGTCGTCTCGCGGCTGATGGCCCGGCCGCGACTGTCGTAGTTAGTGACCGTGCCTTGGCTGTCGGTCGAGGAGCGGCCGACGATCTTTCCGGTGGCGTCGTAGAACGTGCGCTGTTGCGCCGAGACCTTGGTGGCGAGCGCGGCAGGGGTGAGGGCGAACAGAATCTTAGTCATGCCACCCCATTAATCTATTTGCACGATAACGACCCGTCGTCATTCCGGACGGCCGAACAATTCAAGACGATAAAATTCCATTTGTAAGGAACATTGTCTTGAACAAGTGCGGCGGTTGTTCCGCCTTTGAGAGTGGCAACAACGGGAGACTTCTTATCCGGTCGGGAATGCGCTTCGACTGTTGCCGCCATGATATCGCAACGTCCCTTATTGCAATCTAGGTCGGCTGTCGGAATGTATATCCAACCTAACGGAAAGCCGTCATTGCGAGCAGCGGCCGCGCCGGTCATCGTCGCGAGTGTCAGCAGGGCCGTCAGGATCTTGGTCATTGCCTTTCACCGTCGGTGATTCACGAAAATTTTTCACAGCAAATTGTAGCTCTGGCGGATCGCGGCACAAATGGCGACACATCTGCCTTATCATTTTGATTTAGCGAAGTGTTTTTCGTCTATATACTTCCTTGCGCAGGGAATGCCGGATTGCCTCCGCTGAACCTGTATGCTCGTGTGCGTTTCCTTACTTCACATTGCACGCGAGACCGCGGGTGCAGCGCGCATCCGGCATTCCCTGCTCCCTCTCTCTGGAGGGAACCAAGGTCAGGCCTCGGGCAGATCATGCCGCGAGATCGCGGAGCCGTATTCCGTGGGCCTCGCGGATGTGATTACTGATCTGATAACCGTCGAACCCTCATCCTGAGGAGCCCGCATAGCGGGCGTCTCGAAGGATGTAGGCCACGGTCGGGACCTCATGGTTCGAGACGCGCGTTCCGCGCTCCTCACCATGAGGGGCTGGTGGCCCGGTATGACTAATCCCCGGTTTGGCTACCCATTAAGCTTTCCGCTTAAGGCTGTCTCAATCCGCAATAATTATTGAGTATCAGTCGGACTTCATTTCTCGTTAAGAGATGAGCGGGTTGCGACGCTATTCGTCGATTTGGGGAAATTGAACCGCATGTGCGGCATTGTTGGCATTCTTGGAAAAGCTCCGGTCGCGGAGCTCCTGGTAGACTCACTCAAGCGGCTTGAATATCGCGGCTATGATTCCGCCGGCGTTGCCACGCTGGAAGGCGATCACCTCGCGCGCCGCCGCGCCGAGGGCAAGCTGAAGAACCTCGAAAAGCGGCTGCAAGCCGAACCGCTCTCGGGGCACACCGGCATCGGGCATACGCGCTGGGCAACCCACGGCAAGCCGACCGAGAACAACGCGCATCCGCACGCGACCGAGCGCGTCGCCGTGGTTCACAACGGCATCATCGAGAATTTTCGCGAGCTGCGCGAGGCGCTCGAAAAGAAGGGGACGGTGTTCAAGACCGAAACCGACACCGAGATCGTGCTCCATCTCGTCGACAGCTTTCTGCAGAAGGGCGTCAAGCCGGTCGAGGCGGTGAGGGCGGCGCTGTCGGAACTGCGCGGCGCGTTCGCGCTCGGCTTCATCTTCGCCGGCGACGACGACCTGATGATCGGCGCGCGCAACGGCCCGCCGCTGGCGGTGGGGCACGGCGACGGCGAAATGTATCTGGGCTCGGATGCGATCGCGCTCGGGCCGTTCACCGATACGATCAGTTATCTCGAGGACGGCGACTGGGTGGTGCTGACGCGCAAGGGCGCGACCGTCTACGACAAGAACAACGCCATCGTTCACCGCGACGCGGTCAAGCACTCAGCCTCGACCTCGCTGGTCGACAAGGCGAACTACCGCCACTTCATGGCCAAGGAAATCCATGAGCAGCCGGAAGTGGTCGGCCACACGCTGGCGCGCTATATCGACATGGCGAGCGAGCGCGTGATGCTGCCGGTCACGCTGCCGTTCGACTTCAAGGATATCCAGCGCATTTCGATCACGGCCTGCGGCACCGCGAACCTTGCCGGCTACGTCGCCAAATACTGGTTCGAGCGGTTGGCGCGGGTGCCGGTCGAAATCGATATCGCATCCGAATTCCGCTACCGCGAGGCGCCGTTGCGCAAGGGCGATCTTGCGATCTTCATTTCGCAGTCCGGCGAGACCGCCGACACGCTGGCCGCGCTGCGCTACGCCAAGGGCGAGGGCGCCCACACCCTGTCGGTGGTGAACGTGCCGACCTCGACGATCGCGCGCGAAAGCGAGACCGTGCTGCAGACGCTGGCCGGTCCCGAAATCGGCGTCGCCTCGACAAAAGCCTTCACCTGCCAGTTGATGGTGCTGGCCTCGCTCGCGGTCGCCGCCGGCAAGGCGCGCGGCGAATTGTCCGACGAGGATGAAGCCAAGCTTGTCCATGGCCTGGTCGAGATCCCGCGCCTGATGGCGGCGGCGCTGACCATCGAGCCGCAGATCGAGAAGCTTGCCCGCGACATCTCGAAATCCAAGGACGTGCTCTATCTCGGCCGCGGCACCAGCTATCCGCTGGCGCTCGAGGGCGCGCTAAAGCTGAAGGAAATTTCCTACATCCACGCCGAAGGCTACGCCGCCGGCGAACTCAAGCACGGGCCAATCGCGCTGATCGACGAGACCATGCCGGTCGTGGTGATCGCGCCGCACGACCGGGTGTTCGAGAAGACCGTGTCCAACATGCAGGAGGTCGCGGCGCGCGGCGGCAACATCATCCTGATGACCGACGCCAAGGGGGCGGCAGAAGCCACCATCGAATCACTGGTCACGATCGTGCTGCCCGACATGGCGGCGACGTTCACGCCGATGGTCTACGCCGTCCCGGTGCAACTGCTGGCCTATCATACCGCCGTGGTGATGGGCACGGACGTGGATCAGCCGCGAAATCTCGCCAAATCGGTAACGGTCGAATAGAGCGTTTTCCAGCGAAGTGGACCCGGTTCGCGTCAAGAAAACGCGTCAAAATAGGAATCTAGAGCTCCGTTTCGATTCAATTGAAACGGAAAAGGCTCTAGTCAAGTCCATTGGCTGTCACGCTGGGTCTTCAAAAACCTGCTAGGATGGCTTAGCTGGGATCAAGCCGGCTGCTCCGACCTGGAACCACGATGAACCGCGAAGAACTGCCCCCGACCGCGCCTCCGGAGGAACCCCTTCCGGAAGAGCACCACGCCGGGCTGGTTGCCCGTTTCCGGAACTATTTCCTGACCGGACTGATTGTCGCAGGGCCGGTCGCCATCACCCTGTACCTGACCTGGTGGTTCGTGAACTGGGTCGACAGCATCGTCCGCCCGTTCGTGCCCACGGCCTACCGGCCCGAAACCTACCTGCCGTTCGGATTGCCGGGCTCCGGGCTGATCGTCGCGGTGTTTGCGCTGACGATGCTGGGTTTTCTCACCGCCAATCTGATCGGGCGGACGCTGGTCGATCTCGGCGAACGGCTGCTCGGCCGCATGCCGGTGGTGCGCGCGATCTATCGCGGCCTGAAGCAGGTGTTCGAAACGCTGTTCTCGGGCAAGGGCTCGAGCTTTCGCCGGGTCGGCCTCGTCGAGTTTCCCTCGCCGGGCATGTGGTCGATCGTCCTGATCTCGCAGTCGCCGAGCGCGAATATCGCCAGCCAGCTTCCCGGCCAGGAGGAGCACATCTCGGTGTTCCTGCCCTGCGCGCCGAACCCGACCACGGGCTTCTTCTTCTACGTGCCCAGGAGCAAGATCATCGAAGTCGACATGAGCACCGAGGACGCGGCGACCCTGATCATGTCGGCCGGCGTGGTGCAGCCCGGCTCCGACCCGCAGAAACGCAACGCCGCGCTGGCCGGCATGGCGAACGCCGCGCGCGTCGCCAATTCCGCCGCCGCGCTGCAGCCGGCTCCGGCCAAGGTGAAGGTGGAGTAGGGCGCGACGTTTCTCCGCCGTCATAGACAGGCCGAACATGAAGAAAAAGATCCAGGGCATCATTCCCGTGATGATCACGCCGTTCACCGAAAGCGGCGGGATCGACTATCCCGGCCTCGGCCGGCTGGTGGAATGGTACATCGACAATGGCTCGGACGCGCTGTTTGCGGTCTGCCAGTCCAGCGAGATGCAGTTCCTCACGCTCGGCGAACGCGTCGAGCTCGCCGCTTTCGTCAAGAAGGCCGCCGCCGGCCGCGTCCCCGTCATCGCCTCCGGCCACATCAGCGAAAGCCTGGAGGATCAGCTCTCCGAACTGACCGCGATTGCTGCAACAGGCGTTGACGGCATGGTGCTGGTCACCAACCGTCTCGACGCCAGGCAGGAAGGCGGGACGAAGTTCATCGACGATCTGAAATGGCTGCTCGACCGGCTGCCGAAGCAAATTCCGCTCGGCCTCTATGAGTGCCCGGCGCCCTATCGCCGTCTGCTCAGCGACGACGAACTGATGTTCTGCGCGCATAGCGGCCGCTTCGTCATCCTCAAGGACGTCTCCTGCGACCTCGAAACGGTGATGCGCCGGGTGGTGCTGACGCATGGGACGCCGCTTGCCATCGTCAATGCCAATGCGGCAATTGCCTATGATGCGATGGAAGGGGGCTCACGCGGCTTCACCGGCGTGTTCACGAACTTCCATCCCGATCTCTACAAGTGGCTGATGACCGAGAGTGGCCGCCATCCCGAGCTGGCGGACGAGCTTTCGGTTTTTCTCGCGCTGTCGGCGATGGCCGAACCGATGGGCTATCCGAAGCTGGCAAAGCTCTACCACCAGCGTCTCGGTACATTCGAGTGCACCGACAGCCGCGCCGTCACCTTCGATGTCCACGAGAAATTCTGGGCGCTGGAGGATCTGCTCGACAAGATCGTCGAGGGCACCGAGCTCTATCGGGGTCGCATCGCCGACGCCATGGCGCGTCATCCCGCGCCGATCAGCGGCACGGCTTCGTCGCGCTCATACAAATAAAGCAGGCAGCGCAGCGCCTCGCCGCGCTCGCCTCTGAGTTTCGGGTTGTCCTTCATGATCCGCAGCGCCTCGTCGCGCGCCTGTGTGATCAGCTGGGCGTGGACGTCGGAGCGGGCGATGCGGTAGCCGGGCAGGCCGCTCTGGCGGATGCCGAGCACGTCGCCTTCGCCGCGCAGTTTCAGGTCCTCCTCGGCGATCCGAAAGCCGTCGGTGGTCTCGCGGATCACCTTCAGCCGCGCCTTCGACATTTCGCCGAGCGGCTCCTTGTAGAGCAGAAGGCAGGTAGACGCCTCCGAGCCGCGCCCGATCCGGCCGCGCAGCTGATGCAATTGCGCGAGCCCAAAGCGCTCGGCGTTTTCGATCACCATGATAGTCGCGGCCGGAACGTCGACGCCGACCTCGACCACCGTGGTCGCCACCAGCAGCCCGATCTCGTGCGCGGCGAATTGGGCCATCACGCGATCTTTCTCCGTGCCCTTCATCTGGCCATGTACGAGGCCGACGCGTTCACCAAATCGCTTCTGCAGTTTCTCAAAACGCTCGGTGGCGTTGGTGAGGTGCTCGGTCCCTTCGGCCTCGGATTCCTCGACCAGCGGACAAATCCAGTAGACCAGCTTGCCGGCCTTGAGCGCGCGACCAACGGCATCGACGACCTCGTCGAGGCGACTGGCCGGGACCGCGCGGGTTTCGATCGGCTGTCGGCCGGCCGGCTTCTCCCGCAGCTCCGAGACATCCATGTCGCCGAAATAGGTCAGCACCAGCGTGCGCGGGATCGGCGTTGCACTCAGCACCAGCACGTCGACGGCTTCGCCCTTGTTGGTGAGCGCAAGGCGTTCGCGGACGCCGAAACGGTGCTGTTCGTCGACCACGGCCAGCGCCAGCGCCTTGAAGATCACGTCGTCCTGAATCAGCGCATGGGTGCCGACCAGAAAATCGATCTCGCCGGCTTCGAGCCGCGCCAAAATCTCGCGCCGCTCCTTGCCCTTCTCGCGGCCGGTCAGGATGGCAACCCGCAAGCCGGCGCGTTCGGCCAGCGGCGCGATGGTCTTGATGTGCTGGCGCGCGAGGATTTCGGTCGGCGCCATCAGCGCGGCCTGCTTGCCTACCTCGTTGACCGCAGCCGCGGCCAGCAGCGCCACTACCGTCTTGCCGGAGCCGACATCGCCCTGCAGCAGCCGCAGCATCCGCACCGGCTGGCGCAGATCTTCGGCGATGGCAGCCATCGCCTCGCGCTGTGACGCTGTCAGCGCATAGGGCAGCGCGTCGATGATCTTGTGGCGCAAATGGCCGTCGCCGGCGTTGCGGTCGCCGGCCGGCCGCCGGAGTTGCGCGCGCACCAGCGCCAGCGCCAGTTGGCCGGCCAGCAATTCGTCGAACGCCAGCCGGGACCAGAAT
Organism: Bradyrhizobium lablabi; assembly: GCF_001440475.1. Lineage (GTDB taxonomy): Bacteria > Pseudomonadota > Alphaproteobacteria > Rhizobiales > Xanthobacteraceae > Bradyrhizobium > Bradyrhizobium lablabi. The sequence continues at coordinate 31,702 of NZ_LLYB01000070.1, read as the reverse complement.
GGGCCATCAGGCAAAATGTCCGTGAGTTCGACCGGCACGTGCACGCGGTTCAGCGCCTCGCGGATCGACGGAAAGCTGCAGCGGCGGATGACTTCCGGACTGATCCATTCGGGAAGTTCGGGGAGCTTCTGCAGCGCCTGCGCGATCGCCCGGCGCAGCGATCCCAACGCCAGACCTTCCGTCAACGGATAGACCGGGTCGATGCCGGACAATTTTGAGAATGCCGCCTCATCGACGACGCGGTCGGGATGCACGATCTGCGGGATGCCGTCATACATCTGCAGCGTTCCGGAAACGTAGCGCTTTTCGCCGACCGGCAGCAGCTTTTCGACATAGCCGGGCTTGGCGCGGAAGAACGTCAGCACCACGTCGCCGGTATCGTCCGAGGCATAGACGAGATAGGGCGCGCGCGAATTGCGCGGCGGTGGCGGGCGATGGCGGTCGATGGTGACTTCCAGCGTCACCACGGTTCCCTGCGCCGCCTCGCGAATCTTCGGCCGCGCCCGGCGGTCGATCACGCTCGCCGGCAGGTGCAACAGCAGATCGACCAGCCGCGGCGTCTCATCGCGCGACAGCAGATAGCGCAGCAGCTTGTCCTGCTTCGGCCCGACGCCTGGAAGGGTCGTGACCGATGCAAACAAGGGGTTGAGCAGGGTGGGGCGCATAGCGACAATCTAGTTCGACGTCATTGCAGGTGGCATCAAGTCATTCCTTTTCCTTTTTTGTGAGGTGCCGCCCATTTCATGGCATCAATCGCATGTTGCTTCTGTTCGCTTGTTGCCCGCCAATCAACCAATTGATCCGATAAACCGAGACCCGTCAGCACTTCGTCTATCAAAGGCTCAACGCCGAACTCCGCAAGCAACGCGGCATCGACCTGGACGTATGGCCCTTTCTCGCCGTGGTAAGTGATTGAGTGTTGCAGCTCAAGAAATACGACCACCCGTCCCGTGGGAAGCCTGAGGCACATGCCTTGAGCTGGACCAAGTTGGTCATCCCAACTCTCGACCTCAAACCCAAGGGACTTTGCAATTTCGGAAATTCGCACTCGAAAGCGCATAATCTCATATTCGGGGTTGGAAAACCGATAGTCGTAAACCTGTACCACGTTCGTCATTGTACAATCCCGCGTTCCAGGGCAGTGAGGCGGCAGCTATAGCGACACAACGCGATGCATTTCGCCATGAAGTGCCTCTGGCATTGCCGTTAATCTATACTAATACGCCCGGAATGCCTCGCCCTTGAACCGCTTCATCGGCCGCCCGCGCTCGAGACGGTCATGCGCGGCGTGCGCATCGCTCTGCGCGGTGATCGCCGCCATCTCACCCTGCAGCCTGAGCAGCGCCGCGATCCGCTCCAGCGCCAGCGCCTTGTTGCGGTGCTGCGAGCGTTCCTCCCGCACCACGACGGAGAGGCCGCTCGCGATGTGCGTCGCGCGCACGGCGCTCTCGGTCTTGTTCTGATGCTGGCCGCCGGGGCCGCCGGCACGGAAGGCTTCGAAGCGGACATCCTGCGCCGCCAGCGCCTTCGGTGCTTCCGGCGGCGCCGGAAGCTCGACAACGCCGATGAACCAGTTCTTGCGCTTGTGATGCGGCCGAACCGGGCTTTGCGCCACCCACTGGATCGCGCCGATCCACGGCCGTGCGAACGCCGTCGCGGCCTCGCCATGGACTACGACGATGGCCGAGCCCGGACCATGCTTGTCCGGGCTGGGGCCTTCTACGCAGTCGGTTTCAAGGCCGAGCGACGCTGCCTCCGCCGCGAGTGCTGCAACAGCCTTCCGAACCGCGATCCGGCATTCCGCCGGGCCGCGCCCGCTGGTGAAGAGAAGCCGGATCATCGGCGATCCTCCTTCCAGGATTTCTCCCGTCGGGCCGCACCGAGCGCGACGCTGGACTGCGCCTTCTTGAACGTCACGAGCGGCCGGAATGTCGCCACCACGCGCGCCAGTCCGAACTCGATGAGATCGGCGATGACACGCTCGATGTTCTTGTAGGCCTCCGGCGCCTCTTCCGCGAGCAAGCCGCGATCGCCGCAGACGACGATGCCGCCATAGGGATTGCGCTCCAGTCGCGCCACGTCGGATTTCTTGACCCTGATACGGCCGTGCATGGAGGCGCGGTCATATTTGCGACCGGCACCGTGGGCGAGGGAGGCGAGCGCATCGGTTCGCATCGCCGCCAGCGGCTCCACCAGATACGACAACGTCCCGCGCGATCCCGGCACCGGTACGAGGCCGCGATCGGAAGCCGCTGCACCTTTCCGATGCAGCGCCATCACGTTGCCGCCCGCATCGGCCTGACGCTCGACCATGTTGTGCGCAAGATCGTTCACAGCACGCAGGTCCGCACGCGCAGCGGCGGCCGCGCGTTCGGCGATGATGCGGCGGTTGAGCCTGGCCCACTGCACCGCGTGGTCATGCGCATCCATGTAAGCGCTGCCGTCTTCGCTCGCGGGATCAAGCGTCGCCTGTCCATTCCGCATCTCTCGCTCCAGGATCGAGAAGCCGAGGCCCCGCGAACCGGAATGGACCAGGACATAGGCATGGTCGCGGTCGAGCCCGGCCAGCGCTGCGATGTCAGGCTCAAGGATTTCCTCGATCGCCTGGAATTCGCAGAAGTGGTTGCCGCCACCGATGCTGCCCAGCGAAGCATCGAACGCAGTGACGTGAAGGCCGGCGTCAGCCAGGACGTTGCCGGTGTCGCCATCCCATGGCTGATCGAGCGCGTGCAAGCGCCCGGCCAGTTGATCGAGCCGCAGCTTGCGCGCGGCGACATCAAGCTGAAACAGCCCCATGCCGCAGCCGATGTCGGAGCCGACCAGTTGCGGGTGAATGAGATCAGACAGAACGGCGCAGCCCACCGGGCCGTATTTGCCGGGATGAAGGTCCGGCATCGCGGCGACCGCGCGGACGCTGCGCAATCCGGCCACCTGTTGCAGTTGTAGTGTAGCATTGCCCTCGATCCAGGATTTGGACGAGGCGAAGACGTGGATCGGCGCGCAGCCGTCCACTTTGGGAAAAGTGCCCATTGGAAAACTTTCGAGAGATCTGGAATCGTCGACGCGCACAGTCCAGCGTTCGCTGACTTAAGCGCGTGGTTTCCCAAGCAGCGTGGCTAACGCACACGCCCTCAGGCGATGCCCTCGACGGGGCGGCGAGACGATGTCATCGAGCCTTCTCCCTGATGATCGTGCCCAATCGGCTATCGATCGGGCGGACACATAACGGCGAAACGAAAAAGCCGCAAGCCCCGCTTTGTCGCTGCGTCCCTCATCGTGGTTCGAATTTATCCGGGATAACCGCACATCGGTCCACACGATGCCGCCTCATTCCTGCCTCGACGCGTCAAATCGCCTGGCTACCTTCAACAGTGTCGCAATCAACACAAGAATGGAGCAGGCCAGCCAGAGATAGTAGCCCGGACCAAAGCCGCACACCGTTATGCCTACGCCGCCATCATGCCAGTCACGGGTGTACGAAAATGCAGTGAAGACAGTGAAGGCAACGGCCGCTATGGCGGCCGAAAGGATGGCAGCGGGTAATGCAAAGCCGGGCTTGCGAATCTTGATTAGTGCCGCAAAAAGCATCAACGGATTTGCGATCCATCCAAATTGCGCGTCCAGGAAGCCAAGCGGTCCAAACAAGAGGAACCCAAATCCCGGCTCCCACACGGGAGCTTTGCACCAGAGATCCAAGCGAAAATTCTGCTGTTTCGAAACCGACGGTAAGATGAGCGAGAGGACGAATAGGACGAGCGCTGCCCGTAGAAGTGCACGTATGATTTGCAGACGATGAGCGCCCAGAAAAAGCATGGCTGAAGTCTTGTCCGGGCGAATGGATGAGGTGATGAAATTTGCTTGCCGAGGTGACGGCAGCCAAGCGGACAAGTCGTAGATGCCGGGTGGATTGATCCGAAGACATCATCCACCATTCCCGCATGCTACTTTGCGCAATAGGCTGCGGTATTGCGCTCTACGATCATAAGAACGTCGTTGGACTGGCTCAATTTGTTTTCACCCGTCCGGCGCCATCTGCGCAAAAAATCCTAATTCCGTTCGTCCCAAACCATCCCTATGTGGTCGGCCCGTCATGCTGGGGCGTATCGGGATCCTGACGGGATGCGGTGGAAGCAATAGTGCCGTAAGGCGAGCAGCGACGGAGCAATCCATTTTGATTTCTTCCTGTTCTTGGATTGCTTGGTCGCTCGCACTGACATTCAATCGATAATTCGGACAGCTACGGGGCTGACATTCGCCGCTACGCCCGCTATATCAACCCCGCCCGGCACGTCCGGGCTTTTGGCGTTCGGATGGGACAGGGAAATGACAGGTACGACACGATCGAGCGGTGGCCTGGATGACCGCCGCAAGCGGCTTTTGTTTCGCTGCTGGCATCGCGGTACCCGCGAGATGGACCTCATCCTCGGACGCTTTGCGGATGCCGAGATAGCTGACATGCGCGATGACGAACTGGCTGACTTGGAACGCCTGATCGAGGTACCCGATCCCGATCTCTATGCCGCGCTGATCGGCGACACGCCGCTCGATCCGGAATATGCGACCGCGCTGTTCGAGCGCATCAAGGCGTTTCGCGCCGTGGATCACGACGCATGAAGGCACCTGTCAAATCGCCCGCCGCGCTGCTGGCCCCCGGCCGCGCGCTGACCTTTGCCAATGTCGCCGAAGGCGCCGAGGGGCTGGTCGTCTCGGACCTCGCGCGTGCGGTGGCGGCGCGGCCGAAGCCGCCGGCCGTGAGCCTTGCGGTCGTCTGCCGTGACGGTCCGCGCATGCAGCAACTGGCGCGGGCGCTGGAGTTCTTCGCGCCCGACCTGCCAGTGATGCAGTTTCCCGCCTGGGACTGTCAGCCCTACGACCGGGTGTCGCCGCACGGCGGCATCCTGGCGCAGCGCCTGACCACGCTGGCGCGGCTGTCGCGCCTGCAGGGCAGCGACAAGCCGCTGATCGTGCTCACCACCGTAAATGCCATCGTGCAGCGTGTCCCCGCGCGCGAGGTGGTGGCGGCGCAGGCACTGTCGGTTGCGCCCGGCCATGTGGTGCCGATGGATTCGATCGTCGCCTGGCTGGAGCACAACGGCTACAACCGCTCCTCGACCGTGCGCGAGCCCGGCGAATACGCCGTGCGCGGCGGCATCCTCGATCTGTTTCCGGCCGGGCTCGACCAGCCGGTGCGGTTCGATTTCTTCGGCGATAGCCTGGAATCGATCCGCACGTTCGATGCCGAAACGCAACGGACGCTGCTCGACATGCGTGCGCTCGATCTGGTGCCGATCTCCGAATTCCAGCTCGTCACCGAGACCATCCGGCGCTTCCGCATGGGCTATGTTGCGACCTTCGGCGCGCCGCAGCGCGACGATCCGCTCTATGAGGACGTCAGCGAGGGCCGTCGCCATCCCGGCATGGAGCACTGGCTGCCGCTGTTCCAGGAGCGGATGGACACGCTGTTCGACTATCTCGACGGCGCGCCCATCGCGATCGAGCCGCAGAGCGAGGATGCCGCGCGCGAACGCTTCAAGCAGATCCAGGATTATTACGAAGCACGGCGCGAGGCGCTGGAGCATCCGGGGTCGGGCGCGATCTACAAGCCGTTGCCGCCGGACCGGCTCTATCTGACGGAAACCGAATGGACGACGCGGCTGAACGACGCCGCAGTGGCGCGGCTGACGCCGTTTGCCGTGCCCGAAGGCAGCAGCGAGGTATTCGACGCCGGCGCGCGGCAGGGCCGTAATTTCACGCCGGAGCGCGCCGACACCACGGTCAACGTGTTCGAAGCCGTGGTAGCGCATGTGCTGGCGCTGCAGGCGCAACGCAAGAAGGTCGTGATCACGCTGTGGAGCGAAGGCTCGCGCGACCGCATGGCGAGCATGCTCAGGGATCACAAGCTTGCCAATATCACCAGCGTCAACACCTGGCGTACGGTGCAGGCGACGCCGCGCAACGAGGCCATGCTGGCTGTCGTCGGCATGGAAAGCGGTTTCGAGACCGACGAATTCGCCGTCATCAGCGAGCAGGATATCCTGGGCGACCGCCTAGTGCGGCAGCGCAAATCGAGCCGCAAGCTCGACAACTTCATCTCCGAGGTCACGAGCCTTTCGACCGGCGATCTCGTGGTCCATGTCGAGCATGGTATCGGGCGCTTCGTCGGGTTGCAGACCATCGAGGTCGGCGGCGCGCCGCATGACTGTCTCGAACTGCATTATGCCGCGGAAACGAAGCTGTTTCTGCCGGTCGAAAATATCGAACTGCTGTCGCGCTACGGGTCCGAGCAGACCGGTGTGGAGCTGGACCGGCTGGGCGGTGGCGGCTGGCAGGCGCGCAAGGCCAAGCTGAAGAACCGCATCCGCGAGATCGCGGGCGAACTGATCAAGATCGCGGCCGAGCGGCAGTTGCACGAAGCGCCGAAAATGCCGGTGCAGCCGCATGTCTATGACGAGTTCTGCGCGCGCTTCCCCTATGAGGAGACCGAGGACCAGCTTGGCGCCATCACGTCCACGCTGAAAGACCTCGAAAGTGGCCGGCCGATGGACCGCCTGATCTGCGGCGACGTCGGTTTTGGCAAGACCGAGGTGGCATTGCGGGCAGCGTTTGCCGTGGCGCTCGATGGCAAGCAGGTCGCTGTCGTGGTGCCGACCACGCTGCTGGCGCGGCAGCACAGCAGGAATTTTGCCGAACGCTTCCGAGGCTTTCCGGTCAATGTCGCGCAGGCCTCGCGCCTGATCCCGGCCAAGGAACTGACGCAGACCAAGAAGGGGCTCGCCGAAGGCAATGTCGACATCGTGGTCGGCACCCACGCGCTGCTCGGCAAGTCGATCAAGTTCCGCGACCTCGGCCTATTGATCGTCGATGAGGAGCAGCACTTTGGCGTCAGCCACAAGGAGCGGCTGAAGCAGTTGCGGGCGCAGGTGCATGTGCTGACATTGAGCGCCACCCCGATCCCGCGTACGCTGCAGCTGGCGCTGACCGGCGTGCGCGATCTTTCGATCATTGCTTCGCCCCCGGTCGACCGTCTCGCGGTGCGCACCTTCGTGGCGCCGCACGACCCCCTGATGATCCGCGAGGCGCTCTTGCGCGAACGCTATCGCGGCGGGCAGGCGTTCTACGTGGTGCCGCGGATCGAGGACCTCGCCAGCGTCAAGGACTTCCTCGACAAGAATGTGCCGGAGATGAAAGTCGCGGTCGCCCACGGCCAGATGCCGCCGACCGTGATCGAGGACATCATGTCGGCGTTCTATGACGGCAAGTACGATATCCTGCTCTCGACGACCATCGTCGAGTCCGGCCTCGACATCCCGAACGCCAATACGCTGATCGTGCACCGTGCGGATATGTTTGGCCTGGCGCAGCTCTATCAGTTGCGCGGACGGGTAGGGCGCTCGAAACTACGGGCGTATGCGCTGTTCACGCTGCCGGCGCAGCAGAAGATCACTGGACAAGCCGAACGACGGCTGAAGGTGCTGCAGTCGCTGGAAACGCTGGGAGCCGGCTTCCAGCTTGCTTCGCACGACCTCGATATCCGCGGCGCCGGCAATCTGCTCGGCGAGGAGCAGTCCGGCCACATCAAGGAAGTCGGCTTCGAGCTCTACCAATCGATGCTGGAGGAGGCGATCCTCAACCTCAAGGCCGGCGTGGCGGAGCCTGTCGCCGACCGCTGGTCGCCGCAGATCACCATCGGCATGCCGGTGCTGATCCCCGAGGATTACGTCAACGATCTCGCGGTACGGCTGTCGCTGTACCGGCGGCTAGCCGATCTCGACACCGACGAGGAGATCGACAATTTCGGCGCCGAGATGCGCGACCGCTTCGGCGTGCTGCCGGACGAAGTCCGCTATCTCTTCAAGGTCGCCGCGATCAAGGCCTATTGCCGCAGAGCCAATGTCGAGAAGGTCGATGCCGGGCCGAAGGGCGCGGTCATCACTTTCCGCGAGAACAAGTTCGCGCAGCCGGATCGGCTCGTCCTCTTCATCCGCCAGCACGGCCAGGCCGCGAAGGTGCGGCCGGACATGAAGGTGGTGTTCCTGCAGGTATGGAAGACGCCGGAAGAGCGGCTGATGGGCACGACCGAGATCCTGCGGCAGCTCGCCAATCTCGCCGAGAGCAAGAAGGCGGCGTAGGCGGGCGCGGCGCGCGGGCTCTCTCCGTCATTGCGAGCGAAGCGAAGCAATCCATCTTGCCGCAGGTGCGGAGCCATGGATTGCTTCGTCGCTTTGCTCCTCGCAATGACGGGGATAGATCGTGGGTTCTCTCTACGACGCCGCGCGCTGTGCGCCTTCGTGCAGCCGCGATCGCAGTGACTTCGCGGAATCGTTCGGCAGCAGCGTTGCGACCGTCACTGAAGGCTCCGACCGAGCGTCGCGCTGGCCGTGGCTGGTATGGCGCATCACGCTCGACAGCCGCCGCGCGACGGCATGGGCCGTCTTCAGGTCGGCCTCGGCGAACACCACGACCACCGAGCCGTCGTCCTGCGCGGCGCCAAAATCCATTCGCCGCATCAGGCGGCTGATGATCCGCGCGCCGTCGAATTGCGCGCGGGGATGGTCGGGATCGAACGCAAAGCGCGCGACCGACAATCCGCCGCCGCGCTGCTGGGTCTGGTAGACGGCGCTGGCAAAGTCGCGCTCGAAGGCTTCCGCCGTGAGCAGCCCGGTTCGGGCGTCGATCAGGCCGTCGGCGTCGATCGCCTTCAGCGTGCGGCTCAGATGGGCTTCGAAGGCGTGCTGGCGGATCAGCGGCAGCACAATCGTTGCCACTTGGGCGGCATCGCCGGAAACGATCTCGAGATTCGGCAAATCATAGGCCGGCGCCAGATCGCCTGCGGTCACGGCGACGGGGAGGTTGCGGAAACGGGCATCCTCCGTCAGCACGGTGAGGAAGGCGTCGACGACACGCAGGCTGAATCCTTCGCCGAGCACGATGCCGTCAATGTCTCTGGTGTTGAGATGCTTCGCCGCCGCCTCGATCGAGAGCGCGCCGACCACGCCGCTGCGCTCGCCAAGCGCGACCGACAGTGCGGGATAGGCGCCGCCGCGGCCGATCAGCAGCACGGTAGCGTCGCGCGCCGAGTCGATCTGCGACAGCGTCATCGGCGCTGCCGGCACCAGCCGGCGCATCACGGTCGCATGCAACGCCCGCACGCGCAGCGCGGCACGCACGCGGGCCATCAGCCGGTCGGAGCCGGCTTGCTGGGCGTGGCTCTGGAAGAAGGGAATGACGTTGTCGGGATAGGCAATCTGCGGGTCCACCGCGATCAACGGCAGATAGGGCTGGCGCGCCCCGACCCGCGTGGCGAGGCCTGCCAGTCCGGCAGCATCGGTCTCCAATGCTGTGGCCAGTACGGCGGCCGGCTGTACCTGCTCGACTGCGCGCGCCGCATCCGCCAACCCGGTCTCGACCACGGGAAACAGTCCTGCGCCATCGAGCGTGGCGGCAAAAGACGGCCGGCTCGCGCTGGATACGACGAGGATCGGGCCTTGCTGGGACATCGGAGAACTCGGATCAGACGCACAAAAGGAAGCCGCGATCCTAGTTCGCGGCACTTAATGCGGCGTCAACGCGCGCCTACCAGCAACGTCTCAGGCGGCGTTGCTCCGATCCCGAAATGCTTCCACCATCAAGGGGTTAAGGCCAAGTTCTGTCAGTGCGTCCCGGGCGCGCGCGTTGTCGAGGGCGCGCCCCGCCAACCGGTGGCCGCTGATGCGGTCCGGCAACGCGGTCAGGAGCGCGCCCTGGCCGAGCCGGCGTGCCCATTCCTGCAGATCCTGCGCCAGGAACCGGTAGCCGCCGACGGCCATGACGCCGGACGGCGGCGCGGTGATATGGACTGCGCCGGTGACGCGGTCCAGCCGCGCCGCATAATCCGTGTCGACATAGTCGCGCGGCGGTGACGCGATCAGGGAGTCGCTCGGCGGCGGAGGCGGGGCGTAAGCTGCAACCGGCACCATTGGGCCGCGCAATCCCAACGTGCCGCGCGGCGTCACGAGGATGTCGCCCGCGATCGACGATCCCGGCAAATCGCGCGGCGCGCCGTGCGGACCGGGCTTGATTAGGGCCGGCGAGCCGTCCTCTGCGATCCGGCGGGCGCCGAACAATCCGGCCTCGCCGAACAGATAGACATCCGTCAGCGTCGCCTGTTGCGCGGACCAGCCCGCGCTGGAGCCGACCTGTTCCGGCGTGCGCCAGAGGCCAATCACATTGCGCAGGCTCGGCATCCGTGCGGCGAGGTCCAGCTCGTCCAGCCGGAGCGCCAGTTGGGCAGGCGCAATCAGCGTGTCGCAGGACTGCTCGTTGATCTGCTGCTCCAGCACCTCATCGTCGAAGGGGTGGTGAAGCACCAGTGTTCCACCGGACAGCAGCCAGATCGCCAGCGAGGAGGCGAGGCCGGCAAACGACATCGGCGAGAAGGCCGACAGGATGGTGGCGCCCTGCGGCACGTCGCTTTCGAGTGACATGGAAAGCCCGCCCGCAATCAGGCCGAGATGGGCGCGCGGGACCGGCCGGAAGCCGTCGGCGGTGACGTCGAAGGAAATCAGCGCCGCCTTGCGGCCGTCCTGGATTACGGCGCGCGTGGTCGGGGATTCCCGGAAGATGGCGTTGTCGAGCGAGGCCATGCCTTCGGGCAGATCATTGCCGAAGCCGCAGACATGGCGGATCGAGAACGCTTCGGCGGCAGCGTTCATGGCAATATCCGAATAGATCACGCCGTCGACCTTGCCCGAGGTCACGATCGCCCGTGCGGCAGTGCGGTTGAGCGCCATGGTCAATTCCGACTGTCGCCAGAGCAGCGGCAGCACCGCGACGACGAGGCCGGCGCGGTAGGCGGCGAGCACGGTGAGCGCGAATTCGATGGTGTTCGGCAGCTGAACCGCGATCACTGAATTGGACGGCAAGCCGGACTCGATGAAGTGCGCGGCCAGCGACGAGATCATGCGGTCGGCCTGCGCGAAGGTAAGACGTTTCGGCGGCTGGCCGGTGATGCGCTGCTTGTTGGGGGGATCGACCAGCGCCAGCGCGTCCGGCTGTCGTGCCAGGTTCCGTTTGAATAGCGTATCGAGCGTCGGCGAAGCGGTCGGCTGGGTCACGGCGTTATTTCGGCTCTATCACGAGGGTTGCGTCAGTTGGACAAGATACTCAGCAGGATACTTGGCAAGCTACTTGGGTACGCAACTAAATTCACTTCGCTTCCGGCTTCTGCCACCAGGTTTCCGGCAGATAGCCCGTCAACGCGTTCGCCACAGGTTGTTCTACCCGATTCCAGCGCGCGATCCATTGTTCCTGCACGTTAAACACCGGAATTGCGTAGAAGCCCGATATCAAGACGCGATCGAGCGCCCGCACCGCGGAGACGAAGGCCGGACGCTCGCGCGCCTCGAGCAGCGCGGCGATCATCGCATCGATGGCGGGCTCCCTGGCGCCCATGTAATTCCGCGTACCGGGAATGTCGGCGGCCTGGCTGCCCCAGTAGAACGACTGCTCGTTGCCGGGGGACAGCGATTGATCCCAGCGGTTCTGCAGCATGTCAAACTCATAGCCGAGCCGGCGCTGGTCGAACTGCACGGGATCGACGGCGCGAATGCTGACCTCGATGCCGGCGCGCTTGAGGTCGCGCTGATAGGACAGCGCGATCCGCTCTTGGTCGCGCGTCGTCACCAGGATTTCGAAGGTGAGCGGCGTCCTGGTCGAACGCTGCCGCAGCACGGCGCCATCGAGATCGTAGCCGGCCTCCGACAGCAAGTTCAGCGCCTGGCGCAACGTCGTGCGATCGCGGCCCGATCCATCGGTGACGGGCAGGCGATACGTGCCGTCGAGAATATCGGGGCGGATGCGCTCGGCGAACGGTTGCAAGAGTTCGCGCTCGCGCGCGTCGGCGGGGCGGGTGTAGGCGGAGAGTTCGGATCCCGCGAAAAAGCCCGGCGTGCGGGCATACAGCCCGAAAAAATAATTGCGGTTGACCCACTCGAAATCGAACAGCAGCGTCAGTGCCTGCCGCACGCGGATGTCCGAAAACACCGGACGCCGCGTGTTGAACACCAGGAATTCCGATGGCTGTGGCATTCCGGGCTTGATGGTGTCGCGGATCACCTCGCCGTTGCGGGCTGCCGGAAAGTCGTAGCCTTCGTGCCAGCGCAGCGGTTCGTGCTCGACGCGAAAATCGAAGAGGCCGCGCTTGAACGCCTCGAACAGGCCGTTGGACTCGCGGTAGAAGTCGAGCCTGATCTCGTCGAAGTTCCATAGGCCCCGATTTACCGGCAGGTCGCGGCCCCAATAGTCGGGATTGCGGGTCAGCGTAACGCTGGCCCCCGGCTTGACTGACGTGACGCGATAGGGACCGGAACCCACCGGCCCGGTCATCGTGGTTTCCTCAAACGTGGCGGGATCGACGGCATGCCGGGGCAGGACCGGCATCAGGCCGAGGATCAGCGGCAGTTCGCGGTCGTTGGTGCCGCCGAAATCGAAGCGCACCGTGAGCGGGTCGAGCGCCTCGGCCTTTGCGACCTTGGAATAGTACTGGCGGTGATTGGGACGGCCCTTGTCGCGCAGCAGGGTCCACGAAAACAGCACGTCCTCTGCCGTAACCGGTTTGCCGTCGGCGAAGCGCGCTTTTGGATCGAGGCGGAAGGTAACATAGCTGCGTGCGTCGTCGGTCTCGACGCTCCTGGCGAGCAGGCCATAGAGCGTGAACGCCTCGTCGTTGCCGCGCGTCAGCAGGCTCTCGACGACATAACCCCTCATCTGCTGAACGGCGATGCCACGGACGATCAGGGGATTGAGACTGTCGAAAGTTCCAAGAACGCCCCAGACCAGCCGCCCACCCTTCGGCGCATCCGGATTGACATAGGGCATGTGGGCAAAATCGGCGGGCAGGGCGGGCGTACCGTGCATCGCCAGCGCGTGGCTTTCGGTCGCTTTTGCGGCGCTGAGCGGCGCCACACCCAACGCGAGGGTGATGCAGATCAGCACACGCAGACGGATATGCCTGAAAGCGGTCATTGGCGGGCAGGGATTTGATTCGAAAATGCGCACCTAAAAGCTTTACCATAGGCTTTGGCCCCGGCCTGCGGGGAACACCAAAGATGCCTGTCGGCATTGATCTTTTCGGCCGCCGCTGTATTGAAGGCGGGCAGTTGATGCCAGCGGGAACGACTGTCACGTATCCGCCTCAATTGCCAACGAGATAGCCGCCTCAGCGCGGGTAGAGGTGTCGGCGTCTGCAGCGGTTTCGGGCGCTCCGGTTCAGAAAGGGTTTTCCGCAATGAATTTCCGTATCTTGGCCGGCTCGGTCCGGCCGCGTGGGCAGATGTTGGCCCTGTTGGCGGCCTCGGCACTGTCG
>NZ_LLYB01000070.1:0-18313 GCF_001440475.1 Bradyrhizobium lablabi | reverse complement strand
CGCCGCCCCCCGCCGCTCCGAAAGCGGCTCCGAAGGCCGCTCCCAAGGGGCCGGCCCCCGCCCCGCAGGCCCCTGCAGCCGGCGCCCCCGCCGCAGCTGCTCCCCAGCCGCAGGAACAGCAGGTTCAGCTGATCTACGCGCCCTGGACCAAGTTCTGTCTCAAGGGGCAGGAAGCCGGCGCCAAGCAGGTTTGCTTCACCGGCAAGGACGGCCGCATCGAGTCGGGCCAGCCCGTGATTGCCGCCGTCATCATCGAGCCGGAAGGCGAGCCGAAAAAGCTGCTGCGCGTGACGCTGCCGCTCGGCATGCAACTCGTCCACGGAACCCGGATCATCGTCGATAGCAATGCGCCGCTGCAGGGCCCCTACGTCATCTGCTTCCAGAACGGCTGCATGTCCGACTACGAGGCGACCCCTGAGCTGATCGCCAGCCTGAAGAAGGGCCAGAATCTCGTTGTTCAGGCGATCAATTCCAACGGCGCGCCGCTGACGCTGCCGCTGCCGCTCGCCGGCGAATTCGCCAAGGCCTATGACGGTCCGCCGACCGATCCGAAGCAGTTCGAGGAAAATCAGAAGAAGCTGCAGGAAGAGCTGCAGAAGCGGGCTGAAGAGCAGCGCAAGAAGCTGGAGGGCGCCGCGCCGGGCGGTGCCAATCCGGCGGCGAAGTAACAGCCGCAACGGTTCGACAAACAAAAGGCGCCCCAACAGGCGCCTTTTTTATTGCGAGCCGTGATCCCTAGTTCGTTGCGGACAAGACGGCTAGTTCAGCGACGGATTGCGCGGGCGATAGCCGCCGGACTTGTCCTTCACGAAAATCTCGGCCACCTGCGAATGCCGGATCGGCTCGCCGGAATCGTCCGGCAACAGATTCTGCTCCGAGACATAGGCGACGTATTCGGACTCCGAATTTTCCGCGAGCAGATGATAGAACGGCTGATCCTTGTGAGGCCGAACCTCCTCGGGGATCGACAACCACCATTCCTCGGTATTGTTGAATTCCGGATCGATGTCGAAAATCACGCCCCGGAATGAAAACACCCTGTGGCGGACGATCTGCCCGATCTGAAATTTGGCGGTGCGCGCTTTGATCATGTCCCGTCGAATAGACCATGATTGTGGCCGATGCTAGGGGCAATAGAACGAGTTAACCTTTACGTATATTGGCCAATTCCGGCGCCATCCCCCCGAAATCACTGACGAAAAGACGCTTCCGAGATGGTCGATATCCTCAACCTTGCGCTTCCCTATTTTGGATTGATTTTTATCGGCTTCGCCTGCGGCAAGACCCGGGGGCTGCCGGAATCGGGCCTTAGCTGGATGAACTTCTTCCTGCTCTACGTCTCGCTGCCGGCATTGCTATTCCGGATCATGTCGGAGACGCCGTTTTCCGAACTGAACAATCCGCCATTCCTGATCGCAACAACGCTGGCGACCGTATCCGCCTTCGTGATTGCCATGGTGGCTGGCCGGATCGTCGGCGATCTCTCGTTGCGCAAGGCCACCATGGCGGGGCTTGCCGGCGCTTACGGCAATATCGGCTATATGGGTCCCGGACTGGCGCTGGCGGTACTTGGCGCCAAGGCGGCGGCGCCGACCGCGCTGATCTTCTGTTGCGACAGCATTTTCCTGTTCACGATCGTGCCGCTGCTGATGGCGCTGACCGATCGCGACCATCCATCGTTTCTGCACGCGATTGGCGTCGCCGCGCGACAGATCGTGCTCAATCCGCTGATCATGTCGGCGGCGGCGGGCGCGCTCACCGCGGCGTTGCACATCCGGTTACCGGTCGCCATCGACAGGACGCTGCTGTTTCTGCAGAACGCCGCCGCACCGACGGCGCTGTTCGTGCTGGGCGTGACCGTGGCGCTGCGGCCGTTCGACCGCGTGCCCTGGGAGGTACCGGGCGTGATCGCGATCAAGCTCCTGATCCATCCGCTGATCGTGTTCGCCCTGATGCTGCTGTTCGGCCCGTTCGCGCAGCCCTGGGCGGCGACCGCCGTCCTGATGGCGGCGCTGCCGCCGGCGCTGAACGTGTTCGTGATGGCCCGGCAGAACAACACCTGGATCGAGCCGGCGTCCGTCGCCGTCCTGATCGGGACCTTTGCCTCCGTGATCACGCTGACCAGCGTGATGTGGTTCATCCAGAGCGGACGGCTGGTGTTTCCGTAAAGCGTGGCGCGGAGATGCAAAATCGCGAAAACAACCCCATGCAAAGTAGCTTGGAGCAAGGTTCGCCGCCCTCACGCTGGTCTGGAGCTAGCTCACGCGCTTCCAGGTCGGCGCCAGTCCCTCGCGCATGGCCAGCCGCCGCAACGGACCGAACGAGCCAAGTAAATGCATGCCCACCGCACGAAGCGATTGCATCGGCAGGAAATCGCTGAGCAGCGAGCGGTTGGCGACGTCGATTGCAATCAGCCGGCTCGCCACATCGGCCCGGCGTGCGGACTGATAGCGCGTCAGCACGGCCGGTGATCCCGGATCCTCGCCGCGCGAGAGCGCATCGCCGGCGATGTCGGCGATATCGGCCGCATCACGCAATCCCATGTTGAGGCCCTGCGCGCCGATCGGTGGCACCACGTGGGCGGATTCGCCGACGAGCGCGACACGATGGCTGGCGAATAGCTCGGGACGCTCGATCGTCAGCGGAAACAGGTTGCGCCCGGCCTCGACCTCGACGCGGCCGAGAATGGAGTGCGACTGTTTTTCCGCGGCCTCCGATAGTTCGCCGTCGCTGAGCGACATCAGCCGCTCGGCTTCCCGGGTTGCCGCAACCCACACCACGCTGCAGCGGTTGCCGGGCAGGGGCACGAATACGCATGGGCCCTGCGCGGTATGAAACTCGGTAGAGATGCCGTGGTGCGGCCGCGAATGGGAGATGTTGAAGGTCAGCGCCGACTGATGCAGGTCGCGGCGGCTGACCGCGATGCCGGCCGCCTCGCGGGAGGGCGATTGCCGTCCGTCCGCGCCGATCACGAGGCGCGCGGCGAGCTGGTCGCTCTTGCCGGTGCTGATAGTAACGAGCTCATCCTGCGGGTCGATCGTTACAGCCTCGTCGTCAAACCGGGTCAGGTTCGAAAGCCCGGCGGCGCGTTCTTCCAGGGCAACCATCAGCGAGCGGTTGTCGATGTTGTAGCCGAACTGGTCGAGACCGATCTCGTCCGAGCTGAAGCGCACCTCCGGCGCCCGGATCAGCCGGCCGGTATCGTCGACGAGGCGCATGGTCCGCAGGGCAGCCGCCTTGTCGCGGCAGCGCGGCCAGACGTCGAGCCGCTCCAAAAGGTCGGTGGATGCTCCCAATAGTGCCGTGGTGCGGTTGTCGGCATAGGGCACGCGGCGGGCGAGTAGGGCGATCTTTGCGCCGGTTGCTGCCAGCGCGACGGCGGCGGTCAACCCAGCCGGTCCGCCGCCGATCACGGCGGCGTCATAAATTTGAGATGCGTCGTTCATATCAGGACAATTGACGTTCGGGCCGGCATTTTCAAGCCATCAACCGGCCGAAATGTTTCCGCCCAATCGCGCGGCGGAACGCCGCAAGCGCCGATATGCAAATCGGAGCGATTCCTGATAGCACTGCCGGAGCAATGGACCAGACCACAGAGCCAGATTCCACTCCTGCAACCAGCCGAATGCGGGCCGCTGCATTCGCCGTACACGTTTTCACGGCGCTGGGCGCGGGCATCGCGTTGCTTGCGATGCTGGAGGCCGTGCGCGAGCATTGGGCGAACATGTTCGGCTGGCTTGGCGTTGCCCTGATCATCGATGCCATCGACGGGCCGCTGGCGCGAAAACTGGATGTCGAGCGGCTGCAGCCGAACTGGTCGGGCGAGGTGCTGGATCTCGTCGTCGATTTCGTAACCTNACGTCTTCGTTCCGGCCTATGCGATTACGGCGAGCGGCCTGCTGTTGCCGGNTGCCGGCGCCGCTGCTCGGCATCGGCATCGTGGTGTCGAGCGCGCTTTATTTCGCGGATCGGCGCATGAAGGCGTCGGACAACCACTTCCGCGGTTTTCCGGCATTGTGGAACGCGGCGGCGTTTTATTTGTTCTTGCTGCATCCGCCGCCGATCCTGTCAACTCTCGGAATAGCCATCCTGATCGCCCTGACATTCGCCCCGTTTCACGTCCTGCATCCGGTCCGCGTGGTGCGTCTGCGCTGGCTGACCCTTTGGCTGGTCGCGGTCTGGGCCGTGCTTGCAATGTATACGATCGCCTATGACTTCGATGTCGGCGCGCCGATCGTCTTCGGGCTTTGCGCCATCGCCGCCTACATTGTGGGAAGCGACGCGGTGATCCGGCAAATAAAGTCGTTCAGAGCATGATGGAATTATTGACGAGCCCGGAAGCCTGGGCCGCACTGCTGACATTGACCGCGCTGGAAATCGTGCTCGGCATCGACAATGTCATCTTCATTTCGGTGATCGTATCACGCATCCCGCCCGAACAGGCGAAGCGCGCGCGCCAGATCGGCCTGTTGCTGGCGCTGGTGTTCCGCATCGTGCTGCTCAGCCTGTTGGTGTGGCTGATTGGTCTGACGGAGCCGATCATCACGGTCAAAAGCGTCGAGTTTTCATGGCGCGACATCATCCTGGTCGCCGGCGGCGCCTTCCTGATCGCGAAGGCGACGCACGAAATTCATGGCGAGGTCGAGGCGAGCCATGGCGAGCCCGGTGCCGAACCCAAAGCCAGCGTGTTCTTCTGGGCGATCATGCAGATCATCGTCATCGACATCGTGTTCTCGCTGGATTCGATCATCACCGCGATCGGTATGGCGCAGGATCTGGAGGTCATGATCGCGGCCGTCGTGATCGCCTGCTTCGTCATGTATGTCTCGTCGGGTCCGGTGGCCCGGTTCGTGGCCAATCACCCGACCACCAAGATGCTGGCCTTGGCCTTCCTGGTGCTGATCGGCGTGGCGCTGGTGGCGGATGGATTCAAATTCCATATTCCGCGCGGCTACATCTATTTCGCCATGTTGTTTGCAGCCGCGGTCGAAATGTTCAATGTGCTCGCCCGGCGCAACCGCAAGAAGGCTGCCAGGAGCCGGAGTTGACATCCGGCCGGCAATGGCTTTCGTTTTGCCTTCAGGTTGGGCGTTTGAGGGAATACCGAGGGAGAGGCTGTCATGACCAAGGCCGTGCGCGTGCACAAGGTAGGGGGTCCGGAAGCCCTGGTGTATGAAGATGTGGACGTGGCGGCGCCTGCAGCGGGCGAGGTACGCATCCGCCAGCACGCCGTCGGCCTGAACTTCATCGACGTCTATTTCCGTACCGGCCTCTACAAGGCGCCCGGCCTGCCGTTCATCGCCGGCAACGAGGCCGCCGGCGAGGTGCTGGCCGTCGGACCCGGCGTTACCAATTTTCACCCCGGCGATCGCGTAGCCTATTATTTCACGCTTGGCGGCTACGCCTCGGAGAGGGTGATCCCTGCGGACAAGCTGGTCAAGCTGCCCGACCACATCACCTACGAGCAGGGCGCGGTGCTCATGCTCAAGGGCCTGACGGTCTGGTACCTCCTGCACAAGACGTTCAAGGTCGAGCCGGGCCATCGCGTGCTGATCCACGCCGCCGCTGGCGGTATCGGCCTCCTAGCCTGCCAATGGGCGCGGGCGCTGGGCGCCCATGTGATCGGTACCGTCGGCTCCAAGGCCAAGGCCGATCTCGCGCTCGCCAATGGCTGCGATCACGTCATCCTCTATAACGAGGAGGACTTCGTCGCGCGGGTGAAGCAGATCAGCCGCAACGAGCTGTGCGACGTCGTCTATGACGGCGTCGGCAAGACCACCTTCCCGGGCTCGCTGTCGTGCCTGCGGCCACGCGGCCTGTTCGTCAGCTTTGGCAACGCCTCCGGCCCGGTGCCGCCGTTCCCGCTTGCCGAGCTCAACAATCACGGCTCGCTGTTTGCGACGCGGCCGAAGCTCAACGACTACGTCTCGACCCGCAAGGAGTTGCTCGAAGGCGCCGACACGCTGTTTGCCGCCGTCATCAACGGCAAACTGCATGTGCCGATCAACCATGCCTATGCGCTGAAGGATGCTGCCAAGGCGCATATCGAGCTGGAGAGCCGGGCGACGACGGGGGCTGCGATCCTGCGGCCGTAAGGCTCCGCCGTCATTGCGAGCGAAGCGAAGCAATCCACCTCTCCGCACGGGGATAGATGGATTGCTTCGTCGCTTCGCTCCTCGCAATGACGATGGTGGTCCCGCGAGGACTCGAACCTCGAACCTTCGCGTCCGCAACGCGGTGCTCTATCCAATTGAGCTACGGGACCATGCCATCATCGGCTGCGACCCTGCGGCTGTAGTTTCAGCCGTCATTGCGAGGAGCGAAGCGACGAAGCAATCCATCCTTCCGCTTGGGACAGTGTGGATTGCTTCGCTACGCTCGCAATGACGGTTGAGGTTACGCCACCCGACGTGCCGCACCTGCCTTCACCAGGATCGCGTCGAGGCAATCGATCATCAGCGATATCTCCTCACGCGTGACGTTGAGCGCCGGCATGAAGCGCAGCGCATCGGGTTGCGGCGAGTTGATGAGCACGCCGTCCGCGAAGGCTTCGGCCACGATCGACGCGCCGATCGGCAGTTTGAGATCGAGCGCCAACAGCAGGCCGCGGCCGCGCACCTCGCCAAGCCCATGCCGGGCAGACAGTTTTTGCAGCTCGCTTTCAAGAAACAATCCGGCGTCCGCCGCCGCTTTCAGGAATTCCGGCTTCGACACCTCCTCAAGCACGGCAAGTCCGGCCGCGCACATCAAGGGATTGCCGTTGAAGGTGCCGCCCTGGTCGCCGTGTTCGAAGCAGGAGGCATGTTCGGTAGCGAGCAGGGCGGCCAGCGGCACGCCGCCGCCGATGCCTTTGCCGAGCGTCATGATGTCGGGCTCGATGCCGGCGTGCTCGTAGTGGAAGAGCCTGCCGGTTCGGCCCATGCCGGTCTGAATCTCGTCGACGATCAGCAGCAGGCCGTGCTCCTTGGTCAGCGCCCGCAGTTCTTTCAGGAACTGATCGCTCGCCGGCCAGACGCCGGCTTCGCCCTGGATCGGCTCCAGCATCACGGCGACCGTGTTGTCCGAGATCAGCGCCTTCACTGAATCGAGGTCGTTGAGCTTGGCTTTGCGGAAGCCCGATACTTTCGGCTCGAACAGCGGCTCGAACGCCTTCTTGCCCGATGCGGACATCGTTGCGAGCGTGCGGCCGTGAAAGCCGCCTTCGAAGGTGATGATTTTGAACGCGCCGTTCTTGTATTTGGCGCCGTATTTCCGCGCGAGCTTGATGGCGCCCTCATTGGCTTCCGCGCCTGAATTGGCGAAGAAAACCCGATCGAAGCAGCTGTTCTCCACCAGCGCCTGCGCCAGCTTGAGGCTCGGACCGTTGTAGAAGGCGGGACTTGGCGTCAGCAGCCGGTTGGCCTGTGCGGCAAGCGCTTCCGCAACGGCGGGCGGCGAATGGCCGAGCGCATTGACGGCCCAACCCTGCACGAAGTCGAGATAGCGCTTGCGGGAGTCGTCCCAGAGATAGGAGCCCGCACCGCGGACGAACACCACCGACGGGCGAGCGGTAATCTCCATCAGCGCGTCGAACGGATGGGTGGCGTCAGTCATGTCGATCTCCTCTGGGTGGGTGGTGCTGGGGTGAAAGGTGGGCCGAAACGCAAGAAGGCCGCACTTTTGAGGGTGCGGCCTTCTCGAAAACTTGGCTGAAACTAGCTGATCAGCGTTGTCGTCGGACACGGCGCAACCCATCGTCGCTGGAGCGACGACGCAGGCAGGCGCGGCGGTTGGTCCGGTTCAGTTTCATGGCGATGGCCCATACAGCCTGATGGCAACGGATGTCAAGCGACTTGGAAGCCGAGTGCTCTACGGATTGTCGGGTTGGACGTCCGATTCATGCCAGAAGCGGTCACCATCAATCACCGCATACCACTCGTCCGTCTCCGGAATCCGATCGATTACGCCGACAAACAACAGATAGTCCCGTTCACCTTTGTCGTTGCCGTCATCGCAATAGAAGTCGAGCCGCATTCCGGGAACGGGCACGATCTTCTCAGCTTCCAAATCCCGGAAGGTGCCTTGGGTAAACGGATGCTTCGCGCCAGGGCCGCCACAGGGATAAAGATAGATTCGCGCCCCTGGTCGATATTCAGTCATCTGTTGCTGTGGCTCACCAGGTTGCAGCTCTCAAAATCCGGCGACGCTGCCGTGCAAATCGTATTGATCGGACCGCTCGATCTTCGCGGTGACGATCTCGCCGACTTTCAGCGGGCGTCGGCTGGAGAGATATACCGCGCCGTCGATCTGCGGCGCGTCAGCCTTTGAACGGCCTTTCGCGACCGTCGGGCCGACTTCGTCGATGATGATCTGCTGCCTGGTGCCGACCTTGCGCTTGAGGCGGCGGGCGGAGATTTTCTGCTGGCGCGCCATCAATGCGTTCCAGCGCTCCTGCTTGACCTCATCAGGCACGGCGTTGCCGATGGCGTTGGAAGCGGCACCCGCGACCGGCTCATACTTGAAGCAGCCGAGACGATCGATCTCGGCCTCTTCGAGCCAGTCGAGCAGATAGGCGAAGTCGGAATCGGTCTCGCCGGGGAAGCCGACGATGAAGGTCGAGCGCAGCGTCAAATCAGGGCACTCCTCGCGCCACTTCTTGATCCGCGCCAGCGTCTTTTCCTGCGCAGCGGGACGCTTCATGGCCCGCAGCACGTCCGGGCTTGCATGCTGAAAGGGAATATCGAGATAGGGCAGAATCTTGCCCTCGGTCATCAGGCCGATGACTTCGTCGACATGCGGGTAGGGGTAGACATACTGCAGCCGGACCCAGGCGCCGAGATCGCCGAGCTCTTTTGAGAGGTCGAAGAATTTGGCGCGGACCTGGCGGTCTTTCCACGGACTTTCCGCATACTTCACGTCGACGCCATAGGCCGAGGTGTCCTGCGAGATGACGAGCAATTCCTTGACGCCGGCTGCGACGAGCCGTTCCGCCTCGCGCAGCACGTCGTTGGCCGGGCGCGACACCAGATCGCCGCGCAGTTTCGGGATGATGCAGAAGCTGCAGCGGTTGTTGCAGCCTTCAGAAATCTTCAAATAGGCGTAGTGCCGCGGCGTCAGCTTGACGCCCTGTGGCGGCACCAGGTCGAGATGCGGATTATGCACCGGCGGCAGCGCCCGGTGCACGGCCTCCAGCACGCTCTCATATTGCTGGGGGCCCGTGATCGACAACACGCCGGGATAGGCCGCCTCGATCTGCTCGGGTTCGGCGCCCATGCAGCCGGTGACGATGACCTTGCCGTTCTCGGCCATGGCCTCGCCGATTGCCCCAAGCGATTCCTGCTTGGCGCTGTCGAGGAAGCCGCAGGTGTTGACGATGACGATATCGGCCCCGTCATGCTTGCGGGCCAATTCATAGCCTTCGGCGCGCAGCCGGGTGATAATGCGCTCGGAATCCACTAGCGCCTTGGGGCAGCCGAGGCTGGTAAAAGAAATACGCGGCGCTCTTTCCATGTAATCGGCTCGTCGATACGTCTGGATTGTTGAGGTGATATATCTAAACCATGGCTGTCGGGCGTGGATGTGCCCTCAGCCTAAGCGGTCTTCTGCAGGTGCTCGATGGTCTCAATTAGTCGTCGTCTCATGGCAATCGTATCGAACAAGAATTGCCCACCCCCAGGCCGATACATCGCGAGCATTTCGACAGTCTGTTGCACATAGTCATTGTCGGGAAAACCGTCGTCTAAGGCGACCTCGATCTTGTTCGCGGCACAGATTGAGCAGTCCGTACCGGACACAAATCGCTGGATCAGCCGCTCAATTTCTGAGTCCATCGCCATTTTCAGAACTCATGACCTGTGTCATTTTTCTTTGGGAGTGAGTGGACGGTTCAAAAGTTTACATTCGTTGTCTCAGGAGCACCCAAGCGAAACAAAGCTGATCTTGGGCGCTGCGGCCTGTTGCATATCTCTAAATCTGCCTGATGGATGGGCACGAACTAGTCCCAATTACTCACAATTACAAGGCTTTGCGCGACGGTCTTCCGTGCTATGGAAGCCCTGCCGGGTTAAAGGTTGACCGATGAGCGCTGAGTCGTCGCCGAAAATCGTGATTGTCGACGAAAGCCCGATCCGGGCCGCAATCCTGGAAGAGGGGTTGCGGGAGGCGGGCTTTACCGGCGTCGTGCATATCAGCGAAATGCAGAGCCTTTTGGCCCGAATCTATGCGCTCGACCCCGACGTCATCCTGATCGATCTGGAAAATCCCAGCCGCGACGTTCTGGAACAGATGTTCCAGGTCAGCCGCGCGGTGCGGCGGCCGATCGCCATGTTCGTCGACCAGAGCGATGCGGCCTCGATCCAGGCCTCCGTCGACGCCGGCGTTTCCGCCTATATCGTGGACGGTCTGAAAAAGGAGCGGATCAAGCCGATCCTCGACCTCTGTATCTCGCGCTTCAACGCCTTCTCCAAGCTGCAGGACGAACTCGACCGCACCAAGTCCGCGCTCGAGGAGCGCAAGGTGATCGACCGCGCCAAGGGAATCCTGATGAAGGTGAAGGGCCTCACCGAAGACGAGGCCTATGTGCTGATGCGCTCGACTGCGATGCGCGAGAAAAAGAAGATCGGCGAGATCGCGCAGTCGATCCTGACCGCGTCGGAGCTGTTGAAATGAAAACACCGCTGCATATCGGCTTCATTCCGCTGGTCGATGCGGCCGCGCTGATCATCGCCGTCGACAAGGGTTTTACCGCCGCCGAGGGGCTCGACGTTACCCTGGTGCGGGAAGTGTCGTGGTCCAATGTCCGCGACAAGCTCAATATCGGCATGTTCGACGCGGCGCATCTGCTGGCGCCGGTGGCTATCGCCTCGAGCCTCGGGCTTGGCCACGTCAGGGTGCCGATCGTGGCGCCGTTCAATCTGGGCCTCAATGGCAATGCGATCACGGTGTCGCCGGGGCTGCATGCCGCGATCATGGGCGAGATCGACGGCGACGCCCTCGATCCCATGGCTACCGCGCTGGCGCTCGCACGTGTGGTGGCTGCCCGGCGCAAGAGCGGCGCGGAACCGCTGACGTTCGGCATGACGTTTCCGTTCTCCACCCACAATTACCAGCTCCGGTTCTGGATGGCGGCAGGCGGGGTCGATCCTGACGAGGATGTTCGCCTGGTCGTGCTGCCGCCGCCCTACATGGTGGACAGCCTCGCCAATGGCCATGTCGATGCGTTCTGCGTCGGCGCGCCCTGGAACTCGGTCGCGGTCGATCTCGGCGTCGGCCACATCCTGCATTTCGTCTCAGATATCCTCGTGCGCGCGGCAGAAAAGGTTCTCGCGGTCAGGGAAAAGTGGGCGGAAAAGAATTCCGAGGTGCTCGCCGCCCTGATCCGGGCGGCCGCCCATGCCGCCGAATACATCGAGGATCCCGGAAACCGCGCCGAGGCGGCCCATGTGCTGGCGCGGCCCGACCGGCTCGGCGTCGGTGCCGAGGTGATCCAACGGACCCTCGACGGCCGGTTGAAGATTTCGCCCGACGGCCAGTGGCGCGAGAGCGGCCGCTATCTGCTGGTCGGGCGCGAGGGGGCAGGCCGGCCCGATCCGGCGCAGGCCGCCTGGCTCTACGCCCAGATGGTGCGCTGGGGACAGACGGCGATGCGTCCCGAGGCGCTGCGGACCGCCATGGAGGTCTTCAGGCCGGAGCTCTATGACGCCGCCATGGGGCATCAGGGTAAGGCCTCCGCCGTTTCCGACGCCATCGGTGCCTTCGCCGGTCCCGCGTTTGATCCCGGCGACATCGCCGGGCATCTGGCGGCTTTCAAGATTGGGCATTGGCGGCCCTGAGCCGATCGGCTGAAGCAATATTGGGCAGAATCTCGCGTTGGCTGGTTTTTGAGCAATATGCCCGCGAGACAACAATGAAGCTTGCTTCATAGTTTCGAGGCTACCCTCGGAACAGACTGAAATTCCACGAAATTTTCTGCGAATCCGTCTGGCACGCAACTTGTATGGTGCAGTGCGGTCGGTTCGTCGTGGATGCTTGCCGACCACGTCCAAGATGGATTTCCGCAGCAACGAGGCTGGTCCGGACCGCATGTCAGAATCAAAGCCCGGCGCGACGCCGAGCCGATTTTTAGGGCGGTCCATCCCCATTCGTTGACGCCACCGATCGTGGCCGCAGGAGTTTCGTCGCGCATGAAAATCGAAACACTCACAGTCGACTTTACCGACGAACAGAAGCGCTATCTCGAAGGCTTTACCACCGGCCTGCAGATCAGCCGGGTCGGGCGCGGCCTGGGCGGCAACGCGGGCAAGGCGAACGCCGAACCGACCGGCCCGGATGCGGCGCACATCAAGGCGCAGGACAAGATCACGGCCTCTGGCAAGAAACTCGCTGACCAGGAGAAATTCAAGCGCGAGGAGCATCCGTTCGATGCCTATCCGCGGCTGAAGCAGCAGGCGCTCGACAATGCGCCGCCCAATCCTGCGGACAATTTCCGCTGGCGCTATTACGGGCTGTTCTACGTCGCGCCGGCGCAGGATTCCTACATGTGCCGCCTAAGGATTCCGAACGGCATCCTGAAGCACTGGCAGTTTGCGGGATTGGCGGATCTCGCCGAGCGGCTGTGCGGGCCGTTCTGCCACGTCACCACGCGGGCGAATTTGCAGGTGCGGGAAATCCCGCCCAAGCATGCGGTAGCGCTGATCGAGGGCATCCAGGACCTCGGCCTCTGTTCGCGCGGCACCGGCGCGGACAACATCCGCAACGTCACGGGCACGCCGACGGCAGGCATCGACCCGCAGGAGTTGCTCGACACCCGCGAATATGCCCGCGAGTGGCACTATCACATCCTCAACGACCGCTCGCTCTACGGCCTGCCGCGCAAGTTCAACGTCGCCTTCGACGGCGCCGGCAAGATCGCCGTGCTGGAAGAGACCAACGATATCGCGTTCACGGCGGTCGAGGTGAGGGACGGGTTTGGCGCCGAGCCCGGCATCTGGTTTCGTCTGGGGATCGGCGGCATCACCGGTCACAAGGATTTTGCGAAATACACCGACATCATCGTCAAGCCGGCCGACGCGACCAAAGTGGCCGATGCCATCGTGCGCATCTTCATCGATCTCGGCGACCGCACCAACCGCAACAAGGCGCGGCTGAAATACGTGCTTGACGGGATGGGGCACGACAAATTCCTCAAGCTCGTCGAAGAGCGGCTCGGCTACGCCTTCAACCGCGTGCCGCCGGATGCGCTCGTGCCGCGACCGGCCTTCGACCGCATGGCGCATATCGGCGTGCACAGGCAGAAGCAGGAGGGGCTGAACTGGATCGGCGTCTCGCTGCCGCTCGGCAAGGTCACCTGCGAGCAGATGCGGGGGCTGGCCAAAATCGCGCAGGATTTCGGCGATGGAGATATTCGGCTGACCGTATGGCAGAACTTGCTGATCCCGGGCGTCCGCGACGAGAACATTGAGGTTGCGATCGCCGCCATCCGCAAGATCGGGCTTGCGGTCGAGGCCTCGCAAATCCGCGCCGGACTGATCGCCTGTACCGGCAATGCCGGTTGCCGGTTTGCCGCATCGAACACCAAGCGCCATGCCGCCGAGATCGGCGACTGGTGCGAGCCGCGCGTCAACATCGAGACGCCGATCAACATCCACGTCACCGGCTGCCATCATTCCTGCGCGCAGCACTACATCAGCGATATCGGCCTGATCGCGGCGAAAGTGGATGTCGGCGAGGATGTCGATCCCGTCGAGGGCTATCATCTCTTCACCGGCGGCGGCTTTGGCCCCGATGCCGATGTCGGGCAGGAGGTCTATCACGACCTCAAGGCCGAGGATGCGCCGAAGACGGTCGAACGACTGCTGAAAGCCTATCTCGCCCATCGCGCATCACCCGATGAAACGTTCCTGACCTTTGCGCGCCGCCATGACGGCGAGACGCTGCGCAGGCTGGCCGATGCCGAGGTGTCGTCATGAACCAGATCACGCCTGCGCCCAAGATCGAGATCATTCCCTCGAGCGCGCCATTCTCCGAAGCGCAGCGCTCATGGCTGAACGGGTTCTTTGCCGGACTTCTGTCGGATGCGACGCCGTTGTCGGCCGAACAGGGCGCTGCCGTCATGCAGGGGGCCGGTGACGGCGATGACGGCGAAGCGCCGTGGCACGACCAGACCATGCCGATGGGCGATCGCATGAAGCTAGCGGAAGGCCGCCCGTTGCGGCGGCGGATGATGGCGGCGATGGCGCAGCAGGATTGCGGCCAGTGCGGCTACGACTGCCACAACTATTCCGAAGCAATTGCGAACAAGAGCGAAGCGCGGCTCAATCTCTGCGTCCCCGGCGGCAAGGAAACCGCGCGGATGCTGAAGTCGCTGTATGAGGAATTGGACAAGGCGCCGGCAGCGCCCTCATCGGCGCCGGCCGCGGCTGCGGCGGCGGTCGTTGCGGAGCCTGGACGCTCGCGTGACAATCCCGCGACGGCAAAATTCCTGTCGCGGCGATTGCTCAATGGCAAGGGCTCGGAAAAGGAAACCTGGCATATCGAGTTCGATCTCTCCGGATGCGGCCTCGACTATGTCGTCGGCGATTCCTTCGGCATCTTTGCGCGCAACGATCTCGGCCTGGTCGACCAGATCATCGCGCTGCTCGGCGCTTCCCATACCACGGAGGTGAGGGGAAAGACGCTGCGGGAAGTATTGCTCGACGACGTCTCGCTATCTCCTGCGCCGGATTCGCTGTTCGAACTGATCTCGTATCTGACCGGCGGCGCGCTGCGCGAGAAAGCCCGCGCATTGGCGCAGGGCGAGGATCCCGATGGCGATGCGGCAACCCTCGACGTGATGGCGGTGTTGCAGAAATTCTCCCGCGTCCGCCCGCATCCCGAAGCCTTTGTCGAAGCGCTGGAGCCGCTGCAGCCGCGGCTCTATTCGATCTCCTCGTCGCACAACGCCACGCCCGGAAGGCTGTCGCTGACGGTGGACTGCGTGCGCTACGTCATCAACAAGCGCCGGCGGCTCGGACTGGCCTCGACCTTCCTTGCCGAGCGCATCAATCCCGGCGACGAGCTCAAGGTCTACGTACAGAAGGCGCACGGCTTTGCGCTGCCGCAGGATCCCAAAACGCCGATCATCATGGTCGGACCCGGCACGGGCATCGCGCCGTTCCGTGCCTTCCTGCTCGATCGCCGCTCAACCGGCGCGCCCGGCAAGAACTGGTTGTTCTTCGGCCACCAGCGCAGCGATTGCGATTTCTTCTATGCCGACGAACTCAACGGGATGAAGACGGCCGGCCTGCTGACGCGCTTGTCGCTGGCGTGGTCGCGCGACGGCGACAAGAAATTCTATGTCCAGGATCGCATGCGGGAGGTCGGCCGCGAGGTGTGGACGTGGCTTGCCGAAGGCGCCCATGTCTACATCTGCGGCGACGCCAAGCGGATGGCCAAGGATGTCGAGCGCGCACTGGTCGATATCGTCGCCCAATTCGGCGCCCGGACCACCGACGAGGCCATCAGCTTTGTCGGCGAACTGAAGAAAAACGGCCGGTTCCAGCAGGACGTTTACTAAATCCGGGTTCCAACCGGCTCAAATCGGCCGCGAATAATATTCTCGCTCTGATCGGGGGGAGAGGAATTTTCCCCTCGAAATGGTGCGCTCAGAAGCGTCCATATCGCTATTTCCGCGGACATCTTGCATCGGAGCACGATCGATATTCCATATGCACTCCATGCTGCGTTGGAGATCGACAATGCGCGAACTATCGGCGGAAGCCCGCCTGCACCTTTACGCACGCTCGGTGTCCCGCCGTTCCGGTACCGGCTTTCATACCGCCGCGCTCTACAGCGCGTTCGCGCTCATTGCCGCCATCGTGTTCGGCACGCTGTCGGTTCACCCGTTCTAAGATTATCCGCGGGAATGGCGAGCCCGCTTCGCTTTGCCAACCCTACGTTTCTTTCTAGATGGCGCGGACTGACAACGCGCAGCCAGCCATAGCCGGATAGATGCGAGTTGGACGAAGGCAAGGTAGTTGGGCGAGCCTGTCGTAGCGCGTCGCCACCCGACGACACTGTTTGATCCTGTTGAAGAGCCGCTCGACCTGGTTGCGAGCGCGGTAGAGATAAGGACTAAAGCAAATCGGATCGTTGGGATTGCTTTTCGGCGGGGATATTGGCCCAAGCGCCCTTCTTCATGGCGAGCTCTCTTATCCAGTCGGCGTCATAGCCACGGTCAGCAAGCAGCGTTGACCCGGACTTCAGACGAGAGAGCAGTTTTCCGACAAGTCGAACGTCGTGCACCTCGCCGCGGCTCAACGCCAGCCGTACCGGCAGACCATTGCTATCGACCACCGCGTGAATTTTGCTGGTCAAGCCACCGCGTGACCTTCCCATCGATTGGCGCTGGTTCCTTGTGATGCAGGCCCCATGCTGATGCACGCGGACAACGGAGGTATCGATCATCTGGACAGCGGCATCTGGGCACCGGCAAGTGCCTCGATGATGCGGCTCCAGACACCAGCCCACCGCCACCGAACAAATCGGTTGTAGCAGGTGGTGTACGGACCAAACGCCTCGGGCACGCCAAGGCGCTCCGGAGCGCAAGATCCAGAAGATGCCATTGAGTACACGGCGGTCATTAACCCGTGGAATGCCACGCGGCTTGTTCGGCAGCATGGGCTTGATGGCAGCCCACTCCCCGTCGGTGAGTTCGTATTGCACGATTCGAGCCTCCAGTTCGGGAGTTTGAATCACGGCGGTCTGTCCAGACGCAACGCTTCCGGGCAGGCCCCGGTTGGACGCTTACGGAGTAGAAGGGGACCGACAATTTCCGCTGAAACCGTGCCAATGGAGACCTTCTTGCCTTTGCGTTCGGTGCTATGATTGGGGCACCAACGGCAGTGCAACATCTGGGTTTGGGGGGCCTATTGGCGCCTAGAAGAGAGCCGGGACTTCAACGCGAACCTCTCGTCAGCGAGCCAGCCCTGGAACGTGCCGAGCGCTTGGCCAATCTACTGGCCTCCATAGTTGAATCTAGCGACGACGTGATCGTTAGCAAAAATCTGGACGGCATTATTACAAGCTGGAACAAGGCGGCCGAGCGCATCTTCGGCTATTTGGCCGCCGAGGCGATCGGCCAGCCTATTACACTTGTGATCCCGGAGGACCGACAAAGCGAAGAACGCGAGATTTTAACCCGCATCCGACGAGGTGAGCGCCTCGACCATTTTGAGACTGTTCGGCGACGTAGGGATGGTAGCTCAATCGTCGTTTCGCTGACCGTTTCTCCCGTCAAAGATGCCCACGGCAACATCATTGGCGCATCAAAGATTGCTAGAGATATTACCGAGCACAAGCGAACTCAGGAGCAGATTAGCATTCTGGCTCGCGAGGCGGAGCACCGAAGCAAGAACATCCTCGCGAACGTACAGGCAATCATCAATCTTTCTCAGTCCGACACCTCCGAGCGCCTCAAGGAAGTGATCAGCGGGCGCATCCAAGCGATGGCAAATGTTCACTCGCTGTTTGTTGAAACGCGGTGGATAGGAGCCGAACTCTCGGCGATCGCCAAGCAGGAGCTCGCCCCTTATCTCCAAGAACGCCACGAAAAGCGGATTGTGATGGAGGGTCTGCAAATCGTATTAGAACCCACCGCTGCGCAGGCGATTGCTGTGGTTTTGCATGAATTAGCGACCAACGCTGCCAAATATGGAGCGCTATCTAACGCGAAAGGCCGGATTGGATTGGCGTGGTCGCGCACCGAGGATGGACAGCTAATGCTCCGCTGGACCGAATTGGGCGGTCCGAGGGTAAATGCGCCCGAACGCAAGGGCTTTGGTAGTCGCCTCATCGAAGGAACGATCAGCCCACTTGGTGGCAAGGTGCTCTTTGACTGGCGCGCGGAAGGGCTAGTTTGCGAAATCGCCGTTCCGACGTAAATCCCAATCGAGGTTGGCTTCGCTGCTCTCAGCCGGCAACTTCTCCTCATGGCCGATACTGTTGCAAAAGTCGAAAATCGATCAGCCTCGGAAATCTCGCGATGTTTAATTTTTAGACGTCGCTACCGCTGCAACGCTCTGTAGCGGTGCTACGGAGGTCCGTGATCGTTTTGTGTAAAAGGAGACGGTCCCTCACATCGCCGAATGCGGAACGCATGAGCAGTCCTAAAAAATTTCGATCGTCAGTCAAAAAGGACTTTATCAACACTATCGGCCCTCAACGGACATGCGGAGCGGGCCGGACGATGTCCGCCTTCGGGAGCAAAGCAGAAGTGGCCGTAAGTCTGCGCGATGTCGCATTTTGACCGATACCGTTGAAGAAGTCGGTCCGCGACCGCGGGCGCCCCCAATGCAGT
>NZ_LLYB01000069.1:2327-13415 GCF_001440475.1 Bradyrhizobium lablabi | reverse complement strand
CACTGTGCCCGCGCGCATGCGTCAATCAGGCGGTCTTCGTCGTAGGCGTACTTCCGAACAACCCCTCGCGGGCAATCAAATATCCGCTCAACAAACCACTCTATGCCGAGCGCCACCTGATCGAATGCTGCTTCTCAAAACTGAAGC
This sequence comes from Bradyrhizobium lablabi, assembly GCF_001440475.1. GTDB lineage: Bacteria > Pseudomonadota > Alphaproteobacteria > Rhizobiales > Xanthobacteraceae > Bradyrhizobium > Bradyrhizobium lablabi. The sequence goes on along the minus strand of NZ_LLYB01000069.1, from coordinate 13,268 downwards.
GGTTCAGGCGCGTCGCAACGCGCTACGAAAAGACAGCCCGAAACTACTTCGCCGTCGTCACTATCGCTGCAGCTCTGCTCTGGTTAAGGTAATTGTCCACACGGCCTAGTCGACGCTGACTGGCCGGCGATGCCGCTCACCTGGTTGCTCAATTCGCGCTGGAGCGATGAGGACCAGGGCACGATCTGAAACCGAGACCAATGGTCGATCATGCCAAAGCGCAGCGAGGCGAGCGACAGCCTATCGGCGATAGATCCCCGCAGTCTACTCACCTGCATCAGCGGGTAATGCTCAAGCCCCATTTCCTCTGCGAGGCCTCTTCCGATGGTGTCGAGCTCACGGTGCAGGCTCTCGATCAGGTTGCGGCCAAAGCTTGACCTTGTCACCTTGACGGTAGGCAAGCCCCAGGTCTGCCAGCACATCGATCAACCGCTCCAGTGCCGCGCGGACCTCGGCACCAAGCAAGTTGAATTTCGCGTTTGCCATTTCCATTATCCAAACGCTCATGCATCATTGCGCAGGGCGTTTCCCGTCGGTGCCCTGGTCCGAGCAAGCCTATGCCACTTGCTCGCCGGTAAGACTTCTCCCGGTGCGCCGCCCCGCTGACCCCCGAGGGTGAAGCCTAATCGCGTCTTCAACCAGCTTCAGGATAAATACGAACGCGTGAGCTGCCGTCCGTTTCCAGCAACTCGGCCCTGTAAGGCACGCCGCGAATGTTGATATACGTCGGACGCCCGGCTTGCGGCATGAGGTGCTCCCCCTCTAGTGCACGGACAAGGTAAGACGGAAGCCAACGTTCCCTGTGCTGCCATCCCCCGCGGATAAGAAACCCAAGATCCGCTATGGGCTGACGCGATGGCCCAGCTTCATGCATCGGCCTGGCGCGAGGATGATGGATGAGACGAACGTCCGTGCGCCCTCCCGGCCCAAGAGTGGCCGAATAATGCTCACCGTTTATCGCGAACTGGCTTGGGCCGAAATGGTTCGGCATGAGATTGATGTTACTCAGTACATCGATCAGGACGTCCGAGGCCGATTGAGAGCCGTGGTGCCAGCCTTCGCCAACGATAGAGCCGATATCCAGTAGCTCCTGAGGGGCCCCTGATGGTCCAACGAACGACGGCTGTCTGGCGAGGTCAGGCGCCGGCACAGAGTGAGCGTCGTCGCGCAATTCATACGGTGTGGGCGGATTCAAATTAAGCAGCGGCCCAAGATCGCCGTAGACGTCTGACGACGGACGCCTCGCAGATGACGGTGAAGCGGGTTCTTGCATCTGCTCTCTAAACCAATTCCAAGCGCCCGCGCTCGGGGTGGCTGGCGTTGCCGGAAGCTCCTGAAGCGAGTGCAGCTGCGGGCCGCGGTGCGGTGTGAACGAGGATGACGCGGGCTCTTGCATTTGCTCCCTAAACCAGTTCCAAGCTCCCGCGCTCGGAGTGGTTGGCGTTGCCGGAAGCTCCTGAAGCGAGCTCGGCTGCGGATCATGGTGCGGCGTGAATGAGGACGGCGCGGGGTCTTGCATCTGATGCCTAAACCAATCCCAAGCTCCCTCGCTCGGCGTAGCTGGCGTTGCGGGAAGCTCCTGCGGCGATCCGGGCTGCCGAGCGCCTTCCCCGGCGAGCGGAGGCGCGCTCTCAGGAGGAGCCAGCCCCAGCGCTCTGTTCGCCTCGAGGACTTGCTGGTAACGCCGAAGCCTGAGCAAATCGGCGTCAATTTTGGAGTCCCCGGTTTGATTCCTATACTCCTTAACATCTTGGGCCAGCCCATCGTCGTTCAGTCGGCCAGCCATGGCGCCTTTTTCCCGCGTTTTCAGCCAATCACTCAGCCTGTAAAGACGGCGCGCCCGTCTATCAACCGTCTCCGGCTCAACCCTGGCTGTCACCTTTTCTGCCTCGGCCAGCATGTCGATGAGGGTCGCGTCTGTGGCATAAGGAGCCAGGCGGCGGATATCGGCGGACAAGGCGTTTCCGGCGCCGACGTGGCGGAGTTTTTTCAAGGCCGCGTTGGTGCGCCTCCTCGTAAGCGTAGAATCCTTCTTGGAATCCCTCGCGTAGGCCTCCACATCGGCATCCAACCCAGCTTCTAACTCCGGGTTGCCAATACGTTCTGCGATTGATGGCCTCCCGTTCTCGCTAAGCCAGGCGCTGAAATTTCGCAGATCGGCTATCGCATTTCTGATAGTGCCGTCGCCCACTGCTTTGCCGGTGCCGATGTCCCGCGTGAGCTTGGCTCTGCTTTTGAAGTCCTCAAACAGCTCCTCGTCCTCCTTAGGGACCCCGCGTGTTCGGCCGGGCTGCTTGGCGTAATCTACGCGAAACTTCGTTGAAAGGACCTCCTCCTGGGCCGTGGAACCGGACGGCTGTTCGCTGCGACTCGCCCCAAGCGCCTTTCCGACACCTGACTTGATACGCGACCACAGTCCGCGACTCTTGCTGTTCTTCGTCTGAATTGCAGGCTGCTCCTCAGATCGCAAAGTGTAATGCGCACTGCTGAACAGCTCATCCCGAAAATTGGACTGCGACGGTAATTGAGCCGAATCTCGAAAGTGAGTTCGGGGGATTTCTACGCTGTGGCGCGTGCTGCTGAACGAGTTGTCCATCAGCGGGGAGTGTGGCGGCATCCTCATCGAACCGCCGAGGTCAGTGCGCCGGATTCCTCCACCGCCCTTTTTGGGACTTTCATCAGGAGAACTTGACGTAGCGGAGCTCTCGCCAGGCGAATTGAGTTGCAACTCGCCCATCTGCTGCTCAAAGCTAGCTTGCTCGCTCGTATCGCCCGATTGCTGCCCCGCGCGCGACTGTTGATAGTACGCTTGCGCGAAGCCTTCCACATCAAAATCAAACAGGTCAAAATTGTTGTTAGTCCGCTCCATGGCACCTCACTCTCATACAAAAGCTCGCATCTGGCGCACGGCAGGCTGATTGAGTGGAAGCGGTGGAGCCTTCGGCCGGATTTCAACTGTCGAAGCTGAAGCAACTGACAATCGACAATCATTTGCCGCGGACCGAGACCGTCGCCACGCTCCTCCGATTTCCGAGATTAAGCAATCGGGCGTTCATTTCCCTTATGACGGATGACACCGCCGTCTAGATATCGACGTTCTCATGCTAGGAGAGTTACCTGTTGAGAAGCTGACGAATCTCAGAAGATCACAATGAGCCAATGGCGACTGCGTTGATTCTCAGAAAGCTGCCGTGTACTCGCTAGTTATTTTTGGCCCAAGCCACGCACGAGGCCTTTTCGATACGAAGCGGGCAAACGGCCTTGCCGACTGCTCGGACATTATGTCTGCGAGTGATACGACCAAACTTGAAGAACACTTATATCGCGCGAATTCTTCACATGCGGAATCCGACTCAAGACGACGGCTGTAGCATCGCCATTGATTCGAGATCGCGGAACATGACGTAGTTGCGCCAGATCCACTGATGCAACTCGCTGGAGGAATCCTTCTCGTTGCGCAGATATCCTGTGAATGAAAAGCTCAGTCGGTCGACGTAGGTCTTTAGAAATACTGGCAGCGCCGAAAAGCGGAGTACACGCGCGCCATCCATGACTTCAGGTAACTCGCCGCGCAGCATGAATTCATTGTGGATGGTGATCAGCGCTCCGGAAGGAATCCGCCGCCTCAGCATCTCATAGCTGCGCAAGGAGATGCGGTCGGTACCGGCCACGAATAGGACGACGGGGGCAACATGGCAGCGGAGCGCCTCCCTGATGAATCCGATCTCCTCGCACATCTTGAAGAATTCATCAAAGGCATGGAAGCCGAGATCGATTACCTTGGCCACCCGGTCGTGCAGGATAAGCCGGTCCATCAGCTGCATCTTGCCGTATGTGTCGATCACATCCGCCGTCTCAGTGATGTTAGGCAGGTAATCGACCAGTGACGGCTCCTTCAGATTGATGTCGAACGAGAGCGCAGTGCCGTTCTTCAGCAGTAAGAACTCGCTCATGAGGCGAGAGACGAGGGTCTTACCGACCTGCGGGCTAGGCGAGCAGATGATGTAAACGGGCGTAGCTAACATTGGCATTACTATTAAGCGAACTTCATACGCGGCTTAGCCCGTTCAATCGACGAACGATCGACTATTTTTCACCGCCGCGTGTTACTGACTTAGCGCCGGCCAAGTCGGTCAAGTTAATGCGATCATATTCGCGCCAGACATTCGCGAGCCAGTGCCGAACATAGCCGCGCAGAACGAAGGAGTGGTTCGCGGCCTCGTCGTTCCGATTCTTGTTGGCTACAAAGTTGACGAACGGGACGGAAGCAACTTCGACCTGCTCATAGGCCATCTCGTTGAGCTTAGGGATCGTCAGCTCGGTCGCGTTCTTGATTTGCTGGAAATAGGAGTTGTAGGTCGACTGGTCCCACTGGAAGAATTGAGTGTCGTTGATGAAGTTCTTGACCAGAAAGTACTTTGCACCACTCATGAAACCAGCAGTCTCGGCGATCTCGTCCAGAGAAGCGATGGAGGATCCCAAGATATGGAATACGGCAAAGGTGATCTGGCCGGACCGAGCGGCATCCAAAAAACCGATGTCGCGCAAGGATGCCAGTGCCGGGGACAGCAAGCCTGCGCGGGCGTCGATCACGGTGACAGATAGCCCTGAGTTCAGTGTGTCGAAGATCTTCATCTGATCCGCAGTCGTGGTCATGTCGACGATCTCGGTGATCTCGGGGTGGAAGCGCTTCAACGTTCCTCGCGGGGACTCGGTATCGAATGCGCGTGTCTGCACGTTATTGGTATTGAAATAGTCCAGAAGCGTTCGGGATACGGTCGTCTTGCCAACCCCACCCTTGTCCGCACCCACCACAATCACGACTGGCTTTGTCACGTAATTCTCCTCAAGCACTCGCTACGTCCGACCGCGACGTGTGCGATCGGCAAATGTCTGCTTTGGATGCGAACATGGCAGAAACAAGGGATACTGGAATCTTTGACGAGTCACCAACGTGATCGGTGGGGATTTGTTAACGCCAGGCAATCAGTGACGCTGGAGTACAGACGACAAGTTGCTGTGAGCGGTGTTCCACGTCAGGTTTGTGAACAGGTCGTCCGCGGAAAAGCCCGACTGGGACAATGAGATCACCGCGACCACCATCCAGCAGTACGTCCCCATTGTATAGATAAGCATCAAATAGCTTGAAACTCACGTAGCGTCAGGTTGTAGTCTTGGAGATGACCAAGGCTCACCGCGCAGGCGTCTATGCTCATTTGAGAAATCAATTCGAGCGGCATGGCTTGCGAAGTCGACCTTCTCGCTCGCGGATGATGACCGATTTAGCTTGTGCCAGGATGGGAAGCGCTTTCGCCGGTTATTGGAATGACACTGAAAGAGAGCAAAGTCGCAATGTGGCTTGGGGAGCGTCGGATAGTTACGATGCTGAATGCTTCCTAATGTAAGTTGCAATTGCGCAGGTCGCACACCGCCAGCGCAGCGATCAACTTATCAGAAGCTCGGGAACAGACGCTTCCACTGCAAAGGACAATCTTTGTCCGGCCGGTGTTCCGGCCCGGAGAAAGCGGCGCTGCGACGGTGTAGCAGCGCAGAGCACCCCTGGTGCGATCTCGTAATGACGTTGTGTACGGTCTGATGAAACTTTGTGAAGCGCTAAGCGAGATTGGTCGAACTCGCCACATCGGTGAATTCTCAGCTGTAGTGCTGAAGCACGACAAGCAGCTGCGGATGGTGGACCACGCAACCTTTCTGCAAAAGGCCGCCGCGGATTTCAAATTTCGATTTGTGGCATGCTTCGAAGAAGACATCCGCGCCGGGAAATCGATGGGGTACGCTACGACATGCAACGCGGTGAGCCGGCAGGCCGGAGGTCAGGCAGGTATCCAAGCTTGCGAGCGCATAGCTGCATGTATGTCTCGGCTTGATTACGCTCTGATTAAGGAAGTCGGGCTCAGAGCCCTTTCGTTGTTCGCATCATCATTCGGTCGACACTCAAGGGTGGCGGAATGCCGTAGTGCAACGATCAGAATCGCCGAATATTGTCACGATGAAAGCCGAGCGCTTCAGGAGTTGAACAGCCAAAGTCTAGGAGTGCTGGTGAACGGTTTCAGCAAGTGGCCGGAAGAGGCGGGGCCTCTCGCCAAGCCGCGAGCGCAATCGCGGGCGAGGTGTTTCGCCGTGCAAATCGCCATGCCCGGCTCTCTGAGTTTACCTCGCTGGGACTGGCGAACCTGGTCAACGGTTTCAGCAAGTGGCCAAAAGAAGCTGTCTCTCGCAAAGCCATATTCGCGATTGCGGGTGAGGTCATTCGCCGCGGTGACCGGCTGTCTCATTTCAATCAGCAGGACTTGGCGAAACTGGTGAACGGTTTCAGCAAGTGGCGCGAAGCGGCTGTCTGTCGCCAAGCCACAGTGGCAATTGCGGGTGAGGTCCTTCGCCGAGGCGACCAGCTCTCTCATTTTAATCAGCAGGACCTGGCAAACCTGGTGAACGGCTTCAGTAAATGGCCGGAGGAGGCCTCTCGGCAAGCCACAGTCGCCATCGCGGGTGAGGTCCTTCGCCGTCCCGGCCGGTTCTCTGATTATACTCATCAGGGACTGGCGAACCTGGTGAACGGTTTCAGCAAGTGGCCAGGTGAGGCGGCCTCTCGCCAGGGCACAGTTGCGATCGCGGGCGAGGTCCTTCGCCGAGCCGCCCGGCTCTCTGACTTAACTCAGCAGGGACTGGCGAATTTGGTGAACGGCTTCAGCAAGTGGCGCGATGAGGCGGCCTGTCGCCAAGCCACAGTCGCGATCGCGGGGGAGGTCCTTCACCGTGCACCCCAGCTCTCTCACTTTACTCACCCGCACTTGGCGAACCTGGTAAACGGTTTCAGCAAATGGCCGGAGGGACTCTCGCCAAGCCACAGTCGCTATCGCGAGCGAGGTCCTTCGCCGTGTCACCCAGCTCTCTGACTATACCCAGCAGGATCTGGCGAATTTGGTGAACAGTTTCAGCAAGTGGCCGAAAGAGGCGCCCTGTCGCCAAGCCACAGTCGCAATCGCGGGTGAGGTCCTTCGCGCCGTCCGGCTCTCTGAGTTTACCCAGCAGGGACTGGCCAATCTGGTGAACGGTTTCAGTACATGGCCTGAAGAGGCGGTGTGCCACCGTGCGATATTGGACATCGCTAGAGAGCTAGAAGCCAATATTTCAATCACGATTCCTACAAAGAATCGCAGCAAGGAAGCAGAGATACGCTGGATCAAGCGAGTGCCTAGGAACTCGAGCAGCGCCTGCGAAAGATCAGCAACGAGGTTGCACACTGCCAAGGACATCCGCCCACTGGGGAGCCGAAAGGGTATTGCAGTAGCGCAAGCACACCCTTTCGGCGCGAGCTGCCGAGCCCAGGATGCCCGAGATCACCACGTCGCCTACTGCATGCTGCGTAACAAGCGCCCGGTTTGCGCGAAAGTATTTTGCGTGCCGCGCGTCAAGGGGTAGGGGCGCTGGCTTTTGGATTTGTGGAGGCGTCGCAAGCGAAAGTTTGGCGCGACGACTACTATCAGATAATCAAGTCCGATGAGTGCGTGCCCATTGGGCATTCGGTAAACGCCAATATCGCCGTTCTCAACGGTATGATGGTTAATGAGAACGCCGAAGAAGCTATGCGTCGAGTACTCGATGGTTTCAAGTTCTTCGGCTATTCGATCGCGCATTATGCGGTGTATGGCGAACACCGTCCGGGGCGCACGAATTTGTGGCGGCACTTCCAAATGATCAAAGACGAGATGAAGCAGACGCCAGGCTCAGGCAGCATCGGGCAACCTAGGAGCGTTCGCGAGCATCTTATGAGGTATGCTGATGTCGGTATCGACCAGATGATCTTTATCCGGCAGTGCGGAATGAATAAGCACGAGCATATCTGTGAGGCACTCGAGCTTTTCGCCAAATGAGGTCATGCCTGCTCTGAAAGAACGGGAAAACGAGCGCGCCCGACGTAAAGAAGAGGAGCTGGCTCCCTACGTAGAGGCGGCACTTGCCCGCAGGCTATCGATGCCTGAGCTGAGCGAGGCGGACATCCCGAATGTCGAGGCGATAATCGTGCTCGAGCGTTTTAAAGGACTACGCCGCGGCGGGGGGCACCTTCGCGGACCCGACCCGCGGAGGCGCCATTCCGATGGCTTCACGCGAGTCCTTCGCCAAGTCGACCAATGTCGACGGATACCACCACGATGGGATCTGCCCGAATGGGCGGGTAGGTTAGTGGCCGGCAGCCATCGAGGAAATCGGCCCTCGCTCACAGTCCGAAAAAGCTTGTGTGCTGGCCGCACCGCGCCGCTGTGGTGGGCTGATTGCCGCGGAACTGCGATCAAGATCAGCGCGCGCGAAGCGCGATCACTCCCATGATCGTGGCGGCCGTCTCAAGTTAGCGCCGAACAGACTTGATAAGATTTCCCGACCGGTAAATTTGACTGTCCCGCAGCCAGTTCTGAGTAGATCTTTTCCCGGTCGGAAAATTTTGTCCGCCGGAACCCAATCTTTACCGGGGTTTTCCCGGTCGGTAAATTCAGGCTTCCTGCACGCCCTGCCGGGGCTAATATTCCCGCTCGGGAAAGATGATCATGACCATCACGACCACCTCAGAACTCGGCCAGACGATCCGGAACCGGCGGACCTTCTTAGGTCTCCGGCAGCAGGACTTCGCCTTGGCAGCGAACGTCGGCGTCCGGTTTATCGTCGACATCGAGAATGGCAAGGAGACAAGCCAGGTCGGTCTGGTCCTCCGCCTGCTGCAGGCGCTCGGCATCCGGCTGACGGCGGAAATGAGCCCTGTGCCGGCGGCTCGCTCGGCCAGCGAGGAATCCGAAACCTTCGACCCTGATAACTTCACGCCTTCATGACGACCAAGCCGAAAGCGGGCGGCGCCGGCGAGACCCTGGAAGTCCGGTGTGGCGACAAGCTCGTCGGGCTGCTGCGCCGGCGCTCGGACCAAATCCAGGACATCGAGTTCGTCTACGATGAAGCGTGGGTGAAGGATCCTCGGGCGTTCGCCGTCTCGACCCGCATGCCGCTCACTCAGCGCTGGTGAAGCGCTACGACCGCGAGCCTCACGGGCGCAGCCTCCGCAGAATCCATCAGGAGGATTTCTGTCAGGCCACGGGGCACATCCCATCGACCAAATACGAATCCAATCTGGCGACCAAGCTGCGTGGGCCTCCCCTGAAAGACTGCTTTGACGTCCTGCGGAACACGCAGGCAGGCGCCTTCAACGCCGCCCGCTTCGTCGATTTCTTAGTCTTCAACGTTCTCTGCGGAAACGTCGATGCGCATTCGAAGAACTATTCGCTGCTGCTGCAGCCGAGCGGCGCCGCCTCCATGGCGCCGCTCTACGACGTCATGAACGGCGACATTTATCCGGACGTCACGCGAAACCTGGCGATGAAGATCGCCGGCAAGAACCGCGGTCACGACATCTACGCCCGACATTGGGATCGGATGGCGGAGGAAAACCACCTTTCCGGCGCGCAGGTGAGGTGGCGCGTCGGCGAATTGTCTCAGGCTGTCCTCGATGCGCTGCCGTCCGTCGTCGAAGAGTTGAACGCGCGCCTCGCGCGGGGCGGGCTCAAGCGTTTACGGCGTGCTCGCTGAGGAACGCCTGATAGGCAAGCCGGATGCCGTCTTCGAGCCGCGTCGTGGCACGCCAACCGAGCTTGACCAACCGGCTGACGTCGAGCAGCTTGCGCGGGGTGCCGTCGGGGCGCGGGGTGTCAAAACTGATCTCGCCGGCGTAGCCGACGGTTGCCGCGACCACGCGTGCGAATTCGGCGATCGTGATGTCCTCGCCGGTGCCAATATTGACCAGTTCGTGATCCGAATAGGTCTTCATCAGATGAATGCAGGCATCCGCGAGGTCGTCGACATAGAGGAATTCGCGCCGCGGCGTGCCGGTCCCCCACACCACGACCTCCTTGGCGCCGGACTGCTTCGCTTCGTGGAAGCGGCGGATCAGCGCGGCGGCGACATGGCTGTATTCGGGATGATAATTGTCGCCACAGCCGTAGAGATTGGCCGGCATGACATTGATAAAATCGGCGCCATACTGGCTGCGATAGGCCTCCACCATCTTGATGCCGGCGATCTTCGCAATTGCATAAGGCTCGTTAGTCGGCTCCAGCGGGCCGATCAGCATAAAATCTTCGCGTAGGGGCTGCGGCGCGAGCTTGGGGTATATGCAGGACGAGCCCAGGAACATCAGCTTCTCGGCGCCATGGACGTGCGCGGCGTGGATCACGTTCGCAGCGATCGCCAGGTTGTCGTAGAGGAATTCGGCGCGCAGCGTGTTGTTGGCAACGATGCCGCCGACCTTGGCGGCAGCGAGAAACACCACCTGCGGACGGTTGTCGGCGAACCATTGGTTGACCGCCGCCTGGTCGCGCAGGTCGAGCTCATTGCGGCTCATTGTCAGCAGTTCGACGTCTTCATGCGCCAGCCGGCGCACCAATGCGGAACCGACCATGCCGCGATGGCCGGCGACGTAGATCGTCTTGCCCTTCAGCTCAAACGGAATGCTTGCCATTGGCTACCTCCCGCCGCGCATCCTCTAGGTCGCCTGCGACCATTTCCTTGACCATCTGGGCAAAGGATATCTTGGGCTTCCAGCCCAGGTTCTCCCGCGCCTTGCTGGGATCGCCGATCAGAAGGTCGACTTCAGTGGGCCGGAAATAGGTCGGATCGATGCGGACCAAGGTCTTGCCGGACTTCACATCGACGCCGGTCTCCTCGACGCCTTTGCCGCGCCATTCGATACGGCGGCCGACCTCGGCGAACGCCAGTTCGACGAATTCGCGCACCGAACGGGTCTCGCCGGTCGCCAGCACGAAATCGTCGGGGGCATCGGCCTGCAATATCCGGTGCATGCCCTCGACATAGTCGCGCGCATGGCCCCAGTCGCGCTTGGCGTCGAGGTTGCCGAGATAGAGCGTGTCTTCCAGGCCGACCTCA
>NZ_LLYB01000069.1:2180-2319 GCF_001440475.1 Bradyrhizobium lablabi | reverse complement strand
CTTGCGGGTGACAAAGGTCTCGCCGCGGATCGGGCTCTCATGGTTGAACAGAATGCCGTTCGAGGCAAACATGCCGTAGGCCTCGCGGTAATTCACCGTGATCCAGTAGCCGTAAAGTTTGGCGACGCCGTAAGGCGAG
>NZ_LLYB01000069.1:2016-2140 GCF_001440475.1 Bradyrhizobium lablabi | reverse complement strand
TTCCTGGACCAGGCCGTAGAGCTCCGAAGTCGAGGCCTGATAGAACCGCGTCTCCTTCTCCATACCGAGAATGCGGATTGCTTCCAGGAGCCGCAGCACGCCGATGGCGTCGGCGTTGGCGGTG
>NZ_LLYB01000069.1:0-1946 GCF_001440475.1 Bradyrhizobium lablabi | reverse complement strand
GATCAGGTTGGTCGAGTCGGTCATGTCGCCGTAATGCAGCAGGAACGGCACGTTGCGCGAATGCGGATCCTGATAGAGGTGATCGATGCGCGCGGTGTTGAACGAGGACGAGCGCCGCTTCACGCCGTGCACGGTGTAGCCAAGGCCGAGCAGATATTCGGCAAGATAGGCGCCATCCTGCCCGGTGACGCCGGTGATCAGCGCCACGCGCCGCTTTGAGTCCAGGGCCGTCATTCTCTCTCCGGTTACGCGTAAGGGAGGGCCGTCTTTTGCGAAGCCTAACTGAAAGTCGATTCAAATTAGGCAGTAGGTCGCAGAGTCAGCATCGACCTGGCATTCAATGCTGGAGCCTACCTTTTGCCTTATGCTGTGGTGCGATTGCGACGAGCTACTTTGATTTCGGCAGCAATGACATGGTACGACGCGCCTGTTGAAGAGCCCGCGATGCGCCGGCGACCGCATTTCAAAAGGCACGAGTTGATCGAGTGGCGCACATAATCCATCCGCTTATCGTTACGCCGGCACATGCACTATATATACATTGATATACATTGCGCAGGAGGGGCGTGCGTGTAATCGAGAATTCAAAGACAAAGTTCAACGGACCTCAGCGAGCCCCTGAGTAGGCAGCTGCCGAGCGCTCCAAAAGTTCTCGACAGGACTGCCGCTAGGCTTCGGCAGGGCCTCCTTTAAGAGAGTGCATATTTCCATGGAACCCACATCTTCCTTAACAGTACATCAGCAGATTGTTGGTCTTCTTCAAAAGCCGGATCCCGTTATCTTGGACATCGGCTGCAACGACGGAACCGATACGCGAAAGTTTCTCGAGCTCTGCCCGCAGGCTCAGCTCTACTGCTTTGAGCCAGATCCCCGAGCGGCTGCTCGCTTCAAGAAAAACATGGATCGGTACCTCGACAAAGTGAAGCTATTTGAGATCGCGGTCTCCGACCGAAATGGCAGGATCGATTTCCATCCAAGCAATGGAAATGGAGATGCGAAGGACTGGGATCTCTCTGGCTCGATACGCCGGCCCAAGAATCATCTCGTGGAATATGAATGGGTTCGGTTTGATCATCCCATCTCAGTTGAAACTCGACGCTTGGATGACTGGTGCAGTGAGGCGAAACTAAAACGCATCGATTTCATTTGGATGGACGTGCAGGGAGCCGAGTCCGATGTGATCGCTGGCGGCAGGCATAGCTTGAGCAACACGCGCTTCATCTACACTGAATACAGCGACCAGGAGCTCTATGAAGGGCAGAAGTCCCTGCAAGCAATTCTTGACTTGCTACCATCGTTCGAAGTCGTGACGCAGTATCCCCATGGAGCCGAGGGTGATGTCTTGCTTAGGAACACGAGCCTGTAGAATGAGCTTTGAGCGCGTGTACAAGGCCGCCGAAGACATGGTCGGCCTCGGCCAATATGGGCGAACGCTGATCGTACTTACTTGCAGTTCGGTCGGCGAGCAGGATCACGACGAAGAGGATGAACAGAACTGATCGAGAGATGGACGCCACGGTTCCGGCTCCTCAACTGCCTGCGATCAGCTCTTCGATAAGAACTGGAAAGCTCCCCTGAACGGATACCAGAACGTGGTGCTGTCCTTCGATATGCGGACAGCCATATTTTTCTCCCGCCCAATTCTAGACAAACTGAAATAGGTGTCGGTGAACCGCTTCGAAGTGCTTTAAGTCCTGTTCGCCGGCGGGAGTTCTTCATCGCTGGTGTCGCGGATTTCGCCTCGGAGGCCGCGAACTCCTTTGGCGGAGATCGCGCTTCAGAAGTCGCCGGCAACAGCGGCATACATTCTTGGCTACGCTTTGCGATAGGCCTTGATAATGGTCTTCCGGCGGTCTTCTTGCGGAGCGACCCTCTATATTGGGGGAATAGTGGATCGCTTGGTAAGCGGCAAGGAAACCCCGTCTGGCGGAGTGGGTAAGCGATCG
>NZ_LLYB01000068.1:24873-57531 GCF_001440475.1 Bradyrhizobium lablabi | reverse complement strand
CGCGCCGCCGCCGCGGATGGCTGCACCCCCACCACGCCCGGCGCCGGCTCCGGCGGCCGCGGCGAGAAGGTGCCCGCCGGGGGCTCGATGCTGATCGTTAACGGGCCAGATCCCCGGATCTGGCCCAGAGCGGCCCTGAATCGCAGGGCTGAAAGACCGAAAATCCGGCCGTATTTCCTTGCTTCTGGCTGGAATCCGGCTATATAGCGCGCCATCTCACACGGAAACATGGCTCTCAAAGGCCGTCCGGTGGCAACCGGGCCAGTCAGGCTCGTTTGCTCACACGTTTCCGGAGGAACCAACCGGAGAACTATCACTATGGCGCTACCCGATTTCTCTATGCGTCAGCTCCTCGAAGCTGGCGTGCACTTTGGCCACCAATCGCACCGCTGGAATCCGAAGATGGCGGATTACATTTTCGGTGCCCGCAACAACATCCACATCATCGACCTCGCCCAGACCGTGCCGATGCTGCATCGTGCGCTGCAGGCGGTGTCCGACACCGTTGCCAAGGGCGGCCGCATCCTGTTCGTCGGCACCAAGCGCCAGGCGCAGGACGGCGTTGCCGAAGCCGCGAAGCGCTCGGCGCAGTACTTCGTCAACTCGCGCTGGCTCGGCGGCACGCTGACCAACTGGAAGACGATCTCGGGCTCGATCAAGCGCCTGCGTCACCTCGATGAGGTGCTTTCGTCGGGCGAAGCCAACTCCTACACCAAGAAGGAGCGGCTGACGCTGCAGCGCGAGCGCGACAAGCTCGACCGCTCGCTCGGCGGCATCAAGGACATGGGCGGGCTTCCCGACATGATCTTTGTGATCGACACCAACAAGGAAGACATCGCGATCCAGGAAGCGCAGCGGCTCAACATTCCCGTTGCCGCGATCGTCGATACCAATTCCGACCCCAAGGGCATCACCTTCGTGGTGCCGGGCAATGACGACGCCGGCCGCGCCATCTCGCTGTATTGCGACCTGATCGCCCGTGCCGCCATCGACGGCATTTCGCGCGCGCAGGGCGATTCCGGCATCGACATCGGCGCCGCGGTTCAGCCGGTTCGCGAAGAAGTTCCGGCAGCTCCGCAGCCGGCCGGCTTCCAGGGTCTGGCCGGTCCGCGCGGCACCGCCGACAACCTCAAGAAGCTCACCGGCGTGTCTGGTACCATCGAGAAGAAGCTCAACGATCTCGGCATCTTCCATTACTGGCAGCTCGCCGAGCTCGATCACGACACCGCGCACAAGATCGGTGAAGAGGTTGGTCTTCCGAGCCGCGCTGACGCCTGGGTCGCCCAGGCCAAGACGCTGACCGCGGAAGCCGAATAATTGCTGCGCCGCGTGGCCGGGTCTTCCGGCCACCGGTTCTGCTCCCCAGATTACGGCATTCCCTGTAGCTGACCGCGGTCCGGCGCAAAGCGCGCGCCGCGCCCCGCAGCTCACAGGCAAGAAGGATGTTCGACGATGGCAACGATCACTGCGGCGATGGTCAAGGAACTGCGCGAGTCGACCGGCGCAGGCATGATGGACTGTAAGGCAGCGCTCACCGAAACCAGCGGTGACATCACCGCGGCCCAGGACTGGCTGCGCAAGAAGGGCCTGTCGAAGGCTGCGAAGAAGGCCGGCCGCGTTGCGGCCGAAGGCCTGATCGGCGCCGTCACCTCGGGCCCCAAGGGCGTCGTGGTCGAGGTCAATTCCGAGACCGATTTCGTCGGTCGCAACGAGCAGTTCCAGGGCCTCGTCAAGATGATTGCGCAGGTCGCGCTCCACAACGGCGCCGACGTCGAGAAGATCAAGGCGGCCAAGGTCGGCGACGTCACCGTCGAGACCGCGATTTCGGACGCGATCGCCACCATCGGCGAGAACATGTCGCTGCGCCGTGCGGCTTCGCTTGAAGTCGGCAAGGGCGTGGTCTCGAGCTACGTCCATGGCGCCGTGATCGATGGCGCCGGCAAGATGGGCGTGCTGGTCGCGCTGGAGTCCACCGGCAAGACCGATGAACTCGCAACTCTCGGCCGCCAGCTCGCGATGCACGTCGCCGCGACCAATCCGCAGGCGCTGGATCCGTCCGGCCTCGACCCCGAGATCGTCAAGCGCGAAAAGGACGTGCTGGCCGACAAGTACCGTCAGCAGGGCAAGCCCGACAACGTGATCGAGAAGATCGTCGAGTCCGGCCTGAAGACCTACTACAAGGAAGTCTGCCTGCTGGAGCAGGCGTTCATCCACGACACCGGCAAGTCGGTCGCGCAGGCGGTCAAGGAATCTGAAGGCAAGGTCGGCGCGCCGGTGAAGATTGCCGGATTTGTGCGCTATGCTCTCGGCGAGGGAATCGAAAAGCAGGAATCCGATTTCGCAGCCGAAGTCGCGGCGGCCAGCGGACAAAAGAAGCCTGGAGATCCCGAAGCGGTCGCATAAGCCGCGACTTTCGTTGCAAGGAGAGCGATTGCATCATGGCTGAGCCGGTCTATCGTCGCGTCGTGATCAAGCTCTCGGGCGAGTATCTCGCAGGCAGCCAGTCCTTCGGCATCGACCAGCCCACCGTTGACCGCATCGCCGACGACCTGATCGCGGCCCACAAGCTCGGCGTCGAGGTGGCCGTCGTGATCGGCGGCGGCAACATCGTGCGCGGCGTGGAGGTCTCCTCGCGCGGCGTGTCGCGTCCGACCGGCGATACCATGGGCATGCTCGCCACCATGATGAACTGCCTGGCGCTTGAAGCCGCCATCGAGCGCAAGGGCGCGCCGGCGCGGACGCTCTCGGCGTTCGTGATGCCCGAGATTTCCGAGCTGTTCACCCGCAGTGCAGCGCACAAATACCTCGCGGAAGGACGAATCGTGCTGCTCGGCGGCGGAACCGGCAATCCGTTCTTCACCACCGACACCACGGCCGTGCTGCGGGCGGCCGAGATCGGGGCGCAGGCGGTGCTCAAAGCGACCAATGTCGACGGTGTTTACAGCGCCGACCCCAAAAAAGACCCGTCGGCCAAGCGTTTTGACCGTTTGACGCATTCGCAGGCCATTGCCGGCGACTACAAGGTGATGGATGCGACCGCATTCGCGCTTGCCCGCGAGACGTCACTGCCTATCATCGTATTCTCGATCGCCGAGCCGGGTTCGATCGGCGCGATCCTGCGCGGGACCGGCCACGGCACGGTGGTTGCTGGCTGACAGGCCGGTGCTGCTTCGAACCGCCAGCTTTTGAGGCCGGCGGCTGGTTTCCAAGGAGGGGAGAGTGTTATGGCCACGCCCGGTTTTGACATCAACGAATTGAAGCGCCGCATGCAAGGCGCTACCCAGTCGCTCAAGCACGAGCTGGGCGGCTTGCGGACCGGCCGCGCGGCGGCGTCCATGCTGGAGCCGGTGCAGGTCGAGGCTTACGGCTCGCACATGCCGCTCAACCAGCTTGCGACCGTCAGCGTGCCCGAGCCGCGCCTGCTCTCCGTGCAGGTATGGGACAAGTCGATGGTGAAAGCCGTCGAAAAGGCCATCGTTGATTCCAATCTTGGCCTGTCGCCGGCGACCGAAGGGCAGGTGCTGCGCCTGCGGATTCCCGAGCTCAATGAGGAGCGGCGCAAGGAACTGGTGAAGGTCGCGCATAAATACGCCGAAGCTGCCAAGGTCGCTGTTCGCCATGTTCGTCGCGACGGGCTCGATATCGTCAAGAAGCTCGAGAAGAATCACGAGATTTCCGAGGACGATCAGGAGCGGCTCGCCAACGATGTGCAGAAGGCGACCGACGGAATGATTGCTGAAATCGATCAGTTGCTGGCGGCGAAGGAAAAGGAAATCCTCACCGTTTGAGGGCAATGTTTGAAGAGTTGAGACTGGTCCTGGAATATTGATGATGCCGAACGCCGCCGCCCCCGCTACGGAAGGATCTGACCGATCCGTCCCGTTGCATGTGGCGATCATCATGGACGGAAATGGGCGCTGGGCGGCAGCGCGCGGCTTGCCGCGCGCCGAAGGCCACCGCCGCGGCGTCGAGGCGCTGCGCCGCGTGGTTCGCGCTGCCCATGAACTCGGCGTGCTCTATCTGACGATCTTTTCGTTCAGCTCCGAAAACTGGTCGCGGCCGGCGACCGAGATCGGCGACCTGTTCGGACTGCTGCGCCGCTTCATCCGCAACGATCTGGCGACGCTGCACAGCGACGGCGTGCGTGTGCGAGTGATCGGCGAGCGGGAAGGGCTGGAGCCCGACATCTGCACGCTGTTGAACGAGGCCGAGGAACTGACGCGGGCCAACACCAAGCTCAATCTGGTCGTCGCGTTCAACTACGGATCGCGCCAGGAGATCGCCGGCGCCGCGCAACGGCTGGCGCGCGAAGTGGCCGAGGGCAAGCGCGATCCGGCATCGATCGACGCCGACACGCTCGGCCGCTATCTCGATGCGCCCGACATTCCCGATCCCGACCTGATCATTCGCACCAGCGGCGAGTTGCGGTTGTCGAACTTCCTGATGTGGCAGGCGGCCTACAGCGAGCTCGTGTTCGTGCCGATCCACTGGCCGGATTTCGACAAGGCCGCGCTTGAAAGCGCCATTGCCGAATATGCCAGACGGGAACGCCGTTTCGGCGGTCTGGCCGCGAAAACCGGATCGTGACCGAGCCCGAGGCCGCGCCGGCGGCAGCAAGCCGAACCGACCAGCGCAATCTCGTGATGCGCATCGCCGCCGCTGCGGTGCTGATCCCGCTTGCGGTCGCCATCGCCTATGCGGGCGGTTTTCTGTGGGCCGCGCTGGTAACGCTGGCGGCGATCGGCCTGTTCGTGGAATGGCTGGCAATCGTTGGTCTCGCCGGCGTGATGCGTGTGATCGTGCCGGGCGTGGCGGCGCTTGCGATTGCCGGACTTTGCTTTGCGTTTGGCCCGCTCGATGCCGCGTTGATGGTGCTGGCAGCCGGTTTCATCGCGGTCGTGGCGATCGCGCCGGAGCGGCGAAACTGGGCGGCGGCCGGATTTTTGTACGCGGCGGCGGCCGAGATCGCCTCGGTGCTGGTGCGTCTCGATCCCGTGAAGGGCTTTGCCGCCCTGATGTTCGTGCTGCTGATCGTGTGGGTCACCGACAGCGGCGGCTATTTCGCGGGCCGCGGCATTGGCGGGCCGAAACTCTGGCCGCGCGTCAGCCCGAAAAAGACCTGGGCGGGCGCCATCGGCGGTTTTGCCGCCAGCCTCGTCGTGGCAATCGCCTTTGCCGTGTTCGATGCGGGCAGAATGGGGCCGCTATTGATGCTTGCCGCTGGCCTCTCGGTCGCTTCGCAGCTTGGCGATCTCTTCGAATCCGCCGTGAAGCGGCGTTTTGGCGTAAAGGACTCAAGTCACATTATTCCCGGCCACGGCGGACTAATGGATCGCCTGGACGGATTTGTCGCAGCCGTCGTCCTGGCGGCACTTTTCGGCTTTCTGCGGGGCGGCGCCGATGGCGTCGGCCGCGGTCTTATGGTTTGGTGATAGGATGAGCGCAGTTCCATTGCGTAACAACAAGGCCGCGTTGGCCGCCGCACGTACCGTCACGGTACTGGGCGCCACCGGTTCGATCGGCGACAGCACCATGGACTTGCTGCGCGGCGCACGCGACCGCTACCAGGTCGAGGCGCTGACCGCGAATTCCAATGTCGAAGCGCTGGCCAAACTCGCAAAGGAATTCGACGCACGATTCGCTGCAATCGCCGATCCGGCCCGCCTCGGCGAACTAAAGGACGCGCTGGCCGGCACGAACATCGAATGCGGCGCCGGCGAAAGCGCTGTTATCGAGGCCGCCGCGCGTCCCGCCGATTGGGTGATGGCGGCGGTAAGCGGCGCGGCCGGGCTGAAGCCGGCGCTCGCCGCGGTCGATCGCGGCGCAGCCGTCGCATTGGCGAACAAGGAATGCCTGGTGTGTGCCGGCGACTTCTTCATGCAGCGCGCGGCAAAAGCCGGCGCCTGTATTCTGCCGGCGGATTCCGAGCACAACGCGCTGTTTCAGGCGCTCTCTTCCGGTAACCGCGAAGAGCTGGTGCGCGTGATCATCACCGCATCCGGCGGCCCGTTCCGCACCTGGGCGCCGGCCGACATCGAGCAGGCGACGCTGGAGCAGGCGCTGAAGCATCCGAACTGGAGCATGGGTCAGAAGATCACGATCGATTCGGCCTCGATGATGAACAAGGGCCTCGAAGTCATCGAAGCCTCCTATCTCTTTGCGCTCTCGGCCGACGAGATCGATGTTCTCGTGCATCCGCAGTCGATCATCCACGGCATGGTCGAATTCTCCGATCGCTCTGTGGTTGCGCAACTTGGCGCGCCGGATATGCGCATCCCGATTGCGCATTGCCTTGGATGGCCCGAGCGAATCGTTGGCCCGTCGGCGAGGCTCGATCTGGCGAAAATCGGTCAGCTCACCTTCGAGGCGCCGGATTTTGAGCGGTTCCCGGGCTTGCGGCTGGCCTACGAGGCGTTACGTACGGGGCGTGGCGCGACCACGGTATTCAATGCCGCCAACGAGGTGGCGGTGGCGGCATTCATTGCCGGAAAGATCAAGTTCGGGTCGATCGCGCGCCTCGTCGAGGCCACCATTAATGACTGGATTCGCGCCGGGAACCTTGCGCCTTTGAGCTCGGCTGACGACGCGATCACCGTTGACCATAACGCGCGAAATAGAGCCGCCTCCCTATTGCCTCAAATTGCCTTAAAGGCATCCTAGAGGGTTGGGGACGGAGCCTTTGGCTCTTGTCGAGGGGAACCTGATGATTG
The DNA here is from genome assembly GCF_001440475.1 of Bradyrhizobium lablabi. GTDB lineage: Bacteria > Pseudomonadota > Alphaproteobacteria > Rhizobiales > Xanthobacteraceae > Bradyrhizobium > Bradyrhizobium lablabi. Next base: position 50,821 of record NZ_LLYB01000068.1, on the reverse strand, counting down.
AGTTTTTTCTAAATAGTTTCAACACGTTGGGCCATGGGCTCGTCGGCTACATCATCCCCTTTTTGTTTGTCCTGACCATCGTCGTGTTCTTCCACGAACTCGGCCACTTTCTGGTCGCCCGCTGGGCGGGCGTGAAGGTGTTGACGTTCTCGCTCGGCTTCGGGCCGGAACTCGCCGGGTTCAATGATCGCCATGGCACCCGCTGGAAGATCTCCGCGATCCCGCTCGGCGGCTATGTGAAGTTCTTCGGCGACGAATCGGAAGCCTCGACGCCGGCTTCGGCCGAAACGCTTGCCCGCATGAGCGACGAAGAGCGGGCTGGCAGCTTTCATCACAAGAAGGTCGGCGCCCGCGCAGCCATCGTTGCCGCCGGTCCGATCGCGAATTTCATTCTCGCAATCGTCATCTTCACCTGTCTGTTCACCTTCTTCGGCAAGCCGAGCACGACGGCGCGCGTCGACAAGATCGAGGCCTCGAGCGCCGCCGAGCGGGCGGGCTTCCAGGTCGGCGACATCGTCACCGCCATCGACGGCAAAAAGGTCGGCAGCTTCTCCGACATGCAGCGGCTGGTCAGCGTGCGCGCCGGCGACACCCTGACCTTCACGGTCAAGCGCGGTGATTCCACGCTGCAATTGAAGGGCACGCCGGAACTGCGTGAAGTGAAGGATCCGTTCGGAAACACGCAGCGGCTCGGGATTCTCGGCATCACCCGCGCAACCTCGCCGGGCGAAGTGACGACCGAGAAGGTGGATCCGGCGACCGCGCTCTGGCTCGGAATCAAGGAAACCTGGTTCGTTATCGAGCAGACGCTCTCCTATATCGGCAACATCTTCACCGGCCGGGCCAGTGCGGACCAGATCGGCGGACCGATTCGGATCGCGCAGATTTCAGGGCAGGTGGCCACGCTGGGGCTGATTCCCTTGCTGCACTTGGCGGCAGTGCTGTCCATTTCAATCGGACTGCTGAACCTGTTCCCGGTTCCCTTGCTGGATGGCGGCCACCTTTTGTTCTACACGGCCGAAGTGCTGCGAGGGCGTCCACTGTCTGAAAAGTCGCAGGAATATGGGTTCCGCGTGGGGCTTATTCTCGTGCTGATGCTGATGGTGTTCGCCTTTTATAACGACTTCCATCAGGTCCCGTGGCTGAAGGGGCTGTTCGGGAGATCCTAGTAGCGGCTTTTTTGTGGCGTTGCCCATTGGCAACGCCTTGGAATGAAATTGGAATTGCCGCGTGAAGTCTGGTTTGCCCCCCTGTCGAAATTAGCTACAAGCAATGCAACTTGGGAATCTGCCGGTTCGTAGGGGTACGGGCCGGCATAGGAATGACGAGGGCGCGTTGCGCATGATGTTGGGAATGCGAGTGCGGGGGGGCTTGCTGGCCGCTCTGATCATGGTTGCCGCGCCGTTGGGGGGTGCGCTGGTGTCTGTGCCGGCTGCGGCCCAGACCGTGGCGTCGATCGCCGTTGAGGGGAACCGGCGTGTCGAAGTCGAGACCATCCGTTCCTATTTCAAGCCGGGTCCCGGCGGCCGCCTCGGGCAGGCCCAGATCGACGACGGCCTGAAGGCGCTGATCGAGACCGGCCTGTTCCAGGACGTGCGAATCAACCAGGTCGGCGGCCGGCTGGTCGTGACCGTGGTCGAAAACGCCGTCATCGGGCGCATCGCCTTCGAAGGCAACAAGAAGGTCAAGGACGAGCAGCTCTCGGCTGAAATCCAGTCCAAGCCGCGCGGCACGTTCTCGCGCCCGATGGTTCAGTCGGATGCCCAGCGCATCGCTGAAATCTACCGGCGCTCCGGCCGCTACGATGTCCGCGTGACGCCTGAAATCATCGAGCAGCCGAACAACCGCGTCGACCTGATCTTCACGATCACCGAGGGCACCAAGACCGGCGTCAGGTCGATCGAGTTCGTCGGCAACGTCGCCTATTCGTCCTATCGCCTGAAGGACGTCATCAAGACCCGCGAATCGAACCTGCTGAGCTTCCTCGGCGGCGCCGACGTCTACGATCCGGACCGGGTCGAGGCCGACCGCGACCTGATTCGCCGCTTCTATCTCAAGAACGGTTACGCCGACGTGCAGGTGATCGCCGCGCTGACCGAGTACGATCCCGACAAGAAGGGCTTCCTCGTCACCTTCAAGATCGAGGAAGGGCAGCAATATCGCGTTGCCTCCGTCGACTTCCAGACCTCTATTCCAACCCTCGATGCCGCCTCGATGCGCAGCTTCTCGCGCGTCACCGTCGGCTCGGTCTACAATGCCGAGGCGCTCGAGAAATCCGTCGAAGAAATGCAGATCGAGGCCTCGCGGCGCGGCTACGCCTTCGCCGTGGTGCGCCCGCGCGGCGATCGCAATTTCGAAGCGCACACCGTTTCGATCGTGTTCGCGGTCGATGAAGGCCCGCGAACCTATATCGAGCGCATCAATATCCGCGGCAACACCCGAACCCGCGATTACGTGATCCGTCGCGAGTTCGACCTGTCCGAAGGCGATGCCTACAACCGCGCGCTGGTCGACCGTGCCGAGCGCCGGCTGAAGAACCTCGACTTCTTCAAGGCCGTGAAGATCCTGACCGAGCCCGGCTCGTCGACCGACCGCGTGATCCTGGTCGTCGATCTGGAAGAGAAATCGACCGGCGACTTCTCGGTGTCGGGCGGCTACTCGACCACGGACGGTGCGCTGGCCGAAGTCAGCATTTCCGAGCGCAACTTCCTCGGTCGCGGCCTGTATGCGAAGGCAGCCGTGACCTATGGCCAGTACGCGCGCGGCGGTTCGCTGTCGTTCGTCGATCCCTACCTGTTCGACTATCGCGTCGCGCTCGGCCTCGACCTGTTCTATCGCGAGCAATTGGCCAACAGCTACATCGCCTACGGCACCAAGACGCTCGGCTTCAGCCCGCGGCTCGGCTTCACCCTGCGTGAAGACCTGGCGCTGCAGTTGCGCTACTCGGTCTACCAGCAGCAAATCCAGCTGCCGAACACGCTGGCCAACTGTAACAACAACTCGTCCAACTCGCTGCTCGCGTTCAACCCGTCGCCGGCCTATGCGAATCTGTTCAACGTCCCCAACGGCGGATCGATCACGGAGAACGGGCAGACCGCCACTGACACTTCCGGTGCCGGCCTGTGGTGCTACAGCGACGGCGAAGCTTCGCTGCCGATTCGCAAGGAGTTGCAGAGCGGCAAGGCGCTGACGTCGGCGGTCGGCTATTCGCTGAACTACAATACGCTGGACAACAACAAGAACCCGACCGACGGCTTGCTGATCGACTGGAAACAGGACTTCGCTGGCCTCGGCGGCGACGTCAGGTACATCAAGTCCGCGATCGACGCGAAGTACTACACCCCGCTGGTTGCCGATATCGTCGGCCTGATCCACCTCCAGGGTGGCATGCTGAACCAGTTCGGCGGCAGCGAACTGCGCATGCTCGATCACTTCCAGATGGGCCCGAACCTCGTTCGTGGTTTTGCGCCGAACGGCATCGGTCCGCGCGATCTCAACCCATTCGGCACGCGTGACGCGCTGGGCGGCACCAAGTACTGGGGCGCTTCGTTCGAACTGCAGATGCCGTTCTGGTTCCTGCCGAAGGAAGTCGGGCTCAAGGGCTCGGTCTATGCCGACGCCGGCGGACTTTGGGACTACAAGGGGCCGACGTCGTGGGCGGCAACGGGTGAGGTCAACGTGCCCGGCTGTATCAAGCCGACGCAATCCCCGAATGCCAATGCGGGAACGTGCTTGGGACTGCAGTATGACGACGGCAACGTGGTCCGTAGCTCGGTGGGTGTCGGCATCATCTGGGCCTCGCCGTTCGGTCCGCTGCGCTTCGACTATGCGGTTCCGCTTACGAAGGGTCAGTTTGACCGCGTGCAGCAATTCAAGTTTGGCGGCGGCACATCGTTCTAAGGTGTCTTGAAGCGACCGGACGTAAGGTCCGGGAGACGAGAGCACCAGGGAAAAAGAGGAGAGGTCGGCTCCATTTCTTCGGAGCCGGCACTCCAGTGTGAAGGCCGGCCGGACTGCGGCGGATGGAATGGCGCAGCCGATATTCTTCAAGCAACCTCCTTCCTCGACGCTGGCCGAGCTGGCCGCGTCAACGGGGGCGGCATTGGTCGACCCCGCGCGGGGCGGTCATGTGATCAGAGGCCTCGCTTCGCTAGACGAAGCCGGTCCCATGCATCTGGCGTTCTTCGACAACCTCAAATACGCCGATCAGCTCAAGGCGACCAAGGCCGGCGCCTGCCTGGTCAGCCCGCGTTTCGAAGCCCAGGTGCCGGCCCATGTGGCGGTGCTGCGGGCGGCCCAGCCGTTCCGCGCCTTCGTGAAGCTGGCGCGCGAATGGCACGCCGACGCGCTTCGTCCGCAATCCTGGTTCGACATCGACGGCATCGCGCCGTCAGCGATCATCGACCCGTCCGCCCATCTCGAGGACGGCGTCATCGTCGATCCGCTGGCGGTGATCGGCCCGCGGGTCGAGATCGGCACGGGTACCGTGATCGGCGCCGGCGCGGTGATCGGCGCCGACGTCAAGATCGGCCGCGACTGCAATGTCGGCGCGCGGACTTCGATCCAGTTCGCGCTGATCGGCAACAACGTCCTGATCCATCCCGGCTGCAGCATCGGCCAGGACGGCTACGGCTTCATCTTCTTCGGCCCCGAGGGGCACCTCAAGGTGCCTCAGACCGGCCGCGTCCTGATCCAGAACGATGTCGAGATCGGCGCCAGCACCACTATCGACCGCGGCAGCCTGCGGGATACGGTGATCGGCGACGGCACCAAAATCGACAATCAGGTCCAGATCGGCCACAATGTGACCATCGGCAGGCACTGCCTGCTCGCGGCCCAGATCGGGCTCGCGGGCAGCCTGACGATCGGAGATAACGTGGCGATCGGCGCCAAAGCGGGGCTGAACAACCACATTAAAATCGGCGATGGGGCACAGATCGCGGCCATGAGCGCAGTGAAGGACGACATTCCCGCCAACGAGCGTTGGGGCGGTCATCTGGCTCGGCCGACCAGGCAATGGTTCCGGGAGACGCTGGCGCTTGAACGCCTGGCGCGCGATGGCACAGCCCATCCAAAGGGCGAGGGGAAGGAGTGATGGAGGAAGCACCGGTCAGGTTCGAGCTCGTGGATATCAACGAGATCCTCAAGACGCTCCCGCACCGCTATCCAATGCTGCTGATCGACCGGGTGATCAAGATCCGGACCGATTACAGCGGCATCGGCATCAAGAACGTCACCTTCAACGAGCCGCCGTTCCTCGGCCATTTCCCCGAGCGTCCGGTCTATCCCGGCGTGATGATGATCGAGGCCATGGCGCAGACCGCCGGCGTCATCGGCATCAAATCGGTCGAGGGCACCGAGAAGCCGCGGGCGGTCTACTTCCTGACTATCGACAAGTGCAAGTTCCGCAAGCCGGTGATGCCGGGCGACACCATCGAGTATCACATGCGCTCGATCGGCCGCCGCAAGGCGATGTGGTGGTTTCACGGCGACGCCAAGGTGAATGGCAGCGTCGTCGCCGAGGCCGATGTCGGCGCAATGCTGACGGATTGAACCCGGTTGAACTTATCCGTCACACAACCGGCGTCTTCCTGATATCTTTGCTCAATCGCTGGTAGTGGAACCCACGCCGAGGCGGTTGATGAAATTTTCGGGTTAAGTCCGGTTTGGGGCCACGCTTTTTCAACGGAGGCTTCCGTGAACAGGCTTGCGTCCATTTTTTCGTGTTTGATCATTTTTCTGCTGACGTCGCCGCCAGGTTATGCGGCGGATCTGGATAGTCTGGTGTCGTCGCTGAAGGGCGGCGGCTATGTGATCGTGTTTCGCCACGGCGCCACCGACGACAGCCAGAAGGACGTCTACCCCCTGAAGTTCGACGACATGAGCGCGCAGCGGCAGCTGAGCGAGAACGGCCGCGCCATGGCGCGCGATCTCGGGGCTGCGCTTGCCAAGCTGGGCGTGCCGGTCGGCGAAGTCTACACCAGCCGGCTCAACCGTGCGGTGGAGACCGGCAAGCTGATCGGCCGCAAGGACGTGGCTGCGGTGGATGAATTGACCGACAGCGGCGCCGGCAGTTCGTCGGCGATGGCTAACCCCGACGGCAAGAACGCCAAGGTGGGACGCGCCGTGCGCGATCTCGTCAACGTGGCGCCGAAAGCTGGCGTCAACAATCTGGCGGTGACGCACAAGACCAACGTGGCCGATGCCTTCGGCAAGGAGTTTGCCGATATCCGCGAAGGCGAGGCACTGGTGTACAAGACCAGCGCCTCGGGCCCGGCCGTCCTGGTCACGCGGGGTGCAGGCAAGCGAGTGGATCGCGCAGGCCGGCAGCTAGATTTGGTCTCGCTGCAAGGGAACTTCGGCCCGCCCACAGGTTTGTAATTCCGGTGGAAGAGGTTGTTGCGGAGATGGGCCGCATGAAATTTCCTGGAGCCGCCGTAGCGCTGATCGCCTCAGCCGCTGTTTTCGCCGGAAGCGCAATGGCCCGTGATGATGGCCGCTACGCCAATTCCCCGCTCAAATCCTGGTTCGACAGCCTCAGAAGCGGAAAGGGGCCATGCTGTTCGGACGCCGATGGCGCCGTCGTTTCCGACGTCGATTGGGAATCGAAGGACGGTCATTACCGCGTCCGGCTCGATGGCCAATGGATCGATGTCCCCGACGATGCGGTCATCACCGTGCCGAATCGCGCCGGCAGGACAATGGTCTGGCCGATCAGGGAGACGCTCGGGATTTCGATCCGCTGCTTCCTGCCCGGCAGCATGACCTGACAGCGGCGATCTCAATAGTATTGCGTGGTAAAGAGCCCGTTCGCGCCTTGTGTCACGATGGCGCTGGTTTGCGCCCTGCCGGCAAAATCGACGGTGCCTGGCTTGGCGGAAGCCTTGGCGTAGTTGATGATCTGGCCTTTCGTTGCAGCTCCTTCGCTAACGTAGCATTTGGTAGTCACCGGCACGACATTGAACGTGTCGTTGGGTTCTGCCGTGAAGGTGGCAACCGGCGAGGGGACGCCGGGTACATCGCCGGTCAGCGCAAGCCCAAACAGATATCCATTGGACGCAGTAAAGTCGCTCGAGGCGATGATCCGGTAAGCCCCCGCGAGCGCGCCGCCCGGCGTCACCGTTCCGAAACCGGTCGGGACCGCGCCGATGAAGGGCACACTGTCCTGCTGCGCGACGTCGACCGCGGCGAAGCCGCTTCGGCCCATCGTCGCTCCCGCGGCGACGGGCATGACGGAGGTTGCCCAATAAGCGAATGTCGAATCCGGGTAGGTAATGGCATCGATGCCGTTGGGCAGAATGCCGTCGAAGGTGACCCAGGCATTGCTATAGACGACGGTCTTGCCGCCCCCGCCGGTCACCTGCGGCGGCTCCATGAACAGCACGTAGCTCTTGGCAAAGCCCGAAGAATTCAGCACCTGAACCGTATAAGTCGTCATCGTTTTGCGCCGCCGCTTGCGCGATCAGATTCCAGCAGGTTGAAGGCAGAGAGATTCACAGGTTGCTTTCGCTTGGATCTGCGTTGGCTTTGCCTCGTCGAACAGCGTCGGCCGTGTAGCTAACGCTCGCTCGAAGGTTGGAAGCGCCCACCGCCGTGAGATGGTGGTCTCACGGCGGCAGTGCCTGGAATCTGTTGCACGGCCGGCGTCGGACGTCGGGCGCGGGTCGATGGATCACATCACGGCGCGCGCCCGCCCTTGCCCTCGATGAATCGCTAGCGCTTCTCCACCTTCATCTTCACCTGACCGCCATGGACGGTCATTTCGACGCTGGCCGGCGTGATCTCCCCGGGACCGAGCGTGTAGACAAAGCTCGCCGTGGCGCGGGCCCTGTTCCCGATTTCATGAACGTCCGCTGTTCGCGACGGCTTGGCGCGGTGGCCCGCCGCATCGACCATGACCAGGGTGATGGCGGCGGCATCGAGCGGTGGAAGTCCGGTCGGCCGGGTGACCACGACATGCAACTCCGGTGCGCCCGACTCCGAATTGTGGGTGAGGTGAACGCCGACGATCTTGTCGGCTGCCTGAAGGCTCGTCGTCGATGCAACGGCCGGCGGTTCCATCGTCACTACACTCCCCGTTGTCGTCCACGTTTTCGATATAAGTATGGTGCCGCCGGGGGCGGTATTGATCAGCCTTCCTTCAAATGAGAGGTCGACACTATAGGTCTTTCCCTTCGAGATGTTGCTGAAACCGGGGGCGTCATACATCATGAAGTCGCAGCCGTCACCACGCTGGGGCAGGTACTGATCGATGGGATCCTGCGGACAGGCGCGGTGGCCATAGGCGGTGCAGCTTCCGGACGGGCAGCCGTCCTCGTTAAGTACATTGGGCTGAAGTTTCACCTGACCGCACAGAACGTGATCGAGCGTCGTGCCGTTCACCTTGAACGTGCCTTTCACCAACTGGCGGTACTCGCCTGGGGTGCAGGTTCCGCCGGGGTTGGAAAAGGTTGCGCTGACGTTGAAGGGCGCATTGAAATTTGTACCGGTTACCGTCGGCGCCACGTTCCCGGCTGGCGTTACAAAAGATGTGTAGCTGAGGGTCACTTTTACCTCCCGTGTTTTCGCGTATCGACCTGATCTGTTGAATCTCCCGCGTGGGTCTCGATGTTGCGGACCGTGTTGCGGCCGCTGGATCTCGATCCGCCGGCCGAGGCCGCGACGAACTACGGTCGTGGCGGCCCTGGCTGTCGAAATTCTCAGTAGTACTGCGTGGTGAAGAGCCCGTTGGTACCCTGCGTCACGACGGCGTTGGTCTGCGACCGGCCGGTGAAGCTGACGGTGCCGGCATTGGTGGAAGCCTGGGTGTAGTCGATGATTTGGCCGGGCACATAAGCGCCGTCCGCGACATAGAAATTGATCACGGGCGTGATGTTGAACGTATCGTTCGGTTCGGCCACGAAGGTGGCGACCGGCGAGGGGATGTTCGGCACGTTGCCGGGCCGCGCAAGTCCGAACAGATACCCGTTCGACGAATTGAAATCGCCCTGGGCGATGATCCGGTAAGAACCGCTCGCCGCGCCGCCCGCCGTGACCGGTCCGAAGCCGGTCGGCACCGTGCCGATGAAGGGCACGCTGTCCTGGGCTGTGATGTCGACCGCGGCGACGCCGCTCTGGCCCATCGTCGTACCCGGCCCCACCGGCATGGTGGCGGTCGCCCAATAGGCGAATGTCGAGTCGGTATAGGTGACGGTGTCGGTGCCGCCTGGTTGAATGCCATTAAAGGTGACCCAGGCGTTGGTGTAGACAACGGGCTGGCCGCCGGTGGACGTAACCTGCGGTGGCTGCATGAACAGAATGTAGCTTTTCGAGAAGCCCGAAGAATTCAGGACCTGAATGTTGTAGGTCGCCATGTTGCGTCTCCTTGAGCGGTTTGCGAGGAAGGACTGGTTGGAACCGGTGCCATCGGTTGCGATCCGTCATCGACCCGGTGATTCCGGCCTCAATTCATGGATTTGGTATACGCAGACACAACCTAAGGATGCTTCAAGGCTGGTGTCGCCGCTATGGCTCCGATGGCGTACTCGAAGCGCGAAGCGCGTGGGCGAACCGCATCAGCTCGGCCATGCTGTGGATTTCAAGCTTGCGCATCGCGTTCTCGCGATGCTTGCGTACCGTCAGCGGGCTGATGCGCAGCTTTCGCGCGATTTCCTTGCTGGTCAGTCCGTCGCCGACCAGTCCGACGATCTCGATCTCGCGCGGCCGCAGCTGCCAACCACCTGGGAAAAGGAGCTGAAGGCTTCTCCACGCCTGCGGAGGCCATCGCGTGCGCCGTCAATTGGGCCGTGGTTCTCAGGCCCAGTTTGCGCATGATGCTCGCGCGGTGCTTGCGCGCGGTGAATTCGGATATCTGCAACGCTTCGGCGATGCGCCTGCAATTCATCATCCTGCCGATCAGCGTCAGTACCTCTTGCTCCCTGCCGGTAATACGCGACATGCACGACACGCCAGCGACCAAACGATCTGCAGATGTGTCACAATGATATACAATCAATAGTTGATATCAGGTTTAGCGTCCAACGGCGCTGCGCCACTGACGTAACGGAGAGAGTGTCTTCGCGGCCACGTTTGGCCACCTGCGATGGTGCTGAAACATGGCGTAATCAGACGTCACTGGACAGCATTGAGCGCACGCGCTAACCAGCTGAAAATTCAACACATTAGTGAAAGCCCCGAGACTGCAATGAGAGTTCTGGATGACGATGATCGATCCAACCGCGCGGGTTGAGGACGGCGCTGTGATCGGCGAGGGGACGACAATCGGTCCCTATTGCATCATCGGGCCCAATGTCGTCATCGGCGCAAACTGCAAGTTGATCGCGCATGTGCACGTCACCGCGCAGACCACGATCGGCGACGGCTGCACGATTTATCCGTTCGTCTCGCTCGGCACGCCGCCGCAATCGCTGAGTTACAAGGGCGAGCTGACGAGGCTCGAGATCGGCGCGGGCTGCACCATCCGCGAATCGTCGACCATGAACGCCGGCACGGTTGCCGGCGGGGGCGTGACGCGAGTCGGCGAGCGCGGCTACTTCATGAACTGCAGCCATGTCGGACATGATTGCCAGGTCGGCAATGACGTGATTTTCGCCACTTCGGCGACGCTCGGCGGCCATTGCGAAATCGGCGATTTCGTCTTCATCGGCGGGTTGTCCGCCGTGCACCAGTTCACGCGGATCGGGCCGCAGGTGATGGTCGGCGGCGTCTGCGGCGTGCGCGGCGACATAATTCCATTCGGGCTCGCCAACGGCCAGTATGCGAGCCTCGAAGGGCTGAACATCATCGGCATGAAGCGCCGCAAGTTCACCAAGGAGCGGCTGGCGAAAGTGCGCTCGTTCTACCAGAAACTGTTTCACGGCCCCGGCATCTTTGCCGAGCGCCTGAACGCGGTGCAGCCGCTGGCCGGCGAGGACCCGGCGATCGCCGAAATCCTCGCCTTCATCGAGCAGGGCAAGCACCGTGCGTTGTGCCTGCCCGCCGACGACAGCCACAAACAGTGATGACGGGATCGCCGCAGCCATGATTTCAGCGGCAACAGACATTTCATCGCCGGTCGGCGTCATCGCAGGCGGCGGCGCGATGCCGTTCGCGGTGGCGGATTCACTTGCGGCAAGGGGGATCGCGCCGGTGCTGTTCGCGCTGCGCGGCGCCTGCGATCCTGCCCGCGTCGAACGCTTCCGCCATCACTGGATTTCGGTCGGACAGTTCGGTCGCGCCACAAAACTGTTCCGCAGCGAGGGCTGTCGCGACCTGATCTTCATCGGCACGCTGCTGCGCCCGGCGCTGTCGGAAGTCAGGCTGGACTTGGGAACGCTGCGGGTTATCGGCCATGTTCTCGCGGCGTTTCGCGGCGGCGACGATCATCTGCTGTCGGGGATCGGCCGCCTCCTCGAACAGGAGGGCTTTCGGATGGTCGGCATCAGGGATGTCGCGCCTGATATCCTGATGCCGGAAGGAAATATTGCCTGCGCCGCGCCCGATCCGGCCGCCATGGCCGATATCGCCAGGGGGCGCGAGGTGCTCGGCGCGCTCGGGCCCTTCGACATCGGCCAGGCTGTGGTCGTGATCGACGGGCACGTGGTCGCGGTCGAGGACATCGAGGGCACCGACGGGCTGCTGGCGCGCGTGGCGCGGCTGCGCGAGGCCGGGCGTATCAGAGCCAAGTCCGGCCGCGGCGTGCTGGTGAAGGCGCCGAAGAGCGGCCAGGATTTGCGCTTCGACCTGCCGACCGTCGGGGCCAAAACCATCGACGGCGCGGCCAAGGCCGGGCTCGCCGGCATCGCCGTGATCGCCGGCCACACCATTGCCGCTGACGCGCAAGGTATGATCGAGTCCGCGGACAAGGCCGGCCTGTTCATCCAGGGGTTGGCGGCGTGACGCCGTCTCGCGCGACCGCCGGGATGGAGCGGAGGATCTTTCTGATCGCGACGGAAGAGTCCGGCGATCGCCTCGGCGCCAATTTGATGAAGGTGCTGCGACAGCGCCTTGGCGACGGGGTGCAGTTCGAAGGCGTTGGCGGCCGTGCGATGGCGCGCGAAGGCCTGGAGTCGCTGTTTCCGATCGAGGAGCTCTCGATCATCGGGCTTGCCGCCGTCGTCAAGGATCTGCCGAAGATCCTCGGCCTGATCAAGGAAACCGCGATCGCGGTGACGGAAGCCGCGCCCGATATTCTCGTCATCATCGACAGTCCCGACTTCACCCACCGCGTCGCCAAGCGCGTCCGCGCCAAGGATCCGACCTTGCCGATCGTCGACTATGTATCGCCCTCGGTCTGGGCGTGGCGGCCGGGCCGGGCGCGGGCGATGCTGAAATATGTCGATCACGTGCTGGCGCTGCTGCCGTTCGAGCCCGAGGCCTATCGACGGCTGCACGGCCCGCCCTGCAGCTATGTCGGCCATCCCCTGACCGAGCAACTGGCCTCGCTGCGCCCGGACGCCGACGAGGCTGCGCGGCGGGCGGAATCGCCGCCGGTGCTATTGGTGCTGCCGGGCAGCCGCCGCAGCGAAATCCGCCACCACATGGCGGTGTTCGGCCAGACGGTGGCGCGGCTGCAGGAGCAGGGCACCGCGTTCGAACTGCTGCTGCCGACCATGCCGCATCTGCAGGAGACGGTCGTGGAGGCCGTGAAGGGCTGGCCGGTGCAGCCCCAGGTCGTCATCGGCGAGCAGGAGAAGCGCGCGAAGTTTCGGATCGCGCACGCGGCACTGGCCAAGTCAGGCACGGTGACGCTCGAACTGGCGCTGGCGGGCGTGCCGATGGTGACGGCCTACCGCACCGGCGCAATGGAGGCGTGGATTCTGCGCCGCGCGATCAAGGTGAACTCGGTGATTCTCGCCAATCTCGTGATCGGCGAGAACGTCGTTCCCGAATTCCTGCAGGAGGACTGCACGCCGGACAAACTCGCAGCCGCCTTGCGCGATGTGATGAGCGACAGCGACTTGCGCCGGAAGCAACTCGAGGGCTTCGCCAAGATCGACGGCGTCATGTCGACCGGCAACCAGCCGCCCAGCGTGCGCGCCGCCGATATCGTGCTGGCGACGATGTGGCAGGCTAAGGCGGGTTGATTTTTCTGCGAGCAGTCATCCCGCCTTTTCTTTTTGCGTGAGCATGATCTCCACGCAAACGCGTTCGCGTTTGTCGCGAGGGAGAAACCGCTACACGCTGTGCCGGATCGTGCCCTGGGCGGTCAAACTAGGCCGCCGTTTTCATCTCCTCGATCGGCTGCCAGATGCTGATCTTGCGGGTCTCCGGCATCAGGAAGACGGCAAGCACGAAGCAAACCGCAGGAACCAGGATCGGGTAGATCAGCGCGTAGCCGATGCTGCCGGTGGCCGCGAAAGCTGCCGAGGTGATGAACGGCACCAGTCCGCCGCCCCAGCCGTTGCCGATGTGATACGGCACCGACACCGACGTGTAGCGAATTCTGCCGGGGAAGAATTCCGCCAGGAACGCCCCGACCGGCCCGTACACCATCCCGACGTAGCAAACGAGGATGAAGATGATGAAGACCGCGACCGGATAGTTGATGTTGCCTGGCTGCGTGACCGTCCCCAGCCACGAATACAGCGGATAGTAGGTGATCGCCGCCAGTAACATGCCGCCCAGGATCACCGGCTTGCGGCCGATGATGTCGGACAGCCAGCCAAAAAAGATCAGGCTTGGCGTTGCAATCAGCAGCGCTGCTCCGACGATGTAGGCCGAGGTCAGCGGGTCCACCTTGGAGACTTGCTGCAGGAAGTACAACGCCCAGAACTGGCCGCTGTACCAAACCACGCCTTGCCCGATCAGCACGATGGTGGCGATACCTACGTATTTGATGTTGGAGCTGAGGAAGGCCTCCTTCCAGGGATTTCTAGTCATCTGGCCCTTGGCCTTTATCTCCTGGAAGATCGGCGTCTCCTGCAATTGAAGCCGGATGTAGATTGCGATGCCCACCAGCAGGAAGGACACCAGGAACGGGACGCGCCAGGCCCACGCGTCGAAGACCTGATTGCCGAAATAGGTGCGGGTTGCGATGATCACGGCCAGCGACACCACGATCCCGAGCGTAGGCGAGGTCTGAAGCCAACCGGTGTAGTAGCCGCGGCGCTCGTCCGGGACGTGCTCGGCGACATAGGTGATGGCGCCGCCATACTCACCGCCCAGGCAAAGGCCCTGGATCATTCGCAGACCGAAGAGGATGAACGCGGCGGCCAGACCGATCTGTTCGAAGGTCGGGATCAACCCGATAGCCCCGGTACCGATTCCCATTCCGCTGAGCGTCACGAGGAAGGTGTATTTGCGACCGACCCGGTCGCCCATCCATCCAAACAGGAAAGCTCCCAACGGACGAATGAGAAATCCGGCAGTGAACAGCGCGATCGTGCTGAGAAGGGCTGCGACCGGATGGGATTGTTCGAAGAACTTGACTGACAGGACCGCGGCCAGACTTCCGAAAATGTAGAAATCATACCACTCGATGACGTTCCCGACCGACGCGGCGACGATCACGCGGCGGAAATCCCGTGGGATTTGCATAGCCATGTTGTCCTCCTCTATTGCGTCCTATGCCCTCCTGTTTGCTTGCTGCGACGGGTGCGAGGTTTGCGCGGAGCGCTTATCCTCAGGGCGGTTTGAAACCGCCCGGGGCTCAAAACGGCTTTCAGCGCCGCGAGCCATGATTGCCTTTTCCCGTCAGCCCGGGAGCAAGGCGCGGGAATCATTTTAGTCTCTAAACAGGAGACGGCCTCATAAGACTTTTGGCTCAGTCAGGCCATAAAACGGTATCTCGGCGAACGGCGCCGTCGAGCACTCATCCGCCGGCGTCACCTCAACAAGAGGCGGCGCGTTGGGCGGCCGTTGCCGCGGCATCGAGGGTGGTGCGAATGGGTCCGCGCGGCACGCCGAACCAACCTGTCGCTCCCGACGTCACCGATGGACGGTCGCAGCGAGATCTTTCAGGTCAGGCTTCAGACAACCTCCTCGTTGTCAGTTCGCTGTTCGATGCCAGTGATCGTGCCACCATGTGGTGAAGTCGCGATCGGTCGCCAATTCCCAGACTGCAAACAGGATCACGACCAAACCTGACACCGCACTGTTTACCGTAGCTGATGTTGTCTCGTAGCCAACTGTCCAGGGCGCCGCCAGCAGGGCCAGGCCGAGGAGAATTTCTCCCCACTCCTCCAGATAGGACGGAATGATGAACCCCTCCAAGGCAAACAAGATAACGCATAACCCAAGCGCGACGGTGATCCAGGTGGCCGCCACGGTGAAACCGAGGACGAACGGCGACAAAACCAGCCAGACGCCCAGCACCAGGCTGGCAACGTCTTGCCAATGTCGAATGCGCATGAAGCTCACCTCCTCTGCGCAAGTCTCCCTGTGCATGTAGTAATGGTTTTTGGTGCGCCTAGTGCGACTGATGTGCGCAGGTGAGGATCCGCTGGCTTGCGGCGCGTGGTGTCCCTCCGGATCACGTCCCCGGCAGGCTTTCGCCGGAACGTGCACTAGATGTCGTAATAGAGATGAAATTCGTGAGGGTGGGGTCGCAGCCGGATCGGGTCGATTTCCTTCGTGCGCTTGTACTCGAGCCATGTCTCGATCACATCCCTGGTGAAGACCTCGCCCCGTAGCAGGAACGCGTGGTCGCTTTCGAGGGCGTCGAGCGCCTGGTCGAGCGAGCCGGGAGTCGACTTCACCTCTTTTGCTTCCGCGGGCGGCAGGTCATACAGGTTCTTGTCGATGGGGCTGCCGGGATCGATGCGGTTGTCGATGCCATCGAGGCCGGCCATCAACATCGCGGCGAAGGCGAGGTATGGATTGCACGAGGGATCAGGCGAGCGAAATTCGACGCGCTTGGCGCGCGGGTTCGGCGAATACATCGGTATGCGGCAGCAGGCCGAGCGGTTGCGCTGCGAATAGACCAGGTTGATCGGCGCCTCGTAGCCGGGCACCAGACGCCGATATGAATTCGTCGTTGGGGCACAAAGCCCGCATAGCGCCCAGGCGTGCTTGAGCAAGCCGCCGATGTAATAGCGGCCGAGCTCGCTCAGCTCGGCGTAGTCGGCCTTGCCGTAAAACAGGTTGGTCTCGCCATTCCACAGGCTCTGATGCACATGCATGCCGGACGCGTTGTCCTCGAACAGCGGCTTAGGCATGAATGTCGCGGTCATGCCGTTCTGGCGGGCGCTGTTCTTGACCACGTATTTGTAGATCATCAGGTTGTCGGCCATGCGGGTGAGCGTGGTGAAACGCATGTCGATTTCGTTTTGCCCACCGGTCGCGACCTCATGGTGATGGGCCTCGATCTGGATCCCCAGTGACTCCATCGTCAGCACCATCTCGGTTCGCAGATCCTGCATGCTGTCGGTCGGGGGGACGGGGAAGTAACCCTCTTTCGGGCGCGGCTTGTGGCCCAGATTCGGCTCTTCCTTTTTGCCGGTATTCCAGCTGCCCTCAATGGACTCGATTTCGTGGAAGGCGTAGTTGATGCCCTGTCCGTAGCGGACACCATTGAATACGAAGAACTCAGCCTCCGGGCCGAAATAACTGGTATCGGCGCGCCCGGTGCCCTTCAGATAGCTCTCGGCTTTCTGGGCGATGTAGCGCGCATCGCGGCTGTAGGGTTGTCCCGTCACCGGGTCGCGGATGTTGCAAATCAGGATCAGCGTCTTTGCCGGGGTGTACGGGTCGACGAAGGCCGTCGTCGGGTCCGGAACGACCAGCATGTCGCTTTCCTGAATCTCCTGAAAGCCGCGGATCGATGACCCGTCGAATCCGATGCCTTCATCGAGGCTGTCGCTATTCACCGCGCTCGGCGGGACGGAAAAATGCTGCCAAACACCCGGCAGGTCGGTGAACCGCAGATCGATCATCTGGACCTTCTCGTCCTTGATCGTCTTCAAGACATCTTCTGTTGTGGCGTAATTCGGAACCATGGCTTCACTCCTCAGCTGTGAGGGATGTCTTGAAGAGCACGCTGCCGACCGGCCTCGGCAAAATGGCTTCCGAGGATTTTTGGTCCATGCCGAACCCTCCGCAGCGCCACTTCCGCGCCGGCTTCGATCCGGCACGGCGACGTCGCGTTCACGCAAATCCCGTTTGCCTGCGCGCCGGCGGCCTCAGCTTTGGTGCGGCCCTCGCATCATCTTCATGGCGTCTTCGATATGCCGCCAGGTTTTGGCCATTTCGACATCGCCATTCGCTTCGAGCTCAATGGCATTCTGAGCGGCTTCCGCAATGGCTTTGGCGCCGTGTGCTTCCAGCAATTGCCGCGCATAATTGTGGATTTCGATTTCTCGCATGGCGTCACCCTCCTTTTGGTTCGCGATCGCAATTAGCAGTCGCGAGAACCGCAGACGTGGACACCTATCCAGCCTTCACAGTTTGCATCCTGGTGCGAGACGTTTGCAAGAGCCCATTCGGGCCATGAGATCCCGGAGCTGGGCACCAGTTGAGCATGATCCGGAAAGTGGATTGGGCCCCTTGGGGGGCGGCATCATCCTCGTAAGCCACGTTCCCGCAAACGAAAAATCCCGTCCAAAGATTTCTGATCTTTGGACGGGATGCTTTTGGGTCCGTTAGCTCGTCGACGATTTCGCCTGTTACTTCCGCTTGTCCATCGCGACGTAGTCGCGGCGGGCGACGCCGGTGTAGAGCTGGCGCGGACGGCCGATCTTCTGCTGCGGGTCCTCGATCATTTCGCTCCACTGGCTGATCCAGCCGACGGTGCGGGCGACCGCGAACAGCACGGTGAACATCGAGGTCGGGAAGCCCATCGCCTTCAGCGTGATGCCCGAATAGAAATCGACATTCGGATAGAGCTTGCGGTCGATGAAGTACTGATCGGAGAGCGCGATCTTTTCCAATTCCAGCGCCACCTTCAGCATCGGGTCGTCGCCATGGCCGGTCTCGGCCAGCACGGCGTGACACATCTTCTGCATGATCTTGGCGCGCGGATCGTAGTTCTTGTAGACGCGGTGACCGAAGCCCATCAGGCGGACTTCCGAGTTCTTGTCCTTCACCTTCGCGATGAATTCCGGAATCTTGTCGACTGAACCGATGTCGGCGAGCATCGCGAGCGCGGCTTCGTTGGCGCCGCCATGGGCCGGGCCCCACAGGCAGGCGATGCCGGCGGCGATACAGGCGAACGGGTTGGCACCGGAAGAGCCGGCGATACGGACCGTCGAGGTCGAGGCGTTCTGCTCGTGGTCGGCATGCAGGATGAAGATCTTGTCGAGCGCGTCAGCCAGCACCGGATTGATCTTGTATTCCTCGCAGGGCACCGCGAAGCACATGTGCAGGAAGTTCTCGGCAAAGGAGAGCGAGTTCTTCGGATACATGAAGGGCTGGCCGACGGTGTATTTGAAGGCCATCGCGGCCAGCGTCGGAACCTTCGCGATCATGCGCATCGAGGCGATCATGCGCTGCTTCGGATCGTTGATGTCGGTGCTATCGTGATAGAACGCGGCGAGCGCGCCGACGGCGGCGACCATGATCGCCATCGGATGGGCGTCGCGGCGGAAACCCTGGAAGAAGCGCGCCATCTGCTCGTGAACCATGGTGTGATGGATCACGCGGTAGTCGAAGTCTTTCTTCTGCGCCGGGGTCGGAAGCTCCCCGTAAAGCAGCAGATAGCAGGTCTCGAGGAAGTCGCCCTTTTCGGCGAGCTGCTCGATCGGGTAGCCGCGGTATTCCAGCACGCCGGCGTCGCCGTCGATATAGGTGATCTTCGACTGGCAGCTGCCGGTGGACGTGAAACCTGGGTCATAGGTGAACATCCCGGCCTGGGCATAGAGCTTGGCGATGTCGATGACATCCGGCCCTACCGTGCCGCTGAGGATCGGGAAATCGTAGGTCTTGTTGCCTACCGTGAGCGTTGCAGTCTTGTTGCTGGATTTTGCGTCCATCGTGAATCCCCGATGAAATCGTTACGAAAAACCGCGCCGCCCTGGTGCCATTTTTTAGGGCACGGACAGGGAGGCCGGATTGTCTAGAGGCGGCGGCAAATGGGTTAGCTTATTGCCCTGTGCACCGCAAGATGGACTGAAACCCGTATAAGGTAGGGGCTAGCCGGCCGCCTGATCGGCGAGCCGGGCCAGGCATTCTTCCCGCCCCAGCACGGCCAAAACGTCGAAAATACCCGGTGAAGTCGTGCGCCCGGTCAGCGCTACCCGGAGCGGCTGGGCGACGGCGCCAAGCTTGAGATTGTTCTGCTCCGCGAAATTCCGCATGGCGGTTTCGGTCGTCTCGGCGCGCCATTCCGTGACCGTCTCCAGCGCGGCCCGCAGCTTTCCGATCAGGGCCCGCGTCTCCGGGGTCAGCAGGGCGGCGGCCTTCGGCTCGATCTGCAGCGGCCGGTCGGCAAAGATGAAATAGGCGCCCGAGATCAGCTCGATCAGCGTCTTGGCGCGCTCCTTCAGGCTCGGCATCGCCCGCAGCAATTGTGCGCGTGTGGTGTCGTTGAGCTTCGCCTTGAGGTCGGCCCCTTCGGGGACGTAGTCGAGCACGCTCTCGAACTGGGCCACCAGCGCGCGGTCGTCCGCCTGGCGGATGTAATGCCCGTTGAGGTTTTCCAGTTTTGCGAAATCGAACCGCGCCGCGGAGCGCCCGATCGCCGGCAGATCGAAGGCGTCGATCATTTCCTGCGTCGAGAAGATTTCCTGGTCGCCATGGCTCCAGCCCAGCCGCACCAGATAATTGCGCAGCGCCGCCGGCAGATAGCCCATGGCGCGGTAGGCATCGACGCCGAGCGCGCCATGGCGCTTCGACAGCTTCGAACCGTCCGGCCCGTGGATCAGCGGGATGTGGGACATGTTCGGGATGTCCCATCCGAGCGCATCGTAGATCTGCTTCTGGCGCGCGGCGTTGATCAGATGGTCGTCGCCGCGGATGACGTGGGTGACGCCCATGTCATGGTCGTCGACCACGACAGCCAGCATGTAGGTCGGATTGCCGTCGCCACGCAGCAGCACGAGATCGTCGAGGTTCTCATTCTGCCAGACCACGCGGCCCTGGACCTGGTCCTCGATCACGGTCTCGCCGGTCTGCGGCGCCTTGAGGCGGATGGTCGGCTTCATGCCGGCCGGCGCCTCGGCCGGATCGCGGTCCCGCCACATTCCGTCATAGAGGCGGGTGCGTCCCTCGGCACGCGCCTTCTCGCGCATCGCGGTGAGCTCCTCCGCGGTGGCGTAGCAGCGGTAAGCCTTGCCGCTGGCCAGCAGCTGCTCGGCCACCTCGCGATGGCGGGCGGCGCGGCTGAACTGGTAGATGACGTCGTCGTCCCAATCGAGCTCGAGCCATTTCAGCCCGTCCAGAATGGCTGCAATGGCCGGCTCGGTCGACCGCTCGCGGTCGGTGTCCTCGATCCGCAGCAGCATCTTGCCGCCGCGCTTTTTGGCATAGAGCCAGTTGAACAGCGCGGTGCGGGCGCCCCCGATGTGGAGGAAGCCGGTGGGCGAGGGGGCGAAGCGTGTGACGACGGGTTCAGTCATTACCGGACAGGACAGGGGTGTGGAATTGGCGGTGGTGTATAGCAGGAACGGTGCATAACTAAAGCCTCCGCCACCGCAAAGTAGGCTTGGCTCACAGGGGCGAATTTGGCAGAAGGTTCGCCAATCCCTAACAGGAACTCAGGATGACCACAGAACCGGTAGCGGCAGAGGCGGGGCGCGATTTCATCCGCGACATCGTCCAGGCCGATCTCACCTCGAACAAGCATAGCCGGATCGTGACCCGATTCCCGCCGGAGCCGAACGGCTACCTGCACATCGGCCATGCCAAGTCGATTGCCCTGAATTTCGGCGTCGCGCAGGAGTTTGCCGGCAAGTGCCATCTGCGCTTCGACGACACCAACCCGACCAAGGAAGAGCAGGAATATATCGATTCCATCCAGGCCGACGTGCACTGGCTCGGCTATGACTGGGGAACCGACCTCTACTACGCCTCGGATTATTTCGACCGGCTCTATGACTGGGCGGAGGGCCTGATCAAGGCCGGCTATGCCTATGTCGACGACCAGTCGCAGGAGGAAATCCGCGTCAACCGCGGCACGCTGACGGAACCCGGCAAGAACTCGCCATTCCGCGACCGCCCGGTGGAGGAAAACCTCGACCTCTTCCGTCGCATGAAGGCCGGCGAATTCCCGAACGGCACGCGGGTGCTGCGGGCGAAGATCGACATGGCCGCCGGCAACATCAACCTGCGCGACCCCGTGCTCTACCGCATCCTGCATGCCGAGCACCCGCGCACCGGGACCAAATGGTCGATCTATCCGAGCTATGACTACGCCCACGGCCAGTCGGACGCCATCGAAGGCATCACCCATTCGATCTGCACGCTGGAGTTCGAGGATCATCGGCCGCTCTATGAATGGCTGCTGGACAAACTGCCGGTGCCGTCAAAGCCGCGGCAGTACGAGTTCGCCCGGCTGAACCTGACCTACACGCTGCTGTCCAAGCGCGTGTTGACGCAGCTCGTCCGGGACGGCCACGTCTCCGGCTGGGACGACCCGCGCATGCCGACCATTGCGGGCCTGAAGCGGCGCGGCGTGCCGCCGGCAGCAGTACGCGAATTCGTCAAGCGCATCGGCGTCGCCAAAGCCAACAGCGTGGTCGATGTCGGCATGCTGGAATTCTGCATTCGCGAGCATCTCAACAAATCGGCGCAGCGGCGTATGGCAGTGCTGCGGCCGTTGAAGGTGGTGATCGAGAATTATCCGGAAGGCCAGGTCGAGGAGCTCGAGGCCGTCAACCATCCTGACGATCCGGCCGCGGGTACGCGGAAAATTTCGTTCGGCCGCGAGCTCTATATCGAACGCGACGACTTCATGGAGAACCCGCCGAAAAAGTTCTTCCGCCTGTCGCCGGGCAACGAGGTGCGTCTTCGCTACGCCTATTTCGTCAAATGCACCGGCGTCATCAAGAACGACGCGGGCGAGGTGGTTGAGCTGCGCTGTACCTACGATCCCGCGACCAAGGGCGGCAACGCGCCCGACGGACGCAAGGTCAAGGCCACCATGCACTGGCTGTCGGCCAGGGATTCGGTGCCGGCGGAAATCCGCGTCTACAATCAGCTGTTCGCGAACCCGAGCCCGAGCGCGGCGAACTTCGCCGCCGACCTCAATCCGGAATCGCTGGAAGTGTTGCCCGAAGCCCGGATCGAGCCGTCGGTCGCAGCAGACAATTCCGGCGAGGTGATGCAGTTCGAGCGGCAGGGCTATTTCGTGCGCGACAAGGATTCCGCGCCGGGCAAGCCGGTGTTCAACCGCACCATCGGCCTGCGCGACACCTTTGCGAAGGAAGTCGGCGGGAAGGGCTGAAGGCGATGGGGACGTCCGAGCGCAGCGCGACCGACGACATCGTCTCCGGCATCATGGGTAGATGGGCGGTGGCGTTCAGCAAGCTGGACGCTCAAGCGCTGGCGTCGCTCTACGCGCGAAATGCCTTCTTCTTCGGCTCGAATCCGAACCTCTATCGCGGCAACGACGGTATTGCCGCTTATTTCGATGGGTTGCCGCGGTGGCAGTCGCCATCCGTTCAATTCACCGACGTCAGGACCGCGCAGGCCGCTCCCGACCTGATCAATGTCGCCGGCACGGCGTCGTTTTTCGTGGAAGAGGGCGCCGAACCGCTGACCGTGAAGATCACCTGGGTGATCGTCCGCGAAGACGGCGATTGGAAGATCGTCAGCCATCACGTGTCGTCGAAGACGCCGCTGATCGAGGCGCGTGCGGACGCCATCTAGTTAGTGCCAAGCGTCACAAGCGGCTGAAAGGGCCGATGCTCGCTCGATCGGCCCTTTTAGTCAGATCTACAGCGCAGGCTTGAGCGGTGTCCAATTCCATTGCGAATGGTATGTGCCTTCAGGGGTGGTCGCTGCCGGGCGGTGGATCATCATGCCCCCATCGGGGGCGTGGTCCGCATGCTCCGCCCTGGACAGGTGCATCGCGCATGAACGCATGTTGCCGCCGAGCATGGCCTCCTGGGCCTGCGCGACTTCCCTTTCTGCCGTGAACTTGCCCGGACCATCGGCCATGGCTTCGGTCGCGGATTCGGTCTTCTCGAGGTTCGCGCTGCTGCAGCCTGTCGTTTGCGCGGCGTAGGCTGGAACGACGGCACAGGCTACGGCAGCCATTGCGGCTGCTCCGAATAGCTTCTTGAGCATGTTCTTCCCTATCTGTTTTGAACAGACCCAGCGTCATTGCTGAATGCTGCAAGGGCATGATCGCTGATCCGCGAAATCGTTCGAATGAATTCCGCGCGATTCAGTTGTGATAAGCGCGTGGTGCAATCGTCTTATGCAAGGAGATGCATTTTCATTACGCGTTCGTAATGAACTTTCTCGCGGCGGCGATCTCCATGCTGATGCTGATTTGAACGCCGCACGCGATCTCGCATTTGTTCGGCGCTGCGGCATCGTTATCGCGACAGCACGTCGTCAGATTCTTCCCACTAGCAACCGCGGCAAATGCTCCGCAGCGATCTGGCAAGCTGGGCATCCTCCGACGTCATGGGTTCGTAGGGCTTTTGCTGTGCGGCCTGCTGGGCTTCTTGGGTTTTTTGCCGGGCTACGCGTGCCGCCTCCTGGCGCTGATAGCACGCCTCGCGCTCGGCACGCGCCTCAATGAAGCGGCATTGCTCGGCGGCCTCTGCGCTGGAAACCGTGGCAGTCAGCGCAATGGCAAATGAAAGGCTGGCCGGAAGTTTCATGTCCGCATTTCCCTTAAGGTCCTGGCTCGATCCACGCCGGGTGACTGTACAGGGAAACGACGCGCACGCCGAGCTTGCTCGCCGAATATCGGGGAATCTCTAGCGTAGGTCGATCAATGCCGGCGGAACGCTTCCGGTGATGTCAGATGTGTCATCGGAGAGGCGCCAGGCCGCTACTCCGAAGCATGCCGTGAGCATCAGAGCCGTCACAAGCAGAAGGGTGCACGAAAACTGGCTCACATCATACCCCGCAACCCGCCTCGATTTGCAGAGAGCACGTCCTGCCGAGTCGGAAAATGCAGTTGGGCTGACTTAACGACGGTTTTCCACGGCGGTTGGCAGGCCTTTCTCGCGTGCTGGGCGCCTGTGGAGTGGCAGTGCGTTTCTTCAGGATTCTGCATCCGTTCTGCTAGCAGCCTGGATGCAGCGTCCGGTAGTCTTGCGGTCTCCCCGAGATCGTAGGGTGTACGCGTGGCGGAGCAGGGCGAGACGTCTGGCCGGAAGCGCGGTTACGCCGGGACCTGGCCGCCGCGCGCAGCAGTGCCGGTCGGCGGCATTCTGCCGTCGCGGCCCGCATTCTGGCCGCCGCTGATCGAGGCCCTGCGCGCATGGGCGCGCGCCGAAGCCGGCGCCGGGCGGCTGCTGCCCTGGGTGCCGGTGGCGTTCGGAACCGGTATCGCTTTTTACTTCGCCGCCGATCACGAGCCCGCGCTGTCGGTCGCCGCCATCGTGGCGGTCGCGCTGTGCGCGGTGGCAGTGCTGTTGCGGCGGCAGAAATTCTTTCCCGTCGCAGTGATGATCGCAGCCGTCGCGGCAGGTTTTGCAATCGCGACCTGGAAGACCGCACGGGTCGCGCATGGCGTGCTGGCGCGGCCGATGTTTTCGGTGTCGCTGACCGGTTTTGTCGAAACGCGTGACATCCGCGAGCGCACCGACCGTTTTGTCCTGCGCGTCGTCACCATGGAGAGCGCACGGGGGACGACAAAACTCGAGCGCGTGCGGCTGTCGGTGAAGAAGGGGACGGCGCCGCCGGTCGGCAGTTTTGTCGAACTGAAGGCGCGGCTGTTGCCGCCGCTTTCGCCAGTGCGGCCGGGCAGCTACGATTTCAGCCGCGACATGTTTTTCGCCGGCATCGGCGCCTCCGGCTTTGTGATGGGCGCGATCAAGACCACCGAGCCGCCGGAATCCGGCGGGCTGCGCCTGCGCTATTCCGCGTTCATGCAGGGCCTGCGCGACACCATCGACGCGCGGATCAGGACCGCGCTGGAAGGCGACAAGCGGGCCATTGCGACGGCGCTGTTGACCGGGCGGCGCGATGCGATCTCGCCGCCGGTGAACGATGCGATGTTCGTCTCCGGCCTCGGCCATGTGCTGTCGATCTCGGGCTATCACATGGCCGTTGTCGCCGGCGTCGTGTTCTTCGCGGTGCGAGCGCTGCTCGCGCTATTCCCCGTGCTCACGGTCGGCTACGCCATCAAGAAATGGTCGGCGGCAGCCGCGCTTGTCGCCGCCGCGTTCTATCTGTTGCTGTCCGGCGCCGAGGTCGCCACACAAAGATCGTTCTTCATGACGGCCGTGGTCCTCATCGCGGTCATGGTCGACCGCCGGGCGATTACATTTCGCACGTTGGCGGTCGCCGCCCTGATCGTGCTGACGGTGGCGCCGGAAGCACTGGTGCATCCGAGTTTTCAGATGTCGTTTGCCGCCACGCTCGGGCTGGTGGCGCTGGTGCAGATCGGCATGCCGCGCCTGTTCGCGACCGCCGATCACACCGCAACCGCCCGCGCGGCGCTGTGGGGCGGCCGCGAGATCACGATGCTGCTGCTGGCCTCGCTGGTGGCGGGGCTCGCGACCACGCCTTACGCCGCCTTCCACTTCCATCGGGTCACGCCCTATGGCGTGCTCGCCAATCTCGCGGCGATGCCGGTAGTGTCGGCGCTGGTGATGCCGGCGGGGCTGCTCGGCCTCGTCGCGATGCCGTTCGGCTTCGACCGCCCGTTCTGGGCGCTCATGGGCGTCGGCATCGACTGGATGATCGCGGTAACGCAATGGGTCGCGGCGCTGCCCGGCGCCGTCGGCCGGGTGCCGGCGTTCGGCATCGGCCCGCTGATCGCGGCGAGCCTCGGCATTATCCTGCTCGGCCTGCTGCGCACACCGCTGCGCTGGTCAGGCGTAGCGCTGGTGCTGGCGGCCGCGCTGTGGGCGGCGAGGGCGCCACAGCCGGATATTTTGATCTCCGCCGACGGCCGCCATGTCGGCGG
>NZ_LLYB01000068.1:13381-24827 GCF_001440475.1 Bradyrhizobium lablabi | reverse complement strand
TCCTCTTGAAGGAGTGGCTGGTGGCGGATGCCGATGCGCGCACGGCAGCCGATGCCTCGCTCACGTCAGGCGTCTCCTGCGATGATTTGGGCTGCGTGATGCCGTCCGCCGGCGGCGGCCTGGTCGCGCAGGCGTTCAGGCCCGAGGCCCTGGCGGACGATTGCGAGCGCGCAGCGCTCATTGTGACCCTGCGGCAGGCGCCCGCGTCCTGCGCGGCTTCCGTGATCGATGGCGAACGGCTGCGGCGGCAGGGTGCCATGACGCTGCGTCGAGGCCGCGACGGATTTGTCGTCGAGGCGGCGAAACCACGAGGGATCGACCGCCCGTGGTCGCCGGCCGTTGCTGACGCGGGCGAGGCGGACACCACCGTTCTGGCCCCGCGCGTCGTGCCGCCCCGCGCCGTCGATGCGACGCCGGCCGAGGCCGACCTTCAGGCCGAGGAGTAGGGAATGTCAGTGCTCGTCGATCGGGGGACCGGACGGATGGGCCGGTATCTCGAACGCGCCGAGGTGGAATTCTTCCGGCGCGTCGGGAGGTGACGGCAGGTTGACCAGCGTGAACGATGCGTCGGGAAATTGCTGCCAGACCGCAAGATCTTCGGCCGTGATCGTGAGCCAGCCGTACCGGAACATGTAACGTCCGGGCTCGGTGACGCGCCCAGCCCTTTGCCACGTGACTTTGTTGACCACCGGCCGCCCCCTTGGTGCCGAATTCTGGAAAACGCATCACCATGATCCGCCGGGGGTGAACCGGCGGATCGCATCCGCGTCTCGTCTATCCGGTTACGATCGCAGCGGTTGGACGCGCTTCCGTCACCTTCGGTGCATGCTCGCCACCGGTGTGAACCACCGGCAATTGCAGCACGGTCGCGCGCTGGCCTTCGCAAAGCTGCGTCACCAGCACATGGCTGCCATCAGGAAATTCGATCGCGTCATGATGACGGTCGGCGACTTCGGGTTCGATCTGATTGAATTTGCCGACCCGCCAGTCGGTGGTTCGCGTCCAGATCCAGCGGTTGTCGTATTTGACGTCCTCGGCGAACGCCAGTTCGGTGCCGGGAAGCATGCAGACCGCCACTGCTGGCTCGCGTTCCGACGCAAAGCCGCGGGTCGATGTACCGCGGAATGTCGTGGTGATCAGCGTCTCGCCGACCTGGGCAGGCCGGGTAGCCACAGCATGCAGGCTATAGTCACACATCGGATGGCTCCCTCATTTGAGATAGCTGACCCGTGTCTTCAAGGCGGCACAGGCCCCTATCAGAGTGGACATGGCGCAGAGCTTTTTCTTGCTTCTGGGCATTTCTGCGACCGGCGCACCGCGCCACATTCACAAACGCGCTAACGCACATTGGTTCCACGCCAGCATCAAAAAAGCCCCGGCCGAGGGCCGGAGCTCTTTTTATGTGATGTCCGCGGACGGCACATGGTCAGTATTTTCGGTAAAGGCCGATCAGCTTGCCCTGAATCCGCACGCGATTCGGCGGCAGAATGCGAACTTCATAGGCGGCGTTGGCGGGCTCCAGCGCGATCGAGGCGCCGCGGCGGCGGAAGCGTTTCAGCGTCGCTTCCTCCTCGTCGATCAACGCCACCACGATGTCGCCGGTGTCGGCGGTCTCGTTGCGCTGGATCAGCGCCATGTCGCCGTCGAGGATGCCGGCCTCGACCATGGAATCACCGCGCACTTCGAGCGCGTAATGCTCGCCGGAGCCGAGCATGTCGGGCGGCACGCTGATGGTGTGGCTGCGGGTCTGCAGCGCCTCGATCGGCGTACCGGCGGCGATACGGCCCATCACGGGGACGGCGACCGGGCGATTGCCGTCATCCTCGGCAGCCGGCACGCTCACCGTGCGCTTGCCGAGCGTGCCTTCGATCACACTCGGCGTGAAGCCGCGGCGGCCGTTGCCGGCAGCGGCGAGCTCGGGCAGCTTGATGACTTCGATGGCGCGGGCGCGGTTGGGCAGCCGGCGAATGAAGCCGCGCTCCTCCAGCGCTGTAATGAGGCGGTGGATTCCGGATTTCGAGCGCAGGTCGAGCGCGTCCTTCATCTCGTCGAAGGAGGGTGGTACGCCGGCCTCTTTCAGCCGTTCATTGATGAAACGCAGAAGTTCATACTGTTTGCGCGTAAGCATCGCGAGCAATCCCCCGGTTGGCGTCGTCGTTTCGAATCTTCAGCGCCCAGATGGCGGGAGTGCCCAAACTCCCAGGCAGAGACACCAGCAGTCGAAACAAATCATGAACGGACACTATATGTTCGATATGTGTTCCGCAACCACTTAATTTCAGGTGAACGCGTCAGGCTTTCTGTCCGAGACAGATCTTGGGGAGTCATTCCGGCAGCCGAAGCAGCTCGCACGACGAGCCCTTGGGGGCCGCCGGCGCGAACGGCGGACGTAACACTAATGCCTGTGCCGCAGCGAGATTCCCCAATAACGAAGAGTCCTGGTGGTTCACCGGCACGGCGATCAGCGTGCCATCCTCACGCGCCTCGAGGCGTGCGCGCAGATAATCTTCGCGCTGGTCGTTGGCGGCGAGGTCGCGGCCGAGCAGGGCGCTTTCTCTGACGTGATGGACGTGGTCGCGACCCGATAATGCACGAATCAGCGGCACCAGAAACAGGAAGCCGCAGACATAGGAGGAGACGGGATTACCGGGCAGGCCGATCACCCGCATCGGGCCGAGCCGCCCATGCATCATCGGCTTGCCGGGCCGCATCGCGATCCGCCAGAACGCCATGGCGACGCCCTCGGCCTCCAGGGAGCGCTTGACCAGGTCGTGGTCCCCGACCGAGGCGCCGCCCATGGTGATCAGGATGTCCGCATCCGTCTCACGGGCGCGGCGGATGCCTTGCGTGGTCGCCGCGACGGTGTCGGCGGCGATGCCGAGATCGACGACGTCGGCACCCTCGGCGCGGGCCAGCGCCCGCAGGCCATAGCCGTTGGAATAGACGATCTGGCCGGGGCCGGGGTTTTCGCCGGGCATCACCAGCTCGTCGCCGGTCGCGAGAACCGCGACTTTCGGGCGGCGGTGCACCGCAAGTTCCGGATAGTTCATGCCGGCGGCGAGCGACAGGTCGCGGTCGCTGAGGCAACGCCCGCGTTTGAGCAGGATGTCGCCCTCGCGGAAGTCGACGCCGGCGGCGCGGATGTGCCGTCCGCGAACGGCGGCTTCCGTGATGGTGATATGATCGCCCTCGGCTGCCGTGTCTTCCTGGATGATGACGGCGTCGGCGCCGTCGGGGATCACGCCGCCGGTGAAGATCCGCACCGCCTCACTTTGGCCGACCTTGCGCTCGAACGGGCGGCCGGCGGCGACCTCGCCGATCACCTTCAGCCGCGCGCCGATGCCGGCGGCGTCAGCCGCACGCACCGCATAGCCGTCCATCGCCGACATCGCCTGCGGCGGCTGCGTCCGCCGCGCGGCGACGTCGCGCGCGAGGATGCGGTGGTGGGCGGCATCGAGGGCCACCATTTCTTCGGGCAACGCTTCCGCGCCCGCAAGGATCGCGGCAAGCGCATCGGCGACAGGCATCAAGGCCACGGGCAGACCTCCGTCAAATTCGAGGCGCTAGATTCCAAGCGCAGTCAGTGCCCTGGCCACGTCATCCGTCGATGTCACGTGGATGGCAGAAAGGCCGCGCGCCCGCGCACCTTCGATGTTGGCGGCTGAATCGTCGAAGAACAGAATCCGCGACGCCGGCACGCCGATCGCCTTTATCACATGATCATAGGCTTCCGCGTCGGGTTTGCGCAAACCGATGCTCGAGGACAAAAATATCTCGCGGAAATGGCCGAGCACATCCGCATAGGCCCGCGAAAAATGCTCGACATGGGCCGGATTGGTGTTGGAAAAGGCATAGAGCGGCAGGCGCTTGGCCGCGCCGGCCAGCAGCGGCGCGATGCCCGGCATCTCGCCCGCGAAGATCGCGTTCCAGCCCTCCAGGAACTGCACGTCGGTGATGCCGATGCCGAGCGACTGGCGCAGGTTCGCAAAGAACGCGGCGTCGTCGATCCGGCCGGTCTCGTGATGCTTGAAACTGTCGTTGACGACAAAGCGGCCGGCGAGGTCGGCAGGCGCGCAGCCCGCATGCCCAGCCCAGCAGGCCATCACCTGATCGAAACTGATGTCGAGCACGACACGGCCGAGGTCGAACAGCAAGGCGTCAACGGAGTGGGGCGCTGGCGGCAAATTCATGGCAGTCGTTTACAGAACTGGACCGGCCCGGGCAACGGCCACGGCGATTTGCGCCCCTGCCCAATCCGGCGCTTAAGCCGGTGCGCGAGCTGTGCTAAGCGAGGGGTCAAACAGGGAGTGGTGGCATGAAAATCCTGGGTAGAATGTTGGGCGCTGCGGCTGCGGTCGTGTTGCTGGCAGGGCCCGCCTTGGCCCAACAAAAAGGTCCCGCCAGATATGGGGAGGAGGACAAGCCCAAGACGGGGGCGGAGATCGCGGCCGAGAGGGACGCCGAGAAAGCCTACAAGCGGTCGCTCGGCAATATTCCGGAACAACAGAAGAGCGATCCCTGGGGAACCATGCGCGGCGACAACAACGCGCCAAAGGCCGACAAGGCCGCGGCTGCGAAGCCGAAAGCGAAATCCGCGGATATCAAGACCGGCACAAACGCAAAATAGAAGACACTTCCCGGCGCCGTGCCGGGACAATGATGTCCGCGAGGCGAGGCAAGCATGACGGAAACGCTGCTGTTTTCCCCGATGACGATTCGGGGCCTCACGCTGAAGAACCGCATCGTGGTGCCGCCGATGCATCAATATTCGGCCGAGAAGGGTTTTCCGACCGACTGGCACCTGATGAATGCCGGCAAATTTGCCGCCGGCGGGGCCGGTCTCGTGGTGGTGGAATCGACCAAGGTCGAGCGGCGCGGCTGCGGCACGGTCGGCGATCTCGGCATCTGGGACGACAAGTTCGTCGCGCCGCTCGCCCGCCTCGTCCAGTTCATCAGGCAGCAGAACGCGGTCGCCGGCATTCAGCTCGGCCATTCCGGCCGCAAGGCGCGCGCGAGCCGGCCTTGGGAAGGCGACCGTCCACTGCAGCGGACGCCCCACATCGAGGATTGGGACGCCTGGCAGCCGGTGGCGCCGAGCGCGATCGCCCATAGCGAGAGATGGCCGGAGCCGCGCGCGCTCGAAACCGGCGAGGTCAAGGATCTGGTGCAGGCCTGGGGGCAGGCGGCGCGACGCGCGCATGAGGCGGGCTTTGACGTGCTGGAACTGCACGGCGCCCATGGCTACCTCGTGCATGAATTCCTGTCGGAGCGATCCAACCAGCGCACGGACGAATATGGCGGCTCGGAAGCGGGCCGCATGCGCTTCCTGATCGAGGTGACGGAAGCCGTGCGCGCGTATTGGCCCGACCACAAGCCGCTATTCGTCCGCCTCTCGGTGGAGGACAATGCCGGCTGGGGGCCGGAGCAGAGCGCGCGGCTGGCAAAAATCCTGAAGACAAAAGGCGTCGACGTCATCGACTGCTCCTCCGGCGGCATCTCCGAGGCGGCGCCGATCCTCGGCAAGGAGATCAAATACAGCTACCAGGTGCCGCTGTCGGAACATGTCCGGCGCGAGGCCGAGATCATGACCATGGCGGTCGGTCTCATCATCCATGGCGACCAGGCCGAGCAGATCCTGCGCAACGGGCAGGCCGATCTGATCGCGGTCGGCCGGGAAATCCTCAACAATCCCAATTGGCCGATGGATGCCGCGCTCAAGCTCGGCGTCGAGGGCCCGTTCCGCAACGTTCCCCCGCAATTCGGCTATTGGCTGGGTACCCGCGCCAAGCGCGGTTTTGGGACGCAGCCGTCTACGTGGCAAAATGGGTTGCGTGAAGACGGAAGAGCGACGTCAAATCCTTGAGCCCGCACATGGGCCGGACATGGGCCGGCTACGCGCCGATCCGCTTCTCGAAGAATACACTGCTCGCGATGGATTGCGGCGCCATCAGCGCGTAGGCGCCGAACGCCGGACATTCCCGGAATCCCATCCGTACATAGAGCCGCATCGCCGCGATCTGCCGGTCTCCTGTCTCCAGACGCAACATGGTGAGCCCGGTACGATGAACCTCCGCTTCGATGCGGGTCAGGATGGCGTCTGCAACTCCCTGTCCCCGTGCGGTGTGCCGTACGTACATGCGCTTGACCTCTGCGAAATCGGGAAAGAGGGCGACGCCGCCGCAGCCCACCGCCGCTCCACGTAATCTTGCGAGGAAGAATCGGACGTTCGGTTGAAAGATCGTGTCGAGCGTCAATCCATGCCGCTGCTCAGGCGAATACTCCTTGGAGAGCACGGCCTCCAACTCACCGACGAGTGAGCGCACCTCGTCGGTCGCGGTCAGCGCAGGTTCGATCTGCACTTCATTGCCATCGCCCATTATTGCCCCCTTCGAACCCGCGGAAACCCGGTTCTGCCGATCCTACATTGCACTCGACAGAAAATTCGGCAAATGCCTTCCTCTCCGGTAAGAAAATGTTCCTGTTTCGGGTCAACCAGATCAATTTAAGGCCGATAGGCCTCCCGAAGGCCGTACTGCATCGGGCCGGCGTGCCTTGATCCGACCAAAAAGCCATTGTGAGTTGGCGGGGCTGGGACAGGGGCGCCGATTCACATGGGATGGTGGGCGTCCGTAGAGATAAAGGGACGCCTCACGATGCGCAGGAATATTGCCTTTCTTCTCGGCACCGTGACGGGCGCGTGTCTGACCGTTCTCGTGGCCGGGCCGCAGGGGACAAATCTGGTGGCGGCGGCAAAGGCCGCGGCCCGTTCCGACACCTACAACCAGCTCAATCTGTTCGGCAGCGTGTTCGAGCGGATCAAGACCAGCTACGTCGAGAAGCCCGACGATTCCAAGCTGATGGAAGGCGCCATCAACGGCATGATCTCCGCGCTCGATCCTCATTCGCGCTACATGAATGACAAGGGCTGGAGCGACATGCAGGAGACCACCCATGGCGAGTTCGGCGGGCTCGGCATCGAGGTCACGATGGAAGACGGCCTCGTCAAGGTGGTGACGCCGATCGACGAGACGCCCGCCGCGAAGGCCGGCATGCTGTCGGGCGACGTGATTACCCAGATCGACGACGAGCAGATTCAGGGCATGAGCCTCGAACAGGCGGTCGCCCGGATGAAGGGCCCCGCCAACAGCAAGATCCGGCTCAAGGTCATGCGCAAGGGTTCCGCTGCGCCGATCGATGTCGCCATCGTGCGGGAGATCATCCGGGTGCGGCCGGTCCGCTTCAAAGCCGATGGCGGCGATATCGGCTACATCAGGATCACCCGCTTCAACGAGCAGACCACCGACGGCCTGAAGAAGGCCATCGCCAGCATCTCCAAGGAAATTCCGCCGGAAAAACTTGCGGGCTATGTCGTCGACCTCCGCAACAATCCCGGCGGGCTGCTCGACCAGGCCGTTTCGGTGTCGAGCGCTTTCATGAACCGGGGCGAGGTGGTCTCGACCCGCGGCCGCACCTCGGAGGAGACCCAGCGCTTCACCGCGCGCGGCGGCGACATCACCAAGGGCAAGCCGCTGGTGGTGCTGATCAATGGCGGCTCGGCTTCCGCCTCCGAGATCGTGGCCGGCGCGCTGCGCGACCACAAGCGCGCCACCCTGATCGGCACGCGCACCTTCGGCAAGGGCTCGGTGCAGACCATCATTCCGCTGGGCGCCGGCAACGGCGCGCTGGCGCTGACCACGGCGCGCTACTTCACGCCTTCTGGCCGCTCGATCCAGGCCCAGGGCATCGCGCCCGACATCGAAGTGCTGCAGGACGTGCCGGACGAACTCAAGGGCCGCACCGATCTGAAGGGCGAAGCCTCGATGCGCGGCCATCTCGCCGCCGAGGGAACCGAGCAGGCTGGCTCGCAAGCCTGGGTCCCGCCGAACGAAAAGGACGACAAGGCGCTCAACGCCGCCTTCAACCTGCTGCGCGGCGGCAGCGTGAATGCGACCGCCGTGACGGCCGCAAAGCGCGCGGTTCCGAACTAGGAACTCATCGCGTCATTGCCTGCGACAAACGCAAGCGTTTGCGCAAGGGAGCGAAGCGACGACTTGTCCGCCGAAGCTCGAAGAGCGAAGGCGGAAGCAATCCATCTATCCGTTATGCCGCACTATGGATTCNTTCGCGGAGCCTGTCATCGGGCGGCGCTTCGCGCCGACCCGTTGGCTCGCATGAGGGGGCCGCCGACAAATGGCGCGTGACAGTCGCTGAAAAGGAATCGTCACGACGCGCGTGACGATGCGGAACACGTCCACTTTTTTTGAAACCTCCTCTCCACTCAATCGTAGCTCGCGCCAAACACCAGGCGCGTTGAATGGAGTGGTCATGTCGAAGAAATGGACCTTGCTGGCCCTGAGCCTGTCGCTTTGTTCGAGCGGATCCCTGCAGGCCGATCCGCTGGATTCGCCCGACATCGTTTATATCGACGGGAAGCCGTGCAACCGCGCCTGCCAGTCCTACATGGCCTGGTCTGATCAGGCCTTGTCTGCGCGGCACCGGGAGCAACGCGAGCCTGTTGTGGTGGTGCCGGCTGAAGCGGAACCAGCGAGTATCGAACGCGCCACTCCGCCCCGGGTGACAAGGCAGGCCGCGCCAGCAACCCGCTCGACACCGCGCAGTAACGTGGCAGCAGCGAAGACCAAGCCGTCGAGCGCCAAAAAGGCCGCCGCTCCGAGCCTCGCCGCAGCCGGCAAGAATGCTTCACCGGCTACGCCGCCCGTGGCCCGCGACAAGGTCGTCGCCGGTGGCGAGACGCCGGAGCGCAGATTGGAAATTCCTCAGCAGCCGACGCCCAGCCAGGCTGCCGCTATCGCTCCGTCGCAGCCCGTGGAGACTCCCAAGTCTGACGTGAAGTCCGAGGCCAAGTCTGAAGCCAAGTCTGAAGCGAAATCCCAAGCCAAGATCGAGATCCAGACCGAGACCAAGTCGGAGGTCAAATCCGAGGTCACCCTGCCACCGCCCGCCACGCTCGAACTCACTGCTGCGCCCGCTGCGCCAAAGACCGCCGCAGCGCCTGCCGCGACTGCCAGCGCTCCCGCTTCGGCGACACGCACTCTGCAGCAACAGTTGGTGGAAGCGACAGGCCTGGCCGATCTCGTCACGGCGATCGGAACGGGCCGGGAAGCGGCCAGCAATTTGGACAATCCGGAAGTAGAACCGGTCCGCGACACCGCGAAGACGGCATCCGCGTCGCCCGACGATCCCGACAATCTGGTCGCGCTTGTCCTGGCACGTCCGGAGATCGGCTCATTGGCCGACCTGAACAACAAGAACATCGCGATCGAGGAGAAGCAATCCGCCTCCAGCGGCCGTGTCAGCGCCGCGTTCATGGCGGCGGGCGCCGCGGAAGTTCAGTTCAGCGAAGGGCAGCGCGGCGCGATCGACCGCCTGATCAGCGGCGAAGTCCCGGCCGCGGTGCTCACGCTGGCCTCGCGCGAAGCCGCCGAGGGGTTTCCCGATATCAAGGGCTTCAAGACGTTTCGGGTACCGCTCGCACAGAAGGCGCGGCTGTAATGTTGCATCCAACGCAGCCCCGATGGACGAAGCGACATCCAGGCTACACGCCCTGCTGTGTGGTGCCCCAGCGGTGCGGAGGGCGCCCGCCGTCTCTTCAATTGAACTGCTGTCTTAACCACGGCACGCACAGTCTCGCCTCGGTCTCCGCGGTATCTGCGGAGTCATAAATTCCGCAATCGGGACCCGGCGGCCCCCATACCCCTTCTAGTTCCTCGCTCGCCTGAATGATGGGGCTGTCGGGATCGTCGTTAGGCAGTGCGGCCGATAGCCACTGCCTTCGATATGTGTAAGCTCCATCTGGCCGACGCGAAATTAATACGCGCTCCCGACCATCGTAGCTCTCGAATGTCTTGACTGTTGAAGGCACAGAGTCCTGGCCGCGAGTGTGCTACCGCGATACGTGTACTATTCCAGACCGCCGCTTTCCGGGCAACCTAAAACAACTTAAGATGGCGGCTATCGCCTGCGGATGAGCGAAGCGACATCCCGGGTTTGATTCATCTCCAGCCACGGTTGAACCAGTGAAATCGCTGTGAGCGGGACTCTTGGGAAATAAAAATTGGGTATCACCGTTTTCGTGTTCGACAAGCGTGTGGCGAAGGCCCAAGCCGACTATGGGGACTGGGTCGGAAGCGAGATTGCAGCCGCTCCAAAGAACTGCTGGGACAAGCCGGAATCGTCGTCGCCTCGTTTACGAAAGTGGTTTGGCGATATGTGCAAAACCTTTCCGTTGATCGGGGAAACGGATCCCGATGATTCTTACGGTACGGAATATTGCTTCTACAGGAATGTAATCGACGTGGTCTTCGCGAGCTCGATTGGGGAGGAGGGAGTTCGCAAGGCGTGGAAGCTCGCCGAGAAACATGGCTTGCGCATCCTGATCGGTGACGAGCTGTTACCTGCCGCCGCGCCGAGAGGGAAACAGCATTTTCATATCCCGGTGTTGCATGGACCCAAGCCGGACAAGCCTGGCGTGTCGCCAAACATTTGTTTTGTTGTGTTTGATCCC
This sequence comes from Bradyrhizobium lablabi, assembly GCF_001440475.1. Taxonomy (GTDB): domain Bacteria; phylum Pseudomonadota; class Alphaproteobacteria; order Rhizobiales; family Xanthobacteraceae; genus Bradyrhizobium; species Bradyrhizobium lablabi. The sequence goes on along the minus strand of NZ_LLYB01000068.1, from coordinate 14,302 downwards.
GAATTGACGCGCGTCTCCCCTAGTACGGCCAGGAAATGGGCCCTCGATCAGGTGGAAACGGGAGCGTGGAGTAATGACCAGTCGTTTCCGCTGGGAGATCGGCTGAGCGAATGGAATGATCAGCTTGCGGCGCGCAATCTGGATTCGTTGATTTCAGAGATGAGATTTTACCGCGAGCTTATCTTCGTTCGGGTCGACCAAAAGAATGCCAGCTCAATGGTCGCACCGATAATGGAGCTATCGCACAGACTCGGCCTGCCGCTACAAATTTACCAAAATCTCGCTGGAGGCGGGCCCTGAATTGCAGTCACGATGCATCGAATTCTCGTTCGGCTCGATGCGTGCAACGTCGCCGACGCTTAGCCCGGGCCGCAGCCGAAAGCATCTGTCGTCGCTCCTTTGAAGCGGCGGATCGAGAGGCCGTCCAATGCGGGCAGCCTCTCAATCGGATTTGTTACGGCTTTTTGCTGCTCTTCTTCGCCCCGCCAGGCGTGCAAGAGCCGCCGAAGCACTTCTGGCCTTTTTGGCTGCCGTAGGTGTTATCGACGCCAGACATTGTCCCGCGTCGCGCGGCGTAAGCATCGGATGAGAAGGAGGCGGCCGTTGTCGCTACTACGAATGCTGATAACAGAGTAAGTACAAGAATTTTCATTTTATAACTCCTGTTGAAACGTGCTCATCATATCTCGCAACCACCGTTTGGTCTACGACGAGGAAGCGTAGCCCTGATAAGCGAAGCGATATCCGGGTTTTGGTTGCGGGGATTCCCGCATATCGCTTCGCTCATGCGGGCTTCTTGCTGAAGTATCGGCCGCTGCGCGTTCACGCAATTTTCTTCAACGACTTCAAGCTGATTTGCACCGTCCAGTCGTGCGCGCAAAAATAAATCGCTTCGCGCGAGACCCAAATCACGCCTACAAA
>NZ_LLYB01000068.1:13104-13347 GCF_001440475.1 Bradyrhizobium lablabi | reverse complement strand
GCGGGTTGCGGTGGACGCGGCAGCGTCGGGCGCGAGACGTGTTCGCAGGGCCGAATACGGCGCGCAGGACGTACGGCGCTTAAACGCCTTCACCAGGTCTTCGGTTGGCGGCACTGGCTAGCCGAAGCGTTTGGTGAGGGAAGCTGCGTACGGCAAAACCGTGTGGTCCTGGCGCCCGTGGCTGGCGTCAAGCCGGCGGAGATTTGAGCAGCCCAACCGGGTCTTCTTAAATCTTCAATCCGC
>NZ_LLYB01000068.1:0-12996 GCF_001440475.1 Bradyrhizobium lablabi | reverse complement strand
AGGCAAGAGGAATTCGTCTCCAGGGAGAGCGCGGCATAAGCCGTCAACCCACTGCGCAGGGAATGCCGAGCTGCTCCGGCTGTACCTGTATGCTCGTGTGCGCATTTCCTTAAGTGCATTNCACGGGACCGCGGGTGCGGCAAGCACCCGGCATTCCCTGCGCCCTCTCACTTCTGGGGCGAAGCGATCTGTACAACTCGGGCACATCATGCTGCGAGAATGCGAACATGTATCTCCACGTCATTGCGAGGAGCGAAGCGACGAAGCAATCCATCCATCCGTTATGCCGAGGTATGGATTGCTTCGCTCCGCTCGCAATGACGGCGGTAAGCAGCGTCGTAACGCTACACCATCCGCGCAACCGGCTTGCGATTGCGAGCTCGGCTCGTCGTCGCCTCGTCCGGCCGCTCCCGATCCGCCAGCAACAGCGGCCTCAACTCCGCCGCCGGCTTCGGCGCGCTGAACAGATAGCCCTGAATTTCCGAGCAGCCGAGTTCGCGCAGCACTTCGCGCTGCTGCTCGGTCTCGACGCCTTCGGCTGTCGTCGTCATGTGGCGATCGGCGGCGATGTTCACCACCGCCTGAACGATCGAGATCGAGCCTTGCGGCTCGGCGATGTTGGTGATGAAGCAGCGGTCGATCTTGATCTTGTCGAACGGGAAACGTTGCAGGTAGCTCAGCGAGGAATAGCCGGTGCCGAAATCGTCGAGCGCAATGCGGACGCCGATGGCGCGCAGATCGTGGAGCACGGCGAGCGCCACCTCGTCGTCCCGGATCAGCACGGCTTCGGTGATCTCGAGCTCCAGCCGGCTCGCGGGAAGGCCCGAGGCGGCGAGCGCGCCCATCACCTTCAGCGCCAGCGTGCCGCTCTTGAACTGAATCGGCGAGACGTTGACCGCGAGCCTGACATTGTCGGGCCAGGTCGCCGCCTCCTTGCAGGCCGTGGTGAGCACCCATTCGCCGAGTTGGTTGATCAGGCCGGTGTCCTCGGCGAGCGGCACGAACTCGGCCGGCGAAATCATGCCGCGCTGCGGATGGCGCCAGCGCACCAGCGCCTCGCAGCCGGTGATCGCATTGGTCTCCAGGCCCAGGCAGGGCTGGTAGTAGACCTCGAAGCCGCCGTCGATGAGCGCCTGGCGCAGGTCCATTTCCAGGCTGCGGCGGGCGCGGACCTCGGCTTCCATGTCCGGCTCGAAGAAGCGGTAGGTGCGGCGGCCGGCGGCCTTGGCGGCGTACATCGCCAGATCCGCATTCTTCAGGATCTGGTCGATATCGGAGCCGTCCTGCGGCGCCAGCGCAATGCCGATGCTGGCGTCGGTGGTCACCTGATGGCCGAGGCATTGATAGGGTGTACGGATCGCCTCGAAGATACGGCTGACGAGTTTCATCACGTCGTCGGTGTCTTCGATCCCGGACTGCACGATGGCGAACTCGTCGCCGCCGAGCCGGGCGACGAAATCGGATTTCCGCGCGCAAGCAGCGAGGCTCGCAGCGACCGATTTCAGCAGTTCGTCGCCGGTCATGTGGCCGAGCGAATCGTTGACGCTCTTGAATTCGTCGATGTCGATATAGAGGACCGCCAGTGGCCGGTTCGGCGCGACAAAGGACAATTCACGCTTCAGCCGTTCGTGGAACAGCGTGCGGTTCGGCAGCTCGGTCAGCGCATCGTAATGGGCGAGGTGGGTGATGCGCTCTTCGGCGCGCCGCCGCTCGGTGATGTCTTCGTGCGTCGCCAGCCATCCGCCGTCGGCGACCGGCTCGTTGACGATCTGGATCGAGCGCCCGTCGGGCGTCGAGATCACTATAGCGTTGCGGTGCGCGACGTCGCGCAGGACCACTTCGACATAATGATCGACATCGCCGACGAACGATCCGGTGTCCTTGCGATGGGCGATCACTTCGCGAAAACTGCAGCCCGGCTTCACGACCTCGGCCGAAAGGCCGTACATTTCAAGATATCGCTTGTTGCAGATGATGAGCTTCTGCTTGGCATCGAACAGCAACAGGCCTTGTGTCATGTTGTTGACGGCGGTATCGAGGCGCTGTTTTTCCAGCGTCAGCCGCTGCTTCGACGCACGGTGCTGATGGGAAAGCTTGCGCACGACAAGGAACAGCAGGGCGGCGATCGCCAGCACGGACAATCCGGTGACCGCGATCAGGATGCCGATCTGCTCGCGCCAGTCGGCGAGCGCGGCCGACATCGTGGTCGAAGCGACGATCACGATCGGGAAATTCGTCAGCGCGCGGGACGAGATCAGCCGCTCCTCGCCGTCGATCGGGCCGCTGAGGCGCGAGGTGCTGCGAGGCCGCTCGAAGATCTGCCGCTGGGCGGATGGGCCGGTCTTCAGGTTCTGGCCGATCATGTGGGCGACATGCGGGTAGCGGGCGAGCAGCGTGCCGTCGCCATGGAGCATGGTGATGGAGGCGCCCGGTCCGAGCGCTATCGTCGCGAAGAATCGTTCGAAGTTGACGGGTTCGATGCCTCGGCCGATGACGCCGAGAAATTCGCCCTTTGGCCCGGTGATCTTGCGGGCGATCACCGTGGTCCAGACGCCGGTAACGCGGCTGTAGACCGGCTCGAGCAGCATTTCCGGCGATTGCGGGCTGGACTTGAAGCTTCTGAAGAAAGCGCGGTCCGCCGAGTTGACCGACGGCGGCGGCCAGGCGACCGAGGTGTTGACCAAATTGCCGTCGGCGTCGAAGACGTTGATGCCACCGACATAAGACACCGCGTCGATCTTGGACTTCAGCATCAGATGGACGTCGTGGCCGGACATCCGTTGCTTGTAGTTTTCAGGCGTGGCGATTCCGCTGGAAAGCATGAAGGCGACCAGGTCCTTCTGGACGACCTGAAAATCTTCGAGCTGCTGGTCGAAATGGCGGGCGAGCAGCAGCACGGTGTTTTCCAGCTCCCGTTCGCTGTTGCGCAGCGCGCGCTCGCGGAAATTACCGGCCATGATGGTCGCGCCAATCGCGATGGTGGCAATCAGGAGCAAGCCGCCGAAGATCAACCAGCGGATTGGGCCGCCGCGAAAGGCGGGCGCAATTCTGAATCGTGTGGTGCCAGTTGAAGCCATGGAACACGATCGCTGCCGGGAATGAACAGCCGGAAGCGGCGTTCTCCCAATCCCGGCCCATGACGTCGATATCGCGCCGAGGTGGAATTGACGTTAGCAAGCCTGGTTAATGAAGGGTTATCCGGTGGCAAAGTGGTCCGCTGGCAACCAGAGGGAGCCATGGAACCGGCAAGGGGCGACCGCGAAAAAAAGCGCACCGGATGCGCACGGTCCGCCGATCGGAAGGATGCGAGAGTGCTGGGCCAGAGCCGCAGCTCTCACTGCATGCGTGTTACGGATCTGCGCGCGCGGCTCCTCGCGACGCCGACCGTCTGGCCGCTGTCCGGCGGGTAGTAGCCTTGAGGGTAACCTTGGTCGAAGCGCCGCGGATCGGTGTAGGGATTACCCGGACCTTTGTTCTGGCAATTGGCGTTCGGATAGAAGAACGCGCAATAGCCGGGTTCGCCCATGACCTGTTGCGCCATGGCAGGTGTGTTGGTGAGGGCCGTCATCACGGCCAGCGCAGCCGCAGCGCCCACAAGCCTGTATCTCGACATCGGATTCCTCCTCGTGAAGGTCCCGGGAGAAACAACCCCGCCAATGCGGGCTCATTCCTCGCGGCAGCGGTCACGCAAGCGTGAGCGCTGCCGCGTCGGCTGTGCGCTCAGCGCTCCGCGCGATAATGGCCGGACTTGCCGCCGATTTTCTCGACCAGATGGATGCCTTCGATACGAACGCCGCGCTCCACCGCCTTGATCATGTCGTAGATCGTCAGGCACGCGACCGACACTGCGGTCAGCGCTTCCATCTCGACGCCGGTCGGGCCGGTGACCTTGACGGTGGCGCGAACAACGCAGCCGGGAAGTTTCTTGTCGGGCGTGATGTCGAGCGTCACCTTGGACAACGCCAGCGGATGGCACAGCGGGATCAGTTCCGACGCGCGCTTTGCCGCCATGATGCCGGCGATGCGCGCGGCGCCCAGCACGTCGCCCTTCTTGGCATTGCCGGAGATAATCAGGTCAAGCGTCGCCTTGGCCATGACGACGCGGCCTTCGGCTACCGCCGTGCGCTCGGTTGCGGCCTTGTCCGATACGTCGACCATCCGCGCTTCGCCGGAGGAGTCGATATGGGTGAGGGCGTCGCCTTTGGACTTCCGCGCCATCTCTCAGCCGGTCCCGGTCGCACGCGGCGTGGCGACGCGCGTCAGCAGCGTGCGGGTCGCGGCCGTCACGTCGGCCTGCCGCATCAGGCTTTCGCCGACCAGGAAGGTCGACATGCCGACGCGCTCGAGCCGGGCGAGATCGTCGGGTGTGAAGATGCCGCTCTCGCCAACCATCAGGCGATCGCGCGGGATCAGCGGCGCCAGCGCCTCGCTGGTCGCCAGCGTGGTCTCGAAGGTGCGCAAATTGCGGTTGTTGACGCCGATCATCGGCGAGCGAAGTTTCAGCGCGCGATCGAGCTCGGCGTGGTCGTGGATTTCGATCAGCACGTCCATGCCGAGCGCAATCGCTGCATCCTCCAGATCGCGCGCGGTGGCGTCATCGAGCGCCGCCATGATGATCAGGATGCAGTCCGCGCCATGGGCGCGGGCTTCCACCACCTGGTAGGTGTCGAACAGGAAATCCTTGCGCAGCACCGGCAAATTGGTCGCCGCGCGCGCCGCCACCATGAAATCGAGATGGCCCTGGAACGAGGGCGCATCGGTGAGCACGGAGAGGCAAGCCGCGCCACCGGCGTCGTAGGCCTTTGCCAGCACCGGCGGATCGAAATCGGCGCGAATGAGCCCCTTGGACGGCGAGGCCTTCTTCACCTCGGCAATCAGCGCATAGTCGCCCTGGGCGAGCTTGTCCCGGATGGCGTGCACAAACCCGCGCGGCGTCGGCGCCGTCTTGGCGCGGGCTTCGACCTCGGCGAGCGGATGGGCGCGCTTGGCCGCGGCGATTTCCTCGCGCTTGTAGGTCTCGATCTTGGTCAGGATATCGGACATCTCTTCCCGTCCCCCGGATCAGCCGCGCGAGACCGCGACCAGGTGCTTCAGCCGCGCCGCCGCCGCGCCACTGTCGAGCGACTTGACGCCGAGCGCCACGCCTTCTTTCAAATCCTTGGCGCGCCCGGCCACGATCAGCGCCGCCGCGGCGTTGAGCAGCGCGACGTCGCGATAGGGGCTGGGCTTGCCGTTGAGCACGCCCTGCAGCGCCTCGGCATTGGCGTCGGCGTCACCGCCCCTGAGCGCGTCGCTGTTGCAACAGACGAGGCCGGCATCTTCCGGCTTGATCTCGAAGGTGGTGATCTTGCCGTTGTCGAGGCTCGCCACAAAGCTCGGGCCGGTGAGGGTGATCTCATCGAGGCCGTCGGAGCCGTGCACCACCCAGACGGATTCGGAGCCGAGGTTTTTCAGCACCTGCGCCAAAGGCTGCACCCATTGCCGGGAGAACACGCCGACCATCTGCCGCTTCACGCCGGCCGGATTGGAGAGCGGTCCGAGCAGGTTGAAGATCGTGCGGGTGGCGAGCTCGACCCGGGTCGGGCCGACGTTCTTCATGGCCGGATGATGCGCGGGCGCGAACATGAAGCCGATGCCGGCTTCAGTCACGCAGCGGCCTACCTGGTCGGGCGTGAGGTCGATCTTGACGCCAAGCGATGCCAGGACGTCAGCAGCCCCCGAGCGCGAGGACAGCGCGCGGTTGCCATGCTTGGCGACGGGCACGCCGGCGCCTGCGACGATGAAGGAAGCGCAGGTCGAGACGTTGACCGAACCGGAACCGTCGCCCCCGGTGCCGACCACGTCAACCGCATCCGCGGGCGCCTTGACCCGCAGCATCTTGCCGCGCATCGCCGACACCGCGCCGGTGATCTCGTCGACGGTTTCGCCGCGGACCCTGAGCGCCATCAACAGGCCACCCATCTGCGAGGGCGTCGCCTCGCCGGACATCATGGCGTCGAAGGCGGAGGCCGCTTCGTCACGCGACAACGTCGCGCCGGTGGCGACTTTTCCGATGATAGATTTGAGGTCGTCCATCGCTTGGCTTTCAGGATTGGGGGTCGTCGTGAAGCACGACCGGCGTTCGCGGGCCGATCATGCTCAGTTGTTAGCGCCCGTCACCTGCGCGAAGGCGGCCTGGTTGATGGAGGTACCGATGATCGATTCGATCTTCGTGATGTATTGCGCGACCTGTTCGTCGTTCATCCCGCGTTGCAGTGTCTCCTTGAGCTTCTTCAGTTCCTCCGAGGCGACGTCGACCTGTGGCACGGTCACGTCGGTGACACGGAAGACGATCCACTCGCTGCCGCCGGTACCCGGCGTCTGGCCGACACCGTCCTTGGGCGTCCGGAACGCGGCCGTGATGACGGCGGAAGGCACGCCGGACAGCGAGGCGTCGCGGCGGAAGCCGGTCGCGGTCTCGACCTTCGATCCGACCGAAGCTGCGACCTCGGCAAGCGCACCGCCTTGTTCGACCTTCTGCACCATCTCGGTCGCCTTGGCGCGCAGCTTGTTGGATATCTGGTCCTCGCGCCATTTCGCCTCGACCTGGCTGCGGACTTCGTCGAGCGGGCGCTCCCGCGAGGGCGTGATGCCCAGCACGTCGTACCAGACATAGCCGCCGGCAAACTGGATCGGTTCGCTGTCGACGCCGATATCGCTGTTGAAGGCCTGCGAGACCACGTCGAGACCGCGCGGAATGTTGGCCACCGGTTGGCCGTCGGGCGTACGGCCGGAGCGGTCGACGGCTTCGATCGTGACCGGGGTCAGGCCGAGCTTCTGCGAAGCCTCGACGATGTTGGCGCCGCCGCTGCGCTCGTCTTCCATCTTGTTCTGGAGCTCGCTGACCTTGGCGCGCGCGCGCTCGGTCGCAATTTCCTTCTTCACCTGCGCCGCCACGCTTTCAAAAGTCGGCGTTGTGCCCGCCTCGATCTTGCCGACCTTGACCAGCGCCACGCCGAAACGGCCCTGCACCGGCTGGCTGACTTCGCCCGATGCAAGCGAAAACGCCGCATCCGCAATCGCCGGATCGATGATCGCGGTCTTGGCGATCAGGCCGAGATCGACGTCGGCCAGGTTAAGATTGCGCTCCCTGGCGACGTCGTCGAACGAGGTTCCCGACGTGATGCGGCCGCGCACGGCCTGCGCCTCGCCTTCGTTCGGAAAGAACATCTGCGACACTTCGCGCTTTTCCGGCGTGCCGAGCTGGTCGCGGCGCTGCTCGAAGATCTTCTTCGCGTCCTCGTCGGAAACCTCGATCCATTTGCCGATCTCTTCCGGGCTGATCACGACGAAGGACAGTTTGCGATATTCGGGCGCGCGGAACTGGGTCTTGCGGTCCTCGAAATAGGCGGCCAGCGCCTCGGGCGAGGGCGGGTCGATGGTGCCGGCCTGCGCGGCGTCGAGTTTGACGAATTCGATCGAGCGCTGTTCGTTCTGGAAGCGGGCGAGCGCCTCGATCAGGACCTTCGGCGGCTCGAGGCCAGCCGAGACGGTGCCGGCGATCTGGCGCCGCAGCCCGACACGCCGCTGTTCGTTGAGATAGCGCTGCTCGGTGTATCCGAACTGGCGGATCGTGGCCTGGAAGCGTGCCGGGTCGAACTTGCCGCCCAATCCCTTGAAGTTCGGGTCGTTGTAGATCAGCCGCATGGTCTCTTCCTGCGACTGGGCGAGCCCCATGCGCCGGGCTTCCTCGTCCAGCGCGGCCTCGGCGATGGTTTGTTGCAGCACCTGCCGGTCGATCCCGAACGCGCGGGCCTGTTCAGAAGTCAGCGGACGGCCGAACGTGCGGCCGAGCTGCTGCAGCTTTTCCGTGTAGATCTGGCGGAATTGGTCGGTCGTGATCTCGGTCCCGCCAACCTTGGCGAGCGACGACTGGCCAAACCCCTTGAAGATGTCGGCAATGCCCCAGACTGCGAAACTGACAATCAAAACGCCCATCACAACGGCCATCACGGCCTTGCCGAGCCAGTTTGATGAGGCTTTCCGAATTCCTCGAAGCATAGGTCCAACTTGTTTTTGCAGGAGAGGGGAACCGGGTCGTACCCAGGCGAATTCGATCCGGGACCGAATTCCGCAACAGGGCATCACCGAGTTGATAACGCATCATAAAGTGGCCGCAGCCCCCTCGCAACCTCGGCCACATGGGCCAATTGAAGCGGTTAACGGTTGGGGGTTCGTCTGACCGGTATCTGGAACTGACGGCGCGCCTCTGCTAGCGCATCTGCAAGCCACAAAGTCTGACATTTTTGCGGGAAATTGACATGACCGAAGCCATCCGGCCGCTGATCGCGGGCAACTGGAAAATGAACGGCCTGAAATCCGCCCTGGGTGAATTCGAGGCAATGATTGCGGGCGCAGGTGCATTGGCCGGCAAGGCCGACCTGCTGGTCTGCCCCCCGGCGACCCTGATCGCCGGTTTTGCCGACAAGGCGCTCGGCTCAAAACTCGCCGTCGGGGCCCAGGATTGCCATGCCAGGGCCTCGGGCGCCCATACCGGCGATCTCTCGGCGGAAATGCTGGCGGATGCCGGCGCCAGCGCCATCATCGTCGGGCATTCGGAGCGCCGCGCCGATCATGGCGAGACCGACGCGATCGTTCGGCAGAAGGCGGAAGCGGCCTGGCGGGCGGGCCTTGTGGCGATCGTCTGCATTGGCGAAACCCAGAAGCAGCGCGACGCTGGCCAGACACTGGATATCTGCGGCAGACAGCTCGCGGGCTCTTTGCCTGACGGTGCGACGGCGGCCAATCTGGTGGTCGCCTATGAGCCGGTCTGGGCGATCGGCACCGGGCTGACGCCGACGCCAAAGGACGTCGAGCAGGTTCATCGCTTTATCCGAGGCGTTCTCACCGACCGATTTAAGGCGGAAGGCGGAAAGATCCGGATTCTGTACGGCGGGTCGGTCAAGCCCTCCAACGCGGCCGAGCTGATGGCGGTCACTGACGTCAACGGCGCACTCGTCGGTGGCGCCAGTTTGAAGGCGACGGATTTTCTGGCGATTGCGGAGGCCTGCTAACTCTTCAGGTTGGCACGCCTTCCCGCAACTTCTTCCAGTAGATCAGCGTGCCGGTAAGGCCGCCATGGGGCTTGAACGCGTAATCCGGAATCACGCCGGTCAGCTTGAAGCCCACGCGCTCATACAGTCCCGCCGCACCCTCGTCCTCGGCGGTGTCGAGCACGAGCAGCCAACGCCCACGGGCGATCGCCAGCCGCTCGGCCTCGCGCAATAGCGCCGTTGCAATTCCGCGATGGCGGTGACTGACTCGGGTCATCATCTTCGCGATCTCGGCGCGGTGTGGCTGGTTCGGCGGCAGATCGAGCAACAGCGTGACGGTGCCGATCAGCTCGTCGCCGTCGAAGGCGCCGAGGACGATCCGCTCGCCGAGATCCGCAGCCCTTAGCGAATTGGACCAGAACGCCTCAGCCGCTTCCCGTGACAGCGGGTGCATGAAGCTGACCGAGCCGCCATTCGCCACCGTCTCGATCAGTATTTCACCAAGCACCGCGCAGACTTCGGGCGAGGACTTCAAGGCTTTGATCTCAATGTTCGACATGAGGATGAGTTTCCGCGAGGTTCAGCTTCGATGATTGGCGGTGCGCAAGACGCGCTTCCGTTTGATCTCTGCAATCCGCTCGACATCCTCGATCTGCAGGTGACGGCCGCGTTCGAGAATTTCCAGCGTGTATTCTTCGTAAGTCAGCCCCAGCCGCTCGGCTTTCCTGATCCGAAAGGCGACAATGCCGGGTGAGGGGTTTTTCCAGGCCGCGCGATGTGCGGCCTTCCAGTAAAAGTAATTGCCGATTCCGTCGTTGCCCCATTCCGGCGTGTGCTCATCCTCAAGCGGCGGACCGCGATTATGGCCGGCGGGGGCGGCGAGGTCGTCCGGAAAACTCCTGATATCGACCTCGGTCATCGCAAGCCTAGCTCCGCGCCAGCGCCACGACGTAGGTGCAGGGCGCGGTGCTCTCGTTGGCAAACGTTGCTTCCGCCGGCGGGCCGAATCCGAGGCAGTCGCCGGCGCCGAGTTCGTGGCGTTCGCCGCCATCGATGAGGACGAGCGAGCCCGACAACACCCAGAGCACCTGCCGGATATGGGCGTAGGACGACGCCGGCAGCGTCACGCGCTGCTTCGCCGGCATCTCGACCTTGATGATCTCGATGGGATGATCGGGCCGGTTGAACACCTGCCGGCGCAAATAGCCGGTCTCGGGATCGCGCCACACCGGCTGCTCGGCAGCGCGTGAAAGACGATCGCCGTGGCCTTCGGCGCGCAGCATCAGGCCGGCGAGGGTGAGGTCGAAGGCGCTGGCGAGACGCACCAGCACCACTGCGGTCGGGCTGACTTCCGCGCGCTCGATCTTGCTGATGGTCGCCTTGGAAACCCCGGAACGTTCGGCGAGATCCGCCAGCGACCAGCCGCGGCTGTCGCGTTCAAGCCGGAGGCGCTGGGCGAGGCGAACGCTCAATTCGTCTACTATAGTATCCATTCGTCTATTATATGAGAAATTGCGGCGACCTCAAGCCCCGATCAGAATGCCCGGCGGGATATGTGGACGGCCTTGCCGCAGCGCCTGCGGCAATTATCTCCACCGCAGCGGTTGGGGGTGACAATGCCCCGTCCGATCGTGTAACACCGCGCAACTTCAGGAAAACCCGCAAGCTCTTGGTGCAGCCGAAGCCCCGGCGCTCTTGGCTTGTGACGGAAGGTTTTTAAGATGCAGACCGTCATTATCGTTGTCCACCTCATGATCGTCTCGGTGCTGATCGGCGCCGTGCTGCTGCAGAAATCCGAAGGCGGCGGCCTCGGCATGGGCGGCGGCGCCGGCTTCATGTCGAGCCGCGGCACCGCCAATCTGTTGACGCGGACGACCGCGATTCTGGCGGGACTTTTCTTCCTGACCAGCATGGTGCTGGCCTGGCTCGCAGGCGTCGATCGCAAGCCGGCCTCTATCGTCGGCCCCGCGCCGGCGACGCAGTCGCAGCCTGGCGGCGCAACGCCGGTCGCTCCGCCGACTTCCGGTGGCGTGCTGGATACGCTCAAGAAGGTGGACGAACAGCAGGCTCCGTCGGGCCCGCAGGCGCCGCGTTCGCAATAAAGCAGGGTGGCCATGCAGGACGGGCTCTACCGTCCTGCATCAGAATTTCCCATCAATGCTCTGAAATCGCTTCAAATTTAACGTCACCCACAGCCCGGCAAAATGTTTGCCCGTGCATGCGATTCGTTTTGGAGAATCGGGGCAGTGGCCTTAAAGGTAGAATCCCATGGCGCGGTACATATTCATAACCGGCGGCGTGGTTTCTTCGCTCGGAAAGGGTCTGGCTTCGGCGGCACTCGGTGCCCTGCTGCAGGCTCGCGGGTACAAGGTCCGTCTCCGCAAACTCGACCCCTATCTCAACCTCGATCCCGGAACGATGTCGCCGTATCAGCATGGCGAAGTGTTCGTGACCGATGACGGCGCCGAGACCGATCTCGATCTCGGCCATTACGAGCGCTTCACCGGACGTCCGGCCACCAAGGCCGACAACATCACCACGGGGCGCATCTACCAGGACATCATCACCAAGGAACGCCGCGGCGATTATCTCGGCGCGACCATCCAGGTCGTTCCGCACGTCACCAACGCGATCAAGGAATTCGTCCTCTCCGGCAACGACGAATATGATTTCGTGCTGGTCGAGATCGGCGGCACTGTCGGCGATATCGAGGGCCTGCCGTTCTTCGAGGCGATCCGCCAGCTCAAGAACGAGCTGCCGCGCGATCACGCCGTCTACATTCACCTGACGCTGCTGCCCTACATTCCAAGTGCCGGTGAACTCAAGACAAAACCGACCCAGCACTCGGTGAAGGAGCTGCGCTCGATCGGCATCCAGCCGGATATCCTGCTGTGCCGTACCGACCGCGAAATCCCGAAGGAAGAGCGCCGCAAGCTCGGCCTGTTCTGCAACGTGCGCGAAAGCGCCGTGATCGAGGCGAGGGACGTCGACAACATCTATGCCGTCCCCGAGGCCTATCACGCCGCCGGCCTCGACGACGAGGTGCTGGCCGCGTTCGGCATCAGCTCGAAGATTCCGCCGACGCTGCAGAGCTGGAATGTGATCAACGAGCGCGTGCGCAATCCGGAAGGCGCGGTGACCATTGCCATCGTCGGCAAGTACACCGGCATGAAGGACGCCTACAAATCGCTGATCGAGGCGCTCTCCCACGGCGGCATCGCCAACAAGGTGAAGGTCAATCTCGACTGGATCGAGAGCGAGGTGTTCGAAAACGAGGACCCGGCGCCGTTCCTCGAACACGTCAACGGCATCCTGGTGCCCGGTGGCTTCGGCCAGCGCGGCGCCGAGGGCAAGATCCGCGCGGCGCAGTTCGCGCGCGTCCGCGACGTCCCGTATTTCGGCATCTGCTTCGGCATGCAGATGGCGGTGATCGAAGCCGCGCGCAATCTCGTCGGCATCGAGGAAGCGAACTCCACCGAGTTCGGCCCGACCAAGGAGCCGCTGGTCGGCCTGATGACGGAATGGCTGCGCGGCAACGAGCTGGAGAAGCGGTCGCAGTCGGGCGACCTCGGCGGCACGATGCGGCTCGGCGCCTACCCGGCGGCGCTGAAGCGCGGCAGCCGCGTCTCGGAAGTCTATGGCGGCGCCACCGAGATTTCGGAACGCCACCGCCATCGCTACGAGGTCAACACCGCCTACAAGGACCGGCTCGAACAGCACGGGCTGCGGTTCTCAGGGCTATCGCCTGATGGCGTGCTGCCGGAAATCGTCGAATACGAGGACCATCCCTGGTTCATCGGCGTGCAATTCCACCCCGAGCTGAAGTCACGTCCGTTCGAGCCGCACCCGCTGTTCGCGTCCTTCATTCAGGCGGCGATGGCGCAGTCACGGCTGGTGTAACCCCGCGGCGGAATCGTAGCAACCATTAAGCGCTGAGCGGTGTTTCGGTCCAGGGGGTGCCGCG
>NZ_LLYB01000067.1:57734-57885 GCF_001440475.1 Bradyrhizobium lablabi | reverse complement strand
AACACCGCGTCGATCTGCGCGGTGACGAATTCCGCCGGCACCTGATGGATGGCGCTGACGCCCTGGGTGTTCTGCGCCGTCAGCGCCGTGATCACGGAGGCACCGTAGACGCCGAGCGCGGCGAACGTCTTCAGGTCGGCCTGGATGCCGG
>NZ_LLYB01000067.1:800-57693 GCF_001440475.1 Bradyrhizobium lablabi | reverse complement strand
CAGGTCTCGCGCAATTGGTGTGTTGGCTGTCCTACCGCGCTCTGCCAGAGGCAGCAAGTTGGCTTGCCAATACCGGCGGTTTTTGGCCTATTGGGGCCAATCTATTCGGAGACGACAGCGATGGTTCCCTTCTTCGTCCAGTTCAAATGCAAGCTCGGCCAGTCCTACGCCGTCGCCAATGCGCTCGCCGAGGCCGAGATCGCCTCGGAGATCTATTCCACCGCCGGCGATTACGATCTGCTGGTCAAGTTCTACGTCGACAACGACACCGACATCGGCCATTTCGTCAACGAGAAGGTGCAGGTAATTCCGGGCATCCAGGACACCCACACCATCATCACCTTCAAGGCGTTCGGCACAGGCTAGCGGCGGTCTCGCCTGCCCGAATCGCCGTCGACTTCGCCCGGCGCGGCCACGCCCGCGGGCCTTAACGGAGTGCCCGTCCTGTCCGAGACGTCAGTTACCTTCGACCGGCTGAAGGCCTTCATTCAGCACGCGCTCACCGCAGTCGGCTTGCCGGACGCTGACGCCGCGGAGGTCGCCGCGCTGATGGCGGCGGCCGACCTGCAGGGGTCGGACGGGCATGGTGTCAGCCGGTTGCCGCAATATGTCAGGCGGATCAAGGCCGGCGGTTTCAACGTCCGGCCGAACATCCATGTCGTCCACGAGCATGCCAGCACGGCCGTGCTGAACGGCGACAACGGCATGGGCCACCTCATCATGAAACGCGCCGCCGGGATGGCAATCGAAAAGGCACGCACCACCGGCATCGGCTGGGTCAACTCGCAGTTCTCAAACCATGCCGGCCCCGCCTCGCTCTACGCCACGATGCCGCTCGCCCATGACATGATCGGGCTCTATTTCGCGGTCGGCAATGCCAACCACCTTCCGCCCTGGGGCGGCCTCGACATGCTGCTGTCGACCAATCCGGTGGCGGCGGCGATCCCGGCCGGCGACGAAAAGCCGATCGTGCTCGACATGGCGACGACGGTCGCCGCCTATGGCAAGGTGAAGACCAAGGCGCTGCTCGGCGAGATGATGCCGAAAGGCTGGATGATCGACCGCAAAGGTCAGCCCCTGACCGATCCGAAACGCGCCGACGAAGGCATGCTGCTGCCGCTCGGCGGCATGGAGGCTGGCTACAAGGGCTACGGTCTGGCGATGATCATCGGCCTGCTCGCGGGCACGCTCGGCGGCGCCGCGATGGGCCGCGACGTGATCGACTTCAACCACGATGACGACAGCGTCACCAACACCGGACAGGCGATCGCCGCGATCAACATCGCAGCCTTTGGCGACGTCGCCGTCTTCAAGCGGAGCGTCGACGCGCTGGTGCGCGATTTCCGTAACAGCGAGCGCATCCCGGGCGTCGACCGCATCTGGGTGCCCGGCGAACGCAGCCACGAAACGCGGATGAAGCGGACGAGCGGCGGGATTCCACTGGCGCCGGCGCTATTGCGCGCACTGGACCAGGTCGCCGACGACCTCGGAATATCGCGGCTTGGGGACTAGGCCTGTGGCTGGCGGTCGAGGTGGGCGACCCGCACCGGCCGGCCCATCGGATAGCCTTGCGCGCAGTTGATCCCGGGCGTCCTCGGCAACCCCTGCTACTCAAAACGGCACCGCCTTACCGCAATGCACCTTAACGACGTTAACCATGGCACGCTTTTGCCATAACAGGATCATCCTACCGCCTTGATATTTTTCATTATCTGGGGCGTCGTCAATCGGGAGTTCCGCGGCGGCGGACGTTCCGGGGGGAGTAGTCGCGAGTACCACCATGGGGACGCTGTACGATTTGCTCGGAGCTCTTCCGAGCGATGACGCCGAGGGCTTGCGGACAGCGTTCCGCAAGGCCGCGAAGGCGACGCATCCCGATATCAATCCCGACAATCCGGATGCCGCACTGAGGTTCAGAGAGCTCGTGCGCGCCTATGACATCCTGAACGATGTCGAGCAGCGCGCGACCTACGATGAATTGCTCGCCATTGCGCTGCAGCCGCCCCCCGAGACGAAGACAACGCGCACCTACGAGAGGGTGCACAAGCTCGCCTCCAACACGATGGCGGCCTCGGTCATTTCGGCGGTGCTGGTGGGCGGCTACGTCGTGTTCGGGCTTTTTTCGACGCCCCCTGGCGTCGCGGAAACGCTGGCCGACAGAACCACCGGCCGTGCGCAGGAAGTTTTGGCGCTGCTGCCCGACGCCCCGGCGCAGGACGAGGCCCACGCCCCGCGCGATGGAGAGATTTCAACCGGCACGGTCACGCTGGCCTCTGCGGCGCCGGCGGTAAAGGAAGCGGCCGCCGCGCCGATCGGCCGTTTCGGGCCGGTGCCGGCTTTCGTCTCGTACAATCTGGGCATTCAATATTCCCCGCGCTTCGCCGCCGCCTATTTGGATCGTGGCTTCGTGCTGTACCCGGTGAACGATCTCGATCGCCCGCTGACCGACATCACGGCCGCCAGGCGGGCCGCAGATTTGAAACGGAGCAAGACCGCCGCGCCCGTGCTCGTGCCGCACAAGCCGTTGACCATCGTGCCCTCGCTGCCGGAGAGGCGCGAACCGGTCACCGCGGCCCTGACGCCCTGGAGGCGCGAGCCGGTCACCGCAGCCCTGACGCCCTGACGGCGCGCGAGGCGCGTTCTTCCATCGAGGCTGTCAGCCTTCCTTCTTCTTCGGCCGCGGCGGCCCCTCGACCGCGGGCAGCGACTTCACATATTCGGCAATCGCCGCGCGATCCTCCGGCGACAACTGCGACGTATTCTTGATCACGCGAACCATCGATCCGCCGGCGGTGTCGCCATCGGGCGTTTGTCCGGTCTCAAGGAAGTAGGCGATGTCCTTTGCGCTCCACTCGGACAGTCTCTTCTCGGTGATGTTGGGTACCCAGCCCTCGCCCTCCGGATTGGGCCCGCCGGCGAAACGCTGCGCCTGGACGATGCCGCCGAGGAAGTTGCGCGGGCTGTGGCATTCGGCGCAATGGCCCATGCCGTTGACGAGATAAGCGCCACGATTCCATGACGGAGAACGCGAGGCGTCCGCCGTGATGACCTTGTCGTTCTTGAACAGCCATTTCCAGATTCCGACATTGCGACGGATATTGAATGGAAACGGCACGTCGTGATCGCGCGGTTTGCCGGTCACCGGCGCAAGCGTCTTCAGATAGGCAAAGAGATCGCGGACATCATCGACCGTCGCATGCTGATAGGACGCATAGGGAAAAGCCGGAAAATAATGCGCGCCATCCGGCGAAGTCCCCTTGAGCACCGCAGTCACGAAATCCGCTTCGCTCCACCGGCCAATACCATAAGTGGGATCGGACGATATATTCGGAACGTAAAACGTTCCGAACGGCGAAGGCATGGCAAGCCCGCCGCCGAGCTTCAGCCGGTCGGGCTGGTTGGGAACGGCGTGGCAGGAGGAACAGCCGCCGGCATTGAACGTTGCAGCACCGTTGGCCAGGTTCGGCGTGCGGGGAGGAAGCGAGGCCGAGGCAATCACCGCCGGGATCGTCAGCCACCAGAAGATGCCGGCGCCGGCGGCGCCGATCACGATCAGCCCAAGGAGAATTCGTCGCAGCATTCACCGATCCATCAGCAGGAGTCTCAATTCGATGACAGTATGAACGCAGATCGCACCATAGGCTTCCACGAAATTGCTGATGTCATGGCCGCCGTTTGGGGAATAAATCTGGAAGATCGTTGTTTTGAGGCTGACACGGCCCGCTTCTTAATCAACAGGGAGAAACACCATGTCGAACAAGACCATGCTTGTCACGCTTGCGCTGGGGGCAGCCTTTGCTTTTGCCGGACCCGCATCTGCCGATAAGATGAAGGCGACGCTCGACGGCAAGGCCCAGGTGCCGCCCAACACCAGCGCAGCCACCGGTACCGCCGACATCGACTACGATCCCGCCAGCAAGAAGCTGAGCTGGAAGCTGAGCTACTCCGGCCTGTCCGGCCCCGCCACTGCCGCGCATTTCCATGGCCCGGCCGAAGCCGGCAAGAATGCCGGTGTCGCGGTCGCAATCCCCAATGCGACGTCGAGCCCGGTCGAGGGCAGCGCGACGCTGACCGATGCTCAGGCCGCAGACCTCACGGCCGGCAAGTACTACATCAACATCCACACCGCAGCCAATCCAGGCGGCGAAATCCGCGGCCAGGTAACGAAGTAGATTCGCCAACTGACGGCAGGAAAAAGACGGCAGGCAAAAAGAGGGCGGAACGCTTCACGCGCCGCCCTCTTTTTCTGATCCGAATTAGATTTTGAGGCGGAATGTCTCGTGGCAGCCGCTGCACTCCTTGCCGATGGCCGGCACGGTTGCCTTCAAGGAATCGAGATCCTTGATCTTCGCCTTGGCTTCGGTCACGACCTTGGCGAAGCTGTCGATCTTCGCAGCGAAGCTGGCCTTGTCTTCCCAGATCTTCGGCGAAGAGCTGTAGTCGCCCTCAACCTTCAAGCCCTTGATGCTTTCGGGAAACATCGTCGGCAGCTTCTTTGCCGTCTCTTCCAGCTGGCCGAGGGCCGTCGTGACGGCGGCCTGGTCGTAGGGCTTTTCACCCTTGACCATCGGACTCAAGACCGCACCCAAGGCCCTTCCGGTTGCCTTCATCGTCGTCTGAGTCTGGTTGGCTACATCCTGCTGGGCGATACCTGCACCGACGCTCAGCAGCAATGCCCCTGCGACCACCAACATTCGCTTCATTCGCTTGCCCCTTCTTGGCTGGCTCAAAGCACGGGCCCGCGACCGCCGCGAGCCCGCCTGTTTCGTCAACACCGCATGCGGAACATCATTCCGCCTGCGACAAAATATCAGAGATTATGCCGTTTCTGCGCCTCGCGAATCGCGATCCAGACCCGCTCTGCGGTAGCCGGCATATCGATGTGGTCGATCTTGTACTCGCGCCACAACCCCTCGATGATCGCGTTGACCACCGCGGGACAGGAGCCGATCGCGCCCGCCTCGCCCGCGCCCTTGACGCCGAGCGGATTGGTCGTGCACGGCACGTTGTGCGTTTCGAAATGGAATGACGGACCGTCGGAAGCCCGCGGCACCGCATAGTCCATGAAGGTGCCGGTGACGAGCTGGCCGTCGGTTGCGCTGTAGACCGCCTGCTCCATCAACGCCTGACCGATCCCCTGCATCGCCCCGCCGTGCACCTGTCCCGCGAGCAGCAGCGGATTGAGCGTGACGCCGAAATCGTCGACGATCACGTAGTTGACGATCTTGATGATGCCGGTGGCCGGATCGATCTCGACCTCGGCGAGATGCGTGCCGTTCGGATAGGTACCGTCGGCCTGCGCAAACGTCGCGCTCGCATTCAGCTTCGAGGGATCGACGCCTGGACGCTTGGCGAGGTCGGCGAAGCTGATCGAGCGATCGGTGCCGGCGATGCGCACGACGCCATTGCTGATCTCGAGGTCGCCGGCGCTGGTCTCCAGCGCCTCCGCCGCGATCTCCTTCAGCTTGGCGCCGAGTTCGCGGGTGGCGCGCTCGACGCTGACGCCGCCGGTCGGGATCGACGCCGAGCCGCCGGTGCCGAGACCGGTCGCGATCTTGTCGGTGTCGCCCTGCAGCACATGGACGCGCTCCGGCGGCACGCCGAACTGTTCGGCGACGAGCTGCGCGTAAGCCGTCTGGTGCCCCTGCCCGCTCGACTGCGTGCCGATCAGAATGTTGATGTCGCCATTGGGATCGAGCGCCACATTGGCGGTCTCCTCACCCATGGTGCCGCAGATCTCGACATAGCAGGACATGCCGATGCCGCGTACGAGGCCGGCCTTCTTCGCCGCCTTGGCGCGCTTGGGAAACTCCTTCCAGCCAGCGACTTCCATCGCGCGCTTCATATGCGCGGTGAAGTCGCCGGAATCGTAGACCTTGCCGGTCGCGGTCTTGTAGGGCATCGCCTTCGGCGGAATGAAGTTCTTGCGCCTGATGGCATCCGGCGTCATGCCGAGCTTGCGTGCCGCCGCGTCGACCAGACGCTCGACCACATACGCCGCCTCGGGACGTCCGGCGCCGCGATAGGCGTCAACCGGCACGGTGTTGGTGAACACGGTGCGCACGCGGCAGTGGAAGGCCTGGATGTCGTAGAGCCCCGGCAGCATGCCGGCGCCGCCATGCGGAATGTACGGCCCGAAGGTCGAGAGATAGGCGCCCATGTCGCCCATCAGGTCGACGTCCATTCCGAGGAATTTGCCGTCCTCGGCCAACGCCATCTTCGCGGTCGTGACGTTGTCGCGGCCCTGCGCATCGCCCATGAAATGATCGGAGCGATCGGCGGTCCATTTGATGGTCTTGCGCAGCTTCTTCGCAGCAACCGAGATCAATGCGTATTCGCGGTAGGGAAACAGCTTGGTACCGAAGCCGCCGCCGACGTCGGGGCAGATCACCCGCATCTTTTCCATCGGAATCTTCAGCACCATGCCGCACAGAATTTCGCGCAGGCGATGGCTGCCCTGGCTGCCGACGGTCAGCGTCAGGTGATCGCGCTTGGCGTCGTATTCGGCGACCACCGCGCGCGTCTCCATGAAATTGGTGATGACGCGCGGGTTGACGATCGACACTTCGGCGACCGCATGCGCTTTCGCGAAGGCGGCATCGGTTGCTTTCTTGTCGCCGACCGGCACATCGAACAGCACGTTGCCAGGCTTGTCGGGCCAGACCTGCGGCGCATCCTTTTTCACGGCGTTGACGACGCCGACCACGGACGGAAGCGGCGTCCATTTGACGTCGATCGCCTCGATCGCGTCGCGCGCCTGGTCGATCGTATCGGCGACCACAAAGGCCACCGCGTCGCCGACATGGCGCACCTCGTCCTTGGCGAGGATCGGGTATGGCGGGCCAGTAAACGGGTCGACTTCCAGGTTGAACAGGCATGGCAGATCGCCGAGATCGGCGACCTCGGCCGCGGTCAGAATCAACGACACGCCCGGCATGCCGCGGGCCTTGGTGACGTTGAGGGTGAATTTCGCATGCGCATGCGGCGAGCGCAGCATCAGCGCGTGCAACGCCGGCTGTGGCGAATGGTCGTCGGTATAGCGGCCCTTGCCGCGAATGAGCGCGTCGTCTTCCTTGCGGAGAACGCTTTGACCGACGCCGAATTTGATGGGAGCTGCCATCGTATCTCCAATTCCATTGGCGCGTCATGACTTGAAACGTCATCGCGCCCACTTTTGTTTTGAGCATGATCCTTTTCGGAGAGACCCCTATCCGCGTTTGCGGATCACGCACCTGGAAGCATTCTATATTGCAGCGGTTCGTGAGCCAGCGCAAACCGCATTAGGCCACGGCGCTGCGCCGCCGGCTTTTCCGCACCTACAAGAAAAGTTGATGCTGCCGAGTCTCGGACCGGCACGAAACGGACCGCCATTGTCTGCCGCCCCTAATTGCGGACGATTTTTCCCGGCGGCTGGCCGCGGCAACGCCGGAAGCGTGAGATAGCAGCCCTGGAAAAATCCCTTTATTCACAGAAGCTTAGCTTCGGGACTTGCGCTCGCGCACCAGCGTAAATAGCCACCCCCGCCCGAACAGCAGCAGGATCGCGACCCCGTAGACGAAGGCGCCCGCCGCGATCAGCAGCAGCAGCGCGGTCTCGTCGCGGAAGGCGTGCATTTGCGCGAAATAGAAGCTGGCGAATCGGGCGGTGCCCCACAGCGCAGCGGCCAGCACAATGCCCGCCACCGCAAACTTGGCGAGCGACGTCACCCAGGTGCGCTCCAGTTCGAGATAGCCTGCCCGCACTGCGAAAAACAGCACCAGCAACAGATTGACCCAGGCGCCGATGGCGGTGGCAAGCGCCAGGCCGATCTGCGCCAGCGGGCCCATCAGTGCGACCTTCAGCGCGAGATTGACGGCAACGCCGGTCAACGCCGCCTTCACCGGCGTCGCGGTGTCGTGGCGGGCGTAGAAGGTCGCCGTCGCGCTGCGGATGGTCACGAATGGAATCAGCCCGATCGCGTAAGCCGCCAAGGTGGCGCCTGCGGCGACCGCATCCGCCTTCGAGAACGCGCCGCGCGCAAACATCGCGCGCATGATCACATCAGGCACGGTCAGGAAGGCGGCGACGAACGGCACCGAAAACAACAGCGAGAATTCAAATGCCCGCCGCTGCGCGGCCGACGCACCGGTGACATCGTTCGCGCTGAGTCGCCGCGACATTTCCGGCAGCAGCACGGTACCGATCGCGATCCCGATCACGCCGATCGGGAGCTGGTTGAGACGGTCCGCATAATACAGCGCCGAAAGCGCGCCCGCGGGCAGAAAGGTCGCGATGATGGTGTCAGCGAACAGCGCGATCTGCGTTCCCATCGAGCCGACGGTCGCAGGCCCCAGCGCCCGAAAGAACGCGCGCACGTCTTCGTCCAGTTTGAGCGGGGCGAATTTCGGCAGAATGCCGCTCTTTGTTACGTCACCGGCCAGCAGCAGGAATTCAAGGACGCCGGCGAGTAGCACGCCCCAGGCGGCGGCGTAGCCCACGCCCGGAAAGAACGCGGCGAGCGCCAGCGTCGCCATCATCGACAGATTGAGAAGGATCGGCGCGGCGGCGGCGCTGGCGAAGCGATGCATCACATTGAGCATGCCGCCATACAGCGTCACCAGCGTGATCAGCAGCAGATACGGAAACGTGATCCGCGTCAGCGAAATCGCCAGTTCGCCGCGCGCCGGATCGTCCTTGAACCCGGGCGCGAGAATGGCGATCACTTCCGGCATGAACACCCAGGCCACGACCAGAAGAATCACCTGGGCGGCAAACAGCAGCGTGAAGATGCGGTCGGCGAACAGTCTTGCCGAGCTTTCGCCCATGCCGTGCACACGCGCATAGGCCGGCACGAAGGCGGCGTTGAAGGCGCCTTCCGCAAAGATCGCGCGAAAATGATTGGGCAGCCGCAGCGCCACGAAGAACGCGTCCGCGACGGGACCGGCGCCGAGAATGGCGGCGAGCATGATGTCGCGCGCGAATCCGGTCAGCCGCGAAAGCAGCGTGTAACCGCCGACAGTGAAAATGCGTCCGAGCATGCGCCGCTTCTAGCGCATATTCGTCAAACGGTGAAATCAGGAAGAAAGCGCGCCGCGCACCGCCTCGATGACGCGATCCTGCGCCGCCTCGTCGAGATAGGCGTGAATCGGCAGGCTGATGACATCGTCCGACAGCTGTTCGCTCACCGGCAGCCCGCCCTCCGCAACCGGATAATTCCGGTACGCGGTCTGCTGATGCATCGATTTCGCATAATAGACCATGGTCGGAACGCCCTGCGCCTTCAGCGCCGCCGCAAAGCCGTCACGATCGGTCCCCTTCGGCAGACGGATGGTATACTGCGCCCAGATCGATGTGCATCCGGAGGCCAGGCGCGGCACCGTCACGAAATTGCCGAGACCGCGCGCATAGCGCTCCGCGACGCGGTTGCGGGCCGCGATCTCGTCCTCGAAAATCTTCAACTTCTCGATCAGGACCGCCGCCTGCAGGGTATCGAGACGTCCGGTCAGGCCGAGACGCACATTGTCGTACTTGTCGGAGCCCTGGCCGTGGACGCGGATGCTGCGCAGCGTCTCGGCAAGCCCGTCGTCATCGGTAAAGATGGCGCCGCCATCGCCGAAGCAGCCGAGCGGCTTGGTGGGAAAGAAGCTGGTCGCGGTCGCAAGTCCCAGCGAGCCGATCCGGCGGCCCTTGTAGCTCGCGCCAAATCCCTGTGCGGCGTCATCGAGCACGAACAGGCCCTCGGCCTGCGCGACCGCTGCGATTGCATCGTGGTCGGCGCTTTGGCCGAACAGGTCGACGGGAATCACCGCCCGTGGCTTCAGGCCACGCTGCTTCGCCGTCGCAATACCACGCTTGAGCGAGGCGGCATCCATGTTGAAGGTTGCCTCATCGACATCGACGAACACCGGCGTCGCGCCGGTCAGCGCCACGGCTTCGCCGGTCGCGGAGAACGTGAACGACGGGCACAGGACGGCATCCCCCGGGCCGACTTCCTTGGCCATCAACACCATCAGCAGCGCGTCAGTACCGCTCGCGCAGCTCACGACATGCCTGGCGCCGCAGAAATCCGCCAAGGCCTTCTCCAGCACGGCGACTTCCGGACCGTTGATGAAGAGGCAATGGCTCGTCACACGCGCCATCGCCTCATCGATCGATGTGCCGAGCCGCCGGCGCTGCGAGGCAAGGTCATAGAAGGGAACGGGTTCTGGGCGCATGTGCTGGTTCATGGGGCCTTGCAAAAAATTACAGAGTGAGGTTCAGCCGACGACGCGGCGCGGGCCCTTGCGCGCGGCGGAGGCCGCGGGCTTGGCGGGCTGCTCGAGGCAGCGGATGGCGATCTCGAGGCTGGCAACGCCCTCGTCGCCGGACACCGCCGGCACATTGCCGGTGCGGACGGCCTCGAGGAATGCGATCAGCTCGGCGCGCAGCGGTTCGTCATGACCGACCGGCAGATGCCGCATCGAATAGCTGCCGTCGGGCTTGAAGCCGAAGCACTCGGTCACTTGCCGCGTCAGGAGGTCGCCCATCACATATTTGCCGCGGGTCGCGACCGTAACGCTGCGCGCCTTGAACGGCGTCAGCCAGTTGGTGTTGATGTGGGCGAGCACGCCCGAGGCGGTGCGGAATTGCAGCAGCGCAATGTCCTCGCGCTCGGCAACGGCGCTGGAAAGCTGCGGCTGCACCTCGACGATATCGGACTCGGTGAACCAGCGGATCAGGTCGATATCGTGCACGGCCAGATCGATCACGACGCCGACGTTCGACATGCGCGGCGGGAACGGCCCGACGCGGGTGATGCCGATCGACAGAATATCCTCGCCCGAGATCGCCTGCTTGATCGCGGCGACGGCCGGGTTGAAGCGCTCGACATGGCCGACCATCAGCGTCACGCCGGCGCTCTTCGCCGCATTGACGATGTCCTGCCCCTCTTCCACCGTCGAGGCGACCGGCTTCTCGACCAAGAGATGGATGTTGCGCGTGATGCAGGCGAGCGCGATCTCGTGATGCAGATGGGTCGGCGCCGCGATCGTGACGGCATCGACGCCCTCGTCGAACAATGCGTCGAGCTCGGCAAAGGCGCGGCAGCCGACGAGCGAGGTGGCGCGCGCGCGATGTTCGGGCAAGGGATCGACGATGCCGACCAGCGTCACGCCGGGCAGGCCGGCCAGCACGCGAGCATGGTTGCTGCCCATCACGCCTGCGCCGACGACGCCTACACGCAAGCCGCGCTTTTCACCGGTCTTCGCGTCGGAAGCGGACCCTTTGGAACTCATGATTTGTAGACCCCAAGCAGATTCGGCGCTGGAACTTTCCCCGGCGGTTCTCTAGCACGCCGTCACAGACGTGGGCGAACGCGATCGGCGGTTTTCGGACACGTTTTGATTCAAACAGTTACAGCCGCAGAACCGGTAGAATTACGGTCTGCGCTCAACTGCGCTTGTAGTCGTCCTCGATGCGGATGATGTCGTCCTCGCCCAGATAGCTGCCGGTCTGGACCTCGATCAGTTCGAGCTGGATCTTGCCGGGATTTTCCAGCCGGTGCACCGCGCCGATCGGGATGTAGACCGACTCGTTCTCGTGCACGGTTTTGACGAGTTCGTTGACGGTTACCTGCGCCGTCCCGCGCACCACGATCCAGTGTTCGGATCGATGATGATGCTTCTGCAGCGACAACCGCCCGCCCGGCTTGACGATGATGCGCTTGACCTGATGGCGGTCGCCATTGTCGACCGACTGATAGGAGCCCCAGGGCCGATGCACCCGGATGTGGTCTTCGGTCACCTGCGGCGCCACCGTCTTCAATTTCGCGACCAGCCGCTTCAGCCCGTTGGCGTCCTTTTGCCTGGACACCAGCACGGCGTCCTGCGTCGCGACCACCACGAGATCGTCGACGCCTTCCAGCGCGACCAGCGCGCGGTCGGTCGAAACATTGCAGTTGTGCGAATCCTCGAACACGGCGGCGCCGCGCGACGCGTTGCCCTCGCCGTCCTTGCCGGACAATTCCCACACCGCATGCCAGGAGCCGACATCGGACCAGCCGCACGCAACCGGCACGACGGCGGTGCGCGCGGTCTTTTCCATCACCGCATAGTCGATCGAGATCGACTTCGCCGAACCAAACGCGGCCTCATCGAGCTTGACGAAGCCGAGATCGGTACCCGCCTTCGACACCGCATCGGTAACCGCCTGGACGCTGTCCGCATCGACCTTGCGATATTCGTCCGACAACACGGCGGCGCGGAACATGAAGTTGCCGCTGTTCCAGAGATAGCCCGACTTGACGTAATCAGCCGCCGTCGCCGTATCCGGCTTCTCGACAAATTTCGCGACCGCGCGAACCTTGCCGGAGATGACCTCGCCGGGATTGATGTAGCCATATTCGGTGGCGGCGCGTTCGGGCTGCACGCCGAAGGTCACGATGTGGCCCGCTTCCGCCGCGGCCAGCCCCTCGCGACAGGCGGCGACGAAAGCGGGCGTGTCGCGGACCACGTGATCGGCGGCGAGCGCCAGCACGATCGCGTCCTTGTCGCGCGCCTCTGCAAAGGCGGCGCCGGCCGCAATCGCCGGACCGGAATCACGCCGCATCGGTTCGAGCAGCACATCGGCCTCGAGCCCGATCTCCGCCAGTTGCTCGAGCACCATGAAGCGATAGGCATTGTTGGTGATGATGACGGGCCGCTCGAACAAATCCGCGTCGGAAACCCGCAGCAACGTGTCCTGGAACGTCGAGCGCTCCCCGAACAGGGACAGGAACTGCTTGGGGTGCACCTCGCGCGAGGCCGGCCACAGCCGCGTTCCCGCGCCGCCGCACATGATCAGGGGAATAATTCGTCCGTTCATCGGCGCCTCAAATTTTGTAGTAGTCACGGTACCAAGCGACAAAATCGCAAATCCCGTCCTCGATCGAAGTCTGCGGCCTGAAGCCGGTGTCGCGCATCAGTTCCGCGACATCGGCAAAGGTCTCGGTTACATCTCCAGGCTGCATCGGTAGCATGTCCCGGACCGCCGCGCGGCCCAATTCCCGCTCCAGAACCGCTACCACATGGGTTAGCTCTTCCGGATGATTGTTGCCGACATTGTAAATTCGTGCCGGCGCACCGGCGGCCGGGCCGCCGTCGCGGGGGGCCTGGTCGACCAGTTGCAATACGACGCGCGCGGCGTCGTCAATATGGGTAAAGTCGCGCCGCATCCGGCCATGGTTAAAGAGCCTGATCGGGGTGCCCTCCACGATCGCCTTGGTAAAGATGTAAATCGCCATGTCAGGGCGGCCCCACGGCCCATAGATGGTAAAGAACCGCAGGCCGGTCACCGGAAGGCGATAGAGATGGCTGTAGGAATGCGCGATCAGCTCATTGGCCTTCTTCGTGGCGGCGTAGAGGCTGACTGGATGGTCGGTCTTGTCGTCTACCGAGAACGGTAGTTTCGTATTGGCGCCGTAGACCGACGAGGACGACGCATAAACCAGATGTCCGCATCCGTGATGCCGGCAACCTTCCAGCACATTGACGAAGCCCTCGAGGTTGGCGTCGACATAGGCATGCGGCTGGTCGATCGAATACCGAACACCGGCCTGCGCCGCCAGATGCACCACCCTTGCAAAGCGGTGTTGGGCAAACAGGCGTTCCATGGCGGCGCGATCGGCAAGATCGATCTGCTCGAACGCAAAGCCCTGCTCCCGGCGCAGGATATCCAGCCGCGCCCGTTTCAGCGCCGGATCGTAATAGTCGTTGAGATTGTCGAGGCCGATGACGGCTCGGCCTTCGGCAAGCAGTCGGCGAGCGACGTGAAAGCCGATGAAACCCGCAGCTCCGGTGACCAAAATGGATTGATCCGGCATCATATCCCTGGAAAGGCAGCGCTCAACGGCTGAAATTTCTGTCCCGGGCCTCTTTACCCGCGTTGCCGAGGCCGCCGCAACACCTAGCAGCCCTGCTATTGCCAGAACGGCCCGAAAACCATACCAAGGCGCCGAATTGCATCGCTTTTTGCACCCCTTCTCAAACCCGGCACGGGCGAGATGCGCCAAATCCTGCTTTCGACACTGAAGATACTGGTTTCGGCGGCGCTGCTGTATTTCTCGCTGCGCAAGGTCGACCTTGCCGACCTCGCCGCCCGCATCGACGTTTCCAGCCTGGGCTGGATCGGCGCGGCGATCGCCGTGACGTTCCTGCAGATCTTCATCGGCGTGCTGCGCTGGCGCGAGATCAGCGCGGAGTGCGGCGCGCCGCTGCCGACCCGGCAAGCGATGCGCTTCAACGTGATCGGAACCTTCTTCAACCAGACGCTCCCCTCCTCGATCGGCGGTGACGCCGTGCGGCTGTGGCTGGTGGCGCGTAGCGGCCATGGCTGGCGGGCTGCGACCTATTCCATCTTCGTCGACCGCGCGATCGGCCTGATCGCGCTCGCGGTGGTCATCGTCGCGAGCCTGCCCTGGAGCTACCGTCTGATCACCGATCCGCACGGCAGGTCGGCGTTGCTGTTCGTCGATTTCGCAGCACTGGCGGGCGGCATGGGATTTCTCGTGCTCGGCAGGCTGCAATGGCCGTGGCTGAAGCACTGGTGGGGCACCCATCACATCCATGCCTGTTCGGTGATCGCCAATCGCGTGCTGTTCAGCCGCATTCACGGCCCGAAGGTCGCGGTGTTGTCATTGCTGGTGCACGTGCTCGCCGTCGTCATCGCCTGGTGCGTGGTGCAGTCGATCGAAGCGCCCGTGGTGTTCGGTCAGATCTTCCAGCTCGTTCCGCCCGTCATGCTGATCACCATGCTGCCGATCTCGATTGCCGGCTGGGGCGTCCGCGAGGCCACCATGGGGCTGGCGTTCGGCTATGCCGGCCTGATGGCCAACGAGGGCGTCAACATCTCCCTGCTCTATGGCGCCGTCTCCTTCATCGTCGGCCTGATCGGCGGGCTGGTCTGGATCTTGAGCGCCGAGAAGGCCGCGCAGGGCACGGCGCCGATCGAGGTTCCGAAATAATCTCCGACTGACTTCCACGCAGGTAGAATGGCCAATTCGCAACTAGTGATGTCGTTTGCCGCAGCGGTGCCGGCGGCGCTGTTGTCGGGCATCCTGACCTGGGCGATCCGGCCGCTGATGGTGCGGATAGCGCTGGCGAAACCGAATGCGCGCTCCTCCCATCGGGTCCCGACGCCGCAGGGCGGGGGCATCGCTGTCATCGCGGCCACGCTGATCGCGGCGACCGCCGTCATTGCGCTTGCCGGCGCGGCGGACTTAAAAATTCCCGTCGCGGTCTTCGGCGCGACGCTGTTCATCGCAGCCGTCGGCTTTGCCGACGACGTCAAGCACCTCCATGTCCTGCCGCGGCTGTTGCTGCAGGGACTTGCCGTCGCGGCAGTGATCGTTGCCGCGCCCGAAACCTTAAGGATCGTTCCCGCCTGCCCGCTCTGGCTCGAACGCGGCCTGCTGTTGCTCGCAGGCCTGTGGTTCGTCAACCTCGTCAACTTCATGGACGGGCTCGATCTGATAACGGTCGCCGAAATCGTGCCGGTCACCGCCGCGCTGGTCCTGCTCGGCTGGGTCGTCGATCTTCCGCCGTCGACGACGGTCGCTGCAGCCGCCCTGTTCGGGGCGATGCTCGGCTTTGCGCCATTCAACCGGCCGGTGGCGAAAATTTTTCTCGGTGATGTCGGCAGCCTGCCGATCGGCCTGCTCGCCGGCTGGTGCCTGCTGCAGCTCGCCTGGCATCAGCAAGTGGCGGCGGCGCTGCTATTGCAGCTCTATTATCTCGCCGACGCCACCATTACCCTGCTGCGGCGCATTGCGAGGCGCGAGCCGTTCTGGGCGGCGCATCGCAGCCACTTCTATCAGCGCGCCACCGACAACGGATTTTCAGTCTCGCGCGTGGTGAGCGAAGTGTTCGCCCTCAACATTCTGTTGGCCGCGTTGGCGATCGGCGCGGTGATGACCTCTTCGCCTGCGATCTCCGGCTTGCTTCTTGTTGCGGGAGCTGCCGCCACGGCGCTTCTGATGCGCCGCTTCTCGCGCCGCGCCCCCTTCCCCGGCTAGCTCGGCTTCTTCTGCGCCAGTTCGCGGATCAGGCTGCAATAGGCGGTCATGGCGATCTCAAAATCGAAGCGTTTGGAGATTTCGGCCGCGCGTTCGGCCCGCTGCGGGTCCACGGAACGGGCGGCGCGACCGACCGTTTCCGCCAGTTCTTTGGCGTTGCCGGGTTCAACGACCCAGCCGACATCGTGTTCGGTCACCGTCAGCGCTGCCTCGGCATCCGCTTCGGAAACCAGGATCACCGGACGGCCGATCGCCAGCAGATTGTAGAACCGGCTCGGCACCGAAACGCCCGCGACATTCTTGCGGTAGGGAATGATCCAGACGTCCGCGGCCGAAAGAAAAATCTCCAACCGGTCGTCCTCGACGCGGTCGACCAGGGTGACGTTCGGAAGCCTTGCCTCGGACTGCATGGCCTTCAACTGGTCGAAGCCTATGCCCCAGCCCGACAACAGGAAATGGATATCCTTATCGTCCCGCAGTAACCGCGCCGCCTCGAATACGATGACGGGATCATGGGTGAACCCGAGATTGCCCGATAGCCCGACGACGAAACGGGCGGACAACGAACGGCGATATGGATTGTCAGGCTCGACCGTGCGGACACCACGCGCAAGCGTGGCCCAGTTCGGAATGAAGCGGATCTTGTCGCCGGTCATTCCGCGATAGCGCAGCAGCAGTTTTTCCGTGTCGCGGCCGATGATGACGACGGCGTCCAGCGCGCGAAACATCGGCGCGTTCAACGCGCGCATCGCTTTCGCGACGATCGACTGCGGCTTCAGCAGGCCGGCCATGACGAGAACGTCGGGATAGAGATCGTGCATGATCAGCATCGACCTCGCGCCTTTCAGCTTGGCCGCCGCGGCAAGGGCGTACGGCAGCATGAAAGGCGCGGGAACCGTCAACGTGACGTCGCCGCGCTTGAGCCTCGCCAGCAGCACGAAAAACATCCGGACCGTGAACAGCAATTCGGCCACCGCCCGCTTTCCGAGCGCGCCCTTTGCCGGCATCCAGTTCCTGACGTCGACGACCTCGGGCTTGCCCGTTTGCGCTGACATCGCGGAGCCTGCCGTTCCCGACAGCACCAGAACGTCGGCCTCCTGCGCCACGCGCCGGGAAATCGACGCCATGATCGCCGCCGTCGTGCTCGGATCCGGCGGATAGTGCTGGCTGACGACGACGACTTTTCCGGACTGCTGCATCTTGGCTTTCGAAGCGGCCCCGCATCGCCGGCTGACACCAAAAAGATCAGGCGGCGTTCGAGCCGAACTCGGGCACGGCGTCCTTGAGCACCGCGCGGATGGTGGAACGGTCATCCCGCGTAATCGCATCCTCCAGCGCCGCGATCCATTTGCGCAGGGTCTGCATCGGCGGCTCGTTGGGCTTGGCGGCCATGATGCCGGCGACTCCGATCTCCACCGTCGGCTCCTCGCTGGCGAACAGGATCTCGTTCAGCCGCTCGCCCGGCCGCATGCCGGTGAACACCACCTCGACATCGATGCCGGGTTCGAGGCCGGACAGGCGGATCATGCGCTCGGCAAGCTCCACGATCTTGACCGGCTGGCCCATGTTGAGGACGTAGACCGAGACGTCGGGCCGTGCCGGGGTCAGCGCATGCGTCGCCGCGGTCAGCACGAGATCGCAGGCTTCGCGGATGGTCATGAAGTAGCGGACCATGTCCGGATGCGTCACGGTGACCGGGCCGCCGGCCTCGATCTGTGCCTTGAATTTCGGCACCACCGATCCGTTCGAAGCCAGCACGTTGCCGAACCGCACCGAGATCAGGCGCATGTGCGGCTTGCCCCCCGATTGCGTCAGCAGGTCATGATCGAGCGCCTGGCAGTACATTTCGGCAAAGCGCTTGGTCAGGCCGAGCATGGAGACCGGCTCGATCGCCTTGTCGGTCGAGATCATCACCATCGCGGTCGCGCCGGCCGCCTTCGCCGCGTCGGCGACGTTGACCGATCCGAAGATGTTGGTCTTGACGCCCTCGCTCCAGTCGCGCTCGAGGATCGGCACATGCTTCAGCGCGGCGGCATGGAACACGATATCGGGCTTGAATTCCCGCATCAGGCTCATGATCCGGTCGCGATCGCGGATATCAGCGATCCGGCCTTCGACCACGGCATTGGTTGCGCGTGCCGTCAGCGCTTCCGTCACCGCATAAAGTGCCGGTTCCGAATGTTCGATCACCAACAGCCGCGCGGCGCCGAAGGTCGCGACGCGGTCGCAAATCTCCGAACCGATCGAACCACCGCCGCCGGTGACGATCACCGCCTTGCCCTTGACCAGGGTCTCGAGCCGCGCGTAATCGATCTTCTCGCTCGGCCGCAGCAAGAGATCTTCGACGGCGACATTGGTCAGCCTCGGCACGTCGCCGCTCTCCAGCGACGGCAGGCGGCTGACGAACAGGCCGAGCCGCTTGGCGCGCATCAAAACAGCTTCGGGATGCGCCTCGGGCTCGAACGCCGACGGCGTCATGACGAGCCGCGCAATCGGCTTTCCCCGGCCGGCATAGTCGCGGATCACGTCCTCGACGTCGTCGATGCTACCGAGCACCGGCACGTTACGGATCGACTGCCCGCGGTCTGCGGCCGACGGCGACAGCACGCCGACCGGCCAGAGCTGCTTGACGGCGCCGCTCTCGATCGCGCGCAGCAGCACCTCCGCATCGGCGGCGCGGCCGATCAAAAGGGTTGCTGAGGCGCCTTCGGTCCGGGCATGGCGGCGAACGCGTGTGTAACGGAAATAGCGGTAGCCGAAACGGAGCGCGCTCAGCGCGAATATCTGGAGAAACCAGTAGAGAACGATAGTGATGCGGCCGAACAGCACCGGCGCCTTGCTGCTCGATGCCCCGAAGATGAACGCATAGTCCAGCACGATGAGCGCGACCGCCAGAACGCTCGCCACGCGCAGGATGTTCAGCGCGTCGGGCAGCGAAATGAACCGCCATTTCGTCGTCGTCAGGTTGAAGACGTAACAGATCACGACGCTGAAGATGACGAACAGCGGCAGGATGCGCAGCAACAGCGGCAGGCGGGCATAGAAGGCCTCGCCGCCCTCGAAGCGCAGGTAGAAACTTGCCAGCAGCGCAAGCGCCGTCGCCAGCGCATCATGCGCTGCGATCAGGAAATTGCGGCGGGTCAGTTGCGAAACAGGCGTCATTCCAATGGCCGGCTGCGGGAACGATCGGGATTCGCGAGGCGCATCCCCTCGCCCGCTGATATCTTATCTCCGGCGTGCATGCCAGCGATCATGCCAAGCCTGTTCCGGAAGATTCGGCGGCCCCGAATCTGGCGCGCAGCACCATGCCACCGGCGACCCCGACGCCAAGCACATACATCCAACCCTCGTGAAAATCGAACAGATGCGAGTTGAACAGCGAACTGAATACATTCTGCAGCACCACCATCAGCCCGATCCAGGCCACCAGCCCCTCGCCGCGAAACATCGAGAAATGAAAAAACCACATTGCATACAGGATCACGACCCCGACAACACCCCACTGGACCGCAACGTTGAGGGTCTGGTTATGCGGGTTCCCGATTACCCATGCCTGCGCCAGCGCCGCAGGGCCGGTCGCCGCCGCCTCGAACAATCGTCGCGTCGATCCCGTGCCATGCCCGATCACCGGCGCCTCCGCAAAGAACCGCAACGACTTCTCCCAGAATTCCAGTCGCAGCCCGACCGACGTCGGCTGATTGGATTCCTTGTAGGTGTGGTATTCCCGCGAGAACCTGTCTATGGTCGTCTGCAATTGCGGCGACAAGGTCCAGGTGAGCGCGCCGAGCGCGACGGCGGCTATCAACAGCAGCACGTTGGTCCGCCACCTCAGATGCATCATCGCGAACACGGCAAGCATGATCGGCAGCGTGACCAGCGCCGTGCGCGAGACAATGACGAAGGCCATGTTGAGGATGAAGCTGGCCGCGACCGCGGTCAGCAACAATGCCTGTCTGATTTTCCCCTCTCGCAGCAGCGTGATGATGGGGAAAGCGAGCACGACCGTGCACAGCACGAATTCCTGGCTCTGGTCGATGTAGTTCTTGACGAAAATGCCCCGCTCCGCGTCCTCCAGTTTGAGCGTGAAGGATGGTTCAAGCAGCACCAGCCAGGATACCGGCACCAGCAGCGCGCAGGAAACCAGGAAGCCGACGAATACCCACATGCCGCGCGTCGAGCGCTCGAAATGATAGAGCAGGAACGGCAAAAAGAGCAGCTTTGTCGTCGGACTCAGTGCATAGGAGCGCGCATTCCAGGGCGCATCCGACCAGAGGGTTCCGATCGCGGCCAATGCCACCAGCGCAATCGGAAGCATACAAATCGGCCGCAGCAACGAGCGCAGGAACGGGCGCCATTCGACCACCGCGAGATGGGCTAAGAACCATATCGCCATGCCGATACCGACGCCGCTGGTCGACCACGGCAGCAGCACCGCAACCGCGACCGCAATGAGGTCAACATTCAGCATCCGCGCCGCCTGATCGTGGCGGAACGCAAGTATCCGCGCAAAAATCCAACTGACCGAGCGCTTTGCCCCGCGCTCACCGTCGACACTCATGGTCGCGTCACCGGATCCGCTTTCTCACTGCGTTGTTTGCCCGCGAGGGTCATGCCGCCGGCAACGCCGACGCCGAGCACGTACATCCATCCCTCGTGAAAATCGAAGAGATGCGAGTTGAACAGAGAGGTGAACATGTTCTGTACGACCACCAGCAACCCGATCCAGGCGACGAGCCCCTCTCCACGAAATAACAGCAGATGCACCAACCACATTGCGTACAGCAGGATGACTCCAACAATACCCCATTGCACCGCGATGTTCAACGTCTGGTTGTGCGGATTGCTGATAATGCCGCCGTTGGGCGATTCGGAATAGTCCGTCGCAGCCCGCTCGAAGAGCCCGCGCAGCGAGCCCGTTCCGTGACCGAAGACCGGCGCCTCCGAAAAGAACCGCACGGATTTTTTCCAGAACTCGAGCCGAAGCCCAATCGATGTCACAGTTTGTTCCGTCTTGTAGAGCTGATAATCCCTGAGAAATCTCTTGGGACCCCAGCGCAAATCGGTCGTGGTGAACCAAAGGACGCCCACGAGAGCGATCATGACGCCTATGATGATCAAACTGGTGCGTCGCCTCAGATGAAGCAGTGCAAACACCGCCAGCATGATCGGCATTGTCACGATGGCGGTCCGGGAGACGACCACGAACGCCATGTTTGCGATGAAACCGAGCGAAACTGCGCACAGTAGCAATGCTTGCCGCATCTTCTTCACCCGCAGCAGACTGACGATCGGATAGATCAGCGCGATCGCGCAGAGTGCAAACTCCTGGCTCTGGTCGATGTAGTTTTTGACAAAGATGCCGCGATACGCATCATCACCTGGTTTGGGCGAGAGGCTTGGATTGATCGCGACCAGCCACGACACCAGCATCAGCAAGGCGCACGACACCAGGAATGCGATGAAGACCCACATCCCGCGCGACGATCGCTCGAAATGATAGAACAGCGCCGGCAGCACCAGGAGCTTGAGGGCCGGACTGATGGCGGCAAGCCGCACGCTCCATGCCGCGTCCGCCCATAACGTACCCATGACGGCCAGACCGACCAGCGCGAACGGCAAGTAGCAGATCGGCTGTTTCAGCAAACGCCCGTAGGCCCGCCAGTCCATCACCCAGGCCACGGCGCCGAGCCAGCAGAGCACGAAGATTGCCAACACCGTCGTCGACCAGGGCAGCGCAAACGCGGCCAGAATGGCGAAGATATCCGCGATCGTCATCCACAGCGCGCGGTCACGCCAATATCGTCGCACCAGGGACATCGGTGGCACCACAGCACTAACGCTCACGCATTGCCTCCCCGGGCGCGGCCGACCAGCGACGTCGTGCTGTGGCCCGGCAGGATATCGACGAGCACGACCTCGCCGCCGGTAGCCTCGACGATCTCGTGGCCGACGACCTGCTCGCGGGTGTAGTCGCCGCCTTTGACCAGCACGCTCGGCCTGACTTTCGTAATCAGTTCGATCGGCGTGTCTTCCTCGAAGATCGCGACGAGATCGACCGCCTCCAGCGCCGCCAGCACCTCGGCGCGCGCTCGCTCGTCCTGCACCGGGCGCCCCTCGCCCTTCAGCCGCTTCGTCGAGGCATCGCTGTTCAGGCCGACGATCAGACGGTCGCAGGCGCCGCGCGCGGCCGTCAGCACCTTGACGTGGCCGGGATGCAGAATGTCGAAGCAGCCATTGGTGAATCCGATGCGCAGCCCCTGTCTTCGCCAGTCCGAGAGAGGCGCATCGAGATCGCCGCCGGCAGGCACGATCTTTTCCTCCGCCGCCAGCGAGGCATGCGGAAGAATTTTCCGCCGCAGCTCCGCCGGTGTCACGGTAGCAGTGCCCTTCTTGCCGACCGCGACGGCTGCCGCCGCATTCGCCATCCTGAGCGCCGTTTCCCAATCCGCTTTGGCCGCGAGCGTCAGTGCCAGCGCCGCGGCGACCGTGTCACCCGCGCCCGAGACGTCACGCACCTTGACCGGCAGCGCCGGCACGTGGATCGCCTCGCCGCCGCGCACCACCAGCGTCATGCCGTGCTCGCTTTGCGTCACCAGCATCGCCTCGCAATCGGCGAGCATCATCGCGTCCTGCGCCGCGCCGGCAATGTTCTGGTCGGTATCGGCGCGGCTGCGGGTCGCTTCGGCAAATTCCTTGCGGTTGGGCGTCAGCAGCGTGGCGCCGCGATAGATCGCGAAATTGGCGCTCTTGGGATCGACGATCACGCGCTTGCCGAGCTTTTTCGCGGCATCGATGATGTTGCGGATGACGCGCGCCGTCAGCACGCCCTTGGCGTAGTCGGACAGCAGCACGATATCGGCGCGCGCGACCTGCGGCAGGATCGCATCGATCAGCTTTTGCTCGACATCGGCCGAGGCCGGAACGGACAGTTCCCAATCCGCGCGCAGCATGTGGGTGGAGAAATGCTCGGAAACGAAGCGCACCTTGCGCGTCGTCGGCCGCGAGGAATCGGACACCAGCACCGCCTCGATGAGCTTCTCCCGCGCCAGATCGGCCTTCAGCTTTGCGCCGGCCTCGTCCTCGCCGATCAGGCCGACGAAAATGCAGCGCGCACCGAGAGAAGCGATGTTGCGCGCGACGTTGCCGGCGCCGCCGACATTGGTCTCGCTGCGCTGGACGGCGATCACGGGCGCCGGCGCTTCCGGCGAAACGCGCGACACCTCGCCATAGACGAACTCGTCGAGCATGAGGTCGCCGACGCAGAGCACGGTCTGACGCGGAATCGCCTGGCTCAGGGCTTCGAAATCGAACATCTGTCCACCTTAAGCCCGTCAGCGAAAGCGATCGGCGCGGTCGAGAAAGACCTTCACGTAGGTCTCGACCGCGTCTTCCAGCGCAGTGAAGCCGCCATTATACCCGGCGCGCAGCAGCCGATCGACTTCGCTCTGGGTGAAGTATTGATAGCTGCCGCGGATCTGCTCGGGCATGTCGATATACTGGATGTTCGGTTGCGTACCGAGCGCGGCATAGGCCGACAGCATCAGGTCGCGGAAGCTGCGCGCGGTGCCGGTGCCGACGTTGAAGATGCCGCTGACATCGGGCATCGAGAGCAGCCACATCGTCACCCGCACCACGTCGTCGACATAGATGAAGTCGCGCCGTTGGTCGCCATCAGCGATTCCTTCCCGATGGGATTTGAACAACTGCACGGGACGCCCGGCCTTGATGTCGTCGAAGCGCCGCGCCAGCACGCTCATCATCGTGCCCTTGTGATATTCGTTGGGGCCGAACACGTTGAAGAACTTCAACCCGGCCCATTGCGGCGGCAGCCGCTCGCCGCGCGTGGCGCGTTCCGCCACCGCCATGTCGAACAGATGCTTGCTCCAGCCGTAGAGATTCATCGGCCGCAGCTTTTTCAGGGCATCCATGGATTGGTCGTCGCCAAAGCCACTGCTGCCGTCGCCATAGGTGGCGGCGGACGACGCGTAGATCAGCGGCGTGGCGTTCGCCGTGCACCAGTCGAGCAACCGCATCGACAGGCGGAAATTGGTCTCGATCACCAGATCGCCGTCGGTCGCGGTGGTTTCGGAAATGGCGCCAAGATGGATGACGGCCTCCAGCCGTCGGCCCTTCAGCCAGTCCATCAGTTCCGCAGGCGGCACGAAATCGGCGAGCTGGCGCTTGGCCAGGTTGCGCCATTTGCCGTCGTGCCCGAGCACGTCGCACACGGCCACGTCCCGGCCGGCGTCATTCAACGCAGCCACGACGTTCGACCCGATAAAACCGGCGCCCCCGGTCACCAGCAACATGCCATCCCCTGCCTCGATTGTTCGGCAAAAGCTTTGCCCCACTCCCGGGCGGCAGGCAACTTTGCTTCTCAGGCGGAAGCAAAGTTCATCGACCGCCTTTACCTGCCGATGCGGAGCGGTTACCGACGGTGCCGTAATTGGTTAGCGGCGAACCCGTCAAGCTATGAATTCAAGTTCATCACACGAAATCGAACTGGAGGACACAGCCGATACCAGGCCGATCCTGATCGTTCCCTATATGTGGATTGGCGATTTCGTCCGCGGTCATACAGTCGTCCGGGTCCTGAAACAACGCTGGCCTAACCGCCCCGTTGACCTGCTGGTGACCCCCCTGTGCGCCCCCCTGGTCGATTACATGCCCGGTGTCCGGGCGGGCATTGTCTGGAACCTGCCCCGCAGCCGGCTGGCGCTGGTCAAGCAGTGGGCACTTGCGACTGAGCTACGCGCCCGCGGCTATGGAACCGCGCTGGTCATGCCCCGCACTTGGAAAGCCGCGATTGCCCCGGCACTTGCCGGAATCCCGGAGCGAGTGGGATTTTTCGGCGAAGCACGATTCGGGCTGATCAACCGGATGCGCTGGGGCGAGAAGGCCCTGCCCCGTTTCATCGACAAGAACGCCGCGCTGGCGCTGCCATCAGGCGCGCCGCTGCCACCGGAATGGCCGGTGCCGCAACTTTCCGTGCCGACAGAGGAAATCGCCCGCTGGCGGCAGGCCAATGGCCTCGGCAGCGGACCTGCGGTAGCGCTGGCGCCCGGCTCGGTCGGCGCCTCGAAGCGATGGACCTATTATCCACAAGCGGCGCGGCTGTTGATCGAGCGCGGCCTCGACGTCTGGGTGGTCGGCGGCCCCGGCGAAAAGGGGCTGGCGCAGGACATCGTCACCGCCACCGGCGGCAAGGCCCGCGACCTCACCGGTACCGATTTGCGCAACGGCATTCTGGCTGTGGCCGCCGCCGGCGTCGCAATCTCGAACGACTCCGGCCTGATGCATATTGCGGCGGCGATCGGCACGCCCACCATGGGCATTTTCGGTCCCACCAGCCCCTACCTGTGGGCGCCGCTGAACGGTCTCGCGGCAACTGTCGTTCAGACCAAGGCGGAACTCGCCTGCCAGCCCTGCCAGCGCACGGTTTGCACCATGAACGACCATCGCTGCATGCGCGACATCGATGCCACCTACGTCGCCGACGTGGCGCACCGCCTGCTGGTTACTCAACCCAGCGTGCGATAGACTGCGGCGATCGCATTCGCCTCGGCATCGAGGCTGAATTTTTCCAGCACGCGCGCACGCGCCCGCTCGCCCATCGCGGCGGCCGATGCGGGATCGCGCATCAACGGTTCCAGCGCCGTAACCAGCGCGTCGGCATCACCCGGCGGCGTCAGCACGCCGGTCACGCCATCCTCGACCACGAACTGCGCTGCGCCCGCGCGCGCCGCCACCAGCGCCGCGCCTGATGACATCGCCTCGATCAGCGTCAGGCCAAAGCCTTCGTTACGCGAGGTGAAGGCGTAGATGGTCAGCCGCTGGTACCAGCGCTGCACTTCCTCGATTTCGAGCTCGCCGGTGATGACGATGCGCGATTGCAGCCCGGCGGCGTCGATCTGCCGTTTCAAGCCGTCGGCAAACCCCTGCTGCTCCGGCACGACAGCGCCGACGATGACGGCGGTGAAATCCGGATAGCGCGGCAACAGCCGGCACATCGCATCGACGAAAATATCCGTGCCTTTTTGCGCGCGCACCCGGCCGAAGCAGCCGATGGCGTAGCGGCCCGGCAGTTTGGCCTCGGCAAACGCCGCCGCGCGATCGGCCGGCGGCGCGTAGCGCTTCGTGTCCACGCCGTGCATCACCACCGTCGCCTCACGCTTCAGAAACGATGCCGACAGTTCTGATGTTGCGATGATGGCGTCCATCTGTCGTATCAGCCAGCGCGTCAGCCGTTTGTGATGTCGCTGCGCAGCGGAGGTGAACACGAGTTTCAGCGGCCAGCCAAGCGCGCGCAGCAACAACCCCGCGATCATCTCGTCATTGCGCCGCGCGTGCCAGATCAGCGGCGTGCGGCGGCGCCAGAGTTTCAGCAGATCGGCAAAACCCATCTGCGCGATGCCGTCAGGCGCATGCGGACCGAGCCAGGCCGCGCGATACATTGTGGCGAGTATCGGCGCCACCATCCGGTTGGTCGCGGTGACGCCTGAATAGCGCCTGTGCAGATTCGGCACGATCAGTTGCAGATCACTGGCCAAATTGTTCTCGCTCGGCACGTCCGGCTCCGGTTGGGAAAGTTCCTATACGCAACATTAAGCATAGTGGCCAGTTCGCCCGCGCCGAAACCCCCTCTTCACCGCAGCCCCGTTAGCATCGGCACCAAATAAATCGGGAGAGGTGGCCTATGACCGTGCTCGTCACCGGCGGCGCCGGCTATATCGGAAGTCATATGGTTCATGCGCTGGTGGATGCCGGCGAAAGCGTCGTCGTGATCGACAATCTGTCCACCGGTTTTTCCGCCTTCCTGCCCCGGCCCGTGCCGCTGTTCATCGGCGACGCCGGCGACGAAAACCTCGTCGAGGGCGTGATCGCTCAGCACCGTGTCGAGAGCATCATTCATTTCGCAGGCTCGGTCGTGGTGCCGGATTCGATGCGCGATCCGCTCGGCTATTACCGCAACAACACCGTGACGACCCGCAGCCTGCTGAATGCCGCGGTCAAGGGCGGCGTCAACCGCTTCATCTTCTCATCGACCGCCGCCGTCTACGGCAATCCGGACCAGGTGCCGGTATCGGAGCATGCGCCGACGCGGCCGATGTCGCCTTACGGCTCGTCCAAGCTGATGACCGAAATCATGCTCCACGACG
The DNA here is from genome assembly GCF_001440475.1 of Bradyrhizobium lablabi. Classification (GTDB taxonomy): domain Bacteria; phylum Pseudomonadota; class Alphaproteobacteria; order Rhizobiales; family Xanthobacteraceae; genus Bradyrhizobium; species Bradyrhizobium lablabi. The sequence continues at coordinate 30,528 of NZ_LLYB01000067.1, read as the reverse complement.
TCGCCAGCGCGCACGACATGAAGTATGTCGTGCTGCGCTATTTCAACGTCGCCGGCGCCGATCCGCAGGTCCGCTGCGGCCTTTCCACCGTCGGCGCGACGCATCTGCTCAAGATCGCGGTCGAAGCCGCCACCGGTCAGCGCGCCAAGGTCGACGTCTACGGCACCGACTATCCGACGCCGGATGGAAGCTGCATTCGCGACTTCATCCATGTCAGCGATCTTGCGCAGGCCCATCGCGCCGCGCTGTCATACCTGCGCGACGGCGGAGGCTCAATCACGCTGAACTGCGGTTACGGCCGCGGCTATTCGGTGCTGGAGACCATCGAGGCCGTGCGCCGCGTCTCGATGCGCAATTTCGCGGTTCAATATGCGCCGCGCCGCCCCGGCGACATCATGACCATGGTCGCCGATACCAGCCGTATCCGCGCCATGCTCGACTGGACACCGCAATACGACAATCTCGAAACCATCGCGGGCCACGCGCTGACCTGGGAAAAGAAGCTGTTCAGCGAGCGCGGCGGCCTTCCGCAGCACGCGCAATCGGCGTGAAATCAAGCACTTATTGGGCTTGAAAAAGCCCGGTTAAGCAGGCAAGGAGTCACCGCTTAAGCCCTGACGCGCCGGTTCACCCGGCGCCGTCGATGGAACGCGGATGACCGAACTTCCAAAAGAAACTCCGAAGAAAATCACCGACGACCCCTATGGTGCGGCGATCCTGATTCGGCGCCTCGTCGCCGAACAGGGGCTCGCCTACTGGCGGCGTTATCTGCTCGCCTTTTCACTGATGGGCGTAGCGGCGGTGACGACCGCGGGTTCCGCCTACCTGCTCGGCGAAGTCATCAACAAGGCCTATGTCGACAAGGATGTGCGCGGGATCGCGCTCTTGTCGCTGGTCACCGTCGTCATTTTTACGATCAAGGGCGCAGCGACCTACGGGCACACTGTGATCCTGTCGCAGATCGGCAATGCGATCCTCGCAAATAACCAGCGCCGGCTGTTTGCCAAGCTGATGAGCGAAAACATCGCGTTCTTTTCCGAGCGGCATTCATCGGAATTCCTGGCGCGGCTGACTGCTGGCGCCACCGCAGTGACGCAGGTGCTCAATCTCCTGATCAACGCCATCGGCCGCGATCTGCTGTCGCTGATCGCGCTAGTCGTCGTCATGGTGATGACCGATCCCATGATGGCGCTGCTTGGTTTTGCGGTGGCACCGCCGGCGATGATCGTGCTGCGCAAGCTGGTGAAGCGCATCAAGGGTCTTGCGCACAACCAGTTCTCCGGCACCGCCGACATCATGGAGACGATGCAGGAATCGCTGCAGGGCATCCGCACCGTGAAAGCCTTTACGCTCGAACAGGCGATGCGCGAGCGGATCGACGCCAGCATCACCGCGGTCGAGCGCAACGCCAACAAGATGGCGCGCGTTTCCAACCGCTCCAGCCCACTGATGGAAACCCTCGGCGGCTTCGCGATCGCGGGCGGCCTGATGTATGGCGGCTATCGCGTGGTCGCGATGGGCGCTTCGCCCGGCCAGTTCTTTTCATTCCTGACCGCGTTCCTGTTGGCCTATGAGCCGGCCAAGCGGCTGGCGCGGCTCAACATCGAGCTCAACAGCAACCTGATCGGCGCGCGCAAGCTGCTCGAAATCGTCGACAGCCCGCCGAGCGAGCCTGACGACAGTGACAAGCCGGCACTGAAACTCACTGACGCGCGGGTCGAGTTCCGCGACGTGACCTTCGGCTACCGGCCAGGCGAGCCGGTACTCAATCGCATGAGCTTCGTCGCCGAACCCGGCAAGACCACCGCGCTGGTCGGCCCGTCCGGCGGCGGCAAGTCCACGGTGCTGGCGCTGCTGCTGCGGCTCTACGAGGTGAATCAGGGCGAGATCCTGATCGACGGCCAGGACATTTCCGGCGTATCGCGCCAGTCGCTGCGCCGACAGACCGGTTATGTCGGACAGGACGTCTATCTGTTCCGTGACACCATCGGCGCCAACATCGCCTTCGGCAAGGAAGGCGCCAGCCAGGACGAGATCGTGGCGGCCGCGAAGGCGGCCTGCGCGCACGACTTCATCATGGGCTTTCCGCTCGGCTACGAGACCCCGGTCGGCGAGCACGGCACGCAGCTCTCCGGCGGCCAGCGCCAGCGCATCGCCGTGGCGCGGGCGCTGCTCAAGAACGCGCCGATTATCCTGCTGGATGAGGCTACCGCCGCACTCGATTCCGAATCCGAAAAGGCGGTGCAGGAGGCGATCGAGCATCTCTGCCGGAACCGCACCACCATCGTGATCGCCCACCGCCTCCACACCATCATGCATGCCGACGCCATCCTGGTGGTCGAAGGCGGCGAAATCGTCGAGCGCGGTCAGCACGACGATTTGCTGCGCCGCGGCGGCCGTTACGCCTCGTTCTTCCGCCTGCAGCAACGCGATGCCGGTCATCCCAGTCTGGCGCCGGTCAGCGCAACCGCGTAAAAGCGACCCGCCGGTTTCCTATTGTAACCACTCGAGACCATTTTCATGAACGCAGCCTCCTACGTCATATCAGCCGTTCCGCAGCCCACCCTTCCCGTCGTCGGCGAGACAGGCACCTATCCGGTCCGCCGCATCTGGTGCGTCGGCCGCAACTATCTCGAGCACATCCGCGAGATGGGCAATGACGAGCGCGCGCCGCCGTTCTTCTTCGGCAAGCACGCCGACATGCTGGTGCCCGACGGCGCCACCATTCCCTACCCGCCGTTGACCAAGGATCTGCATCACGAGGTCGAGCTGATCGTCGCCATGAAGAGCGGCGGCCTCAACATCCCCGCCGACAAGGCGCTCGACCATGTCTATGGCTATGCCGTCGGCATCGACCTCACCCGCCGCGACCTGCAGATCGCCTCGCGCAAGAAGGAACGTCCCTGGGAAATCGGCAAGTCGTTCGACTATTCCGCGCCCTGCTCGGCGATCCAGCCGGCGTCCAAGATCGGTCACCCCGCCAAGGGCAAGATCTGGCTGACGGTGAACGGCAAGGAAGCGCAGAAGGGCGATCTCACCGAGTTGATCTGGAACGTGCCCGAGATCATCTGGCAGCTCTCGCAGCAGGTGAAACTCGCCCCCGGCGACATCATCATGACGGGCACGCCCGCCGGTGTCTCCCAGCTCCAGCCCGGCGACAAGCTCGAGTGCGGCGTCGACGGCGTCGGCACGCTGAAGGTCAATATCGGCAAGCCGGAATAGGCGTGATCTCAAAGCCGTCGCGAAATGCAAAAGCCCCGGATCTGATCCGGGGCTTTTTTTCAGATCATATGGCGGATTAGCGCAGCGCAATCCGCCATTCTGTGCCATCACGCTCGATCGGTAGATTACGCTGCGCCAATCCGGCTTAATCTCGCTGACAAAAGCCAGAACCGGCGGCAAAGGATAGAAACCATGGGTGTTCGGCCGCTCAAGCAAGGATCGCCATTGGAAGACCGCCTATCCCACCTGCTCGACGAGCTTTGCGTTGATTGGGGCTTCTGCATTCCCCCTGCTGACGCCCGACGAATTGCGTCAACGACGCCTCTTACTGCTGATCAATTTGCACATGCGGTACTGACGGCCGAGGGCTTCGTCCCGGAGTATGAAAAGCGGTGGTTCAAGCAAATTCGGCAACGCTTTGTCGATGGGTTTGGTCAGGAAATTCGAGCAGAGGACTAAGCGGCTTCAGGCCCGCGAGGCCAAGAGCAGAACGCAAGATGGGTAGAGCGCAGCGATACCCACCAACTCCAATCCATAATTGCTGATAGCTTTCGCGAAGGTTCACCCCGTCGCCGTCATCGGGTGCATTATGGGTATCGCTGCGCTCCACCCATCCTACGCGATCCTCGACCGCTATGGCGATGGTGCGGCGCGATTTGGCGCAGTTTCCTGAAAGTCGCCGGCTCTGATTTCCCGGAACGACACCAGGCGGCGCTGCGCCTCGTCCCATAACACAAGCCGCACACACCGGAAGCTCTGCAGAAGCGTTATGCGGCCGACGTCGCGCAGTTCAGGGTGGTCGCGCAGCACACGCGGCAGCCGGTAATAGGGAATACGGCTCGAGAGGTGATGCACATGATGAATACCGATATTGGCCGTGAACCAGCGTAGCAGCGCCGGCAGTTCGTAATGTGAGCTGCCGTGCAGAGCGGCTTGATGCAGGTTCCAGATCTCGTCGCGCTCCCAACTCGTGTGCTCAAACTGATGCTGCACGTAGAACAGCCATACGCCGGCCGTGGCGGCGAGAAGTATGATCGGAAGGTGCACGAGCAGGAACGCCTTGATGCCGATAAACCATGTGAGAACAGCGACGATGACGGCAATCGCGAGATTGGTTGCCATTGTGCTGGCCCAGGGCTGCCAACCATTGCGCATGAGGCCGACCGGGAGCCTCTGCTGCAAAAGAAACAGGTAGGCTGGTCCGACCCCGAACATGACCAGCGGGTTACGGTAAAGACGGTATTTCAGACGACCCCACCAGGAAAGGGCGCGATATTCGCGCACTGTCAGCGTATCGAGATCGCCGATACCGCGGCGATCAAGGTTGCCCGTGGTGGCATGATGCGTCGCATGCATGCGACGCCAACAGTCGTACGGCGTGAGCGTGAGCACGCCAATGACGCGGCCGACCCAGTCATTCGCCAGACGGCTGGCGAAAAAGGTGCCATGACCGCAGTCGTGCTGGATCATGAACAGGCGTACGAGGAAGCCGGCAGCCGGAATCGCGATCAGCAATGAAGCCCAGGCATGGCCAAGGGAGAACGTGAACCAGGCCGCGGTCCACAACATGATGAGCGGCAAAGCCGTGATCACCAGCTCGGCAACGCTGCGCAGCCGGTTTGGGGCGCTGTAATTGCTCAAAATTCGCGTCCAGCGCCGAGCGTCGAGGACGCCATCGCCATTATGGGCAGGCTGAATGAAGCCAAGGCCGCCTTGCCCGTTAGAGCCCTGCACAGCTCTCTTTTGCACGGAGATATCCCCTTCTGACAGTGCACGGAAGATCGAAGCACCGAGGGATCGGCACCTTCGTCGGTTGATCGATTTTTGGAGAAGGGTCTGAAACGTGCGTGCCTGTCAGTAGCGCAAGGCAAAGCGGCCCAGTCGTTCGGCCAAGGGTCGACACCCGCATATGGACACGAATTGCGGTGACGTCAAGCGCTGCACGTTATCGGTGTTCCCCCTCGGGTCATTCTGGACGTGAGCGCGATGGTGGATGACGTCCGCTTTGCCCCCGGTCACCCGACACCCGCCGCCTTGTGGTTGCAAGATCCGCAAAACTGCCGCAGATTTTGGATATTGCCGATTAAACGGCGAACATCGGATCGGAGGACACACATGATCAAGGTAAGCGTAATGTATCCCAATACGCCCGGCGGGCGCTTCGATCACGATTACTACCGCGACAAACATATGCCGCTGGTGAAGGCGCGCATGGGCGATGCCTGCAAATCCTACACGGTCGACAAGGGCCTCGCCGGCGGCGCCCCCGGCGCGCCCGCGACCTATGTCGGCATGTGTCACATCTTCTGCGACTCGATCGAGGCCTTCCAGGCCGGCTTCGGACCGCACGCCAAGGAGATCATGGCTGACATTCCGAACTATACCGACCAGTCCCCGGTGATCCAGATCAGCGAAGTCGTCGTCGGCTGACAATTGGAAGCCGTAGCCATGTAGGCGGGTTCGCGACAGCGTGACCCGCCGATTTCGCGGCGTGCGCCTTGAAAGACACACTGATGCCGGGCGAACGCAATCTCGCGACGTTGCTGCAGAATATGAAGCCCGAGATGCAGGAAGGTGTCTTCGTCTTCTGCAGCATTTCGGGTGACCAGAAAATTCCAGCCATCCTCGTCCCGGTGCACATCTTCCGCGAACGCGAGGGAACGACCTTCGTGGTGCGGCGTGAGGAAGCCGAAAGCGCCGGGCTCACCTATCAATGTGCGTCGCGGCTGATCACCCTGACCGTCCATTCCTCGCTGGAAGCCGTCGGCTTCCTGGCGGCAGTCACCAACCGCCTAGCGGCGGCCGGCATCAGCGTGAATGCCGTGTCGGCCTTTTATCACGATCACTTATTTGTGCCGGAGCATAGGGCGGATGAGGCTCTGCAGCTTCTAAAGAGCCGTTGAACGGCACGAATTGAAACGAAGAATCGCGGAAGCTCGCGCTTCAGCCGCGAAGCGCCTGCAGGCCCTTGAAGGTCAGCCGCTTCGGGTCGCGGACGCCGGCGAGATAGCACTTGCGGACGAAAGCGGCGGCCGCCTCGCGGTCGCAATCGGTCAGCGCCACGATGGCGTCGATGGCAATTCGCTGGGCGTCCATGGGCTTCCTCGTGCTGTCAGGGGCCGCAAGCTTCGTAGCGTGCGCCACGCCGGTTAATCCGGCGTTAACCGTGAGGACATGTTGGACGATTCGAAGGCCTCTACGTATACGCGAAACGACGCATGGGACGAGCGGACGCAGCCGCCCCAAGCACGGTTCCAAATGCAGCCTCACGAATACTGCATCACCCCGTCATCGACCTTTCCGTAGCGCAGGGAAACGATGTCGAGCGCGTAGTTCTGATACAGCCGCCACGGCCGCTTGGAACCCTGCTTCGGCAGCTTTGCGATCGAGCGCTGCACATAGCCGGAGGAGAAATCCAGCGACGGCATTTCGGTGACGTCAGGATCGACATTATGCGGCATGCACTGCTTGTAGCCGTTGCGGTCCATGTAGTTGATGAGACGGCAGACATATTCGCAGGTCAGGTCGCACTTCAGCGTCCACGACGCGTTGGTGTAGCCGAACGCAGAGGCCATGTTCGGAATGTCCGAATACATCATGCCCTTGTAGTTCAGCGTCCGCGCGAAATCGACCGTGCGACCGTCGACGTTGACCTCGAGGCCGCCGACCACCTGCAGGACAAGCCCGGTCGCGGTGACGATGATATCGGCCTTGAGCTCGCTGCCGTCCTTCAGCTTGATACCGCTCTTCGTAAAGCTGTCGATCTCGCTGGTGACGACGGAAGCGCGCTTGTCGCGGATCGACTTGAACAGGTCGCCGTCGGGCACCAAGCACAACCGCTGCTCCCATGGATTGTAGCGCGGCGTGAAATGCTTAGCCACGTCGTATTCCGGCCCCAGCGCCATCTTGACGCCGCCGAGGATCAGCTGCTTGGCGCGGTCCGGCTTGCGGCGGCAAAGCTGGAAGAAATACATGCCGAACAGCACATTGCGCCAGCGGATCAAATGATAGGCAAGCTTGGCGGAGAGGTTCTGACGCAGCTTGTTGGCGAGCGCGTCTTCCGCCGGCCGCGCCACCACATAAGTCGGCGAGCGCTGCAGCATGGTGACGTGCGAGGCGGTCTTCGCCATCTCCGGCACCAGCGTCACCGCGGTAGCGCCCGAGCCGATCACCACCACGCGCTTGCCGGCATAGTCAAGATTCTCGGGCCACTTCTGCGGATGCACGATCTGACCGGCGAAATCCGCGGTGCCCGAAAATTCCGGCGTGTAGCCTTCCTCGTATTTGTAATAGCCCGAGCACATGAACAGGAAACTGCAGGTGAAGCGCACGATTTCGGTCGCGCCCTCACCGACCGTACGCTCAGCCTCCACCGTCCAGCGCGACTCCGGCGACGACCACGACGCACGTTTCACGCGATGGTGGAAACGGATCTTCTTGTCGATGCCGTTGTCGGAAGCAGTCTCGCGCACATAATTCAGGATGCGCGGCCCGTCGGCGATTGCCTTCGGCTCGGTCCAGGGACGGAACGAATAACCGAGCGTGTACATGTCGCTGTCGGAACGAATGCCGGGATAGCGAAACAGATCCCAGGTGCCGCCGATGCAGTCGCGTCCCTCGAGGATCACGTAGCTCTTGCCCGGACACTTCTCCTGCAAATGATAGCCCGCGCCGATGCCGGACAGGCCCGCGCCGACGATGAGGACGTCGAAATGTTGTGCCGTATCGGTCATGGCGTTCTCCCTGCTTCCAGATGTAATGGGCAGCAGGCAGAAATTGCAACTCGCATTGTGAGCTTACCGCAGCGATACATGATGTATCGAAATGCCAGCGAAATTCGACGGCCTTTCCGCCGCGAAACGTCGGTATTGAAGCCAAACCGTGGCAGGTCCGACCGACCAACAAGGGGCCGGGCCAGGTTGCAACCGGCTTCAGGTGGCCGCGGCCGCGGCGGCAGCGGTGTCGAAATATTCGTAGAACTCGACCGCCTTGCCGTCCTTGAAGCGCCAATAGTCAATCTTTGGCGTCTCGGCGAGCTTGCCAGTCTTCTTGTGGGTCCAGGCGCACGAGCCGCGCGCGACCACGACATCGCCTTGCGCGATGTACTCATCGACCGTGTAGTGCTTCATGCTCCACTCCGACAGCAGGCCGTCGAAATAGGCGCGAAGCTCAACATCGTTGTTGTACTGGGCGGCAAAGTTCAGTGGAGCGGCACCACGCGGCACCGATCCGAAACTGATGTTCGGGGCAACAACGCTGTCGAACCAGTGGTCGACGCTGGCCCCCTTGCTGTCGTGCCAGCGACGATAGGCTTCCTTGAGGATCTCGACGTTGGCTTCAGTGGACATGGCACTCCCTCCGCAATGCATTCGGCGCATCAAAATAAAATCTGGAAAGTGGGCCGCCCGCTTCCGCAGTGGCGAGCTTGTTGTTCTACCTCAGATCGTAGCAGGAGCTACGCCAACAAAAAAGCCCCGGATCACTCCGGGGCCTTTGTGTCGCGGCGATTGTTGAGCTCAGTACCGATAGTGATCGGCCTTGAACGGGCCTTCCGGCTTGACGCCGATATAGTCGGCCTGGTCCTTGCGCAGTTCGGTCAGCTTGACGCCGATCTTGGCGAGATGCAGCCGCGCCACCTTCTCGTCGAGCGTCTTCGGCAGCACGTAGACCTTCTTCTCGTACTTGGCGTCCTTGTTGTTCGCCCAGAGTTCGATCTGCGCCAGCGTCTGGTTGGTGAACGAGGCCGACATCACGAAGGACGGATGACCCATGGCGTTGCCGAGGTTCACGAGGCGGCCTTCCGAGAGCAGGATGATGCGGTGCTTGTCGGGGAATTCGATCTCGTCGACCTGCGGCTTGATGTTGGTCCACTTCAGGTTACGCAGACCCGCGATCTGGATCTCGTTGTCGAAGTGGCCGATGTTGCAGACGATGGCGCGATCCTTCATCGCGCGCATGTGTTCGATGGTGATGATGTCCTTGTTGCCGGTCGCGGTGACGAAGATGTCGGCGCGCGGCGCGGCGTCTTCCATGGTCACGACCTCATAGCCTTCCATCGCCGCCTGCAGCGCGCAGATCGGATCGACTTCGGAGACCATGACGCGGCAGCCGGCCTGGCGCAGCGAGGCGGCCGAGCCCTTGCCGACGTCGCCGAAGCCCGCAACCATCGCGGTCTTGCCGGACATCATGACGTCCGTGCCGCGGCGGATGCCGTCGACCAGCGACTCGCGGCAGCCATAGAGGTTGTCGAACTTCGACTTGGTGACGCTGTCGTTGACGTTGATCGCCGGGAACAAGAGCGTGCCCTTGTTGGCCATGTCGTAGAGGCGGTGCACGCCCGTCGTGGTCTCTTCCGAGACGCCCTTGATGTTCTTGGCGATCTCCGCGAAGTAGCCCTTCGGCTTCTCCTTCAAGAGGCGCTTGACGAGCGCATAGAAGATTTCCTCCTCCTCGGACGTCGGCTTGTCGAGGAACGCCGTGTCGCCCTGCTCGGCACGGTAGCCGGCATGCACCAGCATGGTGGCGTCGCCGCCGTCATCGAGGATCATGTTGGGCGTGCCGCCGCCGTGCCAGTCGAACAGCTTTGCGGTGTAGTCCCAATATTCGGTCAGCGTCTCGCCCTTGACCGCAAACACCGGAATGCCGGCGGCGGCGATCGCCGCGGCGGCGTGGTCCTGCGTCGAATAGATGTTGCACGACACCCAGCGGATGTCGGCGCCGAGCGCTGCCAGCGTCTCGATCAAGACCGCGGTCTGGATCGTCATGTGCAGGGAGCCAGCGATGCGGGCGCCCTTCAGCGGCTGCTTCGGACCGTATTCCTCGCGCGTCGCCATCAGGCCCGGCATTTCAGTCTCGGCCAGCGAAATCTCCTTGCGGCCGAAATCGGCGAGCGAGATGTCCTTGACGATGTAGTCGGTGAAGGCGGGCTTGGTGGGGGCGTTCATGAGAGCTTCCTTGTTGTTGAGCTCGTCATTCCGGGTCGCCCAAAAGAGACGAACCCGGAATCTCGAAATGATGGAAAGGGATTCCGGGTTCGCTCGCGGTCGCGAGCGCCCCGGAAGGACGCTAAAAATCAGACCGCGCGCTTAAGCGGTTCGACAAGATCGGTCTTCTCCCAGGAGAAGCCGCCTTCATTGTCGGGCGTGCGGCCGAAATGGCCGTAGGCCGAGGTACGCGCATAGATCGGACGGTTGAGGTCGAGATGGCTGCGGATGCCGCGCGGCGTCAAATCCATCGCCTTTGCAGCCGCCCTCTCGAGTTCGTCCTCCGACACCTTTCCGGTGCCGTGGGTATCGATATAGATCGACAGCGGCCGCGCCACGCCGATTGCGTAGGCAAGCTGCAGCGTGCAGCGGTCGGCGAGACCGGCAGCGACGATGTTCTTGGCGACATAGCGCGCAGCATAGGCCGCCGAACGGTCGACCTTGGTCGGATCCTTGCCGGAGAACGCGCCACCGCCATGAGGGGCCGCGCCACCATAGGTGTCGACGATGATCTTGCGGCCGGTCAGGCCGGCGTCGCCGTCGGGACCGCCGATGAAGAACTTGCCGGTCGGGTTGATGTGCCAGATGGTCTTGCCGTTGATCCAGTCCTTCGGCAGCGCCTCGCGGACATAGGGCTCGACGATGTCGCGAATCTGGTTGGAGGAGAGGTCCTCGACCAGATGCTGGTGCGAGACCACGATCTCGCGCACGCCGACCGGCTTGCCGTTCTCGTACTGCACGGTGACCTGGCTCTTGGAGTCCGGACCGAGCACCTTCTCGCGGCCGGAGTGGCGCGCTTCGGAAATCAGCCGCAGGATCTTGTGGGCGTAGAAGATCGGCGCCGGCATCAGGTCGGGCGTCTCGTTGGTGGCGTAGCCGAACATGATGCCCTGGTCGCCCGCGCCCTCTTCCTTCTTCTCGCCCGGCTGCAGCGCATCGACGCCCTGCGCGATATCGGCCGACTGCGGATGCAGCAGGATCTCGATGTCGGCTTTCTCCCAGTGGAAGCCTTCCTGCTCGTAGCCGATGTCCTTGATCGCGTCGCGCACCACGCTTTCGATCTGGTCATTCGTCACCGAGCTCGGACCGCGGGTTTCGCCGGCGATCACGACCTTGTTCGTGGTGGCGAGCGTTTCGCAGGCCGCGCGGATCTGCCAGGGATCGATGCCGGCCTTCGGGCCTTCCCGGTAGAACAGATCGACGATCTCGTCGGAGATCCGGTCACAGACCTTGTCCGGATGGCCTTCCGAGACCGACTCGCTGGTAAACAGATAGGACGCGCGCATCTAAAACCCCTTCGTTTCCGCCATTCGCGGCGGCGCTTGTTCAAGTGTCCTGGAATGTCAGTCGCGACGACGCGAAATGACGTAGGATTCGTCGTAAAACCAAAGCCCATTATGCTTGCGCAGAACCTCTCGCGTGGCATCGAGGGCTCGGCTGTTTTCAGTCATTTCCGTCAACCGGTCGTCTTCGATCTGGGCGACATACACCGCCGCATTCCACGCTGCAAAAGCCGTGGAGGTTCCGATCGAGCCGGTGACCTCGTTGGGCAGCGCTTCCATATCATAACGGAAGATGGAACGGTTATCGGCGTAGGCATTAAAGTTAAGGTCGCGCCCGGCCGATCCGAGTTCGTATTTCACCGCGCGCAATAGCTCATGGCGGCTCACGGCGAAAGGATTTTCTCCCGGCCAGACCGTCTGGATGATTTCGAGGCCCGGATCGTGCCCGTGGGAGTGAATTCCGATCAAACGCCCTCCTGCCCGCAAGGATCTGGCCAGCGGCGCGATGATCCGCTTGGCGCGGAAATTCACAGAGGATTTGGCCCGGTAAGGCTGGGAAGCGATCACGAGGTCGAAATTGGCCTCGGTCCGCCCCGCCCGAGGGATGATCGAATCAAGCAGGAAGCGGTGGTCCTCCCGGTACAGCACCAGCGCCACCGGCCGTTCATAGATCGGCATGCCCGATTTGGGGCTGATACCGGCCCGCCAGTTTTGCTCCAGAAAGGGCCCCAGTTCGGCGATCTGGGTTTCGAACTCCCCCGAAGAGGCCCCCCGCAGGGCGACCTCATGCCAGAGCATGCCAGCGGCTGCGGTGGGCGAAGCCGGCGTCAGCCAGGGCGCCTCGGCGTAATGCATGTTGGTCAGGACCACGACCGTCGCCGGGTGCTCGAACAGCCGGTCGGGCACCTTGTCGAGCGTCAGGCGGACGTCCTCCAGGCTGAGCTCCTTGCCGGCGATATAGAACGGCATATGGGGAAAGCGGCCGTGCATCGAGCGCATCACCCGCGCCAGCACCGTGCCGTCGCCGACGCCGGCGTCGAATACCCGAAGCGCCGGCGGCCGCGGGTGCAGGCTGGAGAGCTCCAGCGCCACCCGCTCGGCAATCACCCGCTTTTCGCTGCAGGTATGAACGAACAGCAGGTATTTCTGCCGGTTCTCGAAGAAGCGGAAATTGCCCCTGGGATCGCGCTTCTCCGGCGGCACGTCGAGCCCGCGCGGAGGCGGAAGCGCACCGGTGGACGTCGCGATATAGGCGTTGATGCGGTCCAGCGTATCGATCGTGATCCGCTTCCCCTCGCGCAGGCGGTGCACCAGCTTGCCGTCATTGACCACCCGGCGGCCGAACGTCGTCTCCGCCATGTCGGAGTCGCGGCAGAACTCGGTGATCTGGCTGAGGATCTGGTCGTTTTTCATCACGCCAAGGAGGTCGGGAGAATTGGGAAGCTAGGGTGGGCAGAACCAAGTGACGCCACCGTCCTACCACCATCTGCCCAACACGTCTATGCCCGAAAACCGGAGCAGCGTCATTGGAACCCGTCGCACTTGCCAATATACAAGACGGTGGAATGATACTTTGGGGCGAGAATGTTTAAGCGATTTTGCGCCGCCGCGTTGCTGCTGTTTGCAGCACAGGCTCCGGCAATTGCAGGTTATCTGGACGAAAATCCCGACGAGGTCTTTTCCGCGGTCTACGAGCGACTTGGCGCACTACCCGTAAGGGCCGCACGCGATCCCTACGTCTGGCTTCGGCTCGAAGAACTCAAGCGCGAGCCATGCGACCAGAAAAGCATCGGCGATCTCGCAGTGGCGCTCGACAAGGCCGGCTATCGGCGGGAGGCGGCCAACGGGCTCTACAAATTCGTCATGCACTGCGGCGCGCCGGCCACCGCCCTGCACCGCTCGATCGATATCTATCTGCGGCTGACCGACTACCCGAAGGCGGTCGAGGTCGCCGACGAATTCATCCGCCGCGCGCCGACCAATCGCGAGGCGCACTATCTGCGCGGCGTAGCTCTCGAAGGCGCAGGCGACCACCAGCGGGCGCTGGTCGATTTCGCCAACGCGATCGAACTGTTCGGCTCGGACAAGAAGGGAATCTCCAGCCGCGTGTTCATGCACATGGCGGCTGCCTATGCAGCGCTCAATCGATTCTGCGAAGCGGCGGCGCCGATCAATATGTGGGTCGCGTTCGATCCCGCCACGCGCGACAACAGCCAGACCCAGAAGATCATCGCTGACTATGAGGCGAAGGGCAATTGCACCCCCTCAAAGGAATTCCAGAAGGAAAGCTATCCGCTGCGCGGGCAGAACGTCGTCACGGTCAAAGTCGAAATCAATGGTGTGCGCGGACTGTTCATTCTCGATACCGGTGCGACCTATGTCGCGATGAAATCGAATTTCGCCGATCGCGCCAAGATATCGCTGGCCGGAGCCGGCGACATCACGGTGGCGACCGCCAATGGATTGATCCAGGCGAAGCTGACAAAGGCCGATAAAGTAACGCTCGGCAAACTGACCGCAACCAACGTGCCGGTCGCTGTCCAGAACACGGACGCAAAAAGCTATGGCGCAGGCGTCGATGGACTGCTCGGGATGAGCTTCCTGTCACGGTTCGAGGTCCAGATGGCGAATGGATCGATCGAAGTTCGCACCCGCCGGGCGAAGAAATAGTGCCGAAGCGGCCGGAGTCCGCATGAACCCGGCGGCCGAAACCCGCGACAAAGCTGCGGTATCTGCTGGTATGTTCGGGACATGATGCGCCGCGCGATCCTGACACTGACCCTGCTCGCCGCCGCGCTGTGGTCGGCGGCGGCTGCCGCCCAGCCGCGCAACCAGCTCGGGCCGCTCTGCACCACCGACACCACGCCGGCCGATCAGCAAATCAACGCCTGTAACAAGATCATCGCGCTGAAAGTGTTTTCCGGCGAGAAGCTCGCGACCATCTACTTCTGGCGCGCTGTCGGCTGGAACAAGAAGGGCAATTATGCGCAGGTGATAGCGGATGCGAGCGAGGCGATCCGCCTGCACGCAAGCGTCGCCGCCTATAATCTGCGCGGCTCGGCCTATTACGACAAAGGCGAAGACGACATCGCCATCGCCGACTTCAACGACGGGCTGCGGATCGGACCGCCGAGCGGCATCATCTATCACAACCGCGGCAACGCCTGGCGCTCCAAGGGCGAATACGCCAAGGCGATTGCCGACTACGATCAAGCGATCAAGCTTGGTCCGCCGTCGGCCTTTTCCTGGCAGAACCGCGGCATCTCCAAACAGGCGCTCGGCGATCTCGATGGCGCGCTGGCCGACATCAACGAGGCGATCCGCCTCGACCCGCAACTACCGCAGCCGCTGACCAGCCGCTCGATCATCTGGCGTGCCAAGGGTAATCTCGATCGCGCCATCGCCGACGCCACCGAGGCGATCCGGCTCGCAAAAGCAAAAGCGCCGGTCAATATCATGACGCCGCCCGGCAGCGTGCTGATCTCGGCCTATAGCCAGCGCGCCCTCTCCTATGAGGCCAAAGGCGATCTCAACCGCGCCAAGCAGGATTACGCCGCCGCACTGGAAGGCCAGGCTTCCGACGCCGGCAGCAAGGCCAATCAGGCGACCGCCAAGGTCCGCCTGTCGCTGCTATCGGAGGTATTACCGCCGCCGCAGCGAAATCCGGCGGACTCGCAGCGCCCGCGCACTGAGCAAGCGGCCCCGCCTGCGCCGGCCGGTGCGGCGCCCCCACCGCCCGCTCCCGTGCAAGCCCCCACCGTTACCAGCCGGCGCGTCGCGCTCGTGATCGGCAATGGCAGCTACGCACATGTCAGGTCGCTGCCGAACCCTTCGAATGACGCGCGCTCGATCGCCAAGAGCCTGCGCGACATCGGTTTCACCGTGAAGGAAGGCATCGATCTCGACCGCACAGCGATGCAGGCCACGATCCGCGACTTCCTGCGCGAGGCCGCGCGGGCGCAGATCGCGGTTGTCTACTACGCCGGCCACGGCATCCAGGTCGACGGGCGCAACTATCTGGTGCCGATCGACGTGCAGTTTCAGGCCGGCAATCGCATGACTGAAGCGATGATGGACATGGACACGATCATGGCCGGCCTCGACGATCAGGTCCGCACCAACATCCTGATCCTCGATGCCTGCCGCAACAATCCGATGGCGTCGAAGGTGGCCTCCACCGGCGCGGACCGCGGCATCGAAGGCGGCTCGGGTCTCGCCGCGCCGACGACCCTTGGTGCAGGTTCGACGCTCGGTGCAGGCACGCTGATCGCCTTTGCGACCGCGCCCGGACAGGTCGCGCTCGACGGCGAAGGCGCCAACAGCCCCTTCTCGGCCGCGCTGTCGCGCCACATCGGCACGCCGGGACTGGAGGTGCAGCAGATGCTGACGCGGGTCCGCGCCGAAGTCGTCGCCGCGACCAAGGGCAAGCAGGTGCCGTGGTCGAATTCGTCGCTATTGGGCGAGGTCTATCTGGCAGAGAAGTGACGGCGCGCTTGCGCCGCCCTCACCTCGTCATTGCGAGGAGCGAAGCGACGAAGCAATCCATCCTTCCGCGTATGCNAGCCTGTCATCGGGCGCGCATTCGCGCGACCCGTTGGCTCGCAATGACGGCGGAGGAACTTACTTCCCCCAAACCTCATTCGCGACCTCGACCGCGAGGCTCAACTTCGCCCACTGCTCTTCCTCGGACAGGATGTTGCCCTCCTCGGTGGACGCAAAGCCGCATTGCGGCGAGACCGCGAGCTGCTCCAGCGGAGCAAATTTGGCGGCCTCATCGAGGCGGCGCTTGATGTCGTCCTTCTTCTCGAGCTCGCCGAACTTCGAGGTGATGACGCCGACCACCACAACCTTGTTGCCTTTCGGCAAGTACCGCAGCGGCTCGAAGCCGCCGGCGCGGTCGGAATCATATTCGAGGAAGTAGCCGTCATAGTTGGTGCCGGCCAGCATGGTCTCGGCCACCGGCTCGTAGCCGCCGGAGGAAATCCAGGTCGAGCGGAAATTGCCGCGGCAGACATGGGTGGTGACGACCATGTCGGCTGGCCGATCGGCCAGCGCGTAGTTGATGACGCGCGCGTAGATTTCCTGCAGGCCGTCGGGGTTGTCACCGCGATCCCTCGCCTTCTGCAACTCATCCTGCGAGCACAGATAGGCCCAGACGGTATCGTCGAACTGCAGGTAACGGCAGCCGGCGTCGTAGAACGCCTTCACGGCCTTGCGGTAGGTCTTGCCGAGATCGAGGAAGAACTCCTCCAGATCAGGATAGACCTCCTTCGAGATCGACTTGCGGCCGCCGCGAAAATGCAGCACCGCCGGCGACGGGATCGTCATCTTCGGCGTGACGTGCGCCGTGTCGGCATGCTTCTTCAGGAAGCGGAAATGATCCAGCATCGGGTGGTTGTCGGGGAAATCGAGCTTGCCGATAACGCGGACGGCGTCATGGCGGGTCTCGACGCCCGCGAACTGAATGCCGGTTTCGGGGTGGAAGAGTTCGCAGCCCGTGAGCTTGGCGAGAAAATCGAAATGCCACCAGGAGCGGCGGAATTCACCGTCGGTCGCGAGCTTCAGGCCGACCGAGGCCTGCCGGTGCACGACCTTCTCGATCTCGAGGTCCTCGGCCTTGCGCAGGTCCTCGGCCGTGATCTCGCCCTTCTCCAGCTTGGCGCGCGCTTCCTTGATGCGCGGCGGCCGCAACAGACTGCCGACCTCGTCGGCGCGGAACGGGGGCTTTGTTCTCTGCATGGTCTCAACTCCCATTGGATCTAGTGCGCGGCGGCGCCGGCGACGCCGAGATAGCGTTCGAGCACGGCCGGGTCGGCCTTCAGCGCGTGGCTTGCCGCATCATGCACGATTGCGCCGCGTTCCAATATCACAACCCGATCGGCCAGCCCCAGAATCTTTTGCGCGTTCTGTTCGACGATGATCGAGCAGATGCCCCCGGAGCGGGTGATGGTACCCAGCGCCTTTAACAATTCCTCAACGATGATCGGCGCCAGCCCCTCGGTCGGCTCGTCCAGCAACAGCACCTTTGGATTGAGGGTCAGCGCGCGGCCGATCGCCAGCATCTGCTGCTCGCCGCCGGATAGCTGGTTGCCGAAATTGCCGCGGCGCTCCTTCAGCCGCGGAAACATCTCGTAGACCTTATCGACCGTCCACGGACCCGGCTGGGCCACGGCGGTCATGTTCTCCTCGACCGTCAGCGAACGGAAGATGTTGCGCTCCTGCGGCACCCAGCCGATCCCGGCCCGTGCCCGCTGGTCCGGGCGCATCGCCGTAATGTCCCGTCCGCCGAGCGCTACCGTGCCGCCGAAACGACGGGTGATGCCAACGATCGAATTGATCAGCGTGGTCTTGCCGGTGCCGTTGCGCCCGAGCAGCGCCAGCACCTGGCCTTCGCCGAGCGTGAGCGACATCGAGGGCAGCACCACGGCTTCGCCGTAGCCGGCGCGCAAGGCATCGATGGCGAGCAGATCAGACATCGGCAGCCTCGCCGAGATAGACCGCCTTCACTTGCGGATCCCGCGCCACCTCGTCGGGCGGGCCCTCCACCAGCATGGCGCCGTTGACCAGCACCGAGATGCGGTCGGCGAAGGAGAATACGAGATCCATGTCATGCTCGATCAGGAGCACCGTGACGTCACGCGGCAGCGCGGCGACGGCGGCCAGAATGTCGTGACGCTCACTTTCGGGCACGCCGGCGGCGGGTTCGTCGAGCAGCAGCACGCGGGGCTTGGTTGCAATCGCAACCGCGATCTCGAGCAGGCGCTGCTTGCCATAAGGCAGCGTCGCTGTCGGTTCGTTCATGACGTCGAGGAGATGAAAACGCCCGAGCGTTTCGGCGATCTCCTGGTTGACGTCATCGCGCGTCCCCATCCGTCGCCACCAGTCGCCGCCGCGGCCGAGGCGTTCGGAGACCGCGAGCCCTATCGTTTCGAGCGGGGTCAGGTCGGCATAGAGCTGGTTGATCTGGAAGGTCCGCGACAGCCCGCGCAGCACCCGCTTGTGAACCGCAAGGTCGGCGATGTCGTTGCCTTCGAGCAATATCCGACCTGCATTGGGCTTGAGCACGCCCGTCAGCAGGTTGATGACGGTGGTCTTGCCGGCGCCGTTCGGTCCGATCAGGGCGTGGCGGGCACCCTGCTCCACTTTCAACGACAGGTCACGGGTGACCCGCAGGCCCCCGAAGGATTTTTCCAGTCCTCTGGTTTCGAGCGCAATCGTCATGGCGCATCGCTTTCGGGAACGGCGACGCCGGCCTTGCGTCCGAACACCTGGCGGATGATGAGGTTCGGCCCCCAGAGTACCCAGCGATGGATGCGCTCGCGGCCGACCAGCACCATCACCACCAGAACGAGCCCGATCCAGAACAGCCAGTATTGCGGCGTAATGGTCTGAAACAGCTCCTGCAGCATCTTGAAGACGACAGCGCCGATCAGCCCGCCATAGAGATAACCGGTGCCGCCGATCACAAGCACCAGCATCAGGTCGGCCGAGCGTTCGAAGGCGAACACATCCAGCGAGGCCAGCGCCGTGGTCTGGGTGAACAGCGCCCCGGCGATGCCGGCATAGAACGCCGCCACCGTATAGATCGCGATCAGGCGGCGGTTGACGGGCACGCCGATCGCGGACGCCCGCAACGGATTGTTCTTGATCGCGCGCAGCGACAGGCCGAACGGCGAGTTCACGATCCGCCGCGCCAGCAGAAACAGCAGGAACAGCACGATCAGCGAATAGAAGAAGCCGGTCTTGCCGAACATGTCGAACGCGAACATGCCGAGGATCGGCTGCATCTCGATGCCCTGCAGCCCGTCGGTGCCGCCGGTTATGTTCGAAAAGCGTTCCGCCAGCGCTTCCAGCAGCAGCGCGATGCCGAGCGTCACCATCAGCCGGGTCAGGTCGACGCCGCGGATGACGAGGAAGCTGGTGAGGAAGCCCAGCACCATCGCGACCAGCCCTGCGACGACCAGCGCGATGACAGGCTCGTTGATAATGCCGTGCAGCGCCAGCAGCCCGGCGGAATAGGCGCCGACGCCGAAGAAGGCCGCATGCCCCAGCGAAACGATGCCGGCATAGCCAAGGATCAGATCGAGCGACAGCGTGAACAACGCCAGCCGCAGGATGTCGGTCATGATCAGATAGCGCGACGGAAACAGGAACGCGCAGGACAACGCGAGAACCCAGAACACGATCTCGGCCGGGCGCCAGCGGGCGCGGGCGATGGCGTGGGATGAGACGTCGGAAACAGCGGTCATCGCGGGCTCATCGCGCGGCGGCGCGGCCGAACAGGCCGTTGGGACGCCAGATCAGGATCACGATCATGATGGTGTAGATGACGAACGGCCCCATCTTCGGCACGTAATATTTACCGGCGACGTCGCCGATGCCGAGCAAAAGCGAGGCGAGGAATGGCCCGGTGATGCTGGAGGAGCCGCCGACGGTGACCACGATCAGGAAGTAGATCATGAACTTCAGCGGGAAATACGGATCGAGCCCGAGGATCTCGGCGCTCAGCGCACCGCCAAGCCCTGCAAGCCCGCAGCCAAAAGCAAAGGTGAAGGCGAAGACCTGCGGCACATTGATGCCAAGGCCGCTGGCCGCGCGCGGATCGTCGACCGCCGCGCGCAGCCGGCTGCCGAACCGGGTCTTCGCCAGGATCAATTGAAGTGCGACCGTGAGCAGGCCGCAGATCACGATGATCATCAGCCGGTAGCGGCCGATGCCGACGCCAAAGAAATCGAACTGGCCCTCGAGCGCCGCCGGCAGCTTGATGAAGATCCGCGACGATCCCATGATGTAGTCCACCGCCGCGACCGACATGAAGGTCAGGCCGATCGTGAACAGCACCTGGTCGAGATGGCTGCGGGTGTAGAGATGGCGGTAGAGCGTCCGCTCCAGCGCGACGCCGATCGCCGCGGCCGAAACAAACGCCAGCGGCAGCGCCGAGAAAAACGGCCAGCCCTGGTTGTTGACCAGCACCGCGCAGATATAGCCACCCGCCATGGCGAAGGCGCCATGGGCGAGATTGACGAAATTCATCAGGCCGAGCGTCACCGCCAGCCCGCAGGCCAGCACAAACAGCAGCATGCCGTAGGCAACACCGTCGAACAGGATGGTGAACAGCGTGGTCATGAATTACGCCGGAGGACCTTGATGGGTTGTCATTCCGGGGCAGCGCGACGGCGCTGAACCCGGAATCTTGTGCAACAACTTCGAGATCCCGGGTTCGCGCTCCGCGCGCCCCGGGATGACGGCTTCGCCGTCACTTCTTGGTCTTGCCGGAATCCTTCACGGCCTCGAAGGTCGCGAATTCAACATTGTAGAGCTCGCCATCGACCTTCTCGACCTTGCGGATGTAGATGTTCTGGACGATGTCGCGGGTTTCCGGATCGATCGAGATCGGGCCGCGCGGGCTTTCCCACTTTGCGCCCTTCATGGCCTCGATCAGCGCATCGCCGTCGGTCTTGCCGCCGGTCTTCTTCAGCGCCTCGTAGATCAGGCGGATGCCGTCATAGCCGCCGACCGCCATGAAACCCGGGCGTTGGCCGAACGCCTTCTTGTAGGCGGCGACGAATTCCTTATTGGCCGCCGAGGGATGCGCCGCGGAGTAAAGATGCGCCGTCACCGTGCCGAGCGCGGCATCGCCCATGCCGTTGAGCAGGTCGTCGTCCATCACGTCGCCGGGGCCGATCACCTTGATGCCGGACTTGTCGAGCCCGCGCTCGGCATATTGCTTCATGAAGTTGCCGCCCTGGCCTGCCGGCACGAACACGAAGACGGCGTCGGGCTTGGAGTCCTTCATGCGTTGCAGAAAGGGAGCGAAATCAGGATTTTGCAGCGGCACCTTCACCTCTTCCACGATCTCGCCGCCACCGGCGGTGAAGTTCTGCTTGAAGAAGTTCAAGGCGTCGTTGCCCGGCGCATAGTCGGAGGTCAGGGTTGCGACCTTCTTGATGCCGTTCTTGGCGGCCCAGTCACCGATGATGGTGGACGACTGCGCCAGCGTGAAGGAAGTGCGGACGATATAGGGCGAACGCTCGGTGATGATCGAGGTGCCCGCCGCCATCACGATTTCCGGAACCTTGGCCTGCGTCGCCAGCGGCGCCGCCGCGAGTGCCGCCGGCGTCACGCCGAAGCCCGCGATGAAATTGACCTTGTCGTTGACGATCAGTTCCTGCGCGAGCCGCTTGGTGTTGTCGGGAACCGCGGCGTCGTCCTTGAGGATGACCTCGATCTTCTTGCCGGCGACGGTGTCGCCGTTCTGCTGCATGTAGAGCTTGACCGCATTGTCGATCTGCTTGCCGGTCGACGCCTGGCCGCCGGTCATCGGCAGGATCAGGCCGATCTTGACGGTCTCCTGCGCCTGCGCCGGCGCAAGCGCCAACATCGCGGCGACCGAGCCTGCGACCAGCAATAGTTGACTGCGAATAGACATGAGCATCCCTCTCCCCCTGATCGGCCTTGTGTCCTCGAACCGAGTCCCCGGCCCTTGATCTCACCATAACCCAGATTTTTCCGCCGGGTAGCGCGGCAACATGGCGTCGCCGGGCGTCATGTTGTCAATCGGACGATGGGCGAGGCCCACGACAACGCGCGTTGCTTGCGCCCCTCTATTGGGTATCTAATTACTATCGAACGTCAGGTTACCGGAAACGGCGGCCCATTTGTACGATTGTACAAATGAAATGGTCCTGTCAACGAATAAGCACGGCCGCAGAGTTCCCGAAGTGGGGCGCCCTAAATCCATCATCCTTAAAGGTGAAAGGCGTAAGCTTCTGCCGATGCCGACCAGCGCGCGCCATATTGCCACGATCGCAGCCGTCGCCCTCACGGGCTGCGGGCTGAGCGGCTGTGGAAGCATCAACGAGAAGCTTGCGGCCGGCGTCAGCGATGCCATTCCGGCCGCGATCGGCGGACTGCCGGCGGATGCGCCGCCGCGGCCGGGCACCGCGAAATACGACGAGTACATGCGCGAACGCGAGCGAAAGCGCCTGCTGCCGGCTTCCGAACGCGACAAGGAAGAAAAGCCCGCGCCGGCCGCGCAGGATGCGGCGCGCTAGTCCATGAACACCACAGTCTTCCGTCCGTTGAGGATCACGCGGTCCTCGAGGTGATGGCGCATGGCGCGCGCCAGCACGCGGCGCTCGATATCACGGCCCTTGCGCGAGAGATCTTCGGGCGTATCGCGATGGCTGATGCGCTCGACGTCCTGGTCGATGATCGGGCCTTCGTCGAGATCGCGGGTGACGTAATGGGCGGTGGCGCCGATCAGCTTGACGCCGCGCTCATGTGCCTGGTGGTAGGGCCGCGCGCCCTTGAAGCCCGGCAGGAACGAGTGGTGGATGTTGATGCAGCGTCCCGACAGTCTGGCCGACATCTCGTCCGACAGGATTTGCATGTAGCGCGCCAGCACCACGAGATCGGTCTTCGTGTCCTGCACGAGTTTCCAGATCGCATCTTCCTGCTCGCGCTTGGTTTCCTTGGTCACCGGCATGTAGTGGAACGGAATGTCGCCGAAATCGAGCGAGCTGTAAGTCTCGCGCGGATGGTTGGAGACGATCGCGGTCGGGATCATCTCGAGTTCGCTGGTGCGCCAGCGATAGAGAATATCGACCAGGCAATGATCCGATTTGGAGACCAGCAGCATCACACGACGGCGGTTGGCGCGGTCGCGCATCTGCCAGTCCATGTTGAAGCGCTCGGCGATCGCGGCAAAGCCGGTCTGCAGCGCCTGCAGTTCGACGGCGAGATCGGCGGCGGTGAACACCACGCGCATGAAGAATTTCTTGGTCTCGACGTCGTCGAACTGCTGGGCATCCAGGATGTTCTGCCCGTTATGGGCGAGAAAGGTCGACACCGCGGAAACGATTCCGGGGCGATCCGGGCAGGACAGGGTCAGGACGAATTGATGATCGGGCATGGCGGCGTTGATTACAATTCAGGCAGAAGGGTGAAACTGCGGATTTGTGCCCTGCTCTATCACCGCAGATGCGCTTGCGCCAATCCGGAAACCGGGGTCAGGATGAACAAAGCGCGAAGCAAAAGCGTTGGAGCGAGGTCATGGCTGACAGATTGAACGGTTACCGCATCCTGATCCTGGAAACGCGCGAGGAAGCGCAGTTTTCCCGCCTGCTCACCGAACAGGGCGCCGACGTGCTGCAATGTCCGATGTTCACCATCCACGATGCGCCCGACCCGGCGCCGGTCGAAGCCTGGATCAGGCGCTCGATCGAAAAGCCCTTTGACGATTTGGTCCTGATGACGGGCGAAGGCCTGCGCCGGCTGATGAAGGTGGTGCGGCGCATCGATGCCGAACAGGCGTTCGTCGCCTCGCTCGGCAAGGCGCGCAAATTCGCTCGCGGGCCCAAGCCGGGCAAGGCGCTGCGGGAAATCGGGCTGGAGCCGCAGATGACGACGGAGAAGCCGACCTCCGAAGGCGTCGCCGAAATGCTGTCGCGCCTCGACCTCAGCGGCCACCGTCTTGGCCTGCAGCTCTACCCCGACAAGGATCACAGCGTCCTGATCGGCGCGATCAAGGCGCAAGGGGCCGAGGTCGATACCGTGCTGCCCTATGCCTATGACGCGCAGGCCGCGGATGCCAACATCATCGCCGCGATCGACGAGATGGCGGAAGGCCGCATCGACGCGATCGCCCTGACCAATCTCGGCCAGATCCGCCGCCTGATGGAAGTCGCGCGGGCGAAAGGTTGCGAGGACCGGTTACGCGACGGACTCGAGCGCACGCCGATCGCTTCCGTCGGTCCGGCCGTGTCGGATGAATTGAAATCTCACGGATTGCGCACCGACATCTATCCGGCCGAGGACGCGTTCTTCATGCGGCCGCTGATCTCGGCGATGGCGGCGGCGCTTGGCAAGAATCCGCCGCGCGCGGCAGCGAGAAACTGACGCGCGCAGCAGCATCATACTTGCACCGACGCCGCCGACCGCGAGAAGCATCGGCAAGAATGCATCAGCGGCAAACGTACCTGCCGTTCACAAGCACGCGCACGCAGGCCGCGCCTACTGTAGCTGCGCCGACGGCCGCGCCGCCAACGACAGCGCGTCTCGTTGTACGTCGGGCGACACCCGCGACGCTCATTGGCGTTGCCGGTCGTCCTACTCTGGCCTCCGCGCTTTGAACTGACAACGCAAGACCGTCATCCCGCGACCACTCGATCGTGCCGAAGATGCCGCAGCCCAGCGTGGCCGCAACAAGCAGGATAAATTTTGGACGAGCTAATTTCATTGGACCTCCTCCCGAGTTGAAACAAGGCATCCAGAATGCTGCTGGCTGTCTTTACCGATACAGCGCGCAAACACCTGCCTGCCAACGCACGCACCTGCGGACAGCCCGGCGCGTCTGCCGGACCGTCGTTCTCGCCACGCACACACCAGCGACCCGCGTCCTGCCGGGGCCGCATCCCAGGGCTATCTGCGTGATCGTGTCGTCTGCTGACTGCGGAAGCGGCGCCGGCGACATGCCGTGCGCCGATGTCGCAATCAGGATCGCGAAGCCGGCAACAGCGATCAATCTGATCATGTGCTTCTCCTTCTCCGAGATCCCATGCAGCGCAGATGAATTGCGATCGCGGCGAATTGACCTAGATCAACGCCGCCGCTGCGGCGGGAAGTCCCATCAGGCGAGATCAGACGCATCGTGGCGTTGCCGGTAATCGGGGGTTCGCGGATTTGGGCTCCCTGCGCCTGGCGTCTGACACCAATGGCCGCCTGATCTCACTCAGGCTCCGCGGTTGGCGACGTGCATGGGTGGATGATGCGGCCTACGTGGTATGTGACCTATGAAGTGCATAAGCGCGGCGTGCTCCCGAAGCGGCGAAGCCCTCGCCTCACCACCACCTTCGAGACGGAAGCGGAAGCCAAGGACTTCGCTCGTGCCAGGCTGCATGAGGGACTGATTGTCTTTGCCGGCACCATCAATCCTCACGTTCCGCGACAGCTTGTCTCCTCGCACGACATTGGGGCCTGGTTGGCCGATGAGCAGGAGGAGTAGGCCGCCGCCGCCCTAACGGGCGGCGATGCAGACTCGGCTTGTCCGACATCACCCAAAGGCGCGCAGGTGGATCAGCATCGTCTGCGGAACCCTGACCCAAAACGCGCAGCCGCCAAATCCACGGATGAAAGTCTTCGCCAGCCCCCAATTTTCTTGAGTGTTGCCATTTTGGCACGGGGGTTCTGCAGACCCGCGCATAGCCTTCGAGTCGGAAGTTGGGGGACTAGGACACGCAGACGGGCGACGGATGTGTGTTCGAACATATAGACGAAAATACATTGGAGAGACGTATCATGAGGAAACTGCTACTCAGTACTGCGGGTTTATTGGCGCTCTGCCTGGGGACTCCCGCATCAGCCGCGGACATGGCCGTCAAGGCACCGCCGCCCGCTCCGCTGCCGGTGATCTACAACTGGAGCGGCTTCTACATCGGCGCCAACGGTGGCTGGGCCCAGAGCCGCAATTGTTGGGATTTCGTTAACGACGGTGTGTTCGTGTTGGGCACCTTCACTGAGGGCTGCAACTCGCGGTCCGGAGGCGTCGCCGGCGGCCAGATCGGTTATCGCTGGCAAGCCAGTCAGTGGGTGTTTGGCGTGGAAGCCCAGGGCGATTGGGCGGATCTCAGCCACACGCGCGTCAGCCTGTTCGATCCTACGCTCTCGCTTCGCACCAAAACCGATGGCATCGGCCTCTTTACCGGCCAGATCGGCTATGCCTGGAATGCAGCACTGCTGTACGTAAAGGGCGGCGCGGCGGTGACAAGCAACCGCTTTAGCATCCTCGACAACCTTAACTTCGGCGCTGAACTGGCCTCCGCAAGCTCGACCCGCTGGGGCGGCGTCGTGGGTGTCGGATTTGAGTACGGCTTTGCACCGAACTGGTCGGTCGGTGTTGAATACGACCACCTGTTCATGGGCGATGCCAATAACACGTTCAACTTTGTCGCACCTTTAGCCGGTGTTGTGCTCAACAACCGGGTCAGCCAGGACGTGGATATGGTTACCTTGCGCTTCAACTACCGCTTCGGCGGTTATGGTGCGCCGGTCGCTGCCCGTTACTGATTGGTCGCCGGTCCTGACGTAAACATCAGCCCCGGCATTGCCCGGGGCTGATTGTCCTTTGCCGATCGGCCCGCGGACATGAAGCCCATTAACAGGGGCCGTTGCCTTCTGTATGACCGAAGCTGCCTTGCACGGCGTTCCGCGCCTTGAAGGCCGCCTGCCGCGTAACGAGCCAAGACTTGATCTGGATCAAGGGGCGCCAGGCGAAACCCTCAAACATGAACGACCAGGGGGGCCACGGAGCGATGCATGCCCCTGGCCCGATATTTCCTCGTCATTGGCGGGGCGCTGCTCGCGCTGCTGCTCATTGCGAACGCCTGTCTGCCAATGCTGCCGGTTGCCGACCAGGCCAATTCAAATCCGGTCACCATCCGGATCCACTCCGATCAGAAATTGCCGGAGCGCGTGGTTTACGACACCAGCCTTCCGACCATCGCCCCTAAGGCGGTTGCGAGCACGGAGCGAACCGCTCCCGATCCGGCAATGGTGGTCGCCGATGTCTCGAGCAAAGCGCCGGAGGCTTTTGCGCAATTGCGGCCATCTGACGCTGTTCAACTCCGGTCGCCGGAACCGAGAAAGCGCGAGGCAAGGCAGCAGCAACATCGCAAGTCGGCGAAGAAGCGCAGGGCGCCACATGAATTCATGATGGCGCGGCCGGCTCCCTATGGCTGGTTTGGCTACGGCATCTGGTGACAGCCAGAGCGAAAGGTGATGTTCACCTCACGCTTGTCATCGAGTGGCAGGCACAGAGTGGAGGAAAGGCGATGGAGCTGGCTACCGCGGGTGGGACGATTATCAGACTCGCGAAGGCCTCAAATGCAAGCCGGGCACCGCGGTGAAGCTTGACGACGGATTGATGCATCGGTGTCAGTGAACGATTGCGAACGAGAGGCGGCTTCCAGCCGCCTCTCGGCATTGATCGATGATCAATACGAGCGAATGCCGCGCGCAATCATTCCTAGTCCACCTTGGCGCCGGCGAACTTGACCACCTTGCCCCACTTCTCGGTTTCGTCAGCCACCAGCTTGCCGAAGTCGGATGGCGAGCCCGGCAGCAGGATGGCGCCGATCTCGGCAAAGCGCGCCTTCGCCTTGGGATCGGCAAGGATCTCGTTCACCGCCTTGTTGAGCCGGTCGACGATGTCCGCCGGCGTCCCCTTTGGCGCCGCGAGGCCGTACCAGGCGCTCGCCTCGTAGCCCGGCAGGAAGTCGGCGACCAGCGGCAGATCCGGCAGCACGTCCGAGCGCGTCGTGCTGCTGAGCGCAAGCCCGCGAAGCTTGCCGGATTTGACGTGCTCGGCGCAGGTCGGAAGGTTGTCGAACATGACATGCATCTGGCCGGAGAGCATGTCGGTGAGCGCCGGCGCGCCGCCACGATAGGGCACGTGCTGCATGTTGATGCCGGTGAGCATCTTGAACAGTTCGCCCGACATGTGGATCGTCGACCCGTTGCCTGACGATGCCATGTTGAGCTTGCCCGGATTGGCCTTGGCGTAGGCGATCAATTCGGGGATCGACTTGATCGGCAGTGACGGATGCACCACCACGACGTTGGGAAAGCGAATGATGCCGGCGATCGGCTCCATCTCTTTCATGAAATCGAACGGCAGCTTGTCGTAGAGCGTGGCGTTGATGGCATTCGCCGGCGCGACCAGCAGCAGCGTGTAGCCGTCGGGCGTGGCGCGCAGCACCTGTTCGGTAGCGATGTTGGTGCCGCCGCCCGGCCGGTTCTCGATCACGAAGGACTGCCCGAGCTTTTCCGACAGCCACTGCCCCATCAGGCGCGCAGTGAGGTCAGCCGAGCCGCCGGGGGTATAACCGATCACAAGACGAACCGGCCGTGCCGGATAGGCCTGCGCGCTCGCGCTTGCAGATGTGAGCGGAACCGCAGCCGCGCCTGCTGCAAGTTGCAGAAATTGACGACGCTGAAATTTTTTCATGCTTCCTCCAACGAACCTGCGCTGGCGGCTCTTTGCGGCACGCCTTGCGCCCGCATCCTATCCGCGCGGCGTCGCGAAGCCGACAGCTATTCTCGGTCGCCGGACAGCAGGTGCGCCGCGTCAATTCGTCTCGCCGGGAACGGACTTGATGAATGCCGCGAACGGTCAGCGCGGCTTCGCGGTGACCGAAACCGAGGTCAGGTCGTTGCCCAGCACGATCTCGCCGCTGAAATGCGGCCGCATCCGTATCAGCCATTCCTCCTCCTGGCCCGGCTGCAGCGGCGGAACGTAGTGGGTCAGCATCAGCGTCTTCACGCCGGCGCGTTGCGCGGTTTGCGCGGCCTGCTCCGCGGTCGAATGATAGTCGAGAATATCCTGCAGCCGCCTGGACGGCACCCGCTTGACCAGGTCGTCGCGGATGGTTGCCTGCACATAGACGTCGGCGCCGAGGCATAGCTCGTCCAGCCCCTTGCAGGGAATGGTGTCTCCGGCGATGGCCGCGACAGCACCGTCATGGCTGATGCGATAGCCGAGGCTCGGCGCAGCGGGAGCATGCTCGGTCGCATGCGCCGTGACATGGCAGTCGCTGACGCTGAAGCCTGTGCCCGGCGACAATTCCGTAACCACGACATCGGGCGGGGCATTGAGATCGGCGTGATGCGCTATCCGATACCCGATATCGAGCGCCAGCATCGCCAGCGTTGCATCGACGACGCCGCGG
Source organism: Bradyrhizobium lablabi (assembly GCF_001440475.1). Lineage (GTDB taxonomy): Bacteria > Pseudomonadota > Alphaproteobacteria > Rhizobiales > Xanthobacteraceae > Bradyrhizobium > Bradyrhizobium lablabi. Next base: position 1,314 of record NZ_LLYB01000067.1, on the reverse strand, counting down.
ATGCCGGGCGGACCGAACACCTGCAGCCGCGCCGGTCCGGGGTTCATCACCCAATGCGTGGTGATGACGTCGTTGAGATCGCTGATGTGATCGGAATGCATGTGCGTGATCAGCACGGCGCTGATCGCCTGCGGTCCCACGCCGGAGGCGGCGAGACGCATCACCACGGCCCGGCCGCAATCGATCAGGATGTTGGACCCACCGGCCTTTACGAGCGTTGCCGGCCCGGCGCGATCCGGATGGGGCATCGGCGTACCAGTGCCCAGCAAAATGACATCCATCGCGCCCCCTCCGCGCTGCGCATTCGCAGCCAATACGGGGGCCGCGGCCAGCGTTCATTTTATCTCGTCGAGATACGCCTGATACGCGAGCTTGATGCCGTCCTCAAGGGATGTGCCGGCGCGCCAGCCGAGTTTGGCCAGCCGGCTGACGTCGAGCAGCTTGCGCGGCGTGCCGTCGGGCCGTGAGCTGTCGAAACCGATCTCGCCGGTGTAACCCACGGTTGCAGCTACCA
>NZ_LLYB01000067.1:554-756 GCF_001440475.1 Bradyrhizobium lablabi | reverse complement strand
ATAGGTCTTCATCAGATGGATGCAGGCGTCCGCGAGATCGTCGACATAGAGGAATTCGCGCCGCGGCGTGCCGGTGCCCCAGACCACGACTTCCCTGTCGCCGGACACCTTGGCCTCGTGGAAACGGCGGATCAGCGCGGCGACGACGTGGCTGTATTCGGGATGATAATTGTCGCCGCGTCCGTACAGATTGGTCGGCATT
>NZ_LLYB01000067.1:167-520 GCF_001440475.1 Bradyrhizobium lablabi | reverse complement strand
TTGATGCCGGCGATCTTGGCAATCGCATAGGGCTCGTTGGTCGGCTCCAGCGGGCCCGTCAGCATGGAATCCTCGCGCAGCGGCTGCGGCGCCAGTTTTGGGTAGATGCAGGACGAGCCCAGGAACATCAGCTTCTCGGCGCCGTTGGCATGCGCCGCGTGGATCACGTTCGCAGCGATCGCCAGATTGTCGTAGAGGAATTCGGCGGGCAGCGTGTCGTTGGCGACGATGCCGCCGACCTTGGCTGCGGCCAGAAACACCACCTGCGGACGCTTGGCGGCAAACCAGGCATTGACCGCGGCCTGATCGCGCAGATCGACTTCGTTGCGCGTCGCTGTCAGCAGTTCGACGTC
>NZ_LLYB01000067.1:0-162 GCF_001440475.1 Bradyrhizobium lablabi | reverse complement strand
CGGCGCACCAGCGCCGCGCCGACCATGCCGCGATGGCCGGCGACGTAGACGCTCTTGCCCTTCAGCTCAAACGGCAGGCTTGCCATTGGCGACCTCCCGCCGGGCTTCCGCGAGATCGCTCGCGACCATTTCCCTGACCAGTTGGGCAAACGACGTCCTGGG
>NZ_LLYB01000066.1:81176-141195 GCF_001440475.1 Bradyrhizobium lablabi | reverse complement strand
GCCGCCGCCGAAGTGTGAGCGGCGGGGGCCACCGAAGTATAGGCGGCGGGCGCGCTGGTGGTCGCAGTCGACTTCGGAACGACGTTGCGGGCGATCGGCCGCGGCTTCGGCAGCGGAACTTTTGGATTGGCCCAGGCATCCGGGGGAAAAGCGGCCAGCCCCACTGCCAGCGCCAGGCCCGTAGCCAGTGCGGTCGATCGCAATGCGGCGGCGCGGATGGAAGGGATCACGGCTTTCCTCTGCGGCGGCGAATCATTCAGTCGCTCGAGCCTTAGATCTATTTGATGGAATATGTGGACAAAATGCTAAGACGTTACGGCTGGTCCTGTTTGCGCCATCACCGCGGCAAAATCGCGGCTATAGCCATTTTCGAAAGGGGTAGGCCGGGCCGCGGGCAAGAAAGCGCGTTGAAACAAAGCGCTAGCGCCATACGGCACGGCCCTTTCGCCTGATCGCCAGACCCGATATGAATTGAAATCCAGTTCGGTCGTGCCGTTTCTTAAGCGTTTGGAGGAAGTCCATGGCAGCCAAGACAAAGTTCCGGGGGTCGTTCACCGCCTTGGTCACGCCATTCAAAAACGGCTCGGTCGACGAGGCCGCCTTGCGGGGTCTCATAAGCTGGCAGATCGAGCAGGGGTCCCACGGCCTCGTTCCCGTGGGTACCACCGGCGAAAGCCCGACGCTGAGCCACGCCGAGCATCATCGGGTAGTCGAGATGTGCATCGATGAGGCGAAAGGACGCGTGCCTGTCATCGCTGGCGCGGGGTCGAACTCAACGCGCGAAGCCGTCGACCTCGCTGTGCACGCCGAGAAGGCTGGTGCCGATGCCGTTCTGGTGGTGACGCCCTACTACAACAAGCCGACCCAGGAAGGGATGTATCAGCACTTCAAGGCGGTGAATGACGCGATCGGAATCCCGATCATCATCTACAACATCCCGCCGCGCTCCGTCGTCGATATGTCGGTCGAGACCATGACGCGGTTGTTCGAGTTGAAGAACATCGCCGGCGTCAAGGACGCCACTGCCAATCTTGCCCGGGTGTCGCAGCAGCGCCATGCGATGGGGCCGGATTTCATCCAGTTGTCCGGCGAGGACATGACCGCACTGGCCTATATGGCGGCAGGAGGACATGGTTGCATTTCGGTGGTCGCCAATGTGGCGCCGAAGCTGTGTGCCGACCTGATGACAGCCGTCCTGCAGGGTGATTTCGCTACCGGACTGAAGATCCAGGATCGCCTGACGCCACTGCATGATGCCATCTTCAAGGAGCCCGGCCTCGCGGGAGCCAAGCATGGCCTCAAACTGCTGGGGCGGCTCGAAGAAGAGGTGCGCCTGCCGTTGATGAGCGTGACGCCGCCAACCGGCAAAGTGATCCGCGACGCCATGATGCATGCCGGCCTGATCAACTAGGCCAGCGGCTGACTTCGCGCGACAATCGAAGAGAGGCCTCCAACATGCTGAAGGAATTCCGCGAATTCGCGATGAAGGGTAACGTCGTCGACCTCGCCGTCGGCGTCATCATCGGTGCGGCCTTCGGCGCCATCGTGACCTCGCTGGTCGGCGACGTGATCNATGCCGATCATCGGCGCGATCACCGGCGGTCTCGATTTCTCCAACTATTTCANCCCCGCTGGCGAAGACGGTGACTGCTAACAATTTGGCGGACGCCAAAAAGCAAGGTGCAGTGTTGGCTTGGGGCAATTTCCTGACGCTGACGCTGAATTTCCTCATCGTCGCCTTTGTGTTGTTCATCGTGATCCGCGCCATGAATCAGTTCAAGCGCAAGGAAGAGGCGGCGCCAGCGCCGAAGCTGACCAAGCAGGAAGAACTGCTGACCGAGATCCGCGATCTCCTGAAGAAGAGCTAACGTGGCGGACAAGAACGAGCGCCCGATCAAGGTCGTCGCCGAAAACCGCAAGGCCCGGTTCAATTACGCGATCGACGACACCATCGAGGCCGGCATTGCGCTGACCGGCACCGAAGTGAAGTCGATCCGCAACGGCAAGACCACCATCGCGGAATCCTATGCGGATTCCAAGAACGGCGAGATCTGGCTGATCAACGCCAATATTCCGGAATATCTGCAGGCCAATCGCTTCAACCATGAGCCGAAACGGCCACGCAAGCTGCTGCTGCACCGGAAGCAGATCAACAAACTGATGGGCGCGGTCGATCGCGACGGCATGACGCTGATCCCGCTGAAACTCTATTTCAACGAACGCGGCCGCGCCAAGCTACTGCTGGCGATCGCCAAGGGCAAGAAGCTGCACGACAAGCGCGAGAGCGCAAAGAAGCGCGACTGGGGTCGGGAAAAAGGCCGCCTGATGCGGGCGAGGGGATGAGTTTCAATCGTCATTGCCTGCGACAAACGCGAAGCATTTGCGCAAGGAGCGCTAGCGACGAAGCAATCCATCTATCCCCGTGCGGAGGCATGGATTGCTTCGCGGAGCCTGTCATCGGGCGCGCATGCGCGCGACCCGTTGGCTCGCAATGACGGTGGATGGAGAGGGGAAGCCATGAACCAGAAAAACCTGCTTGAAGTCGACTGGAGCAAGATTCCGGCGCCGGAGAATGACGGCGCGGCGGCGCATCTCGTCGGCATGACGATCCCTGAGGTCTCACTGCTTGCCACCGACGATAGTTCGGTGACGCTGTCGGCGCTTCCGGGCCGCACGGTGGTGTTCGCCTATCCCCGCACCGGCGAGCCCGGCAAGATCAGCCTGGTCGATGATTGGGACATGATTCCCGGCGCGCGCGGCTGCACGCCGCAGACCTGCTCGTTCCGCGACCTGTTTGCCGAATTGAAAGCCGGCGGCGCCAGACATGTGTTCGGCCTGTCGACGCAGGACAACGTCTACCAGACCGAGATGGCGTCGCGGCTGCACCTGCCGTTCCCGGTGCTGTCCGACGAGAAGCTGAAGCTGACCCGCGCGCTGAACCTGCCAACCATGGAAGTGGCGGGGCTGACGCTGATCAAGCGGCTGGCGCTGATCGTCGATGACGGCCGCATCACCCACGTCTTCTATCCGGTATTCCCGCCGGACCGGAACGCCGCCGACGTGCTGGCGTGGCTGAGGGAAAATCCGGCGTAAGCGTGTCTTGTCGGGCGGGCAAACTAATCCGCCCTACGCGCCAGGCCTGTCAACGAACCCGGTTGATCAACGGGCATTCACTATCAGCCAACGCGGAGTAAACGTCGCCGCTCGGAACTCTTTCGAGGACGTTATAGTATTCCCAGGGAGCCTTGACGTCGGATGGATCCTTCACCTGGACAAGGTAGAAGTCGTGCACAAGCTTTCCGTCCTCGCGGATCTTCGCGCCCCTTGCGTAGAAGTCGTCAACGGGCATCGAACGCATTTTTTCCAGCACCGGATCCGTTGCATCCGTACCAACCTCTGCAACGGCTTTGAGATAGTGACCCACACCCGAATAAACCGCCGCTTGCGGTGCCGTGGGCATTGCGCCGCGAAGCTTGTAGAAGCGCTGCGCGAAGGCCCTGGTCTCGTCGTTCAACGCCCAATACCACGCCGTGAGGGTCGTCAGGCCCTTGGCAATTTTCGGGCCCATGGCATGAACATCGGTGATGAACATCAGCTCGGCGACAGGCTTTTGACTGCCCGTATTCATGCCGAACTCGTTCCATTGTTTCATCAAGGTCACCAGCTGCTCGCCAGCATTGGCGAAGGCGATGGCCTTGGCGCCGGACGCCTGGGCCTGCAGAATAAACGAACTATAATCCGCAGTGCCGATCGGGTGATACACGGCGCCGAGCGACTTGCCTCCTGTCGCCGCGAGCACGCGCTGCGACTCCAGCACCATGTTCTTCCCGAACGCGTAATCGGCCGCAATGAAGAACCACGTATCGTAGCCTTGCGAGACCAGCTTACGGATCGGTCCCGACACCAGATTGTAGGAATCGTGGAGCCAGGCCAGGCCGTTTCGGGAACATTGCTTGCCGTTAAGTTCAGTGGTCGCGACGGCCGAATAGACGGCAATCTTGTTCTTGTCGCGCGCCAGTGACTGGATGGCGAGGCCAACGGCCGAGTTGGACACGTCGGCGACCATGTCGACGCCGTCGACGTCGAACCATTTCCGGACAATTCCGACGCCGATATCCGGTTTGTTCTGATGGTCCGCGGCGACGATCTCGACCTTGATCGACGGCACCGATTTCTGAAAATCCTCCGCCGCCATCCTGGCGGCGGTGATCGACCCTGGTCCGCTCAAATCGGACAATGGCCCTGTCTGGTCATTGATGATGCCGATCCGGACGACGCCACCGGAGAGTTCGGCAGCGCGGGCGGCCGGGAAGGATCCGACAAAGATCAAAAGAGCAGCAACCTTGAGTATCGCTCTTCTCGGGGTCGCACGGCCGTTCCAAATCATGCGGGTATCTTTCCAGGTGTGGCGCTACGTTTCCGGCGCTCTAACCAACGGGTCAAGCAACCGTCATCGCGTTTGATTTGAGCTTTTGAGCAGCCTTCTGCACCGCCGCGGCGCGCTTGCGAAGCCAGGGTTCGGCCTCAAGGCGCATTTGGGAAAGCAGTTCGGGCGGCGCATTCTGCACCGTGATATCGAACGGCGGCTGCGGTTGGTATTCCAGCATGAGCTGGAGTTTCTTCGCGACGTCTTCGCCGCACAGCTCGGATGCGACCTGAAAGCCAAAATCAATTCCGGCGGTAACACCACCGCCGGAAATGCGGTTACGGTCGATCACGACGCGTTCGTTGACCGCGATGGCGCCAAAGGCGGCAAGCTGCTCACTCATCAGCCAGTGGCAGGCCGACTTGTATCCGTCGAGCAGGCCGGCGGCGCCTAGGATCAGGCAGCCCGCGCAAACCGAGGTGACGTAGCGAGCCGATCCGCCCTTGTCGCGAACGAACGCAATCACCTCGTCATCGCCCAGGAAGTCGACCAGCCCCGGGCCGCCACCGATGCAGAACACGTCCAGATCCGGGCAGTCGGCGAAAATGGTGGTCGGCAGCAGCGGCAGGCCGACGTCACTGATGACAGGTTCGATGCTTTTCCAAAGCAAATGCATGCGAACGTTCGGAAGGCGCGCAAAGACTTCGAAAGGTCCGGTGACATCCAGCTGGGTCATCCCGGGAAAGAACAGAATTCCGATCTCGATCGGCTTGCCGGACATGGTGCACCTCCGTTTTGAACGAAGGCAGGTTGACAGGCTGGCGGGTTTGCCGAAATGTCATAATACACGCATTTCCTGCCAAGGTTTGCTGACAAGGCCCGCTCATGGCTCGTTCCCAAGCCCGCCGTCTGGTCTTTGTTCTCTTCGAGGATTGCCTGCTGCTCGACTTCGCCGGGCCGCTGCAGGCATTTGAGCTTGCCTGCGAAAACGCCGAGACCGGCCGGGCGCCCTATGTCTGGCAGGTCTGCTCGTTGAAGGGCGGGCCGGTTCGAACCTCGTCCGGCCTGGAGGTGATGACAACCTCCCTGTCCGACTGCGACCGCATCAATATCGACACGCTCGTCGTCGGTGGCGGGCCCGGCGTTCATCGTGCTTCTGCGGAGACCGCGCTTGTCGATTGGTTTCGCTTGGCTGCGCCGAACGCAAGACGTGTCTGCTCCGTCTGTACCGGTGCGTTTGTTTTGGCTGCAGCCGGCCTGCTGCACGGACGACGCGCCGTCACCCATTGGGGCTCCTGCGAGCTGCTCAGCGCCCAATACCCCGACGTTTCGGTGTTGGTCGATCCGGTCTTCGTTCACGACCGCGGAATTTGGACGTCTGCGGGGGTGACAGCAGGCATCGATCTTGCGCTCACCTTGCTGGAAGATGATCTCGGACACCGCGAAGCCATGCGTATCGCGCGTCGTTTGGTGGTGTTTTTGAAGCGACCCGGGGGGCAGGCCCAATTCAGCGTGCCGCTGTCACTGCAGTCGTCCGAAGACAGGGCGTTCGAAAATATCTCGACCTGGATGCAGGATAATCTCGGCGGTGATTTGCGTGTGGAGAGTCTGGCCGAAAGAGCAGGGATGAGTCCCCGCACATTCGCGCGCGTATTTCGGCAAAAGACCGGCCGGACGCCCGGCAAAGCGGTGGAAGAGCTTCGCGTAGAGGCCGCCCGGAGGGCGCTGGAAGAATCTGTTGCCAGCATCAAGGAAATCGCGGCGCGCGCGGGATTTCAAAGTGAAGAGCACTTTCGGCGCGCTTTCCGCCGCCGTCTACACGTGTTGCCGCAGGATTATCGGGTTCGATTTTATCAGGGGCAAAGGCAATAACCGGTAGGGCGGATTAGCAAAGCGCAGCGTGCCCACCACCTCCCGAAATCGTTGACGTCAAGGGTGGGCACGCTGCGCTTTTGCCCACCCTACGAATCCAGATCTTTCCGCACTTTCGCAAACACGTTGCGAAACATCTCCGGCGTCAGCACCCGCGTGTTGGTGTTGTAGCGCGAGCAGTGATAGCTGTCGTAGAGCTTGATGGTGTCGGCCTTGTGCACCGCGCCGTGTGCGAAGGGGGCGGCGCCATTGCGCAGCCCGAGCGCCTTCAACGTCGAGTCATGGGCGATGCGCCCGAGCGCCACGATCGCGCGAAGCTTCGGCATCGTTGCAATCGTCTTCACCAGGAATTGCCGGCAGGTGTTGATCTCGGCAGGCAACGGCTTGTTCTGCGGCGGCACGCAGCGCACCGCGTTGCTGATCCGGCAGTTGACCAGTTTGAGCCCGTCGTCGGGACGTGCCTGATAGACGCCTTTCGCAAAACCGTATTCGAGCAAGGTCGCATACAGCAAGTCGCCGGCGTAGTCGCCGGTGAACGGGCGTCCAGTCCGGTTGGCGCCCTGCATGCCGGGCGCGAGCCCGACAATCAGGAGCTGCGCGTTGGCATCGCCGAACGAAGCGACCGGCGCATTGTGCCAATCCGGCTCTTTCGCGCGCGCCTGCGCACGAAATTCGGCGAGCCTCGGGCAGAGCGGGCAATTGCGGCCGGGTTCGAAAGAAGCGGGGGCGGGGAGACTAGCCATGTTTCCAATGCGTTTTCGAGCGACAGCCGGCCACGGAGCTGGATCCGGGATCGAGGCCGGGTCGCGTCGACTACGCGCGGCAAACAAAAAGCCCCGGTTCTGTTTTCAATCAGAACCGAGGCTCTAGCAGCGTATGGACCCATTCTCAATCGTCGAAATCGTCATCCCCCGCCCGCGTCGCAACCGTGGTCGCGCGCTGCAGGAATTGCGGGGAGTGGTGGCGCGGTTCGCGCGGGGCAGGACGCTCGGAGGGATCGCGGCCGAGCTTCGATTGCAGCTCGACGAGGTCGGTGAAAACGTCGGCCTGGCGGCGCAGTTCGTCGGCGATCATCGGAGGCTGGCTCGAAATGGTCGACACTACCGTGACGCGAACACCCCGACGTTGCACTGCTTCCACCAGCGAGCGGAAATCGCCATCGCCCGAGAACAGGACGATCTGGTCGACATGCTCGGCGAGTTCCATGGCATCGACGGCGAGCTCGATGTCCATGTTGCCTTTCACCTTGCGCCGGCCGGACGCGTCGATGAATTCCTTCGTTGCCTTGGTGACGACGGTGTAGCCGTTGTAGTCGAGCCAGTCGATCAACGGGCGGATCGAGGAGTATTCCTGATCTTCGATGATCGCCGTGTAGTAGAATGCACGTAACAGCGTCCCGCGGCTCTGAAATTCCTTGAGGAGGCGCTTGTAGTCGATGTCGAAGCCGAGCGTCTTTGCGGTTGCGTACAGGTTGGCGCCATCAATGAAGAGCGCAATCTTGTTGGAAGTCGGTGACATCAAATGGTTCTCACGTTGTGGTTAGCTTTTCTAGCGCAGCGGCTATCGTCCGCGCGCACTTTCCAGTTCTGGTGCCTAAAGTTCGGTGAATCGTGCCCCGCGACAGTCACCACTGCAATTATGGTGAGCCGAGGGCGAAAAACCTAGACTTTTGACGGTGCAATGAAGAGATTTACTTGTCCTGCGCGGCAACCCTGCCGCGTCTGGACGCTCCGGCCATTTTGGCCCCGAAGGGTGGGTTACCAGAGCCCATTAGGAAGGCAAATCACAAATTTAGGCTTGCGAAACGACCCCAGCCACTATAACTAGCGCCCAATACCGACATATTTGGCCCCAAATAACGGAGCGACAGTCTATGGCGCGCGTCACCGTGGAAGATTGCATTGACAAGGTCGACAACCGGTTCGACCTGGTGTTGTTGGCGGCGCATCGCGCTCGTATGATCTCGTCCGGATCGCAACTCACGGTTGATCGCGACAACGACAAGAACCCGGTCGTTTCGCTGCGTGAAATCGCCGATTCCACTATTTCCCCGGAAGACCTGCGTGAGGAACTGGTTCATTCGCTGCAGAAATTCGTCGAGGTCGACGAGCCAGAGCCCGATACCGTACCTTTGATCGGCTCGGCCGGCGCCAGCGTCGATGCCGACGACACCGAGGTTGCGGTCGAGCGTATGACCGAGGAAGAGCTCCTCAAGGGCCTGGAAGGCCTGGCGCCGCCGGAAGAGCAGCCCGAAGAGGACGAGTAATCCGGAACATTTCGGTCGTCCCGAACTCCCTGATTTGCCAAAGGCCCGGACATTCGTCCGGGCCTTTGCTTTTGTTGACATTTTTGCGGTTACAATGCGTCCTTGCTGGGCGCGGCGGAAACCGGCTGACTTAGGCTGGCCGGCCGGCCCGCCGGGGCGGGCGTTGGATGGCCGCCGACCCAAGCGAAATTGAACCGTTTCGCGATCCGGGCGGCGTGCATCGTCCTCCGAAAACGCATTAGATACGCCAAGGGCGGGACCCGACGGGGTCTGGTGGAAGAAGGCAGTGATGTGATGGCGTATTGGCGCCGCAGCTCGAGGCAAATGCAGGCCGCAACCGGTGGGGTCGCGGTCGCCCCGACGTCGCCGGTGGCGGAGAAGCCGAAATCGCCGCGCTCGCGGATGATGCGCCAATACGACCTGGTCGAGCGCGTCCGATCGTACAACCCTGATACCAACGAAGACCTGCTCAACCGCGCCTATGTCTACGCCATGAAGGCGCACGGCACGCAGACGCGCGCGTCCGGCGATCCCTATTTTTCCCATCCGCTCGAGGTCGCGGCGATCCTGACCAACCTCAAGCTCGACGATGCCACCATCGTGGCGGCGCTGCTGCACGACACCATCGAGGACACCGAGGCGACGCGCGCCGAGATCGACAACATCTTCGGCCACGAGATCGGCGCGCTGGTCGAGGGGCTCACCAAGCTGAAGCGGCTGGAACTGGTCTCGCGCGAAGCCAAGCAGGCCGAGAACCTGCGCAAGCTGCTGCTGGCAATCGCCGACGACGTCCGCGTGCTCCTGATCAAGCTTGCCGACCGCCTGCACAACATGCGCACGCTGGAGTTCGTGCCGCATGCCTCGCGGCGGCGTATCGCCGAGGAGACGCTCGACATCTATGCGCCGCTCGCCGGCCGCATGGGTATGCATGAGATGCGCGAGGAGCTGGAAGACCTGTCCTTCCACGTGCTCGATCCCGAAGCCTATGCGGTGGTGAAGCAGCGGCTCGACGCGCTCGCCGACCGCAACCGCAATCTGATCGGCGAGATCGAAAGCCAGCTTTCCAAGAACCTGCAGAAGAACGGGATCATCGCGCGCGTCTATGGCCGCCGCAAGCAACCGTTCTCGATCTGGACAAAGATGGAGCGCAAGTCGATCGGCTTCGAGCAATTGTCCGACATCTACGGCTTCCGCATCATCCTGGGCGAAGTCGAGGACTGCTACGCCGCGCTCGGCGTGGTGCACACCACCTGGCCGGTGGTGCCGGGCCGCTTCAAGGACTACATCTCGACGCCGAAGCAGAATGACTACCGTTCGCTCCACACCACCGTAATCGGCCCCGGCAACCAGCGCGTCGAACTGCAGATCCGCACCGAAGAGATGAACCAGATCGCGGAATTCGGCATCGCCGCGCATGCCTTTTACAAGGAAGGCATGGGCTCGCCGACCGAGCGGCTCAAGCACGAATCCAACGCCTTTGCCTGGCTCCGTCACACCGTCGGCATCCTCTCCGAAAGCGCCAATCCGGAAGAGTTTCTGGAGCACACCAAGCTGGAGCTGTTCCACGACCAGGTGTTCTGCTTCACGCCCAAGGGCAAGCTGATCGCGCTGCCGCGGCAGGCGAACGTGATCGATTTCGCCTATGCCGTGCATACCGACGTCGGCAACTCGGCGGTCGGCTGCAAGATCAACGGCAAGTTCGCGCCGCTGTCGTCCGAACTGCAGAACGGCGACGAGGTCGAGGTTTTGACCTCGAAGGCGCAGTCGGCGCCGCCGTCGGCCTGGGAATCGCTTGCGATCACCGGCAAGGCGCGCGCGGCAATCCGGCGCGCCACGCGTACCGCGGTGCGCGACCAATATGCCGGCCTTGGCCGCCGCATCGTCGATCGCCTGTTCGCGCGCGCCAAGATCGAATATGCTGACGACAAGCTGACGGGCGCATTGCCGCGGCTGGCCCGCACCTCGATCGAGGACGTGATGGCTTCTGTCGGACGCGGTGAGCTGAAGGCTTCCGACGTCGCCCGCGCCATGTATCCGGACTACAAGGAAGAGCGGCTGGTACGCTACGGGGCCAAGAAGAGCCTGGCGGTGAAATTGAAGCTGAAGTCGGAGCCGCATCCGGCGCGCTCCACCTCCGTGATCCCGGTGCGCGGCATCAATTCCGACCTGCCGGTGAAGTTCGCGCCGAACGGCGGCGCCGTGCCGGGCGACCGCATCGTCGGCATCGTCACGCCGGGCGAGGGGATCACGATCTATCCGATCCAGTCGCCGGCGCTGAAGGATTTCGAGGAGGAGCCGGAGCGCTGGCTCGACGTGCGCTGGGATATCGACGAGACCATGCCGCAGCGTTTCCCGGCGCGGATACTCGTGCACAACGTCAACGAGCCCGGCAGCCTCGCCCAGGTCGCGACCGTGATCGCCGAGCATGACGGCAATATCGACAATATCAGCATGTCGCGCCGCTCGCCCGATTTCACCGAGCTGACCATCGATCTCGAGGTCTATGACCTCAAGCATCTCAGTGCAATTATCGCACAATTGCGCGCCAAGGCCGTCGTCGCCAAGGTTGAGCGGGTCAACGGGTAGGCTGTATCATCGTTGCGTTGCAAGTCAGTCTGCGAGTCCTGAAAATGCCCGTTCCTCCGCTCCGCCTCGGCATCAATGTCGACCACGTCGCCACCCTTCGCAATGCGCGGGGCGGCGAGCGGCCGGATCCGGTGCGGGCGGCACTCGCCGCGATCGAGGCCGGCGCCGACGGCATCACTGCGCATCTGCGCGAGGACCGCCGCCATATCCGCGACAGCGACATGGCTCGCCTGAAGGCCGAGATTTCGAAGCCGCTGAATTTCGAGATGGCGGCGACCGAGGACATGCTGCGGATATCGCTCGCCACCAAGCCCCACGCGGTGTGCCTGGTGCCGGAGCGGCGTGAAGAACTCACCACCGAGGGCGGATTGGATGTGGTCGGCCAGCACAATGCGCTGGCGCCGTTTATCGCCCGGCTGAATGACGCCGGCATCCGGGTGTCGCTGTTCATCGCCGCCGACCCCCAGCAGATCGAGATGGCCGCAAAATTGCGCGCGCCCGTCATCGAGATCCATACCGGCGGCTGGTGCGACGCCGTGGTCGACGGTCACGCCGCCAAGGCCGAGGCGGAATGGCAGCGAATCGTCAAGGGGGCCGCTTTGGGCCGCGCCGCGGGGCTGGAGGTCCATGCCGGCCACGGCCTCGACTACCAGACCGCCGAGACGATTGCCGCGCTGCCCGAGATCGCCGAGCTCAACATCGGCTATTTCATGATGGGGGAGGCGCTGTTCGTCGGCCTCGGCGAGACCGTGCGGCAAATGCGCGCCGCGATGGACCGCGGCCGCCAGAAGATTACGGGCCGGACATGATCATCGGCATCGGTTCCGACCTGGTCGACATCACCCGGGTTGCCAAGGTGATCGAGCGTCACGGCGACCGCTTCCTCGACCGCATCTTCACCGACGCCGAGCGCGCCAAGGCGGCGCGCCGGGCCAACAACGAAAAGATGGTGGTCGCGACCTACGCCAAGCGATTCGCCGCCAAGGAGGCCTGTTCCAAGGCGCTCGGCACCGGCATCCGCCGCGGCGTCTGGTGGCGGGACATGGGGGTGGTGAACCTGCCGGGGGGACGGCCGACCATGAAACTCACCGGCGGTGCGCTGGCCCGGCTGGAAGCGCTGACGCCGGAGGGGTTCGAGGCGCGGATCGATCTGTCGATCACCGATGACTGGCCGCTGGCGCAGGCCTTCGTCATAATTTCGGCGGTCACGCCCGGCAAATCATGAGCCGCGCAGGCGTTTGCGCCGGGGAAACGAGACAAAACTAAAAATCATTGTTTTTCAATGGATTATGAAGTTTTGACAAGGCGCTTGATTGCGCGCCCACGAACAACCGTCTAAAACGCGCAGCAACTAGTTCGAGCCAGGGCCGATTCAGGTTAGCGCCGGAATTGGCCCTCAACATCAGTATTGAGACCATTTTCCTGACGCGAACCAGGCGATTCGCGTGCGGAAAACGTTCTGCCACCGTGCGGGCCAGCGCTCGCGGGAATTGGGAAAGCGATGAGCGTGACCTCCAGCACAAAATCTGAAAGCGGCTTGGGCGAAACCATCCGCGTCGTCATCCATGCTCTCCTGATCGCGCTGGTGATCCGCACCTTCCTGTTCCAGCCGTTCAACATCCCCTCGGGATCGATGAAGGCGACGCTCTTGGTCGGCGATTACCTGTTCGTCTCGAAATATTCGTACGGCTACAGCCACTACTCCATTCCGTTGTCGCCGCCGCTGTTCTCGGGGCGTATCTTCGGCTCCGAGCCGAACCGGGGCGACATCGTGGTGTTCCGCCTGCCGAAGGACGATTCCACCGATTACATCAAGCGGGTGATCGGCCTGCCGGGTGACCGCATCCAGATGCGGGAAGGGCTGCTCTACATCAACGACAAGCCGGTCAAGCGCGAGCGGCTTTCCGATTTCATCGGCGAAGACCCCTGCGGCTCCGACGCCACCGCGCGCGTCAAGCGCTGGAAAGAAACGCTGCCGAACGGCGTCAGCTATGAATCGCTCGATTGCGTCGACAACGGCTTCTACGACAACACCAGCGTCTACACCGTGCCCCCCGGTCACTTCTTCATGATGGGCGACAACCGGGACAACTCGACCGACAGCCGGGTGCTGTCGGCTGTCGGCTATGTGCCGTTCGAGAACATCGTCGGCCGGGCGCAGATGATCTTCTTCTCCATTGCCGAGGGCGAACACGCCTGGATGTTCTGGCGCTGGCCGACGGCGGTGCGCTGGAATCGCCTATTCACAATCGTGCGATGAACGACGAGACCGCGACCATTCCCGACGCACCGGCCTCAGGCGAGGCGAGCCAGCCGGCGGATGCGCCGAGCGCCGCTGCGCCGAAGAAGAAGCGCGGCAAGGCCGGTGCCAAGGCTGCGGCCGCGGCGATCGAGGGCCGCATCGGTTATAAGTTCTCTGACCCCGCGCTGCTGACCACCGCGTTCACGCATGTCTCCGCCCTGAAGCCCGCCACCCGCCATCGCGCCGACAGCTACCAGCGGCTGGAATTCCTCGGCGATCACGTGCTCGGGCTGATCATCTCCGACATGCTGTATCGCGCCTATCCGCGGGCCGACGAGGGCGAATTGTCGAAACGGCTCGCCGATCTCGTGCGCAAGGAAAGCTGCGCCGATGTCGCCAAATCGCTCGGACTGCTCGAGGACATCAAGCTCGGCGCGGTGGGGGCAGGGGCCGGCGCGCGCCTGCGCAAATCGGTGCTCGGCGACATCTGCGAGGCGGTGATCGGGGCGATCTATCTCGACGGCGGCTATGCGGCGGCGTCGCAATTCGTCGAGCGCAACTGGCTGGAGCGGATGCGCAAACCCCGGCGGCCGCTGCGCGATCCCAAGACGGTGTTGCAGGAATGGGCCCAGAGCAAGGGATTGCCGACGCCGGTCTACCGCGAGATCGAGCGCACCGGGCCGCATCACGACCCGCAATTCCGCGTCGCCGTCGACCTGCCGGGCCTTGCGCCCGCGGAAGGCGTCGGCGGCTCCAAGCGCGCCGCCGAGAAGGTCGCGGCCTCCGTGATGATCGAACGCGAAGGCGTCGGTGGCGGCAGCAATGACAGTTGAACCCGCACCCGGCGCGTCCAGCGAGACCCGCTGCGGCTTCGTCGCGCTGATCGGCGCCCCCAATGTCGGCAAGTCGACGCTCGTCAACGCGCTGGTCGGCTCCAAGGTCACCATCGTCTCGCGCAAGGTGCAGACGACGCGCGCGCTGATCCGCGGCATCGTGATCGAGGACAATGCGCAAATCATTCTGGTCGACACGCCCGGCATTTTCTCGCCGAAGCGGCGGCTCGACCGCGCCATGGTTTCCACCGCCTGGAGCGGCGCCCATGATGCCGATCTCGTCTGCGTGCTGCTGGATGCCAAGGCCGGAATCGACGACGAGGCCGATGCGATCCTGGGTAAGCTCGCGACGGTAGCGCACCCGAAAATCCTGGTCCTGAACAAGATCGACCTGATCCCGCGCGAGAAGCTTTTGGCGCTGGCGCAGGCCGCCAACGAGCGCATGAAGTTCGAGCACACCTTCATGATCTCGGCGTTGTCGGGCGACGGCGTCGACGACCTGCGCAAGACGCTTGCCAGGAGCGTGCCGGCGGGACCGTTTCACTACCCCGAGGACCAGATGTCGGATGCACCGCTGCGGCATCTGGCAGCCGAAATCACCCGGGAAAAGATCTACCGCCAGCTCCATCAGGAACTGCCGTATCAATCGACGGTGGAGACCGACACCTGGACCGAGCGCAAGGACAAGTCGGTCCGCATCGAGCAGACGATCTTTGTCGAGCGCGAGAGCCAGCGCAAGATCGTGCTTGGCAAGGGCGGCGCCACCATCAAGTCGATCGGCGCGGAGTCGCGCAAGGAGATCGCGGAGATCGTCGGCGTACCCGTGCACCTGTTTCTGTTCGTCAAGGTGCGCGAGAACTGGGGTGACGACCCCGACCGCTATCGGGAAATGGGACTGGAATTCCCGAAGGAATGAACAGTCAGCGCTCAGGCAATAACGAAGAACCAGCCCGATGAACGTACCTCGCAACGTCGTTTGGTTTGAAGTGCTGCTGTATGTGTCGCTGACGTTGGATGCGATCACGGTGGCGTTTCAGGACCGCACGCCCACGGCGAAGATGACCGAGCAGATGATCGCCACCGGAACGCTGATGGCGGCCGGCCAGATCCTGCTGTTCGTCTATTTCGTCCGCCTCGCCGCCGAGCACCGCAAGAACTGGCCGCGCTGGGTGCTGACGGCAGCCCTGGTGCTGTCGGTGATTTCGCNTGGTGCAGGTCATCGGCGAGAAGGGCATTGAGTTCGACAGCGGCATCCAGGTNGGTCTCCTGCGCGCTGACCGCGCTGGGGCTGTACCTCTCCTACACCGGCGACGCGGTAGGCTGGTTCAACGCGTGAGACGCTTTGGGGCGGATCAGCTGCGCGCGTAGTAAATGATCGATGCGCTCACGATGATGGCCCAGATGACGAACCCGATGATGACGCCAAGTGCGGGGGACAGTGTCGTTCGTCCCTCGGCCGAGCGCTCGATTCTGAGTTGGCCCGTCCAGCCGATGCTGGTCAGATCTTTGGGAAATTCGACAACCACTCTGCCGAGCGAGGCCATGAACACCAAGGCTAGCGCGGTGAAATAGAAAACGGTTGGAAGGATTTCCATTATCGCCCAGAACACCAATTCGAGAACTGCGACGATCAGGTCGCCAATAATGCTGGCCATCGCGATGTAGTCTCGGGTGTCGGGAAACTTCAGTGGCTGACTATATAGCGCTATAGTGGCTCCCATGGAATGGACCGACGAAGGCATCGTGCTGGGCGTGCGGCGGCATGGCGAATCCTCTGCCATCGTCGAGTTGTTGACGCGCGAGCACGGCCGGCATCTCGGGCTGGTGCGCGGTGGCGCCGGATCGCGGATGCGGCCGCTGCTGCAGCCCGGCAACAGCGTCACCGCGGTGTGGCGGGCGCGGCTCGACGAGCATCTCGGCACCTACGCCATCGAAGGCACGCGGCTGCGCGCGGCGACGCTGCTCGCATCCTCGCACGCGGTCTATGGTGTCACCCATCTGGCCTCGCTGGCGCGGCTGCTGCCGGAGCGCGACCCGCATGAGGACATCTACGAGATGCTCGACCGCACGCTGGACGATTTTGACGATGCCGGCGGCGCGGCCGCGCACCTGATCCGGTTCGAGCTCGCAATGCTGGCTGAACTCGGCTTCGGCCTCGACCTGGAAAACTGCGCGGCCACCGGCGAGACGACGGACCTGATCTACGTCTCGCCGAAATCCGGCGGCGCGGTGTCGCGCGCGGCCGGCGAACCCTATCGGGACCGGCTATTGCGGCTGCCGGCCTTCCTCCGCGAAGGCGAGGGCGGCACAAATAGCTGGTCGGATCAGGACCTCATGGACGGGTTCCGTCTGACCGGCCTGTTCCTGCTCCGCCACGTGCTGGAGCCGCGCGGGCAGGGGCATTCCGACGCCAGGGGCGGGTTTATCAACGCGGTCACGAAGCACCGGGCGCGGCTGGCGCAGCCCTGAGCGCTAGGCTAAGACCTTCCCGGACGTCCCTCCAGTGCCGCCTGCGTGATTACTCCCAGCCAACGACAGTTCATTCCCCGCATCGAGTCCATGCGCGGCATCGCCGCGTTGACCGTCGCGCTTATGCACGTCTCGTCGTCCTTCGTTGAGTTGCCGGGCCGCAGCGTTCTGGACAAAGCGGGCCTGTTTGCCGTCCAGGCGTTGAGCAACGGCTACGGGGCGGTTGTTGCATTTTTCGTCATCAGCGGGTTCGTGCTGGCCCGTTCGCTGGACAGAAATTTTGACATCGTCCGTTTCGTGATCGCGCGCGTTTTCCGGCTTTACCCCGCGGCGATCGCGACGGTCGCGACATTTGCCGCGGTCCATTATTGCTTCGGCTTCAGCGTGTATCCGAAGGCTTCGTTTGCACCGCTCAACGTCCTCGCCAACATGCTGATGTTGCGCGTCGATATCGATCTGGTCATGTGGTCGATGAAGGCGGAAGTGGCGGCCACCCCGCTGATCATCCTGTGCGCCTGGCTGTTTCGGAGATATGGGATGGGGACGGTGATCGCCGTTGCCGTGGCGCTGTTCGCCCTTGCCTTTGTCGGTCAATTCGCCAAGTCGATCGGCGATGACACCAACCTTGCGCCGATCTTCGCTTTTCCGGTCGGCATCCTCGTGCACTTCAAGGGCAGGGACGTTGCCGCAAAGCTGACGCCGGCCGCAGTTGCACTGTGCGCGGTCGCCTCCGTCGCCGTCTTTTGCGCTTGCGCGTTCTTCAAGCCTTCAGGGACCTGGACCTTGCTGGTGCAATGCCTGTCGGCCGCGACCCTGGTGATGTTGATTGCCTGGCGCGCCGAAGCGACGACCTTCGCGCCGCTCGACCTCGCGGTGGTCAGGCTCTATGGCAGGATTTCCTACAGCTTCTATTTGCTGCATCCGCTTGCGCTGTGGGGCGCAAACCGGCTGATGGTCTATTCGATCGCCCAGTTCGATTCCGTGCCGGTGACCGTCATCGTTATCGCTGCCTTTGTTCTGTCAGTTGTCTTCATTACGCCGCTGGCCTGGCTGTCCTGGAGGTTCGTGGAACTGCCCGCCATGAACCGGCTGCGGTCGGTGCCGGCATCCCGCGGCGTCCTGCCGCTCGGAGCACTCCCCGGTGATCAACATGTGAACTGAGGGGGCCAGCGGGGCCATAATGCCTGATGCCGGACCGAGCGCGAATCAGTTCCCCGGCCTGACTTGCTCTTTCTCCGTCGTCCCCGCGAATGCGGGGACCCATACGCCGCGGCAGTCGTTCGCCCCGCGCTATCAGTCGTTTTTCCAATAAACGCCTGTGGTTATGGGCTCCTGCGTTCGCAGGGGGGACGCCGGAAAATTCCATTCGGCATATGGCTTGCCGGATTTGCCAGCAGAGTTTAACCCCTCCCCATGGGAAAACGACAGCTGCCGCCGGAAGAGCCGGCCGAAATCCACGAGGTGATGCTGCGCGACGCGCTGGAAGAGCGCTATCTCGCCTACGCACTTTCGACCATCATGCACCGCGCTCTGCCGGACGCCCGCGACGGGCTGAAGCCGGTGCATCGGCGCATCCTCTTCGGTATGCGGCTGCTCCGGCTCGATCCGGGCACGGCATTCAAGAAGTCCGCCAAAATCGTCGGCGACGTGATGGGCTCGTTCCATCCCCATGGCGACCAGGCGATCTACGACGCCATGGTGCGTCTGGCGCAGGATTTCTCCTCGCGCTACCCGCTGGTCGACGGCCAGGGCAACTTTGGCAATATCGACGGCGATAATCCGGCCGCATACCGCTACACCGAAGCGCGCATGACCGAGGTCGCGCGGCTCTTGCTGGAGGGTATCGACGAGGACGGCGTCGAGTTCCGTCCGAATTACGACGGACAGAGCAAGGAGCCGGTGGTCCTGCCCGGCGGCTTTCCGAACCTGCTCGCCAACGGCGCGCAGGGCATCGCGGTCGGCATGGCCACTTCGATCCCGCCGCATAACGCCGCCGAACTCTGCGACGCCGCGCTGCATCTGATCGAGAAGCCCGACGCCAAGTCGAAGTCGCTGTTGAAGTGGGTCAAGGGCCCGGACTTCCCGACCGGCGGCATCGTCGTCGATTCCAAGGAGGCCATCACCGAGGCCTATACCACCGGGCGCGGCTCGTTCCGCACCCGCGCCAAATGGGTCCAGGAAGAGGGGGCGCGCGGCACCTGGGTCGTGGTCATTACTGAAATTCCGTGGCTGGTGCAGAAGTCGCGGCTGGTCGAAAAGATTGCCGAGCTGCTCAACGAGAAGAAGCTGCCGCTGGTCGGCGACGTCCGGGACGAATCCGCCGAGGACGTCCGCCTGATCATCGAGCCGAAATCCCGCGCGGTCGATCCCGCACTGATGATGGAATCGCTGTTCCGGCTCACCGAGCTCGAGAGCAAGATCTCGCTGAACCTCAACGTGCTGATCAAGGGCAAGATCCCCAAGGTGGTGGGGCTTGCGGAATGTTTGCGCGAATGGCTCGACCATCTGCGCGACGTGCTGGTCCGCCGCTCCAACTACCGCAAGACCCAGATCGAGAACCGGCTGGAAATTCTCGGCGGTTATTTGATCGCCTATCTGAACATCGACAAGGTGATCAAGATCATCCGCACCGAGGACGAGCCGAAGCCGGCGCTGATCAAGGCGTTCAAGCTGACGGAAATCCAGGCCGACGCCATCCTCAACATGCGCCTGCGAAGCTTGCGCAAGCTCGAGGAATTCGAAATCCGTACCGAGGACAAGAATCTCCGCAACGAGTTGAAGGGCATCAAGTCGCTGCTCGGCTCCGAAGCCGAGCAATGGTCCAAGGTTGGCGAGCAGGTCCGGAAAGTACGCGACATCTTTGGACCGAAGACGCCGCTCGGCAAGCGCCGCACCCAGTTTGCCGACGCGCCCGAGCATGACCTTGCCGCGATCGAGGAAGCCTTTGTCGAGCGCGAGCCATGCACGGTGGTGATCTCCGAAAAGGGCTGGGTCCGTACGCTGAAGGGCCATGTCGAGGATATCTCGGGCCTTGCCTTCAAGACCGACGACAAGCTCGACCACGCGTTCTTCGCGGAAACGACGTCAAAACTGCTGCTGTTCGCGACCAACGGCAAGTTCTACTCGCTCGACGTCGCCAAGCTGCCGGGCGGCCGCGGCCATGGTGAGCCGATCCGCATGTTCATCGACCTGGAGCAGGACGCGGCGATCGTGTCGCTGTTCGTCAACAAGGGCGAGCGCAAGTTCCTGATCGCGAGCAGCGAAGGCCAGGGCTTTGTGGTCAAGGAAGAGGACTGCGTCAGTAATACCCGCAAGGGCAAGCAGGTGCTGAACGTCACCATGCCGAACGAGGCCTGCGCGATTGCGACCGTGCAAGGCGACACGGTTGCCGCGATCGGCACCAACCACAAGATGGTGCTGTTCCCGCTCGACCAGGTCCCGGAAATGGCCCGCGGCCGCGGCGTGCGGTTGCAGAAATATTCCAGCGCGAAACTCTCCGACGTCGCCGTGTTCGAATTCAAGGCCGGCCTGACCTGGAAGGATTCCGCCGGCCGCGAGCAAAGCATGAGCGCCAAGGAATTGGCCGACTGGCGCGGCACCCGTGCCGACGCCGGCCGCCTCGCACACGGCCTTCCGAAGTCGAACAAATTCCTGCGTGGCGTGGAGTAGAATGTAGGGTGGGCAAAGGCGCGCCAGCGCCGTGCCCCACCATCTATCGGAAAAGTTCGTCGCGAATGGTGGGCACGCGTCGCTTTGCCCACCCTACGGTTATGCCGAAGCCGAACAAGTTTGTTGCGGGGCGTGGAGCAGTGCTGCAGGCGAGATTAAGGTTTCGTAATCCGCCCGCAATTTCGACTGATCTCCTTTGACTGCGTCCCAATTCTCGCCGATGCTTGCCTAAAGGCAGGAGGCGGCATTGCGCAAAGCAGGATCGCTACGGCTTATTACGGTGGTCGGCCTTGCGCTCACCTTTTTCGCAACGCCTGCCACGCTTCACGCCCAATCCATCCCCGGCGGGTTGCCTGAATCCACCAAGGCGTTGTCCCAAGGCGAATGGCCCGCTTATGCCGGCAGCTATGCGGCTTCGCGCTATTCGCCGCTGACGCAGATCGACCGGGAAAACGCCAAGAACCTCCGCGTTGCCTGGCGGTGGAAGTCGCCTGACATGGCGATCAAGGAGGCCAATCCGAAAATCGGTCCGACCCGCGCCAATGAATCGACGCCGCTGATGATCGGCGGGGTGCTTTACACCTCGACTTCGCTGTCACAGGTCGCCGCCATCGATGCCGCCACCGGCGAAACCAAATGGGTGTTCGATCCCAAGGTCTACGAAAACGGGCTCGGCATTCCCGCCAATGACGGCTGGTTGCATCGCGGCGTCGCCTATTGGCGCAACGGCGATGACGAGCGCATCATCATGCTCACGGCATTCGCGCAGATGATCGCGCTGGATGTGAAGACCGGGAAGCCGGTGCCGGGTTTCGGCAATGATGGCCGGGTCGACCTCGCGGAGGGGCTGCGCCGCCCCGTCGACCGCGATTACTACACCATGAGTACGCCGCCCGTGATCGTGCGTGGCGTCATCGTGGTGGGTTCGTCCGTAATGGACTGGTGGCGGAAAAGCCCGTCGCCGCCCGGCGATGTGCGCGGCTTCGACGTCGTGACCGGCCGGCTGCTCTGGACCTTCCACACAGTGCCGCAGGGGGAGGAGCCCGGCGTCGAGACCTGGCAACGGGATTCGTGGCGGCAGGCCGGTAACGCCAACGTATGGGCGCCGATGAGCGCGGACGAGGATCTCGGCTATGTCTATCTCCCGGTGAGCACGCCGACCAATGACTACTATGGCGGCCACCGTCCCGGCGACGGTCTTTATGGCGACAGCCTGGTGTGTATCGAAGCGGCCACCGGCAGGAAGGTCTGGCACTACCAGCTCGTGCACCATGGATTGTGGGATTACGACACCCCGGCGGCGCCAACCCTGATCGACGTCACGGTCGACGGAAAGCCGATCAAGGCGGTGGCACAGGTCACCAAGCAGGCGTTCGTCTACGTCTTCGATCGCGTCAGCGGCAAGCCCGTGTGGCCGATCGAGGAACAGCCGGTGCCGGCGTCGAGCGTCCCAGGCGAAAGTGCATCGAAGACGCAGCCATTTCCGACGCGGCCAGCCCCGATCGATATTCAGGGCGTGCGCGAGGAAGACCTCGTCGATTTCACGCCGGAGTTCCGCAACGAGGCAAAGGACATCGTGGCGAAGTACGATCACGGTCCGCTGTTCACCCCGCCGTCGGAGCGGGGCACCATCCAGGTGCCCGGCGTCGCCGGCGGCGGCAACTGGGCCGGTGCGGCGATCGATCCGGAAACCGGCATGCTCTATGTCGGGAGCTATCGCCTGCCGTTCGTCGTCACCGTTCGCAGGCCGACGCCGGGAGAGTCGCCTTACGATTTCATCGGCGAGTTCCGCTATCTGCCCGGACCGCGCGGCGTGCCGCTGCTGAAGCCGCCATTCGGCAGCATCCTCGCGATCGATATGAACAGCGGCGAGCACCGCTGGCGCATTCCCGTTGGACGCGGCGAGCTGATCCCTCCGATCCGCCAGCTCGGCATTCGCGAGCGGCTGGGGTTTCCTACACGGAGCTGGGCGCTGATCACCAAGACGGTGATGATCGTCGTACAGTCCGGCTATTTCGGCGCGCCGCGCCTGCCGCCGGGCGGCACGCGCCGGATCGCCGATCTCAATAATTTCGATCCGCATCTGTGGGTCTATGACAAGAACAGCGGCGAGATGCTCGCCGAGATCGGCCTGCCGGCAAACGCCGTCGGCGCGCCGATGACCTACATGGCCGGCGGCAAGCAGTTCATCGTGTTTCCGGTCGGCGGCGGCCCGCTGGTGGAAGAGTTGATCGCGGTTTCGCTGTAATAGTATTCGATCATCCGCGCGCTATATAAGTCGCCATCGAACCAGTCGAGGCGAAATGGCGCACGATCACGCTCATCACGGTCATTCCCACGCTCATGATCACTCCCATGGTCACGCCGGCCATAGCCATGCGCCGGACAATTTCGGTGCGGCCTTCGCGATCGGCGCCACGCTCAACACGGCCTTCGTCGTCGCCGAACTGATCTTCGGCTACGCCGCGAACTCGCTGGCGCTGATTTCCGACGCCGTTCACAATCTCTCCGACGTGATCGCTCTCCTGCTGGCGTGGGGCGCGGCCTGGCTTTCGCAAAAGCAGCCGACACAGCGGCATACTTACGGCTATCGGCGCGCCTCCATTCTGGCGGCGCTGTTCAATGCCGGGCTGCTGCTGGTTGCGGTCGGCGGCATCGTCGTCGAGGCGGTCAATCGGTTCTACAGCCCTGCGCCGGTCGCGGGAATGACCGTCATCCTGGTCGCAGCACTCGGCGTCGCCATCAACGGTTTCACCGCGCTGCTGTTCATGCGCGGCCGCCATGGGGATCTCAATATCCGCGGCGCCTATCTCCACATGGTCGGGGACGCCGGCGTCTCGCTCGGCGTGGTGGTTGCCGCCGGCATCATCATGCTGACGGGATGGCTCTGGCTCGATCCCGCGATCAGCCTCGTCATTGCGGCCGTGGTGTTCTGGAGCGGCTGGGGACTGGCGCGCGACAGCGTAAACCTCGCGCTTGACGGCGTGCCGCGCGGCATCAAGCTCGTCGAGGTGCGCGACTATCTCGCCGGCCTCGAAGGCGTCTCGGAGGTGCATGACCTCCACGTCTGGGCGATGAGCACCAACGAGACCGCGCTGACGGCCCATCTGGTGCGCCCGGGCGGCACCGACGACGCCTTCCTGCACCGCGTGTGCGAGGAACTATCGCACCGGTTCAACATTCATCATCCCACGCTGCAGATCGAGACCGCCGCCGAGGCGTGCCGGCTGGCGCCGGCCGAGCGGGTGTGATTCCGTAGCCATAGGGTGGGCAAAGCGCAGCGTGCCCACCATTCGCGGTGAATACGCCGATCGATGGTGGGCACGTCGCTACGCGCCTTTGCCCACCCTACGAATCTTTCGCTTCGCTCACACCACTCCTGCAAACCTGAGCGCCACGCCCGCCGCGCACGACCCCGCCAGCACCCACAACATCCCGATGTTGAGCCGGAAGATCGCCGTCGCCGCGGCCGCCGCCAGCACGAAGGCGGCGATGTCGAGACTCCCCCACACCGGCATGTCGAACGACAGCCCGAACGAGCGGACCGGCGTGGTCTGCCGGAACAGCGTGTGCAACCCGAACCAGATCGAGAGGTTCAGGATCACGCCGACGACCGCCGCGGTGATGGCGGAAAGCGCCCCCGCCAGCCCCTTGTTGCCGCGCAAGGTCTCGATGTAGGGCGCGCCGAGGAAGATCCAGAGGAAGCAGGGGATGAAGGTGACCCAGGTCGCCAACAATCCGCCAAGGGTGGCAGCCCACATCGGCGACAGCGCGCCGGGGTCGCGATAGGCGGCCATGAAGCCCACGAACTGCAGCACCATGATCAGCGGTCCCGGCGTGGTCTCGGCCATGCCGAGACCGTCCAGCATCTCGCGCGGCTGCAGCCAGTGATAATGCTCGACCGCCTGCTGGGCGACATAGGCCAGCACCGCATAGGCGCCACCGAACGTCACCATCGCCATCTTGGAAAAGAACAGCGCGATCTGGCTGAACACGTTGGCCTGTCCAAGTCCGATCAGCAGGGCCGCCACGGGAATGACCCATAGCAACAGCCATACCGAACTCACCCTCAGCGCCCGCGCCACGCTCGGGCGGACATGCTCCGGCAATTCTTCACCGAGGAGACTGTCGACCGCCGCCTTCTTGCCGCCGCCGCCATGCTCGATGGCGGCAAACTCCGGCCGGCCCAAGCGCGCGCCGAGATAGCCGATTACGCCGGCGGCGATGATGATGATCGGGAAGGGGACGTTGAAAAAGAAGATCGCGACAAAGGCGATCGCCGCGAGCGCGATCATCACGCGATTGCGTAGAGCGCGCTTGCCGACGCGCACCACGGCATGGACGACGATGGCGAGCACCGCGGCCTTCAGCCCGAAGAACAGCGCCTCGATGAAGCCGACATTGCCATAGGCCGCATAGACATAGCTCAACGCCATGATGGCGATGATGCCGGGCAGGATGAACAACCCGCCCGCCATGATGCCACCGGCGGTCCGGTGCAACAGCCAGCCGATATAGGTGGCGAGCTGCTGCGCCTCCGGCCCCGGTAGCAGCATGCAATAGTTCAGCGCATGCAGAAACCGGCTCTCGGAGATCCAGTTCTTCTCCTCCACCAGGATGCGGTGCATCACCGCAATCTGCCCGGCCGGGCCGCCGAAGCTGAGCACGGCGACCCGCAGCCAGACGCGAAAGGCTTCACCGAAGCTGATGCCGTGATCGAGATGCCGGCTTGCGCCGGCATCGATCGTCTTTTCCATTGTGGCATCCATCACGGCTTGGCCTTGTTGGTCGGCCAGTTGTGCGTCTCGCCGGTTGCGTCGCGGCACCAGCGGTAGAACGCGTCGTACAGCGTCATGCCGGCTTCGAGCTGCTCGAGATCGTCGTCGAACATCCGCGACAGGCCAAGGGAAGCGGCGAGCAGTCCGGGCGCTTCCGGCGACAGATCGAGCCGTCCGGTGTCGGCACCGCGCACCATCGCTGCCAGCCGCAGCAAGGGCGGCGTCGCGAGGCCAAATTCCTCGATCATCACATCGAACGTACAGAGCTCGCCGCGGTGGCTCCAGAACACATTTTCAATGTCGAAAGGCGCTGCGTTGAAGCGCTCGCCGACGGCGACGACCTCGGAAGGCGCCACGTACAGGAACACGGCATTTGGATCGACGAA
The DNA here is from genome assembly GCF_001440475.1 of Bradyrhizobium lablabi. Taxonomy (GTDB): domain Bacteria; phylum Pseudomonadota; class Alphaproteobacteria; order Rhizobiales; family Xanthobacteraceae; genus Bradyrhizobium; species Bradyrhizobium lablabi. The sequence continues at coordinate 115,728 of NZ_LLYB01000066.1, read as the reverse complement.
GCGGCGGATCAGCCAGGGGCAGGCGATGCGATCGACCTTTGGCCGCGCGCGCGTCACCCAGACGGTCCGGCCCTGCGCGTCGCGGGGCGGCAGTTTCGATGCATTCACCAGCGGGAGCTTTGCTTCCTTCCAGCCTTCGAAGCCGCCTTCAAGCGTCTCCGCGGCGACATTGGCGTGCCGCAGCCAGGCCGCGGTGCCCTGCGCGAGTTTTGCCCCGCGCATGCAGACGACAATGGCTGAGTTGCCGGAAAATTTGCCGCTCCATTCGCCGGCGTCCTGATGACTGCGCCTGATGGCGCCCGGAATCAGCCGCTGGTCGGCGGCGAAATCCTCGTCGGTACGAACGTCGATCAGCGCCGGCGCATTTGCCGTTCCGATCAATCGTGCAAGCTTGTCTGGAGATATCGTGGTGTAGGATGACATGGCTGCGCCCTCGTCAAGGAAAACGGGACGCGATACTTGGGCATGTCGCCTCGTGGGGAGATCGCAATATCCCCATGCGCGGAAATTAAGCGCGCACCGCCTCGGCTGTCAACAGGACAGCCCCGTAGGATGGGTAGAGCGAAGCGAAACCCATCGATTTGGCGCCAATGCACGAAATGATGGGTATCGTTTCGCTCCACCCATCCTACGCGATCACGCCTTGCGTCCTGCCGATTTCAGTCGTAGCTTTACCCCACCGGGGACAAAGCAGGCTCCCCGTCAGACGGCCCATCGTCCAAGCTCTGCGCAAACCCGACGTGTCGGGAGAAGCGCGCATGGATGGTTCAGGGCCGATATTTTTTTGTCCCATCAGGTCAATACTGCGCGCGGCGATCGCCGCGGCCGCCCTGGCATGCGCCGGCCTCCCGGCGTCCGCGGCAGGAGAAGCCGTCATGATTGCCATCGACCGCATGACCACAGATTCCCCGCCGGCCGGCTTCTCGTTTGCGCGGACCGGCAGCGGCGCGGAGGGCGAATGGATTGTCGTCGCCGATCCGACGGCCAGGGGAGGCCGCGCCATCGAGCAGCGGAGCGTCGACCGCACCGACTACCGCTTTCCGCTCGCCATCCATGAGAGCTTCTCGGCGAAGGATCTCATCATGCAGGTCCGCTTCAAGCCAGTTGCAGGCAGGATCGACCAGGCCGGCGGCGTTGTCGTGCGGCTTGCAGACCCCGACAATTACTACGTCGCCCGCGCCAACGCGCTCGAGCATAATGTCCGCTTCTATCGTGTCGTCGCCGGCCGGCGGCAGCAGCTCGGCACGTCAAACATTCGCGTCACTTCCAATGAATGGCACAATCTCGCGCTGCGGGCCGAGGGCAACCGGTTCACTGTAAGCTATGACGGAGCGGTGCTGTTCGAGGTCAAGGACGATACGTTCAGGGAGACAGGCGGTGTTGCGCTATGGACCAAGGCTGACAGCGTGACGCGCTTCGACCAGGTCACGATCACTACCTTGCCGTAGGGACGCCGGAATGACTGATATCGCGATTGAACCGAAGGCGTCGACCGGCTCCGCGCTGATCAGGCTGCTCTATATCGCGCGCGGCCTGCGCGGCTTCGGCGACGGCTTTGCCATCATCATCCTGCCGGCCTACATGACCGCGCTCGGTTACGACGCCGTCGCGGTCGGCATCGTCGCGACCGCATCGCTGCTCGGAACGGCGCTGCTGACGCTGATCACGGGCTGGATTGCGCCGCGCCACGATCTGCGACCGCTATTGATCGTGGGCGCCAGCCTGATGGTGGCGACCGGAATCGCCTTTCCCGCCGTCGAGCATTTTGTGCTGATCGCGCTGGTCGCCTTCATCGGCACCATCAACCCTTCCGGCGGGGATCTCGGCGTGCTGGTGCCGCTGGAGCATGCGGTGCTGGCGCACAGCGCGAGCGACGAGCGCCGCACGCAGGTGTTCGCGCGCTACAGCCTGATCGGCGCGCTCTGCACCGCGGCAGGGTCGCTTGCGGCCTCGCTGCCCGATTTCCTTGTCGCCGGAGGCAGCCCGCAACTCACCGCATTCCGCCTGATGTTCTATGCCTATGCCGCGCTCGGCATCGCCTGCGCGACGCTCTATCGCCATGTGCCGCACCAACGCGGCGAGGCGAAGGCCCCGCAAGCACCGCTTGGGCCCTCGCGCGGCACGGTCTACAAGCTCGCGGCGCTGTTTGGCATCGATGCCTTTGCCGGCGGCTTCGTCGCGCAGTCCCTGCTGGTGCTATGGCTGTTCGAGCGTTTCGACCTGTCACTATCCGCGGCCGGATTGTTTTTCTTCTGGTCGGGCGTGCTGAGCGCCTTCTCCTATCCGGTGGCCGCCTGGATCGCCAAGCGCATCGGCCTCGTCAACACCATGGTGTTCACGCATATTCCCTCCAGCATCTTCCTGATCCTGGCGGCGTTTGCGCCGAACCTCTACGTGGCGCTCGGCTTGTTGCTGTTGCGCTCGGCGCTGTCGCAGATGGACGTGCCGACGCGCACCTCCTATGTCATGGCCGTGGTCACGCCGGCCGAGCGGCCGGCGGCCGCCAGCATCACCGCCGTGCCGCGCAGCCTCGCGTCCGCAATCAGCCCGGCAATCGCGGGCGCGCTGCTGATGACATCGTTTACCGGGCTGCCGCTGGTGATCTGCGGTACGCTGAAGATCGCGTACGACTTGGCGCTCCTGTTCTCGTTCCGACACATCAAGCCGCCGGAAGAGCAGGGGCGTTAGAGGCGTTTCCAAGCGAGGTGGATACCGGTTCGCGTCAAGAAAACGCGTCAAACAAAGAGCCGCGCTATCGCTCGCCCTTCACGGCGTAGGGGCCTGCCAGCCGGCGCTCGTCACGGCCATGCGACCATTGCGCCAGTTTGACTTCCGGAGAGTCGGTGGTGGTAGCCTCTTCGGCGTGGAAGGCGATCTTCTGGCTAGCCTGTACCTGGTACTTGGCAGCCTGCGCCAGCCAGTACCATTTCTTGTCCGGTTCGCTCAGTGCGCGCTGCCGGCACTCGGCTTCCAATTCTTGTAGGCGGGTCGCTTCTTGCATTGTCGATTCCACAGCCTGGGAGCTCCACCATGCCGAGCTCAGAAACAACCGAAACGAGTTCCGGTCATTGTCCTCATGACAAAAACTTCTTGACAGCATGCTATGCCGGTTAGGTGCAATTGATTGAAATTTTGGAATGGATTGAGGCGATAGTTCTCGGATCTGGTCGGATACAACCCTGAATTGTTTTCTGATTGTCCGACGCCCGGCGGCTGGCTGCGGCGCCTGCCCTTGTTTTCACAGCGCTACGTCAAGCCGCGGAAGGCGGCTTGACGTATTGCGATCAATGCTGCGCGACGGCCGTCTTGTCGAGCGCAGCGCGAACGTTGCGCGCCAGCTTGAGGGCGTCGTCGTTGGCCCAGAAATGAACGAAGAACATCCGCGGCTCTTCTGCGAGCATGTGGCTATGGATCGCGGTGACCTCGATATCGCCGGCACGCAGCGCCCGGATCAGGGGATTGACCTCGTTGCCGGTCACGAGGAAGTCGCCTGTTATGGCGGCCTTGCCGCCACCGGTCGGCTGAAAGTTGATGGCATTCGCGCCGCCGAGTGGCGTGTTGACCTGCATTCCGCCTTCCTTGGCCGGATCACGCCTCGGAATGCCGTACTGATAGACACCACCATTCGCCGTGCCCTTGGCGCCGATCGCCTCGTCGAGCTTTGCGGTATCGAGATCAACCGCGGGCGCGGCGGTAGCGGTAGTAGCCGGCGGATCGAACGGCGTCCCGCTTGCCGATGAAAGTGCTGTGCGTATCGCGGCCGCCATTTTCTCGGGGTCGCCGTGCCCGGCGACATGCATGTAGAAGGTCGCGGGAGAGGCGCGGAGAACGTGATTGTGGACGGCGGTGATGTCCAGCCCGCTGTCCAGCAGCCGCGTCATGACGGGGGTAATCTCGGTATCGAGCAGCACGAGGTCGCCCATCAGCATCGCCTCTCCCTGCATGGGAGCGAAGGCGACCCAGCCTCCGAGTGCCAATGCTGGCTTGATCGCGATGCCGTCGAGCGTCACGCGCAGATCGGATCGCGGCAGCCCGTAACGGTGCACTTCACCGCTTACCGTGGCGGTCTTGCCGAGGGCGGCATCCACCTTCTTCCAGTCGATAGCTTCAGCGCGANGCGGCATGCGACAGCAGCAGTGCGCCGCCGAGAGCGAGTAATGTGAGAGGGTNNGTTTCATGGTGTTCTCCTTCTTGCTTGGCGCGCCCCAAAGTTTCGGCTGGACGGCAGGTATTATTCCGCATTGCGTGATGCAGCGCGGCCGAGTGTCGGGATCCGGATGAGAGAGTATTCCGGGCATGCGTATGCGCCTCCGGGAAACCGGGACGCGATACTTGGGCGAGTCACCTGGACATGTCGCCTCGTGGGGGGATCGCAAAGCCCCCAATGGCCGTATTCAGCCACACTGACGCAGAGTGTCAACGCGGTCACGCGCCGGCATCAGCAACGCTCACACTCAATTGACCGGACGCGATCGGGCGTTCCCCGGTTCCGGCGCTACCGTCAGGTGATGAGCACCGCTCCCGAGACCAGCAGCAGCACCAGCACCACTCTCCGGAACGAAGCCTCATCCAGCCGGCCGTACAGCTTGAGCCCGGCCCAGGTGCCGGCGAATAATACCGGCAGTCCGATCAGGAACAGCTTGATCGTATCTGGCGTGATCGCGCCCTTCGCGCCGATCCACAATGCGCTCATCAGAAAGATCGCAACCGCCACCGGCTGAAACACGGTTCGCTGCACATCCTTTGGCCAGCCGCGCAGGCTGCACCAGATCGTCACCAGGATTCCGGCAAGCCCGGTGATGCCGCCGAGCACGCCGTTGAGGAATCCGATGCCAGCATCGGCCAATGCGCCGCCCGCCTTCACCGGCGCAATCGCTGGCCGCAGCAGCGCATAGAGGCTGTAGAGCACGAGGAAGGCGCCGACGCCCATGCGCACATGGGCGGGGTTCGCCCAGGTCAGGACACTGACGCCGACGGGGACGCCGAACGCGGCGCCGGCCATGAACGACCAGAGCTTTCGCCAGTCCAGTGCGCCGCGCAGCTTCCAGACTGAATAGCCCTGCACGATCAGACCAAACGCGATGATCAGCGTGGCCGTTTGCAGTGGCGTGAGAATGTAAAGCCAGATCGCAGATGCGATGAGGCCGAAGGCGAAGCCGGAGAGACCGGCGACCAGCGCGCCGGCAAAGGTGGCGAGAAGAAACAGCGCTAGTTCGAGTGTTGTTCCATCCATGTGCCCGCTCCACAGAAAAGCGAGCAGCGCTTGAATGGGATCACCATTTCACGGGGAGGCTGCGATTTCCCCCGCTTGCAGGCTAAGCCCGACACGGCCTCGCGCGCAAGGCGCGAGGGATCACCGGATGCTGCTGACAGTTGCTGCCATGAGCGCGTCCGCCGCGAGGTGCAAGACAGAAAAATTTCACCCGAGCCGTCGAGACACTCGCGCGTGCGAATTGCAGCACCATATGATCGCGCAATGGAGGCGGGCGACAGGGGGCGGCATTGGGTGAATGGGTAGGCGTTGCCATCGCGTTGGTCTCGAGTTGTCTTGGCGGCAGTGCGGCCGCGATCACGCGTTATCTCGCCGGCAATGCCGATCCGATCACGCTCGCCATTCTGCGCTGGGGCATCGGTTTCCTCTGCGTGTTGCCGGCGACGTTGCTGCTTGGGGCCAAATGGCCGCAGCGGGCAGACTGGCCTGCAGTCGCCGCGCTCGGCTTTGCTTTCTTCGGCGTGTTCTTCGTTTTCTATAACATCGCGATGACGTTCACGACCGCGGCGCGCGCTTCGCTCGCGTTGGCGACGCTGCCGCTGCAGACCATGGTGGTGGGAGCGCTGCTCGGCATCGAGCCGCTGACGAAGCGGAAAACGATCGGCGTTTGCGTCGCGGTGCTCGGCGTCGTCGCAGCGCTCGCCTCGGGGCTTGCGGCGGCGCCGGCGGGGGCGTGGCGCGGCGAGCTGATCATGACGGGCGCGGTGCTGTGCATGGCGTTCTACAATGTGTGGTCCCGCCCGTTCATCCGTCGCTCCAGCGCGCTGGGCTTCCTCACGGTCGGCATGGGGACGGGCGCTGCGGCGCTGATCCTGGTCGGCTTGTTCACCGGCAGCATCGCGGCCTTGAACGGGTTCGGCACGCCGCAATGGATCGCGGGCATCTATCTCGGCGTCGCCGGTGGCGCGCTGGCGTTCATCCTCTGGGTATTGGCGCTGGAGCGGGCCTCGCCGACGCGGGTCGCCAACACCATGACCGTCAATCCAATCGCAGCCGGGCTGCTCGCCACCCAGCTCGTCGGCGAGCCGATCACGCCAAACCTCGTCATCGGGCTGATCGCGGTGTTTGCGGGGATATGGATCGCGACGTCGGAGATCAAAAATCCGTAAGCCACGATGATTTTGGAGGAGGCGTGAGCTAGGATTTGATCCGCCAAACCCAAGAGGCGGAACTGTCGATGGTGGAGGTGAATGTGAAACGAGCAATCGGCCTTGCCACAGTGTTGTTGTCAGTCGCGCATTCGGTCAGCGTCGGCCATGCGCAAACCGGGCAGCCGGGCGTCGAGAAGCTTTATATTCTCAATTGCGGTGAGGGCGTCGCGGGCGACATCTCACGCTGGTCGCCCGGCATCAACGAAGGCAAGTCGATGGACTTTGTCGACAATTGCTATTTGATCAAACATGCGCAGGGCTGGTTTCTCTGGGACACCGGCGTGACGGATGCAGTGGCGGCAATGCCAGGCGGCCTTGCGCCAGCCGATCCCAAGGCGGTTCTCTGGCGCCGGCCCAAGACGCTGGCGGCCCAACTCGATGAGCTTGGCGTGAAGCCCGCCGATCTCAAGGGGATGGCGATCTCCCATACGCATCCCGATCATGTCGGGAACGTCGAGATGTTCCCCGCCACCATGCTGTATGTCCAGAAGGCCGAATATGAGTGGCCCGGCGCCAACAACCAGCCGCGGTTCAAGCCGGAGCACCCCGTAACCAAGCTGGAGGGAGACCGTGACGTGTTCGGCGATGGCAGCGTCATCATTCTTTCGACGCCGGGGCACACGCCCGGCCATCAATCACTGCTGGTGAAACTGCCCAAGACCGGCGCCGTCGTTCTGTCCGGCGATGCCGTTCATTTCAAAGCCAACTGGGACAATCGCGGCGTGCCCAGCATGAATGCCAGCAAGGACCAGACGCTGGCCTCGATGCAGAAGATCGCGGACACGCTGACGAAGGAGAAGGGGCAATTGTGGATCAACCATGACAAGGCGCAACGCGACGGTCTGAAGATGTCGCCCGCGTTCTATGATTGAACTGGTTGATCGACTGCGTCGTATCCTGCCGCACGTCCGACGTGCTTCATCAGCCGCGTCATGCCCGGGCTTGTCCCGGGCATCCACGTCTTGATTCACGACTTCGGCGATGTCTTTCGCAGCAGGAATAGCGCCAGCAGCGCCGCGATGCTGAGCGCAGAGGAGACGATCAGGACCCGCGCGCCCATGGCCTCGATCAATAGCCCGAACAGCAGTGGTGCTGTCGCCTGCGCCATCCGCGCCGGCGCTCCGATGATGCCGAGGCGATAGCCGTAATTCTCGGGGCCGAAGATTGCGAGCGGTAGCGTGCCGCGCGCAATCGTCAGGATGCCGTTGCCCGAGCCGTAAAAGACCGCGAACACGCTGGCCGCGCCGCCGCCCGCCAGCCCCAGGATGACAGCGCCGATCGGATTCGTAATGCAGGCGAGCTTGGTCGATACCAGCGGATGAAAACGGCTGAGAAAACTCGCTTCAAAGATCCGCGCGGCCACCTGCGCGGGGCCGATCAACGCGCCGGCAAACACCGCCTGCGCGGTGGTCGCGCCGGCCGCCTCCATGATGCGCGGCAGATGCGCCGCCATCGCGCCGGTGACGGTCCATGCCGCAGCAAATACGAAGGCCAGCACGATCATGGTCCGGTCGATGGGAATATGCGGCTTGGCGGCTGCCGCCACCGCGGCTTTCGCGCCCTTCACCGCCGGCAGCATCAGCAAATTGATCGGCAGGCCGATCAGGATATGGGCCGCCGACCAGGCAAAGCAGGTGTTGCGCCAGCCGATGGTCTCCAGGCCCCACGCCGATAGCGGCCATCCGACCGTCGAGGCAAAACCGGCCAGCAATGTGATGCCGGTGATCGCGCGGCGGGCCGAATCGCCATAGATGCGTCCAAGCGCGGCAAAGGCGGCGTCGTAGAGGCCCGCGGTCATGCCGATGCCGAGCAGGAGCCAGGCGACGATCATGAGCGGGATCGATGTGCTCATGCCGAGCAGCGCGAGACCCGCCGCCAGCATCAGATTCGACATCGACAGTACAGGTCTGCCGCCAATGAGATCAATCTGACGTCCGATCCGTGGGGCGAGCAGGGCGGAAAGCACCAACGATGCCGAGAACGCTCCAAACACCCAGCTTGAGGAAACGCCGAGATCGCGCGCGATGGGATCGGCGAGGATCGCGGGCAGGTAGTAGCTCGACGCCCAGGCCAGCGTCTGCGTCGTGCCGAGGGCCAAAATGATGGGAAGCTGGTTCACGATTGCATCGTCTCTTTTCTCGACCACATCAGCGCCAGCGGGCCAAGCAGGATGCCGGCGGCCAGCACCGAGAAGGCGGCCATCCATGCCGACGCGCTCTGCGGACCGCCGGTCGCATCCAGCGCGACACCCAGCGCCCACGCGCCAAGTGCGGAGAGGCTGAAGCCGACCGTGGAATGCATCGCCATGGTCGCGCCGCGATGGCTCGGGTCGGCGGCCATCGACATGCCCGACGTCAACGCGCCGGAATCGGCAGGTACCGTGATGGCATAGACGAGGATCAGGGGCAGCAGCAACCATGGCGACTTGTCGGCGAAGAAGCCGATCAGAAGTGCGACCGCGGCAGAAGCGAGCATCACAGCCGTGATGGCGCGGTGACGGCCGAACCGGAGCGCGAATTCGTTGCCCAGAATGCTCGCGGGCATGGCGAGCAGGGAGAACACCACGCTCACCACGATCGGCGTCAGGATCGGCGCGTCGGAATTTCTCGCGGCGACAAAGGTCCAGAACGCCACGATCCAGGTTCTGATGCCGTAGAGTTCAAAGCAGTGCGCGCCATAGCCGAGCACAAAGCCCATGGCTTTCCGGTTCTGGAACACCGGACCAAAATCCAGAAGCCGCCCCGACGTCGGCTTCGGCTCGACCGGCCGCAGCAGGAAGCACACGGTGAGCATGATGAGCGGCCCGGCGGCGGTCACAAGGAACGCGCTGCGCCAACCCCACGTCTCCGCGACGAGCTGCGAAACCAGGAATGACATGCCGACGCCGAACGAGAAGCTCGACGTGTACAGCGTGATCGCACGGGAAGAATCGCCCGGCGCAAGCCGGTCCGTCAGCGCCTTGAGGCCGGGCATGTAGGCGCCGGCAAAGCCGATACCGGCAATGGCGTTGAAGAGCACGCCCGACCACAGGCCGGCGGCGAAGACGCCGAACAGCAGCGTGCCGAGCGCGCTGACCGCCGAGCCCGCGATCAGGATCTTGCGCGCATCGATGCGATCGGTGAGCGTCGCCAGCACCGGCACGGTCAGCATGTAGCCGGCGGCGCCGGAGCCCGCCAGCAGGCCGGCCTGCGCACCGCTCAAGTGCCATTCGGGAATCAGGAATGCGGCCAGAATCGAGGGTACGACGACGTGGGGGAGCAGGCTGCCGAGTTGCCCCACGCACATCGCGACAATGACGGATCGACCTTCCAGCGAGATTCCGTTTACTCCCTATTTCAGGATGCGCAACCGCATCCCGTCTTGCCTTGCTGCTTTGATTTTTCATCCGCGACGCAACATGCGTCAACATCCGATAATGCAGGGCCGCCGCAGCAATTGCTGGCATCTGGCGCGAGCGACCGGCTGCAGACTCCAGTCTCGGGCAGCACCAGTTCGACGCGCTCGGCAGCCTTGCGGTCTCCGGCGATGTCGGCGGCGATCGAACGCACCTGTTCGTAGCCGGTGAGCATCAGGAAAGTCGGCGCGCGGCCGTAGGACTTCATGCCGGCGAAGTAGAATCCCGGCTCGTCCTGCGCCAGTTCGCGGGCGCCGTGCGGGCGCACGGTGCCGCAACTGTGAATGTTGGGATCGATCAGCGGCGCTAGCGCCACCGGGCACTCGATCGCAGAATCGAGCCGGATACGAAGCTCGCGGACGAAATCGATATCCGGCCGGAAACCCGTCGCGACGATCAGTTCGTCGACCACGACCTGCCGCGCCGAGCAGGCGGAGAGGGCGCCGACGACGAGGCGCGGACCGTCGGCGATCAGGTGCGACACGCGAAACTCGCTTTCAACCTTGATCCGGCCTGCGGTCACCAGCGCGGCAAAGGCCGCGCCGAGTTCGCCGCGCGCCGTCAGCTTGTCGTTGGCGCCGCCGCCGAACGCCTTGGCGGGATCGCTGCCGCGCAGCAGCCAGATCGGCTGGGTGCCCGGCACGTCCAGCGCGAGTTTCGCCAGATCGGTCAGCGTGCCGATCGCCGAATGCCCTGCACCCAGCACTGCGACGGTCTTGCCGGCATAACGCGCGCGTTCCCTGCCCAGGACATCGGGCATCCCATAGGCGATCCTGTCGGCGGTTTCAGCTTCGCCGATGGCGGGGAGGCCATTGGCACCCGCCGGGTTCGGCGAATGCCAGGTGCCGGAGGTGTCGATGACGGCATCGGCCCTGACGATCTTCGGACCCAGACCGTTCTGATAGCGGATTTCGAACGGTGCCTTTTCGCGGCCATTGGTTTTCATCTTGTCGAAGCCGGTGCGGCTGATGCCGGTGACGCGGCTCGAGGTCTGAATGCAAGATTTTAGCGCCGTATTGCCGGCGAGCGGTTCGAGGTAGTGCTCGACCATCTCCGCGCCGGTCGGATACTGGTCCGGCTCGGGAGAATTCCAGCCCGCCGCCGCGAGCAGCCGCGCCGCCGCCTTGTCGACATTGTATTCCCAGGGCGAGAACAGTTGGACGTGGCCCCACTGCCGCATGGCGTGGCCGACACTGTCTCCGGCCTCCAGCACGATCGGCTGCAGCCCGCGCTCCAGCACATGGGCTGCGGCGGCGAGGCCGACCGGCCCGGCTCCGATGATGGCGACGGTCCTGGTTCCGCTCATGCGCTCCTCCCGTAAAACCAGAAATATCGAAATATGGTTCGAGAAAAACACGGCATTCAAGCCGCGGTCTTGGTGTCCTTGGTCTCGGCGCTTTCGGTGCAGCATTCGGCGACGAGAAAACCGACCAGCTCCCGCATCACCTCATAGTTGGCGTGGCAGATCAGCGTGGTGGCATCGCGCACCTGGGTTACCAGCCCCACCACCACCAGCGCCTTGATGTGATGGGAGAGAGTGGAGGGCGCGATTTTCAGCTTTTCCTGCAAGCGGCCGACGGCAAGTCCCGCACCACCGGCGCGGATCAGCGCGCGGTAGATTTTCAGCCGGGTCGGATTGCCCAGCGCTTCCAGATGGGCGGCGGCGTCATCGATTTTCATGAGGGCATGGTGACAGCGCTCGGCCAGACTGTCAACTATATTTCTAGAATTATCGAAATATAGATTGGCCCGCTAAGCGGGCGACCTTAGTTACAGCCCGCGCCTTTACCCTTCTCTTGGACAGGTGGGCATGGTTCGGTGCCGTAAGAGCAGAACACGCAACAATCGCCAGGAATAGGCTTCAACCGCTGTCCGCAGCCCCTGCAGTCATAGAAGAACTGACACGCATCGGTGGGCATGGTTTCGGTAGCCTGGTGTCCGCAAGCCGGACAGGTCAGGGTTGATTGCAATTGCATGACCCGTCCTAACCAAGGCGAGGATATTTCGGCAACCAGAAGTGCGGCTCAAACGGAGAGTTGACAGGGAATATTATATCGATAAATCTCGATATATGGAATCCGAACAAGCCATTCTCGCGCTGGCCGCGCTTGCCCAGTCGACCCGCCTCGAGGTGTTTCGGCTACTGACGAAGCATGAGCCCGAGGGGCTCGCCGCTGGCGACATCGCCAAAAAACTGGCGGTCCCGCAAAACACCATGTCTTCGCATCTCGCCATCCTGTCCCGCGCCGGGCTGGTGACGGCGCAGCGTATCAGCCGTTCGATCGTCTACCGCGCCGATCTCAAGGCATTTCAGGCCGTGGTTCTATTCATGCTGCGGGATTGCTGCGACGGACGTCCCGAGATCTGCGGGCCGTTAATCGAGGACCTCACGCCTTGTTGTCCGCCGAAGACAAGGAGGAAAGCCCATGTCTGAACGTCTCTACAACGTTCTCTTCCTGTGTACCGGAAACACCGCACGTTCGATTCTGGCGGAAGCGATCCTGCGCAAGGACGGCCGCCGCAACTTCCGCGCCTTCTCCGCCGGCAGCCAGCCCAAGGGTACGGTCAATCCATTTGCGATCAAGGTTTTGAACCGTCTCGATTACCCCACGAACGATTTGCGCTCCAAGAGCTGGGAAGAGTTCGCGCGCACTGATGCTCCCGTGATGGATTTCGTCTTTACGGTTTGCGACAACGCGGCGGGCGAATCCTGCCCGAGATGGCCGGGACAGCCGATGACGGCGCATTGGGGCATTGGGGATCCTGCCGCAGTCGGGGGCACCGACATCGAGAAGGAGGCGGCCTTCGTCGCAGCGTTCCGTTATCTCAAGAATCGAATCGCCGCCTTCACCAGCCTTCCGCTGGAAAGCATCGACCGGCTATCGCTTGGGGCCAGATTGCGCGACATCGGCCGCAGCGACGGTTCGACCTCAGGCCAGGAGAAGGCCAGCTAAATGTCCGAATTCGATCTGCCACGCCGGCTCGCGGCCGAAGCACTCGGGACTGCGCTGCTGGTTGCGACCGTGGTCGGCTCCGGCATCATGGCGGAGACCTTGACCAAGGACGTCGCGCTGGCGTTGCTCGGCAACACACTGCCGACCGGTGCCATCCTGGTCGTCCTCATCACCATTCTCGGACCGGTGTCGGGTGCGCATTTCAATCCGGCGGTGTCGCTGGTCTTTGCATTGAAGCGTGAACTCGCGCCGCGCGACGCGCTGGCCTATGTCGCCGCGCAGATCGCGGGCGGAATTATGGGGACCATGATCGCGCATGCGATGTTCGCGCTGCCTTTGATCGATGCTTCGCTGAAGATGCGAACCGGCGGCGCGCAATGGTTCGCCGAGGGTATGGCCGCGTTCGGACTTGTCGCGACGATATTGGGCGGCATCAGGTTCTCCGTCGTTGCCGTGCCGTGGCTGGTCGGCCTCTACATCACGGCAGCCTACTGGTTCACGGCCTCGACCTCGTTTGCCAATCCCGCCGTTGCAATCGCGCGCTCGATGACGAATACGTTTTCCGGCATTCGCCCCGCCGATCTGCCGGGCTTTATCGCGGCGGAACTCTGCGGCGCGGTAGTTGCCTTGATCTTCATGACGTGGCTGCTGCGTGGGGCAGGCGAGGCGGCAGCGACGAAGGAGGCCCGACCATGAGCGTCACGATCTATCACAACCCCGCCTGCGGCACCTCGCGCAACACGCTGGCGATGATCCGGCAGAGCGGCGAGGAGCCCGAGGTGATCGAGTATCTGAAGACGCCGCCGAGCCGCGCGCGGCTGGTCGAACTGATCGGGGCCCTCGGCATCTCGCCGCGCGAGCTGTTGCGCGAAAAGGGCACGCCCTATGCCGAACTCGGCCTTGCCGATCCCAAATGGAGCGACGACGAGCTGGTCGATGTCATGCTTGCGCATCCGATCCTGATCCAGCGGCCGATCGTGGTGACGCCGAAGGGCGTCCGGGTGTGCCGGCCGTCGGAGCTGGTGCTCGATCTGCTGGATAACCCGGTCGATTCCTTCGTCAAGGAAGACGGCGAGGCGGTGACGCGCGCGAAACGTTGAAGGGCGCGAGGCTTTCACTCGTCACGATTGCGCGTCATAATAGCGTATGGAACTCACACCCCGTTTGCGCCTGACGAACTGGCTGGTCAGCCAGGGCCTCACAGGCATGCCCGAAAACGACCTGGTCCGCGGCTTCTGCGAGCGTTGCCGCGCCGAAGGCCTCCATGTGTCGCGCGGAATGGTCTTCATCGACACGCTGCATCCGATTTTCGAGGGCCGCGGCTTTCGCTGGAACGATGCCGAGACCAACGAAAGCGACGTCTTCGAATATGGCTCGACCAATGAGGGCGAAGCCGCGCAGGCCTGGCGCAGCTCGATCTTCTACCACATGCTCGAACATGGCCATGACGAACTGCCGATCGACCTCGCCGACGGCGCGGCCCAGCGGTTCAAGTTCGTCAACGAACTCGCCGAGAAGGGCCACAAGCACCTCGTGGCCTATGTGCACCAGTTCGGCGAGGCCGGCACCATGGGGCAGATGGATTGCGTCTATTCCTATTGGGTGACAAGGCGCGACGAGGGCTTTGGCGCGCAGGGGCTGGCGGCGTTGCGCGATCTCGTTCCGGTGCTGGGGCTTGCGATCAAATCCGCGGCGCAGGCCGACATCACCAAGACGCTGGGGCGCGTCTATCTCGGGCGCGATACCGCCGAGCAGGTGCTGCGCGGACGGATGACGCGCGGCGTTACCGAGCGGATCAACACGGTGCTGTGGTTCTCCGACCTGCGCGGCTCGACCGCGATCAGCGAGAGCATCGATCCCGGCGAGATCATTCCATTCCTCAACGATTACGCCCAGGCCTCGATCGATGCCATCCACGACGCCGGCGGCGAGGTGCTGAAGCTGATCGGCGACGGCGTGCTGGCGATGTTCACGCATGAGAACATGGCGAAGGCCAAGCGCGCCGCGCTGCGCGCCGAGCATCGCTTCCGCCGCAACATGAAGGCGCTCACCACCCGCCGCACCGCGGAGGGCAGGCCCGTGACATCGGCCCATGTCGGCCTGCATGTCGGCGAAGTCTTTTACGGCAATATCGGCAGCGACGACCGGCTCGACTTCACCGTGGTCGGGCCGGCGGTGAACGAAGTCAGCCGCATCGCCGCGATGTGCCGCTCGGTCGACCGCGAGCTATTGATGTCGTCGGCGTTCCGCGCCGGCCTCGATGCCGCCGGGCGCAACTACCTCGTCTCCACCGGCCGCTACGCGCTGCGCGGCATCGGCCGCGCGCAGGATCTGTACACGCTTGATCCGGACATCGCTGCGGACGAGGTGGTGGCGGGGAAATACGAGCGGTACCTGGCGAGCTGACGTGCCAGCGCGTTCGATTGATTCACGTCAATGCGCTGCCGCTGCGCCCGGCCTCAACTGCATCGAACGGCCGCACGATGCGGTCGTGCATAAGATGGAAGCCAACATGTCGGCAACCGAGATCGCCACCCGCCATTTTACGGCCGCCATAGCGGAGGCAGAGGCTGCCGGACAAGGCGCCGACGGCGTCTGCCGGGCGCTGCTCGGCCTGATCGTCTCGAAATATCTCGAGAGCCGGTCTGTCGCCGACGTTCAGTCGGAACTGCGCTTTGTCGCCGACAATTGCGATCCCGATACGGACTTCACGTTCATGCGGCCTTAAGCGCGGTATCGCCGACAACGCACCGCACTCACCCCGTCATTGCCTGCGACAAACGCGAAGCGTTTGTGCAAGGGAGCGCAAGCGACGAAGCAATCCATCTGTCCCCGCGTGGAGAAATGGATTGCTTCGCTTCGCTCGCAATGACGACCTCAGCGGCGCGCGAACCTGATGGCTAACAGCGCGCCGCTTCCCCCACCATATCCGGCTGGCGCGCCAGCGAGACCGCCGGCGACAGCAGGATAACCAGCGCCTGCGCGGCGAAGATGATCGCTGCGAGGTAGAGGCAGGCTTCGGCGCTGTAGAGGCCGCCGACGATGGCGCCCAGCGCCGAGCCGAGCGGGCGGGCGCCGTAGCTCATGATGTTGATGGCGGAGACGCGGCCGAGCAGCGAGGGCGGCGTCACCGATTGGCGTAGCGTTGTGGTCGAGATCACCCACAGGATCGGGCCCGCGCCGAGCAGGAACAAACTTGCGCCCGCAAGCCATGCCGCCGGAACGATGGTGGTCAGCGCCATCACCGCCGCCGCGATGAAGCCGGTGACCGGTCCAAGCCCGATCACGGTGCCGAAGGCGAGGCGCTTCATCACCCGCGTAGCCGAGAGCGCCCCGGCGACCATGCCGACGCCATACATCCCAAGCGTCACGCCGACGCCGGTGGCCGATAGCCCGAGATGGCGCACAGCATAGGGCACGAACACGGCCAGCAGCAGGAACGAGGCCGTGTTGAAGATGAACTGCGTGATGAACACCGGCCGCAGCAGCGGATGATGCAGCACGAAGGCGGCGCCTTCCTTGATCTCCTGCAGGGGATGGCGGCGCGGGGCAGGGGCGCGCGCCGGCTCGTAAATGCCGGACAGCAGCACGACCGCGATCACGGACAGCGCCGTGGCAACCCCGAACGCAGGCGCTGCGCCCACCCATCCGACCAGCACGCCGCCAAGCGCGGGGCCGCTCGCAAACGCGACCGTGCGCGCCAGTTCGATCCGCGCATTCGCTGCGGGCAATTGCTCCGAATCGACTAGCGAGGGCACCAGGGCAGGGGCGGCGACGCTATAGGCGACCGTACCGCATACCGCGATGAAGCCGAGCAGCGACAGCAGCGGCAGCGTGATGGCGCCGAACCAGAGTAGCAGCAGAATTCCGGCAAGTGCGGCTGCGCGGAGCGCCTCCGAGCCCGCCATCACCCAGCGCCGCGAGACGCGGTCGGCAAGCAGGCCGGCGGGAATCGCAAACAGGATGAAGGGCAGCGTCAGCGCCGTCTGCAACAGGCCGGTCTGGCCTTCGCCGACGCCGAGCATCAGCACCGCGACGATGGGCGCCGCGGCCAGCGCAATCTGCTCGGCCGATTGGGCCGCGAGGTTCGACCAGGCCAGGCGGTTGAAGGTCGCGGGCAGGTGAGTTGTGTCGGCGGCGGACATGACGAAATCCTTGGGGCTTGAATCGATCTGGCCGCATTGTCCGGCCAGAGGACGACCCAACCCACCCGTTTCCCGACAAGGCAGAGGAAACAAGAAAAAGGCCCGCCGCATGAAGGCGGCAGGCCTCCTTCGATCTCGATGGGAACGGCGGAACCGTTCCCGGATGTGACTTATGATTTCGGTCCGAGCGTCGCCTTGCCCGTTCCCGAGATCGTCGCGGGTGGCGTCACAACATCATCTTCATCTTCGTCCACCACGGCGGGCAGTTCGGCCGGCGTGGCCAGTTGCTGCGCGGCCAATGCGTTAGTCAGGCTGGTCAGCGCGTCCGGACCGGCGGCGAAGCCGCCCTCGGCCAAAATCTTGTCGATGATCGGTTTGAACGCCGAGACCGAGAGCAGTTGCGCCGCAAGCCCGTCGCCGAGGCCGAGTCCGTTGCCGTGCCCGTTCATGGCGCCGTTGCCGCCGCCGCGGCCGAGCATGCCGCCGGTGTCGAAGATCCGGATGTCCGAAATCTTCTCGATCGGCTTGACCGCCTCGGCCAGCGCGTTCGGGATCACGTTGATGCGCGCCAGCGTGAGATCGTAATCAACGATCGCCTGCGAGAGCTTGTTGCGGGCTTCCGCCTTCAGCGCCGCGACCTCGGCTTCGGCCTGGCCGAGCGATTTGACGCCGGCTGCGCGGGTGGTCGCCGCATCGGCGTCGGCCTTGGCCAGCATGGTGATGGCTTCCGCCTTGTTGGCCGCGGCCTGGTTCTCGGCTTCCGCCATGACGGTGATCGGCATCGCCTCGGTTTCGGCGGCCTTTCGCGCCGCGATCACGTTGATGATCTTGTCGCGTTCGGCGATTTCGACGGCCTTCGCGGTAGTCACCTTTTCCTCGGCCGCGATCGCCAGCGCACGCGCGGTTTCGGCAACCGTCTGCGCCTCGGATTGCTCCTTGCTCTTGTTGGCCACCGCGATCGCGCTTTCCTGCGCCACGATCTGCAGGTCGCGCTCCATTTCGGTGTTGCGGCGCTTCACCGCGAGATCGGCCTCGATCTTGCGGGTGTCGCGAGCCTGGTTGGCCTCGGTCTGCTTGTTGGCGACCGCCAGTTCCTGTTGGATGCGGTATTCCGCCTCGTTCTGCACCGCGGTCTGTTCGACCTGCGCGGTCTGCGCGCGCATCGCGGCGGTCTTGTTGGCGATGTCGCGCTGCTGCGCCAGTTCTGCTTCGCGCTTGGTGGCCTCGATCGTCAGCGTGGTCTGGCGTGCCACGAGGTCCTGCTGCGCGATGTTGACCTCGGTGGTGCGGACGATCTGGTTGCGCTCTTGTTCGCGCTCCCGGGTGATCTTGGTCAGGGTCGTCAGGCCGTGGGCGTCAAAGAAATTGCTCGGATTGAAATGCTTGATGTCGCTCTGGTCGAGCCGCGTCAGCGAGACCGATTCAAGTTCGAGGCCGTTATTCTGGATGTCGGCGCCGACCGCCTCCTGCACCGATTTGACGAAGGTCGCGCGCTGTTCCTGCAGCTCTTCGAGGTTCATGGTGGCGGCCACCGAACGCAGGCCGTCGACGAATTTGGCCTCGATCAGTTCGCGCAGTTCGCCTCCGTTTTGGGTCCGGCTGCCCAGCGTCTGCGCGGCGAGCGCGATCGACGAGCTATCCGGTTTGACGCGCAAGTAGAATTCGGCGCCGATGTCGACGCGCATGCGATCCTTGGTGATCATCGAATCCGGGCCGCCGCGGGCGACCTCAAGCCGCAGCGTCTTGAGATTGACCGAGGCGACGGAATGGAAAACCGGAAGGACTATCGAGCCGCCGTCGAGGACGACTTTCTGGCCGCCGAGGCCGGTGCGGACATAGGCTTCGTCACGCGTCGAGCGGCGGTAGAGTTTGGCGAGCAGGAGACCGATAACAAGAATGGCAATGACGCCAATAGCGACGGGTACTGCAAGTTCCCACATGTGTTAAGCCCTGTCTGATCGTTGTTGCGCAATGAGGTCGGCTGGAGCGGAAATGGCGATAAAGCTCTTGGCGTCCCGGTCGACCAGCAGCACGCTGGCGCCGACCGGAAGCGGGGTGGATTCGGGACTGGCGCGTGCGACGAGAGAATGCCAGTTGCCGAAGACATCCTTGAGACGGACGCGGCCGGGCAGCCCCTGGTCGAGCGGGCCGATCGAAACCTCGGCGACGTGGCCGATGAAGTCGGCCTCGTCCACCGCATAGGTCTCGTCGCGCGGGATGATGCGAGCGATGCTACGGCTGGTGACCCGGATGATGGGGATGCTGCCGGCTGTTGCGGCGAGCGCCGCGATCGAGGCCGGGACCGAAATTCCGACACCGTGCGCCAGCCCCTGCAGGAAGAATCCCGTGATCGAGAACACGCCGAGTGCGAGGATGATCAGGATCAATAGCGGCAGGCGCCCCGCATTGATCCACAGGAACAGGCCGCCGAGGCCGTTGCCGTGGTCGACGTCGACGGCGACTTCTTTTCCGAAGAGTTCGCCGATCGAGAAGCCGATCAGCATCGCCAGCAATTCGATGCCGCCCAACGCCATCATGATTGCGGCAGCCACGGCGAAAGGCCGCACGTCCGGCGCTAGCAGGATGTCGGTCAGGGCACTCATTGCTGCGATTTGATCCTTTCAAGGCGGGCCGCGATTTCCTTTTCGCGGTGCAACCGGTCGAGTTCGTCGAGCTCCTTGTCACCGGGCAGGCCGGCTGCAGGCACGCCGGTGACGCGTGCGATCGCCGCCATTGCCCGATCGGGACTCACTGTTTTAGTCGCGCCAGCCGCGCGTCCGGTTTCCTGCGGCGCATGTTTTGCGAGGCTTGCCTCGAGATCGGCCAGGCGGGTTTCGGCTTCACGTCGTGCGCCAAGCATCGCTTGCAAGGCCTTGGTCTGCTCATCGATTTCGAGTTCGATGAAGTCCATCGCACGTTCGAGCGCCGTGCCCTGCGATTCCAGATCAATTTGCCGTGCGACGCCGGCGCGTGCGAGATCCTCGCGATTTTCCGCAATTGCGAGACGGATTTTTTCCGTTAACGCTGCGACTTCGCTGTCCAGCTCCTCGCGCCGCCGCTTGAGACGGAATTCCTCGGCGCGCGACTTGCCGAGTGCATGGCGTGCTTCATCGGCGCCGGCGTCGATCTCGCGGATCGCCTGTTTGACCAGCGCGACCTTGTTGCTGTTCTCGACATTGTCGATGGTCTCGCTGGCGATAGCGGCAAGAAGTCTACCCATACGCGCAAGGATACCCTCGTGAACCATGGTCTTCTCCTCCGGTGATGATTTCGATTTGACGGCGAAGTGGAGTTCGTAGGCGCGGCCGTCCGAGACCAGGTGAGCCGGGAAGGGACTTTCCCAGCCGGCAAGGTAGCCGGGGATTTCGAACGGCACCAAGACACGTCCCTGGACAGTGCTAATCGTCAGTGAAGTTGGTCCCTTGATTGCGAACAACTTGTCGTCGAGTGGAAGTCTGCGTACCGGCGCATCAGCCACATAGTTGGCGCGGTCACGCAGGCCGAGCGTCACCAGACGTGCCGGCAGGCCAGTCTCGGTGCGAATGCGCTCGTAAGCCTGGGCGTGAAGGGCGACGAGGTTGGCGCCAACAGGCGCAACCTCGGCGAGGATCGCCATCATCCGGTCATAGGCGGCAAAGGTCGCTTCGATGGCGGCAATCCCAGCCTCATCAGGGGTGAGGGCGTATCGCAGCGTGGCCGTAGGCGTTTCGACCGGGATCTTGATCATGCTGATAGCATAAAGCACTTCCTCAGTGCTTTTCCAGATCCGGCGCCGGTATCATTTTCGTGATCGCCAGATGCAGTTGCAAATGAGTTGCAATAAGCCGGAAGCTCGGTTATCGCTTTGAAATGGACGCACGAACGCCCGGTTTGAGCGCCGAACCCTCGGCCAAGAGTTTGACCATGTCTGACACGACCGCCACCGGCTGGCGCGCTGACGCTGCCGCCGGTGCCCAGCGCAGCCTGCCTGAAGTGAATTCGACCATTTCCGTGCCCTTTGGCGGGCATTGGTCGCGCCGGCTGCTCGCCTTCCTCGGCCCCGGCTACCTGGTCTCGGTCGGATACATGGATCCCGGCAACTGGGCCACCGATCTCGCCGGTGGTTCGAAGTTCGGCTACACGCTGCTGGCGGTCATTCTGCTGTCGAACCTGATGGCGATCCTGCTGCAGGCGCTGGCCGCGCGGCTTGGCATCGTTACCGACCGCGATCTGGCGCAGGCCTGCCGCGCCAGCTTTTCGCGGCCCGTCAACTTCATGCTGTGGCTGGCCTGCGAGGCCGCGATCATCGCCTGCGACCTCGCCGAGGTGATCGGCACCGCGATCGCGCTCAACCTCTTGTTCGGCATTCCCCTGATCTGGGGCGCGCTGATCACCGCACTCGACGCCTTCCTGCTGCTGCTCCTGATGAACAAGGGTTTTCGCTTCCTCGAAGCCTTTGTCATCTCGCTGTTGATCGTGATCGCGATCTGCTTTTCGATTCAGATCGTGGCCGCGGCGCCGCCGGTGGCGGCCGTGCTGAAGGGATTTGTGCCGTCGCCCGAGATCGTCACCAATCCTGAAATGCTCTACATCGCGATCGGCATCATCGGCGCGACCGTGATGCCGCATAATCTCTATCTGCACTCCGCGATCGTGCAGACCCGCGCCTATGAACGCACCAACGAAGGCCGCCGCGAGGCGATCAAATGGGCGACGACGGACTCGACGATCGCGCTGATGCTGGCGCTGTTCATCAACGCCGCGATCCTGATCGTCGCCGCCGCCACCTTCTATTCGAGCGGACGCACCGAGGTCGCCGAGATCGGCCAGGCCTATGAATTGCTGTCGCCGCTGCTCGGCCTCGGCATCGCCTCGACCCTGTTTGCAGTGGCGCTGCTCGCCTCCGGCCTCAATTCGACCGTGACGGCGACGCTGGCCGGCCAGATCGTGATGGAAGGCTTTTTGCACCTCCGCCTGCCGAGCTGGGCACGGCGGCTGCTCACGCGCGGCATCGCCATCGTTCCGGTCGTGATCGTCACCGCGCTGTATGGCGAGCGTGGCACCAGCCAGCTCCTGGTATTCAGCCAGGTCATCCTGTCGATGCAATTGCCGTTCGCGGTGATCCCGCTGGTCAAGTTCGTTTCCGACAAGCGCAAGATGGGCGAGTTCGTCATCCCCCGCGGTGTGGCGGTCGTGGCCTGGATCGTCGCCGGCATCATCGTGGCGCTGAACGTGAAGCTCTTGATCGAGACGTTCTTCGGGTGACTAGCCGCACACACAGCCGTCGTCGCCCGGCTTGACCGGGCGATCCAGTACGCCGCGGCCTCTCGATTCAACTGCTGCTGTTCCTGGAATACGACGAGCGGAGTTGGTAACTCCGAGCGTGCCTAATCCTGCGGCTCGGCCAACATCTCGCCTGAGGCATCCACCCGCAGCCAGCCTGACGGCGCCAGCCGCTGCTGCGGCAGGAAGCGGCCCTTGTAGTCCATCTTCTTCGAGCCCTCGATCCAGTAGCCGAGATAGACGTAAGGCAGCCCGAGCCGGCGGGCGCGGGAGATATGATCGAGGATCATGAAGGTGCCGAGCGAGCGGCTCTGCTGCGACGGCTCGAAGAACGAATACACCATCGACAGCCCGTCGCTGAGCACGTCGGTGAGCGCCACCGCGATCAGCTCCTCGCCGCGCCCGGTGATGCCGGTATCGACGCCGCGCTTGCGGTATTCGATGATGCGGGTCTCGACATGGCTGTCTTCCACCATCATCGCGTAGTCGAGCACGGTCATGTCGGCCATGCCGCCATGGCGGTGCCGCTTGTCGAGATAGGCGCGGAATACCGAATACTGCTCCGAGGTCGGCACCGCGCTGCGCTGCTCGCCGACGATGTCGGCATTGCGCGCCAGGACCTTCTTGAAGTTGCGGGAGGGGCGGAATTCGTTGGCGATCACGCGCACGGAAACGCAGGCCCGGCACTGGTCGCAGGCCGGGCGGTAGGCGATCGACTGGCTGCGGCGGAAGCCGCCATGGGTCAGGAGGTCGTTGAGGTCGCCGGCCTTGTCGCCGACCAGATGCGTAAACACCTTGCGCTCGTGCCTGCCCGGCAGATAGGGGCAAGGCGAGGGCGCCGTCAGGTAGAACTGCGGGGTATCACGCGAATGCTGGGTCACGTCGGTTCGTCAGGCCTCCGAAACAAACAACCATAGCGCTTTCGAGCGAAGTAGACACCAGTTCCCGTTAAGAAAACGCATCAAAACGCAAAAGTGCCGGTCAGACCCGATTCAGGGCCGGACCGGCTACAGCATTGCGCTCCAAAGGCCGATGGTCAATTAGTTTGCGGCTCGCTCAGTAGCTGCCGCGGCCCGAAGGCACCACCTGGGTACGAACCGAGCTGTTGATGATCACAGTTCCCAGGATCACGTCGTGCAGCAGCCGGCGGCGGCCGTTGAACAGGCCGACCAAAAGCACCAGCGGCGTCAGGAACGACACCGAGACCCAGTACAACACGGCATGGCAGGCGCCGAGCACGAAATAGCCCGGCGCGCCGTACCAGGTGCGCAGCTCCAGATCCATCGCGCGCATGCCGAACGTGGCCGAATGCGGCCCGCCGATCGAGGCGCCGTAATAGACGATCGCCCACACGATGGTAGCCGGCCACGCCAGCCAGAACAGCATCCAGCCGAGCCCCAGCGTGACGATGCCGAACACGAAGATGAAGATGTAGCCGAGGATGACCGGCACCGACAGCACCACGAGGTCGATCAGGAACGCAAACACCCGCCGCGTCAGCACGCCGCGAAACAATTCCGGCTGCAGATCGGGATCGAACGCATGCGGCGGCACCCCGCCGTCGTTCCGCCAGGCGCCGCCAGCAGAAGTACCGCTGCCGCCATTGTCAGAGCCGCTATAAGACATGGTTCGTCCTCCAGGCCGATATTCCCGAACGAGACATGGGAACCGGCCGCGCTGCCGCCAAGGGCCTGCGACCATTAACAGCGTGCAATATTGTGGGTGGTTGAGGGGAACGTCGCCCTTTATCCCCGTCATTGCGAGCGGAGCGAAGCAATCCATCGCACGGCATACCGGATAGATGGATTGCTTCGTCGCTTCAGCGCAAAATTGCTGCGCAATTTTGTCGCGCGCTCCTTGCAATGACGGTGAGAGAGCGGGGGGCTTACCCCTCCGACTTCAGTTTCTCCGCCGCCTTCGGCGCAAAATACGTCAAGATCCCGTCGGCACCGGCGCGCTTGAAGCCGAGCAGGCTCTCCATCATCGCGCGCTCGCCGTCGATCCAGCCATTGTTGGCAGCGCCTGCGATCATCGCGTATTCGCCCGACACCTGGTAGACGAAGGTCGGCATCGCAAACGTGTCCTTCACCCGCCGCACGATGTCGAGATAGGGCATGCCGGGCTTCACCATCACCATGTCGGCGCCTTCCGCGATGTCGAGTTCGACCTCGCGCAGCGCTTCGTCGGAATTGGCGCTGTCCATCTGGTAGGTGCGCTTGTCGCCGGTCAGCGTCTTGGCCGATCCGATGGCGTCGCGAAACGGGCCGTAGAAGGCGCTGGCGTATTTCGCCGCGTAGGACATGATCTGCACGTCGGCAAAACCATTGTCGTCCAGCGCCTCGCGGATCGCGCCGATGCGGCCATCCATCATGTCGGAGGGCGCGATGACGTCGCAGCCGGCCTCGGCCTGCACCAGCGCCTGTTGCACCAGGACCGCCACCGTCTCGTCGTTGAGGATCTTGCCGTCGTCGATCAGCCCGTCATGGCCGTGGCTGGTGAAGGGATCCAGCGCGACATCGCAGAGCAGGCCGATCTCGGGGAATTCCTTCTTGATCGCGCGCACCGACTGGCACACGAGATTGTTCGGATTGAGCGCCTCGGAACCGTTCTCGTCGCGCAAGGACGGCTCGGTGTAGGGAAACAGCGCGATGCAGGGGATGTTCAGCTTCATCGCGCGCTCGGCATCGCGCACCGCCTGATCGACGGTGAGGCGGTCGACGCCGGGCATCGAGGCCACCGGCGTGCGCGTGTTGGTGCCGTCGACCACGAACAGCGGCCAGATCAGGTCGTCGGTGGTCAGCACGTTCTCGCGCACCAGCCGCCGGGCCCATTCCGCCTTGCGGTTGCGGCGGGGGCGGATGGTCAGGTCGAGTGGCGTGGACGCGAGGGCGGTCTGCCGCCGCGGCGCGTCGCGCAGTTCGATCGGACGCCCGAATTTGATCGCCATGTGATGGGTACTCCTGAAGGCGGCGGCTCAATTTTGATTTGTTCCAGTTCTAGCACCTTGCCCGCCGCCCGTCACCGCGCCTTGATCCATCTCATCGGCAATTGATTTTGCCGTGCCGGCGGGCCAAGACATGAGACCATGAGCAGACTCCAGCACCATTCAGGCCCGATTCCGGGGGCAGCTCCCAAGTCAGCCCGTGGGCCGGTGGCCATGTCTGACCTTTCGGCGCGGGACAAGGCCAGGGACAATGCGATGTCGGTCGGGGCGATGTCCTCGGAGCGGATCGAGTCCGACGAGAATGTGTGGACGCGGCGCCTGGTGCTGTTCCTGCGCGTCATGGCGATCGTGTCGATCATGAAGGGCCTGTACCACTGGGCGCAGGTCACGGGTTTCATCGGCGGCGAGGAGGCATTCGAGAACCAGTCGATGGCCTGGCAGACCGCGACCGTCTATTTCGCCGTCATCGAACTCGTCGCCGCCGTCGGCCTCTGGCTTGCCACGCCCTGGGGCGCGGTGGTGTGGCTCACCACCGTGGTGTCGATGGCGGTGATCGAACTGATGTTTCCCGGCATCTATGGCGGCAGCCTGACGGTGGTGGCGCTCGAGGCCGTGATGCTCGGCGCCTATCTCGCGCTCGCCTGGATGGCCGCCCGCGAACGTCCGCCGTAGGACGTTGTGACGAGGAGCGGCCAATTGGCCGCATCTCGAAGGATGAAGCCACCGCCGCCTCAGCGCGGCAGTTTTCCGCCATATTCCATCCGCCTGCAGAAACCGCGACGCGATCCCGTACAATTCTCCAAAATTTTGCCGGTAACGTTTCGCTCACCGTTAAGGGCCGTAAAGGGTTCCACCACACATCTTACGCGAGCGTTTCGATTTCTGACGCACCTGTTTCCGAATGCGACAGGGGATGCAGACGAAGCGTGAACAGGGCGCTTCCAACCTCAATGAAATGTTGCAAAAAGCCTTGATCCATAGGGCTTAATGCACAATTCACTCTGTTAAATTCATGATCTCTTTATTGTCTTATTTAAGCGGATCTTCAAACGGGCCCCTTAAGTTGAGGCTATCAGGCGGGACAGAAGTTTCGTCGAAATAAGTCGAAAAACGACGACAGGGGAAGTGTCATGATCAAAGCCGTTGCAACGGCGGTGGAAACCGCTGAGCGCTCTGCCGGCCAAACTCCGGTGCAGCCGCTCTATCTGGAAGCGTTGACTTTGGTGGAGCGGCTTCACCGCCGGCTGCTCGACGTCATCAAGGACGAGTTCGATCGTCGCGGCCGCGCCGATATCAATTCGGTGCAGGCTCTGCTGCTCTACAACATCGGCGACAAGGAGCTGACCGCCGGCGAGCTGCGCACGCGCGGTTACTATCTCGGCTCCAACGTCTCCTACAATCTGAAGAAGCTCGTCGAGCTCGGCTTCCTCGATCATCAGCGCTCCCGCGTTGATCGTCGCTCGGTCCGCATCCGCCTGACCGCTCAGGGCCAGGAGATCCGCAAGATCGTCGATGCGCTCTACCAGAAGCACGTCAAGACGGTGGAGCAGGTCGGCGGCATCTCGAACGAGGAGTTCGCGACGCTGAACAAGTCGCTGCACCGCCTCGAGCGGTTCTGGACCGACCAGATCCTGTATCGGCTCTGAGAATTTCTTTCCGCGGTCAAGCCGGCCATTCAAAAGACCGGCAGCCAACAGCGGACAATGAACTGGCAAGGCAGTAAGCCTTGCTCAAAGCGCATCGGCCCCGGTTTTCCGGAGCCGGTGCGTTTTGTTTTTCGGCCAACCTCAAGTCGCACCATTGTCGCCGGCATTTTGCATGAGCGTCCGGCCACTATTGGCCACTTGCACAATCCGATTGTGCCCCTCGCACAATCCGGATTGACTAGCCTTCGACGCCCCGCCCATAATCCCAAAAAAATACAGGCTTCACGCACGTAGCGGCCGAGAAGAGTCGTGACGGCTTGACGCCCAAATGGGGAAACGGGCTTGTCGGCATCACGGCGTCCCATGTTCGGCGAGCAACAGCGCTTCGTGCTGCTTCTGATCGCGCCGGCTGCGCTGCTGCTGCTGTTGTTTCAGGTCGTGCCGATCGTGATCGGCGCCAATGCCAGCTTTCGCGACTGGGCGCTCTATAATCCCAAGAAGACCTGGATCGGCTTCGACCACTATGTCGCCGTGATAACGGACCCGGCGTTCCTCTATGTGGTGTTGCCGAACACCTTCCTGTTCATGGTGCTGAGCGTTGCCGGCGCGCTGGTGGCGGGGCTGGCGCTGGCGCTGCTGCTTAACCGGCCATTCCGCGGGCAGAAGCTGGTGCAGACCATCCTGCTGGTGCCGCTGATGGTGGCGCCTGTGATCGCCGCGATCATGATCCGCTGGATCTTCAACGACCAGTTCGGCATCGTGAATGTGGTGCTGGAAGCGATCGGCCTCGAGGGGCAGCCCTGGCTGGTGCAGCGCTGGAGCGCGTTCGGCATCATCCTTCTGACCGACATCTGGCTGTGGACGCCGTGGTTCACGCTGCTCTTGCTCGCGGGGCTGCAGAGCCTGCCGAAGGAGCCGTTCGAGGCCGCCGCCATCGACGGCACCACCACCTGGCGCGTGTTCCGCTATCTCACGCTGCCGATGCTGCGTCCGGTCATCGTGGTCTGCGTGGTGATCCGCGCCATCGATGCCTTCCGCACCTTCGATATCGTGTGGACGCTGACCGGCGGCGGGCCGGGACGCTCGACCGAACTGTTCAGCCTCTACGCCTATGTGCACGCCTTCCTCAATCTTGATCTCGGTCGCGGTTCGGCGGCCGCGATCATCGGCGGGCTCGTCATTCTCGTGATCGGCGTGGTGCTCTACCGCCTCGTCGACCGTATCGCAAAGGCTTGATCCGATGGCCATGGTCAACCGCCCCCAATTCCTGCCGTGGCTGCCGCCGATCGGCCGCAAGACGCTGTTTGCGCTCGCGGTCGCCTTCATCTGCTTTGCCTTCGCCTTTCCGGTGTTGTGGCTGATCCTGACCTCGCTGCGCCCGGAATCCGGCGTCTATTACGTCCATCGCGGCACCGAGTTCACGCTCGCCAGCTTCGCCGAGGTCCTGAGCGACGAGCGGATCGTGGCAGCCTTTCTCAACAGCGCGCTGATCTCGACGCTGGCGACCGTGTTCTCGCTGCTGGTGACGGTCTCCAGCGGCTACATGCTGTCGCGTTTCACCGGGCCGGCCTCGCGGCTCTGGTTCGGCACCATCTACGTGTTCCGCTGCGTGCCCTACATCTCCTGGGTGTTGCCGCTCTATTTCGTGACGCAAAGCTGGGGCCTCTACGACACCTATACCGGCCTGCTGCTGCCGCACATCGCCGTGCACATCTGCTTCTTCTCCTGGCTGATGAAGGGCTTTTTCGACGGCATCGATCCGTCGATGGAATATGCTGCGATGATCGACGGCTGCACCCGGTGGGGCGCCTTCATCCGCGTCGCGGTGCCGTCGGCGCTGCCGGCGATATCGGCGCTCGCGGTGCTGTGCTGGCTGTTCACCTGGAACGAGTTCCTGTTCGCGCTGATCCTGACCGGCAACCGCGTGCCTGTCATCACGGTGGTCATGGCGCAGTTCGTCACCGAGATGGGGCTGCGCTGGAATCTGATGGCGGCGACCGCCGTGATGGCCCTGCTGCCGGCCTTCCTGATCGCGCTGTTCGGCCAGAAATACGTCATCCGCGGACTGAGGATTTAGCCGAGGCAACGAAAGACACAACAAAAAGAGGAGGAGAGGCGATGCAGGGACTGGCGAGATGGTTCGTTGCGGCAACCGCGGCCCTGGTGGCGGCGACGGGCAGTGCCGCCGCACAGGTGAAGGAACTGCGGATCGGCTATCAGCCGAGCCCGATCCAGGATGCCTCGATTGCGATGTTCGAGGCGTGGGGCGCCAAGAACGGCGTCAAGATCGTCAAGGTGCCGAACTCCTACGGCGTCTATGTCGAGAAGATGACGGCCTCGCTGACCTCGAACTCGGATCAGTATGACGTCATCTGGCACAATGACGACTGGGGTCAGACCTGGGCGCATCTGCTGGAGCCGACCGACGACGTCGAAGCCAACAAGTTCGGCTCCAAGTGGAGCATGTCGCCCATCGTGTTCGCCAACGCGCAGGGCCAGAACACCGTCGTGCCGATGGGCCAGACTTTCAGCGTGTTCTTCTACCGATCCGACCTCGTCAAGCCGGAGGAAGTGCCGAAGACGCTGGATGAACTCGTCACCATGAGCAAGAAGCTGCAGGCGGACGGCAAGGTGAAGTTCGGCTATGTCGGCGGCATGTCGATGAACCACTCCTGGTTCAGCTGGTTCTGGTCGATGTGGGCCAACAATTGCGACGTGCTGCTGCCGGCCTACGAGCGCGACAACAAGAAGCTCGCGGAAGCTGGCTGGAAATCGAGCCTGACCGACCCCTGCATGCAGAAGACGGTGGAGTACTGGTGGGATGCGATCAACACCCACAAGATCTCGCCGCGCGGCATGCCGGCCTATGACCGCAACGAAGCCAACGCCATCTTCATGGCCGGCGACGCCGCATTCACGGTGGCGGACACGCTGTGGTGGGGCACGTTCAACGATCCCAACAAGTCGAAGATTGTCGGCAAGGTCGCTGCCGCGCGCTTCCCACTCGGCCCCGACCGGAAGAAGCCGTTCGGCTGGGACGACATCTGGGGCTGGGCAATCCCGAAGTCGATACCGGAAGAGCGCAAGAAGCTCGCCAAGCAGATGCTGAATGCGATGATGCTCGACGAAGAAGGCCAGACCAAGCTGTTCAAGTCGACGGGCGCCCCGCCGCCCAATACGACGTTCTGGCCGAAGATCGCCGAGCAGGATGCCTTCATGAAGCTGTTGAAGGAAGCGGTGCTCGACTCCCCGGACAAGGTGCGCGGCGCCTATTACTTCCCGCAATGGCCCGCCGTGCACAAGGCGTTCAACGACGCCGTCACCAAGGCCGTCACCGGCAAGCGCGAGGACATTGCAAAAGTGCTTGCCGAGAACGCCCCGCTGGTCAGCAAGGCGGCGCAGTAGTCAACGACATGAGGCCCGCCGCGCGGTTTGCGGCGGGCTTTCCAAAAACAGGCAACCGGTTCGATAGCGGCGAGGCAATGGCAGCAATCTCACTGAGCAAGCTCAACAAGCATTATGGCTCGCTGTTCCACGCGGTGAAGGACGTCGATCTCGAGATTGCCGACAAGGAGTTCGTCGCGCTGGTCGGCCCGTCCGGCTGCGGCAAGTCGACGACGCTGCGCATGATCGCAGGCCTGGAAGACATCACCAGCGGCGACATCCGCATCGGCAACAAGGTGGTCAACCACCTGCCGCCGCGTGACCGCGACGTCGCCATGGTGTTCCAGAACTACGCGCTCTACCAGCACATGAGCGTCTACGACAACCTCGCCTTCGGCCTGCGCAACAAGAAGACGCCGGAAGCCGAGATCAGGACGGCGATCGACCGCGCCGCCGGCATGCTCGGGCTGCACGATCTGCTGCAGCGCAAGCCGAAGCAGCTCTCGGGCGGCCAGCAGCAGCGCGTCGCGCTCGGCCGCTGCATCGTGCGCAACCCGCAGGTGTTCTTGTTCGACGAGCCGCTGTCCAATCTCGACGCCAAGCTGCGCGCCCAGATGCGCATCGAGATCAAGCGCCTGCATGCGGAAATCCCGACCACCTCGGTGTTCGTGACCCACGACCAGGTCGAGGCCATGACGCTCGGGGACCGTGTCGTCATCATGCGCGACGGCCGCATTCAGCAGATCGGCACGCCGCTGCAGGTCTATGGCAAGCCCGCCAACAAGTTCGTCGCCGGCTTCATCGGCGCGCCCGCGATGAACTTCATCGACGTCAACGTGCGCAGCGCGGCGGGGGTGACGTCGGTCGAGGCGGAGGGGCTGCGGCTCACGATCGGGCCCGCGGATGCGGCCGCGCTTGCGATCCACAGCGGCCGCCGCGTGATCATGGGCATGCGGCCGGAGCACCTCTCACTCGGTGCCGGCGCCCCGGGCCTTGGTTTCGACGCCCATGTCGAGGTCGTCGAGCAGCTCGGCTCGGAAATCCTGCTGGAGACGAGGGTCGGCAATGCCAGCATCACCGCCGCCCGCGTGCCGGCGGAAACTGCGATCGCGCGCGGCGATCAGGTCCGCCTGTCGGCGCAGGCCGGCCGGCTGCATTTCTTCGATCCGGAGACCGAACTGCCGATTTCCTGAGTGAAATCAGGCCGAAAGCCCTTTTGTTTGGCGGCCCTGAGTTCCCTGTTCCAAAAAAATTGGAACCATTCCGGCCCTTGCGCATTGTTGGCCCGGCCATAAACAGGTGGGGCATGTTGGTCGAGCGTGGGTTGCAGGTGATGAATTTCGAGGTGGTCGGCGACGCTTACGCCATTGCCTCGAACTACCTCCGCAAAACCGGCGCCATCGCCGACAGCTTCGCCACCGACGAGCGGCTGCTCGATATCATCGTCAGGATGTTCCAGCTCGGCGAATACAACCGGATCAGGCTCGCCAACAGGGCAATCGCCAAATTCGAAGCCGGCGTATCGGCTTGACCGTATCAACGGTGTCATCCCACATCAGGAGAATTCCATGGAAGCCGCGATCGACCGCATCATGCAGACCTATGATCTGCTTCTGAACTGCACGGCCGCGGCCAGCGACGAGGCGCGCGCCAAGGTGACCGCATATCTCACCACGCTGGTCGAGGCCGGCGAGAAGGACCCGCATCGGCTGACGGTGTGCGGGCTGACTTACTTGCGCCAGCTCGACGGCAGCAACGATCCGGTAAAGGCGGGATATACGGGACTATAGGGGGACCCGATCGGGGCAGCAGGATGGAAGCACAACCTCGCGGTGAAAGCCTTGCTGCCGCGCGCGCGCCGCCATAGATTCCGGGCTCTGATCGACGGAGGCTGCCATGACCTCTATCACCCGTCGCTTATTCCTGTCGCTGGCGGCAGCGTTCGTGCCGGCGTCCGCGATCGCCCATCACGGCTGGGGCGGATACGATACGTCGAAATCGTTCACCGTCACCGGCAGAATCCTGAAATCGACCTTCGAGAATCCGCATTGCGAGATCGAGATGGAGGTCGACGGCAAGCACTGGCACTTCATCCTGGCGCCACCCTCGCGCATGCAGGCGCGCGGCGCAACCGCTGACCTGATCGCGCCCGGCAAGACCTGCACCGTGTTCGGCTATCCTCACACCACCAAGCCGGATGAGGCGCGGATCGAATATATCGTGCTCGACGGCAAGCGCATCGAGTTGCGGTAGGCCGCGCGTGGAACAGCAGCCGGCCGCATCGATCTTCCTGGCGCTGCAGGAAAGCGCGCTGGGGCACACGATGCGCTCGTCGCCCGCACTTTATCCCGCGGTCGAGATTCTGCACATCATCGGGTTCGTGGTGCTCGTCGGATCGATCGTGGCGCTCGATTTGAGGCTATTGGGGCTCGGACGTGCGATTGCGATCCAGCCGATGGCGCAATTGCTGTTGCCGGTGTCACGCGTGGGCTTTCTGCTCGCGATCAGTATGGGATTTCTGCTGTTCAGCGCCGATGCTTCGCATGTCGTGAAAAACCCGGCATTCCAGGCCAAGGCGCTGCTGATTGTGGCGGCGCTGGTCAACATCGTGATCGCGCATGCGATCCCATGGCGCCATGTTGAAGCGTGGGGAAAGGAAGCCTCCCTTGGGGCCAAGGCGACGGCGCTGCTATCGATCCTGCTGTGGCTCGGCGTTATCTGTGCGGGACGCCTGATCGCCTACTTCTAGTGAGGTGGCCATGTCCCTTATTCGCTTCGCCATCTTCGTACTCCTGCTCGGCTTCAGCGCCACGGCGGAGATCGCCACCGCCGACGAGGCTGCCAGGGCCTGGAACGCCCTGCGCGCCGGCG
This sequence comes from Bradyrhizobium lablabi, assembly GCF_001440475.1. Taxonomy (GTDB): domain Bacteria; phylum Pseudomonadota; class Alphaproteobacteria; order Rhizobiales; family Xanthobacteraceae; genus Bradyrhizobium; species Bradyrhizobium lablabi. Next base: position 82,705 of record NZ_LLYB01000066.1, on the reverse strand, counting down.
GGCATGTCGCGCTGATGCGGCATGCCGATGCACCGGGAGGCTTCGGCGATCCGCCGGGCTTCCGCGTCGAGGATTGCGCCACCCAGCGCAACCTCAGCGCCAAGGGCAGGGCGGACGCGGAAAAGATCGGTGCGCGGCTCAAGCGAGAGGGGATCGCGTTCGAAAAGATCCTGAGCTCGCCCTGGTGCCGGTGCATCGACACGGGCAGGCTGATGAACCTCGGCACGGTCGAGACCGAGGCGACATTCGGCAATGTCGTGGTGCTGCGCGATCAAAGGGAGGCGCTGACGGCGGGTGGGCGCGCGCTCATCGCCAAATGGACGGCGAGCGGAAACCTGCTCGTCGTGACCCACGGCGCGAACATTTCGGCGCTGACCGGCGTCTCGCCCGCCAGCGGCGAGATCGTCGTCGTCAAAGGCGGCAGCGACCGCGCCGAACCGGTCGGCCGCCTGCTTCTCGATTGAGCGCGGCGCGATTACCGCGCGTCCGCCCTCGCGTCTTTGTTGCGATACCGGTTCCAGTTGGCGATCACCGCCTCAAAGCGCGCAGGTTTCGTGGCCGCTACGGTCGCCGTGTTTTCGGCCGCTGTTTCATGGGTATCGTCACTTGAAAAAACTACAACAAATCCAAGAAGACCGGCGATCATCGCGCCGTAAATCAGGAAGGCCGTTATCAGCCAGCGTCGCGTCCTGGCTTTCCGCTGTGGCAAAGAGCTTTCCATATCGGGAAATCCATCTGTCAGCCCAGACGCTTTATGGACCCGCCCGAAGCGTTGCGCTGTGAACTGGATCACGTGCGGCATATTTCGGCGATGTCGTGCCACGCGATCCTCGCGAGCATGCGAAGCACGCGGTTAATTGCGCTTCGCCGAATAGACAAACGATTGATCGTCGTAGTCGTCAGTCGCAAGCTTGTTCACGTCAGCGGCCAATTCGCTGACTGATATCAAGCCGGCAGGTGCGTTCCGATGGTTCTTTGACGGCAGCGGTCGGTGGGTGGCGGCTGTTACCGCGACAGCAATCAGAGCGATGGCTACCAAATTGGTGATCGTTCGATGCGTCGTCATGGGAAACCTCCGTTCCCCGGCCCTTGATGTACGTCAGCGGAATGACAGGGAGGTTCAATGTTGAGTCAATCAAATGAAGGGCAGGGTCGTTGTCGAATATTGCCGGGCCATCGAAAGCGAGCACGATCGACGCGAGTAAACGCGTCACACCATGCGGCAATTGAAGCTCACCCAGCCGCGTACAGACACTGCCCGACGAGTGGTCAAAAGATCGAATTGCCTGACGGGCAAATCAGCTAGATGTTGTGTCCAGTAGCGCCCNCTTTCGTTCTCACCCAAATCAGTCGCATAACTCCGCCCGTCTCACGGCAGAGATGAGGGGCGCTTCGCGAACGTCACGAACGCGCGGTGAGATGCGATGGACGCTGATGGCGCGCTCGACGTTCGCGCCGGAGACGTACGGCGAAGTCGTGTGGTTCGGGCGCCGCGGTGCTGGCGTTAAGTTGCGCGGAGTTTTCCGTGT
>NZ_LLYB01000066.1:513-81130 GCF_001440475.1 Bradyrhizobium lablabi | reverse complement strand
CAGGGAAGGCCGGGATGCTCCCGCTGTACCTGTATGCTCGTGTGCGTTTTTGCTGTGCGCAATTGCACGCGAGACCGCGGGTGCAGAAAGCACCCGGTCTTCCCTGTGCCCTCTAATTTCGATGAGGGCAAACGAAGATGCAAACCTCGGGCGATAAAAGGTCGCGAGAACGCGAAACTGTATCCACCTGTCAGCGAAGCAATCCATCTATCCCCGCGCGGCGCTATGGATTGCTTCGCTGCGCTCGCAATGACGTGGATGGGCCGGAGATAATCGTAGGATGGGTAGAGCGTAAGCGAAACCCATCACGACATGCGCCGTATGGGTGGCATTGATGGGTATCGCTTGGCTCCACCCCTCCTATACGGTCTGCGATTGCTTCACTTCGCTCGCAATGACACTCTCGGCTCAACCGCGCGCCAACAACAACGAGGAAGCCCCATGCTCACACTCCATCACCTAAACGACTCCCGCTCGCAGCGGATCCTGTGGCTGCTGGAGGAGCTCGGGCTTCCGCACGAGATCAAGCGCTATCAGCGCAATGCCGAGACCCGGCTGGCGCCACCGGAGTTGAAGGCGGTTCATCCGCTCGGCAAATCGCCTGTGATCACCGACGGCGACGTCACGATCGCGGAATCGGCCGCCATCGTCGACTACATCATCCGCCGCTACGGCAAGGGGGCGATGATGCCGGCGCAGGGCAGCGCCGACTACGAAGCCTATAACGAGTGGCTGCATTATTCCGAAGGCTCGGCGATGCTGCCGCTGATGCTCAACCTCTATGTCGGACGATTGAAGGAGGCGGGCGCGCCCCTGCATCCGCGCATCGACAGCGAACTCGCCAACCACCTCGGCTATGTCGACGACGCGCTCAAGGGACGGGAGTTCTTCGTCGGGGCGTCGCTGACCGGCGCCGACATCCAGATGAGCTTTGTCGGCGAGATGGCAAAGGTGTTCGACAAGCTCGGACCCTATCCGAACCTCACCGCCTGGCTGGCGCGCATGCACGCCCGCCCGGCGTTCCAGCGCTCGGTGGCGAAGGGTGGGCCGTACCGCTTTGCGTGACTCTCCGTCGTCCCGGCCAAGCGAAGCGCGAGCCGGAACCCCGAGCATGAGCGCGCTGCGCTCATCGCGGGCGCCGCCGCGGTTGGAAAGGTCACCTTGGTGGACGCCTTCCTCTTCCAACGGGCTCCGTGGTTATGGGCCCCGGCTCAAGGCCGGGGCGACGGTAGGGGTCCTTGGAACCCACTACATCCCCCACCATATCTGGCATAATACCAGCGGGATACCGCAAATGCTTGGCCATTCCGGCCGGGATGTGGTATCTCGCAGGCGCTTCTTTCGACCGCCACACCAGACCGCCCGCTACGCCCCTAAGGGCCTGCGGCGGTGGAGATATTTCGCCCTATGACCACCAGCGCCAAGACCGCCTCCGCGCCCGACTCGTTCTTCACGGCCAGCCTCGCCGAGGCCGACCCGGAAATCGCCGCCGCGATCAAGGGCGAACTCGGCCGTCAGCGGCATGAGATCGAGCTGATTGCGTCCGAAAACATCGTCAGCCGGGCCGTGCTGGAAGCGCAGGGTTCGGTGATGACCAACAAATACGCGGAAGGTTATCCGGGCGCGCGGTACTATGGCGGTTGCGAATGGGTCGACGTTGCCGAGACGCTGGCGATCGAGCGCGCGAAAAAGCTGTTCGGCGCGCAATTTGCCAACGTGCAGCCGAACTCCGGCAGCCAGATGAACCAGGCGGCGTTTCTGGCGCTGCTGCAGCCCGGCGACACCTTCATGGGCCTTGACCTCGCCGCCGGCGGCCATCTCACCCACGGCTCGCCCGTCAACATGTCCGGCAAGTGGTTCAAGGCTTCGCACTACACGGTGCGGCGCGAGGACCAGATCATCGACATGGATGAAGTGGCGAAGCAGGCCGAGCAGGTGAAGCCGAAGCTGATCATCGCGGGCGGATCGGCCTATTCGCGCGCATGGGATTTTAAGCGCTTCCGCGAGATCGCCGACAGTGTCGGCGCCTACCTCCTGGTCGACATGGCGCATTTCGCCGGCCTCGTCGCCGGTGGCGTCCATGCCTCGCCGGTCCCGTATGCCCACGTCACGACCACGACCACGCATAAATCGTTGCGCGGCCCGCGCGGCGGCCTGATCCTCAGCAACGACGAGACGATCGCCAAGAAGCTGAATTCGGCGATCTTCCCGGGCCTGCAGGGCGGGCCCTTGATGCATGTCATCGCCGCCAAGGCGGTGGCATTCGCCGAGGCGCTGCGGCCGGAGTTCAAGGTCTACGCCAAGAACGTCGTCGAGAACGCCAAGGCGCTGGCGGAAACGCTGCGCGGCCATGGCCTGGACATCGTCTCCGGCGGCACCGACAATCATCTGATGCTCGTCGACCTCAGGCCGAAGGGCCTGAAGGGCAACGTCTCGGAAAAGGCGCTGGTGCGCGCCGCCATCACCTGCAACAAGAACGGCATTCCCTTCGATCCCGAAAAGCCGTTCGTCACCTCGGGCTTGCGTCTCGGTACGCCAGCAGCGACCACACGCGGCTTCGGCGTTGCCGAATTCAAGCAGGTCGGCGGCATGATCGCCGAAGTGCTCAACGCACTGGCGCAGTCGGAAGACGGCAAGGCGCCGCTGGTCGAAGCCGCCATCAAGGAACGCGTGAAGGCACTCACCGACCGCTTCCCGATCTATCAGTAAAGGACGCGAGTGGATGCGCTGTCCGAGCTGCAACAGTCTCGATACACAGGTGAAGGACTCACGGCCGACCGAGGATTCGGCCGTGATCCGGCGGCGGCGGGTGTGTATCGCCTGCAACTTCCGCTTCACCACCTTCGAGCGGGTGCAGTTGCGCGAATTGACGGTCATCAAGCGCAATGGCCGCCGGGTGCCGTTCGACCGCGACAAGCTGGTCCGCTCGCTGCAGATCAGTCTGCGCAAGCGCCCGGTCGATCCTGAAAGGGTCGAGAAGATGGTCTCGGCCATCGTGCGCGAGCTCGAAAGTGGCGGCGAGGCGGAGGTCTCCTCGGAGGCGATCGGCGAGATCGTGATGGAGCATCTGCGCCAGCTCGACGACGTCGCCTATGTGCGCTTTGCCTCCGTCTACCGCAATTTCCGCGAGGCCAAGGATTTCGAGACCGTGCTCGGCGAGCTCACCGGCGAAGACGACGCGCGGGTCGCCACGTTGCGCAAATGATCTTCCGCATTCTGGAAGACCAGTACGGGCAGAAACTCAGGGAGTCCAAAGCCGCGGACCAGCGCTTCATGCAGCTCGCGCTGGCGCTTGGCCGTCGCGGGCTGGGGCGGACCTGGCCGAACCCGGCCGTTGGCGCGGTCGTGGTGAATGATGGCGTCATCGTCGGCCGTGGCTGGACCCAACCGGGCGGGCGGCCGCATGCCGAGCCCGAGGCGCTGAAGCGTACCGGCGAGGCCGCGCGGGGTGCCACGCTCTATGTGACGCTTGAGCCCTGCTCGCATTTCGGCAAATCACCGCCCTGCGTCGATGCCGTGATCGCCTCCGGCATTGCGCGCGTGGTGTCGGCGATCGAGGACCCCAATCCCGAAGTGGCCGGGCAGGGGCACGCAAAACTTCGCGCCGCCGGCATCACGGTCGATGTCGGCCTCGGCGCCCAGGAAGCCGCGCGCGATCACGCCGGGCATTTCCGCCGTATTCGCGACAAGCGTCCCTATGTCATCCTCAAACTCGCGGTATCCGCCGACGAGATGATCGGCGCCGCCGGCCACAAGCCGGTCGCGATCACCGGAGAGGCGGCGAGGACACGCGTGCATCTGTTGCGCGCGCAAAGCGACGCCATCCTGGTCGGGATCGGCACCGTGCTGGCGGACGATCCGCATCTGACCTGCCGCCTGCCGGGGATGGAAGCGCGCTCGCCGGTACGCGTGGTGCTGGATCGCGCGCTGCGGCTGCCCGGTACCAGCAACCTGGTTCAGTCCGCGAGGCAGACGCCGCTCTGGGTGATGACCTCGGATCTGGCCGCCGCTCCTGCAGCCATGAAGCTCGGCGCCGCCGGCGCGCAGGCCGTGCGCGTTCCTGCCACCGCCAAACGGCCCGGACTGGACTTGCCGGCGGTGCTGAACGCGTTGTCGGACAAGGGCATCACGCGGCTGATGGTCGAGGGCGGATCGCGGGTCGCCTCATCCTTCGTCGCCGGCGGCCTGGTCGATGAAATCTGGCTGTTCCGCGGCCCTGACAAGGTCGGCGCCGACGGCATTCCCGCGCTGGACGCATTGCCGCTCTCGGCAATCACCGGCTCGCCCGCGTTCAGGACACGTGCTAGCGAACCACTCGGCAATGACACCCTGACTGTTTACGAGCGCGTCTAATGTTTACCGGAATTGTCACCGACATCGGCGAGATCACAGCCCTGACACCAACGGCGCAGGGGCAATTGCACCGCATGCGGATCGCATGCCGCTACGATCAGACGACCATCGCCGACGGCGCCTCGATCGCCTGCAACGGCGTGTGCCTCACGGTGGTGGCTTCCGGCGTCGAAAGCGGCAAGACCTGGTTCGACGTCGATGCCGCCGCGGAAACGCTCGGCATGACCACGGCCAAGCATTGGGCCAAAGGCACCAAACTCAATCTCGAACGGGCGCTGAAGATCGGCGACGAACTCGGCGGCCATATCGTTGCGGGGCATGCCGATGGCATTGCGACCATCGTCAAGCGTCACGATCTGCCCGATATGGCCCGGTTTGAACTGCGTACGACGCGCGAGCTGGCCCGCTTCATCGCCGCCAAGGGCTCGGTAACGCTGGATGGTGTATCGCTGACCGTCAACACGGTCGAGGATGTCACATTTTCGGTGCTGATCATCCCGCATACGCTCAGCGTCACCACGCTCAGCGGCTGGGAGGCAGGGAGCGAGGTCAATATCGAGGTCGACCTGATGGCCCGCTATGCGGCGCGGCTGTCGGAAATGAAGTGACAGGGTAGCGTACGGCGATTAAAACGCCGGCCAAACCCTCATGGTGAGGAGGCGCTTGCGCCGTCTCGAACCATGAGGCCCCTGATGTGGCCATCCTTCGAGACGCGGCCAAGAGGCCGCTCCTCCAGCAATAACGGCGAAGCCGTTATGCAGGGATAAGGACCTAGCAAGACGAAAGATAGTTCATGGCAGACGCACGGCGCGCACCGCTGAAGGACCAGACCGACATATCAGGCGCGCGAGCGCTGATCGTCGAGGCGCGATTCTATGACGACATCCAGGACGCGCTGCTCGAAGGCGCGGTCGCCGAACTGAAGGCTGCGGGCGTGACGCATGACGTCATCACGGTTCCCGGCGCGCTGGAGATTCCGGCCGCGATTGCGATCGCGCTCGATGCCGCCGAGAGGAACGGCAAGCCCTATGACGCGGCGATCGCGCTCGGCTGCGTGGTGCGCGGCGACACCATCCATTTCGAAATCGTCTCGATCGAATCCTCGCGTGCGCTGATGGATCTGGCGGTCGCGCGCAAGATGCCGCTCGGCAACGGTATCATTACGGTGAATACCGACGAGCAGGCCTGGGCGAGGGCACGCGCCAGCGAACTCAACAAGGGCGGCGACGCCGCGCGCGCGGCGCTGGCGATGCTGCGGATCAAGCGCCGGTTGGCAAAGGCTTAGGCGATGGCGGACAACAAGAAGCCAGCGAAAGGTCCCGACAGGAAGGCCAACCGTCGCGGCGCGGCGCGGCTTGCCGCCGTGCAGGCGCTGTATCAGATGGACATCGCGGGTGCCGGGATCAACGACATCTTCGCCGAGTTCGAGAGCCACTGGCTCGGCAACGAGGTCGAAGGGGACAAATATCTGCCCGCGGAGGCCGCGTTTTTCCGCGACGTCGTGTCCGGCGTGGTCCGCGACCAGGCCAGGCTCGATCCCCTGATCGACGATGCGCTTTCGAAGGGCTGGCCGCTGAAGCGGATCGACGCGATCTTGCGCGCCGTGCTGCGCGCCGGCTCCTACGAGCTGGAGCACCGCAAGGACGTGCCAGGCCGCGTGGTCGTATCCGAATATGTCGACGTCGCGCATGCCTTCGTCGAAAAGGACGAGACGGGGATGGTCAACGCCGTGCTCGACCAGATCGCGCGCCAGTTCCGCGCCGACGAGTTCGCGCGTGGCTAGCGCCAAACCCGCGTCCGGCGAGGACTCGCTGATCGCGCGCTATTTTCGGCCGCTTGCAACCGATCCCGGCGCATTCCGTCTCGATGACGACGCCGCGGCGCTGAAGCCTGATGGCGACGACATCGTGGTGACGGTGGATGCCATCGTCGAGGGCGTGCACTTTTTGCCCGACGATCCGCCCGACACCGTCGCGCGCAAGGCGCTGCGGGTAAATCTCAGCGATCTCGCGGCGAAGGGGGCCAAGCCCGCCGGCTTCGTGCTGGCCCTGGCGCTCCGCAGTACCGACGAAGCCTGGTTAAAGCCGTTCGCGGCAGGGCTCGGCGAGGACGCCATGCAACTCGGCTGTCCGCTGCTCGGTGGCGACACGGTGTCGACCCCGGGCCCGTTGATGGTCTCGGTCACGGCCTTCGGCCGCGTACCGCCCGGCAGGATGGTTCATCGCAGCGGAGCCAAGGCTGGCGAGCGGGTGATGGTGACCGGCACGATCGGCGACGCCGCGCTGGGGCTTGCCATCCTCAGGGGTGGGAAGATTCACGCCGCCACCGACAATGCTGCGCGGGAGCTGCTGGTCGGGCGCTATCGCGTGCCGCAGCCGCGCCTGGCGATGGCTGAAATCGTGCGCGAATATGCCAGCGCGTCGATGGACGTTTCCGATGGCCTCGCCGGTGATCTGACAAAACTCTGCGGCGTGTCGGGTATCTCGGCCGTGATTGATCTGGAGCGGGTCCCGCTGTCCGGCGCGGCAGCGGATCTGGTGTCGCGCGGCATTGTCGGAATGGAAGCATTGCTGGCCGGCGGCGACGATTACGAGATCCTGTGCACGGTGGCGGAGGACCGCGTCGAGCCATTCGCGCAGGCCGCACGGCGCGCCGGTGTATCAGTCGGTTCCATCGGAACGGTGGTGGCGGGGAGCGGCGCCCCGAAGTTCGTCGACAAAGCGGGCAGAGAGCTTGCGCTGGAGCGGCTGTCCTACAGCCACTTCTGACGGCAGGCAGGCTGCGCCTGCCGCGGCGGTCCCGCCGCGCGGCAAATTTTTAGACCGATTACCGGTGATTCCTTTCAAAATTAGACGGTTTTTGCCCATGGCGGCGTTGCGCCCGGAAGGCGATTTTGGCAAGGTCCCCGCCGATTTGAGGTCACCCTTTTGGGGAGGGCAGGCCTCCCAAATCTCCTAAATAATGCGCCGGCCGCGCTCGCGGGATGGCGTGGGGCGGAAACGAGCATCTGAGGCAAATTCAATGACAGCATTGTGGGTGATTGTGCTCTGCGGAGCGCTTTCGATTCTTTACGCCATCTGGGCCACGTCTTCGGTTCTGAAATCGGACGCCGGCAATCCGCGCATGCAGGAAATCGCGGCGGCGGTGGCCGAAGGCGCGCAGGCCTATCTGCGCCGCCAGTACATGACGATCGGCATGGTCGGCGTCGTGATTTTCGCCCTGCTGGCCTACTTCCTGGGCATGCTGGTTGCGATCGGCTTCCTGGTCGGCGCGGTGCTGTCGGGCGCCGCCGGCTTCATCGGCATGAACGTCTCGGTCCGCGCCAACGTGCGCACCGCGCAGGCGGCGACCACTTCGCTCGCCGGCGGTCTTGAACTGGCCTTCAAGGCGGGCGCGATCACCGGCCTTCTGGTGGCCGGCCTCGCGCTGCTCGGCGTCACCATCTATTTCGCCTATCTCACCCAGATCATGGGCCTGAAGGCCAACGACCGCGTCGTCGTCGATGCGCTGGTGGCGCTCGGCTTCGGCGCCTCGCTGATCTCGATCTTCGCCCGTCTCGGCGGCGGCATCTTCACCAAGGGTGCGGACGTCGGCGGCGACCTCGTCGGCAAGGTCGAGGCCGGTATCCCCGAGGACGATCCGCGCAACCCGGCGACCATCGCCGACAACGTCGGCGACAACGTCGGTGACTGCGCCGGCATGGCCGCCGACCTGTTCGAGACCTATGCAGTGACCGCGGTCGCCACCATGGTGCTGGCCGCGATCTTCTTCGCGAACTCGCCGCTGCTGGTGAACATGATGACCCTGCCGCTCGCCATCGGCGGCGTCTGCATCATCACCTCGATCATCGGCACCTTCTTCGTCAAGCTCGGCGCCAGCCAGTCCATCATGGGCGCGCTGTACAAGGGCCTGATCGCGACCGGCGTGCTGTCGCTGCTCGGCGTTGCCGCCGTGATCAACTGGCTGATCGGCTTCGGGCCGCTGGAGGGCGTGAAGTTCACCGGCATGGCGCTGTTCCAGTGCGGCGTCGTCGGCCTCATCGTCACCGGTCTGATCATCTGGATCACCGAATACTACACCGGCACCGACTATCGCCCGGTGAAGTCGATCGCGTCGTCCTCGGTCACCGGCCACGGCACCAACGTGATCCAGGGTCTGGCGATCTCGATGGAAGCGACCGCGCTGCCCGCGATTGTCATCATCGCCGGCATCCTGATCACCTATAGCCTTGCCGGCCTGTTCGGCATCGCGATTGCGACCACGACGATGCTGGCGCTGGCCGGCATGATCGTCGCGCTCGACGCCTTCGGTCCGGTCACGGACAATGCCGGCGGCATCGCGGAAATGGCCGGCCTGCCGAAGGAAGTCCGCAAGTCGACCGACGCGCTGGATGCGGTCGGCAACACCACCAAGGCGGTCACCAAGGGCTATGCGATCGGCTCCGCCGGTCTCGGCGCGCTGGTGCTGTTCGCGGCGTACAATGAAGATCTCAAGTTCTTCATCGGTAACGCTGCGAAGCATCCGTACTTCCAGGGTGTCGCCCCGGACTTCTCGCTGAACAACCCCTACGTCGTGGTCGGCCTGCTGTTCGGCGGCCTGCTGCCGTACCTGTTCGGTGCGATGGGCATGACCGCTGTCGGCCGTGCGGCCGGCGCGATCGTCGAGGAAGTGCGGCGCCAGTTCCGCGAGAAGCCCGGCATCATGCAGGGCACCGACAAGCCGGACTATGGCAAGGCCGTCGACCTCCTGACCAAGGCGGCGATCAAGGAAATGATCATCCCGTCGCTGTTGCCGGTGCTGTCGCCGATCTTCGTCTACTTCGCGATCTATGCGATCGCGGGCGGTGGTGCGGCTGGCAAGTCGGCAGCATTCTCGGCGGTCGGCGCCATGCTGCTCGGCGTGATCGTGACGGGCCTCTTTGTTGCGATCTCGATGACCTCGGGCGGCGGCGCCTGGGACAACGCCAAGAAGTACATCGAGGACGGTCACTACGGCGGCAAGGGCTCCGACGCCCACAAGGCGGCGGTGACCGGCGATACCGTCGGCGATCCCTACAAGGATACGGCGGGCCCCGCCGTCAACCCGATGATCAAGATCACCAACATCGTGGCGCTGCTGCTGCTGGCGATCCTGGCGCACTGAACCGGCGAAAGCCGATCAAGACCAAAACCCCGCGGTGCGAGCCGCGGGGTTTTTGCTTGCGCGTGTTGCGTGCTTGCCGAACCGATCGGCATCCGCCAACGATATTCGAGAACCAGACACGAACACCACGGAGATCGATCCATGTCGCTTTCATCTGCCCGGAATTATGCACTCCGCGCTTCCAAGTCGCAGGACCAGAAGGAGGCCATCGAACTGCTGTCGAAGGCAATCATGGAACTGGCAATGTCGATTGAAGCCACCGATGCCAAGGTCAAGAAGATCAACAAGTCGTCCTAGCCGGCGCAGATTTGCCGCGGTGCAGGTTATCGGAATGCGAAGCGATCCATCGCTGTCCTGGAGGCGCGAGGGCTAGTTCGACGATGCCTGAGACCACTTGTTGTTTTTGTCCAGCGTGCAGGTGACCTCGAATACGTTGGGCGGGAAGATCACATGAAAATTTTGCTTAACCGCGGAGGTATCGATGATCATGCCGACCTCGACGTCCGTGCCGGCGGCAATCCAGATCGTCGGCGAAGGCTTAATCATGTAAATGCGGTTCGGTACTGCAGGGAGGACGTAGGTCGCTGAATCGCTCATACCGATGCCAATAGAGAATGTATCCGCAGGCACGGTGCTGCCGGCCTTGATCGTCAATGATCCCGGCGACTGACCTTTTTCGGGGGTGGTGAAGTGAGGCGCGGGGTCCATGGAAAAATTCGTGCTGTTGGCCGTCTCGAGGTCGGCTGCCAGGATTTGGTTTGCCGAGAAAACGACACCGGGCTCGATGATCCCAACCGCGCCCCAAGCGAAGATGTCGGTGGGAGTCCACTTGAAGGAGTAGTTGACGGTGGGCGCAATCATGAACGGGCTACATAACCAGATCGGGCAGAGAACGCCCTGCGAAGGCTCCCGTGGACCCTGATAAACATACAGAAACCACGGAGCTTCCGACTGATTGACCAGTTTCAGCTTGTAGGTGGTCATCCTGTGCTCCTGCGATAGTCCGTGCCTCGGCCGCATCATGTCGGATCGCTNGGCGCCGGTTTCGGTAACTGCAGTATGCACGCTTAAGTTGATTGAAAAGGAANCCCCCCGTCAATGCCGGAGTTGGATGAGGCTGCCGGTCATGCTTGCGTGTTGCAAAACGAAAATCCCGTGGGCGATGGCCACGGGATTTGAGCGTCTTGCAAGAGTAGGGCTGTGAAGCCGACGACGGCGAACTTAATTCACGTCCATCTGCAGGCCTTCGCGCTTGATGATCTCGCCGAATTTTGCCGTCTCGGCCTGCACGAAATCCGAAAACTGTTGCGGCGCGCCCCAGTCGGCGGTGGCGCCCATATTACCGATCGTTTTCTTGACGTCCTCGCGTGCCAGCATCGCCTTGATCTCCTTGTTGAGCGCCTCGACGACGGGAGCGGGCGTGGCCTTCGGCAGGAACACGCCGAACCAGGAGGAGACGTCGAAGTTTGCGAGTTCGGGCACGCCCTCGCGCATGGTCGGGATGTTGGGTGCTGCCGGGCTACGCTCGGGCGTGGTCACGCAGAGCGCGGTGAGCTTGCCGTCCTGGGTCTGCGGCAGCGACGGGTAAAGGTTGTCGAACAGGATCTGGATATCGCCGGCGAGCGCTGCCTGCAGCGCCGGACCTGCGCCGCGGAACGGCACATGCACCATCTTCAAACCGGTGAGTTGCAAGAACCAGGCGCCGGTGAGGTGAGGGCTCTGTCCGACACCTGACGACGCGTAGGTCAGCTTGTCCGGATTGGCCTTGATATAGGCGATCAACTCGGGGATCGACTTGATGCCGGTCGAGGGATGCGCCGAGACGATGTTGGGAATCCGGATCATGTTGCTGACGGGCTGCAACTGTTCGGGCTTGTAGGTCATGTTGCGGAAGATGCTGTAGGCGATCGCATTCGGACCGGGATTGCCGATCAGGATGACGTGGCCGTCGGCCTTCGACCGCACGGCTTCGGCCGTGCCGATGGTGCCGCCGCCGCCGGAGCGGTTTTCCACGACGGCTGATTGGCCCCATGCGGACTGCAGATGGGCGGCCAGGAGCCGTCCCATCACGTCGGTGCTGCCGCCGGCCGCCGCCGGCACGATGAGACGCACGGTCTCGGTCGGCCGCCAGTCGGAGCCGAAGCTCGAGCGCGGCAAAATCGTCGCCGCTGAAACGGCTGCAGCCCCAGTCAAAACGCGACGCCGAGAAATAGCTTTAATCGTCACAAGTTCACTCCCTGCTTTGGATTCTTGTTGGCAGGGACCGTAGGCAGCGCGCGCGCAGAGGGCAAGCGGGCGACTTGGCGCAGGATTTCCGCGCCACGGAACAGAGTGAGTTAGAGCTTGCCGGGCTCTAGTTGAAGCTGAGCAGCTTGAACAGCGGCGTCAGATAGCTGAGCTCCTGGCCTGACGTCGGCGTGGTGCGGCTGATGAAGTCGAAGATCTTGCCGTCCTGCAATCCGTAATTGGCAAGCCGCGTCACCTGTCGGTTCTTGTCGAAATAGATTGCGATCACGCGTTGATCGACGACCTGCTGATTCATGAAGGCGACTTTGCGCTCGGAGCGCTGCGAGATGTAATAGAACACCTCACCGTTCAGGGTCGCCACCGTGGACGGCGTTCCCATCACGATCAGCACCTGATCCTGGCTGGCGCCGATCGGAATTTGCTCCAGCGCGTTGGGCGGCAGGATATAGCCCTTCTGGAACTGCTCGCCGGTGCACCCGGCCAGCGCCGCGCAGACCAATGCCACGGCCGCAGCCGCGCGGAAACCGCGCCGGCGCGCGGTCATGCGGCGGGGCGAGGGCACGCAGGTGCTCAGGTGGCTCATTTCGGTCATGTCAGGAATCAGCCCGTCCTCTTGCATCGCGCGGTGCGTTGACGTACCGGGCACCACACTGGATTGCAACATGCGTGGCCCGGGAGGGCTCGCTCGCGGAACCCACAATGCTTTGGCCGTTCAATCACTTCAGGAAACCCCGGACGCCGTTGCGCGGCACCATCGAGGCCATCTATGGCATGATCGTGACGCAGGCGCGAGAACCCCTGTTTTATCGGGACTTTGGGGTTCCGGACACGGTTAACGGCCGATTTGACCTGCTTCTGCTGCATTTGTGGCTGGTCCTGCGGCGATTGAAGTCGGCGGAGGGCGGTACGGCCCTGTCACAGGAGCTGTTTGACCATTTTTGCAACGATATGGACGATAATCTGCGCGAGATGGGGATCAGCGACCTCAAGGTGCCGAAGCGGATGCAGGCCTTCGGCGAGGCCTTCTATGGCCGGACGGCGGCGTACGACCTGGCGCTGACCGAGGGCCGGGAGGCGCTGGCACAGGCGATGTGCAAGAATATCCTGAACGGCGAGGACATCGAAAAGGCCCGGCTGCTGGCAGCCTATGCCGAGGCGGCAATGGCGGCTCTCGACAGCCTCGACGAGGCGACGCTGGCTAGCGGTTCGGCCAGGTTTCCGGTGCCGGAGAAGGCGGGCGCACAGCAATGAACAAGACCGGCACAGAGAAGCCCGACCCGTGGCGCGTCCCCGTTGCCGTCGCGCAGATCCCCGAGACGGGTCTGCATCGCGACATCGAGGCCGATCAGGCCACCCGTAATGCGATGGCCGACATTGGCGGCTTGCGCGAGGTGCTGTCGGCGCAAGCGTCGTTCGACGTTACCCCGAAGAGCGGCGGCCGCTTCCACGTGGCCGGCCACGTGCGGGCACGGATCGGGCAGACCTGCGTGGTGACGCTGGAGGAGATCGCGAACGACATCGACGAACCGATCGACCTGATCTTCGTGCCGCCCGAGCAGATCCCGCAGATGGCCGCGCTGGTCGACGAGGCCGAGGAGAGCGACGAGGAGCCACCCGATCCGCCCGAGCCGATCGAGAACGGTATGATCGACCTCGGCAGGATTGCCACCGATGCATTGTATCTCGCGGTCGATCCCTATCCCCGCAAGCCTGGCGCCGTATTTGAGCCGGTGGTTGAAGCCGCTGATCCCGAAGATCACCCGTTTGCGGCGCTCAGGGCGCTCAAGGTAGAACCGAAAAAGTCCCGCTCCAGGAAGCCCAGGGAGAAGCCCAAGGACAAGTAGCCGGGTAGTTAAAGTTGCCGGCGAAGCTGCCATGGCGGTGAGGCAGTTCTGAAATCTCGCCAAATACATCTCTTAAGCTATTGAATTTAATATAGATATCTGTCATTCGTGATTTCGGGCCACACAGCGTCCCTTTCGCCAAAAGAGCGTGGTCAGGAGGTTGTGTCGGGGCGGGGACACGCTATTGTCGCGGCCCGGCGGGTGGCGCGGGTTGCGTTTCGCCGAGCACCGCGCAGGCGGTGCCATTCCAGTGCGCGGCCGGGCTCTATGAGGGCCGCAAGAGATCAGGTTTCCGGGACTTTCATGCCGCAAAAGGTTCGAATCGCGCTTGACGCCATGGGCGGCGATGTCGGCGCATCGGTCGTCATTCCCGGCGCCGCAGTCTCCTTGAAACGGCATCCCGACAGCGAATTTCTGCTTTATGGCGACAGCAAGCTGATCGACGCAGAATTGGCGAAACACCCCGCACTGAAGGCAGCTTCGCGCGTTATCCATACCGACGTGGCCATCAGCAATGATGAAAAGCCAAGCCATGCGCTGCGGCGCGGCCGCAAGACCTCCTCGATGTGGCTTGCGATCGATGCGGTGAAGCGGGGCGAGGCCGATGTTGTGGTTTCCGCCGGCAACACCGGTGCGCTCATGGCGATGGCGCGGCTCCACTTGCGCACACTGCCCGGTATCGACCGCCCGGCAATCGCGGCGCTTTGGCCGACCGTGCGCGGCGATACGGTCGTACTCGATCTCGGCGCATCGATCGGCGGCGATGCGCACCATCTGGTGTCGCTAGCGGAGATGGGCAGCGCGATGGCGAGCGTCCTGTTCAATATCGAACGTCCGACCGTTGGGCTGCTCAATATCGGCCGTGAAGAGATGAAGGGACACGAGGAAATCCGCGAGGCGGCGGAGCAATTGCGGGCGATGAACCTGCCGCAGCTCAACTATGTTGGCTTCGTCGAGAGCGACGACATCGGCAGGGGAGCGGTCGACGTGGTCGTGACCGAAGGCTATTCCGGTAATATCGCCCTGAAGGCGGCCGAAGGGACCGCGCGGCAGATGTCGGAGTTCCTGCGTAACGCCCTGACACAAAACTGGCTGAGACGTCTCGGCTATCTCCTTGCCCGCGGCGCCTTTCAGGCGCTACGTGCCAAGATGGACCCCAATAAATCCAATGGTGGCATGCTACTTGGACTAAAGGGGTTGGTTGTCAAAAGCCATGGCGGAATCAGCGCCGAAGGCTTTGCCTACGCAGTCGATGTTGGCTATGAGATGGTCCGCTGCGATCTCCTCACCAAGATCACCCAGATGATAAATAGCGACGGTAGTGCGCTGGCACAGACCGCGCAGGAGGCTGTCTCGTGACTGCGAAACGTTCGGTCGTACTGGGCTGCGGCTCTTATCTGCCGCAGAAAGTGCTGACCAATGCGGAGCTCGCCGCCCGAATCGATACGTCGGACGAGTGGATTGTTCAGCGCACCGGCATCCGGGAGCGCCACATCGCGGCCGAAGGCGAGTTCACCTCGCACCTGGCGGTCAACGCCGCGCGCGCAGCACTGGAACACGCCGGCCTCGACGCCCAGGCAATCGACCTGATCGTGCTGGCGACCTCGACACCGGACAATACCTTTCCGGCGACCGCAGTCGCGGTCCAGAATGAACTCGGCATCCACCATGGCGCCGCCTTCGATCTGCAGGCGGTGTGCTCCGGTTTCGTCTTCGCGCTCGCGACCGCCGACAACTTCCTGCGTTCCGGCGCCTACAAGCGCGCGCTGGTGATTGGCGCAGAAACCTTCTCGCGCATTCTCGACTGGAACGACCGCGGCACCTGCGTGCTGTTCGGCGACGGCGCCGGCGCAGTCGTGCTCGAGGCGCAGGACCAGCCGGGACTGCCTTCCGATCGCGGCGTGCTGACGACGCATCTGCGCTCGGACGGCCGGCACAAGGCAAAGCTGTTCGTCGATGGCGGTCCTTCCAGCACCCAGACCGTCGGCTATCTGCGGATGGAAGGCCGCGAAGTGTTCAAGCACGCGGTCGGCATGATCACGGACGTGATCGTGGACGCCTTCAATGCGACGGGAACCAGCGCCGAGGAGATCGACTGGTTCATTCCGCACCAGGCCAACAAGCGAATCATCGATGCTTCAGCGCACAAGCTTCATATTGCGCCGCAGAAAGTGGTGCTGACCGTGGATCAGCACGGCAATACGTCGGCGGCGTCGATTCCGCTGGCGCTTTCGGTCGCCGTCAAGGACGGGCGCGTGAAGAAGGGCGATCTGGTGCTGTTCGAAGCCATGGGCGGCGGCTTCACCTGGGGTTCCGCGCTCGTGCGCTGGTAAGCGCTGGGTAAAACTACCGACTAAAATTGTGGCCGTCTTCATGCGTCTGCATGATGCTCGCTGTTGACCATTGCGAGCTAACCTCATAATTTCAGGCAATAAATTTGTTCGCCGAGAGTGCGGGGCAGGCGATGACCGGGACCGGAAAAACAGTCACACGTGTCGATCTCTGCGAGGCGGTCTACCAGAAGGTAGGCCTCTCGCGAACGGAATCGTCCGCGTTTGTCGAGCTCGTTTTGAAAGAGATTACCGATTGCCTGGAGAAGGGCGAGACGGTGAAGCTGTCGTCGTTCGGCTCGTTCATGGTGCGCAAGAAGGGACAGCGGATCGGACGTAACCCGAAGACCGGTACTGAAGTGCCGATCTCGCCGCGTCGCGTAATGGTGTTCAAGCCATCGGCGATTCTGAAGCAGCGCATCAACGGCCATGCGGTGGGCAACGGCGAAAGCAAGGCCGAATAGCGAGACCGAGTACAGCGACCGCGTAGCAAGGCGAGTACTGCGTCTTCACCAACCAGACGAGTTGAGAGGAGTGGCATTTGGACAAAGCGCCGGATGCGTTCCGCACCATCAGCGAAGTCGCTGAAGAACTCGACATTCCCCAGCACGTGCTGCGATTCTGGGAGACGCGGTTCGCCCAGATCAAGCCGATGAAGCGAAGCGGCGGGCGGCGTTACTACCGCCCCGACGACGTCGATCTGCTGAAGGGCATCCGCCGTCTGCTGTACGGCGAGGGCTACACCATTCGCGGCGTGCAGCGAATCCTCAAAGAGCACGGCATCAAATCCGTGCAGGGCCTTGCCGACCAGACTTCTGCCGTCACCTTCGGTGCGGTCGAAGAGGCGATCGGTCTCAGCCTGCAAGAGCCGGAAGAGGGCGAAATCCCGACCGCGGATGCCGAGGCCGAGGACGAGGACTACGAGACCGAAGAGAAGGAAATCGACTATCGCTTCGTCGATACCGACGACGACGGCATTTTGCTGCCGTTCGCCAAGGGCAAGCCGGGGCCGTCGGAGGCCGACCGCGAGCGCCTCGAACGGGTACTGCAGGAGCTGATCTCCTGCCGGGAGCTGCTGGATACGGCCATGAAGGACGGCTGAGCGGGCGGGAACTGGGCAGGCTCCCTGGGCCTCAAAGAGGCCGCTCGCCCGCCTTGCGTCGGACGCTGATCGCAGCTAATGGAACGGCATCGGAGCGTGGCGCAGCCCGGTTAGCGCACTAGTCTGGGAGACTAGGGGTCGGAGGTTCAAATCCTCTCGCTCCGACCATTTTTCCAAATAACTTCAATGCTGATTCCGAATCGGACGGTTGCCACCCTACCGCCCGTTGCCAATTGGTTGCCAATTCTGTTCGCAGGTCGTTCTACGGGCCCGCTTTGTTCCTAGGGACGGGTTGGTACTGGCCTGCTTCTGACCTCAGTGGCCTAGTTTGAGATCCCGAGTGGCCTAGTTTGACGAACCGCCGAAAACATATCGGAGCGCACGACCGATTAAGTAAATAACCGCTGATCCGATGAGCGCGATGATGTACGGGCCTGCACCACTACTCGCATTATGAATGGCGGCAAATGCGGCAGCCCAAAGAGCCGAGGCCACACAGGCAGTGTGATACAATATGTCGCCAAGTCGCGGAGTCATATCGCTCCCCGCCTCAGTTGGCGGCCTCTTTAATTATCCTATGAAGGTAAACACTTAGCAGCTTTGTCGGGAAGGCGAGTCCCTTCTTCTCCGCCAGCAATCCACCTAATTGTCTGATCTTATTGGGCGCCATCGTGCGACGCGCATACGATAGTTGAGTCGCGTCCGGCATCACCAAGGAGGCGAGGCAATGCCGTTGCCGACAGATGGATGCACAACCGGGAAAAAGCTGCCCGTATTCGCGCGTTTTAGAAATTTTTTCGAACGACACCCCGCCGGGTTGGTCGTGCTGCTGGTTCTGTATCTGGCGATTGTTTGCCTGTCGCTTGCCTCTGCAGGCGTCGGAAATCAGTATGCGCTTCACGCTGCTGCCGGGACATTTCTGATGGTCGGTTTTGTTCCGCTTTTTCTTCGGGCGCGGTTCAGTTTCGGATATCTCGTCGGCTTCAGCTTCTACGGCATGATGGCGGGGTTTATCTGGATCACGTATTTCAGCGGCTTGAGTTACGACCATGCCCAGGCGCGAATTTCAGCGATCGCATCTCTCCTCACGTTTCTGCTGCCGGTACTTTTCATTACCGCACCACTGCAGCGGAGAATTGCAGTTTCGCCGCAGACAATGGACCGGCTTACGATTTTGATGCTCGCCTTTGCGGCTGTCATTCTTGTCTGGAATGTTCGCTACGGTATCGCTCTTGTCGGAATAGGCGAGGCCGGAACATTGCGGGCAACCTTCATCCGACCCGCTCTCCTGAACTATGTCACCGGATCCGTGATCGGAGCCTTGCTCCCCTTTGCCTTCGCTTATTTCGCGCTCCGGCGTCGCTATCTTTTGGCTGCCATCAGCATTGTGCTGATCGTATCTTTCTATCCGGCCTTGTTGAACAAGACGGTGCTTTTGGCAGCCGTTTGGCTGCCGTTCCTGTTCCTTGTATTTCAGATATTTGAGCCGAGGCGCGCCGTCGTTCTTGCACTGCTTCTTCCGTCCGCATTTGGCCTGGTTCTCTACCATATCGCGCCGAACGCTGGTCCGGTGCGCTTCCTTGCCGAGCACGCGTTTGGACTGGCGAACGTCAGAATGCTGGCGATCCCGTCGCTTGCGATGAACTACTATTCCGATTTCTTCGCCGGCAATCCCTCGACCTATTTTTGCCAGATCAACCTTGTGCGCTCATTCGTCGACTGTCCCTATGCCGGTCAGCTTGGCCCCATCTTCGAGGCTCGCTACCACGCAGGCAACCTCAACGCTTCCCTGTTTGCCACGGAAGGTATCGCCTCGGTGGGCCCGCTCTGGGCGCCAATATCAACGTTTCTTGGCGGATTGATTCTCTCGGTCGGAAATCGTGTCTCGGCGCGCCTTCCGCCGCCATTGATCGCCACGTCCGCGGGCCTTGTCATGCAGGCCCTTCTCAACGTTCCGCTCTCGGTGGCCGTTCTGTCGAACGGCCTACTGGCGCTTTTGCTGCTCTGGTACGTCACGCCGGAAATGTCGGACCAGGATGCTTGATTACGGGAGCCGCCGAGGCGCTGGCTTTACAAGCCGGGCCGGCACGCCGACATACGTTCCGCTTACGGCAAGCGATTGTGTGACCACCGTCCCGGCACCGCAAATCGTTTCATCAGGCACTGAACATTTGTCGATAACGGTAGATCCGGTGCCAAGGAAAACAAAGCTGCCGAGCCGGCTTCGGCCGGCGAGGGTCGCATTGACGGATACATGGGTGAAATCGCCGACCACACAGTCATGCTCGACAATGCAGCCGGTATTCAGAATGCAGGAATGCCCGACCCTGGCCATGGGCCCCACGTGGCAATGATGGCCAACGAAAGTCCCTGCAGCGATTGTTGCGCCGATTCCGACGGTCGCGGTGGGGGATATGATGGTGGCGAGCGGCCATCCTCGCGCTCGAATATGCTCGGTCTGCACCTGGCGTTTGCGATTGTCTCCAGCCGCCGGGAGGCACTGCCAGCCGTCCGGCGGGTCACCCTCGAACAACTTGATGACCGGACAGCCCAGGAAACTCTCGCCGTCGCGCGCGTCGGCGTCGGCGAAGACGAGTTGCTCGATTCCCAAAGTCGCCGCGACATCGGCAATGCTGCGGGCGTGTCCGCCAAACCCGTAAATGCGCAAGCCTTTGACTTTTTCGGTCATGCTCGTTCGCTGCAAGTGGCTGGACTTGAGATGCGATCAAGTATCGCGACGTACTCGTTGACGACCGTCTTCCATGAACGTTCGGCAAGCCGCTCGTAGAGTTTCAGTTGACGTTCGAGCAGGCTCTCCTTGTTTTGCAGCGCCCATTCGATCCGCGCCGCCATATCTTCCCAATCGTAGGGATCGAACAGCATGAGGCTCTGCAGGTCCGGATCTGTGACGACCTCCTCGGTAACCGCGATCCGTCCCATCACGACAGGCGTTCCCACCGAAAGTGCCTCGGTCAATGTAAACGGACAGCCGCCTTCGCTGAGGCTCGGATTTACCGCAAGATCCGCAAGCTGGTAACAGGCAGCCAGTTCCTGGGCGGACAGGCCATGAAGGCACAGCACGTCGTTTTGCAAATTGCGATCGCGAATGAATCGAGCGATCTCGGGAAGAGTGTCAGGATGACCGGTCAGGACGAGCTTGTGGCCGACATAGCAGCGCTTGAGCAGATGTTCATACGCGCGCAGCAGCGTCATGACGTTCTTGTTGGGCCGAAACTGGCTTGCATAGAAAATGAACTCGACGTCGCCACTATCAAAATTAAATGCCTGCTGTGTACCGATCGCCTTGTTCAAGGCGAGCCGAAAGAGATTGACGCAAAATGCCTTTGTCGCCGCCTTGTTGTCAGGAAATCCCGAGACCGCAATCAAGTCATCCAGCCGATTGGCTCCGTGCGGCACCACGTCGATCGCGCCTGGACTTATCTGATAGCGTTCGACGAGCGTCCGATACTTGATGTGCTCGCTATAGGTAACAAAATGATCGCCTCCTTCAATCGTTGCTTCTACCAATCCAAAATTTTGCAAGAATCGGTCGCCGCCAACAGATGAAAAACCAACGGGAGATTCCGACAGGACGACATCGGGCACGCAGGTCAGGCGGGGCGCTTCGATCCGGTTAAATTGCGGCCAGAATGCTGTCGGCGCATACCAGGCCGAAACGTCTTTTCGGCTGTTGATATGCTTGAGAAGAAGTCTTGCCTCCGCTTCCTCCATGAGGCGGTAGAGCCGGACGGTCGTCGAACTGGCTTTCGGCTGCGTGGTAACCCTGACAACGGCATTTGAATATCGTCGAAACAGGCGGCTCCGTGCTAGCTTTGGCCACACCGCGCCAAACAAAGCGGCAACGGAACTCACGGCGATCGCCGCGAGGGCCATCACGACAAACGGAAGCGCAAGCAGCGCGAGCGAAGCCAGCAGGAGGCCACTGCGCGTCGTGACCAGCAGGCCTTCCGCACGGGCAACATTTCGCGCGAACTGCCGCTTCAAGATACGAAAAAGCCGAAGAACTCGGCTTTGGCGTCGCGCGCGCTGTATGTAGTCCTGATAAAGCTGATACAGTTTCAGAAACATTGGCTCGTCTTTCGGGCCAATTATTTCGAACGCATCCGGTGAAATCCCGACGCCCTCAAGAAGGTCGTCGAGGGATTTTCTCATCCAACTCGGGCACGCGATCACAAACCTGGCGGTAGGACAGGTCTCTGCTTCCTTCAGAAATTCAGCAAGGTGCCGCCCGAGACCTTGGGCGCGCAGATCGAGCGCTGGCGGGTAGGCCAGATAAATCCCGAATGTTCTCACAGGTAGTCCTTGATCACGCTCCAGTACGCAGAGGCGAGTCTATCGACGGATTGGCCGGCAAGCTGCTCCGCTGAAGGCAAACGGCGCCGCAGCGTTTCCGAATCGGTTTCCATTCGTTTGAGTTCGCGTGCCATGTTGTCGGGATCGTCCGGGTCCATCCAGGTCAGGTGCAGCGCGAATTGCTCGTCCATTTCGCGCATCGCGGGGTAATCGCTCGAAAGAGCGGGAACGCCGAGACGGGCAGCCTCGACGACGGAAAGCGTCCCGTTGTCGACCCGCCCGGGATGCCAAAGAAAAGCGGCACGGCTCAGTCGGGCCTGATAGCTTTGATCAGGCAACTCTCCCTCGATTTTCAGATGCTGCTTGATCGCTGCGCTTAAACTGCGGATGTCTTTCAAGCCTCTCAGGTGTGGAACATCCCGTTTGAACAAATCCCGGGTATCCACCCCCGTGACGTGACACTTCAGCGATCCCCCGTACTTTTCGTAATAGAGCCGAAGCGCCTTGAATGCATTCTCGTGATTCTTGTGGGGGGCAAGGTTGGTCGTCCAAAGAAAAAACCGGCCAATATCGTCTTCAAGACGCGCGGGGTTCTCGTTCGCGAAGAATTCTGGCGCCAGCATGGGTACTTTCTTGATCTTCTTCGCAGGAATGCCCGCAAACTGACGCGCATCACCGGCGGTGAAAGCTGTTGTGACCATCACGGCTTCCGCAACGTGACCGCGCGCGACAAATCTCTGATTGGTGTCGTCATTGAATGGAGTTTGATAGCGCTGGAGATAGTCATAGATCATCAGCAGATACGGTCGAACAGGTAGCAGCGGGAAATCAAGCCGATCCGAGACGACGATCCAGAGGTCACAGTCTGTGAACTGGCTGATACCATCGTCGGGAGCCTGATAGGTCTTGTGCGCCAATGAGCCGTTCAGTCCGGCATAGGCACACGCGCGCACGGCCTCGTCGTGCGACAGGATTCGCCAGTGATAAGGCCGACGCTTGATGTAAAGCGGGAGGTCCTTGAACGCTTCCTTCGGATAGCAGGCGGGATCATCGAGATGCCCAAACACGACCTCGATGTCGTCGCCACCCATGCGGCTTCCCGTTGCGATCGCGCGAGCCAATAGTATCGCCCCTCGCAGGCTGCCACCGCGATAGGCGACCGGCAACAAGACGGCTATTCGCTTCTTTGGTTTGTTAGCCAAGGAAATGGATGGCGAACTCTCTCTTAGTTTACCGAGTACCCGCCCAAGCCCCGCGCGCCAGTCCGCTTCACAGGCGTCCGCCTTCATCGGTTCAAGCAGTCGCTGCTGTGATTGACGGATACTGTCGATCAACCGGCGGTCGCCGGAAAGAATGCGCTCGATTTTTTGCCGCGCCTCTTTCGGTGTTTTGCTGCGCCCCGGCAAATCGATGCCTCCGAGCCTGTCAAGGAGCCCCCCCGCCATGAAGACAAGGGGCATTCCTGAGCGTACGGCTTCAAACGGATGATAATGAATGTGATCAGGTTCGGTGCTGTGATAGTACATCACACGCAACTCTCGCATATTCCGTCGGTGCTGCTCGTTCGGTAGATAGCCCAGGACGTGGGGATCCTTAACGGAGATGGGCTGAGAGCCGCCTACGGCATACGGTAGGCCGGCAAATGCCTTTTTAAAAGTTCGATAGACTGCTTGATAGTAGTCATTGAATGCCAGATCTGGGCAAACGAAAAAAATTCTCTTGTCATCGCCATTCCATTCGTCGCGAACCGAGGCGTCGGCGAGCCCAGCAGGAAGAAAGACAGCCTTCTTCGCGATAAAGTTCGGTTCCTTAGCAGCCAAGTGCGGGTAAGCTTGACCGAACCAAAGGTTCTTGCTCGTAACCGGTGACCAGACAGGACCGGCGCCTCGTGCAAATAAATCCAGTATTTCAGAGTAGGAAATTTTCGCGTTCCCGTAAGTCCGCCAGATCTTGGCCCCTTCAAAATGCCGCGACATCGATTTCAAGAAATCAATCTTGAGAAGAATAAAGAACGCGATGTCAAAATGCTTGCTGGCAGTCTGCCATGCTTCGATCCCCGGATTGTGATACCAGTCCGCGTCATTCAGGATTGCAAGGTCGTCGTTCGGAATCGTGAGGTGCTCATCTTCCGACCAGTCCACGGAAGCCGAGCGAAAGGTCGGATCTGCAGGAATCTTCTTCGGCAAGAAAATCTCCCGGACTCCGATGCGCTTCAGCATCGGAATTTCGAATTCGCGGGCGGCGGTATGGTTCAATAGCCACATGACGCGCAGGGGTCGACTNAGTCACGCGCTCGCTCCCGTCAATTTCTTGTATTCATTGATGGCTGGATCGANCCTCGCCGTCGAATTTCACTTCGCCATGATGCAGAACCAGCACGCGCTCGCAGACGTCGCGCAACGAGCCGAAATCGTGGGTGGCGAGGATCAGGATTTCGGAATCCTCGATCAATTTGGTGATGCGTGCCTTGGCACGCTGCATGAAGGTCGCATCGCCCGCGCCGATGACCTCGTCAAGCAGCAGGATGTCGCCGCCGACCATGGTCGAGATCGCAAAGGCCAGCCGGACCTGCATGCCTGCCGAATAGGTCTTGATCGGGTAATCGATGAACTCCCCGATGTCGGCAAAGGCGACGATCTGCTCTTCAACAGAGCGCATGAATTTCGGGGTCAGGCCGAGCAGCAGGCCACGATAGAGAATATTCTCTCGTCCCGTCGCATCGGGCTCGAAGCCAAGGCTCAGATCGAACAATGAGCGGACCGTGCCTTCGACGCAACGCGATCCCGAGGAAATAGGATAAAGTCCCGCGACCATCTTGAGGAACGTGGATTTGCCTGCGCCGTTGTGGCCCAGGAGTCCGACGCGCTCGCCCGGTCCAATTTCGACGCAGATATTCTTGAGCGCGTGGATGTCATGCACGGTCGACTTCGCGTTCGATCCCGCGAACACTCCCGTGATCAGTGCCTTCAGCGATCGCTCCTTGAAGGCGACGGCGGAATAGTGAAGGTTCACCTTGTCGAGCCGAATGCCGTTTCCTGTCATAGGTAGAAGATGACTTTTCGTTCGGTGCTGCGGCCAATGAGAATCGCCAGTGCGGAGAAGACAACGACGGCAATTCCGCATATCGCGAAGTTTGCTGCGGTCGGCCACTCTCCGCGCAACAGCGGCGCGCGCACGATCTCCAGGAGATGATAGATCGGGTTGTAGTCCACCAGCGCGTCGAGACCGCCGTCGCGAAACAGCTTTGCCTCGAAGTAGATCGGCGAGACGAAATACATCGCCTGCAGAATAAGTCCCAGCGCATGGGGTAGATCGCGGAAGCGGGCGGCGACATAGGCAAGGCACGTTGCGAGCGGCCAGGCCATAAGCGCCGCGAAAGGAAATACCAGTATCGCGGCAAGCCAGCTCCAGCCGAAGGACTGCGGCTTCACGATCAGCACCCAGCCAATGAGGCTCAGACTCGCCATCATCCACACCATCAGGTTCGTCAACGTGGTCCGCAGCGTGTAGATGGCAAGCGGGTGACGGTACTGCTTGATATACGCGTCAGCCTGCACGAACGAGAGTGAACCGCCGATGAGGGTCGCCATGAAGAAATCCCATGTGATCATGCCCGACAGGATATACGGCGCGAATTCGATTATATTCTGATGGAAGATCCTTCCGAACACGATCGCCAGCAACACCGTCATTCCGAGCGGCTGCACCACCGACCATGCCACGCCCAGGAATGAGCGCCGCCATTTGCTGCGAAGATCCGAGAACGCGAGATGCGTCCAGAAGTACCGTGATTCGTAGATGCCTAGGACGTATGGGGTCATCTGAGAGCCTGCTTGTGCATGTCACGATGCATTGGAACCGATGAAGCGGAACTTGCTTATGCACGTTAGCGTGCATCGTAAGGTTGTGTATGCACGTTACAGTGCATCAAACTAAAAATCCTGATTTTTCGCGGGCTTTTCGACAGATTCAGCATCGCTGCGCCACTATCCCGACACAAACCGACGGTTGCTTGAGTCGAGATACAACCTTCACGAGTTCCATCCTTCAGGTCACTCTACAGGCACTGTTACGTCCATCTCAATTGAAAGTTGATTGCGGTGTGCAAATCGGCGCCGCAGGCACGAGAACAAGAATGCAAACGATTGGGAGTAAAAATGTATCCTCTGTATCGCCCCTATTTGAGCGGCAAGGAACGGCAACTCGTTAATGAGTGCCTCGACTCTACCTGGATATCGTCCCGGGGTGAGTTCATTGGCAAATTTGAACAACAGTTCGCCGACTATGTCGGCGTGCGCCATGCGACGACAGTAAGCAATGGCACCGTCGCGCTCCATCTCGCGATGCTGGCGATCGGAATAGGGCCGGGTGACGAGGTCATCGTGCCGACACTTACTTACGTCGCTTCGGTGAATACGATCGTTCAGACCGGCGCAACGCCCGTCTTCGTCGATTCGGTCGAGAGCACCTGGCAGGCCGATCCATCAGCCATAGAGCGGGCCGTTACTCCACGTACGAAAGCCGTCATGGTTGTGCATCTCTACGGTGCGTCCTGCGACATGGAGGCAATCTCCAGAATATGCAAAGAACGTGGGCTATTGCTGATCGAGGACTGCGCCGAAGCCCTTGGGACGTTATATCGAGGCAGGCATGTCGGGACATTCGGCGACGTGTCCACTTTCAGCTTTTTCGGAAACAAGACGATCACTACCGGCGAAGGCGGTATGGTGATCAGCAATAGCGCAGACGTTCACAAGAAGGCTTACCATCTCAAGACCCAGGCCGTATCGCCGACGCAAGAGTACTGGCACGATGCCGTCGGCTACAACTACCGCATGACGAACATTTGCGCCGCGATCGGGATCGCTCAACTCGAGCAGGTTGATCGTATCCTGCGGAAGAAGCGTCAGATTGCCGGCTGGTACGATCAGTATCTTGCTGGCCTTCCTGTGAAGCGGCAAGCAGAGCCAGCTCATTCAACGCATTCGTGGTGGCTCTACTCGGTACTCGTTTCTCAAGAGCTCCGTGACAGCCTGCGACAGCATCTTCGCCGCAGATCGGTGGAAACTCGGCCGCTGTTTCCCCTGGTTCACGCATTTCCGCACTACGACACCGGTCAGCAATTTCCCGTCGCGCAAGCTATCTCGAAAAGTGGTTTCAATCTTCCGAGCTACCCGGACCTCAACGAAGCCGATATCCGCATCATCACATCAAGGGTGCGAGAGTTCTTTGAAGTGACGGAGAGCGTTGACGTGGATTGCGAAGTTCCCGCTTCGAGCAAACGGTACGGGGTTGGCTGAACAGGAAGTGCGTAAAGAACGTGAGAATTCTTCATTTCTACAAGACGTACATTCCGGACCCGCCCGGCGGCATCGCGCAAGTCATCAATCAGTTGGCGCGTGGTACCGCACTGCACGGCCACGCTGTGGATGTGCTTTCACTCAGTCGCGACACGGCTGAGGAATCGATCGAGTTCGAGGACCACACTGCCTATCGGGCGCGACTTGACTTTGAGGTCGCGTCGACCGGATTTTCGTTCTCGGTGATCGGAAAATTTGCGGCGCTGGCCCGTGCCGCCGACGTCATTCACTATCACTTTCCGTGGCCCTTTCTCGACGTCGTTCATTTTGCGACCCGGGTATCGAAGCCCACGGTCCTCACCTATCACTCGGATATTCTTCGTCAGCGGACGTTACTGAAACTCTACCGTCCGCTGATGATGAGGTTCCTTGCAAGCGTGGATCGGATCGTCGCCACGTCCCCGAACTATCTTGCAACCAGCGATGTCCTCGACAAATTTCGGGAAAAGACCGACGTCATTCCGATCGGCATTGACAGGTCGACGTATCCCGAGCCGTCAAGCGAGCGCCTTGCTCATTGGCGTCGTCGCTTCGGGGACCGCTTCTTTCTCTTTGTCGGCGTGCTGAGATACTACAAGGGCCTTCACATCCTGCTCGATGCGATCCATGGCACCGGATTGCCGGTCGTCATCGTCGGCTCTGGTCCGGTGGAGCAGGAGCTGCGAAAACATGCGGCGAGGTTAAATCTTGCGAATGTGCATTTTCTTGGAATACTTCCGGAGGAGGACAAGGTCGCGCTCATCAAGCTCTGCTTCGCTTTCGTATTCCCGTCGCACCTGCGATCGGAGGCGTTTGGCGTATCGTTGCTTGAGGGAGCGATGTTCGGGAAGCCGTTGATTTCAAGCGAGATCGGGACGGGTACCACGTTTGTCAATGTCCATGGCGAAACCGGAATTGTTGTTCCTCCGAACGACCCGGACGCTTTCCGGCGCGCCATGATTTTTCTGGTCGAGAATCCGACAGATGCCCGGCGCATGGGTGAAAATGCAGAGAGACGGTATGAGCGCCTCTTCAGAGGTGACCAGATGGTCTCAAGGCATATCGAATTGTATCATCGGCTTTTGACAGATCCGCCGCGCGACCAGGAATCACGGCTGCGGTCGATAGCAACCAGATAGTTCGGAATAGCCCGGGTCTCACCTCTTGGAGAAGATATGCCGGCTCAAAATTCGAAACGGCGTGTTGCGCTGATTACCGGCGTGACCGGTCAGGACGGCGCC
Source organism: Bradyrhizobium lablabi (assembly GCF_001440475.1). Taxonomy (GTDB): domain Bacteria; phylum Pseudomonadota; class Alphaproteobacteria; order Rhizobiales; family Xanthobacteraceae; genus Bradyrhizobium; species Bradyrhizobium lablabi. The sequence goes on along the minus strand of NZ_LLYB01000066.1, from coordinate 53,218 downwards.
TATCTTGCCGAATATCTTCTCGGACTTGGTTATACCGTGCACGGCATCAAGCGGCGGTCGTCGTCGTTCAATACTGCGCGTGTCGATCATCTCTACGAAGATCCCCACGTCGGCAACGTGCCGTTCCGGCTTCACTATGGCGATATGACGGACTCGACCAATCTGATCCGGCTGATGCAGCAGATCAGGCCAACCGAGATCTACAACCTCGCCGCCCAGAGTCATGTCCATGTAAGTTTCGAAAGTCCGGAATATACGGCAAATGCCGATGCGATCGGCGTACTGCGCCTGCTGGAAGCAATCCGGATCTTGGGAATGGAGAAGGAGACGCGGTTCTATCAGGCGTCGACCTCGGAACTCTACGGCCTGGTCCAGGAGGTGCCGCAGAAAGAGACGACGCCGTTCTATCCACGCTCACCCTACGGCGTTGCCAAGCTTTACGGCTACTGGATCACGGTGAACTACCGCGAAGCCTATGGCATGCACGCTTCGAACGGCATTCTGTTCAATCACGAGAGCCCGATCCGCGGCGAAACGTTTGTGACACGCAAGATCACGCGAGGCGTAGCGCGCATCGAAACCGGCCTTGAAGATACGCTCTATCTCGGCAATCTCGAGGCCAAGCGCGATTGGGGCCATGCGCGGGATTATGTCGAGGGCATGTACCGGATCTTGCAGGCGGATGCTCCCGACGATTTCGTGCTGGCGACCGGCGAAACCCGATCGGTGCGTGAATTCGTCGAGCTGGCCTTTGCTGAAGTTGGGCGCCGCATTGAATGGCGCGGAAAGGGGGTCGAGGAGACCGGCGTCGACGGCAAGTCCGGCAAGACTGTCGTCCGCATCGATCCGACGTATTTTCGCCCCACCGAAGTCGATCTCCTGATCGGCGATGCCAGCAAGGCGCGTGAGAAGCTTGGCTGGAAGCCCCGGACGAGCTTCGCGCAACTCGTCAAGGAGATGGTGAGCAGCGATCTTGCGAACGCGAAGGGAGAGAAGGACAACAAGAGGTCACCGACCAGCTTCTAACCTGCCGCCTCGCGGGGTTTTGATGCCTGGGGGAGGGCTAGCTGAAACCAGTTCGGGCCCGTCCGGGAGACCAGAGGTCGGAGGTTCAAGGCCTCTCGCTCCGACCATTTATCCTCACCGACAGCGATCTTGATCCCGGCTAGATGCCGAGGGCCCAGACCGCAACAATGGTCCCCAGCACAGCTACGCCGCTGATCGTCCAGCCCGTAAAATAAGACCCAACATCCGTTTCCGGTCGATCAACCATGGTATCGCGCCAATGGGTCACCGCGGCCTCCCATAGATTGATACTGCCTCTGGTATGTAAGTCGCGGCTGCGGGCTCAAGGTTCACGCGGTATGCGACGCGACGGGCCGATTAGCCGGGATGCCATGGGGATAGCGCGTTCCAGAAAGTAAATCCGCATTAACCTCAACCCGTGCATCGATGCTCGATTAACAGTCTTGGCACACTCCGGGTGTTACAAAATCCCCGAGCACAACCTGTGCAGAGTATGAGCCATGGATTTCCTGAAGCGTGCGGCATTTGTTCTTGGCGGCATCTTTTTGGGCATAAACCTGATCAATTATTTTGTCATGGGCCACACAGGGGACTACCTGCCGGGCGGCGAACGCATGGGCGAGTGGCGGGCGGCTAAAATACGCGAGGCGTGTTACCCCGCGCTTGAAAGCCCCGAAAGGGACGGGCTGCTCCCGAAGCTTTCCACCGACACGCATCGCGTTGACTGGCGCGATCTCGACCGCGCAAGGGACATGACGGCGGCGCTGAACTGCTATCTCGTCACGCACCCCAATGCGGTCTGCGAGCGGAACAACCGCGCCTACATCGTCGATTACATCAATCGTTATTTTGCGAAGTTCGATGAGATGATGAACACGGCCAAGCGATACGGCGAAGCCGAAATGTCCACGGTCAGGAAGCTCTGGGACAGCCCACGCAACCGCGCGATCAACGCAGCCCTGCTGCAGGACACCAGTAGCGGACGATTGATCAAGGCCGATTTCGGCTGGAGCGTGCCCACGGCGATGAAGCCGATGCTCGATCGCTACAACGGTACGAACGACAATTGCCCGAAGGCCTAGTGCCAGGAGTCTAGTGCCAGGAGTTTGAAATGGCCGGTGAAATATTCAGCCTTATCCGCATGCCTCTCATTGCCTTTGTCGGCGGCTTCCTCGTGGTCGGCGGATGGATCTGGGCGCCCGAACTATGGCGCATGGTGCATAGCCAGTTTTCGGGCGGGTCGAGTGTTTCAATGTTCGCCGGCGCCAATCGTATCGGCCGGCCGGAAGTCGCGCCGGTCGTGCGAACCTGCTTCTCCAAAGTGATGGACGACCTCGGTCCGGATGTGAAGAAGATGGAGCCGAGCGCGGCGTACTTCATCCTGAAGGCCGGCAGTATGCAGGCGAACGTTTCCGCCATGCTTGGCAAGGAAAGAGGGGAAAGCCCGGCAGCGCATCTGGCCTACGCATGGGGGGAATTGGCGAGCTGCATTTACGCGCTGGAAGATCGCGCACTCTGCGATCCCGATAACCGTGCCGCGGCAGTAGAGACCACCGCGAAGTTCTTCGGCTACGCGAAACAGGCCGCCGATTCCGGCGCCAAGTCGATGGTCCCGGGCAATGACGGACGCGCCATCGAGAATATCAGGGATCGCCTGTTGCTCATGCTCAAGAACCACCGTCGCTACGGCACGCTTGTCGCCGCCGATTTCGGCAGCTTTGCTCCGGCCGAAATAATGCAGGTCATGCGCAGCGAGCAGAAAGAGACCCGCGACATCTGCAAGCGCTGACGCGGCGACTACAAGGTGCGTATTGGAAGTCCTCGCGGCCTATTTGTTCTGACCGGTCGTGAACGCGGTATCGATCACGTCGCCGATCAGCTGCCAGGTGCGGCCGTCAAACTGAACGAGGCGCATCTGCTTGATCGGTCGGTAATCGTCGGCGCCGGTATTGACCTTGATGCCGGGCAGAAGGACGGAAACCTCGAAGTCCTTCAATGAAGCCGCCTGCCGCATGATATTTTCGCGGGAGAGATCGCTGCCGCATTGTTTCAGCACCTGCACCAGCGTCTCCGCGGCGGCATAGCCGTACAGCGCGGCGCTGCTGCCCTTGTCTCCGTCGGGATAGTACTTGTCCATAAAGGACAGCCAGTTCTTGATCGCGGGATCGTCCTTCCAGGCCGGATCGGTCGGATCCTTGAGGAACGTGGCCGAAATCACGCCGGCAGATTTCTGCGTTCCTGCCGGCCCCAATGTGGCGCCGATCGAGGCTGCGGCATCGTTCAGCAGCAACGCCGGGTGCCAATGCAGGTCTGCCGCAAAGCGGATGACTTGCGAGGCCGCGGTCGGCACGCCTGCGAACAGCAGGATTTCGGCGCCCGATCGCTTCAGGATGGAAACATGTCCATCGATATGCTCATCGGCGACATCGAAGGCGAGGCCGACGATGATCATGCGCTTCAGATCGCCAAGGCCCTTCTGGATTCCCTTGTGCAGGTCGTTGCCGAAATGATCGTTCTGCCAAACGATCACGATCTTGCGCTCCGGATAGGTGGCCTGGATGAAGTTGGCGTAGATGCGCCCCGCGGCCTGGAATGAGGGCTGCCAGCCCATCGTCCACGGAAACGCCTTTGGATCGCTCAACTCGTCGGCGCCGGAAACCGGGAACAGTTGGGGTATTTTCTTCTCATTGAGGAAGCGCCGGACCGCCAAGTTCCCCGGCGTTCCGAAGGAACCGAATATGAGGTGGACATTGTCCTGCTCGACCAGTTTGCGCGTCATGTCGAGCGCAACGGTCGGATCGGAATTGTCGTCACGGGAAATGAAGCGAATCTTGCGGCCGTTGATCCCGCCCTGTGCATTGATCATGTCGAAATAGGCCGCCTGGGCTCTTCCGATGGCGGCGAATTCAGCCAACTTTCCTGAATAAGGCATGAGATTGCCGATGCGTATCTCGGTTTCATCGGCGGGCTGTTCGGAACGTTCCGGCGACATCGCACCCATCGATGTCAGCGCGATCGCCAAAGCGATCAGGAGTCGGACTGCCACATTCATCTGCGGTGCCCTCATCTGTCGGTTTTTCGCAGCAAGCGGCGTCAGGTGAACGATCCCCGCACCCTGTCACGCGAGCAGGTTACGCCCCGGGGAAGGTTTGCCATCGCGCCGTGGTGCCCATTGACATAGGTCAAGGGACTGTCGGCGCAACCACTCGTCCGACGACTATCGGCGCTGCGACGCAAAAGCCGCCACCTTTACCGTTGCCACGGCATTTCTGCTGATCAGCTGCGTTGATGCTGCAACTGGATCGCTGCGACGGCATTCAATAGGCTTGCAGCCACCGGCTGGTATTGCCGGAAAGCGGGGACACACGCACATTCGGATGGAACGCGAGGGCAGACCGATGAAAACACGTCCGACCGGCGTAATACCGCCGATGACCACGCCGTTTCGCAAAGACGGCGAGATCGATTTCAAGCTGGTTGCACCCCAGGTCGACTGGCTAATTGGTGCTGGCAGTCATGGCATGGCGGCCGGCGGTTCGACCGGCGAGGGGCATACGCTCGACCACGAGGAATATCGCGACCTGGTGGCGGCGACGGTGGAAGCGGCGAAAGGGCGCGCGCCAGTGATCGCGGGCATCATCGTCGATTCCACGCGCGATGCGATCCGCCGCGGCAGACTGGTGCGCGACATGAATGTCGCCGCGCTGCAGGTGACGCCGGTGCATTACCTGTTCAAGCCGGACGAGCAGGCGATGGTCGATCACTTTCGTCGCATGGCCGACGAAACCGGCATGCCGATCATCATCTACAACGTCGTGCCCTGGTCCTATCTGTCGCCTGCGCTGCTGACACGGATCATGAACGAGGTGCCGCTCGTCGTCGGCGTCAAGCAGAGCGCGGGCGATCTGAAGCTGTTCGCCGATCTCATGATGATGGCGCCGGACAAACTGATCTACAGCGCCGTCGATGCGCTGATGTATCCGTCCTATACGCTCGGCGCGCATGGCTCGATCGCGGCGATCCTGAGCGCGGCGCCGCATGCTTCGGTCGAACTCTGGAACGTGGTCAAGGCCGGCAATCATGTCCGCGCGCTCGAACTGCACAAGAAACTGCTGACGCTGTGGAACGCCATCGTCTCGGACAATCTGCCGGCGTGCACGCGCTACGCACAGTCGCTGCAGGGGCTGCCGGCGACACTCTCCCGCGCGCCGATGCCGGAAGCGTCGCCGGCGCAACAGGCCGTCATCCGGAAGGCTCTGGAGGGACTGGGCGCGCTGGGCGGCTCGCGCGAGGCGGCGGAGTAAATTCCGCTCCGCGAAACGGTCACGAGACAATCAGGCCGCCCGTCTCGCGGGCGGCTTTACCGACGGTCGTGAACTGTTACTGTGCTGCCGCACGGGCTCCATTTCCATGAGAGTCCCAATTCAAAAATTGAAAACCGAGGTAAGCGTCGCGATGAAGGATTTTGCCGGAAAGTTCGCCGTAATCACCGGGGGCGGCACGGGCATGGGCCGCGAGCTCGCGCGCCAGCTCGTTGCGGAAGGCTGCAATGTCGCGATGTGCGACGTCTCGGTGGAAGCGATGGCCGAGACCAAGCGGCTGTGTGAGGCGGAAAAGCTGCCGCAGGGTCTGCGCGTCACCACCCATGTCGCCGACGTCTCGATCGAGGCGCATCTGCAGCGGTTCCGCGACGAACTGATCGAACAGCAGGCGACCGACAAGATCCATCTGCTGTTCAACAACGCCGGCATCGGCGGCGGCGGCAGCCTGTTCACCAACACGCGCGAGCAGTGGGAGCGCACCTTCAACATCTGCTGGGGCGGCGTCTATCTCGGCGTCCGCACCTTCCTGCCTCTGATGATGAAGGCCGACGAGGCCCATATCATCAACACATCGAGCGTCAACGGCTTCTGGGCGTCGGTTGGTCTGGGCGCCTCGCACACGGCCTACAGCGCCGCCAAGTTCGCGGTGAAGGGCTTCACCGAAGCACTGATGACGGACCTGCGGCTCAACGCCCCGCACATCAAATGCTCCGTCGTGATGCCCGGCCATATCGGCACCTCGATCGTTTCCAATTCGCGCAAGATTCAAACCGGCTCCGAATCCGATGAACTCAGCCCGAATGAGATCCTGTCGACGCGGCAGCGCCTGAACGGCATGGGCATCGACACCGCGCCGATGTCGGACGCGGACATTCAGCAGATCGCGCTCGACCGCGCACGCACTTTCCGCGAGGAGGCACCGACCACGGCTGCGGCTGCGGCCAAGATCATTCTCGACGGCGTCAAGGCCGAGCGCTGGCGGATTCTCGTCGGCAACGACGCCCACAAACTTGACGAGCGGGTGCGGCAGGCCCCGGAGAAGGCCTACACGCCGGAGTTCTACAAGAGCTTTACGGAAGAGGTCGGCTGGCGGCTTGGCTAGCGGGCTGTCGGTTCTGATTGGAATCAGAACCGACGCCCTCGCTTTCTCCTGTCGCGTTTTCAGGAGTACAAAACATTGCGCCTCGTCACGCGCGCGAGACACGCTGGCGCGTGCCAGGACGGTAGGCGAGGCGGGTGTGCCCGGAGCAATAGGGCATGCCTTCCACCGGCGTGTTGCCGCAGAAGCAGAAATCCTCCGCGCCTGGCGAGCCGATCGGCCAGCGGCATCGCTCGTTGCTGAGTTCGATTAGCGAGCAGCGACGTTCGCTCATGATTGGCTCTTCCTGGAGCGGCTGCGCGTTTTCGAGCGGGTGTGCGTTTTCATAGACAGCCTGCAGGATCTGATACTGCAGCCTGGGGATCGATTTCCTCGAGCGCTCTCTGGCAACCTTGGTTGGGCGCGGCTCGGCACGGGCGGGGCCGCGCGTCAATTGCAGACGGGCGAGTTTGCCGATCACCGCATTGCGGCTGACGCCGATGCTGGCCGCGATCTCGCGACAGGTGAGGCCGGCCTCAAAATGGCTCTTCAGGAGTTCGACGCGATCGGTGGTCCAGGTCGGTAGATTCGTTAGCATTTTCTCGGTTCCACGTTCTGTGAAAACCGCCGCGTCGTTGCCCGTCAGGACGCCTTGCCGTTGTCGCGGATTGAAAGCAGCCCGTCCTTGATGGCGAGCCGAATCCCTTCCTCGATCAAAGTTCTAGCGACGCCGGGAACGCTGGTGCCGTGGGTGCCCTGTCTCACCAATCTTTCGAGATAATTGATGGTCGAGAGCGCCAAGGTCACGGGAACGCGGTCGGTTTCGGCTTTTTCTGTAGCCATGACGAAACGCTAACGTGCAAAAGGGGTACTGAAAAGTATCTATTTAGACTCTATTTTGTTTTGCACACATGAGTCAAACGGCTTGTGGATAGCTGTCTATCCTTTTGAAAAAGCGCATTAAAAACGAACGTAGGGCTTGTGGATGAGCTGAACGCCTGTGACGCGCGGCGCGCGGCGGGCCTTAACGCCTGTGGCGGGCGCGGCGAAACGATCCAGCCTTGCGGCTATTTCCTGATTGCCTCGCGCCGGTGGGAATGCCGATGATGTCCGGGGATGACGGCAGGGCGCGATGACGGTAACGAACGGCCTCTACACCATCCAGATCGAGATGACGGACGGCGGTCAGGGCCGCGCGCACGGCGTGATCGTTCTGCACGATGGCAAGGTCGCCGGCGGCGATTCGTATTTCTATTACACCGGCTCATACACCGCGGATCGCGGCAAATGGCGCGGCGAACTAATTACTAATGAGCACACGAAATCCGCGGGCACGCGGCCGCTGTTCGGCGGTCGTGAGGTCACCTGCGGCTTCAGCGGCTCGTACACCGCCGATGACGCGCAGGTGCAGGGCACCGCATTGGTCGGAAAGACCAGCGTGCTGTTTCACGCAAGGCTGAAACTGCGGTCTCCTTTTTGAAGCGCTGCAGATCGTCCAATCACCCGTGCACGACCGTCTTCGCGATCATGCAGTGGATGCCCTTGGAGCCGTTCACCGTCTGGGTCACACGCAGATCCGCGGCGAGGCTGCAGAGCGTGTAGGCGTCCTCGCGCGACAGGTTGCGCTTCTCGCCGAGCAGCACGATCATGTCGCGCAGCGCGCGCACCACGCACTGATCGAGATCGGGATCCATCGCCATCGTCATGTAATGATCTGATGTTTCGGCGCGGGGATAGCTGAGCCGCAGGTCCTTGCGCAGCGTCAGGCGGAAGCGGCCCTGCAGGGCGGTCTCGATGGCGGTGACGCAAACCTCGCCGTCGCCCTGCACGCCATGGCCGTCGCCGCAGGAGAACAGCGCGCCCGGCACGAACACTGGCAGATATAGTTTGGCGCCGGCGCCGAGCTCCTTATTGTCGAGATTGCCGCCCATCGCGCGCGGGATCAGCGAGGTGATGCGGCCCCAGGCGGGCGGCGGCGCCACGCCCATCACGCCGAAGAACGGCTTGAGCGGCAAGTCGAGTCCCCACGGCATCCGGCCGACCATGCGCTTGAGGTCGAGCGGAATGTTCAGAATCCGCGTCTCATGGAAATCGTCGGGTAGCGTGCCTGCCAATGGTCGGATCAGGTTGTAGCCCCAGTCCTGCCGGAGCTGGACGTCGAGGATGTCGACCTCCAGCACGTCGCCGGGCTCGGCGCCTTCGACGGCGACCGGCCCGGTGAGAATGTGGCCGGGCAGCATGCGCTCGCTCCGCGCGTGAATGTCAGCCAACTCGGGAGGCACGTGAAACCTGTTACGGTCCGGGACCACGTCCGGGCCGCCGGTCACGGTATCGATGGTGACTTCGTCGCCGCTGGCGATGGTGAGGACCGGCTTCAATTTGGCTTCGAAGAAGCCCCAATGGCAGGTTTCGGGGCTGGAATGCAGGTGATGATGGGACATGGGGAGGGCTTTTGATTGCTGCAATGGCGTCGTATGACGCTGTACCAGACATTGTCAGAGGCTTCCCTTGTTTTTTGTCCTCTCCAAGACGCTCGGCTTCCTGCTGTTGCCGACGAATTTTCTGATCGGCGTCGGTTTCGTCGGCGCCATCCTGATGTTCACGCGCTTTGCATCGCTGGGCCGCAAGCTGGTGATTGCGGCCGTTCTGCTGCTGATAATTTGCGGACTGTCGCCGCTTGGGAACCTGCTGCTCTATCCGCTGGAGCAGCGTTTTCCGCCATGGGAGGGTTCGCGGGATGGGGCGGGTGGCGCGCCAGACGGCATCATCGTGCTCGGCGCATCGATTGAGGCCGATCTCTCCGTCGCGCATGGCACGCCGGTGGTCCGCAGCTCTCCCGACCGGCTGATCGCGGCTGCGGCGCTCGCGCACCGCTACCCGAAGGCGCGCGTCGTATTCTCCGGCGGCAGCGCGAAACTGATTTCGAACGATGCCAGGGAAGCCGATTTCGCCGGCGCCATCTTCGAAAGCCTCGGTATCGACAAATCGCGGCTGATCATGGAACGGGCGTCGCGCAACACGCAGGAGAATGCGGAATTCTCCAAGGCTCTGCTTGCGCCGAAGGACGGCGAGCGCTGGCTGCTGGTAACCTCGGCCTTTCATATGCCGCGATCGGTCGGCCTGTTCCGGAAGGCGGGATTTGCGGTCGAACCCTATCCCGTCGACTGGCGCGTCGGCAAACGCGCCGACGTGCTGAGCTTTACCAACTCCGCTCTCGACGGACTGGGGCGGACGGAGATGGCGGTGCGCGAATGGATGGGCCTCGTTGCCTACCGCGCCACCGGCAGGATCGATGATCTGTTGCCGGGGCCGGCGCCGAAGTAGAAGCCGGCCGGAAGCCGGGTTACAATCGTGGAAACAGGCGCGCAGATCGCCGATTTTGGGAGTTGACGCCATGCAACAGCAGACACCGCCGGAAGCGTTCGATCTGACCGGCATGGTGGCCGACCTGAACAGCCTGCTGCGGCTGAAGACGACGGTGATCGGCATCAAGATGTTTGCCAGCGTCGAGGAGATGACCGCGATCCCAAAGATCCGGCGTCCGTCGGCAGTGCATACCACCGACCAGATCGTCAGCATGGCATCGCGGCTCGGCTGGACCGTCGGTATCACCGGCGAGGATCTCGTCGGCGCGCAATGCCGCGCCGTGATCGGTCTGGCGCCAAGGGACGAAAAATGGCTCGCCGGTGAAAACTACGTCGGCGTCTGGCACGGCACGGCGGAGGATGCGCGCAAGCGTCAGGAAGCGCTCGACGTCGTGCCTTTCGGTCAGTACCAGGCGATGGCGGTGAGCCCGCTCACCAGCGGCCGGCTCAATCCGCCGGATATTTGCCTGGTCTACGCCACGCCCGGACAAATGATCATTCTCATCAACGGCCTGCAATATACCGGCTACAAGAAGTTCGAATGGGGCGTGGTCGGCGAGACCGCCTGTGCGGATTCCTGGGGCAGGGCGCTCAAGACCGGCGAGCCGTCACTCTCGCTGCCGTGCTTTGCCGAACGGCGCTATGGCGGCGTGCCTGATGAGGAGATGCTGATGGCGCTCAAGCCTGAGCATCTCGCCAAGGCCATTGCCGGCATGAAGCAGCTCGCCAAGAACGGCCTGCGCTATCCGATCGCGCCCTACGGCATCCAGGCCGACGTGCGCGCCGGGATGGGCGTGTCGTACGGCAAGAAATAGGCTTGCGAAAGCGACAGGAAACCGTCATTGCGAGCGCAGCGACTTGTCCGCCGTAGCTCAACGAGCGAAGGCGGAAGCAATCCATCTTTCCACGTCGGGACAGAATGGATTGCCTCGCTTCGCTCGCAATGACGAGAAAAAGGATTCGAATATGTCTTCGTCGAAATTCGACATCGTCGTCTACGGCGCCACCGGCTTCACCGGCCAGCTCGTCGCCGAATATCTTGCCGAGCGTTACAAGGGCGACGCGACGCTGAAATGGGCGATGGCCGGGCGCAGCAAGGACAAGCTCGCTTCCGTTCGTGATGCGGTCGGTGCGCCCAAGGAGACGCCGCTGATCGTGGCCGATGCCGGCGATCCCGCGTCGCTCAAGGCGATGGTTGGCCAGGCGAGGTGCGTCATCAGCACGGTCGGCCCGTACCAGCTCTACGGTAACGAGCTGATCGCAGCCTGCGTCGAGGCCGGCACCGACTATGTCGATCTCTGCGGCGAGCCGATCTGGATGCGGCAGATGATCGACAAGCATGAGGCCGCGGCCAAAGCGAGCGGTGCGCGCATCGTGTTTTCCTGCGGCTTCGACTCGGTGCCGTTCGAACTCGGCGCGTTCTTCGTGCAGGAGGAAGCCAAGCGGGTGTTCGGCGCGCCGGCACTGCGCGTCAAGGGCCGCGTGCGCAACATGCGCGGTACGCTTTCCGGCGGCACGGCGGCGAGCGCCAAGGCGACCTTCGATGCGGTCGCCAAGGATCTCAGTCTTGTCGCCATCCTCAACGATCCCTTTGCGTTGACGCCGGGCTTCACCGGCCCGAAACAGCCGCGCGGCAACAAGCCCGCCTATGAAGAGGATATGCAATCCTGGACCGCGCCGTTCATGATGGCCTTGATCAACACGCGCAACGTCCATCGCTCCAACATGCTGATGGGATTCCCGTATGGCCGCGACTTCATCTACGACGAGATGGTGCTGACCGGACCCGGCGAGAAGGGCGAGGCCAACGCCAAGCTGGTGATGGCGGCCAATACCGAAAAGACCGGCCCGAACGCCCCGAAGCCCGGCGAAGGGCCGTCAAAGGAAGAGCGCGAGAACGGGCTTTACGATCTGCTCTATGTCGCGATCGCGCCCGATGGCCGGCAGGTCCGCGCCGCGGTCAAGGGCGATCGCGATCCCGGCTACGGCTCGACGTCGAAGATGATTTCGGAATGCGCGATCTGCCTGCTGCGCGATACGCCGGACGTGCCGGCCGGCTTCTGGACGCCGGGTGCAGCGATGCAGCACAAGCTGATCAAGCGGCTTGTTGATCATGCGGGGCTGACGTTCACGGTTGAATCGTAGGGTGGGCAAAGCGCAGCGTGCCCACCCTCGCGAGCTCGGTCGTAGATGGATGGTGGGCACGGCGCTTGCGCGCCTTTGCCCACCCTACGCCGCGTCGCGACCGCTACGCCGCCCGCGGATCGTAGGCGTACATCCAGTCCATTCCCTTGGCCGTGACCGGCAACAGCAACTTCAACATACGATCGCGAACCCAGGCGCCGGTGGCGCTGAACTCACGCTTGCTGTTGCCGTTGCGACGGGCCAGCGCGACGATCTTCTCGGCGCGAGGGCGGCGTTCGGTCTCGAATCGCTGGAAGGTCAGGCCAAGCTCCTGCTTGTCCTGCATCAGCCGGCCGAGCCGCATCGCGTCTTCGAGCGCGAGCGATGCGCCCTGGCCGGCATGCGGGCTGGTGGCGTGCGCGGCGTCGCCGATCAAAAGCGCGCGCTGGCGCGACCAGGTCGGCAGCGTCGCGACGTCGAGTGTCGCCGTCACCACGATATTTTCGGCTGCGTCAAGAATCCGCGGGATCGGATCGTGCCAGCCGGCATGGAAATCGAGCAAATGCCGCCTGATCGCGTCCTGGCTCATGGCGCGAAACGCGGCTGCGTCGACGCCGTGCGAAGGCTGCGTGCTCCACCACATCACGCCGTCGCTCTCATCGGAACTGCAAAAGCCGTAGCCGAAGAAGCCGCTTTGTCCAAAGGTCGTCACGACGCGCTGGCCGATCGGCGCATCTGCGATCACGGTGCGCGGGACAAAGCCGCCGAAGCCGATCAGTCCGGTGTCGAACGGTTTTGGGCCGTCCGGAATGACATGCGCCCGCACCGCCGAGTGCACGCCATCGGCCCCGATCACGAAATCGCCCTCGGCCATGGTGCCGTCGGCGAAATGCGCAACCACCGGCCTGTCGGCGCGATCCTCGATGGCGACCAGCCGCTTCTCGAACCGCAGTTCAACATTCTCGCACCAGGCCTTGTTGATCAGCATTTCGTTCAGCGTGGCACGGCACATGTTTACCGCCGGCTGGCCGAAGCGCTGCCGCATGTTCTGGTTGACCGAACCGAGGCGGGCGCCGGATTGCGAATGGAAATCAAAGGACTCCGCGATCGATCCGCGCCGGGTCATCTCGTCGGCCAGCCCGATATCCGCCAGCACATGCATGCCGTTCGGCGCGATCTGCAGGCCGCCGCCGATGCCGGTGGAGTAGGGCCACGCCTCGAACAATTCGGCATCGATGCCAGCCTTCTTCAGGAAGATCGCCGTCACTGGCCCTGCGATGCCGCCGCCGATGATCAGGGCCTTGGGTCGTCCGCTCATGCCTTGCTCCATGCGTGCGTGAAGTGATAGGAACGTACAGTCGCTAATTATCTTAGTGACTAAGATATATATCGACTAAGAGAAGAGGCTGGCTTTGTCAAGGGCGAAGGCGCGGGCTGCGCTGATGCAGGAACTCGAGAACGCGCTGCGGCGCTCGTCGGCGCAGGGCGTCATTTTCGGGCAAACGGTGGCCAATACGGTCGGAATTTCCGGCTCCGACCTCGAATGTCTCGACTTCCTCAACCTGGAGGGCCGAGTGACGGCCGGGCGGCTGGCGGAGATGACCGGGCTGACCACCGGCGCCATTACCGGCGTCATCGACCGGCTTGAGAAGGCGGGTCTCGTTCGCCGCGAGCGCGATCCCGCCGATCGCCGCAAGGTGTTCATCGCCATTGTGCCGGAAAACCTTGCCAGGATCGGGCGGTTCTACGAACACATGCAGCGCGGCATGGTCAAACTCTGGGAGTCCTATTCGGACGCCGAGTTGAAGTTGCTGCTGGAGTTCGCGACCAAGGGCTATGAGACGATGCTGGCGGCGACCGAAGAACTGAAGTCGATGGTCGAAGCGCCCAGGCCAAAGCCCGCCAAGAAAAGCAAGCGTTCCTAGTACGGTTTCGCAGGCGCCATGAGCACCGGATCGTTGTCGGCCTTCCAGCGTTCGGCCGCGACGAACATGCCCCACATCGTGCCCAGCATCAGCCAGAAATGCCGCCAATGGTCGGTGTCGATGATAAAACTCTCGCCGACCGTGCCGAGGAAAGCCGCGAAGATCGCCAGATAGATCGGCTGCCAGGGCACACGGACGAAGACATAGCGGAAGCTCGTGAACACTGTAACGAAGACCAGCGCCGGATAGCAGACGCCGGAGAGCCAGCCGCCCGACATGAACGCATTCAGGTAGGAATTGTGGGTGTCTTCGGGAAAGAAGCGGTTGAATTGCAGCGGCCCGATGCCGAATGGCAGCCCAAGCGCCATCTCGGCGCCGAGGATGTGCCGGCCGAAACGGCCGAAGCGGCCGGAGTCGTAGCTCTGATCGAAGCTGGCGCGTTGCTTGAATAGCTGCGCGATCGAATCGAGCGATAGCAGCACTGCGACCAGCGCCGCCGCGATGACGGCGGCGACGAGCGCGATGACGATGATGCGTGATCGCTGCGCCTGGGAGCGGCTGGTCAGCACCATCAGCGCGAGCATGACGGCTGCCGTAACAATCAGTTGGCCCCAGGCGGCGCGAGAAAACGAAAGCAGGATCGCCAGCGATATGATGCCGAACGCCGTCGCGCTGCGGAGCGCCTTGCCGATTCTGTCCGTGACGACGCTTTGCAGCGCGAACAGCGCCGGCAGGATCAGGAACGCGCCGTACACGTTGGGATCCTTGAATGTACCGCGGGCGCGGTCATACAGCGTCAGCAGGTCACGCCCGCCTGGGACGAGATTGAAATAACCGGCGATGCCGGCGAGCGACGCAATCACCGCACCGACGACGAGGCCGCGCCGGAGCATGTCGAGCCGGGCCGTCGTATCCTCGGAGACGACCATCGCGAAGAGGATGACCGTGATCGCCATGTACCAGGAGGTCGCGATCCAGTTCGGAACATTGGGCCGGTCCATGACGGCAACCGCGCTGATGCTGTAGCCGATATTGACCAGAAACAGCAGCAGCAGCAGCGGCATGAACACCAGTCGCATCCGCAAGCCGGTTGCGAAGAAGATCACCGTGGCCGCAAGCGTCGCAAGCTCATAGGGCGAGGGCTCGATGAAGACGATGGCGCCGGATGCCCCGACCAGCCACACCAGCGCGCGCTGCAACGCGAGCACGCCGGGCGCGGCCGTTGTCGATGATAGGGAACTCTCGGCTGTGGCCGCATACGCCATTACGCACTCACGCAACTCAACTAAGCAATCGAACCGCTTCTCCCGTCATTGCGAGCGAAGCGAAGCAATCCATCGATCCCGATGCCGCGCGATGGATTGCTTCGTTGCGCTCGCAATGACGACTAACCTCAACTCAATACGCGTTCTCGCTCTTGGTCATCAGCGCGATCGGTGTCTTCAACAGAATGTAGAGATCGAACAGCACCGACCAGTTCTCGATGTAATAAAGATCGAACTCGACGCGCTTCTGGATCTTCTCGTCGGTATCGACTTCGCCGCGCCAGCCGTTGATCTGCGCCCAGCCGGTGATCCCCGGCTTGACGCGGTGGCGGGCGAAATAGCCGTCGACAGCCTCGTCGAACAGGCGGCTCTGCAACTTGCCCTGCACGGCGTGGGGCCGGGGGCCGACCAGCGACAGATTGCTCTTGAACACGACGTTGAAGAGTTGCGGCAGTTCGTCGAGGCTGGTCTTGCGGATGAAGCGGCCAACGCGGGTGACGCGCGGATCGTTTTTGGTCACGACCTTGGAGGCGGTGGGATCGGCCTGATGGTGGTACATCGAGCGGAACTTGAAGACGTCGATGCGCTCATTGTTGAATCCGAACCGCTTCTGGCGGAACAGCACCGGCCCGGGGCTGTCGAGCTTGACCGCGAGCGCGACCAGCCCCATCACCGGCAGCGCCAGCACCAGGATGACGAAGCCGACGACGTGGTCGAACAGCCACTTCATCACCAGGTCCCAGTCGGTGATCGGCGCCTCGAACACGTCCAGCGTCGGCACCTCGCCGAGATAGGAATAGGAGCGGGGGCGGAAGCGCAGCTTGTTGGTATGGGCTGAAAGGCGGATATCCACCGGCAGCACCCACAGCTTCTTCAGCATATCGAGAATGCGCGTCTCGGCCGAGATCGGCAGCGCGAACAGCACGAGGTCGATGCGGGTGCGGCGGGCGAATTCGACGATGTCGTCGACCTTGCCGAGCTTCGGACTGCCGGCACAGGTGTCCATCGCGCGGTCGTCGTTGCGGTCGTCGAACACGCCGAGGACTTCGATATCGGAATCGTCCTGGGTCTTGAGCGCCTGGACGAGCTCTTCGCCGTTCTGGTCCGCGCCGACGATGATGGTCCGGCGATCGAGCCGGCCCTGACGCGCCCAGCTGCGCACCAGCGAGCGCAGGACCAGGCGCTGCGCCAGCAGCGCGGCGAGACCCGTGAGGAAAAACGCCGTGAGCCACAGCCGCGAAATCTCACTGCCGAGCTTGACGATGAAGGAGGCGCCGATGAACAGCAGGAACACGAACGCCCAGGATGAGATCATCCGGGTCATCTGGCGAAGGTGGCCGCGGAATAGCTGCACCTGATAGATGTCGGCGGCCTGGAAGCAGATCACCGCCGTGGCGGCGACGCCGAAGATTGCCGCGAGAAATTCCCAGTAGAAGCCGCTGAGCGGGACAGCATAACCGAAATAGAGCGCGATGCCGATCGCGCTGAGCATCACGAAGTCGATGACGCGAACCACGCCTGCGATCACGATCGGTGAATAGGCGCGGCCGACTTTCTGATTGGCGACAGCAAGAGCGGCTGGCGTGAGCCTGCGGCGCCGTTCGACCGGCGGGCGATTGGCGCTGGCGGTCGCCGCGGCATCGAGCATCGAGCGTGCGTTAATCGGTTCCACTGTCCTCATCCCGTTCTTGAGCGGGCACATAGAAACGTGCCCGCCGGTGCGGAATTCCCCACACCACGGCTTACGGGACAAATCGGAAGAAACGGTTACGTTGGTAAATAACGGTTAACGATTGGCAAATGCGTCGCGGTAGCCGGCAAATACGCCCTCCACCATCGCCTTCTGCGAAAAATGCATGAAGATTCGTTCGCGCAACGATTTGGCCCGCGCCTCGGTCGCGGCCTGATCCTCAAGCGCGGCTTTAATGGCATCGGCCATGGCCGCCGCGTTGCTCGGCGCGAACAGGGCGTCGCCATGCTCGCCGAAAATCTCGGGAATGCCGCCGATATTGGCGGCGACCATCGGAATGCCGGCGGCAGCCGCCTCGATCACGACATAGGGCATTGAATCGCCGCGAGAGGGAACCACCAGCAGCGAGCCCTTGGAGAACCCGTAGCGCGCCTTGACGTGGCCGATGAACCGCACGGCTTCGCCAAGGCCGAGCTCCTGTACCTGGGCTTTCAGGCTTTCGCTTTCCTCGCCGTCGCCGGCGAGCGTCAGCGTCACCGGTCGGCCGTCGGCGCGCAGCCGCGCCACGGCGTCGATCAGGAGATCGGCGCCCTTGATGTGCCGGAACTCGCCGACATAGATCAGGTCGGTGGCGTCTTCGGCCTTGGTGACGGGATCAAATTCACTGGCGGTGACGCCGTTGAACACGCATCGCACCAGCCCCTTCGGCGTGCCGATGGTGCGCTGATAGGTGTTTTGCGCGAACGCGCTTTCGAACAGGAACAGGTCGGTATCGTTCATCAGCGCGCGCTCGACGCGGGCGTAGATGTTGCCCTTCAGCGTCGACAGCGGATAGTGCAGCGAGCCGCCATGCGGGGTGTAGACCCGGATCCTGTCGCGGGATGCGGTCCTGAGGCGCATGAAGGCGCCGGCCTTGGCGCCGTGACCGTGCAGCACGTCCGGCTTCAGCTCGCGGATCATGCGCTGGAACCGGGCCCATACCAATACATCGGTCGGAAGCGGCTCGCGGCGAATGGCGGTGCGGTGAACGCCGAGCTTGAGGCGCGGGGCGATTTCCGCCAGCGCCTGCTCGGCGCGTTCGCCGCCGGTGAGGCTGTCGGCGATGATCCCGACGTGATGGCCGCGGTCGGCCTGGCCGTTGGCGAGATCGAGGATGTGGCGGAAAATGCCGCCGACCGGCGCGCGCGTCGCGTGCAGGATCCGAAGCGGCTGACCGTCAACGACAGGCATCGAGACCGCCTTCAGATGCGACCGATACCTGCGAGCCCCGGGCCATGCAGCCCGCAAACGCCAGCGAAGCAACCAGACATGGAGTTGGGGCGAGCACGCCTCGCATTACGGGAATTCCTAGAAAACTATTCCGCGATTAAGGGCGTGGATGGTTAACAAAAAATGACCTGATGCGCGAGGGGCGGCGTTTCGGCGCGCGTACTGCGCGAATTAACCCAGCGGCAACCATAATGAAGTGTAATCGCGCCGGTCGAGCGGACCGATAGTTGCGTCCGCGGGGGTGTGCGATGCGTTTGGGGTTCTGGCGTTCAGGCAAGGACAAGCCGGTGGTGCAGCGGGCGGTAACAAAGCCTGCGCCGGCGGCTCGAAAGCCCGTCGCCGCATCCGAATCTGGCGATCTCGATCTGCATGCGCTCGGTCAGGCGCTGATGCGCAAGCGGAGCTGGATCATCGTCCCGACGGTGCTGGCGCTGGTATTGTCGCTTATCGCCGTCAACACGATTACGCCGCGGTTCAAGTCGGAAGTGCGCATCCTGGTCGATGGCCGCGAGAACGTGTTCCTGCGGCCGACCGGCGAGCGCAACGAGGAGCGCAGCGCGCTCGACCCCGAAGCCGTTGCCAGCCAGGTGCAGCTCGTGCAGTCGCGCGACCTTGCCCGCGAGATCATCAGGAAGAACAAGCTTGCCGAACTCCCCGAGTTCGATCCGGTGTTGCGGGGCTTCTCGCCGATCAAGTCGCTGCTGGCCCTGATCGGCATCGGGCGCGACCCGTTCTCGCTGACGCCGGAAGAGCGGGTGCTGGAAGCCTATTACGAGCGCTTCACTGCCTATGTGGTCGACAAATCCCGCGTCATCGTTGTCGAATTCCAATCGCGCGATCCCGAACTTGCGGCGCGCGTCGCCAATTCCATCGCGGAAGGCTATCTTGTGCTCCAGCAGGACGCGCGGCAGCAGCAGGCGAAATCGGCCGGGCAGTGGCTGTCGGGTGAAATTGAGCAACTGCGCAGGAAGGTCGCCGATGCCGAATCCCGCGTCGAGGATTTCCGTTCCAGATCCAGCCTCTTTGTCGGCACCAACAACACCACGCTGTCCAACCAGCAGATGGGCGAGATCAACACGCAGTTGAACAACGCCCGCGCATTGAAGTCGGACGCGGAGTCC
The DNA here is from genome assembly GCF_001440475.1 of Bradyrhizobium lablabi. Taxonomy (GTDB): domain Bacteria; phylum Pseudomonadota; class Alphaproteobacteria; order Rhizobiales; family Xanthobacteraceae; genus Bradyrhizobium; species Bradyrhizobium lablabi. Next base: position 34,033 of record NZ_LLYB01000066.1, on the reverse strand, counting down.
AAGGCCCGGCTGATCAGGGAAATGCTGCAAAGCGGCCAGCCGATCGAGGCATCCGAGGTGCTCAATTCCGAACTGATCCGAAGGCTCTCCGAGCAGCGGGTGACGCTGCGTGCCCAGCTTGCCGAGCAATCGTCGACGCTGCTCGGCGGCCATCCCCGCATCAAGGAGTTGAAGGCGCAGCTCGCCGATCTCGATCGCCAGCTACGCGAGGAGGCGGGCAAGGTGTCGCGCTCGCTGGACACTGATGCGCGCATTGCCGGGGGCCGGGTCGAGGGTTTGATGAACAGCCTCGACCAATTGAAGAAGCAGGCCTCCTCCAACAACGGCCAGGACGTGCAACTCCGCGCGCTCGAGCGCGAGGCGAAGGCGCAGCGCGACCTCCTGGAAACCTATCTCGCCAAATACCGCGAGGCGGCCGCCCGCGAGAATATCGAGGCAGCGCCGGCCGATGGCCGCATCATCTCCCGCGCCACCGTTTCCAACACGCCGGCTTATCCCAAGAAGCTGCCGATCGTGTTGATCGCGACGCTGGCGACGCTGCTGCTGACGTCAGGTGCGATTGCGACCGGCGAGTTGCTGCGCATGACCGCGCCGCGGGCGCGCGGTGCAGTTGCGCCGGAGACCGTGCGTGAGATTGCGCCCGACATCGTCATGGCGCCAACGCCGGAACCGGTGCGCGCGCCGGCCATTGCGCCGGAACTTCCAATCGAGTCAGACCACATCCTTGAGCCTGTGTTGCACGAGCCCCGCACAGACGCTCCCCGCATGGATGTTGCGGCAGCGGGCGGCGAGATCGAGCAACTGGCCGATGCGCTGGTTGAGGCCGGCGCCGCGACGCGGAAGGTCACCGTGCTCGGCACCGCATCGAGCGAGAGCATCACGCTGACTGCATTGACGCTGGCGCGGCTGATGGCGCAGCAGGCGAAAGTCGTCGTCGTCGATCTCGTCGCGTCCTCGCCGACGATCGTGGCAGCGTCGGCCGATCCGGTAGCGCCCGGACTTGCCGAGCTGATGCAGGGTGAAGCCTCGTTTACGCAAATCATCACCAAGGACCGGCAGTCGCGTGCGCATCTCGTCAGCGCCGGACGTCCCGGTTTCGACCGCGCGCAGCTTCAGTCGCCGCGGCTGACGCTAGCGATCGACGCACTGCTGCGTGTTTACGACCATGTGCTGCTGGATGCCGGCACCGCGTCCGATCTGCCGGCCGAATTGCTGACGTCGCAGGCGCGGGCCATCGTGGTGCCCGAAGCGTCGATGGCGCAGGATGCCCGCGCGCTGATGTGTGACCAGCTCAGGGCGGTGGGATTCTCCGAAGTGATGATGCTGAGCAAGCCGTGCCAGCCGTCGGATGCCGTCGAGCCAGGCCCGAGCGTGGTGGCGGCCTGAAGACATCNAAACCCTCATGGTGAGGAGGCGCGNNNGCCGTCTCGAACCATGTGGCCCCGCTGGTGCCATTCATCCTTCGAGACGCCTGCTGCGCAGGCTCCTCAGGATGAGGTCTGATACTGAACTAACTGAACGCGTTGCGCAGCTTCTGCGCCATTTCCAGCAACGCCGGATTGTGCTTCACCAGCCGCTTGGTGCGGTTCACGCCCGACATCACGCCGGCGGCAAGCTTGCCGCGCTGGCTGAGCGGAATGAAGCTGTCGAAGATCGGCTCGTCGCTCTTGCAGAACAGCCGCTTGTAGTCATCCGATCCGATTCCGAGGTCGAGGGCGCGATAGCCCTGTCCGGCGTAGTGATCGATGATGTCGCGCATCAGGATCAGGCCGGGGCTGTACTTCGAATTCGCCGACATCGTGTAGGTGTTGAACATCATCGAGAAGCGATGGCCGTCGGCGACGCCGGCGAAGATCGCGATCACCTCCTTATCGCATTCCAGCGCATGAATGTCGATGGCGTGCCTGCCGCCGGGAAGCGACGCCGTGCAGGCGCTGCGGACGAAATCCTCGATGCCGGGATCGGCAAACACATTCGGCAGCTTCTGCTCGGCCATCCGCTGCGGCTTGACGCGGAAGAACCAGTCGAGCACCCGCCTGATGTCGCCCTCCGATGACACAACGTGGCTGCGATAACCGGGCAGGGACTGCAGCTTGCGTTCCTTGCCCTTGAGGCGGCGGCGGAACGAGTTGCTGACCAGCGCCGCAGGTGCGGCGCCGGGCTCCATCACCAACAGCGGGCAATCATTGGCGGACGGCTGATGCGCCAGCAAGGCAAGCGGATTGGGCAGATCGCGCCAGCGGAGTGGTTGCTGATGCAGCGCGAGGACATCGGCTTCGGATCGCTGTGATATCGCCGATATCAGGCTCTCGAGGTCGGCTAACGTTGCGCTTGCGGCGAAATCGCGGTCGAACAGCGCCATGTTGAAGGTGGAATGCTTGCCGCCCATGAAACTGGCGCAGCGCGCGCCATAGGCCTGCCTCAGCGTGAGTGGCAGCAGCAGCAGCGGACGACGCTCGGCGTCGTAGGCAATCACGATGAAGGGAACGAGACCTTCACGCGCGCCGACCTGCCGCTGCCAGGAACTGAGGAAATCGAAGCGCTGATATGGCGTGAACGAGGTTTGCGCGGCTTCCAGGTTGCGCCAGATCGTTTCCGCAGCAGTGAGGTCGCGAACGATGTCGATGCCGGCGATGCGGCCCGCCTTCGACCACGCATCTCGATCCGCCGTGCGTTCTTCAATCGCGGCAGCCATGGTCATCGCAAAGCCCGTGCTATATGAAATTGTTTACAATTTTGGCGTTGGCCGACCTTCGCAGGGAAATGTCAACAAAGGGTAATACAATCGGGGCGCGGCGGGGCAGCGCGACCCGTGAGTGAGGGCGGGACGTTGGCGTCGGATATCGGAATTTTGCAGCGGGCCCGGATGGAGCTCGGCTATTTCAGCGGTTATTTCAGGCTGAAGCAGCGGCAGACCGGGGGCGCCGGCGCCATTTTGCGGTTCGAGCGGGTGCGTCCGCGCGATTCCCGGCCGTTCCAGCCGAACCGTTGGCGTGAGATCACGCCGCCATTTCTCGATCGGACAATCCGCGCGCTGAAGCGCTGGAACTTCGATCTGATCACGATGGACGAAGTGTGCCGGCGGGCGGTCACGCTGCCAAGAGCCAATCGATTTGCCTGCCTGACCTTCGATGGCGGCTGCAAGGATGTGATCACGCTGGCCTACCCCGTGCTGGCAAAGCACCGCGTGCCCTTCACCGTCTACCTGCCGACCGCGTTTCCCGACGGGCTCGGCGAAGCTTGGTGGCTCGCGCTGGAAGACATGATCGCGCGCGAGGAGCGCATCAGCCTGGTGATCGACCGCAAGGAGCGGCGTTTTGCAACCGGGAGCATGCCGGAGAAGTATGACACTTTCGAATTTCTGGCGGGCTGGCTGCGGACGCTGCCGCCGCCGGATCTTTCGTTCGCGATCCATGATCTCTGCACGCGCTATTCCGTCGATCTCGCGGCGCTGTCGCGCGTTCAGTCGATGGACTGGGACGATCTGGCGAAACTTGCCGCCGATCCGCTGGTGACGATCGGCAGCGCGACCGTGAACTATGCCGCGCTGTCCAACCTGAAAGGGACCGACGCGCAGCGCGAGATGACGATGGGAAAGGCGGTCGCCGAGACCGCCTTGCGCCGCCCGGTCAAGCATTTCGCCTATCCGTTCGGCGACCGGCAGTCCTGGCGGCGGGAGCACGTGGTCATGGGGCAGGAGGCCGGTTTCGCCAGCGCGGTATCGACGATTCCCGGCATCGTCGAGGCCAGGGGATATACCAATCTGCACGCGCTGCCGCGGATCGCCTGGGACGGACGGCAGGGTTCGCTGCGCATCATGCGGGTGATGCTGTCGGGGATGATGTTTCCCGCGGTCCGGCCGACCCGCGACAATTGGGTCTAAGCAGCGTGGGTCTAAGCGGCGCGGTCGGGCCGCGACATCCAGCTCACGATCGGCATCGCCGGCAGCACCCATCCAAGGCCGGCGACGACATAGAAGATCGCCTGCAGCAGGCCCGAACTGGCCAGCCACGGTGTCTGGGCGATGGTCATTCCGAGCAGCGACCACACCACGACCAGCACCAGCAAGGCGAGGGTTCCGAAGAATTTGCGGGTGCGTATCGTCATGGCGGATATGTCAGGCTCGTGGCGGGTTGCGCGCGGGAGGGGGCGGACTATAAGGGGCGCGCGAATTCAATCAAGCGCGCCTTCGGGGCAAGCCAAGACGGGCCTTTAAGACAAGCTTCAAGACGGGTTTTATGACCGCCAGTTCCACACCGCAGGCCGCGCATGCCACCGCCGTCAGATGGTGGCTGATCGTGGTCGCCGCGCTGATCGCCGTCATGGTGCTGGTCGGCGGCGCCACGCGGCTGACCGAATCCGGATTGTCGATCGTCGAGTGGAAGCCGGTTACCGGCACGTTGCCGCCGCTCAGCGAGGCGCAATGGACGCAGGCGTTCGAGGGCTACAAGGCCATCCCGCAATACCGCGAACTCAATGCCGGCATGAGCCTTGCCGAGTTCAAGACCATCTTCTGGTGGGAGTGGAGCCACCGCCTGCTCGGGCGCGTGATCGGCGCGGTCTATCTGCTGCCGTTCCTGTACTTCCTGTGGCGTGGCGCGTTCGGTGCCGAATTGAAAAAGCGGTTGTGGCTGATCTTCGCCCTCGGCGCGCTGCAGGGCGCGGTCGGCTGGTGGATGGTCGCCTCGGGTCTCTCGCAGCGAACCGAGGTGTCGCAATATCGTCTGGCGACGCATCTGTTGCTGGCGCTGATCATCTTTGCCTCGATCGTCTGGACGCTGCGGCGGACGACGCCGCGTCCGCAGCCGGTCGTTGCCGCGCGGTTGAAGATCTCCGGCCTGGCTTTGCTCGGCCTGACGTTCGTCCAGATCTACTTCGGCGCATTGGTCGCGGGCCTGCGGGCGGGCAGGGTCTACAACACCTGGCCAGAGATCGACGGCGCCCTCATTCCGTCGGCAGCGCGGCTATGGTTCGAGGAACCGTGGTGGCGCAATCTGTTCGACAACACGCTCACCGTGCAGTTCGAACATCGCATGACGGCCTATGCGCTGCTGGCGCTGGCGCTATGGCATGCGGTCGACGCGGCTCGCGCGCGCGCCGGAGCGGCCATCGTCGGCGGCGCGTGGTCATTGGTTGCGGCAATCACGCTGCAGGCGGTGCTCGGCATCCTCACGCTGCTGCATCAGGTGCCGATCGACCTGGCGCTGGCGCATCAGGCGGTCGCGATCGTGGTGCTGACGCTTGCCGTCCTTCAGACCGAGCGTCTGGTTGCGCGCCGCACCGAGGCCGACCAGCGGAAACTGGTGCTGCCGGTCGGGCAACCCGGCTGAAATTGAGCGATTCTAATCTGCCGCATGTTTCGGAAGTGCCGAATTTTCCGGGCTTTCTCGCGCCCTGACGCATTTGTGTGGGGGCGCCCCGCTTTACTTGGATGGTCTGGACGATAAAACGAGACCAAAAACAGGTCTCGTTTCATGTCATCAGCATTCGTCCAGGCCGCCGTCATCCTGCTCCGTGAGGGGCTCGAAGCCATGCTGGTGATCGCGGCGCTCGCGGGCTATCTGACCAAGGCCGGCGCCGCTCATCGCATTCAGGCGCTGTATGGCGGCGCGCTCGCGGCCGTGGGCGCCAGCATCATCGCCGCCTGGCTGTTCGCGGTGCTGAACTCGGGCGAGCACAGCGACATCCTCGAAGGTGTCATCATTCTCGTCGCCGCCGGCCTGATGCTCTATGTCAGCGGCTGGCTGATGGTGAAGCAGGATCCGCGCGGCTGGCAGGAATATCTTGCGCACAAGGCCGATCAGGCGCTGACGCAGGACACGGTGTGGGCGGTCGGCGCGCTGGCCTTCCTCGCGGTGTTCCGCGAGGGCGCCGAAACCGTGCTGTTCATTAACGCGCTGGCGACGGCCGAAGGCGGCTGGAGCGTGGGGCTGTTCGCGGGTCTCGCAGCCGCGACGGCGGGACTTGCCGTGCTGTTCTATTTCATCAACCTGATTGCGCGAAAGCTGCCGCTGCGGCCGCTGTTCATCATCACCTCGGCCTTCCTGTTCATCATGGCCATCAAGTTCATCGGCGAGGCGGTGCAGGAATTCCAGGAGCAGGCGATCATCACCGTCACCGAGGTCAAGGGCTCGGCGTTCCTGACTGCGATCGGCCTCAATCCGTCCATGGAAGCGCTGTCGATCCAGGGACTGGTGATCCTGTTCGTGTTCGCGACCTATTCGGTGTTCCAGCGCAACAGCCGCCTGATGCGCGAGGACAAGGCCACCATGCGGGCGGCCGAGTAGTCCGCCGATAGCTACGCTGCCTGCCGGTTGAGTCCGAGATAGTCGAGCCCGATGTCGAGCGCGGCGGAGCTGTGCGTCAGCCAGCCGGCCGAAATCAGGTCGACGCCGGTCGCGGCGATGGCCTTCACGGTCTCGGCCGTGATGCGGCCGGAAGCCTCGGTGATGGCCCGGCCGCCGGTCATCGCCACCGCCTGCCGCAATTGCTCGACCGTCATGTTGTCGAGCAGGACGGCATCGACGCCGATCGCAAGGGCCTGTTCGAGCTGCGACAGGGTATCGACCTCGACCTCGATCTTGACGAGGTGGCCGGCATGCGCCTTGGCGCGCTCGATCGCGGTCCTGACATCGCCGGCCAGCGCGATGTGGTTGTCCTTGATCAGGATGGCGTCGTCGAGGCCGAAGCGGTGATTGCTGCCGCCGCCGGCGCGAACCGCGTATTTTTCCAGCGTGCGCAGCCCGGGCGTGGTTTTGCGGGTGCAGACGATGCGCGCCCTGGTGCCTTGCGCCGCCGACACCAGCGAGGCTGTCGCGGTCGCGACACCGCTGAGATGGCAGAGAAAATTCAGGGCCGTCCGCTCGCCGGTCAACAGCCCGCGTGCCGGGCCTTCGATGGCGGCGATCACATCGCCCGGCGCCACCACGCTGCCATCAGGCCGCTCGGCAGCGAGCTGGATCGCGGGATCGACAAACTGAAACGCACAGCGCGCGATGTCGAGTCCGGCTACGACGCCGGGCTGGCGCGCGCGCAGCACCAGTGAAGCTCGCCTGTCGGCCGGAACGATCGCATCGGCGGTGATGTCGCCGGCGCGGCCCAGGTCTTCGAGCAGGGCGGTTCGAACCAGCGGCTCATACATGAGAGGCAGAAGCGGCGTAAGGGTCACGGCTGGGCACTCCCGACAGGCAGGGATTCGGTTTCAAAGAGGTCGCGCGCGGCGTCGAGCGCTTTCGCAAGCGTGATGGATGAAGGTGCGGCCGAAGGCAGGGCATCGGGGAAGTCGCTGCGAAAATGCCCGCCGCGGCTTTCCTCGCGCCGCCAGGCCGCGACTGCGATCATCAATCCCACCAGAGCGGGATCGGAAGCTGCACTTCGGCCGTTGGCGAGTGGATAGAGGCCGCGGATCGCGCGTTCGATACCGTGCCGCTCGCGGAGCACGCCGAGGCCTTGCGACAGGATCGGCTTTACGGCCGAAGGATCGGATGCCGGCGGAGGCGCGTCGGCGGCGCGTGCCTTCAGCGGGTCGCCGCTTGCAGCCCGTACGCTCTCGGCCACCCATTGCGCGCAGACAATCGCTTCCATCAGCGAATTGCTGGCGAGCCGGTTGGCGCCATGCAGCCCGGTGCGGCTGGCTTCGCCGCAGGCCCAGAGACCGGTCACGGTGCTGCGGCCTTCGGTGTCAACGGCGATACCGCCCATGTGATAGTGCACGGCCGGCCTCACTGGAATCGGATCGGTCGCGGGATCGATCCCGGCCATCTTGCAGAACGCGGAGATCACGGGATAGCGTTTTGCAAATTCCGCTCCCGGACGTTGGCGCGCGTCGAGGAAGACGCGATGTCCTTCGGCACGACGGCGCCAGACCGCGCGGGCGACGATGTCGCGGGGCGCGAGTTCGGCGCCTGGCTGGTCTGCCATGAAGCGTTGGCCGGTGTCGTCGATCAGGATCGCGCCGTCGCCGCGGACGGCCTCCGTCACCAGCGGCATCGGGCGCGACGGCCCGTCGAAGGCGGTCGGGTGAAACTGGATGAATTCGAGATCGGAGAGTTTTGCGCCCGCGCGTGCCGCCAGCGCCAGCCCTTGGCCGAAGCAGCCAGCCGGGTTGGTGCTTTCCAAAAACAGTCCGCCGATTCCGCCCGTGGCGATCACGACGCGACCGGTATTGATCGCCCGGGGTCCCTGCGCGTTCACCGCAACCACGCCCTTGATGGCATTGTCCTCGACGATCAGGCTGCGCGCCTCGACACCTTCAAGCAGGGTAATCGACGGACAGCGGCGCACGGCTGCGATCAGTGCGCGCATGATCTCGCGCCCGGTGCCGTCGCCGGTAGCGTGCACGATCCGGTTGCGGCTGTGTGCCGCTTCGAGGCCAAGCCGCCAACCACCATCGGGCCGGCGGTCAAAGGCGACGCCAAGTCGGGCGAGATGCTCGACCGCCGCAGGGGCTGCGTGGACGATCCGGCTCGCAACGGCTTCGTCGCAGAGGCCTGCGCCTGCGGCGAGCGTGTCGGCGAGATGCAGGGCAGGGGCATCGTCTTCGCCCATCGCCGCGGCCAGTCCACCCTGCGCCCACAGGCTGGAGGCTTCCGCACCCAGCGATGCCTTTGACAACAGCACCACGGGCTCGGGCGCCATTTGCAGCGCCGTCATTAGTCCGGCAGCGCCGCCGCCGATGATGACGGGAAGGTTGTCAAGCGATGAAATCTCCGTGCTCATATCGCCAGCATCCTTTCAACGGCGAGCCGGGCAGGTGCGGCGATGGCGGGATCGATCGTCACCTCATGCCGACCGGTTTCCAGCGCATCGCGGATGTTCTTCAGCGTGATCCGCTTCATGTGCGGGCAGAGATTGCAGGGCCGGACGAACTCCACATCGGGGTGGAGCACGGCGATGTTGTCGCTCATCGAGCACTCCGTCAGCAGCACCACGCGGGGCGGGCGCTTCGTGCCGACGAAATCGGACATCGCCGCCGTCGAGCCGGAGAAATCGGCTTCCGCGACCACTTCGGGCGGACATTCCGGATGCGCCAGGATGGTCACATCAGGGTGATTTTCGCGCAGTTGCCGGACGTCGGATGCCGTAAACAGTTCGTGCACCTCGCAATGGCCTTTCCATGCGACGATCTTGACGTTGGTCTGCGCGGCGATGTTCTGCGCCAGATATTCATCCGGCAGCATGATCACGCGCTCAGTGCCGAGCGACTCCACGACCTTGAGCGCGTTGCCGGAGGTACAGCAGATATCGGATTCCGCCTTCACCGCCGCCGACGTGTTGACATAGGTGACGACGGGGACGCCGGGATAGCGCTGCCGCATCAGCCGCACGTCCTGCGCGTTGATGGATTCCGCCAGCGAACAGCCCGCCGAAAGGTCGGGGATCAGCACGGTCTTTTCCGGGTTCAGCAGCTTGGCCGTCTCGGCCATGAAGTGCACGCCGGCTAGAACGATGATGTCGGCATCGACCTTGGTGGCTTCGCGCGCCAGCAAGAGGCTGTCGCCGACGATGTCGGCAACGCCGTGGAAGATTTCCGGCGTCTGGTAGTTGTGCGCGAGGATGACCGCATTGCGGCTTCGCTTCAGCTCGAGGATGGCGTCGACGTCCTCGGCGAAAACCGCCCATTCAGGCGGCGGGATGACCCGTTTGACACGATCGTAAAGCGGGGAGGTGCGGGCGAGCGCGGTGGAACTGAGATTGGCCATTTATACTCTCCTTGAGTATATCTTGGCTTATACTTATCCTGAGCATAATCGAAGTCAAGTGCGCGATAGCGGGAGCTTGGTTCCGGCGACGGCCCGTTCCGCCAGCACGCCGTGGCGGAACCTGAACAATTTGGCGGGGCGGCCGACGGTTTCGGCGGCGATTGCGCCAGTTTCCTCAACGAGTTGCTGCTGCTCGATCAGGCGGCGGAAATTCTGCTTGTGCACCAGGCGGCCTGCAAGCGCCTCAACGCTGCGTTGCAGTTGCAGCAGGGTGAATTCCGCCGGCATCAGCTCGAACACCACGGGACGGTATTTGATCTTGGCGCGCAGCCGCGCGATCCCGGTGGCGAGAATGCGGCGATGATCGCCGGTCATGGGACGGCCGGGAATGACCGCCGCAGCAGTGCTGCGGTCGCGCGCCGCCTCCGGGATCAGGCCGGCTTCGTAGAGCAACTCATAGCGCTGCAGCACCAGCTCCTCGTTCCAGTCGCGCTCGTCGAGGCCGAAGGTGATAGCGGCGCGTTGCCAGCGTTCGCGCTGCAGGGCCGTGGTATCGGCGGATTTTGCCCACGCCCGCAGCCGCGATGCCAATGTCTTCGCCAGCGAAGCGGAGAGGCCGGCCCGCTGGTCCTCCCATGGAAAATATTCGTACCAGCCGGACCAATGCGCCTGAAAGCCCTTGCCGACCTTGTCTTCGCGCGTCAGTCCCAGATAGCTGATCGAGATCGAATGCAGCGACTTCGCATCGCCGCCCCGGCCGCGATCGGCGAAGGTGTAGAGCTGCTCGACATAGCCGAGCGGATGGCCGGTCTGCGCCTCGACCCACGCCCGCAATCCCGTCTGCAGCGAGCGGTGCGCGAATTCGAACGGGCCGCTCGGCAGCGCACCGTCGTTGGCGATGGTCATGATCTTCGGCTCGCCGTCGGTGACGGCGACGAGGACGGCGACAAGGTCCGCCGTGATCGCATTGGCCGCGCCCGTTTTGCCTACTTTCCGCGTTGCCCCTGCCACGTCGGTCGTCCGTCTCCGTTATTGGCTGATGCGCGTTTAGCAGTATCCGTACACGCCGCAAGCATACGGCAGGCGGTTCCAATACGGCTCATAGGGGCCGCCATAGTAGGGGCCGTCATAGCTGTAGGAATGACTGGTCCCGTAGTAACCGGGCAGTGTCGCTGATCCCGGCAACAGCGGTGTGTTGAAGAGGCGCGGCGCGTAGGCCGCCACGTCGATCGGTACCAACAGGACGCCGGGACTCTCTTCCTCGACCACCAATGCACGGCCGCGCCGCACGTAGAGGGGGGCTGCGGCCGGGGCCACAGTGGTCCGGTAATTGTAATGGGCGCGAGGCAGGCCGGGCGGCAATTGGCTGGCGGCGCGGACTGCGGCGCGTTTGCCGGCGGCAGATTTGTCGACGCGCTTTGTCGCGGCTTGATTGGCGGGGGCGGGACTATCGGCGGGTTTGGCGGCGGCCGGGCTGTCGGCCGGCGTAGCGGCGGCAGGAGGATCGGCAGGCTTCGCTGCGGCGGGGCCATCGGCGGCCTTCGAAGCTCCGGGGTCTTCGGCAGCCGCAGCGGTTCCGACCGCGAAAATCGCGACCAGGAATGGCATCGTCCAGCGCAGCATCGTCAGCTCCGAATCATCGAGGGCGGATCAACGCTACTTTATGCCGGAATGGGCGTTAATGAGAGGCTTGTAATGGTAGAACGTGATTGCAGGCTGCGGCCAGCCGCCTCCGATGTCGTCGCCCGCGGAAGCGGGCGATCCAGTATTCCAGAGAAAATTGTAGTTTAACCGAGAGGCCGCGGCGTACTGGATACCCGCCTTCGCGGGTATGACAGCTCTTGTGGGGCAACACGGTGCCCGCCACGCGCATCGCCGGAAGGCTATGCGCTCAGCGCCTGCTCCAGATCCGCGATCAGATCCTCCTTGTCCTCGATGCCGATCGACAGGCGCACGACATCCGGCGCGGCGCCGGATCTCACCTTGGCTTCGTCGTCGAGCTGGCTGTGCGTGGTCGACGCCGGGTGAATCACCAGCGATCGGGTGTCGCCGACATTGGCCAGATGCGAGAACAATTGCAGCTTCGACACCAGGCTGACGCCGGCGTCGTAGCCGCCCCTCAGGCTGAAGGTGAACACCGCGCCGGCGCCCTTTGGCGCGTATTTGCGTGCGAGCTTGTTGTACTTGTCGCTGGCGAGGCCCGAATAGTTCACCGACGCCACCGCCGGATGGCCGGCCAGAAATTCCGCGACCGCCTTGGCATTCTCGCAATGCTTCTGCATGCGCAGCGGCAAGGTCTCGATGCCGGTCAGGATCATGAAGGCGTTGAACGGCGACAGCGCCGGGCCGAGGTCGCGCAGGCCCAGCACGCGGCAGGCGATCGCAAAGGCGAAATTGCCAAACGTCTCCTGGATGCGGATGCCATGATACTCCGGCCGCGGCTCGTTGAGCATCGGATATTTGTTGTCCTTCGACCAGTCGAAGGTGCCGGCATCGACGATGATGCCGCCGAGCGAATTGCCGTGGCCGCCCAGGAATTTCGTCAGCGAGTGCACGACGATGTCGGCGCCGTGATCGATCGGGCGGATCAGATAGGGCGTCGCCAGCGTGTTGTCGACGATCAGCGGCACGCCGGCCTTGCGGGCCACCTCCGCGATCGCCTCGATGTCGGTGATGCTGCCCGCAGGGTTGGCGATCGATTCGATGAAGATCGCCTTGGTGCGCGGCGTCACCGCGCGCTCGAAACTGGCGACATCGTCGGGGTCGGCCCACGCCACGTTCCAGCCAAAGCTCTTGAATGCATGCGTGAACTGGTTGATCGAGCCGCCATAGAGTTTTCGCGCGGCGATGAACTCGTCGCCCGGCATCAATAGCTGCTGCAGCACGACGACCTGCGCCGCGTGTCCCGAGGCAACCGCCAGCGCCGCGGTACCGCCTTCCAGTGCCGCAATGCGCTCTTCCAGCACCGCCGTGGTCGGGTTGCCAATGCGGGTATAGATATTGCCGAACGCCTGCAGCCCGAACAGCGAGGCGGCATGGTCGGCATCGTTGAACACGAAGGACGTGGTTTGATAGATCGGCGTCACCCGCGCGCCGGTGGTGGGATCGGGCTGTGCGCCGGCATGCACGGCAAGGGTCGAAAATCCCGGGAGACGATCGGTCATACTTGGCGTCCTGTTCTTTGGGCTTGTCTTTGGGCCTGCTCGAAATGTGCGGCATGCTGATCGTCGCCGCGTCCGCCGTCAAGGCGAGGGGTTCACATGCGCTGGATTGAAAACGGGTCTGCTTCGTTAGGTCGCGTCTTCGGAATAATCGTTTCGCTTGGCCTCACGTCGGCTCGCTTTTGTTCTTCGCGGCGCGATCCGATGCAGCCGTCGTCCCGCCGCTGACGCTCATCCGGTTCAGCGACAGGCGCATGCCCTGCGTCGGAATCGGTGCGCGCTTCGAACTCAGCGTGCGGGAGTTTACGCCCATCCATGAAATCTCCGACGACAGCCGCCCATACTCGATCTTCGGGCAGCGGTTCATCACCACCTTGAGGCCGGCGGCTTCAGCTTTCTCGGCTGCCGCATCGTCACGCGCGCCGAGCTGCATCCAGATCACCTTCGGTGGCGGCGACAAGGTCAGCGCCTCGTCGACCACAGGCATGATGTGGCTGGAGTTGCGGAAGATGTCGATCATGTCGACGGGACGGCCGATATCCGACAGCGAGCCGACGAAGGGTTTTCCGAGCAGGCTCTTGCCAACATGGCCAGGATTGACCGGAATCATGTCATAGCCGCGCTGCGCCAGATATTTGAAGGCGAAGTAGCTCGGCCGCACATTGACCGGCGAGGCGCCGACCATTGCGATCGACTTGACGGAGTTGAGAATGCCGCGGATGTAGTTGTCGTCGTAAGCGTCGTGGTTCATCTCTATTCCTTAGACCCTCATGGTGAGGAGCGCGGAACGCGCGTCTCGAACCATGAGGCCCCAGTCGGGCCTTCATCCTTCGAGACGCCGCTTTGCGCGGCTCCTCAGGATGAGGAGCAACTATTTATCCTGCCATTTCGGCTCGCGCTTCTCGATGAAGGCGCCGATGCCTTCCTCGGCGTCGCGCGCCATCATGTTTTCGGTCATCACTTCCGCCGCATAGCGGTAGGCGTCGGCGAGGTTCATTTCGGCCTGGCGATAGAACGCCTCCTTGCCGAGCTTGACGGTGTAGGCGGATTTGAGCGCGACCTTCTGCGCCAGCGCAATCGCCGCATCGCGCTCGGTGCCGGCGGCGACCACGCGGTTGACGAGGCCGATATTCTTCGCTGTCGCTGCCGAAATCGGCTCGCCCGTGAGCAGCATCTCCATCGCCTGCTTGCGCGGGATGTTGCGCGACAGCGCCACCATCGGCGTCGAGCAGAACAGGCCGATATCGACGCCGGGGGTGGCGAAGCCCGCGGCCTCGGAGGCGACTGCAAGATCGCAGCTCGCCACGAGCTGGCAGCCGGCGGCGGTCGCAATGCCCTGCACGGCAGCGACGACCGGCTTCGGCAGAAGTACGACGGCCTGCATCATCGCGCTGCAGGCGTTCATGATCTGCCCGAAATAAGCACGGCCGCGATCGGCATCGCTGCGGCGCGCTGTCAATTCCTTCATGTCGTGGCCCGCGGAGAAGGCCGGGCCGTTGGCCGCGATGACGACGGCGCGGACGCTGTTGTCATCGTGGATTTCCTTCAGCGCACCGTGCAGCTCGGCGATCAGGCCCTCCGACAGGCTGTTGCGCGCGGCCGGCCGGTTGAGGGTGAGCACGCGGATGCTGCCGACATTTTCCTGCAGCAGGATCGGCGCTTGCGGCGTGGGCGCGCGGGCGGTCTGGGCGGGCATTTCCGGGGTTTCCACTCCGACGATTTTGATTTGGGTTTTGATGATAACCTAATGTAACAGGCGGTCCGAAGCGAGGGCAGGGTACGGCATGGCAGCAGCGAAAATGAGCGTGGCTGAACTGGAGCAGTTCCTCCGCAAGGAATTTCCGCAAGCCTTCAGCGACGGCGATATCACCATAGAGAGCGCCGATGGCGAGACCTGCCTGCTGCGGCAGCGCTATAGCGAGCGCATGCTGCGTCCAGGCGGCACGGTCTCGGGGGCGACGCTGATGGCGATGGCCGATTTCGCGATGTATGTGGTGTTGCTCTCGGCGATCGGGCCGGTGGGGCTGGCGGTGACGACCAATCTCAACATCAATTTCCTGCGCAAGGGCCAGCCGGGCCAGGACGTGCNTGGCCGCCGCGAAGCTGTTGAAGCTCGGCAAGCGGCTGGCGGTCGGCGAGGTNCAGCCTGCTTTCGGGATCGTCACCCGATCCGATCGCCCACGTGACGTCTACTTACTCCATTCCAAATACGTGAGGTTTTTAGCGGTATTATTGCACCATATTTTTAAGCCATTGTTTTTACGTATATAATTTGCGATCAAGGGCGTTGACGGGTGGCGCGCCGTTCTCTAGAAACCCGCCAGTTCGGCGCATCTGGCGCCGATTTCCATTTTCACGGATTTCCTCACATGAAAACCTATTCGGCAAAGCCCGCCGAGGTGACGAAGAAGTGGGTCCTGATCGACGCCAAGGGTCTGGTGGTCGGTCGTCTCGCCACCCTCGTCGCCATGCGCCTGCGCGGCAAACACCTCCCGACCTACACGCCCCACGTCGATTGCGGCGACAACGTCGTCATCATCAACGCGGCGCATGTCGTGCTGACCGGTCGCAAGCGCGACAACAAGGTCTACTACAAGCACACCGGCTTCATCGGCGGCATCAAGGAGCGCACCGCGAAGTCGATCCTCGAGGGTCGTTTCCCCGAGCGCGTGGTCGAGAAGGCCATCGAGCGCATGATTCCGCGTGGTCCGCTCGGCCGCGTGCAGATGGGCAATCTGCGCGTCTATCCCGGCGCCGAACATCCGCATGAAGCCCAGCAGCCCGAGAAGGTTGATATCGCTTCGATGAACCGCAAGAACATGAGGGCCGCATAAGATGTCGGATACCATGCAGTCGCTCGACCAGTTGGCGTCGCTGAAGACGGCGTCTCCGGAAGCGCCGAAATACGTCAAGAAGGTCGACAAGTACGGCCGCGCCTATGCCACCGGCAAGCGCAAGGACGCGGTCGCCCGCGTCTGGATCAAGCCGGGCGCCGGCAAGATCACAGTCAACACCCGCGAGGTCGAAGTCTATTTCGCCCGCCCGGTGCTGCGGATGCTGATCCAGCAGCCGCTGGTTGCTGCCGCGCGCAACGGCCAGTACGACGTCATCTGCACGGTCGCCGGCGGCGGTCTGTCGGGCCAGGCGGGTGCGGTGCGTCACGGCATCTCGAAGGCTTTGACCAACTTCGAGCCGGATCTGCGCGGCGTGCTGAAGAAGGGCGGCTTCCTGACCCGCGACTCCCGTACCGTGGAGCGCAAGAAGTACGGCAGAGCGAAGGCGCGCAAGTCGTTTCAGTTCTCGAAGCGCTAATTGCTTCGCTAAAATTTGCAGCGCATTGCTGCAATCACCAGACGAAAGAGGGCGCCGATCGGCGCCCTTTTTGCTTACTATTTAGTGATGGGTTACCACGGATTTTCGTGAAAACTTGCTTACCCGCACTCACGAAAATGGAACACGGCCCGCCTAGTGTCGATGATGCGATGGCGCGAAATTGCATTTCAGTGTGCGCCGAACAAGTAGCATCACACGCGTTCGGGTGAGCCCATGTCATTCGATACTTCCACGCTATATCTGTTTGCCACGATGGTCGCCGGCATGCTCGGGGCCATGCTGGTGCTGTTCGGCAAGCAGGACAACATTCCGGCCTTGAAGTGGTGGGGGTCGGCCTATCTGCTGGGCGCGGCTTCGGTCGCGATCTGGACCATCGGCGGCGCTGCGCTCGGCGAGCCGCTGTTGCTGGCGCTGCACGCGGTCGGAGTCATGGCCTGCGGCATGGTGTGGAACGCCTCGCGCGTATTCCACGGCCGCAAGCCCAATCTGTTGGGGCTCGCGCTTGGCGCGGTCGCCTGGGTCGGCACGATGCTGGCCTTGCCGTCGCTGAACCCGGCCATGCGGTTGATCGTCGGTGCATCGATCGTCGCAATCTACGCGGCTCTGACGGCATCCGAATTGTGGAACGAGCGGCGGCGGACGATGCAGTCGCGCTGGCCGTCGATCGCCGTGCCGGTGATGCATGGTTGCGTGCTGATGCTGCCGCTCCTGCTCGGCAGCCTGCTGCGCCCGCATGACGAGACTTTTGTCAGCAGCATCTGGGTGACGGCATTCTCGATCGAACTGATCCTGTATGCGATCGGCACTGTCTTCGTCATCTTCATGCTGGTGTCGGACCGCGCCGTGACGGTGCACAAGACCGCTGCCTCGGTCGATCCCCTGAGCGGCATGTTGAACCGCCGCGGCTTTACGGAAGCCTGCAACCGCGTGATCGAGCGCGAGGCCGCCGCGGGGCGGCCGGTGACCGTGCTGATTTTCGACATCGACCATTTCAAGAGCATCAACGATCGCTTCGGCCACCCCGCCGGCGACGAAATCCTCAAACTGTTCTCCACCGTCGTGGTCAGCAGTTTGCGCATCAGCGATCTTTCGGGACGCATCGGCGGCGAGGAGTTCGCAGCGCTGCTGGCGTGTCCGCTGGAGGAGGGGGTGATCGTGGCCGAGCGGGTGCGCGAGGCGTTTGAGGCATCCAACATCGTCTGCGAGGAAGGCCCGGTCGTCACCACCGTCAGCATCGGCGTCGCCGGCGGTCCGGCGGGCACGGAGCTCGAGGTGCTGCTGGCGGCAGCCGACACCGCGCTCTATCAGGCCAAACGCACCGGCCGTAACCGGGTCGAGGTCGCGGAAGAATTGCCGCTGTCGCTGGAGAAGTGGCGGCGCAAGAGCGCCGGACGCTCAGCTTCCGCACGGCAGGTGACGGCAACGACGTAGCGGAATGCGACGCGCCGCTAGTTCGACAGACTGGCCTTGATTGCGAGATCCTGCACAACGGCCGCGACGCGCGTCAGTGGGGGCAGGGCCTGGTCGCGGAACGCCGCCATCTCCATGCGCGTCGCATCGACCGTCACGCTCAATCCAGCCGTCACCGAGCCTTGCGCATCGAAGATCGGCGCTGCCAGCGTGCGGAGACCGTAGGCGTTTTCGCCATCGGAGATTGCGTGGCCCAGCCGCTTCACCAGATCGAGCCGGTCGAGCAGGGCATCGAGGTCCGTCAGGGTCCGCTCCGACAATTTGACGCGTGGCCGCAATTCCAGCCGGCGTATTTGCTCGTCCCGCGGCAGGTGCGCCAGCAGGATATGGCCGAGGGCAGCGCTGTACGCCGGAATGCGGGCGCCGGGCCGGCGATCCATCTTGTGCCGGTCGAGCCCGGTGCCGACGCGGGCAAGGTAGATCACGTCGCCTCCATCAAGTGCGCCGAGCGAGGCCGCATCGCTCACTGACGGCACGAGGTCGCGCAGCAGCGGCTCGGCCAGGGCTCGCAGCGTTCCTCCTGACAGCACCGTGTAGCCGAGATCGAGACAGGCGACGCCGGGCCGGAACCGTCGGCTCTGTGGAACGGGCTGGAGATAACCGAGTTCGATCAGCGTCTGGATCAGGCGGAACGCCGTTCCGCGATCGAGATCGGCGCGCGCGGCAATCTCGCTGAGCGTCAATTCGAAGGCGTCGCTGGAAAAGCTCTGCAGCACCGCGAAGGCCTTGCCGACGGATGCGACATAGTTCTTCGGATTTTTCGGCGCACTGGTCGATGCGCGCCTGGAGGTTTTCGCCATTACGTCAATGCCCGCTTGCAAGAACGCCGGCCGGCGGCCCTTGACGGCCACACCGGTCCGGTTCTAGGAGAATGCAGTAAATATAACAAATGTTCGCATTCCGAACAATGGGATTCGGGCGGATCGGAGGAACCTTTGTCGACATCATCCCTGCATCCTCATGGCGTGTTCTGTGCCGCGCTGACCCCGCTCGACGCCAAACTCGGCCCTGACCACGCGCGCTTCGTCGCGCATTGCCGTTATCTCCTGAGCGAGGGCTGCGACGGCATCGCGATGCTCGGCACCACCGGCGAGGCCAATTCCTTCTCGGTCGCCGAACGCACGGCGTTGCTTGAGGCCGTCGTGCGGGACGGCATCGCGCCGAACCGGCTGCTGCCCGGCACCGGCGTCGCGGCCCTCAGCGATACCATTGCGCTGACGCGTCATGCGCTCTCGGTCGGTGTCGATACCGTGGTGATGCTGCCGCCGTTCTACTACAAGGGCGTCACCGACGACGGCGTCTACGCGTCCTACAGCGAAATCGTCCAGCGCCTTGGCGATGCGCGGCTCAAGGTCGTGCTCTACCATATTCCGCAGATGTCGATGCAGCCGATCTCGCATGCGCTGATCGAGCGGCTGCGCGCGGCCTATCCGACGACCTTCGTCGGTATCAAGGATTCCTCCGGCGACTTCGCCAACATGACCGCGATGGTCGAGCGCTTCCCGGGCTTCTCGGTGCTGACCGGCGCGGATCCGTTGCTCTTGCCGCTGTTGCGCAAGGGCGGCGCGGGGTGCATCACCGCGACCTCCAACCTGGTCGCGCGCGACCTTGCCCATGTCTACCGGAATTTCGGCAAGGCCGACGATGACGCCGAGCTTGCGGCGGCACAGGCCCGCATTGTGAAGGCGCGCGAGCTTGTCTCGCGTTTCTCGCAGATGGCATCGCTGAAGGCGCTGGTTGCACAGCGCACCGGCCATGCCGGATGGCAGCGCCTGCGGCCGCCGCTGGAGTCCCTGCCGGCTCCGTATTTGAAAGAGCTGCTTGCCAACGCCGGCGCGAATGCCGCGGCGGTCGCCTAGCGCGACGCCGGCGACGAGGCGATCCGATGTCCGAATCCTTCCAGGATGTGCTCGCTGGATTGGCTGATATCGTCGGCGACAATTACGTCATCGATTCCGCCGGCGATCAGGAGCCCTATGTGGTGGACTGGCGCGGACGCTATCGCGGCCGTGCTGTTGCGGTCGTCAAGCCCGGCTCGACCGCCGAGGTGGCCGCGGTCGTCCGCTATTGTGCCGACAAGCGGCTCTCGATCGTCCCCCAGGGCGGCAACACCGGCATGTGCGGCGCCGCCACGCCGGATGACGGCGCGTGCAACGTGGTGATCCGGCTCGACCGTATGCGGCGCGTGCGCGATGTCAGCCCGCTCGCCAACACTATTACAGTTGAGGCCGGCTGCATCCTCGCCGAGGTGCAGGCTGCGGCCACGGCCGCGGACCGCTATTTTCCGTTGAGCCTCGGCGCCGAGGGCTCCTGCCAGATCGGCGGCAATATCTCCACCAATGCCGGCGGCACGGCGGTGCTGCGCTACGGACCGATGCGCGATCTCGTGCTCGGGCTGGAAGTGGTGCTGCCGGATGGGCGCATCTTCAATGGCCTGCGCGCGCTGCGCAAGGACAACACGGGCTATGCGCTCAAGCAGCTCTTCATCGGCGCGGAGGGGACGCTCGGTATCGTTACGGCTGCCGTGCTGAAACTGTTCGCGCCGCCGCGCAGCTCGGCTCTGGCGTTGCTCAAATTGCAGAGCGTCGCGCAGGCCCTCGAGATCATGAAGCGCCTGCGTGGCGCGGTCGGCGACCGACTCGGCAGCCTCGAAATCATGTCGCGCAGCCAGATCGAGGCGATCGCCGAGACCGTGCCGCATGTCACCATTCCCTTCGAACTCACCACGCCGTGGTACCTGATCGTCGAACTGACCGATACGCTGGCCGGGATCGACCTCAACGAGCCGTTGGCCACCGTGCTGTCGGATGCGATGGATGCGGGACTGGCTGAGGATGCCGTGCTGGCCTCGAGCCTCGCGCAGGCGAAGGCGATCTGGGCAGTGCGGCACAGCGTGTCCGAAGGCAACAAGCGCAGCGGCTATGTGGTGTCGCACGACAGCGTGGTTCCGCTGGAGCGGCAGGCCGCGTTCGTCACCAATGTCGAGGCCAGGATCATGGCGGCCGTCCCGCATGCGCGCGTGGTGATGCACGGCCATATCGGCGACGGCAATATTCACGTGGTCGCCCTGATCGACCGCGATCGGTGCAGCGACCCTGCGACGACGGCTGCCCTGGTGGCTGAGATCAACGAGATCGTCGACGACGAGACGGCGGCGCAGGGTGGCGCCATCAGCGCCGAGCACGGCATCGGCATCACCAATCGCGGCCGGCTCGCGCGCGTGACCGATCCACTCGACATCGACCTGATGCGGGGCATCAAGCAACTGCTCGATCCGAACGGCCTGATGAATCCGGACAAGATCTTCGCGAATAAGCACGCAGGAGCGGCATGACGATGACGAGCGTCCGCCTCCTCGCCGACGACCTCACCGGTGCGCTCGACACCGCGGCAGAGTTTGTCGGGCTGTGCGGACCGTTCGATGTGACCTGGCCGGAGGCGCTCTCGACGGACAAGTCGCAAAGTCTTGCGATCGATAGTGGAACGCGCGAGCTCGCCAAAGATGAGAGCGTCGAGATCGTTGGGCGGCTGGCGCCGCTGCTTGGCGAAGGCACCATCGCCTACAAAAAGGTCGATAGCCTGTTGCGCGGCGCGTGGGCCGCCGAACTCGGCGCCTGCCTGCGCAGCGGTCAGTGGGCTTCCTGCGTTGTTGCGCCGGCCTTCGAATACCAGGGCCGCCGCACCTGCGAGGGGCAGCAATTCGCGCGCACGCCGGAGGGCGACTGGTATCCGGTCGGCGCGAACCTTCTGGCGCGGCTGAAAGCGGAGAACATCGACGCCCGGCAAGGCCGGTCCGACACGCTGTCGCATGGCGGCGTTCAGGTCTTCGATGCCGAAAGCGATCGCGATCTCGACCGCGTGGTCGAGATGGGGCGAAGCCTGGCCGCGCCCGTGCTGTGGTGCGGGAGCGGCGGATTGGCCGGTGCCCTGGCGCGCGGCCGTGACGCCGGCGTGTCTCGGCGTTTGAAGAAGCCGGTGCTCGGATTGTTTGGTTCCGATCAGATCGTCACCGCATCCCAACTCGAGGCGTGCGGCGAGGCCACCATCACCCTTGCCGAAGGAGAGGCTGCAGGTGCTGCGCGGGTGCAGCGCAAGCTTGCCGATGATGGCGCGGCCCTGGTGAAATTCGCGCTACCCGAAGGCCTGTCGCGCGCCGACGCGGCCCGGCGGATCGCGCGCGAAATGACCGTGCTGATCGCAGCGCTTGATCCTCCAGGCACGCTGATCGTTGCCGGTGGTGAGACCTTGAAGGCGGCCTGCGTCGCGCTTGGTGCGCAGGCGTTGCAGGTCACCGGCCGCCTCGTGCCGGGGCTGCCGCGTTCGATCCTGCAGGGCGGCCGCTGGGCCGGCGTTGACGTGATCTCCAAATCCGGAGCGTTTGGTACAAGGGAGCTATGGCGCGATTTGCTCCATGACAATCAATTGCTCAGCACAGGGAAACTGACATGACCTCTCGCCATCTTGCGATCACCATGGGCGATCCGGCCGGGATCGGTCCCGAGATCATCGTCAAGGCCTGCATCGGATTGCAGGAGCGGATCGCAAAGGGCGATCTGCGCCTCCTGATCATCGGTAGCGGCGCGGCGCTGGAGGGTGCCAAAGCTGCGCTCGGCGCCAGCGTTGCGATTCCGCGGGTCGAGGCCGACGACCGCGACTGGCCCAATCTCTGTTTTCTGCAGGCCGACGCCGAGGGGACGCCGATCCATCCAGGCGTGCTGAGTGCCGATGGCGGACGCTTCGCGTACAAGGCAGTGGAGCAGGGCGTGCGGCTGACGCAGGCTGGCAGGACCGCGGCGATCGTCACGGCGCCGTTGAACAAGGAGGCGCTCAACAAGGCGGGCTTCCACTATCCCGGACACACCGAGATGCTGGCCCATCTCACCGGCGTGCGCGGCTCGGTGATGTTGCTCGCCCATGGCAACATGCGCGTCAGCCACGTTTCGACCCATGTGGCGCTGGAGGACGTGCCGAAGCGATTGACCCCGGAGCGGCTGCGCCAGGTGATCGATCTCACCAACGACGCGTTGTTGCGGCTCGGCATTGCGCGCCCGAAGATCGCGATTGCGGCGCTCAACCCGCATGCCGGCGAGGGCGGATTGTTCGGCCGTCAGGATATCGACGTCTCGGCGCCGACCATCGCCAAGGCGGTCGCCGATGGTCTCGACGTCGTCGGTCCGGTGCCCGGCGACACCATCTTCGTCAAGCTTCGTGCCGGCCAGTTCGATGCCGCGGTCGCGATGTATCACGATCAGGGACACATCCCGGTAAAGCTGCTCGGCTTCCAGGTCGATCCCGCGACCGGCCGCTGGCAGGAATTGTCCGGCGTCAACATCACGCTGGGCCTGCCGATCATCCGCACCTCCGTCGATCACGGCACCGCCTTCGACATTGCCGGCAAGGGCATCGCCAACGAACACAGCCTGATCGAGGCCATCGACTACGCCGAGCGTCTGGCCGGCGGCATTTCTTCAGCTCCAAAGCAATAAGGCCGGACGTCCAATGACCAATTCCTTCACGCCGATCGAAATCCTTCGTCCCACCATCCTCGAGTTCGGATGTGGGACCATCGCCGCTGCGGCGCGCTTTGCGGAGCGGATCGGCGCACGGCGGCCGTTGGTGATCTCGGATTCCTTCAACGCGCGCCGCGTTGATCAACTGGCACTGCCCGGCGCGGTCAAGGTGTTCGGCGACGTGAAGCCCGAGCCCGATCTGCCCAACCTCGACAAGGCGGTGGCGATGGCGCGCGAAGTGGCGCCCGACCTCATCGTCGGCTTCGGCGGCGGCAGCGCGATGGATCTCGCCAAGCTTGTTGCCGTGCTCTGCACTAGCGAGGTGGCCTTTGCCGACATCGTCGGCGCCGAAAAGGTCGCGGGCCGCGGCGTCGCGCTGATGCAGATTCCGACCACCTCGGGAACCGGCAGCGAAGCCGGCACCCGCGCGCTCGTCACTGATCCCGCGAGCCGCAACAAGCTCGCCGTGCAGAGCCGCTTCATGCTGGCCGATATCGCCATCGTCGATCCCGACCTGACGATGACCGTGCCGCGGGAAGTTACCGCCGCAACCGGTGTGGACGCGCTGGCGCATTGCGTCGAGGCCTATACCAGCCGCAAGGCACACCCTGCGATCGACCTCTACGCGCTCGAAGGCGCACGGCTGGTCGGACGCTACCTGCAGCGTGCCGTTGCCGACGGCAGCGATCGCGAAGCCCGCGCCGGTCTCGCCCTGGCCTCGCTCTATGGCGGCTATTGCCTCGGCCCGGTGAACACGACGGCCGGCCATGCGGTGGCCTATCCGCTCGGCACGCGGCACCATGTAGCGCATGGCCTCGCCTGTGCGGTGATCTTCCCGCATACGCTGGCGTTCAATATGCCGGAGACATCGGTAAAGACGATCGCCGTGCTGCACGCGCTCGGCCTGCCGGAGCGCAACGTTCCCGCGGCTGCATTCGACGCCACCTATCAGTTCTGCGCCGATCTCGGCATCGAGATGCGCCTGTCGGCGCTCGGCGTTCCCAGGGACGATCTCAGCACCATGGCGGATGAGGCCCATGCCATTCGCCGCCTGCTCGACAACAACCCGCGGGATCTCTCCCGCGACGAAATTTTGAAGATGTACGAGACGGCGTTTTAGCCAACTCGCTGGGGGCGGGGCGGCGGTAAACCAATAGCAAGCAGAGGAAACTTCGATGAGATCAATGTGGCTTATTCTTGCGTCGGCAATGCTGCTGGCGGCGCCCGCGAAGGCGGAGGATGCGTATCCTTCCAGGCAGGTGAGCGTGATCGTTCCCTTCGCCGCCGGCGGCACCGCCGATATCTTTGCGCGCATGGTCGCCAATCATCTTCAGGCGAAACTCGGCAAGCCGTTCGTGGTCGAAAATGTCGGCGGCGCCGGCAGCATCGTCGGCGTCACGCGGCTGGCGCGCGCGGCGCCTGATGGCCTGACGCTGGGCCTGGCGAGCACGTCCGCCCTTGCGATCAACCCGTCGCTGTACGGTCCGAAGCTCACCTATCAGCCCGACAAGGATCTGCAGCCGATCGTCCAGATCAGCATGGTTCCCAACGTGCTGGTCGTTAACCCCGACAAGATCAAGGCGCGGACGCTGCCGGATTTGATCGCGTACCTGAAGGCCAACCCGGACAAGGTCTCGTTCGGTTCGGCCGGCGTCGGCACCTCGCAGCATCTGGCGGCGGAATTGTTCCAGCAGATGACGGGGACCAAGATGGTGCATGTGCCCTACAAGGGCTCGAGCACGATGCTGACGGATCTGATCAGCGGACAGATCGACCTTGCCTTCGACAACGTGCCGCTGCTCCTGCCGCAGGCCAAGGACGGCAAGCTGGCGCTGATCGCGGCCGCGACGCCCAAGCGCGCGTCGTTCGATCCGAACCTTCCCACCGTCGCCGAGCATCTGCCCGGCTTCGAGGCGGTCGCCTGGCACGGCTTCTTCGTCCCGGCCGCGACGCCGAAGCCGATCGTCGAAAAGTTGTCGGCGGAGATCCGGGCGTTCATGCAGCAGCCGGAGACGGTGCAGAAGATGGCCGAACTCGGTGCGGACGCCGTAGCGCTCGATTCCCAGCCGTTCGCGGCCTACATCGCCTCCGAGACGACGCGATGGAAGAAGGTCATCGAGGCCGCCAACATCAAGCTGGAGTAGGGCGCGAGTAGCGCTTTCGCAAACATCGCGTGCGAACAACGCGATACGTCCGGAGGCTAATTCAATAGTTTTGAATTGATCTCCGGACGGAGACGGTGCGGTAACCTCCCGTTTACCATTCCGTCCATATCATCTGCTTATGGATTCATCTCGCAGACGTAACCCGCGGTCCGCCCTGATGTCGCTCGAAGCTGCGGCAGCTTCAGCCCGCGGCGGTTTTGGTTGCATGTTCTCGACCTCGGAAGAATACGAGATGGCGCTCATCACTGAGCGCCGTGCGCAGGGGCGTTATGATCAGCGCAGAATGCGCTGGCCTGCCATTTTCTTCATCGGCTGTGCGCTGATGGTGGCCGGGACGGTCCTGCTGTTCAGCTAGAATCCTTTACTTCGCCAACGGATCGGGACGCACTTGAATGTGCACCGCCCGCGGCTTTGAACCCTTGCCTCCCTCCATCAGCCACGGCGTCCGATCGCCGCTCGAACTCCACAGGCCACGGCCCTTCCAGCCTGCGGCCGGATCGTCGATGCGACCGTCGAGGCCCTTGGCGAAAAAGCCGAGCGGATAGGGGATGCGCAGCATCACCATCTGCCCATCCTTGAAGGCGACGAAGCCGTCATTGAGATTGGCGGTGGAGATCGGGATGTTCTCGCCGAGGCCGACCGTGTTGTGGTGATCGACCCAGGTGTAGTAGCTCGCCTCGGCGCTGGAGTTTTCGAAGCCCTCGAAGCCGGGTCCGGGATATTTGAAGTAGGAGAATCCCTCCGGGCAGTGGTTGCCGGTGGCTTCCGGCCCGTTCAGCGGAGCCTTGCATTTGCTGCGGTCGAAGCGGATCAGGCTGCCGTTCGAGCCCGAGCCCCACAGCACGCCGTTCTTGTCGATGTCGCCGCCGCGCACGCCGATGCCTTCCTTCGGGATGGCATAAAACTCCGACAGTTTGGTCTTGGGGTCGAAGCGCATGAAGCCGGGCTGGCCGACGAACACGTTGACGGTGTACCAGACCGAGCCATCGGTCGGATGCGGCATCACCGCATAGGGACCCGAGCCGCCGACGCGCATGTCCTTGCCGGCCTCGGCCGGCTTGCCGGGTTCGGTGTATTCGTCGACCTTGCCGTTGCCGTTGGTGTCGAGCACGAACGGCGCCCAGCCCTGCGCTTTGACCGCATCGCCGGTCTCGTCCCAGATCCTGGTGTTGATCCAGCCGGCGACCGGACCCGTGCCCGACGTCCAAAGCGTGTCGTCGGCATCGTAGCCGAATTGCGGGTGATGAGTGCCGAAGCAGGTATCGACGAAACTGTACTTCTGGGTCTTGGGATCGAACACCGTCACCTGCCGCCCTGAACGCTCGAGCGGGAAGGCCTTGGCTGACGGATGGTCGGACCCCTTCTTGCAGTACGCCGGATTTTCAATGCCGCGCACTGCCGCCGCCAGCCACACGCGGCCCTTCCTGTCGAACATGCTGTTGTGATTGTTGGCGCGCTGGCTCCAGATCTTCTCCTCGCCCCAATAGGCGGACGGGCTGACCGGATTGAGCACGGCGGTGCCATGCAGCGGCGGGCCGAACGATTCCGGTGCGTTGGGATCGGCGACCGGCATCTTCGAGAATGTCACCTTGTGCGTTTTGGGATCGAGGATCGGCATGTCGTCGGAGGAATATTCGTTCGCTCCGAACAGCGGGCCGTAAGCGTTGACGGTCGGATAGCGCCGGTCCGAGGAAATCAGATCGTGGACGAAGTGTTTTTCGGTCGCCCATTCCCAGGACGTGACGACGACGTTGCGCTCGATGCCGGCCGGCCGTGGCGGCCTCGATTTCGGCAGTTCGCCCTTGGCGACCCGGTCGGTCCAGTCGCCGAAATATTTGAACGGCACGCCGCCCATTTGGCCCGCGAGCCGGTTCACCATCCATTCGCCGGTCTGCCCTGAGGAGACGCGGCGCATCCAGGCTTCCTCGCCCGATTTGAATTCACCGAATGCGCCGGGGATCGTGCGCGTGGATTCCTGGCCGAGCTGATGGCAGCCGATGCAGTCGACATTGTTCATGCGCTGGCGCCAGATGTCCTGCGTGATCTCCTTCGGAATCTCGGTCGTCCCGCCGAAATCCTTCGCCGGCGGGATCTTCATCATCGTGTACCAGTAGATCGCCGAGTAATAATGGGCGGCTGCCGCCTCGTTCGGCGCCGGGACCGCCGCGAGATTAATCTGCTGGCCGGGCTTGGCGCGCAGCTTCGGTGAATCCACCAGCCCGTAGCCGCGGACCCAGATCGTGTAGTTCACGTTCAGTGGAAGATCGGGGATCACATAGCGCCCCTGATCGTCGGTGACGACGATCCTGGCGAATTTAGTCGGCAACTCGTTGGTCTCGGCGATGACCCAGACGCCAGCCTCTGGCCCGTTCGGGCCGGCGACCACGCCGCCGATATCGTCATTGTCGATCGGGACCGCCGCCGACTGCTGGGCGCGCGATGGTGGCGCCATCAAGCTGAGCACACCTGCCGATACTGCCAGGGTGAATGCGAACAAGGCCCGATCGAGATTCATGGTTTCTCTCCCCGTGACCGCGAGCTTGCCGCTCGTCGTGTGGCGCAAGCGTACATCAAACGAGGGTTGCGGCGGGAGCATGTCACGCGCGCGATTTCCTCACGCTCGCGGCATCGTGCAACGCAGCAACGCCGATGCATCGGCCTTTTGCTTTTGGGACGGCTGGGTTAGACACGGCCATTCCTATGAGAAGGCGTAACCGATGATCACCGAAATCGCACAAATCGACGTCAAGCCGGGCACCGAGAAGGAGTTTGAAGCGGCCGTCGCCAAGGCGCGTCCGCTGTTCCTGCGCGCCAAGGGCGGCAAGGGGTTCGAGCTGCACAAGTCGATCGAGAAGCCGCAGCGCTACCGGCTGGTGGCGAAGTGGGAGACGCTGGAAAACCACACGGTGGATTTCCGCGGCTCGGAGGATTTCACCGCCTGGCGCGCGCTGGTCGGGCCGTATTTTGCCTCGCCCCCCGAGGTCGAGCATACCGAGACGGTGCTGACCACGGCGGGCTGAGACCGTCACGCCGCCATCACCTGTATGGGCGCGGCTTCCGCCTTGAAGTGGTCGATCATCACCTTGGCGATCGCCATCAGGGGCAGCGCGAGCGCCAGTCCCCAGATGCCGAAGACGACGCCGAGCAGGATCTGGAATGCAAACAGCGTCGCCGGCGGAATATCCAGCGCCTGGCGCTGGATGATCGGCGTCAGCACGTAGCTTTCCAGCGCGTGCACGCCGAGGAACAGGATGAAGGCGGAGAGGGCGGCGACCCATCCGGAGGCAAGACTTGCCATCACCACGATCAGCCCGCCGAGGATGGCGCCGACCGTCGGGATGAAGGCGAGCAGCCCGGCCTGGATGCCCAGGATGAACGAGCTCTGGATGCCGATGATCGACAGCCCGATCCAGGTCACCAGAAACACCGCGACCATGGTAATGATCTGCGCGATCAGCCAGCGCTCCAGCGTCTCGCCGATCCGGTCGACGATTGCCACCGCGCGCGTGCGATGCTTGGCCGGCGCCATGAATAACAGCCCGTCGCGGTAGACACTCGGCTGGGTCGCGAATGCGATCCCCAGAAACAGCACGATGAAGAAGTTTCCGACCGCGCTTGCCGTACCCAGGATCAGTTTCAGGCTCTGGCTGAAGATCGCGCCGCCGCTTGCCGCGATCGTGCCGGCGCTCGGAAGCGCGTGCGGCGTCGGCGTCGCGGCCGGCGCCGGCGAGCCGTCATCCGAGGTCGACGACAACGTGCCGAAATCGAAGAAGCTGGTGTCGATGCCGTTCTGATCGAGAAAGCCCTTGACGTTGACGAGCTGCGATTTGAGCGTCTTGCTCAGCGCCGTCGTCTGCTGGGCGATCGTGGTGCCGCCGAGGAAGATGATGCCGGACAGCATGCCCGCGACCACCAGGCAGACCGTCGTCAGCCGCAGCGCATGCGGCAGGCGCACCACGCGCCCGAGCAAATTGCTCATGGCGTTGAGGGCGACGCCGAGCAGCATGCCGGAAAAGATCAGAAACAGCGTCGCGGCGAAGTGCCAGGTGAACGCAAGCATCGCGGCGAACAGCACGACGCCGATGCCCCCGACCGAGATCGCCCACGCCATGTCGCTGCGGGCCTGAAGGCGATTGTCAGCCGGACCTGTCACGTTGATTCCTTCTTGCAGAATATTGACCGGGCAGTCTTTCGACAAAACGCCGCCGGGATCAAGCGTCGGCGCACGCGCCGGTTTGACGCTGCCGCGTCAGGTATGCCAAGCGGTGGATGAACTAATATGACGCCGGCGAGGACGAGATGAGCTTCAAATGGTTCGGCCCGCTGGCGCTGCTGGCGGCGCTGGTGATCGGCGACCAGATCAGGATCAACCGGCCCGCCCACAAATATCGCCTGACGGTCGAGGTCGAGACGCCGGAGGGGCGCAAATCGGCATCCGGCGTCGTCGCCGTCCATCCCGACCGCAGCTACACCCGCCGCGGCCAGACCCGCACCCTGGGCGACGCCGTTTTCGTCGATCTCGGGCAGGGCAAGAACCTCGTCGCGCTGCTCGCCCATGTCGACAACAAGCTGGTGCTCGATGACATCAACTATGTGGCCTTGCGTGCCTACGGGGCGGCCGCCGGCAAGCGCGTGCCATTCAGCGAGATGAGCCGGCAGACCGGAATCGTACCGGTGAGGGGCGAGCTGATTCCGGTGCTCGTCAGCTTTGCCGACCCGGCCACACCCGGCAGCGCGCGGCAGGTAGGCCCCGATGATGCCGAAGCGGTGCTCGGCAAAGGCTATCGCCTCCAGGGGATATCGGCCGAGGTAGTGCCGAACGGATACTGGCCGCTCGATTTTGGCGGTGCGCTGGGCGAGCCGGTCACCCGCGGAATCCAGGCCAAATTGCCCTGGCTGGATGTCGCCGGCAATCCGGCGGCCTCGGCGCTTCGGGCGGCCGGTCTGCCCGGGGTCGACGGTATCGATGCCCGGGAGGCTTTCACGCGAAAATAGCAAGGCAGCTCCGCTGCCGCCCTGCGGATATTGATCCGCAGCCGTGCCGCAGGCATTATCTTCTCCAATCATGACCCAACCCAGAAGATCCTTGCACAGGACGATGACAGCGGAAAACTTGCGATGAGACGGCCCGTCGTCGGTGTGATCGGGAACGCCTATCGCGTCGAAAATCGTTTCCAGACCCAGATGGTCGGAGAACGCAATTTGCGTGCGGTCACCGACGTCGCAGGCGCGTTGCCGCTGATGTTTGCGGGGTCGCCTGAAATCACCGACATCGGTGCGCTGCTCGACGTCGTCGACGGGGTGATCCTGACCGGCGCCCGCGCCAACGTTCATCCCACCCGCTTCAAGACCGAGCCGCATGAGAAGCACGAGCCCTACGACATCCACCGTGACGACGTCGCGCTGGCGTTGACGGAGGCCTGCGTCGCCCGCGGAGTGCCGATCTTCGGCATTTGCCGCGGCCTGCAGGAGATGAACGTCGCCTTCGGCGGCTCGCTGCATCCGGAAATCCGCGAGATCCCCGGCCGCATGAACCACCGCATGCCGCGGCTGGAGAACGGCGAGATCCATCCCGATCCGACAGTCGTGTTTGCCGACCGCCACGACGTCCACCTTACGCCCGGCGGCACCTTTGCGAGCCTGCTCGGCTGCGAAACCATCCGCGTGAATTCGCTGCACGGGCAGGGCATCCTCGAACCCGGCGAGCGCGTCGTCATTGAAGGCATTGCCGAGGACGGTACCATCGAAGCTATCCGGATCGCGGACGCCCCGAGCTTTGCGCTCGGCGTCCAGTGGCACGCCGAATACGACCCGCAGCGCAACCCGATCAACCGCGCCTTGTTCGAAGCATTCGGGACGGCGCTCAAGGCGCACCGCGCGAACTGACCGGGAGACGCTGCCGCCGGTCCGATCCGTAATTTTACGGAGCGGAAAAGATGGGATCGGGTCCGGGAAGTCGGCTAAATTTTCCGTCATCCCCAGATTGGTAAAGGTGCCATGACGCAACCTGGACGTCTCGCGCTGGCGATGATTTTGCTGGTCGTCGTGACGTCCTGCGTGGTGGGCGCGGTGAGCTATTATTTTGCGACACGCGCTCCGCCGGTCGGGCTGCTGGCGACACTCGTCGGCGCCGCGCTGGTGGGCGCCGCAACGGCCAGTGTGCTCGCAGTTGTGGCCGGATTTGGGGGGCTCCGGCTCAAACGGCTCGACGCCGCTGAGATCGCGGATATTCGCAATGCTCCGGAGCAGGGACATTCGCACCGGACAACGATCGACAGCGAAATGGCGCAAGCCATCATCGAAGGCGCGCTCGATGCCTTTGTCCAGACCGATGAACGCTGCATCGTCCTCAACTGGTCTCCACACGCCGAGGCCTTGATGGGGTGGACGCGCGCCGAGGCCGTCGGCAGGAGCGTGGAAGAGCTTCTGTTTCCGGAACCGCTGCGCGTATTGTACCGGCAATGGCTCGATCGTTTCCTGAGCGAGGCCGAAGGCAGCGGGGTCGGCGGACGATACGAAACGCCGCTGCTGCAAAAGAACGGCCGCGAATTCTTCGCCGAGGTCTCGTTTACCGCGCTGCGCCGCGGTGAAGGCCACATCATCAACGCCTTCGTCAGGGACATCACCGCCAAGCGCGCCGCGGAGGAGCAACTGTTCCAGGCGCAGAAGATGGAATCGGTCGGGCAAATGACCGGCGGCATCGCTCACGACTTCAACAACATGCTGACCGTGATCACAGGCACGATCGAAATCCTGGCCGACGGCGTCAAGCACGATCCCGCGCTCGCCTCGATCGTGCGGATGATCGACGATGCCGCCGATCGCGCTTCCCAGCTCACGGCCAACCTGCTCGCCTTTGCCCGCAAGCAGCCGCTGCGGCCGCGCGAGACCGACGTCAACGGCCTGGTCGACGAGGTGGTGCAATTGCTGTCTCCGACGCTCGGACGGCAGATCGAGATCGAGACGGCATTGAGCGATCGGGCCTGGCCGGCGCTGGTCGATCGCGGCCAACTCTCTTCCGCGCTGGTCAATCTCGCGATCAATGCCCGCGACGCCATGCCTGAGGGCGGAAGGCTTTTGTTCAGGACCGCGAATTTTACGCGCGAGGAAGGGGATGCCGAAGTGGCCGGGCTCGGCCCCGGCGACTATGTGACCATCGAGGTCATCGACAGCGGAGCCGGCATTCCGGCTGGGATACGCGACCGGGTTTTCGAGCCGTTCTTTTCGACCAAGCAGTTCGGCACCGGCACCGGTCTCGGGCTCAGCATGGTGTTCGGATTTGCAAAACAGTCGGGCGGCGGCGTCGTGGTCGACGGCGAGGAGGGGAAGGGCGCCTGCTTTCGCATCTATCTGCCGAAGGCCAACGTCGAGCCTTTGGAAATGCCGCAAGCCGGCGCCGCGCCGTCCGCGCCGCATGGCGAGCTGCGCGGCGGAACGGAAACCATCCTCTGCGTGGAGGATGACGACGTCGTCCGCGCGCATGTCATCGGCCGGCTCGAAAGCCTCGGCTATAAGGTCATTGCTGCCGCCAACGCGGCGCAGGCACTCGAGCTGATCAATGCCGGCACGCCGTTCGATCTCCTGTTCACCGACATCGTCATGCCCGGCGCCATGAACGGCCGGCAGCTCGCGCAAAAGGCCGCCGAACTGCGCACACCGCTGCGGGTGCTCTACACCTCCGGCAACACGTTCGGTGCGTTCGACCTCGACAGGCGTCCCGGCGAGGGCGTGCTGTTGCTTGCCAAGCCGTACCGCAAGGCCGAGCTGGCGCGCATGGTGCGCCTCTGCCTCGATCGCGCGGTAGACCATCAGGGCGATCCGATCCCGCTGCCTTATTCGGTGCAGGAGGACCTGGAGCGGTTTCTGAGGGAGAACGATCGGCCTCACCGTCATTGAGAGCCAACGGGTCGGCGCGAAGCGCCGCCCGATGACCGGCTTCGCGAAGCAATCCATCTTTCGGCGCATGAGGTGACATGGATTGCTTCGCTGCGCTCGCAATGACGTGGAGATAGCGGCGCAACACACCATCGTCATCCCCGCGAAGGCGGGGATCCAGTATTCCAGAGACGTCAATGATTGAACCGATAAGCCGCAGCGTACTGGATCCCCGCCTTCGCGGGGATGACAACTGAATATGATCTGGCGATCGCGCGGCGCGTTGCGCCCGAGGTTTGCTATCA
>NZ_LLYB01000066.1:178-326 GCF_001440475.1 Bradyrhizobium lablabi | reverse complement strand
ACTTCCCACCAACTTAACGCCAGCACCGCGGCGTCCGAACCACACGACTTCACCGTACGCCTCCGGCGCGTACGTCGAGCGCGCCATCAGCGTCCATCGCATCTCACCGCACGTTCGTGACGATGGCCAACGCCCCTCATCTTGCCGC
>NZ_LLYB01000066.1:0-156 GCF_001440475.1 Bradyrhizobium lablabi | reverse complement strand
GAGTTATGCGACTGATTTGGGTGAGAACGAAAGCGGAATATTTTTGATTCCGGGGCTTGACGCGATTTCGGAAAATCAGAAGTGATTTGCTTGCCGCGGATCGCCGGCCGTAGCAACCATTAAGCGCTGAGCGGTGTTTCGGTCCAGGGGGTGCCG
>NZ_LLYB01000065.1:215141-216586 GCF_001440475.1 Bradyrhizobium lablabi | reverse complement strand
CGCGGGCGTTGTTCGCCGGTGGCGGCGGCGTGAACTGCGGCGCGGCGCGGCCGCGGCGTGGCGGCGGCGGAGGCTCGATCTCAACGTCGTCGGACTGGGATCCGAACGGGCCGAGCCACGCGTCGAGCACGCGGCCCATCTTGCCTTTCTTCTTCCGCTTCGGCCGTGCGGGGCGCTGACGCCGTGCGCCCGGACGCTCGTCCTGCGGCGGACGGCGAAGCCGCTGTTCCTGCACATTGTCCTGCTCGAAAGCCTGCCGCAATCGCTGCAGTTCGAGGATCAGCGCCTGGCCCTGCGGCGCCGCGACATCTTCATCCGTTCCACCGAAGCGGCGTCGCGCGACGCTTTCATCGCTATGCACGTGATCAAAACCCTTCATGATGGAACACTCTCGGCAAGCGATGCGCGCGGTTCTGCCTTGGCCTGTGGCGGAGCCGGCGGCGATCCCGGCGCCCCCTTGGCATTGGCGTTGCGGACGCGCGCGAACACCTCTTCGCGCGGGCCGAATGCGATCGCCTTGCCCTCGTACAGCACCATCGTCATATCCAGCGCGGAGAGCGCGCTCGGGCGATGCGAGATGACGACGACGATGGACTTGTTCTGGCGCATGATGGCGATGGCGCGGGTCAGGGCGTTCTCGCCGTCGGCATCGAGATTGGCGTTGGGCTCGTCGAGCACGATCAGGAAGGGATCGCCGAACACCGCCCGCGCCAGGCCGACCCGCTGCTTCTGGCCTGCCGACAGCGAAATGCCGCCGGCGCCGATTCGCGTCGCATAACCTTCCGGCAGGCGCAGGATGATGTCGTGGACGCCGGCAATCTGCGCGGCCTTGAGGATGGAATCCGAGCTCGCGTTCTCGTCGAAGCGGCAGATGTTCTCCGCCACGGTGCCGTCGAACAGGCCGACATCCTGCGGCAGATAGCCGATATGCCGGCCGAGATCCTCGTTGCGCCATTGATCGAGCGCGGCGCCGTCCATCCGCACGGCGCCACGATGCGCCGGCCAGATGCCGACCAGGGCCTTGGAAAGCGAGGTCTTGCCCGACGCGCTCGCCCCGAGCAGCGCCAACCCCGCGCCGGCCTTGAGCGAAAACGTGACGCCGGACACGATCGGCATGTCGAAGCCGGGCGCCGCCACCGCGAGATTCTGCACGGACAATTCGCGGCAGGGACGCGGCAGCATGACCGGCGGCGCCGGCGGCGGCGCGGTCGCCTTGCAGATGTCGCGCAGGCGTGTGAGCCCCTGGCGGGCGGCGGCCAGTTGCTTCCAGGTGCCGAGCGCGAGCTCGACGGGCGCGAGCGCGCGCCCCATCAGGATCGAGGAGGCGATCATGACGCCGCCCGATGCCTTGTCGGCCACGACGAGGTAGGCGCCGATGCCCAGCATTCCCGATTGCAGAATGTAGCGCAGCACCTTCGCCGCCGCGCCGAGATTGGCATAGACGT
>NZ_LLYB01000065.1:163039-215121 GCF_001440475.1 Bradyrhizobium lablabi | reverse complement strand
GGCTTGCGCCCAACGCGCCGTCAATCGATCCGTCATGCCGAGCGCACGGACGATTTCCGCGTTGCGCTGGGTCGCATCGGCCAGCACCTGCCGCTGCGCGTTCATGTCCATCGCCGCCTTGGTCGCCCCGCGCGAGATCCGTTCGGTCACCAATGTCATGGCAATGATGGCTGCGGTGCCGAGCATCGCCGTGAAGCCGATCAGCGGGTGAAACAGAAACAGCCCGATCAGAAATATCGGAATCCACGGCATGTCCAGGAACGCGGTCGGTCCCATCCCTGACATGAAGGTGCGCACCTGGTCGAGATCGCGTAGCGGTTGCTGCATCAGGACCGGCTTCACCCCGCGCAGCGGCAGAGTGGCGAGCGCCGAGTGGATCGAGGCCTGCAGGCCCGCATCGAACAGCGTTGCGATCCGGCTCAGCATCCGCGATCGCATCGCATCGAAATATCCCTGCACCAGATAGGCGAACAGCACCATCAAGGAGAGGCCGAACAGGGTCGCGAGGTTACGACTCGGAATCACCCGATCGTAGACCTGCAGCATATAGATTGAGCCAGACAGCATCAGGATGTTGATGACGCCGCTGAACACGGCGACGCCGATCATGCGGCGCGCGCTGGAGCGCAGCGCGCCGGTGACGGGATCGTCTCCGGCCAGCTTCGACAACAGACCGGAAACGGCGCGGGGCGTCGGCGCTGCCCGCGCTCGGTCCTGTGCCTGACCCTGAGCGATACTCATTGAATTGCCCTTCGACCCGCGCAACCGCCGGGCCTCCCTGCAAGTCTCCTTGACGCGCGATGCGGACCATTTTTCGGCGAGAATGCGACGAACACCGATTGTTCGAGTTCGTGCGTGGGTAGAACGATGGCAAAGGCTTCTTGCCGCCCGTCCGACGTGCACGACGACCAACAGGATTCCGTTACGAGCGGGCCGATGCCTCGAACCGTCGCAACAGGCACGGAAAAACGCCGCTTTATCCCCGTCTCGCGCACGCCGGCTTCGCCGTTTTTCGGCGCGGCGAGCGTCATGGATTCGTCCGTCTATAACCTTGCTTCGGCGCTTATTGGTCGCCGTGTCGGCCGAATGACGCCACGAAGCTCAACGATCCTTCACCGTGCGCACATCCTGCTCCCTGGCGGGTGCCCGCGCACACGTCATGAATCGACTGGACGACAGGGGACGAACAAATGGCTCGCTTCGAAGGACATCAACCCGACGTTGATCTCGATCTCCCGATCGATGACGTCGCCAGTCCGCCAGTCGCGCCCCCATCGCCGACGCTGCCCGAGGAAACGCCGCCGGCCAACCAGACCATGGCGCGACCGGTCGGCTCGAGCTTTTCGGACCTCAGCGCCACCTTCAACGGCATGGCCCGGCAGCCGATGGACGCCTCGCGGCAAAGCGCCATCGACGACGGCAGCCAGGGAAGTAGCAGCATTGCACTCCACACCAACAATCTCACCGCGGTGCAGAACAACCTGCTGGCCGAGCTCAACACAGGGCAGTTTTCCGGCGCCGCGCTCGGCCATGTTCAGGCGGTCTTGTCCGACATCACCAGTGCCATTTCTGCGGCCAACGCCGCGGTGAGCGTGGCGGGCTCGTCCGCTAACGCCGCCGCAGCACAGACGCTTCGCGCCAGCCAGCTCAGCATGATCAATGCCGTCAGCACCGATCCCGTGCTGGCGAATCCGACGCCGCCGGCCACACCGGTCGAGCCTCCGGCGGCCGCCACGCCCCACAATCTCGCGGAGATCGGCGAGATGTTCGACAACGTGGCCAGTCAGATCCTTGGCGGGGTCAATGATGCCAACCGGGCAGAGATCACCGATGACATCAATGCCGTGATAGCGGACATGCAGGCGCTGATGAAGGCCAGCCCGGAACTGTTCGAAGGGCTGACCGGCGTCCACGCCGATACGATCGTGCAGCAACTCCAGCTCGAACTCGCTTATATCAACGACCCCACGATCAGCCCCATTGCGGCACAGGCCAGCGCCGACAACATCCTCGACATCATCGAGATCGTTCACGGCGACGCCAAGCTGGCTGACATGGCGACGCAGGGCGGCGTCAGCGGCTTCTCGCCGCTTTCCGACGCCACCGGTGCGACTCCGAAACTTCTCGACAACGACGTGCAAACGGTGGTCGTGGCCAACTTCATCGCGCAGTCCAATTCGCTTGGAAAGCAGGCGATCGAGCTGGTGGGCAGCCAGGACGCAGAAGCCATTGCCACGCTGATCGGCGATCTCAGGGCATTCGAGAAGAGCGTCGCCGATTTGGACGCGCACCAGGGCGGCATGCTCGGCGCCGAGATAGAAGCGATGATCAAGGGATTGCAGACCGGCAACGCGGCCCTGGTCACGGCGGCTGCGGACCAGATGCACGGCAACGCGGCCGATGTCGGCGGCAACAATATCCCTGTCACCGGTGGCACCTACAATCCGGACGGCTTGACAGTCGCCGAGGTGCTGGGGACGCCGGTCGTTGAGACGCCCGTAGCCGAAACTCCAGCGGCCGCGCCCGGTGTGCAACACACCGCGGCCCCCACCATCAGCATCGAGCCGGTGACGCTTGCGACGGCCGACGTTTCCATCGCCGGTGTGGATCAAGCTCACTCGGGCATGCCGGAATTGGCACATCATTTACATCACACCTGGGGATAGCGGCGCGCGGCGCGGCCTCCAGCGCCCCCGATGTTCCGGGGACACTGGAGGCCGATACATTATATCAAGAAGCGCGTTCGCCGGTTCGGCTCACGCGGCGGGCACAAAAGAGCTGTTCACCGGCCGATGCCCGTAAACAACGATCTTGGAAGATGGTCTCAACAACGGCTTGAGCGCCATCATGGATAATGGCAGCGACATCGGCGGTCGGTGGGATTCGGCGCCACCGGTTGCTGCCCGGAAGTGAAGTAGCGGGGCGTATGCGTGCGGCAGCGTAAGACGGATTATGGGACCATTATTCTGCACTGGACGTTCGTGGCAGCATTCGCCGTTGCGCTCGTTACCGGTCTGCGCATTGCGACGGAAACGCCCGACCGAACCTGGATCAACTGGTTCGATGCCGTATTGCCGCGCGACAGCGTATGGATCGCCCATATGCAGGCTGCCGTCGTCCTGGTCGCCGTGGCGATCGGCTACATCGTCTACATGGTCCGCTCCGGCCTCGGACGCCGCGTCCAGCTCGACAAGGTCCGGCTGCGCGGCTTGTTCGGCCGTGGACAGGCCAGGTTGAGCGCCGTGATCGCGCTGATGTACTGGATTTTCTTCATCACGATGTCCGGACTGCTGATCAGCGGCGGCCTGCTCTATTTCGGCTTCTACTCCGGCTACGACGTGGCAATGCTGCATTGGGTGGGGACCTGGGTGATCCTCGCCTTTGTCGCCCTGCATGTCCTGACACAGTTCAGGAGCGGCGGCGCCTCGCAACTGCTGCGCATCTTCCGTCCCGCTCCCCTGCCCGCGCCGCCGCCGAAGCTCGATGCCGTCGAACTCCTGGGGATGCTCGCCGAACAGTCGGCGCGCCTGCCGGACTCCGAAAAGGCTGACACCCCCGAGGTCCCGTCCCACCCGCTGCAGCCGCGCGCCGAGGCGCGCCGCGATCAAGGCGAGCCGGCATCACGAGCGCCGAAATCGCGAAACCCGACGCTGCAGGCCAATGCGTTCGTCGTGGCGGCCGCCGCGGCGATCACCGGCGCCTCGCTGCTCGTGGCGACCGATCGGCTGGCGGTGGATAGCGTGCAGATTCGCCGCATCAGCCCCGCCGACGCCCCCGTCCTCGACGGCGACACCTCCGATCGCGCCTGGCGCGGGGTCAAGCCGTTCTCGCTGCTCACCGGAGAAGGCGGAAATTTCGACGGCAAGGGCGAAACCAGGATCGAGATCCGCGCGGTGCATGACGGCACCTATGCGTATTTCCTGTTCACCTGGGAAGATTCGACGCGCTCGCTGAAGCATCTGCCGCTCGTCAAGGAAGGCGATGGATGGCACCTGTTGCATTCCGGCTTCCAGATCGGCGACGAACATCAATACAACGA
The DNA here is from genome assembly GCF_001440475.1 of Bradyrhizobium lablabi. GTDB lineage: Bacteria > Pseudomonadota > Alphaproteobacteria > Rhizobiales > Xanthobacteraceae > Bradyrhizobium > Bradyrhizobium lablabi. The sequence goes on along the minus strand of NZ_LLYB01000065.1, from coordinate 211,082 downwards.
AGACAAGTTCTCGGTGCTGCTGACCACCTCCGACGTCACGCTGGCGGGCGGCCGAACCTTTCATCCCGGGCCGCAGCCGGTCGCCGGCGCGCCCGCGACCATGAGCGGCCGCGGCCTGCACTACACGGCAACCGGCTATGCCGACGTCTGGCAGTGGAAGGCGACGAGCAGCGCGAGCGGATGGATGGACGATGCCCATTTCGGACCGCCCGTCGATCCGACCCCGATGCAGGCGGCGAATATCGTTCCCTACAAGGGCGGCTTCGCGCCCGACCCGGGAGCGGCAAACTACCGCGACAATTTCACCGTCGAGGCCGATACCTCAGGCGGCCCGCGTCGCAGCCGCCTGATCGCCCCGCTGCGCCTGCCGAAAGCCGTTGCCGACACGACCGCCGCGATGGGAGACATCGACCTCGACCCCAATCACGGCGAAAGCGACGGCGCGCGCTGGTTCATGACCGAACAGGATTCGGTGCCCTATTCAACCAGCATCGACGCCCGCATCCCGATAGGGACCGTGATCCCCGGCGTCATCTTGAACGGTGAATTTTCCGGCGACCGCGCCGACATCAGAAGCGCAGCCCGCTGGGCTTCCGGGCTTTGGGCGCTGGAGGTGAAGCGCCGGCTCGACACCACAAGTCAATTCGACGTGCCGATCAGAAGCGGCGTCTTCATGCGGGTCGCCGCGTTCGACCACAGCCAGATCAGACATACAAGGCACGTCCGGCCCATTCGTATCGAGGTGGAATAAATGCCGAAAATTTGCAAAGTCACCATCAACAACGAGCCGTTTCTGGCAAATTGCGGCGAGCTTCTGCTCGATTGGGCGCTGATGAACGGCGTCGATCTTCCGCACGATTGCCGCTCCGGAATCTGTGGCGCCTGCCGCGTGCGGAAGGTCGACGGCCAGGTGTTCGGCGGCCATAGCCCGGGCGACGACATGATTCATGCCTGCCAGGCCCGGATCGTCTCCGATCTCGAGATTGCGATCGAGGCCGCGCCCGAACCGGTGGCGTTGTCGGCGGAAGTGGCGCAGACCGTTCAGCTCGCCCCCGACGTCGTGGGCGTCGACATCGAGCTGCCGAAGCCGCTCGACTATCTTCCCGGCCAGTATTGCAAGCTGCAGTTTCAGGGATTCCCGGCAAGGTCCTACAGCCCGACCTATCCGCTGGAAGGACCTCCCCATGATCGCATTCTGCACTTTCATATCCGAAAGGTTACGGACGGACAGGTGTCCTCGGCGCTCGGCCGTGAAATCCGCCCCGGCCACCGCGTCAAACTGACGGGACCGTACGGCCGCGCCTTTTTCAGGCCGGACCATTCCGGGCGCATCGTGCTCGTCGCCAGCGGCACTGGCTTTGCGCCGATGTGGTCGGTCGCGGTCGCCGCCATCATGGAGCAGCCGCAGCGCGAGATGGTCTTCATCGTACAGGCCCGCAGCATCCGCTCGCTCTACATGCATGCCGCGCTGTGCCGGCTGGCGCTGTTTCCCAACGTCACCCTGCTCCCGATGGTGTCGGAGCCGCAACAAATCTCGCACGCCATTCAAGGCGGCCGGCCGACCGATCATTTGCCGAAGCTCACGCCTGATGACGTGGTCTATACCGCGGGCGCGCCGGCGATGACCGATGCGGTGGCGCGGATTGCAAAGGCGGCGGGCGCCCAATGCTACACCGACCCGTTCGTTCAGCAGGCGCGGACGGTGGAACAGGCAGGCCTGATGTCGCGCCTCACCGGATGGCTGAGCGAGCCCAAGAGCGGGTCTGCCCCGCTGCAACCGGCACAACGGGCAGCGCCGATGCCGCGAGGCGTGGCCGCGGTCGGAGCTGGCAACCGCTAGCCGGCCCTGGAAATCACGCTACGGGAGACAGCAGCTGCTCGCATCCTGTCCCCGCGATGATCGACGACACCGCTTGCCGTGCATCGCCGTCGAGCCTGGCGTATTCCTCGCCGATCCACTTGATACATTTGGCCTGATACGGGAACGGCTCCTGCACCCATGACAGGCCGTCCACTTCAGTCTCGACTGTTTTGGCGCCCTGGATGACTGCTTTGGCATTTGCCAGCATCACCGGGACGTAGACCCGGCCCATTTCGACGAACAGATCCCTCAGCGTCGCCGGAATGGCGTCGCGCGATATCCAGTCGGATTCGGTGGGTTCGACGCCGGAGAGATCTTCGAGCACTTCGGTCCAGGCGAACAGGCGCGGCGCCTCGCTGAGCGTGATCGCCGTCGGCGTCGGATCGAACCGCGCCAGTTGGGTCAACTGGCCATAGGCCGCGAAATCCGATGTGCCCGGCCGCGCGCCCATCAGGAACGGCTGATATTCCAAATGGCGCTTCATGGCGCCGAGATAGCGGCGAAAGCTCGCCTCGATGACGGGCGCGGTGACGTCGTTCGAGCCGACGACGTAGAGGCGCGAGATCTGCCGGTCCTTGATGAAGGCCTTCATCGGCGCAAGCACAGCTTCGGTCATCGGCTTCACCGACCAGCGCGGCAATATTTCCCCGGCCTGATCCGCATCTTGAGGAAAATGCCAGCGATAGTGAAACATCGCCTTGGTGAGCCACTCATCGGCAAAATCCTCGAGCAGATAATCGAGGAAGGCGATCGCCGGGTCTGACGGGACGAGCTTACGATCGGGATAGTCGTGCTCGAAGCGGCGCAGCAGCGGCGTCGAATCGACGACCGCCTCGACCGAGCCGTCTTCCTTGGTGAAATAGAATGTCGGAAGCAGTTGCGGTTTTGGCTTGGGCAGATCGGTCGGCGTACGGTGCGAACCGACCAGAAGACGATAGGGAATGCGGCGATAGCGCAGCGCTGCCAGCATCTTGCGCGTATAGGGCGAACCGGGCGCTCCCAGCAAAAGCAAAGGCGATGACATCGTGCTTCCCCCCGTTTCTCGTTTGGCATCGATACTGCCAACAACAAGACGGGCCGAGAAGCCATACGGATGGGATTGACCGGCTGCTTTCAGCCTGAGATCGCTGCGATATACCGCCGGACGGACATTTCGAACGCCGACTTGGCGTTGTCTGCGATGTTGCGGTCCCACCATGCGCCGTAGATGCGGTCGAACGCCAGCGGCTCGACCGCGCGTGCGATCCGGCGTACCGCCGTGGCGTTGAGCGGAATGTAGTTCGGATAGCTGTACATGAAGCTGAGGGAGCGGCGGTCCATCGCCACCATCGCGACGTCGCCGGTGAGCAGCGCGCCCTTCCCTTGTGCGCCCGCGCGCCAGTGCAGGATCGTGCCGCCGGCGAAATGTCCGCCGGTCCGCACCAGCAGGATATCGTCCGAAATCCGATGGCTGTCACCAGTCCATGGCACGATGGCCGGATGGGGACGCGTGACGAAGGCGCGATCGTCGCCATGCAGATAAATCGGTACGCCACCGAACGCCTCGCTCCAGTCGGCGACCGCGCCATAATAATGCGGATGCGAGACAGCGATTGCCTTGAGGCCACCGAGCGAGCGGACATAGTCGATGCCTTCTCTTGTCGCCAGCGGCACGCAATCCCACATCACGCAGCCATCGGCCGCGGGCACCAGCAGCGCGCGCTGCCCGATCGCGAAACCCGGCTGCATGCTGATGCCGGGAATGCCGAGATCGTCACGCCAGACGAGCTTGTAACGTTTCGCCAATTTCTCGCGGGTGATCCACGTCTGGCCTTTCCAGTTCACATACTGCCGCTCGTCCTCACAGACGGGGCACGCGGCGGGCGGCTCAGCGGTTTCGGGAAACTGGGCGCCACATTGTTCGCAAGTCCATAGCGGCATCGGCGTACTCCCATCCGATAGAGTGGTAACGCAAATGGAGCGATCGACCAACGGCCAGCCAGGCAGGGCAAATCGCCGCCCTGTCGCTGTCGCCGCTTCGCCGAACGCGATGCGACCGGGCAAAAACCGCAGCATTTCGGTAACTTACGGGAGGGTTCGGTATTGCGGCCCGGATGGACGGCGGATAGGCTTCGCTGGAAGTCCAACCGGATGGACGGGTTCCGCGAAGTTTGCGCCGGCGCCACCGTCATCATCCCCGGTCGGTCTGACCTGGGAACATTCTGCTGCGACCGATTTTATTCGGGATACCATCTTCATGAGGCGCAAGCTCGCCGCAATTCTGGTAGCCCACATTGCCGACTACGGCAGGTTGGTCGCCGATGACGAAGAAGAGACGCTGCGGCGATTGGCGTCCTGTCGATCCGCCATCGACGACCTCATTGCGACGGGGGGCGGCCGCATTTTCAATACCGCGGGCGACGCGCTGCTTGCGGAATTCTCCAGCGCGGTCGAGGCGGTACGCTGCGCTATCGATATCCAGGAAAGCCTGCGCACGCGGAATCTCGCTTATCCGGGCAGCCGGCAGATGAGCTATCGCATCGGCATTGGCATCGGCGACGTGGTTGAGCGTGAGGGCGATCTGCTCGGCGATGGCGTCAATATCGCCGCTCGCCTCGAAGGCCTGGCCGAAGTTGGCGGCATCTGTATTTCACGCGCGGTGCATGAGCAGGTCGCCAACAAGCTGTCCGCGCGATTTATCGACATCGGCGCGCGGAAGGTGAAGAATATTCCGGCGCCGGTTCATGCCTATATCGTGGCGACGTGGAACGATGACCATTCTTATGGAGCGCCGCAGCCGACAAGAACAAGATCGGCCAGGTGGCTTTCAGTCGCCCTCATTGGCGCCTTCACGCTATGCACTGCAGTCTTTGCTTACTTTCTTGCAACCCAGAGGCCTGACGGTAACCCTTTGCCAAGCTCAACTGCTGCCGTGGCATTGCCGCCGGTGTCGACGACCCCACCCCCGACATCGTCATCACCGACGACATCGCCAACGCCGGCTCCAGCCATCCGTCGCACCAGTTCGACTAAAAACGAATCGGAGGTGACAAAGCGTTCCTTTCAATCCTGCAAGGATCTTGCGGCCCAACGCGGTTGGGGTAACAACGAGACGCCCGGAAAGACGGCCTTTATCACCGCGTGCATGAAAGGCGATCTTTGATCGAGATCGACGTCTGCTTTCGCGTTTCGTCCAATGGCTGTGGCAAATCTTGCCAGGTTACTTGAGCGCTCCGTTGATCAAATGAGCTAGTACCCGATCGCCGCGCCGTCGCTGCGCGGATCGGCACCGCCGCTCAGCATGCCGTTCTGCCCGTCGATCGTGATCCCATGCGCGTGGCCGGCCATTTCGTTCCAGGCGTCCCAGCGGTTGATGGCGTGACCGCGCTGCGCGAGGGCATCGATCGTACCGCCAGGAAATCTGCCCTCGATATGCAGCGTGTCGCGCGCTTCGCCGAGGCCGAAGCGGCCGGAAAGGAATCGCGGCATCTCGATCGCTTCCTGGATGTCGAGGCCGAAATCGATCATGGCTGCATAGAGCTGCATCTGGATTTGCGGCTGGCCATCCGCACCCATGCAGCCGAGCACGCTCCAGAGTTTTCCGTCGCGCTTGGCCATCGAGGCAATCAGCGTGTGCAGCGGGATCTTGCCGGGTTCGAGGCGGTTGGGGTGGTTGCGATCCAGCGAGAAATAGGCGCCGCGATTTTGCAGAATGACGCCGGTCTTTCCCGCGACCACGCAGGAGCCGAAGGCGCCATAGAGGCTCTGGATTAGCGATGCCGCGTTGCCGTCGCGGTCGACGGCGGCGATATAGACCGTATCGCCGGACAGGCTGCCGTATGACGGCACCATGTCCCATCTCAATGCCGACCTTCCGTCGATCAGCCGGCCGCGCAGGTGCGCGTATTCCTTCGATATCAGCCGTTCGACCGGCACCTCCGCAAAGGAGGGATCGGCAAGCACCTGATCGCGGTCGTGATAGGCGATCTGCTTGGCCTGCACCAGCAGATGGACATGGTCGGGCCCGAGGAAATCCTTTCGGTGCAGTTCGTGCGGCTCGACGAGATTGAGCATTTCGAGCACGGTAAAACCCTGCGTCGGCGGCGGCGTGTTGAAGATGGTGACGTCGCGGTAACGGCCAACCAGCGGCGCGCCCCAGACGGCTTTTTGCCGGCTGAAATCGGCTGACCGGAACAGGCCGCCGTTCTCCGAAAAGCGCGCCATCTCGGCGGCAACCGGTCCCTGATAAAAGCCGGACCACCCACCATCCGCGATCGACCGAAGGGTGCCCGCAAGGCTTGCATTGGTGAGTTTGGTCCCCGGCCGCGCGGCCACGCCTTGCGGGAAGAACAGCGCGGCGGCTTCGCGATCACCCAGCAGATCATCGCGCATCATCTCGATGAAGCTTGCGAGGCGGCCGGTCACTGGAAAGCCATCACGGGCATAGGCGATGGCGCTTTCGAGCACGCGCCGGAGCGGCAATCGCCCATAGGCCGCGTGCGCCTCGGTCCAGCTCGCCACCGCGCCCGGCACCGTCAGCGTCGCCGGGACGATGCCCCGCAGTGGGATTTCGTTCAGCCCCCGCTGCTCGATCGATAACAGCGTGGCGCCCTCCGCCGCCTTGCCGCCGCCATTGAGGTAGCGGATCTCGCCGCTGGAGCCATCGTGGATGAGCCAGAACGCGTCGCCGCCGAGACCGGTCATGTGCGGATAGACCACCGCGAGTACGCTGCTCGCCGCAATCGCGGCATCGATCGCCGAACCTCCGGCGCGAAGCACGTCGAGGCCGGCCGCAGAGGCAAGCGAATGTGGCGACGTCACCATGCCGTTCGACGCCAGCGTGACGGGCCGGCCGGTACGAATATCCAATTCAAGCCCCCGATTATGCCGAGCCGTCAGACGGCAATCAGGCGCGGATCCGCCGGATCATGTAATTGTCGTAGGTGGCCTCGCAGACCTGATGCCACTGATACTGTTCGTTGCGGAACGCGATCGTGGAATCGTACAGCGCCTTGAACTTCGGGTTCTTGGCCGAGACCTCGGCAAACAATTCGTTGGTCGCCTTGAACGACGCGTCCAGAATGTCGTTCGAGAATGGCCGCAGTTGCGCACCAGCCGCAACCAGGCGCTTGATGGCGGCGGCGTTGCGCGCGTCATATTTGGCCGTCAGGTCGGCCGCGACCTGGCCGGCGGCAATCGTCACCATGTTCTGGTAGAGTTTTGGCAGCTCCGCCCATTTCGCGCTGTTGATATAGAGGAAGCCGTTCGCGCAGCCTTCCCACCAGCCGGGGTAGTAGTAATAGGGCGCGACTTTCAGGAAGCCGAGCTTTTCGTCGTCATAGGGACCGATCCACTCGGCGGCGTCGATCGTACCTTTCTCCAGCGCCGGGTAGATATCGCCCGGCGGAATCTGCTGCGGCACGATGCCGAGCCGGCTCAGCACCTGCCCCGCCACGCCGCCGACGCGGAATTTCAGGCCCTTGAGATCGTCGAGCGACTTGATCTCCTTGCGGAACCATCCGCCCATCTGCGCGGTAGTGTTGCCGAACGGAACGCCGTAAATACCGAACGTGCCATAGAGCTCGTTGAGCACGTCGAGGCCGCCGCCATAGGCGAGCCAGGCGTTCATCTGGCGCGTATTGAGACCGAACGGAACGGCGGTGCCGAACGCGAATGCCAGGTCCTTGCCGATGTAATAGTAGGAAGCGCTGTTGCCCATCTCGACGGTGTTGTTCGCCACCGCATCGAAGACCTGAAACGCCGGCACGACCTCGCCCGGACCGTACACGCTGATCTGGAACTTCTGATCCGACAGATCGGCGATCGCCTTGGCAAACATGTCGCAGGCGCCGTAGAGCGTATCGAGCGTCTTCGGAAATGACGTGGTCAGGCGCCAGCGCAACGCCGGAGCGGACTGGGCGATGGCCGGCGCGGCGATCGCGGTGGAGGCGACAGCGGCGCCGGCGGCCGTCTTGAGGAGCTTCCTGCGATTCATGGTCAGTCTCCTTATCTGGTGAAATGAAGAAAAGAACCCGCGGGACCCGTCAGCCGCAACACGGCCCCTCGTCGCGGTTGTCACGGCTCGCGCTGTTACGGTCGGGCGGCAGGTCCATCGCCGGATTCTCGGCAAAGAAGCCGTTCGGCTTCAAGGTGAAGCCGACATATTCGACCGGCATCACCGGAAAATCCTCCGGCCTGCAGACATGGGTCGCGCCAAAGCTGTGCCAGACCACAATGTCCTCGTTCTCGATGGCGCGGTTCTGGGCAATGTATTTCGGCAGACCGTCGCCGCCGGCGTGCTGGTTCGGAAACTCGCCGCTCGCATAGCGCTCATCGGGCGCGAAGCGCGTCACCCAGACGTGCTTGGTGGCAAATCCGCCGCGCGAGGTCATGTAGCAGCCCTCCTGCGCCAGCATCGCGGGCGCGCTGTGCGCTATGAGCTTATACGCCGTCGGGCCGCCGACGCTGTTCTTTTTGTTGGGATTGGCGATCTTCCAATAGCGCCCGGTGCGGCCGTCGGCCTCGCGGGCGGCGTCGCGCTCGCGCGAGAGCGTCCGGGCCGTGACGTCGAACACGTTGCCGTATGGATTGTCCGTCCCCCACGGCCGCGGGTGGAATTCGTGTTCGGTAACGGTGTTGCCGTCACCGTCAAGCATCATGTGCAGGCGGGCGTTGAAGAAGTGCTGGTGGGTCGGTCCGCCCAAATTTTCAGCGACCATGCCGCCCCACGGATAGCCCTCGCCCGCGGCGATCGCCGCGGTCTGGATGATGCCGGTCAATTTGACTTCGAGCTGGATGGTGCCGTCCTGGTAAAAATACCAGAAGAAGCCGTAGTCGTAATTGCCGACGGTGGTGAAGAAGGAGATCACGAGGCGGCGCGAGCGGCGGACCTCGAACGTCTCGTTGCGGAACTCATAATGCTTCCAGAGGATCCCGTAATCCTCTTCATGCAGGCAGATCGCATTTTTCATGACGCTCGGCTTGCCGTAGTCATCGGCAACCGGCACATCGAAATAATGGATGTGGCCGAGGCAATCGCAGCCCAGCTCGAGCGCGTTGGCGAGCTTGCCCAGTCCATACTCGCCGGCATCGAAGGCGCATTTCCAGAAATGGTTGGCGGTCGGATCGGCATAGGGCACGATCATGTCGGTGACACTGGCGCGATAGATGATCGGCCGCTCGCGCTCGCCATCGCGGAAAGCGATCTGGTGCAGCACCAGGCCTTCGCGCGCGGTCCAGCCGACGCGGAATGACCAGTTCTGCCAAGAGACCTTCCAGCCCTCGACCGTAAAGCTCGGGCCTTCCTTCTGCACGATGTCCAGCGGCTTGACGTCCTTGCGCGTCTGCGGGATCGACGCCCGGTCGTAGTTGCGTGATTTTTTCGGGATCGGGATGATGTCTGCTTCATCGACCAGATGGACGATCCTGTTCTCGATCAGGTCGACCAGCGCCACCACGCCCTCGATCGGGTGAGCATAGCCGTTGTCCTTGAGGTCCCTGCGCCAATACGACACCGCGCTGACGAGCCGGCGGCCCTTCTCCACCTCGCGGTCGAAATAGCCGGCCGAGAACGGATCGACCTGAACCAGCTCGATGTCCTCGTCATCGAGGCCGCGCCGCTTCATCGCGCGGCGCCAGTCCGCGTCGGCCTTGACGATGTCGCCGACCTTGAACACCTCCTCGATGGTGATCGGCGGCTGGCCGTAAGGATGGGCCTTGGTCGAATGCTCCTGCCACGCCGTCACCGACTTTGATTCAAGGTCCACCGTGGCGACATGCGTCGCGCCGGTCTTGCAGTCGAACAGGGTGGCGGCGGCCCGCCGTGGGAGTTCGGCCTCCGGCATCCAGCCGAGAACGTCGGATTTGGCCGGCTCCTCGAGCTGGACATGGGTAAATCGCGTATCCGGGCCGAGCTTCTTGACCCGCTGCAATATGTCTGATGCCAGCGCGACCTCGGCCTCGCTAAGCGGATCGAGCGGATGAACGACGTCTGCCAGGGCGAAAGGTTTTGTGCGTGCCATATCGGACCGGATGGATAGGGTTCGGAGGCAGGCTAGGCCGCTCCGCTCCGGGCGTCTTGAATGAGCCTGCCAACTCTGGCCCTTGCCAGACCCACCGGTGATGGGCGACGCTGCGGCGCCACACAGGGAAGCCAACCCCGCGCGATGCCAATCAGCGTCTCCACCGACTCGATCCGCCCGACCGAACGGGCGGCCTATTGGACCGAAGCGATCTGCCGGTCGTTCGCCCATGTCGAGACCCGGCCGCTCGGCTCCGCAGTGGTCAGCGGCCATTTCGAATTCGTCGAGATCGGCGGGGCGAAGCTCGTCCGTTTCGACTCGAGCCCGCAATGCTACACCCGCGATGCCAGGCTGGTGAGCCGGGCCGGTTCCGACGAATTCATGTTCGATTTTCAGCGGCGCGGCCGAAGCGCGATGGTGCAGGCCGGAAACGAGGGCACGATCGATCCCGGCTATGGCGTGCTCTATGATGCGCGGCGCCCGTTCGAGGATCGGCTGTTCGGCCCCGAACAGCGCGTGGAACTTTTGATCGCGACCGTCCCCGCCGCCGCGCTGTTGCGGTCCGTTCCCGGGGCGGAGCGGTTCTGCGCCAGGCCGGTGCCGCTATCCGGGACGGTGGCGCGTTCGATTGCCGCGCTGTTTCGCGACGCGATTTCCCTATCCGATGCGCCAACGCGACAGAGCGAGCCCGATATCATTGCCTATCTGTCGGCCCTGCTGCGTCTCGCCGCCGGCGCCAGCCATGCGCTGTCCCGGCCTGACCTGTTCGGCCTCATCGATACCTATCTGAGAGCCAATATCGCCGCCATCCGGCCGGTGCCCGCGCTCGCCGCCGAGTTCGGCGTTTCCGAGCGGACCTTTCATCGCATCTTCGCCGACCGCGAGACGACATTCGAACGGCACGTGCTTCATCTCCGCGCCGAACTGTTTCGGGACCTCTTGCGGCAGACGTCGCTGGCCAACGTTCCGATCGCGCGGCTTGCGCATCAGTGCGGTTTTGCCGATGCCGCCCATGCCACGCGCACGTTCAAGGACAGGTTCGGCACGACGCCGCGGGAGTTTCGCGCAAGCGCGGTCGGCTAGGCCGCGCGATGATAGCCGCGATACCAGGCCGCGAACTTCTGGATGCCATCCTCGATCGGCGTCGCCGGGCGAAAGCCGACGTCACGCACGAGGTCATCGACGTCGGCATAGGTCGTCGGCACGTCACCGGGCTGCATCGGCAGCAATTCCTTGTTGGCCTTGCGCCCAAGCTCCTGCTCGAGGACATCGAGCACATGCAGCAATTGCTGCGGCTTGTTGTTGCCGACATTATAGATGCGCCAGGGAGCGGCGCTCGATCCCGGGTCCAGGGCGCCGCCGAGGCCGAGCTTCCCGCCTTGCGGGGCGCGATCGATCAGCCGGATCAGCGCTTCCGTCACATCGTCGATATAGGTGAAGTCGCGAAGCATCCGGCCGCCATTGAACAACTTGACGGGATCGCCGCGGACGATCGCGTCCGCGAACACGAACAGCGCCATGTCGGGCCGATACCATGGGCCGTACACCGTGAAAAACCGCAGGCCGGTGCACGGGATGCCGTAGAGATGGCTGTACGAGTGCGCCATCAACTCGTTGGCCTTCTTGCTCGCGGCATAGAGGCTGATCGGGTGATCCACGTTGTCATGCACCGAAAACGGCAGCTTCCTGTTGGCGCCGTAGACGGACGATGACGACGCGAACAGCAAATGACGGCAGCCATTGTGCCGACATCCCTCCAGAACATTGGTGAAGCCGACCAGATTGGCGTCGACATAGGCGTGCGGATCCTTCAGCGAGTACCGCACGCCCGCCTGCGCAGCCAGATGGATGACGACGGGAAACCGATGGCGCGCGAACAGCGCCGGTATCGCAATGCGATCCGCCACATCGAGTTCTTCGAACTGAAAGCGCGGATCGTTGCGGAGGATAGCAAGCCGGGCCGCCTTCAGTTTCGGATCGTAGTATGAATTGAGGTTATCGATCCCGACCACGCGGTGGCCGGACTGCAATAGCCGCTGCGCCACGTGGAATCCGATGAATCCCGCGGTCCCCGTTACCAGAATTGCCTGATCCGCAATCATCATATGCGAGTATCCTTCAGTCAGCCGAGCTCATGACAGCTCGTGTTCTTCAGTACGCCACCGATTTCGGCCGCCCCACGCCGCAATAGAGAAAGCCGTTCCCCTCCACTTCCTCCGGAGAGTAGATGTTGCGCAGATCGACGATGACGGGACAGGCCATGATGGCGGCCAGCTCCCTGAGGTCCAACGCGCGGAACTGCTCCCATTCCGTGACGATGACGAGCGCGTGGCAGCCCTTGGCGCAGCGATAGGCGCTCTCGCAGAAGGTGACGTTCTCGAACACCTTCCTCGCCTGCTCCATGCCGACGGGATCGAACACGCGCACCTCGGCGCCCATGTCCTGCAGCGCAGTAATCAGTGGAATCGACGGTGCGTCGCGCATGTCGTCAGTCTCGGGCTTGAAGGTGACGCCGAGCACCGCAATGGATTTGCCGCGGATGTTGCCGCCGAACGCGTTGGCGACCTTGCGCGCCATCGCCCGCTTGCGCTGGTCGTTGACGGCGACCACCGTTTCGACGATGCGAAGCGGCGATTCATTGTCCTGGCCGGTTTTGATCAGCGCCATCGCGTCCTTTGGAAAGCAGGAACCGCCGAAGCCCGGGCCGGCATGCAGGAATTTCTGGCCGATCCGGTTGTCGAGGCCGATCCCGCGCGCGACTTCCTGCACGTTGGCACCGACCTTTTCCGCGAGATCCGCGATCTCGTTGATGAAGGCGATCTTGGTGGCGAGGAAGGAGTTGGCGGCGTATTTCGTCAGCTCCGCGGTGCGGCGGTCGGTATAGAGGATCGGGGACGCGTTGAGGTGAAGCGGCCGGTACACCTCGGCCATCACGCTGCGGGCGCGCGCGTCATCCGTTCCGATCACGATCCGGTCGGGGTGCTTGAAGTCGCGGATCGCCGCCCCTTCACGCAGGAATTCAGGATTGGAGACGACGGCGACGCTAGCGGCCGGATTCTCTTCGCGGATGATGCGTTCGACCTCGTCGCCCGTTCCAACCGGAACCGTCGACTTGGTGACCACCACCGCCCGATCGGGAAGCGCGCCCGCGATCTCGCGCGCCGCCGTGTAGACATAGGACAAATCGGCATGGCCGTCGCCACGTCGCGACGGCGTGCCGACCGCAATGAACACCACGTCCGCCTCGCCGACCGCCGATTTCAGATCGCTCGCGAACGACAGGCGGCCCTGGTCGACATTTCGTGCCACCAGTTCGGCAAGTCCGGGCTCGTGGATCGGCATCTCTCCGTCGTTGAGGCTTGCAACTTTTTCCGCGTTGCTGTCGATGCAGACGACCTGATGCCCAAAATCGGAAAGGCACGCGCCTGACACCAGCCCGACATAGCCGGCGCCGATCATTGCTATATGCATTACGGTTCCTGTCTGGAAAGCCGCGCGGCCCGAGGCCGCGTCGGCGGGATAGGCGAAACGACGAGCTAGCTGCTCAATATCGATTCGCCGTCGAGATGGCGGGGAAAGAAAAAGAAGTTGTTGACGTAGAACTGCCCGTCCTTGCGACCGCCATCCGGCCGTAACGCATCGGCATCCTGAAGCGTTCCAGGATCGAACGCCTCGACGTCAATCACCTCGTTACCCTTCAGGAAGAATCCCCGATAGGATTTACTGCGGAAGAACTCGAACACCGAGCGCGTCGCCGCGGCGCGGTGGCGGTCTTCCGCCTCCACCAAGAAAACCGGCTGGCACCGCTCCAGGAGTTCGACGGCGCCGTTGAGGACGTTCAACTCGTGGCCTTCGACGTCGATTTTCACGAACGCCACGTCCTGATTGATCACCGCGTCGAGCCGCGCGATCGGCACCTGGGCGGAGATCATTCTGGCCGACGGCTCGGCTCGCGCCTCCAGCGAGGCAAGACCATAAACAAGGCCGTCTTCGCCTTGCGGTATGAACAATTCGGCATCGCCGTCATGGTCCGACAGCGCGATCTCGTGAATGCTGACGTTGCGCGCCGAAGTCCGGCGCAGGAGTCTCGCCATCTGCTGCGATGGCTCGAAGGCATGGACCTGCCTGGAAAGGCGCGCCAGCCGCCGCGTGTAGAGACCGCAATTCGCGCCGACGTCGACCGTCACTGCGTCATCGGGGATCACCTTTTCGAGATACGACAGTTCCCGCTCCGCCGATTTGGGGCGCTTCATGAAATGCCACTGCAGCCAGATCGAGGGAAACGCGTCCTTCACCAGCTCCTTCACTTGCTGTTTTGCGCTCATGGCCGCCTCCTTTGGTGTCGCGCGCACGCCCCTTGCTGCGGCATGCGCCGTCCCCGATGCGGATGCTGCCACTCATCCGGCCGCGCCTCAGACGCGATCATAGATATCCTGTACGCGCACGATGTCGTCCTCGCCGAGATAGGCGCCGGACTGGACCTCGATCAGGTTGAGCGGAACCTTGCCGGGATTTTCCAGACGATGCATGCATCCCAGGGGAACGAAGATCGACTCGTTCTCGCGCAGCAAGATTTCCTCGTCGTCGCGCGTGACGATCGCGGTGCCGTTCACCACCACCCAGTGCTCGGCGCGGTGATAATGCTTTTGCAGGGACAGCTTGGCGCCGGGATTGACGGTGATGCGCTTGACCTGAAACCGCTCGCCGGCGTGGATTGATTGATAGTAGCCCCAGGGACGATGGACGCTGTGGGTCTGCGTCGCCGAACGATGACCGTTCGCCTTCAGACGTTCGACCAGCTTTCCGACATCCTGATCGCGCTTGCGGCTGGTCACCAGCACCACATCCGGTGACGTCGCAATGACGAGGTCCTCGACGCCGAGCGCCGCGACCAGTTGTCCGTCGCCCCGGACATAGCAACCCGACGCATCCTCCACGACCGCGTCGCCAATGACGACATTGCCTGATTGATCCTTGTCCGCCATCGACCACAGCGCGGACCAGCTTCCGACATCGCTCCAGTCGAACGTGGCGGGAACGACCACCGCGTTGCCGGTCTTTTCCATGATCGCGTAGTCGATCGAGATCGCCGGGCAGGCCTCGAAGGCACGCTCGTCAAGGCGAAGAAAATCGAGGTCGCGAGTGGCGCCCGTCAGCGCCTTGCGGCAGGCGGCGAGAACCTCCGGCGCGCGCTGCGCCAATTCGTCGATGAACTGCCGTGCCGGCAGCAGAAATATCCCGCTGTTCCAGACATGCTCGTCGCACGCCAACAGGCGCTCGACCGTCACCAGATCCGGCTTCTCGACGAAGCCCGCGACGCTACGAATGGGGGACGCGGCATCCAGTTCAACGCCCATCCGGATATAACCGAACCCGGTCGCCGCCGATGAAGGCCGAACGCCGAACAGGACGAAGCGGCCATGGCGCGCAGCGGTAATGCCCGTCGAGATGGCGGCGCGAAACGCGGCGTGGTCGCGCACCCAGTGGTCGACCGGCATCGCCAGTATCACCGCGTCCGGATCGGCTTCGCTGGCAAGCAACGCGGCCATCGCCACGGCGGGCGCGGTGTTTCTGCCGAACGGTTCGAGCACAATGGTTGGACGATCGACCCCGACCGCGCGCAATTGTTCGCCGATCGCGAAGCGGTGCTCGGCGTTTGCGATCACCATCGGGTCGGTAAACAGCGTGCGATCCTCGACCCGCAGCGCCGTTTGCTGCAGCAGGGTGTTTTCGCCAAGCAGCGAGAGCAACTGCTTGGGGTAGGTTTCGCGAGAAAGCGGCCATAGCCGCGAGCCGGCGCCGCCTGACAGGAGAACGGGTACGATACGGCCGCGTGGCTCGATCATCGCCATTGCATGGTCCTTCGATGTTCTTGAGTGATGAGTGGTCAGAACCCGCTTCCCGACAGGAACTCCTTACGGATCGTGCGGATGATGATCATGATGTCCATGCGCAGCGACCACCGCTCGATGTAATCGAGGTCGTAATCGATCCGCGAAACCGCGGGCCCGAACTCGGCCGTGCTTCCCCTGCAGCCGCTGACCTGCGCAAGCCCGGTGATGCCCGGCCGCGCCGTGTGGCGCTGAAAATAATAGGGCACGAGGTCTTCGTAAGGCAAATCCGCCGCCAGCATTCCCGGCACATGCGGCCGCGGCCCGACCAGCGACATGTCGCCCTTGAGGACATTGATGAGTTGCGGAATTTCGTCGAGGCTGGTCTTTCGCAGAATTCGTCCAACCGCCGTCACCCGCGCGTCGCCCTGCACGGTCTGCTTGACGCCGCGCACGTCGCCGGCATCGTTACGCATTGTGCGGAACTTGTAGATCTTGAAACGTCGATTGCGATAGCCATAACGGTATTGAAAGAACAGCACCGGCCCCCGCGACGTTGCCTTGATCGCCACTGCAATCGCGATCAATAGCGGCGCGAAGAACAGCAATGCACCGCTTGCGGCCGAAACATCGAAGATGCGCTTTGCGATCGAGGACGACGGTTCGATCCGCGCGCGCTTGCGCGAACGCCGGCGCGATCGATACGCGCCATGCGTACTGCCGCCGGCAAACTCGACAGGCCGGACCGATAGCTGGGTTCGCTCTCTTCGAATCGGCGTGACGTTGTTCCGATCGAAGCTGGCTGTCACAATGGAGGCCATGAGTCTCCTTTCTGCTGGAACCGGACTGTGATCGAGCATCTCGAGTTGCTCGACAACGAGCGTGACGATTTCGCAGCAGCGAATGTCCGCACTTTGCGGCCGCTAACACTTTCCAGAATCTTGAACGAAATTTGGCGAGAACGCGAAAGCGCTTCGCAGATGCGCGGAACTGAATCGTTAATGAAATTTGTGCGACGCGATATTCCGGTTTGTTCGGAGACGCTTAGTGCCAATCTGCCTGGTTAACGACCTGCGCGTCGTTTGACGCTGCTATGCATATTCAAAAATCTCGGAACAAATTCGACTCTTCGATTCTGATATTCAATCGAACAAACTCGGCATTATTGCGCGGGCAACAAATCGCCGTCACGTCGTTGTTTTGAACGAGATTGTTCATCGAAAGCCAAAGCGATCGCCCACAGCCTGTCGAAAGACAGTGATTGAGGCGCGTGATGATCGCCAGGCTTCGGGAGGAAACAGAGACGGCAGCGATTCGCGAGCCGTCCACTTCGCGGAACAGTTCCGGGGAGGCGCCCATGATGGCCGAACGTCTGCCTAGCCGCGCGCTGGTGCAACACGACAGGCTGTTGCCTGACCGCAAGCTCAGAAACCGTATCCTTATCGGGAACACGATTGCTTGGGTGACCATCGCGATTCTTGTTCGCCTGATCTTCTTCTAGAAGCATCGACGCACCGAGTCGTGGATTGACCGTCGCCCGGTTCCATGATCGACATCTTGCATCATGCACCGACCGTTTGCAGCACCTTCGCGCTCCGTAGCCGCTTCAGCGCCAGCCAGCACACGCATCTATGCGGTCGGCGACGTCCACGGCCGGGCCGACCTATTGAGCGAGATCACCGCGCGAATCGACGACGACATAAGGCGCAGGCCGATCGCACATACGATTGAGGTCTATCTCGGCGACTACATCGATCGCGGACCGGACTCAAAGACGGTGCTCGATCTGCTCGCGGTGCGTCTCGTCGCCAATCATGCAGTATGTCTGCGAGGCAACCACGAAGCTGTGATGGAAGGGTTCCTACAGGACCCGGCGATCCTGCCGTACTGGCTGCAATTGGGCGGCATGCAAACGCTTGCATCTTACGGCATCGAGCCGCGTGACGAGAACGAGACAGCCTTCAACTTGCATCGCCACTTTGTTGACGCGTTTCCTCGTGCACACGAATTGGTCATGCGATGCCTGCGCGATCAGTTCAGTTGCGGCGATTTCTTGTTCGTGCACGCCGGCATTCGCCCCGGTGTCCCGATCGAGCATCAGGATCCCAATGATCTGATTTGGATTCGTGATGAGTTCCTCGACTCAACGCAGCGTCACGAACGATTCGTCGTGCACGGTCATACGCCGGTGCCGCATCCGGATATCAGGCACAATCGAATCAACATCGACACCGCTGCATGGCGCACCGGAACTCTGACGTGTGTTGCGATCGAAGGATCGACGATCCTCTTCTTGTGATCACTGCACACTCTTTGTGATCGGTGCACACTTTATGACGTCGAAGTGACTCGTTCACCAAACCGAACGGAACTCTCGCCTTCACATTCTTTCGCCGCTTTTGCTTCTCAATGATCGCAAGCTGTTACGTGCACTCATGGAGATGCAGCCATGCAGCAACGGTCGTCCAGCGCCGGCCTGACGCTTCCCTTTCTCTTTGTCCTTGCGATCGCCGGCATCACTGCCGGTCTTTCGTTTCAAGCCTCAGCACAAACGTCGCCACCCGCATCGTCGTCCGCGGACGGTTACGTTCTCGGTCCGAACGACCGAATCAGACTCAAGGTGTACGGGGAACCCGACATCACCGGCGAGTATGAAATCAGCAATAGCGGTCAGGTTTCGATTCCGCTCGCGGGCCACATCAAGGCTGCGGGCGCGACGACGCGACAGCTCGAGAAATCGATCGCATCTGCGCTGGCAAAGGGAATCGTGCGTGATCCGCGCGTCAACGTCGAGATCGCGCAGTATCGCCCGTATTACATTCTCGGCGAAGTGAAGAAGAGCGGCGAGTATCCATATCGCAACGGACTGACAGTCATGGATGCCGTCGCGAGCGCCGGCGGATTCACGTATCGCGCCAACGAGAACAAGGTCTTTCTGCGCCGCGCAGGCACTGGTGTGGAAGAGACCCTTCCTCTCGATGCTCCTGTTCCGGTCTATCCGGGCGACAACATTCGAATTCCGGAGCGCTACTTCTAGCAATCCACGGATCCGCAGATGAAGTGAATGCCGCTCGCGAGCGGATGACAGCGCTCGTGTGGCGCCGTCATCACAGAATTTTTTGCACGTGCGAAAAATTTTGCAACGCGGGGAAACTTTTCCGGCAAGACGCGTTGCAGGCGTGCGCATCACTTTCAATCTCACAATTCACAACCCTGCGCCCGCGTACCGAGTATGAGGCCTGCCGTTCTTATGCGCAGTCGACGATCATTATTTGAGCGATGGGCTTCGCCCAATATGTGTTCGCCGCCTTCGCGTTCCCGCAAGGGATGGGTGATGGGACCAGACTCTGCATCCGCGCCGTCGAATGCGTCTAACGAAGGCGGAGAGCGATTCCGTTCCATGCGCATGCTCGATCTATCCCGCATTAGCCTCTTGCCCGCGCCGGCGGCCGCCATCCTGCTTGGTCTTGGCTCGTCGGCGAATGCACAGGCCATTCCGTGGACCAGCGGAGAATTCGCCTCGCCCTGGAACTCGCAGAAAATCTTTGAGCCGTCCGCGCTCCCGGACAGGACCGATCCCGAAACCCGCGAGGAGATACCGCCCGAGGACATGCCGGTGAAGAAGCGACAGCAACCTGGCTACGAGCCCGTCGGCATTCGCTCCGGTTCCTGGATGTTCAATCCGTCGCTGACCGCCGGCACGTTCTACGACAGCAACGTCTTTGCCTCGAACACCAACCAACGTTCCGACATCGCAGCGGTGATCGAGCCGACCTTGCGCGCGCACTCCTTATGGGGACGGCATGGTGTCGATCTGAAGCTGGATGCGCAGCAGACGACCTATAACCAGAATTCGAGCCTGGACCAGACCAATGCCAGCCTGAAGGGCAACGGCTGGCTGGATATCACCAAGGACACGATGCTGCTGGGCAGCTTTCAGATCGCGCATCTCAACGAGGGCGTCGGCACGCTCACCTCGCCCGCCAACGCCATATCGCCGACACCATACGATCTGATGTCGGGCGACGTCACGCTGCGCAAGGAGTTCAACCGGCTGACGACATCGGTCGGCTTCCGCACTGACTCATACGACTACGGATCGACGCGCGCGCAGGACGGCACCGTCATCAACCAGGATACCCGCGACGGCCAGATCTATTCGCTGCACAGCCGGATCGACTATGCGATCTCTTCCACGCTTGGCTGGTTCGGTGGCGTGGAAGGCAATCAGCGCGACATCAGGGGAACGCCCGGCCACACCCTGGACTCGCAAGGCTATCGCGCACTGTCCGGCATCACCATCGGACTGAGCAATCTGGTCACCGGCGAGTTCGGCGCCGGCTATGTCCAGCAACGTTTCGACGATCCGTCGATCGGCAACATCGAGGGCCCCTCCTATCGCGCGCGGCTGACATGGCGGCCGACGCGCCTGCTCGACGTGCACTTCAATGCCGAACAGCTCGTCACGCAGACCACCGATACCAGTGCCACCGGCGTGCTCGCGAACGCGGTTCAACTCGGCCTCGACTACGAACTGCGGCGTAACATCATCGTGTCCCTTGCGGGCGGCTACGAGAACGACAAGTTCTTCGGCCAGATCCGCAAGGACAACGTGCTGACGTCAGACACGCGCGTCAAATACCTCGTCAACCGCTTCGCGGCCGTTTCCGCCTACTACCGCTACACCAAGCGCGACAGCGACGTTCCGGTCTTCACCTTCGACAAACACCTGGTGGGAATGAATGTTACAGCGCAATTCTGACCTGCCCTATGTGATCCCCGACGAACCTCCGGCCCGCCCGGCCGAGAGCTGGCAATATCCGACCGTCGATCTGCGCGAGATGGGCCGCATCCTGCGCCGCCGCTACAAGATGGTGGCGCTGCCGGCCGTCGCCCTGCTCAGCCTGGCAGTGGTCTACCTGTTGTTCGCCACCACTCTATATACGGCGACCTCGACCGTGTTGGTCGATCCGCGCCGCGCCAACGTCGTCGAGACCAACCAGTCCGTGCTGTCGAACTTCGGCACCGACGACGCGACGATCGAAAGCCAGACGCTGCTGATCCAGTCGGTCGCCATCCTGACGCGCGTCGTTGGCAAGCTGAAGCTGACGGAGGACGAGGAGTTCACGCCACAGCCCGGCCTGCTCGATCCGGTCAAGAGCCTGTTCCGCAGCAGCGGGCCGAGCGACGGCGCGAGCCCGGAGGACGCCGCCAAGTCGCGATCGGTCGATATCCTTCAGAAGCGGATGAAAGTGACGCGGCAGGGCACCACTTTCCTCGTCGACATCGCCGTCAGTTCGCGATCACCGCAAAAGGCCGCCAATATCGCCAACGCGATTGCTGACGCCTATTTCGACGAACAGGTCCGCGCCAAATACGACGCCACGCGCATTGCGGCGACCTGGCTCAATGGACAGATCGACGATCTGAAGTCCAGGGTCGTCGCCTCCGAAAAAGCGGTCGAGGATTTTCGTTCCGCCAACAATCTGATGGTGTCGCAGGGCGTGACGCTCAACGACCAGCAGATCACCGACCTCAACGGCAAGCTGATCGCCGCCCGCGCGCAAACGGCGGAGGCGCGGGCCAAGTACGAGCAGGTTCAGGACATCGCGAAGTCGGGCGGCGATCCCGGCGGCATCAACGCGGCGATTTCCTCGGAAATGATCACCAAGCTGCGGACCCAGTACGCCGACATCGCCAAGAACGAAGCCGACCTCTCGAGCAAGTACGGTGCGCGTCATCCTTCCGTCGCCAATGTCCGCGCGCAGCGACGAGACACGCAGAAGCTCATCAACGAGGAAATCCGCCGGATTCTGGAGAGCACCAAACACGATTATGACGTGGCGCGTTCGCGCGAAGCGTCGCTGCAACAGAGCCTCGACCAACTCCAGGGCGTCTCCACCTCCTCAGGACAGGCCCAGGTGCGCTTGCGCGAACTGCAGCGCGAGGCCGAAGCCAACCGCACGCAATATGAGTCCTATCTCGCGCGCTCCAAGGAAACGACGGCGCAAGAGAGCCTGGAGATGCCGGATTCGCGGATCGTGACCAAGGCCAGCATTCCGATCAGGCCGTCATCGCCCAAGACGATGCTGATCCTCGGCCTCGCCATCATGCTCGGCCTCGGCGCCGGCAGCGTGCTGGCGTTCCTCGCCGACTATCTCGACGACCGCGTGAAGACACTCGAACGGGCCGAAGCCATCGCTGGTGTGCCTGCCCTTGCCGCGGTTCCCTTGATTGGCTCGCGCGAGCTCGCCGGTCTCGCCCGGCGCGGACGAAAGGAACTCGGCCGCTATGATCCGAAGACCACCAAGCTCCTGCCGGCGCCGCTGCAGCCGCCCCTGACGCGCTACGCGATCGACGAGCCCGGCACGTTCTTCGCGGAAGCGATCCGGGCCGTTCGCCTCGCGCTGCAACGGACGATGCGATCGCAGCCGGTGAAGGTCGTGCAGGTCACCTCCGCACTCGACAGCGAAGGCAAGACCACGCTGGCCATCAACCTGGCGCAGTCGCTGGCCACGCTCGGCATCCGGACGCTGCTCATCGATGGCGACTTGCGCAACCCGCAAGTGACCCGCGCACTTTGTCCGCGCGCCGATGCCGGACTGCTGGAAGTCGCGATCGGCCGGGCCGCGCCGGAGCAGGCCGTGCTGGTGGATCACAGCACCGGACTGTCGGTGCTGCCGTCAACCAAGATCCAGCAGCTCGAATACATCACGGAGCTGATGTTCTCGGATCGGATCGTCGATGTGCTCGACTACTTCCGCCACCGTTACGAATTGATCGTGATCGATTCGCCGCCGCTGGTGCCCCTGGTCGATGGCCGCGCGCTCGCCGAACTGGCCGATCGAATCGTCCTGGCGACGGCCTGGGACCAGACCCCCGGTGAAGTGCTGTCCCATGCCATGGACCTACTGTCGCCAGTCCGCGAGCGGGTCATGGGAACGGTATTGACCCGCGTCGATCTCAGCCGCCTGCAGTTCTACGACTATTACCGCAGCTCGGCCTATCTCAAGCCGTACGGCGCCGCGAGCCTGAAAGTCGGAGCGGCGCGGTGAGAATGCGTGGACCGTTGAACGGACTGGCAGGCGGCGCACACATGCGCCGCCGCCCCCCTGTATTGGAGGCGGTGCGGGCGGCTCACCATGCGCCTGGGCGCGTTTCGAACACCGATGCGTTCATCGAACGGATCGCGACCGGCTTGATGCTGCTGGCCGTCATCGCGACCTTCACGCTCTCGTCCTCCGTTCTGACCAACTGGAAGATTCACTATCTGACAGCGGGCGGAAACTTTTACGAAAAGCTGCATCCAGCGACTTATTTTACGCTGCTCGCCTTCTCCCTCCTGTTGATGCGCAGCCGCGGCCCGGTCGGCGAGCTCAACCGGATGTTCTCCGAATCGAAGCTGCTGCTGGCGTACCTGCTGTGCTGGGTGCTTCTGCTGGTCCAGGTGATCGTGCTCGAACGTCCCTTCACGGTAATCATCGACACGTTCCTGCTGCCGATCCTGATCGCGATGGTGATGTGGCAATTGTCGCCTGCGCAAAGGCGCCCGCTGGTCTGGGCCATTCACTGCACGATCCTGCTGAACGTCGTGCTCGGCTATTATGAGTATTTTTCCGGCCACCGTCTGATTCCACTGACGCTCGGCGATGTCGTGGTGATGGGAGAATGGCGCTCCGCGGCGCTGCTCGGCCATCCGCTCACCGCATCCGGCATCGTGGGTGCTTACGTCCTGGCGCTGGTGCTTCGTCCGGCGATCTGTCCGCCGATTCTGGTGCGGCTGCCGCTGATCGCGTTCTGTCTGGCGTCGCTGATGGCGTTCGGCGGCCGAACCTCGCTGGTCACGGTGCTGGCGGTCATCGGATTGATCGGCGGCTTCGAGGCGCTCCGCCTGATGCAGGGAAAGCGAATGCCGCTTCCCGCAGCCATTCTCGCCATCTGCGTGATGTTTGCCGCCGGCGCCATCGTGTTTGCCGCGCTCGATCTCGGCATTTTCGACAAGATGCTGCTGCGCTTCTCCTCCGACAAGGGCAGCACGCTGGCGCGCTACGCCACCTTCAGCCTGCTCTCGCATTTTGACTGGAATGAACTGATCCTCGGCCCCAATCCGGTCCGGGTGAACGCGCTGCAGTCGCAGCTCGGCCTCAACTACGGCATCGAAAACTTCTGGATCTCCTCCGTCGTCCAGTTCGGCCTCGTCCATACCATCCTGCTGACGGTCGGACTGGTGTGCTTCTTCGTCGAATTGCTGCGCCGTTCGAGTCCGGCGGCATGGGCGATCATGCTGCTGATCGTCATCATCGCGGCGAGTTCGGTGAGCTTTTCCTCGAAGAACATTCAGCTCGCGCAGTTCGTGATCCTCATCTCGATGCTGCTGCCGCGCGAACGGCGTCGCGTCACCGCGCCCTCGCAAATTCGCCCGCACGTCACCTACCGGTCCGTTGCGGCATAACTTCAGGATTCTCTTCGCATGGCTATCTATATCGACAACACCCATCTCGGACGCCACGTCACCGGCCTGGAGCGCATCACGCTGGAGCTGTTCTCCGCTAAAGCGCTTGCGCCGCTCGATGTCGTGCCGGTTCGGGCGCAGGGTCTTCGCCAGATGCTGACGACGCAGACGCTGGGATTGCCGATGCGGCTCGCCGCTTCGTCGTCCATCCTGCTATGCCCCGGCTTTCCGCCGAGCCCGCTGCTGCGGCCGTTTGCCTCGCGCGTGCTGCCCTATATCCACGATGACTTCCTGATCACGCGGCGCGCGGAGCTGAATATGCGGGCGCGGCTCTACATGGCCGGACCCTTCAAGCTCGCCCTGCGCCACTATCCGCGCTTTCTGGCAAATTCCGGCGACACAAGGCGCAAGCTCGCGGCGCATTGCCGGTCGGACGCCGAGGTGACGCTCTATCGGCCCGCGGTGCGCAACGTATTCGGCCTCGATCCCGGCCACCGCAGCAAACGAAGCGCGGAGCCGCAACCGCTTCGGCTGATCGCGCTGGGGACGGTGGAGCCGCGCAAGAATTTTGCGGCGGCGGCGAAAATCCTCGAGGCCCTGCGGATGCAGGGATTTCCGGACGCCACGCTGGATATCGTCGGAAGGCCGGGATGGGGTAACGACTGGCAGGCGCTCGAGCAGCAACCGGGCGTCACGCTGCACGGATATCAGTCCGCCGAGCGGGTCAATCAACTGCTCGATGCCGCCGACCTCTTCATCTGCACATCGCATGACGAAGGCCTGGGGTTGCCGCTGCTGGAGGCGCAATATGCCGGCCTGCCGATCGTCGCGCCGGATGCCGCCATCTTCCGCGAGGTGCTCGGCGAGTCTGGCATCTACATCGATACCGCCGATCCCGCTTCTGCCGCGACGCAGATCGCGGCTGCGCTCTGGCACGAGAATTGGCGCGCCCGATACGTGGCTGACGCTGCAGGAAATCTGGCGCGCTGGAACGATCTGGCCCGCGGCGACCGCGAGAACGTCATCAGCCTGATCGCCCGCCTTGCTCACCGCGAGGGGAACGCTGCTCCGGAGTACCGCCGCCTTGCATGATACCAGCGCCACAAGGCACCAGGATGGGTTACGGATCGTCGCGGCCGGCGCGGTGGTGATCCTGCACTATTCCGATTATTTCAAGGATGTGGCCGCCGGCCGCTTCATGGTCGCCCACACCTGGCATTTCAATCTGTTCGTGGACCTGTTCTTTGTGGTCTCCGGCTTTGTCATTGCGCGCCAATATTTCGGCCGCGTCGACGATGCCGCATCGATCGGCCGCTTCCTCTGGCGCCGTCTCGCCCGCATCTATCCGCTGCATCTCGCCACGCTCGCCTTTTATCTGGCGCTTGCCGGCGCGCTTCATTTCGGCGCCGCGCGGACGGACAACCCCGCCCGCTATCCGCTTTCCGACCTGCCCGCGCAGTTCCTGCTGCTTCACGCCTTCATCGGCGAGCGTCTGACGTTCAACTTCCCGAGCTGGTCGCTCTCGGCGGAGATGTTCTGCTATCTGCTCTTCCCGGCCGTCGCGTTGATCGCGCAACGGCGCAAGGAGGCGATCATTGCGCTCGTGGTCTTCGCCGCGCTCGGCAACTCGCTTTGGGTGGTAGCCGCTGGGACGACGCCGTGGGCCGACTGGATCAACCAGGGCGGCGCGTTCCGGGCGTTGCCCGCCTTCAGCCTCGGTATGGCCTGCTATCTGTTTCGTGACCGGATCGCGCGCTGGCCCGTACTTCCCGGCGCGCTGTCCGCATCGCTCGCGGCGTTTATCGTGCTCGGCTCGTGGCTGCCGACGATGACCGCGCTGCTGGCGATGTACGCCATCGCGCTGCTGGCCGTTCAGGCGGACTGCGCCGGGCGCGACACGCTGCTGTCGCGACTCGGATTCGATCGTTGGTCGCCGCTGACCTATTCCTGCTACATGCTGCATATTCCGGTTGCGACGGTCATCATCACCTTCGGATCGCGGCTGCTTTCCCTGTCGCCGCCTGAACGTCTGATTCTGGCACCGGTGGCGATCGTCGTGCTCGCGTTCGCGAGCGTCGTCTCGCTGCGCACGTTCGAAACGCCGCTGCGGCGATATCTGACCGAGGCTTACGACCGCCGCACCATCAGGCCCGCGGTGTCGCGGCAGGAGAGCGCGCGATGACGGTTGTCGAGCGCCTGCCGGCAAGTCCGGCATCCCTGAGCGTTCCGCATGCGCCGGCCAAAGCCCGCGACGGTGTCGTCGACACCATGCGCGGCATTGCCATTCTGATGGTGATCGGAATTCATTCGCTGCCGCAGCCGCTCGACGTGCCTTGGGCAAAATCCCTCGACGCGGCGCTGCGGCCCTGCGTGCCGGTATTCCTGTTCGTATCAGGTTATCTCACCGCGCTCTCCGGCCGCGTGCCGCGCGCGAAGCGGCTGAAAGCGGCTCTGATCCCCTACGCGATCGCCTTCGTCGCCGCCTATGCCTACATGGCGCTGCATAATCCGGCGATGGACCATCGTATCGGCACGACGCTCACCCGGTTCGGACTCGGATACGTGTTCGTCTACTATTACGTCTTCGTCTATGTCTGCTGCACGATCGGCCTGTGGCTCGTCTTTGCGGCCGGCGGGGACGGACCCGCTTCAAGACGACGCATCACGACGCTGCTGATACTCTCGATCGGCTGCGGATTGTTGACCGGCGCCTATCTCGACCCCGCCATGTCCAGGCTTGGCGCCTCCGAGGCATTGCTTGATGAAGTCCGCATGCGCGACATTCCGTTCTGGTTCTCCTTTGTCGCACTCGGCGCGCTGACCGCGATGTTCGCTGACCTGACCGATCGGGGCGTGCGCCGCTTGCTGATTGGCGCCATGCTGGCGGCGTACGTGCTCTATGCCGCCGTGCGCATTCTCAACCTGGGCGACGCCGCCACTTACGATTCGATCGCCTTCTTCCTCTACGCGGCCCTGTTCTGCGTTGCGCTGTTCGCCATCCAGCCAGGACCGCCGCTGCTCGGATGGATCGGCTCGGGCAGCTACTTCATCTATCTCTGGCACATCTTCGTCGTCATGGCGCTGCGCGATCACGCTGGCCTGCGCCAGCTCGGCGGCGCCACCAGCTTTGCCATCACCTATGGTGTGACCGCCCTTGTCAGCATCGCCGCGCTGCTGACGGTGAGGCAACTGGCCTCACCCCGAAGCTGCCGCTGGCTGGGGGCCTAAGAGATGCTCCTCAAGCACACCCTGCTCTATCTGCCCGCGCAGTTCGTTGGACCGCTGTTCCAGCTTCTGGCGATGATCGTGTGGACGCATGTCGTCGATGAGCACACGCTCGGCGTCATCACGCTGATCACGGCCACTCACGAACTGCTGCAGATCGGCTTTCTGGCTTGGTGGTCGCAATATGCGCTGCGTTTCCTCGGGCGGTATCAAGACGCGAGCGATGGACCCCATTTCTACCGCACCGAAAACGCGGTACTGCTCGCGTCCGTTATGCTGCAAAGCGCCGCCGTGGTCGGAATTCTGCTTCTGGTCATTGCGCCCGGCGCCGGAACGGGCCTTCTGCTCGCCACCATCGCCTATGTGATCACCCGATCGCTCAACCTCTACATCGGCGAACGCGCCCGCGCGCGGCAGCAGATCCGGGTCTATACGATCCAGCAGGTATTCGGACCATCCGTCGGGTTCATCGTGGGCCTGGTGTTGATCAAGCTGATCGGCCAATCGCCGGAATGGCCGCTGGCCGGCTACGCGCTTGCACAACTGATCGCCGCGCTCATCGTCCTGCCCTGGATCGGCTGGAGCCCTCGCCTGTGGCCGATTGATCGCGAGATCGTGGTCCACGCGCTGCGCTATGGCCTTCCTTTGATCGTCGGCGGCGCGCTCGGCTGGGTTGGCCTCAATGCGTCGCGCTTCATCATCAGCCAATTCTCGGGCGTGGCGGCAGCCGGGTTGTTCGCGGTCGGCTATGGCCTCGGCCAGCGGGCCGCGGCGGTCGCAGCCATGCTGGTGACCGCGGCCGCATTTCCGCTAGCGGTAAAAAGCATCGAGCAGGGCGGCAGTCAGGCCGGCATGCGCCAGCTCGCCACCAACAGCGCGCTCCTTGTCGCCATCCTGGCGCCAAGCCTTGCCGGCATCATCATGCTGCGAACGGAGATCGTGCATCTCCTGATCGCAGCGCCGTTTCAGGCGGTGACGCTCGCCATCCTGCCGCTCTCGACCCTTGCCGGCGCGATCCGCAATTTTCGCGCTCATTTCGGCGATCAGGTATTCTTGCTGCAGAACCGCACGCGCTGGATGATGGCGATTGCCGCGATCGACGCGTCGACGACCGTGGTGCTGAGCGTCCTGTTCCTGCCGCTCTGGGGATTGACCAGCGTCGCCGGCGCCACGGTGCTGGCGGCGCTGGCAGCCGCCATCGTCAGCTTTTCGATCGGCTTTACCAAGTTCGGCCTGCGCCTTCCGGTCAGCCATCTCCTGCGCATCGCATTGGCGACGATTGCGATGGCCGCCTTGCTGCGGATATTCCCGGAAGCCCGCACCCTTGCCGTGTTGGCGGCACATGTCGCGGCAGGCGCCGCCGTCTATTTCGGCGCGCTTGCCTTGCTCTACGCGCCGTCCCTCATGCGGATGCTCCGCCCACGCCCCCAGCATTCGGGGGCATGAGCGCATTCGACACGATCGGCGGTTACGACTTCCTGATGTTCTCGAACGCGCGCGCCATCGCAAACCAAAGCGGCTTCTTCTGCATCGACGAATCGAACGGCAGGGGCCGCGGCAGTCGTTGCGCGAGAGGGTCCTTCTTCTTCGCCGCATCGGTATAGAACGAGTAGTTGTCGGCCAGTTCCCAGGCGATCACCATCTTGACTGCGGGAACGCGCAGCGCGTTGTTCAGGTACTTCTCGGCGGTCTCCGCAATCATGGCGTCGCGCGCCGCGATGTCATCCGGAAACGTGTCGTCGCGCACGTCGAATTCGGTCAGGTAGATATCGACGCCGCGTTCGGCGAGCGCGTGAAGGAACTCAGCGAAGCGTCCGGGGTCGTGCGGGTAGCGCGGCTGCAGGTGACTTTGCAGTCCGACAGCATGCAGCGGCACACCGGCATGTTTCAACTCGTCGACCAGCTGCAGCAGGCCTTTGCGAACCGTGAGGCCGACATCGTCGTCGCGCTCGCTCTGCGCCTCGTTGAGAACCAGTTTTGTCTTCCGGTCGACCATCGCCACGCGCTCGAAGGCGCGGCGCACATAGCCGGTTCCGAACGTGTCGTACCATGGGCCGAGCCGGTAGCCGCCGGGCGCCTTGTGTCCCGGCCAGAACGGTTCGTTGACGACATCCCATGAGTGCAGCTTGCCGACGTAACGGGCAGCCACGTCCTCGATATACGAATCGAAGAACTTCTCGCGCTCCGCGCTGCTCATGCTCTTGATCCACTGTGGAACCCATTCGTTCCAGATCAGGCAATGGCCGCGCATCGGAATGTTGTTGCCTGCACAGAATTGCAGCAGACGATCCGCGCTCTCGAATCGCTTCGGTCCCGGCTGCGGCGCGATGGTTCCCATCTTCATCGCAACGTCAGTCGTCACAATGCGCGTCTGTGTCTGATACAGCTCGCGATAAGCAAGATCCTTGTCGATCACCGGACCTGCAGCCGCGCCGAACACAATGCCGTTACGAGCCGCGATAGCGCCGAGACTCTGCGTCGACTGAGCGGCGAGCGCTTTCTTCCCGTAAGAAGCAACACCTGCTCCTGCGATGAGAGCGAGCGCATTTCGCCTCGACCACTGCTGCATAGCTGATCTCCATCATGTGAATGCTTCGCCGCCATGTCTCTTCGTTCGCAACGCGGCATCGCCATCGTTGCGTCGCATTAGTTCGATTTCGTGACGAATGCCGGTCGAGAAAATTTTCGGCGCGCAGTTCCAGTTGCGATGCGCATGTCGATTAGTCCCCCGCCACTTGCGTCTCTCGATCACATCATCAGCAGGAGATCGACATGTCGGAACCACCCGCGCAGTTGCAGCCGCGCCTCACAGTCGATGGCATCACGATCAATGTTCCCTCGCTTCCGGAAGCCGTGTCCTCGATCGTGTCGGCCGCGCAGCATGGCGATAACTTCAGCGTCTGCACGCTCAATCTCGATCATGTCGTACAGTTGCAGCAGCATGCCAATTTTCGCGCCGCTTATCGCCGCGCCAGATTTGTGACAGCCGACGGGTTCCCCATCGTCGTACTCGGTCGTCTCATGGGAACGCGAATCGAGCGCACGACCGGCGCCGATCTCGTCGAACCGGTTTGTGCTGAAGCCCGCAAGAAAGGACTGCCGGTCTTTCTGTTCGGTGCCAACGATCTCACGCTGAAACTTACGGCCCGCCGCCTGGCGGAACGATTTAGAGGATTGCAAATCGCCGGATACTTTGCGCCGGGACCGGGATTCGATCCCTATTCCAGCGAAGCCGATGCTGCGATCGAAAGCATTCGCGCCTCGGGTGCGAAACTCTGCTTCGTCGCACTCGGCGCGCCACGTCAGGAACTGTTCGCGGCGCGGTGCCTCGACGAGCTGGACGGAACCGGCGTGCTGTGCATCGGGGCCGCGCTCGATTTCATCGCCGGCACGCAAGATCGCGCGCCATCGCTGGCGCGCAGAACCGGAATGGAATGGGCGTGGCGCATGCTGCGCGAGCCGCGCCGGCTCGGCCCTCGCTATGTCAAATGCATGACAGTGGTTCCGCGTCTCGTGGCGCGAACCATTCCGCAAATCGTCCAGGCACGCATGAGGAAAGCGGCATGACTTCAACATTGACCCTGGCGCTACGCGCTCGAAATGCCAACCGGATCAAGCCACGTTATCAAATCTGCCTGATTCACCCATTCGATCCGCGTGGCCAGAAAGTCGGCGGCCTCGAAACATACATTCGCGACTTCATCACCTTTCATCCTGTCGACACCGACATCCTCTTCATCGGCGTCGACTCGACCGGCGAGCTGGAGCTCGGGCAGCTTCACCGGCTGACGTTCCGCGGCCGCGGTTTCGATTTCCTGCCGATCCTGCATTATTCGGACCAGCAGGCCCGCGAAGCGGCCCGCACGATTCGCAGCTCGCTGACCGGGCAATTCTTCATGGCGCTGCTGCGTCATTTCCGGCCGATTGCGAAACTGATCCGCGCGAGACGATGCTCGATCGATCTGCGACGGGTGGAATTCTCCTGGCTGCCGGCGATCCTGCGGCTTCCCTTCGTGCAGATGCTTCACGGCGAAGGTGCGCCGAAGCTGCAGATGGATTCGCTGCTGCGGAAATATTCCTTCGTCCACAACACCGGCGAGCGTTTTGCCGTCGCCATGAGCGAGAAGTTTCTCTGCGTCAATCCGTTCATCACCGAGCGGCTGCAGCAGGCCTATCCGCGCCGCAAGGACAAGATCGACACGCTCTGGACCTGGGTCAACACCGACATCTTCAAGCCGCAGGTCTGGCCGCTGAACTCTTCGCCGTTCCAGATCGTGTTCGCCGGCAGGCTCGACGAATTCAAGGATCCGCCGCTGATGTTTCGCACCATCGACCGCCTGCGGCAGCGATTGAACGGCGACGTCAGGTTTCACTATATCGGCACCAGCGACCCGCACCGGTTCGAGGAGTTCGCCGCGATCGAGGACATCACCGTGCGCCACGGCTTCAAGGACGCCGCCGGCATGGCGGAGACCCTGGCGAGCGCGCATGCCGGTATCCTGACGTCCGAGTTCGAGGGCATGCCGCGCTGCGTGCTCGAGACCCTGGCGGTCGGTCGCCCCGTCGTCGCCATGCACCTGCCGCAGCTTGAATCCGTGATCCGGCCCGGCTTCAGCGGCTATCTCGTGCCGCGAACCGGCAGCCGCGACGAGATGGTGGATGCGCTGGTCCAGCGGTTCGTCGATATCAGGGATGCCATCGAGATGGGTGCGATGAACCCGGTGCAGGTCGCCGACACCATCATGGCGTTTACACCAGTCACCCAGCTCGCGCGCGTCTTCCGCTATCACCATGAAATTCAGGATGCACGCGGACTTGCCGCCGCGGCGCCGACCTATTGAGGGCGCCGGGTTGAACATCCTTCTGTTGACCAGCGAGTTCGCTCCCGCGATGGGAGGAATTGGAACGTATGCCCGCGAAATTGCCGCGGCCGCCAGCCGGCTCGGCGCCAGGGTCACCGTGGTCGCGCCGGACTACGCGCAGCACACCGACGACGACGATCGCTCCCTGCCCTTCGAGGTCGTTCGCTTTCGCGGCGGTCTCCATTCCATGCGCGATCTGCCACGCAAGATCATGCTGGCGCGACGCGGCGTCCGCGGCGACCGATATGACGTGGTTCATGCCGCCGATTGGCCGTTCTTCATCCCGCTCGCGCTGTCGCGATGGCGAACGCCGGCGCGGGTATTGATGACGGTGCATGGCACCGAGATCAACGAAACGCAGACGACGCTGAAGCGCATGGCGATACGCGGCGCCGGCGTATTCGGGCCGCGGACGGAGGTCGTCGCCAACAGCCGCTTTACCGAGACGCTGTTCCGCGAACGGTTTGCCGTCGACCCGCGCCGGATCAGCGCGATCAATCTCGGCGTATCGGAATTCTGGTTCGGCGGACGACGAACGCGCCGGGAAGTTCGCCTGGCCCATCGCCTGCCGGAAGACCGCCTGGTGATGATCACGGTCGCGCGCATCACGCGCCGCAAGGGACATCACCTGACCCTGGCTGCACTGTCGCGGCTTCCGGACGAACTGCGCCGGCGCATCACGTGGCTCGTGGTCGGTCCGGACGGCGAAGCCGATTATGTCGGCGATCTGCGACGGGCCGCAGGCGAGGCGGAATGCGACATTCGCTTCCTTGGGTCGCAATCGAACGAGGAAATCCGCGATCTCTACGCGGCCGCCGATTTCTTCTGCCTGACGGGGACGCCTGATACGACCGGCCGGGTGGAAGGATTTGGATTGGTCTATCTCGAAGCCGGCGCCGCCGGCCTGCCGAGCGTCGCGACCGACGTCGGCGGAGTGGCTGACGCCGTGCTGGCCGACGAAACCGGCGTTCTTGTGCCGCCGTCGGTAGAAAGCATATCGCCAGCGATCGCGGAGCTGGCCGCGGACCGGGGTCTGCGCGCCATTCTCGCGGCCGGCGCATCCGCCCATGCCCGCGCCCTTTCATGGGAACGATGCGCGGCGACAACGTACGGCCTGGCCTATGCCGGCAAGCGGGCATCTGCGAACCACGCCATGGGAAAGACGGCATGAGGCTATGGGTCGCGACCGCGATGCTACTGGTGCTCGCGACCGGTGCGGCGCGGGCGGACAACGAGAACTGCCGCAAGAGCCGCGAGTATCTATTGGCAACGCCCGACGGTGACCAGGCCCTGACACCGCAGGCCTACAATGACCTGTTCAAGGTCTGCATCGCGACGTCAGCCATGCCCAACGTGAAGGATGCGTACATCCTGAGGGATGGCGGCATCGCGGTAATCCCCAAGCAGGACAGCGTTCCGGCAACGGCCTCGACGCTGGCGCAGTTCTGCGACGCCTATCCTCACGGCGTGCTGCGCTTCATCACCCGCAAGGAAAAGCCTGCCATCCGCTCCGTAACCGACGTCGCACGGATGTCATCGACCTCGTCGACGCCGTGCAAGAAGATCAAGGGCGTTTCGTAGAATAGTCCACTAACCGTCGACGCTCATTTCTGCCGATTGTAATAATCCGGCATGGCGTGCGGATCCATTGCCCGTTCGGCCCTGCGCCCGAGAAAGAAGAAGCCGCTGGCGGCGTCTGCGACGGCCCGGCCGCGGCCGAATGCATCGAGATACCTGATCCAGAAGAACGGCAGCACGATCAGCCGCGACAGCTTGTCGCCTGCGCCTAGCGCGCGCGCGAAATAGCGGATCGACCATTCAAGCGCGACGCCGGCGCCGCCGACCGGCCCGGCGTCAACTTCGGAAAATCGCTTGAACAACCAGCGGTGACCGCTCTGCGTGAAACGCGAGAAGTCATAGGCCTGCTCATGCACCTGCTGCATGAACGGCGTCTCCGCATAGACCAGGCCTTCCAGACGCAGCACCCGATGCAATTCGGCGACGACGGTAGCGGGTTCCAGCACGTGTTCCAGCACCGCCTGCACCCAGACGCCATCGAACACGCCGTCTTCGAACGGCAGGCTGTGGGCGTCGGCCACCAGCGCGGTATGCGGCGAGGCATAGACGTCGGTGCCGACGAGTTCGATGGAATCGTCGCGGTAGAGTTCGTCTGCGCCCAGACCGATGGTCCCGCCTCCGATCACGAGCACGACCGGCCGCCGCGACTCTCGCTTCAACAGCTCGATGAAGTTTGCACTGTTGGAAACCGCAACCGGATTGCCGCCGAAGGTAAGACGATGCAGGCGCGATCCGAGGGAACGGCGGCTGACGTCCCGCTGCAGCGCCGAGCCGCTCTCGGCCTCATACATCCTGCGCTCAAAAATGCTGGCCGCAAAATCGATCAGCACCGGCTGTGAGCCGACTACCGGAAACCCGGCCCTGCTATAATCGCAGGCGCGGTTCGAACAGGACGGCTGCGACCACACGTTCCGCAGCGCCGACGAACAGCGAGGGCAGCGAAGACGTTGCTTCCAGTGCGCGGGTTCCGTATTCGCTAACGCATGATCGACGGCAGAAAGCTGCAAAGAAGGACCTCGTATTCATTTCTTCTGCCCTGCCCGCTCCTGACTTGCGATCGATGCTATGTCGAACGCCATGACAGCGCAACAATGCGGGGCCGGGAACAATTTGGATGGTTGTAATTCAGATGTCGCGTCAAGCTTCAGCCCGACGCCACCATGTGGGGCTGGTCAGGAATGCAACGCACGAACCCGCCCCGCTGTTTCGCGCAAATTTTAGGATTTCTCCAACTGGCGTTCCAATGGCCTTCCGTCACGCAGCCGGCCGGGCGTTGATGACGCCGCGATCGCGGATTTGACAATTCCCATCCCTGAGGAAATCTTGATTTTGCGGCCCGGCTTGCCACTAGATTGATCGAGGAATTGCGTGGTGTCAGCCCATGAACCATCGCAGCGACCGGACGGATCCGGTTTGCTTCAGGTTTTCGTTCTCGACGTCGATCGAAGGCCGACGCTGGCGTTCGAAGCGAGCGACCTCGCCGAGGCGCAGGAAATCTGTCGCGACGCCGACCTGCGGGTCGACCTGAGCGCACTCACCTCGGATGGTATTCCCGTCTGCGTGCCGGGTTCGACACTCAGCCCCCGGGCAGCAGCGCAAGAAGAGATTGCAGCGTTCCGGCATGCGGTCGAACGGGCGCCGGCTTCCGGCCAACCGACAATGACATTCCTGATCAAGATCGACGGCGTCATGGTCGTGACCGTCGGCCCCGATCACGCCTGAGCCTGCGCATCGATGCGGTCAGACGAAGACCAGATGATGAGCCGTCAGGGACGCTACGCCGGTGAGCGCGTCCGATACATCATGACTGGAATCGATGACGGTGTCATGTCCGGCTCCGTGATCGGAAAGATGCGCGACGTCGGCTGTAACAGTGGATTCGATTCGGCTCACATCGTGCCCGATTGAGTCTGCTGCCTTGAAGTCATCTGCCGCGTGGCGCCCGATGGTTTCGCTGAAAACAAACGTATCGTTGCCCGTGGTCGCGGCCCTGTGTGCGATCCCCCCGAATTCCATTTGCCGATGCGCCGTATTAGCGATGAACTGGAACGCGTCGCTATCGACCGGCGGCTGAGGGCCAGTGCTCGCAGCGGTCACGAACGAATAGAGGTCGGAGCCATCGGCATGGCGAAGCAGCTGGCCGATGATCTTGCCGGCGCCGTCGGTCGCCAGCACTTGCAGCGTGCTGCCGGAGCTACTCGCCAGACTGGCGAACAGCTCGCTGGCGTCGATGACGCCGTCGGCGAACTGCAGGAATTCGAGATCGGAGAGATGATCGGCGCCGTCGCGGCCCGCGATCCGGTCGTTCACCACCAACTGGCCGTTGGCAATCGTGATATCATAGTCGCGGATATTGCCGGTGAATCTGGCCGTATCGATCCCGGCTCCGCCGTCGATGACATCGTCGCCGATCCCGCCGTTGATGACGTCGTTGCCTGCGCCGCCATCGATCACGTCATTGTCCGTCGCCGCGCCAGAAAACCAGTCCTGATGGCTGGCCGTGTCGACATGGATATTGTGGACGTAGAGATCGAACGAGCCAGGCGAGCTTGCGTTCGCTGCGTCAGCCGGCGACAGCGCGACACCGTTGATCAGGAAATCCTTGATATGCAGCGCCCGCCCCGGTGTGGCGTTCGCCAGGTTGATGTCGATGCTGGTGATTACACCGGGATTGGCCAAGCTGATCGTGAACGCCTGGTATTCAGACGGATCAGCCGCCGGCTTGAATTCCATTAACCCGGAGACTAGCTGGCCGTTGACCTTGATCTGGGCCTGCGCACCGACACCACCGACCACCGAGCCGTAGCCGACGAGGGTGACGGTCGTTACCGACAATTTGCCGCTGGTCGCAGGCCCA
The DNA here is from genome assembly GCF_001440475.1 of Bradyrhizobium lablabi. Lineage (GTDB taxonomy): Bacteria > Pseudomonadota > Alphaproteobacteria > Rhizobiales > Xanthobacteraceae > Bradyrhizobium > Bradyrhizobium lablabi. The sequence continues at coordinate 174,416 of NZ_LLYB01000065.1, read as the reverse complement.
CCGACGATGATGTCCGCACCGGCGCCGCCATGAATGACGTCGTCGCCCAGCCCGGCATCGATCGTGTCATTACCGCGGCCGATATCGATGAGGTCGGCAACAGCCGATCCCATCATCGCAAGGTCGGGAACGGCCCCGCCGCCATGGAAATACTGCGAGACGACAGCTTCGGCCGGCTTTCCCATGACGGAATAGCCCGTGCTCGAATACTGGTTGTTGAGATCCCATTGCCAGAGCTCGACGCCCTTGAACCAATCGCCGCCATGGGCCGTCCAGACCTGGAAGAAGGCGTTGTAGGCGTCCGCCTGCTCCTGCACATCGGCCGTACCGTTGCTCGTCCACGATCCCGGCGAGATGGCAGTGCCGTCGACGCTGCGATAGCCGACTTCGGTCATCAGCAGCGGCTTGTCGTACCTCGTCGCAAGCGAATGCAGAAAGTCGACCGGCGATTTGTAGTCGAACGCCGCCGCGTAGTACGGGTTGGTCGGAACTTCGGTCCACGCGTCGATCAGGTCTTGCACCGTCGGGCTATTGCTGGCTGTCAACGGCGGATAGGTGTTGACCCCGATCGTGTCGAGTTGATCCCAGAAGCTGACATGCGAGGCTTCGTCGGTCGCCGCCGCATAGGTCAGTTCGCCGTGATAGACCTGCCTGATAGCGTCGATGATATCGACCCAGTAGCCGCGATATGACGCGCCGGACAGGCTACTCATCTCGTTGCCGATCGCGAACGTCTCGACGCCTGCGGCCTGCGCGATGGTGGCGAGGTGCACGATCTCGGCCTTGTAGGATGCAAAAAACCCCGCGAGATCGGCCGGCGCCAGGCTGGATACCCTGCTTCCGTTCAAGGTCGAGAGCGCGGCCTTGAACAGCACCGACAGGCCGGCATCGTGCGCCGCCTGAAAGCCCGCCAACAGGCTGGCGTCGCTTTCGGTCTTGGCGGGATCGGCGAAGACGGAATTGGATGTTCCGGTCTGAGTCCAGATCCGGGCGGTCAGCTCGATCGAATTCGATCCGAGCGCCGCAATCTTTTGAAATGCCTGCTTGGCCGAGGCGCTCGAGAACTGTCCATTCCATTCGGACAATGCGCCAAAGCCTTGAACCTCGAAAATACTTGCCACTCGCGCGCTCCGCCTTTCTGCGACGGATAGCGCGAGGGATTAACGTTCAGCTTAAAATCGCTTCGTGTTTCTACGCGGCCATCAACGAAATTTCTTCAACGCGCGCTTCGCGCATCAAGGAACTGCCGGCGAGTTCCAGCGCGGGAACTCCACCTTATTCAAATCGGCGCTCACGACGTCGCCGAACTGCTCCCACGAAGTTCCATTCCAGCGCTGAAGCTGTAACTGCGTGTAGGCCATGCTGTTCTCTGGTCCGGTGTTCACGGCAGTCCCAGGAATGAGCGTCGGAAGCTGTCAGATGCGCGCCGCGCGCAAGTGGCCGCGGTTCACCACGTCTCCTTGAACGGCCGGATCTCCATTTCGAACGTCCAGGCACTGCGCGGCTGCGCGTAGAGACTCCAATAGGCGTTTGCGACCGACGCGGGCGGCATCAACGCATCGGGATCGTTGAGCGCGTCCGGCCCAAGCGCCTCAAGCCGCCGTTGGCGAACCCATTCGGTGTTGACGCCGGAATCGATGATCAGGTGCGCGACGTGGATATTCTTCGGGCCAAGCTCACGCGCCATCGCTTGCGCCACCGCGCGCAGGCCGAACTTGGCGCTGGCAAAGGCCGCATAACCGCGCCCGCCGCGCAGGCTGGCCGTGGCGCCGGTGAAGAAGATGTTGCCCTGGCCGCGCGGCAGCATCAGGCGCGCGGCTTCACGGCCGGCGAGAAAACCCGAATAGCAGGCCATCTCCCAGACCTTGCGGAACACCCGCTCGGTGGTATCGAGGATCGGAAAGTTGACGTTGGCGCCGACATTGAAGATGCAGACTTCGAGCGGCGCTTCCTTGTCGGCATCGTTGAGGAAGGCGGTGATTTCCTCTTCCTTGCGGGCATCGAGCGAGCGCGCGAAGATCTTGCCGCCGGCGGCCTGAACCTCGTCCACCAACGGTGCGAGCTTGTCGCCGTTGCGGCGGCCCGCGAAGATCGTAAATCCCTCGGCGGCGAATTTCTTGGCGATCTCGGCGCCGATATAGTCTCCCGCACCGATGATTGCCGCGGTCGCGTTTCTCTTGGCCATTGATTACCTCCTGTTCGCTACTAAGGGACACGGCGGCTGATGCGTCAGCCGGCGGCCGTCGCCGGGTCGATCTTGCTCCCGTTCGCCAATTCCCGCAGCTTGTGTTTCAAAATCTTTCCGGTCGACGCCGCGGGAAGTGCGTCGAGGATCACAATCTCGCCTGGCCGCTTGTAGGAAGTCAGCAACCCCGCGGAATAGGATTTGAGCTCGTCCACGCCGATCGCCGCTCCCGGCAGGAGCTGGACGAATGCGACCACTTCCTCGTTGCCGTCGACCTTGCGTCCGACGACGGCAGACTGCACCACGAGTTCGTGGGCGTTGAGCACGGCCTCGACCTCGGCGGGATAGACGTTGAAGCCGGAGCGGATGATGAGCTCCTTGGTGCGGCCGACGATATAGAGGTCACCCTCGCCGTTGATACGGGCCAGGTCGCCGGTGTTGAACCAGCCATCGGGATCGATGGCGGCCCGCGTCTGCTCGACAGAGCGATAGTATCCGAGCATCACGTTGGGACCCCGGACATGCAACTCGCCGACGCTGCCGGCCGGGACTTCATGGCCGTTCCTGTCGACGATCCGATGTTCGACGCCCGGCAGTATCGGTCCCACGGTTTCGTCATCGGCAGGACGCTTCTCACGTACACCGGCAAGCCCCGGCGAGCATTCGGTGATGCCGTAACCGTTGAGCAGGGGAATGCCGAACTCTTCCTCCATCCGGCCTTTCAGCGTCAGATCCAGGGGGGCGCCCGCCACGCACATCATCCGCAGGCGGCCGCGATCGAGGCGCGATATCCCCTTCACGGCCTTGTATTCGAGCAGACGCTGATAGGTCGCAGGCACGCCGTAAAGCGTCGTAATCCCGTCTTTTGCGATCGCTTCCGCCAGCGCGGCAGGATCGGCCTTCGACACGACGTGCAGCGTCGCGCCGTGCATCAGGGTCGAGATCAGGAGAATCGAGTAGCCGACGATGTGGGACATCGGCAGCACCCCATAGATCCGGTCGGCGGGACCGGTCCTTCGCAGCACGCCGGACGTTTTCGCGGCGATCAGCAGGTTACGGTGGCTGAGCATCACGCCCTTCGGCGTGCCTGTCGTGCCCGAGGTGTACATCAGCGCCGCGACCTGACGCGCCGCGTCGGCCTCGACGGGCTCGGCCCGCGCCTCCTCGTTCAACGGCGCAACGCCGATGCCACCGAACGGCCCGATCGAACGCGTACTAGCCCCGGCACGCAAGGCATGATCGGCAGCTTCCCTTGAGAGCGCCGAATTGAACAGGACCCGGCGGGCGCCGCTGTGCGACCGGATCTGTTCGAGCTCGCGCGCGCTCAGACGCGGATTGACCGCGATGGCCCAGGCGTCGAGCCTGCCGATGGCGAACAGGATCGCGCCAAGCGCCACGCTGTTTTCGCTGGCCACCATCACCCGGTCGCCGGGCCTGATCTGCAGTTCCCGCAGATCGCGCGAGGCTGCCTCGACCGCGTCCGAGAACTGCCGGTAGCTCCACGAACGACCGGCCTCGACGAAGGCGGGATGATCGGGTGTTTCCTGCGCGAACTTTGCGTAGACATCGTGCACTCGCGACGGCAGGCCTTCGAGCAGATCGCTCGCGCTGATTTTGTCGAGAACAGTTTCCACGATGGCTTTCCTCGATGACGAACTGTTTGATCCTTGTCGGCCTTCGATCCCGAAAGCTAAATCAGGACGCGCGGCGGTCCTTGGATGAACCGGAGGTCTCCATGGCGCGCTGCTGCGCCAGGATCTCCTCCTCCACGTCGCGAAGCTGGTCCTTGCCGAAGAACATCTCGTCGTTGACGAAGAATGTCGGCGAGCCGAAGGCGCCGCGATCGACGGCGTCCTGCGTCAACGCCGCCAGCCTGTTCTTGACGGCGGGATCCTGCGATCTCGCGACAATCCTGTTGGCATCGATCCCCGATGAGGCCAGCGCCTCCAGCATCACGTCGAGATCGTCCATCTTCTTGGGCTCTTCCCACATGTGGTGATAGACCGCCTGGAAATACGGCCAGAAGATACCCTCGGCCTGCGCCGCGATGGCGCCGCGCATCAATTGCAGGGTGTTCACCGGGAAGAACGGGTTGCGCCGGTAGTTGGTGATGCCGTGGCGTTTGAGGAAGCGCTCGGTCTCCAGCGCCATGTAGTCGGGCTTGTTCCTGACGCCCTTGAGGTAATCGGCGGGCGAGCTATTGCCGGTAAGCTTGTAGATGCCGCCGAGCAGTACCGGAACGTAGTCGAATCTGGTCCCGGTCCGTCGCTCGATCTCCGGAATCAGGCGAGCCGCTAGATAGGCGTTCGGGCTTCCGAAGTCGAAATGAAATTCGACCTTCAACATGCCGTCCTGTGCCATACGGCCCCTCCCCGCGTTCCCGGCCTCGTGCGATCTGACAGGCTTTTCGGGCTTGATCCGGCATCGACGTCTATAGTTCTAAAATAGAACTGTCAATCTTATGTTGGCCGACGAGCTGCTATAAACGTACTTCGTGGGCACATTCTAGCGCATTCCGATTTGGAATTTACTGTGCTATGTTGTTGTATCGATTGATCAATGCCGGAGAGCGCGATGCGCTGGGACACGCTTGAGGAAGAACAATGCTCGCTGGCGCGCACGGTTGCGGTCATTGGCGACCGGTGGAGCCTTTTGATCCTGCGGGAGTGTTTTCTTCGGGTACGCCGCTTCGAGGAATTTCAATCGAGACTCGGCATTACCCGGCATTTACTGGCAGACCGGCTGAAGAAGTTCGTCCGCTACGGCGTGCTGCGGCGCGCCCGCTACCAGGAAAGCCCGGCGCGCTATGAATACATCCTGACGCAGCGCGGCCTCGATTTATATCCGGTGGTGATGTCGATCGTGCATTGGGGCGACACCCATATGGTGGACGAGCGCGGCCGCCCGCTGCTGCACCAGCACAAGAATTGCGGGAAGCTGTTCGATCCCGTGATGATCTGCTCGGAGTGCGGCGAACCCGTTCATGCCAAGCAAGTCCACACCCATCCGGGGCCAGGAGCCGCGAAGACCGCTCAGGCGTCGGGCTGAGTGGGCAGGCTTCGATTTAAAGATGACCTTGATCCGGATATTCGGCGTCCGCGTTGAGCATCCGCCGGACAGGCCGCCTGCCGATCAAATTGTTTGATAGCTGATAGAAGCAAGCTTTGGTATCGCGCGGGAATAATGTCGGCTAAGAGCGAGCGATCGTGTTGCTGCGGGTCGATGTGCTCGAGGCCCTCACAAGAACGGCCGATATCCATGGAGTGAACTCAATGCGCCTGTCTGCGATCATGATTGCGGCGGTCCTGACGACGACGTCTGCAAACGCAAGCGAACTGACCGGAACGCTTCAGAAGATCAAGGAGACGAACAAGATCATCCTCGGCATTCAGGAAGCCTCGGTGCCCTTCAGCTACCTGGACGGCGATCAAAAGGCGATCGGGTATGCCGTCGACATCTGCCTGAAGATTGTCGAAGCGGTGAAGCGCGAACTCAAGGTCGCGAACGTCGCCGTCGAAACACTTGCGGTCACGTCGTCCAATCGCATTCCGCTCATGATGAATGGGACAGTCGACCTCGTCTGTTCTTCCACCACCAACAATGCGGAGCGGCAACGCCAGGTGACGTTCACCAATTCGCATTTCCTGTCGGCAACCCGGTTTGCCGCGAGGAAGTCCGACAACATCACCACAATCGATCATCTGAAGGGCAAGCCTGTCGTCGCCATATCGGGCTCGACCAACATGGTGCAGCTCAATCAGGTCAATACCGCACGAAATCTCGGCATCGCCGTGCTGGCCGCCAAGGATCAGGCGGAGGCGTTCCTGATGCTGGAGACCGGCCGCGCGGCCGCCTACGTGCTCGATGACGTGCAGCTCGCCGTCGCAATCGCGCGATCAAAGGATCCGTCCGCCTATATGATCAGCGAGGAAGCCCTGTCCCGGGCCGAACCTTACGGGATCATGCTGCGCAAGGACGATGCGCCGTTCAAGGCCCTGGCCGATCGAACGACCGCGGAGCTGTACAAGAGCCCGGAAATCGAAGCAATCTACAGGAAGTGGTTCGAATCGCCGGTGCCGCCCAACGGCCTCAATTTCAAGACTCCGATGCCGACCGTCCTGCGCAACGCATTCGCGCATCCGTCTGATAGCCCGGACCCGGCAAGCTACGAGCGCTGAGGACCCGAGGCGAGCAGGAGATCGCGAAACGTCGGAAGCGCCGTGACTCTGCTCACTTGTTCGGGCGACGCCGACACCATCTCCGTTCCGGTGCCGTTCAGTGGTCCTTCAATGCCGGCGCGAGCGCCGCGTAGCGGTCGCGCAGGTCGATGCGCCGGCCGGCAGTTGCGGCCTCGGCAACGGCAAGCGTTGCGATCAAGGAGCGGGCGCCGTCCTCGACCGGCTGCAGTGATAGCGCCGTGCCGCGGATCACGTCGCGAAAATGGTCGAGCTGCGCGACATAGGGATCGATCGTGCCGGCATGGACGTGCTGGGCCTGGATCGGCTGATTCCAGTTCTGCGCGCCGTCCGCTTGCGCCCATTGCAGGAGATTCGGAAATTCGAGTGAACCGCGGCGTCCCATCAGACGGTAGCTGTTCTGTCCACTGAACGGGAATTCCACGGCTTCGCCCAAGCCCTGTTCCATGGTCCAGGGCGAGACCGCGCTGTCGCTGATGAAGAAGGTGCCGAGCGCGCCATTGTCGAATTCGATCAACGCGGCGGCAGTATCCTCGACCGCAAAGCCGCGCCGGCGGTTCGAGGCAATCGCCTCGACGGCCAGGATTTCGCCGATGGTGAAGCGCAGGAAATCAATCTCGTGGATCAGGTTGATCAGCACCGGGCCGCCGCCGGCCTGGCTGCGCCACGGCGCGACATCAAAATAACTCTCCGGCTTGTGGGTGGCCCAGATCGCCGACACTCCGACGACATCACCGATTCGCCCCTCGCCGAGCAGCGCCTTCAGCGTCCTGACCTGTAGATGATGGCGGCGGTGATGACCGACCAGCGATTTGATGCCGTGCTTGCGCACTTCAGTAAGCAGGGCCGCAGCGCTATCCAGCGTATCGGTGACCGGCTTCTCGATCAGGATGTGAATGCCGCGCCGGGCGCATTCGATGCCGGTCTCGGCGTGAAGCTGGTTCGGCGAGGCAATGATCACGGCTTCCGGCCGCGCCTCGTCGAGCAGCTGACGGTAATCCGCAAACACGCGCGTCTTCGGATGCTCGGCTGCGACCTGATCGACATTCACGTCAGCGATGCCGACGAGATCATAGTCGCTCCGCTCGGCGAGTTTTCGCAGGTGCTTGCGTCCGATCAGGCCGGCGCCGATGACGCCGATGGCGATGTTCTTCATATCTGGCGTCCTGTCGATGAGTTTTCGCGGCGCTGGCCCGGGCGCATTGTGCCGCGCGAGTGGCGATCAAGCAGTCGGCGGGTCGCATCAAAGGCTGCGGCGATCCGTACCCGCGTCTCAAGCGCCGGCATTGGCATCTCGACGCTGAGGAAGGCGTCGGCGGGCAGCGCCTCCAGTAGATCGCCGAGCGGCAGCGAGCCGTCTCCCGGCGGCAGCCGTCCTTCGCGCGCCTCGGCGATGATGGCAGCTTCGGTCGAAGGCGTGTCCGCTCCCGCATCGCAGATTTGCGCGGCGCGCAGCCATTCGTCGGGGATGGAAGTCAAGTCGCCTGCCTTGCCACCGGAACGGGTGAGATGCAGGGCGTCGACGAGAACGGCGCCGTTCGACTTGTTCGCCTGGCGCACGATCGCGAGCGCTTGCGGCAGCGCGCCGATTGCGCGCCAGCGCATGAATTCGAGATCGACGCGCAGGCCGAATGGCAGCGCAAGGTCGCAGAGTTCGGCGAAATGCGCCGTCAGCCGCACATTGTCGTGATCGTCGCCGGATACGGTGACCGAAATCGCGCCGAGATCGGCGGCCGCCTCGAACACGCCGGCGAAAGCCTGCACGTCTACGTCAGGCGTGAGCTGAATGAATTCGATGTCGGCTACATCAACGCCTTCGGCAGTGAGGATTTGCTTGAGCGCGCGGTGGGCTTCCGTTCCGACCCGCGTCGGATATGCCGGACCATTTGGTGTCGCCGGGACAAATCGCAAGCCAACCGACGTGAAGCCAGCGCCCGCCGCCTCGGTGACCAGCGCGGGCGGCGACAGTTCGAGCGCCGTCAGATGGGCAAGGCCAAACATCGCGCGCGTCATCTCCTCCGCCCTTAATTAATCTGCGGGTTAATTATAATTACCCTATAGGATAATTACTGTCAATGGCGACCGATTCGGTCCATGATGGCCAGCGCGCGCATTCCCGGCGCGGATGGACACCGGACTGCCAGATGGAGCCTGCGAAAAAGCCCGCGAATGCGAAGAAGCCGCCGATCCGGCGGCGCGACCGGGAGCGGACCAGGCGCGAGATCCTGGAGATTGCATTTGCGGAGTTCGCCGAAAACGGCCTGACGGGCGGCAACACCGACGCGATCGCCGCGCGCGCGAACATCACCAAGCGGCTGATCTTCTATTACTTCAATTCGAAGGAAGAGCTGTTCATCGCCGTGCTCGAGATGGCGTACGCCAAGATGCGCCTTGCCGAAGAAGGTCTCCACTTGGAGGCGCTGGAGCCGGAGGCTGCGATCCGCAGGCTTGCCGAATTCACCTTCGATTTCGACCAGGCCAACCCGGAATATATCCGCCTGGTCACCATCGAGAACATCCATCGCGGCCGGCACATCAGCGCCAGCCGAAAGCTCAAGGAGATGACGCGGCCCATCATCAACCAGATCGCCGCGGTGCTGGACAAGGGCGTGCGCAGCGGCGTGATCCAGCCGGGCATCGATCCCAACGAATTGCACATGACGCTGAATGCGCTGTGCTTCTTCTCGGTCGCGAACCGCCACACCTTCGAGGCGCAATTCGGCTGGGACATGTCGTCGCCCAAAGCCAAGGCGCAACGCCGCCGCGAGATCGCCGACCTGCTGTGGCGCCACGTGCGGAGGGGCTGATCAGCGGATCAAATGGCTGGACGGCCGGCCGGCGGGCCCGATACGAAAAAGCCCGCCGAAAGGCGGGCCGTTTCATCTCATCCGGTCGAGAGATTTGGTTGCGGGGGCAAGATTTGAACTTGCGACCTTCAGGTTATGAGCCTGACGAGCTACCGGGCTGCTCCACCCCGCGTTAAACCGTTGCAATGCCTTCGAAAAAACCGGACCCGAAACGAACCCGGCCAACGCGTGTTTGCGCCGATCGATCCCGTCCGGAGGCTTCCTGAGAAGGCGACCCGGGCAAAGCCATCGGGTGCGAGGGGTATGTATCAACGTCGCCCAGCTTTGGAAAGGGGCAAGATCCCGCTTTTGCAGATTTTATGACAGCAAAAACGAGCACTTGGAGCGCAAAAACCACCCTCTGGAACCGCTCTTGCCATAAACGCCGCAAAAGCGGAGTTTTGCGGCCCAAGGGGCGACCAAGGCCGCGGCCCGTGAGGTCGCCAGAACAATAAATCCCGGGGGAATGGACGTGGCGGAAGCTTACGATTTCGTGGTGGTGGGCGGCGGCTCCGGCGGCTGCACGGTGGCGGGACGGCTTTCAGAAGATCCGAAGACGACCGTGGCGCTGCTCGATGCCGGCGGCCGGAACGACAATTGGGTGGTCACGACGCCGTTCGCACTCGTGCTGATGGTTGCCGGCAACGTCAACAACTGGGCGTTCAACACCGTGCCGCAAAAGGGCCTCAACGACCGCATCGGCTATCAGCCGCGCGGCAAGGGGCTCGGCGGGTCTTCCGCCATCAATGCGATGGTCTATATCCGCGGCCATCGTGCCGATTACGACCACTGGGGCTCGCTCGGCAACACCGGCTGGTCGTTTAGCGACGTTCTGCCCTACTTCAAGCGCGCCGAGGACAATGCCGATTTCGGCGGCGAGTATCACGGCAAGGGCGGTCCCCTCGCCGTCAACAAGTCGCGCACCGGAAATCCGGTGCAACAGATTTTTCTGCAGGCCGCACAGGAAGCCCAGTTTCGGCTGCGCGAGGATTTCAATGCCGACGAGCATGAAGGCCTCGGCATCTATCAACTGACGCAGCGGAACGGCGAACGCTGCAGCGCCGCGCGCGCCTACATCCACCCGCATATGGGAGGCCGCGCCAACCTGCGGGTCGAGACTCACGCCCACGCCACCCGCATCCTGTTCGAAGGCAAGCGCGCAGTCGGCGTCGAGTACCGCCAAGGCAAGGAGATCAAACAGATCCGCGCCAGGCGCGAGGTGATCCTCTCCGCCGGCGCGTTCCAGACCCCGCATCTCCTGATGCTGTCGGGCATCGGCGACAGCGCCGAGCTTGGCAGGCACGGCATCGCCACCGTGCATCATCTGCCCGGCGTCGGGCAGAACCTGCAGGATCATCCCGATTTCGTGTTCGGCTACATGTCCGATAATCCGAATTTCAACGGCATCTCACTGAAAGCCCTGCCGCGGTTGCTGCGGGCGATCCGCCAGTATCGGCGGGAACGTCGCGGGCCGATGACGTCGAATTTCGCCGAATGCGGCGGCTTCCTGAAAACCCGGCCCGACCTCGACATCCCCGACATCCAGCTTCATTTCGGCATGGCGCTCGCCGACGATCACGGCCGCAAGCGCCACCGCGGCACCGGCTTCACCTGCCACGTCTGCCTGCTGCGGCCGAAGAGCCGCGGCAGCGTTTCGCTTGGAAGCGCCGATCCCTTCGCGCCGCCGCTGATCGATCCGAATTTCTTTGGCGATCCGGACGATCTGGAAACCATGGTCGCCGGCTTCAAGACCACGCGGCGGCTGATGGAGACGCCGGCGCTCCGCGCGTTGCAAAAGAAGGAGATGTTCACGGAGGGCGTGCATAGCGATGACGACATCCGCAACCTCCTGCGCGCGCGCGTCGACACCGTCTATCACCCGGTCGGCTCCGCGAAGATGGGCGTCAACGATCCCATGGCCGTGGTCGATCCGAAGCTGAAAGTCTACGGCGTCGACGGATTGCGCGTGGTCGACGCCTCGATCATGCCGACGCTGATCGGCGGCAACACCAACGCGCCGACCATCATGATCGGCGAGAAGGCTGCCGACATGATAAGAGCGGAAATGCGGCCGGGTTGATCGGCGCGCCGCGTCCTCCGTCATTGCGAGGAGCATAGCGACGAAGCAATCCATCCGTCCGTTATGCCGT
>NZ_LLYB01000065.1:160455-163034 GCF_001440475.1 Bradyrhizobium lablabi | reverse complement strand
GTCATCGGGCGCGCATTCGCGCGACCCGTTGGCTCGCAATGACGGGGAGAGAGCCGATTTCCAGTCGCCTCGGTCCACCAATACGGACGATTTTAGCGATCGCCCACCCGATTCATTGACGAAGCATCGGTATCGAAATCCGGTGGGATCTTTCCGATGAACAGTTTCGACGCCGTCGTCTATCTCGGCCTGGCTATTGCCGTGGTCACCGGTTTCAATACCGGGCTGCTGCGCAGCGCGATTACGATTGCGGCCTACCTCGCCGCGATGCCGATCGCGATGGGACTGATGCCACTATTGTCGCCGCAGATCGGCGACAAGCTCGCCCCGTCGTTTGCGCAGAATTCGCTGCTGTTCCTAGGTGTCTTTCTGGTTACCGGCATGGTGCTCGGGAGGTTGGCGCGCATAGCCCTCGACGACGCCATCGGCCCGCGAGCCGGCATGGTAGACCGCGTCGGCGGCGCCGCCCTCGGCGCGGTGCGCATCGGTCTGATCGCGACCACCCTTGTGCTGATCTTCGACCGGCTTCTGCCAACACAGCCGACATTCATGACCGGCTCGCGGTTGCGGCCTCTGCTATCCGCCGCCGGGCAATTGGGCATCAAGTCCCTTCCGCCGGATGTCGTGGCTGCGATCGACCGCCTGAGGAAAGACCGGCACATATAATCGGCGTGGTCTTCCTGATATGCGTTTCGGCGGTAGCCGCTCTCTTATCATGACCGCTCGACTTGGCTAGAGTGGCCGCATCACCTTTCAAACATCACCTGACACAACGGGAGAGAAACTGTGGATCTTGGGATCAAAGGCCGTCGCGCCATCGTCTGTGCATCGAGCAAGGGCCTGGGGCGCGCCTGCGCCATCGCGCTGGCCAATGAAGGCGTGCATGTCACGCTGACCGCGCGCGGCGCGGAGGCGCTGAAGAAGACGGCCGACGAAATCCGCAAAGCCAATCCCGGCGTCACCGTGACCGAGATCGTCGGCGACATCACGACGCCCGCCGGCCGCGAGGCCGTACTGAAGGCCTGTTCCGAACCGGATATCCTCGTCAACAATGCCGGCGGCCCGCCGCCCGGCGATTTCCGCAACTGGACCCGCGACGACTGGATCAAGGCGATCGATGCCAACATGCTCACCCCGATCGAGTTGATCAAGGCGACGGTGGACGGCATGATGGCGCGCAAATTCGGCCGCATCGTCAACATCACCTCGGCCGCGGTGAAGGCGCCGATCGATATCCTGGGGCTTTCCAACGGCGCGCGCGCCGGCCTCACCGGCTTCATCGCGGGGCTGTCGCGCAAGACCGTGATCAACAACGTCACCATCAACGGCCTGTTGCCGGGACCGTTCGTCACCGACCGCCTGACCGGAACGGCCAAGCCCGAAGCCGAAAAGCGCGGCATCACGATCGATCAGGTGCTCGCCGAGCGCGCCAAGCTCAATCCGTCGGGACGCTTTGGCGACCCCGAGGAATTTGGTTTGGCTTGCGCCTTCCTGTGCGGCGCCAAGGCCGGCTTCATCACCGGCCAGAACATCCTGCTCGACGGCGGCGCATTCCCGGGTACGCTCTAAGGGACGCCCGATGAAAGCGGTTTGGTACGAACGAACCGGGCCAGCGCGCGAGGTGCTGGCCCATGGCGAGATGCCGACGCCGGTCGCCGGCCCGGGCGAAGTCCGGGTGCGGCTGGAGGCGTCCGGAATCAATCCGGCCGATGTCGGCCGCCGCGGCGGCGGCTATCGGCCGATGGAATATCCGCGCGTCATTCCCAACAGCGACGGCGCTGGGATCATCGACCAGGTCGGCGATGGCGTCACCCGGCTGAAGATCGGTCAGCGGGTCTGGCTGTTCAACGGCCAGCGCAACGGCCGCGCGTTCGGCACCGCGGCCGAACATATCGCGCTCGCCGAACATCTGGTGACGCCGCTGCCGGACAATCTGTCGTTTGCGGAAGGCGCGACGCTGGGCATTCCCGCCATGACGGCGTGGACCTGCCTCTATTGCGATGGGCCGATCGTGGGGCAGACCGTGCTCGTCACCGGCGGCGCCGGCGCGGTCGGGCACTATGCCGTGCAACTCGCCAAATGGGGCGGCGCGCAAGTGATCGCGACCGTCAGTTCGCCAGCAAAAGCCGAGCAGGCCCGGCTCGCCGGCGCCGATCTCGTCGTCAACTACAAGACGGATGACGTCGTTGCGAAGGCAATGGCGTTCACCACGCAGCGCGGCGTCGACCGCGTCGTCGATGTCGATTTCGGCGGCAACATCGAGACCACGCTGAAGCTGATAGGCGTGAACTCGACGATTGCGGTCTACGCCACCAACGGCAACCGCACGCCTGTGGTGCCGATGCGCGAGCTGATGGAGAAATGCATCGCGCTTCGCGCGCTGGTGCTGTTTGCACTGCCGCCGCCGCTGTTGGCGGCGGCGCAGGCGGACATCACGAAATGGCTGGCGGCAGGCTCGCGCATCCATAACGTCGCCGCGCAATTCGCCCTCTCCGACACCGCAGAGGCGCATCTGGCGGTGGAGAAAGGCGACAAGCTCGGCACCGTCATCGTGGACTGCGCCCGANTAGAGCATGATC
>NZ_LLYB01000065.1:142329-160430 GCF_001440475.1 Bradyrhizobium lablabi | reverse complement strand
TCGCGACAAACGCGAACGCGTTTGCGCGGAGATCATGCTCAAACAAAAAGCAAAAGCGTGATGACGATTCGAAGAAGCGCCGTCACGCTTTCGTCAGTGGAACGGCGTGGTCCGCTCCTTGGTCCAGGAGAGGCCGAACTCATCGAGCCCCTCGGCGAGAAGATCGCCGAGCATCGGCTCGCCCAGGAGATAGCGCGCGGTGGGACCACTACGTCCTTCCGCGGCCTGCCGCCGCAGATCTTTCCATTCCTCGATGGTTCCGTCGCCGCGGCCGAGCCGCATCAGAGCGACGAGGTCGATCTGTTCGTCCTCGCTCAGCGCATTGATGAAACCGGCAATCTCGCGCACGACCGGGTCGCGTCCATCATCTTCCAGCACATCGATCATGTCGTCATCGGCAGGGTTTGATCCGGAGTCCGGATCGGACGCCGCTTCCTTGACGTCGAACTGCCGGGCCTTCTCGATCAGAAAGCCGACTTTCTCGGGCGAAATCATCAGTTCCGGCATCGCATGTTCCTCATACGGGCCATGCGATAACGCCAAACGCCGCGAGATGATCCGTTGCGCCGGAAACCGGAAACCCGCATCCTTGCCCGAACAACCAGAAACGAGAGGAACCGTCGGATGCTGTGGAACGTGGGCAGGGTCAGGATCACGAGAATCGTCGAAACGGAAACCGTGGGCAGCACACGATTTATCCTGCCGCTCGCAACCAACGAGGAAATCCAGAAACTGCCCTGGCTGATTCCGCAGTTCGCCACCGCGGAAGGACGACTGAAGATGTCGATCCATTCGCTACTGGTCGAGACGCCCACGCGCCGCATCATCGTCGATACCGGACTCGGCAACGACAAGCAGGGCCGCAAGGTGCCGACCTGGAACAATCGCAAGGATCCGTTCCTCGATACGCTGACGGCGGCGGGCTTTCCGCCCGACAGCATCGACACCGTGCTGTGCACGCATCTGCATGTCGACCATGTCGGCTGGAACACGAAACTTGTCGACGGCAAATGGGTGCCGACCTTCGCCAATGCCCGATACCTGTTCGGCAAGACTGAATACGACTACTGGCGCGACCACAGCGATGAGCCGGACAAGATCGCGGTGTTCAACGATTCCGTGAGACCGATCGCCGACGCCGGCAAGGCCGATCTCCTCGCCAGCGATGCCAGGCTTTCGGATGAGATCACCCTAATCCCAACCCCTGGCCACAGCCCGGGCCATATGAGCGTCCATATACAGTCGGAGGGGAAGGAAGGCCTGCTGACGGGGGATGTCGCCCACCATCCCTGCCAGATGGCCCATCTCGGCTGGTCCTCGACCGCCGATTCCGATCCCCGGCAGTCGGCCGAGACCCGGCGCGAGTTATTTTCACGCTTTGCCGACACGCCAACGCTGGTAATCGGCGGGCACTTTGGCGCCGGCCACATCAGGCGCGATGGAGATGCGTTCAGGTTTGTATCCTTGGGATGAATCCCTGGGGTGATGTTGGGCGCCTTTGCCCACCCTACCCTGCGCTTTCGGCAGTTGAATTTCCTGCGCCGCTGTTCCAAGAAGCGTCTGAACTTTTACGGAAATTCCCCCGAATTCCCAAAGAAAACCCCGCAGGGAGCGATAAAATGAAGCTTGTTCGTTACGGCGCCAAGGGTGCGGAAAAGCCCGGCCTGATCGATAAATCCGGCCAGTTGCGCGATCTTTCCGCCCAGATCCGGGACCTCGACGGGGAGGCCTATGCGCCGGCCTCGCTGGCCAAGCTGGCGGCGCTGGATACCTCCAAGCTTCCCGCCGTCGACGGCAAGCAGCGCTTCGGCGCGCCGGTCACGGGCATCTCGAAATTCGTCGCCATCGGCCTGAACTACAGCGACCACGCCAAGGAGACGGGATCGCCGATCCCGACCGAGCCGATCTTCTTCATCAAGGCCAACACCTCGCTGTCGGGCCCGAACGACGCGGTCGAAAAGCCGCGCGGCTCCACCAAGCTCGACTGGGAAGTCGAAATCGCCGCCATCATCGGCACCCGCGCCAAGTATGTCTCGGAAGCCGACGCGCTCAGCCACGTCGCCGGCTATTGCGTCTGCAACGACGTCTCCGAGCGCAATTTCCAGCAGGAGCGCGGCGGCCAGTGGACCAAGGGCAAATCGCACGACACGTTCGGGCCGGTCGGGCCCTGGCTCGTCACCAGGGACGAAATCGCTGACGTGCAGAAGCTCGGCATGTGGCTCGACGTCAACGGCCAGCGCCGCCAGACCGGCAACACCTCGACCATGATCTTCTCGATGGCGAAGTGCATTTCCTATGTCTCGCAGTTCATGACGCTGTTGCCCGGCGACATCGTCACGACCGGCACCCCGCCCGGCGTCGGCCTCGGCATGAAGCCGCCGACCTTCCTCAATGTCGGCGACGTCGTCACGCTCGGCATCGACGGCCTCGGCGAGCAGCGCCAGGAAATCATCGCGGCCTAGACGTCATACCCCGCGCAAGCGTGGTATCCAGTACGCTGCAGCTTTGGTGAGAAACCGAACCGTCGCGGCGTACTGGATCATCCGCCCCAGTGCGCAATTCGCACAAGGCGGATGATGACATCGCGTGGTCGTCATGGCCGTAGATAACAAGAAGAAACCTTCCAGGGGAAACTCCCAGCATGAAACTCACCTTCTCTCCCGCCTCCCCCTTCGCCCGAAAGGTCCGCATCGCCGCGATCGAGACCGGTCTGATCGACAAGATCGAACTCACGCCAGCCACCGTTGCGCCGGGGCAGCCTAACGAGGAATATTCGAGGATCACGCCGCTGAAGAAGCTGCCGGTGCTGATCCTCGACAATGGCGACGTTATTCTCGATTCCTATGTCATCGTCGAATATCTCGATGAACTCGCCGGCGGCGGTAAGCTGATCCCCGCATCCGGGCCCGAACGCTGGAAGGTCAAGAGCGACCACTCCCTGCTGCAAGGCATGCTCGATTCCATGCTGCTGTGCCGCTACGAAAAGATGGTACGCCCGGAAGGGCTGCGCTGGGACGCCTGGCACGACGACCACTGGAAGCGGGCCTGGGCCGGCATGGCGCGGTTCGAGAACAGGCCCGACGTGCTGTCCGGTCCGTTCAACATTGCGCAGATCGGCCTTGTTTGTGTGCTCGGCTATGCGGACTTCCGCTTTGCCGATTGCGGCTGGCGCAAGGCCTATCCGAAGCTCGACGCCTTCCATCAGAAGATGCTGGAGCGGCCGTCGGTAAAGATCTCGGTGCCGCCCCCGGCGTAACATCTAAAGAGGAGACAGCGGCATGCGCGAGGGTGGCAACGTATTGCGGCGCCTCGGGCTTGCCGCCGTCGTCGTACTCGCGGCTTCTGCCGCGGCGGCACAGATCCATCAGTTCACGACCGACCAGCGCAATCTCGCCTGCGGAAGCCCGACATCGCTCAACGATGGCTGGCCGACCGCGACACCCGAGAGCGTCGGCCTCGATGGCTCCCGCCTGTGCGGCATCGCGGCGCGGCTCGCGGCCACCAATGCAAACGTGCATGCCGTGCTGATCGCGCGCCATGGCAAGCTGGTGTTCGATCAATACTTCAATGGCCCTGACGAGCTCTGGGGAACGGCCAGGGGACCGTTCGAGTTCGATGCGACCACCAAGCACGACATGCGGTCGGTTTCGAAAAGCGTGACGTCGCTCCTGGTGGGGATTGCGATCGATCGCGAGCTGATCAAGAGCGTGGATGACCCCATCCTCAAATTCTTTCCGGACTACTCGGCGCTGAAAACGGCGGGCTGGGACAACATCACCCTCCGTCACCTCCTGACCATGACGTCGGGCATGCAATGGGATCAGAGCCGCCCCTGGGCCGATCCGCAAAATGACGAACGGCAACTCAGCATGGACGCCGACCCGTTCCGCTATGTCCTGTCGAAGCCGATCGTGGCGCCTCCGGACACCGTCTGGAATTACAATAGCGGTGGAACGGACCTGCTCGGCAACGTCATAGAGCGTGTATCGGGCAAGTCACTGGAAGCGTTCGCGCGCGAGGCGCTATTCGCTCCCCTCGGCATCTCGGACTGGGAATGGATGAAGTACCGGAACGAGCATATTTCGTCGGCCGCAGGCCTTCGCTTGCGCCCGCGCGACGCCGCAAAAATCGGCCAGCTCGTGCTCAACAAGGGCGCGTGGGGCGGCCGGGAAATTGTCTCGGCGAAATGGATCGAGCAATCGGTCACGCCGCGCTTCCAGGCGATCGGCTATTTCGGTGGCCTGTTCTATTACGGACAGCAATGGTGGATGGGTCGCACGCTATCCGGCGACAAGGATGTGAGGTGGATTGCGGCCCAGGGACTCGGCGGCCAGCGCATCTTCATCATCCCCGAGCTCGACCTTGTGATGGTGACGACTTCAGGGCTTTATGGCAGCCCTCGGCAAGGAAGTGCGGCGCTCGACATCCTCGCCAATTTCGTCATTCCCGGCGCCCGGTAAGACACCGCGCCCCAATCGATCGGGAGCAAGCATGAGTTTGAAATTCTCCGTCGGCGACCTCACCATCCACCGCATCATCGAACAGGAAACCACCTTCCTGCCGGCGCTGGAGCTGCTGCCGGGCCTGACGCCGGAAGTCCTCACCGAGAACCGGGCATGGATGCGAGACGCCGGCGCACTCGATGACAAGGACGTGCTGATCCTGTGCTTCCAGTCCTATGTCGTGAAGACACCGCACCACACGATTCTGATCGATAGCTGCATCGGCAACGACAAGCCGCGGCCGCAGCGGCCGAAATGGAACATGAAGACCGACGACACCTATATGCGCGGTCTCGCCGCCGCCGGATTCTCGGTCGACGACATCGACTATGTCATGTGCACGCATCTGCACGTCGACCATGTCGGCTGGAACACGCGGCTCGACAATGGCCGCTGGGTGCCGACCTTCCCGAAAGCGCGCTACGTCTTCGACAAGACCGAATTCGACTACTGGACCGAGACGCACGCCAAGACGCCGGTGCCGCCGTTTGCCGACAGCGTGCTGCCGGTCGTGGAAAGCAAACAGGCCGAAATCGTCCGCAGCGACTTCGCGATTGGCGATCACACCCGCATCCTGCCGACGCCGGGCCACACGCCCGGCCACGCCGCCTTCACCTTCGGTCGTGCCAAGGATGACGCGGTATTCTCGGGCGACCTGATGCATTCGCCGCTGCAGACGCGCTATCCGGAATTGTCCGTCAAGTTCGACGTCGACCAGGCGCAGGCGGCGAAGACGCGACGAGGCTTTCTGGAACGCTATTGCGACACCGAGACGCTGTGCTGTACGGCGCATTTCCCTTCACCCTCGGTTGGGAAGATCCGACGCGCGGGCAGCGGATTTACCTGCGAGGCGATATGAATCAAAACCCGTCCGCTTTCGAAACGCTTTCGATCGAGCCGGTCGATGAACACGTAGCGGTCGTCCGGCTGAACCGTCCGGATGCCTCCAACGCGCTCAACACGCAGATGGGCCGCGATCTCGTGCGCTATTTCGAGGACGTCGCGCTCGATCCGAAGACCCTGCGCTGCATCGTCCTGACCGGCACCGGCGAAAAAGCATTCTGTGCCGGCGGCGACCTGAAGGAACGCCGCGGCATGACCGACGAGGCATGGACGCGTCAGCATGTCATTTTCGAGCGGATGGTGCGGGCGCTGATCGACTGCCCGGTACCGATCATCGGCGCCGTCAACGGCGCCGCCTATGGCGGCGGCTGCGAGATTGCGGGCTGCTGCGATTTTCTCTACGCCGCGGAAAGCGCACGCTTCGCGCTGACTGAAGTCACGCTCGGCATCATGCCGGGCGGCGGCGGTACCCAAACCCTGCCGCGCGCTGTCGGCGAGCGCCGCGCCAAGGAGCTGATCCTGACCGGCAAGCCGTTTACCTCTGCAGAAGCACGGGAATGGGGTTTTGTGAACGAAGTCTTTCCGCAGCCGGAGCTGTTGCCTTCGGCGCTGGCGGCCGCGGCGCGGATCGCCCGCAACGCGCCGATCTCCGTCCGCCAGGCAAAGCTGTCGATCCATCGCGGCCTGCAATTGTCGCTGCGCGATGGCCTCGTGCTGGAAATCGAGGCCTACAATCGCATGGTCCCGACCGAGGACCGCCGCGAAGGCGTGCTTGCCTTCAACGAGAAGCGAACGCCGAACTTCAAGGGGCGGTGAGNAGCGTTTTCGAGCGAAGTGGATACCGGTTCGCGTGAAGAAAACGCGTCAAACAAGAAGCCCTCAATCGAACAGGCTCGGCGTGTGGTTCACCACCGCGCCCTCGATCGCCAGCATCTTCAATTTCGTCACCACCCCGCCATTGGCGGAGAAGCCTCCGGGCTTGTTGCCCGCCGCCAGCACGCGGTGACAGGGCACCACGATCGGACAGGGGTTACGGCCCAGCGCCTGGCCGACGTCGCGCGACAGCTCGACGCCACCGAGTTTTTTGGCGATGTCGCCATAGGTCATGGTCTGGCCCGGCGGAATCGTACGCGCGATGTCATAGACGCCGCGGTTGAACTCGGGTACGCCGTCGAGATCGAGCACGACGTCGGCAAGATCGTTCGGCTTGCCCTCGAGCAGCTCGACCATTCCGTCGATCGCGGCCTGCACCTTCGCCGGCGGCGGGGCCTCGATCAGGTCGCCATGGCGCTGCTGCAGGCGGGTGCGGGTTTTCTTTTCATCGCCCATCGGCAATTGCACCGAGGTGATACCGCGCTCGCCCCACACGATGCCGCAGCGGCCGATTGCGGTGTCGAATATCGTAAAATGGTGCCCGGTCATGGCTGGCTCCATATTCTCCTGTCTAGTGCCACCCCGTTTCGCATCTGGCCCAAATCTAGGCTTGGAGATTATTGCTATCCACCCGAATTCCGTGGGAACTTGACGGCATGAACAACTTCCGCTGATCTGGGGCTCCCGCCCAGGGCCCGCAGTGGCCTGAGCCCTCTTTCATCCCTCACGAGACCGTATGCAAACCTTTCACGTCAACGGCTATGACATGGCCTATATCGACATCGGCCAAAGTACCGGCAACGGACCGCCGTTGGTCTGCGTGCATGGCTCGCTCTGCGACTTCCGGATCTGGTCGTCGGTGCTGGGACCGCTGACGCGCCGGCACCGCGTGATCGCCCCCTCGTTGCGACACTTCTTCCCCGAGCAATGGGACGGCGTCGGCGATACCTATTCGATCGCGCAGCATGTGAATGACGTCATCGGCTTCATCGAAAAGCTGGATACGAGGCCGGTCGACCTGATGGGCCATTCCCGCGGCGGGCATATCTGCTTTCGCGTCGCGCAGCGCCGCCCGGACCTGTTGCGCAAGCTGATCCTGGCCGAACCGGGCGGCGAACTCGACGCCACGCTCGACCCCGCCTACAAGCCCGGCCCCTCGCCGCTCGCCGGCATGATCGCAGCTTCGGCCGAGGTGATCGCCAGGGGCGATATCGACGGCGGCTTGCTGATCTTCATGGATGCGCTGGAAGGTCCCGGCGCGTGGAAACGCCTGCCGGAGACGCCCAAGCAATTGCTGCGCGACAATGCCACAACACTGATTGGGCAAATGCGCGACCAGCGGCCGCCCTTCTCCAAGGCGGATGCAGAAGCGATCGAAACACCAACGCTTTTCATTGGCGGAGCCAACACCAAGGGTACACTGCCGAAGGTGCTGAAGGCCTTGGCGTCCAACGTGAAGGGATCGCGCACCGAGATGATTCCTGGCACCACCCATCCGATGTTCGAGCAGGCCCCGCAGAAATATTGCGAGATCGTTTTGGCGTATCTCGCGGAGGACTGATCCTGATGCAGACCTTGAGCGTCAACGGCTATGACATGGCCTATCTCGACGTCGGCAAAAGCACCGTCGACACACCACCGCTGGTTCTCGTACACGGCACGCTCGGCGATTTCCGCACCTGGAATGCGGTGCTCGGACCGCTGTCGAGACAGAAGCGCGTGATCTCGCTCAGCCTGCGGCGTTTCTTTCCCGAACATTGGGACGGCGTCGGCAATGACTTTCTGATGGCGCAGCACGTCGCCGACGTGATCGGCTTCATCGAAAAGCTGAACGTTGGCCCTGTCGATCTGATCGGCCATTCGCGCGGCGGCCATATCGGCTTCCGCGTGGCGCAGGCGCGGCCTGACCTGTTGCGCAAGGCCGTTCTTGCTGAACCCGGCGGCGATCTCGAACCGGCGCTGCAGCCGGCCAGTGCGCCGCCCGGTCCCGTTCCGCTCGGCCCGCGCGTTCCGGTCGCGGCCGAGCTGGTGCGAAACGGCGACATCGACGGTGCACTCGCGCTGTTCGTCGACGGCATCGACGGTGAAGGCGCGTGGAGGCGATGGCCTGCGGTGCCGAGGCAGCAATTGCGCGACAATATTTACACGCTGCTCGGCCAGGTCGGCGAAAACCGCAAGCCCTTTGCAAGGAGCGAAGCGGAATCGATCAAGACGCCGACCTTGTTTATCGGCGGCGGCGACACCAGGGGCGGTTTGGCGGTGAACTGGCGCGTACTGGCCGAGCATATTCCGGGCGCAAGGACCGCTGTCATACCGGGCACGCGCCATTGGATGTTCGAACAGGCGCCGCAGGAATTTTGCAACGTCGTGCTGGATTTTCTGCAGGCCTGAACGCACCGCGCCGCATTACTTCTGATCGAGGCGCCACGCACCATCCCAATCGGCGGGGGGCGGATTGGCCAGAAAATTCTCGACGCGTTGGGCCAGCGCCAGCGACGGCCCGTCGCCGGGGACCGCTTCGAGGCAGGCCCTGAATTCGCGGCGCGCATCATCCCAACGGCGCGCACGATAGGCGGCAAGCCCTTCGGCATATCGGTCCCGCAATACCAATTGTTTCTCGCCAAGTTCACCCTTGCGCCCCAAGATCTCGAATACCGCCTCGGGGCGGGTCTGGCCCGCGACCACCAGGCGGTCGATCTCCCGCGCCTCGATCGCATCGCCGGCCGCGGTGATCGCAGGTTCTGACGCCAGCGAGTGGCTGCCGTAGACCTTGTTGGCATTCTCGAGGCGTGAGGCCAGATTCACGGCATCGCCCATCACGGTATAGCTCATCATGAATTCCGAGCCGATGCTGCCGACCAGCACCTCGCCGGTTGCAATGCCGATGCGAACCTCGCAATCGCTTGGCACGGTGCGAACGCCGAGCAATTCGGGCAGCTCGGTTCGCAACGCCGCGCCGCGATCGGCCATCTCGACGGCGGCAAGACAGGCCAGCCGCGCCTGTTCGCTATGCTCGACAAATGGAGGCCCCCAATAGGCCATGATCGCATCGCCGATATACTTGTCGATGATGCCGCGATGGCCGCGGATCGGCCCCGACATCGTCGACAGATAGTGGTTCATCACCTTGACGAGGCCTTGCGGCGTCATGCCTTCGCTCAAGCTGGTAAAGCCCTTCATGTCGCAGAACAGCACCGTCATCACCCGCCGCTCGCCGCTGCCGGACGCCAGCGACTGCGGGTCGATCAGTCCTTCGACGACGCGCGGGTCGACGTACCGGCCGAAGGTCTCACGCAAGTGCTCCTTGTGGCGCAATTGCTCGACCATATTGTTGAATGCCGTCGTGAGCTGGCCGATCTCGTCACGCGTGGTGACGTCGATCGACCCGTCGAGCCGGCCGGCTTCCACCGCCCGGGTACCTTCCAGCAAACGCCGGACCGGTCCGGTAATGCCGGTACTGATGAAAAGCGAAAACATCAGTCCGAGAATGCTCGCAAGCATGGTCAGGACAACGGAGATGAAAATGGCCGTATTCTGGTCGCGCATCGTCATCAGGGCGTCGCCGCGCACCAGCGCAAGCATGTCGGTGCGGATAACCTCGATTCTCTGGTTGAGGTCGTCGCGCAGCGTGTCGGTCCGGGCGAGGCTGGCCCGCGCCTCAGGGAAATTGCCGGCATCGAGCAGTAGCAACAGGCGCTTGTATTCTTCACCGAGGTAGCGATGGAGATCGCTGATCACGCGCTCGATTCGATCGTCGATCCGGCCGAGCCGGGCATTATCGGATGTAGTCGAGGTATCGTCGATGATCGCATTGATCAGCGCACGCGCCGCTTGCGCTTCCTGCTCTATTTCCTGCCCCTTCGCCTCATAGATTTTTCGCTGATCCGCAACGGATGATTCGTCGGGCGGCGACTGCATCCTGCCGATCATCATCCGGCGCAGCGCCAGAGCTTGCTCCAGCGAACGGATATTTATCCGCGCCAGATGCCCATACGCTTCGACATATTTGCCGCTGAACTCGTCGAGCTGGTGGGCAATTTTGCGCGTCATCACCGTCGACAGCGCCGACGTGATCGCCATCAGGAAGATCAGACCGAGGGCGATGCCGAGGATCCGCTTGCGGATGGTCGGTCGCAGCATGGACAGGCGGTCTAAAGGCACGGTCATGATCGAAACGACACGAAGGGCAAACGTCGAAAGCCCGGCCGATCCGGCCGGGCTCATCTGTTTAGCGCGTGCCGGTCAATTTAGCACGTCCGACAGGCTAAAATTGACGCTGGTTTGGGGGATTATATTCCCCCTAGCCCTTCCATACACCCACTGGCTGGCGCACCGCGACGTTGAGCCTGTTCCAGACATTGATGTTGGCGATCGCCAGAATCAGCGCGGCAAGCTCCGCCTCGTCGAAATGCTTGTCGGCCTCGCTCCAGACCTCGTCCGGTACCGGATCGGCGCGGTCGCTGATCCGGGTCAGCGCTTCCGTCAACGCCAGCGCCGCCCGTTCGCCCTCGGTGAAATAGGGCGTGTCGCGCCAGGCCGCCACCGCGTGCAGCCGCTCGTCGGTTTCCCCGGCCTTCCTGGCAATTTTTGGATGCATGTCGACGCAGACGCTGCAGCCGTTGATCTGGCTGGCGCGCAAATGCACCAGTTCGAGCAACTTTTCCGACAGGCTGTTTTTGGTCAATTCACCGAGTGTGTGCAGCGCTTTCATGGCATCGGGAACAACCATGACCGGGTGGTTCATTCGGGCTTGCATCATTTTACGCTCCATATGGTTGGTTCTGTTTTGACGCGGACGCACCGATTTGCTGTCACATCGGCGCGCTTTCGCTCGTCATGGCCATGACGAAACACGACATGGGAATGTGACCGATGGACGAGAAAAAGTTTCTGGCTGAGAAATTCGAGGCCAACCGGGCCCGTCTGCGGGCGGTGGCCTACCGGATGCTGGGATCAACCGCAGAGGTCGACGACGCCGTGCAGGAGACCTGGTTGCGGCTGAGCCGCTCCGACACCAGCGCGGTCGAAAACCTCGGCGGCTGGCTGACCACCGTCGTCGCCCGCGTCTGCCTCGACATGCTGCGCTCGCGCAAGGCGCGGCGCGAGGAGCCGATGGGAGCGCATGTGCCGGAGCCTGTCGCTGATGATGCACAGGGGCGGGACGCCGAGATGGCCGATTCCGTCGGCGCGGCGTTGCTGGTGGTGTTGGAAACGCTGGCTCCGGCCGAACGGCTCGCCTTCGTGCTGCACGACATGTTTGCCGTTCCCTTTGAGGAGATTGCGCCGATCGTCGGCCGCACGCCCGCCGCGGCAAGGCAATTGGCCAGCCGCGCCCGCCGCCGGGTGCAGGGTACGCCACCACCGGACGCCGATTTCAGCCGACAGAAAAACATCGTCGATGCCTTCCTCAAGGCCTCCCGCGACGGCGATTTCGAGGGGCTGCTCGCGGTGCTGGATCCGGATGTGGTGGTGCGCGCCGATCAAGCGGCGCAGCGGCTCGGTTCGCTCGCCGAAATCCGAGGCGCCGCCGCGGTCGCAGAGTTCTTCAAGGGCCGCGCCCAAGCCGCCAAGCCGGCGCTGGTCGATGGGTCTTTGGCACTCGCGGTTATGCTCGGCGGGCAACTACGCGTCGTGGTGCGCCTGACCATCAGCGGCGAACGGATATCGGCGATCGAGGCCGTGGCAGACGCCAAACGGATCGACGAGTTCGATGTAACCCTGCTCACATGAACGGGGTCATATCTTCGTCCCTGGGAACACGACCGCCTGAAGCGGGCATCTGGCCGGGATCGTCGAATTCGCGGGCGAAACTCCCGTGTCAGGGCCTCGATGATGCGATTTTCGGCCTTGACGAGCATTGGGGCGAGAGCTAGCGTTTGAATTCGGAATTCCGTATTCCAAATTTGGAGCCGGCATGATCCCTTTGGATCCCCTCCCCAATCTGATCGACCAGGTCTATGCCCGGATTCTCGAGGCGATCACCGACCGATCGCTGCCGCCTGGGCATCGCATCCGGCAGAATGAGCTGGCGGAACGGCTCGGCGTTTCGCGCCAGCCGGTCTCCCACGCCCTGCATCTGCTGCACCGGCAGGGTCTCGTCGCCGAAAGTGGCCGCCGCGGCTTTGAGGTGACCCGGCTCGACCCGGAGCGCATCCGACAGCTCTACGAGGTGCGCGGCGCCATCGACGCACTGGCCGCCCGGCTCGCCGCTGGCCGCGCCAGGTCCGACCTTTCGGGACGCGCGCAACTCGAGGCGGCGCTGCAGGCCGGGCGGACCATCGATGGCAATACGCCGCTGGCGCGCTTGATCACGCTCGACGTCGATTTTCACAGCGCGGTCTATCGTCTCGCGGGCAATCCCGCGATCGAGGAAATGATCGCGCCGCAATGGCCACATATGCGCCGCTCGATGGCGACGGTGCTGGCCGAGCTCGACTACCGCGACAGCGCCTGGGCCGAGCACGAGGCGATCGCCGGGCACATTCTCGCCGGCAACGCCAAGGCGGCGGAAGCTGCCGCGCTGGCGCATGCGCAGACGGCGGGACGAATGACCGAGGAGAGACTGAGGGCAACCGACAAGGCGGCGTAACCGCCGGCAACCAAAAACACAGGAGAGAACGCCATGAAACTGACGCCACAGCAGATCGAGTTCTTCAACCGCGAAGGCTGGCTGTTCCTGCCCGAGCTGTTCAGTCAGGAGGAAGTGGATTTTCTCGCGCGCGAGGCGATCAGCATCTACGACGCTGACCGACCCGAGGTGTGGCGCGAGAAGAGCGGCGCGCCGCGCACGGCCTTTGCCGCGCATCTCTACAACGAGGCATTTCGCGTTCTCGGCGCGCATCCGCGCATGATCGAGCCGATCGAGCAGATCTTTGGCGAAAAGCTCTACATGCACCAGTTCAAGATCAACGCCAAGGCAGCCTTCACCGGCGACGTCTGGCAGTGGCACCAGGATTACGGCACCTGGAAGCGCGACGACGGCATGCCGTTGCCGCGCGCGATGAACATCGCGATCTTCCTCGACGAGGTGATGCCGATCAACGGTCCCCTGATGCTGGTGCCGAAAAGCCAGCACGCCGGCGACCTCAAGGCCTCGCATGATCTCGAGACCACGTCCTATCCGCTGTGGACGCTGGATGAGGCGACCGTCACGCGGCTCGTCAAGGAAGGCGGCATCGTCGCGCCGACCGGCAAGGCCGGCGGCATGCTGATGTTCCACGGCAACCTGGTGCACGGATCGAGTGGCAACATCACGCCCTACCCGCGCAAGATCGTCTATCTGACGCTGAACGCGGTCTCGAACTACATCCGCACGCCGACGCGGCCCGAATACATCGCGCACCGCGACTTTACGCCGATCCAGACGGTGGACGACGACGCGCTGTTGCGGCTGGCGCGTGCGCCTCGCCAGGCGGCGGAGTAGCCTCCCGGGCGCCGCATCAAGTTGGTCGTCATGCCCGGCTAAAGCGCGAAGCGCGTCTTCGCGCTGGATGTGCCGGGCATCCACGTCTTGCGATGCGGTGGTGAAAAAGGCGTGGATGGCCGGGACGGGCCCGGCCATGACAGAAATAATCATTGCTGCAGCCTTACCTGTCGGGATCTTTCCATGAATCTCCATCATCTCCTCAACGCGCGCGCTGCGGCCGGCAAGCCGGTTCGCGTCGCACTGATCGGCGCCGGCAAGTTCGGCTCGATGTTCCTGTCGCAGGTGCCGCATACGCCGGGACTTGAAGTGCCTGTTATCATCGACATCGATCGCGATCGCGGCCGCGAAGCCTGCCGCACCGTCGGCTGGGACCAGGCGCTGATCGCGCGAACCACGTTCACCGACGATGGCATGCGCGCGATTGCGGACAGCGCGGTTGACGTCGTGGTGGAAGCGACCGGCAATCCCGCCGTCGGTATCCGTCATGCCCGCGCGGCGATCGCGGCGGGAAAGCATGTCGTGATGGTCAATGTCGAGGCCGACGTGCTTGCCGGCCCGCTGCTCGCGCAGGAAGCCCGCAAGGCCGGCGTCGTCTATTCGCTCGCCTATGGCGACCAGCCGGCGCTGACGGCCGAGATGGTGGACTGGGCGCGCGCGACGGGCTTTCGCGTCGTCGCCGCCGGCAAGGGCACGAAATATCTGCCGGCCTATCACGACGTGACGCCGGATGGCGTCTGGAGCCATTACGGGTTGACGGCGGGCGAAGCGCAATCGGCCGGCATGAACCCGCAGATGTTCAACTCGTTTCTGGACGGCACCAAATCCGCGATCGAAATGGCGGCGATTGCGAACGCTTGCGGGCTCGACGTGCCGTCGGACGGTCTGCTGTTTCCGCCCTGCGGCGTCGACGATCTGCCGCATGTGATGCGCCCGCGCGACAAGGGCGGCGTGCTGGAGAAGGCTGGCCTTGCCGAAGTCGTGTCGTCGCTGGAGCGCGACGGCCGCCCCGTATTCCGCGATCTGCGCTGGGGCGTCTATGTCGTGCTGGAAGCGCCGAACGATTACGCCGCCGATTGCTTCAAGCAGTATGGACTGAAGACCGACGCCTCGGGCCGCTATGCGGCGATGTACAAGCCGTATCATCTGATCGGGCTGGAGCTGAACATCTCCATCCTCTCGGCCGCGCTACGCAACGAGCCGACCGGCCAGCCGCATGATTTCCGTGGCGACGTCGCAGCAGTCGCGAAACGCAATCTTCGCGCGGGCGAAATGCTCGACGGCGAAGGCGGCTACACCGTGTGGGGCAAGCTGATGCGGGCTTCGAAAAGCCTTGCCGCCGGCGCGCTGCCGATCGGATTGGCCCATCGCGTGAAGCTGAAGAACGATGTTGCGCATGGCGCAGTGGTTCGCTGGAGCGATGTCGAGGTCGACGAAAGCAACGACACCATCAAGACGCGCAGGGCGATGGAAACGGCATTCTCGACGAGACGGTGATCGCGCAATGCGTGATGGTGGCGAACTGCAAGCTCGCCGCCTCGCGCGCACACGCTTGGGTAGATCCGAAAAAGCGCAGATGCATCTGGAGCGCCGCGCGGCGGAATTACTGCAATGCGGCATTCCGGCCAGCCTCCTGCGCGTCCACTCGGCACCTCATCCTTTCGTCGGATGCAGATCCTTGCCGCTCACTATTCAGGCAGCTCTTCGCACCTGCGGCGGAGCCAGAAGCCTTGATTATCAATCACTAATTCGTCATCCTGCCCTCAGGTCCATAAAGCCGGGAAATTGATTGCATTCGAAAAACCAAGAGCCTTGGTTTCAGGGCCGACATTCCTAAACAAGCAGCCCAGCACGGCCATCGGTAAACCAGAGAAGACGACATCAGATCGTTGTCCCTTGGTCGGTCTCGGCGATAACAGAGGGGAAACAAATGAAGCGTCGTGATTTCTTGAAAGTGGGCGGCGTCGGTCTCGCCGCGACTGCAGTTGCTGCGCCTGCGATTGCGCAATCGAATCCCGAAATTAAGTGGCGATACACGGCAAGCTGGCCGAAGTCGCTCGATACGCTGTACGGCGGCTGCGAATATTTTGCGAAGCGCGTCGCCGAAATCACCGACAACAAATTCCAGATTCAACCGTTCGCCGCCGGCGAAATCGTGCCCGGCCTGCAGGTGCTCGACGCCGTTTCGAACGGCACCGTCGAGATGGGCAACACGGCGCTTTATTACTACTGGGGCAAGAACCCGGCCTTCACCTTCGGCACGTCGCTGCCGTTCGGCCTCAACACGCGCTCGCATATTTCCTGGCTGCGCTTCGGCGGCGGCATGGACATGCTCAACGACCTCTTGAAGGAATATGGCTGCGTCGGCGTGCCGACCGGCTCGACCGGCGCCCAGATGGGCGGCTGGTTCCGGAAAGAGATCAAGTCGATGGATGACTTCAAGGGCCTCAAATTCCGCGTCGGCGGTTTCGCGGGCACCATCATCGCCAAGGTCGGCGGCGTGCCGCAGCAGATCGCGGGCGGCGACATCTATCCGGCGCTGGAAAAGGGCACCATCGACGCAGCCGAGTGGGTCGGCCCCTACGACGACGAGAAGCTCGGCTTCGTGAAGGTCGCAAAATACTACTACTATCCGGGCTGGTGGGAAGGCACCGGCCAGGGCCACAACATCATGAACATCGAGAAGTTCAATGCCCTGCCGAAGCATTATCAAGCCGCGATCGAGACCGCTTCCTACGATACGTTCACCTGGGTCACCGGCAAATACGACTACGTCAATCCGGCCGCGCTGAAGCGGCTGTTGGCGGCGGGCGCGATCTTAAGGCCGTTCCCGCAGGAAGTTCTGGAGGCCTGCTACAATGCCGCCAACGGCATCTATGCAGATCTCTCCAAGAGCAACCCGCACTTCAACAAGATGTATACGAGCCTGTCCGCGTTCCGTAACGAATCGCTGGCGTGGAATCAGGTGGCCGAGCTGAGCTACGACAGCTTCATGATGCGGATGCGTACCCGCACCTGAACCTGAGCCGAGCAGATCGCAAAAAAAGAAGCCCCGGAGATCTCTCCGAGGCTTCTTCGTTGAACGGGTAGTTCTTCAGTTCGGCGCGCTTCCTGGCGTGAACCGATGTCGCTCAAAGACGCGAGCGGCTTACTCCTCGCTCTCGCCGAGCGCCTCGGCGAGCTTGTCGTAGTACTTGGCCACGAGGTCGATATTGCCCTTGTTCTCGATCGCGGGCGGCGGCGACTTCAGCGCCTCGTTGAGATCGGCGAGCGCCTCCTTCTTGTCCTTGGCCGGCATCTTCTTGTCGGCCTGGATCTGGGCGATCTGCGCCTTGAGCACGACCTCGGTGCCGACAAACTTCTTCGTCGCGGGATCGAAGCCGCCTAGCACCAGGCTGATGTTGTCGACCACGCTGTTGTACTCGTCGTAGCTGGCAAAGCCGTTCTTCTTGGCCACCGCATCGAGCTGCGCGTCGATCTTCGGATCCGGCTTGGCATTGTCCGGAATCTTGTCGGTGATCGCGTCGACGTCCTTTTGCGCCGCGAGCACGCCCTGGATCTGCTTCTCCGTCAGCGCGATCTGCTTCACCGCAGGTGCCTCCGCTGCCGCAGGCGGTGCGGCTTGCGCAGGAGCCTGCTTCGCCGGCGGCGCCTGCTTGGCCTGCGCCAACACCTCGCCGCTGGAAATGGTCGACAGCGCGAGCGCGAGACAGGCCGTGGTCAAGGCAAAGGCGGCGGGACGAAAGATCTCACGCATGGGAAGCTCCTTGAGGGGTGCAGTGTTCGGTTCTGGGCAAAAGGGGGTACGGGAACCCGAATGAATGACTCGTGAACTTGCGCCGGAAGCTGATGCCGAATCATGGCCGAATGATCACAACCAATTCAGAGTTTGGTGATCGTTCCTGGATGCCTGGGCATCAAACGTCCGGAGGCCGACGGGCCGCGGAACAACATATGGGTGTCACAGTGCGAAGTATGTGAGCAACCGCACGTTGGCGCGGCGAGACGATCAAAAAACGACCCTTCCCTGCGAGTGGGCACAGAGACGAATGTCTGGACTCGCAGCAGGCGCGGCGACTTAGCCTGGTCAAGGCCTAGGGCATAGTCCGATCGTAAATGTCGAACTTGATCTCGATACTACGATCAGCCGCGAACCGTAGGATGTCGGGACGTAGCGCGAAGTCTTGGTTTGCGGTCTCAAGATGAAGGCCTAGGCTCAGGAAAGCGGCGGCACCCGCAGGAAGCTGCTGCCAGACGTCAGCCGTCGTGGTGAAACGACCGATGAGGAGGCAAATTGCCTCCGTGACATCCCACTCGTCGGTCTCTCGGGAGGTCAGGCTGACCGCCCACGGGCTGGACTTGGCGATGGCGGCCCCAGGCCTTTCCGACAACGGCCGTCCTTTTACTCGCGTCGAGGTCGGCTCAACACGCAACAGACGCGTGACCTCCTCGGAACTAGA
>NZ_LLYB01000065.1:139606-139796 GCF_001440475.1 Bradyrhizobium lablabi | reverse complement strand
CTAATACAACGAACTTGACGCCCTATTCAGACTCGCTTTCGCTACGCCTTCGCCTATCGGCTTAAGCTTGCTCGTTAAATTAAGTCGCTGGCCCATAATACAAAAGGTACGACGTCACCCAGAACGTATCTTGGGCTCCGTCTGTTTGTAGGTGTCCGGTTTCAGGTCTATTTCACTCCCCTCGTCGGGG
>NZ_LLYB01000065.1:127967-139557 GCF_001440475.1 Bradyrhizobium lablabi | reverse complement strand
GGTCCCCCCATGTTCAGACAGGATTACACGTGTCCCGCCTTACTCGTGGATACATCATCGCATTACCCGTACGGGGCTATCACCCTCTGAGGCCCTGCTTTCCTGACAGGTTCCGGTTGTCTTTGATGTATCACTGGCCTGGTCCGCGTTCGCTCGCCACTACTAACGGAGTCTCGATTGATGTCCTTTCCTCCAGGTACTTAGATGTTTCAGTTCCCTGGGTTCGCTTAAAACCTCCTATGAATTCAGAGATTTCATACCTTCACTTGATAACTGGAAATCCAAAACCTCGCGGCTTGGTCTCAAACATTGCTGTCCGAACCCCAAGATCAAGAGATCTTGGAGTTCCAGCTATCGAAGGTGGGTTTCCCCATTCGGAAATCCGTGGATCAAAGCTTCTTCGCAGCTCCCCACGGCTTATCGCAGCGTAGCACGTCCTTCATCGCCTCTCAGCGCCAAGGCATCCACCGAACACCCTTAAGGCACTTGATTGCTCTCATTATCAATGTCCACACACTCGGCAGAATGTTGTCCGCACAATTGCCTTGAGATCGAAACCTCAAAACGCGCACCCTCGATGAATGCTATGTTGCGGCCGGACACTGATTAGAAAGACCAGCTTGCTTCGTAAGATCAACCCGATAGCGAGGCGGTCAAGCTTCGCTAAAAAGATCATTTACAACCCGGTCATCTTGCGATGGCCGAGCGCCGAAATGATCTGGAGATTATGAGTGAGATTCCGCAAATTGCTTTGCAGATCCCAAACTCGGATCGATCTCCTCTTTACGATGTCAGATATCACGCACGCTGCCGCCCATCCGGACTAGCGCGTGCGAAGTGATGTTTCGCGGACGAATATTCGAGGCACCCTCGATCTTCGATTTCATCTGGTGGAGCCAGACGGGATCGAACCGACGACCTCATGCTTGCAAAGCACGCGCTCTCCCAGCTGAGCTATGGCCCCGTACCAGAAGACGAATGCCTCGCACTCGATCAAGGTGGTGGGCCTGGGAAGACTTGAACTTCCGACCTCACGCTTATCAAGCGCGCGCTCTAACCAACTGAGCTACAAGCCCCTAACACAAGGGACTTTAAGCACGCGCGCAATCGGCTCGCGCCGATGCATCGCACAGCGCTTTAGCCCCCGGTGCGTGTTCGTCCGCGAAGAAAGAGAAACGTAGACGGCGAAATCCCGCCAATGCAGCTCAACAATCCTGACGATTGTTGGCCACTGATGTTTCTAAAACGATCCGATAGTCAGCGTGAGCTGAACTGAAGGATCATCCTTAGAAAGGAGGTGATCCAGCCGCAGGTTCCCCTACGGCTACCTTGTTACGACTTCACCCCAGTCGCTGACCCTACCGTGGCCGGCTGCCCCCTTTCGGTTAGCGCACCGTCTTCAGGTAAAACCAACTCCCATGGTGTGACGGGCGGTGTGTACAAGGCCCGGGAACGTATTCACCGTGGCGTGCTGATCCACGATTACTAGCGATTCCAACTTCATGGGCTCGAGTTGCAGAGCCCAATCCGAACTNGAGACGGCTTTTTGAGATTTGCGAAGGGTCGCCCCTTAGCATCCCATTGTCANCCGCCATTGTAGCACGTGTGTAGCCCAGCCCGTAAGGGCCATGAGGACTTGACGTCATCCCCACCTTCCTCGCGGCTTATCACCGGCAGTCTCCTTAGAGTGCTCAACTAAATGGTAGCAACTAAGGACGGGGGTTGCGCTCGTTGCGGGACTTAACCCAACATCTCACGACACGAGCTGACGACAGCCATGCAGCACCTGTCTCCGGTCCAGCCGAACTGAAGAACTCCGTCTCTGGAGTCCGCGACCGGGATGTCAAGGGCTGGTAAGGTTCTGCGCGTTGCGTCGAATTAAACCACATGCTCCACCGCTTGTGCGGGCCCCCGTCAATTCCTTTGAGTTTTAATCTTGCGACCGTACTCCCCAGGCGGAATGCTTAAAGCGTTAGCTGCGCCACTAGTGAGTAAACCCACTAACGGCTGGCATTCATCGTTTACGGCGTGGACTACCAGGGTATC
Source organism: Bradyrhizobium lablabi (assembly GCF_001440475.1). GTDB lineage: Bacteria > Pseudomonadota > Alphaproteobacteria > Rhizobiales > Xanthobacteraceae > Bradyrhizobium > Bradyrhizobium lablabi. Next base: position 137,511 of record NZ_LLYB01000065.1, on the reverse strand, counting down.
TAATCCTGTTTGCTCCCCACGCTTTCGTGCCTCAGCGTCAGTATCGGGCCAGTGAGCCGCCTTCGCCACTGGTGTTCTTGCGAATATCTACGAATTTCACCTCTACACTCGCAGTTCCACTCACCTCTCCCGAACTCAAGATCTTCAGTATCAAAGGCAGTTCTGGAGTTGAGCTCCAGGATTTCACCCCTGACTTAAAGACCCGCCTACGCACCCTTTACGCCCAGTGATTCCGAGCAACGCTAGCCCCCTTCGTATTACCGCGGCTGCTGGCACGAAGTTAGCCGGGGCTTATTCTTGCGGTACCGTCATTATCTTCCCGCACAAAAGAGCTTTACAACCCTAGGGCCTTCATCACTCACGCGGCATGGCTGGATCAGGCTTGCGCCCATTGTCCAATATTCCCCACTGCTGCCTCCCGTAGGAGTTTGGGCCGTGTCTCAGTCCCAATGTGGCTGATCATCCTCTCAGACCAGCTACTGATCGTCGCCTTGGTGAGCCGTTACCTCACCAACTAGCTAATCAGACGCGGGCCGATCTTTCGGCGATAAATCTTTCCCCGTAAGGGCTTATCCGGTATTAGCCCAAGTTTCCCTGGGTTGTTCCGAACCAAAAGGTACGTTCCCACGCGTTACTCACCCGTCTGCCGCTGACGTATTGCTACGCCCGCTCGACTTGCATGTGTTAAGCCTGCCGCCAGCGTTCGCTCTGAGCCAGGATCAAACTCTCAAGTTGGACTTGAAACCTTGAACCGGCTGATCACAACGTTTGACGAGGTCCCACCATTCTTCGCCGACCGAAGTCTGCGAGCTGCCCACGATTCACATCGCTGGCAACGATGGTGTAACCTTTAAAACGTGTACCGCCGAAGTCTTTCGTCCACTCCCAGAACTCAAAAGCCGAAGCCTTCAAGTATTCCGAGAGACGCAAGGACTCCGCCGTCCACGTTTCTCTTTCTTCATCTTCACTTGTCAAACAGCCCGGGATCCGTGGGACCCCACCCTTCCGCTTGCGGAAGGTTCCCGCACACTTCATCCGACGACAAATAACAACCGATGACTATCGGCTGTTGAGTCACTCATCGTAATGAGGAGCTTACGGGGCGCGAATAGATGCCTTGGCCTCGTGGCCAATGCATCGCCGCGCTCAGTGGCCGGGTTATAGGCCCGCCCGATCGGGGTTGTCAACGCCCTTCGTCAAGAAATTGTCGTATCGATCGCAAGTTTTTTCAGACGCCAAGAAGTCCCTATGTTTCGGGCCTTTGGCCGCACTTGAGCCACAATCCTGCGACGTTCTGACTATAAGGTATGCACTGAATCACCGGGTGCCAGTGGGGGCTGCCGGTCTTCATCTACCCGGGACAGGCGATCTCGAGGAACCCGTCGCCTTTCCCATGCGGCCAGGAAACTTCGAGAGATCTGCTGACCATTGACGTTCGAGACTGTGGCCGGTCTTCTTCCGGCTTCTGATTCCCGAATTTCCATGCGTGCGGCAACGCCATGCTCCGGAATCCCTCCCTTAAAAGGGCGGAAACGTGGGGTCTGGATCGGGCGAGGTCTTGTCGATGTTGATGGAATTTGGGGGGAGACAGGGTTGAGCCAGAAGGCGCCACGCGGGAGCGGCTATGGACGCGAGACCGGGATCATCGATCTCGGTCACGAGCCGCCACTTTCCGTCGATGGCTCCGAGGCTGCGGTGATCGATCGCCGCCGTGTCTCCGTACAATGGTTTAGCGGCACCATCCTGACCGGTCTGTGCGGCGCGGCCCTCATCGGCGGCGCCGTTTTTGCCTCGCTCGACGGCGAAATGACTTTTGCCAAGGTGCCGGAGCGCGTCGAGGGCGCGCTGCGTGGCGCATTCGGCGCCAACGATCGCACCGCCACCCTGCACAAGAGCGACCGTCTGCCGCCGCCCGGAGAATCCAGCGCTTCACGTAATGTCGTGAAGATGTCGACCGTCACCCGCGTTGGAAACCGTGACGTGATGCGGGTACGGCCCTTCGTCCGCATCTCCGGCAACCTGTCGATGACGACGAGCGACCTCAGCTCGAAGATCCCACCCTATAATGCCCAGCGCCTGCTGACCGATGTTGGCACCTCGACGGCGGCGGCTTCCGAGGATCCGAACAATCCCGAAGCCGTTGAACCCGACGCCGAAGTTTCCTTCGTTACCAAGGACCTCGCCACCGTGCTGCCCAAGGCGAAACTCGCCGCCGTGGTCGCGCTCGATGAAGTCCTGATGCGGGTAAGGGATGCCGCAAACTGGCGCGGCTCGGGCGGTGTCCGCTACACGGCCCTTGCCAATGCCGCAGCCGACGCCGGCGGCGTGCAGTCCGATCTCAAGCTCGCCTATGCCACCGAAGGCAACGTCTCCGACCCCTATGCCGGCTTTGAAACCCGCATCGTGCCGGAAAACGTCACCCTGCTGCCGAAGACCAAGGACCAAATCACCGGCGGCAATCCGTCCGGCGAACGCGTTCACGTCGTGAAAAAGGGCGACACTATCGCATCGATCCTGCGCGATTTGGGCGCAACGCCAGATGAAGCCAGGGCGGTTGCGCTGACCCTTGGCCCCCGCGGCCGCGACGGCGGCCTGAAGGAAGGTCAGAAGATCCGCATCCTGATGGCCCCTACCGGCCTCGGACCCAGCGCCCGGCTGCAGCCCTATCGCGTGATCGTCGCCAACGAGACCACCATCGAAGCCGTCGCCGCACTGTCTGATGTCGGAAAGTATGTCGCCGTCGACGTGCAGAGCATGAATACCGTCGCCGAAGCCGCTACCGGCAAGGATGACGATGACGATGATGAAGATGATGGCAGCGGCGTCCGGCTCTACCAGAGCATCTACGAGACCGCGCTGCGCAACAAGGTGCCGGCCGCCGTGATCGAGGACATGGTCCGCATCTATTCTTACGACGTCGACTTCCAGCGCAAGGTACAGCCGGGCGATTCCTTCGACGTGTACTTCGCCGGCGAGGATGAAGGCACCAGCAACAACGAAAAGACCGAAGTGCTGTTCGCTTCGCTGACCGTCGGCGGCGAGACCAAGAAATATTATCGCTTCCAGACCCCCGACGACTCCGTCGTCGACTTCTACGATGAGACCGGCAAGAGCGCGAAAAAGTTCCTGGTGCGCAAACCCGTCAACAACGCGATCATGCGTTCGGGCTTCGGCGGCCGCCGCCATCCGATCCTCGGCTTCACCAAGATGCACACCGGCGTGGACTGGGCGACGCCCTACGGCACGCCGATTTTCGCCTCCGGCAATGGCGTGGTCGAAAAGGTCGGCTGGGAAGGCGGTTACGGCAAATACGTTCGCCTGAAGCACAATAACGGCTACGAGACCGCCTACGGCCACATGTCGGCGTTCGCCAAGGGCATGGAGCCCGGCAAGCGCGTGCGCCAGGGCCAGGTGATCGGCTTCGTCGGATCGACGGGCATGTCGACCGGCGCCCACGTCCACTACGAAATCCTGGTCAACGGCCGCTTCGTCGACCCGATGCGCGTCAAGCTGCCGCGCGGCCGTTCGCTTGAAGGCTCAATGCTGGCGAATTTCGAAAAAGAGCGCGACCGGCTCGACACCCAGATGAACAATCGCGGCAGCGCGGCGCGGGTTTCCGAAGCCACCGGCACCACGCCGCAGACGCGCCAGGTCAGCCGCTGATCCCCGATAATATCCCCAAGATCCGATAGGGCTTCCGACGCCACCCTGCGTGCCGGATTTGTGGCCGCGCAACCGACAGTTTGGTTTGCCAAACCGCCCGTCGCGACAAATACTGCCTCCAACAAAAACAGTGGGAGGTAGCGTCATGACGAGCAGGCTTGCATTCGCAGCGACTGTTGCGGCGATCGTTCTTGGAAACGCGGCCGGTGCATCGGCCCAGACCTATGAGGTCACCAAGCTGGTTCCGGGCTCGGCCTTTCACGGCGTGCACGGGCTCGGCATCGACAAATCCGGCCGCCTGTTCGCCGGCAGCGTCGCTGGTGCCGCGCTTTACGAGGTCGATCGCAATAACGGCACCGCGAAGATTGCGGTCCCCTCCCCCGAAGGCATGTCCGACGACATTGCGTTCGCGCCCGACGGCACCATGGCGTGGACCGCCTTCCTCACCGGCGATCTCTATTCGCGCAAGGGCGACGGCCCGGTGAAGAAGCTCGCTTCGGGCCTGCCCGGCGTCAACTCGCTCGCATTCCGCAAGGACGGGCGACTCTATGCAACGCAGGTTTTCCTCGGCGATGCGCTCTATGAGATCGACGTCGAGGGCGTCAAGCCGCCGCGCATGATCATGGAAAAGATGGGCGGCCTCAACGGCTTCGAATTCGGGCCCGACGACAAACTGTATGGCCCGCTGTGGTTCAAGGGCCAGGTCGCCAGGGTCGACGTCGACAAGGCCGAACTTTCCGTGGTCGCCGACGGCTTCAAGATTCCAGCCGCCGTCAATTTCGATTCCAAGGGCAATCTCTGGGTGGTCGATACCGCGCTCGGCCAGTTGGTCCGGGTCGATCCGAAGACCGGCGCGAAAAAGCTGGTCGCGCAGCTCAAGCCCTCGCTCGACAACCTCGCGATCGACGACAAGGACCGCATCTTCGTCTCCAACATGGCCGACAACGGCATTCAGGAGGTCGATCCGGAAACCGGCGCTGCCAAGCAGGTCATTATTGGCAAGCTGGCGCTACCCGGCGGCATCGGCGTCGTCTCCGACGGAGCCAAGGACACCATTTACGTCGCCGACGTGTTCGCTTACCGGACCGTGGACGGTGCGACCGGCGAAGTCTCCGAGCCCGCCCGCATGCACGCCGATGGCGTGACGCTGGAATATCCAATGAGCGCCACCGCCAGGGGCGATGACGTGCTGCTGTCGAGCTGGTTCACCGGCACGGTGCAACTGATCGACCGCAAGACCGGAAAAACCAGGGAGATGCTGCACGGTTTCAAGGCCCCGCACGACGCGGTCAAGCTCGGCGACGGCTCCATTCTCGTCAACGAGCTCGGCAGCAAATCACTGGTGCGAGCCAGCGGCGAGCATGGCAAGGACCGCGCCGTCGTCATCGGTAACCTCGAAGGGCCAGTGGGGCTCGCCGCCGGATCGGACAACACGGTCTATCTGACGGAGGCGTTCGCCGGACTGGTGTCGAAGGTCGGAAGCAATGGCGAAAAGACGGTGATCGCCAAGGATCTGAAGGGGCCCGAAGGCATCGCACTGGCGCCCGACGGCAGGCTGATCGTGGCCGAAGTCGGCGCGAAACGCCTTGTCCAGATCGATCCCGCCAGCGGCACCGTCACCGAGATCGCCGCCAACCTCCCGATCGGCCTTCCCGCCGCGCCCGGCGGACTGCCGAGCAATATCCCGACCGGTGTCGGCGTCGGTGCGAGCGGGGTGATTTATTTCTCTTCGGATATCGAGAACGCGATTTACAAGGTCACGAAAAAATAGCCGCCGCGGCCGGCAGCGACCGGAACTCCACCCGCGGTCTCCGGTTGACGGTGCAGGACAAAGCCGCCGGCCCCGACGCGGCGGGCGGCGCATGGCCGAGTGATGGAGGTCGTCATGCAGTTGACGCGTGAGGACGTTGCCCGGGTGGTCGGCGGCGCCGACGATGTAACCATCGCCCAGATCATTGGAACCGGTGCCACCGCGGACGAACTCGCAGAGGCCCAGGCCTGGCTCGCCAATGACGAGCCAATGATGAACGCCGGCAAGCCGCTGGCAACGGGCCGCGTGCGCGAACTCGTCGACATCCTTTCGGAGCTTGATCCAGGTGAGGATGACGACGAACGCAGTGGCAGCAGCCCGGCCCCCGAGCAAGCCTGACCCAACAATCCGGCGAGTGGATGCCTCCCGCATCTAGCGGGATGCATCCACTCACTTTCATGCCTGGCCTAGTTCAGCTTACGCTTTGGCACCGGTGTTTCGAACTGCGCGATCTCGGCGGTCTGGGCAGCTTTGCCGTTGAAGGTCAGCACGTTGCCTTCGCTCGAGATCGCGACGCGGTCGCCATCGGCGACATCGCCTGAGAGGATCATCTCGGCCAGCGGGTCCTGCAGGCTGCGCTGGATCACCCGCTTCAGGGGCCTTGCCCCGTAAGCCGGATCCCAGCCCTTGGCGGCCAGCCAGTCGCGCGCGGCCGCATCGAGCGTCAGCGTGATCTTGCGATCCTCCAAGAGCCTCTCCAGGCGCGCGAACTGGATCTCGACGATCCGGCCCATCTCGCTCTTCTGCAGGCGGTGGAACAGGATGATCTCGTCGACGCGGTTGAGGAATTCGGGCCGGAAGTGCGCCCGCACCATGGCCATCACCTGCTCGCGTACCGCCGAGGTGTCCTCGCCTTCCGGCTGGTTCACCAAAAACTCCGAACCGAGGTTCGAGGTCATGATGATCAGCGTGTTGCGGAAGTCGACGGTGCGGCCCTGGCCGTCGGTCAGACGGCCGTCGTCGAGCACCTGCAGCAGGACGTTGAAGACGTCGGGATGCGCCTTCTCGATCTCGTCGAACAGCACCACCTGATAGGGCCGCCGCCGCACCGCTTCGGTGAGCGCCCCGCCCTCGTCATAGCCGACATAGCCGGGCGGCGCGCCGATCAGCCGCGACACCGAGTGCTTTTCCATGAACTCGGACATGTCGAGGCGCACCATCGCGGTCTCGTCGTTGAACAGGTACTCCGCCAACGCTTTCGTCAGCTCGGTCTTGCCGACGCCGGTCGGCCCCAAGAACATGAACGAGCCCATCGGACGGTTCGGGTCCTGTAGCCCTGCGCGCGAACGGCGCACGGCGGTTGCGACCGCACGCACGGCTTCGGCCTGGCCGACCACGCGCTTGCCGAGCGCGTTCTCCATCTTCAGGAGCTTGTCCTTTTCGCCCTCCAGCATCTTGTCGACGGGAACGCCGGTCCAGCGCGAGACGACCTGCGCGATGTGGTTGGCGGTCACCGCCTCCTCCATCATCTCGCCGGCGTCCTCATTGGCCTCGATGGTTTCGAGCCGCTTCTCCAGCTCCGGAATCTTGCCATAGGCAAGCTCGCCCGCGCGCTGGAATTCGCCGCGGCGTTGCGCGTTGGCGAGCTCAATGCGCAAGGCATCAAGCTCGCTCTTGATCTTCTGCGCGTCGGAGAGCTTGTTCTTCTCCGCGCTCCAGCGCGACGTCAACGCCGCCGATTTTTCCTCCAGATCCGCCAATTCCTTTTCCAGCGACTGCAGGCGGCTCTTGGAGCCGATATCGGTTTCCTTTTTCAGCGCCTCCTGCTCGATCTTCAGCCGGATGATTTCCCGGTCCATCAAATCGAGCTCTTCCGGCTTGGAATCGACCTGCATCTTCAGCCGCGCCGCCGCCTCGTCCATCAGGTCGATGGCCTTGTCGGGCAGGAAACGGTCGGTGATGTAGCGGTTCGACAGCGTGGTGGCCGCAACCAGCGCGGAGTCCGTGATGCGGACGCCGTGGTGCTGTTCGTATTTGTCCTTCAGGCCGCGCAGGATCGAGATGGTATCCTCGACCGTCGGCTCGGAGACGAACACCGGCTGGAAGCGCCGCGCCAGCGCCGCGTCCTTTTCGACATGCTTGCGGTATTCGTCGAGCGTGGTGGCGCCGATGCAGTGCAGCTCGCCGCGCGCCAGCGCAGGCTTCAAGAGGTTGGACGCGTCCATCGCGCCATCGGCCTTACCGGCGCCGACCAGGGTGTGCATCTCGTCGATGAACAGGATGATCGAGCCTTCGGCCGCGGTGACTTCCTGCAGCACGGCCTTCAGCCGCTCCTCGAACTCGCCGCGGTACTTGGCGCCCGCAATCAGCGCCCCCATGTCGAGCGACAGCAGTTTCTTGTCCTGCAGGCTCTCGGGCACGTCGCCGTTGAGGATACGCAACGCCAGGCCCTCGACGATCGCGGTCTTGCCGACGCCGGGCTCGCCGATCAGCACGGGATTGTTCTTGGTGCGGCGGGACAGCACCTGGATGGTGCGGCGGATTTCCTCGTCGCGGCCAATCACCGGATCGAGCTTGCCGTCGCGCGCGGCCTGCGTGAGGTCGCGGGCATATTTCTTCAATGCGTCATAGGCGTTTTCCGCCGTCGCGCTATCCGCGCTGCGGCCCTTGCGCAGCGCTTCGATCGCCGCATTGAGGCTTTGCGGCGTGACGCCACCCTTGTTCAGGATGTTACCGGCCTCGCTGTTCTTCTCGAGCGTCAAGCCCAGCAGCAACCGCTCGACGGTGACAAAGCTGTCGCCGGCCTTCTCGGCGGCCTTTTCCGCCGCATCGAAGGCGCGCGCCATGTCGGGGGCAAGATAGATCTGCCCGGCGCCGCTGCCCGAAACCTTCGGCAGCTTCTTCAGCGCGTCCTCGGTCGCCTTGAGAATGGCGCGCGAGTTGCCGCCGGCGCGGTCGATCAGACCTGCGGCCAGCCCCTCGCTATCATCAAGCAGAACTTTAAGGACGTGCAGCGACGAGAACTGCTGGTGCCCGTCGCGCATGGCGAGCGACTGCGCAGACTGGACAAAGCCGCGCGCCCGCTCGGTGTATTTTTCAATATTCATGGTTTTGATTCCCTCGGCCTACCGCCCTCACCCCCTGAGGCATGATTGCGGCATCTTCATTGGGGTATCCACGAACCGCGTTGACATTCCTCAACCGGTCGCGGGTCGTCGCCCGCTTTTCAGGCTTGATGCAAATGTGGGCATCGCGGTGAAAAACGGAAGAGCTGCGGCCATAAATTCGGAGTTGTGGCGCGAGCCGGTGGAATCTCTTAATAAGCCGCATGCCTGACATGTCCCCTGCCAAGATCGCCGAAATCTACCGCTATCCCGTTAAGGGCCTGTCGCCGGAACAACTGACCCGGGCCGAGCTCAAACCGGGACAGACCTTGCTGGCCGATCGCCGCTACGCCATCGAGAACGGCCCGTCCGGGTTCGATCCGGCGGAACCGAAATGGATGCCGAAGGCGCATTTCCTGATGCTGATGCGGGACGAATGGCTGGCCGGCCTGCGCACCCATTTCGACGATGTGAGCCAGGTCCTCTCGATTCGCCAAAATGGCGAGGTCGCAGCCCAGGGCAACCTGGCGACGGCCGGGGGCCGGCGGGCAATCGAGAATTTTTTCGCCACCGCCTTTGCCGGCCAGATCAAAGGGCCGCCGAAGGTGCTGGAGAGCCCCGGCCACAGCTTTTCGGACGTCGCCCGCAAGGTCGTTTCCATCATCAACCTCGCCAGCGTCCGCGCCATCGAGGATCTCGTCGGCGCGCCGGTCCATCCGCTGCGCTTCCGCGGCAATCTCTATGTCGAGGGCTGGCCGGCCTGGCACGAATTCGACCTGCTCGACCGCACACTTGCGATCGGCGACGTCAGGCTCAAGGTGGTGAAGCGCATCGTCCGCTGCGCCGCCATCAATGTCGATCCCGATACGGCCCAGCGCGATCTGACCATCCCGCCGGCGCTGCAGCGCCGGCTCGGCCATGCCGATTGCGGGATCTATGCCGAGGTGAGCACCGGTGGTACGATCAGCGCCGGCGATCCGATCGCTGTGGAGCAGGCGGAATTGTTGTAGTTCGGCTCCCCGACCTA
>NZ_LLYB01000065.1:127810-127961 GCF_001440475.1 Bradyrhizobium lablabi | reverse complement strand
CGGGTCGCGCGAATGCGCGCCCGATGACAGGCTCCGCGAAGCAATCCATCGTTCCGCGTGTGTGGTGGCAGTGGATTGCTTCGCTTCGCTCGCAATGACGGTGGATACAGTTTCGCGTACTCGCGACACGACCTGCGCCCCGAGGTTTGCA
>NZ_LLYB01000065.1:127536-127682 GCF_001440475.1 Bradyrhizobium lablabi | reverse complement strand
ACACGAGCATACAGGTACAGCCGAAGCAGTCCGGCATTCCCTGCGCAATGGTTCGACGGCTTATGCCGTGGTCTCCCCGGAGCCGAATTCCTCTGGCCTCCGTCGCTGCCGGCTTGATGACTAAATCGATCCGGTCGGATCTGATA
>NZ_LLYB01000065.1:127411-127511 GCF_001440475.1 Bradyrhizobium lablabi | reverse complement strand
CACGGGTGTCAGGACCACACGGTTTTGCCGTACGCAACGAGCGCCGTCATCCTGCGCGCCGTGGGCCGCTCACGAGTTTGACCTCGCCCTGCAGCCACCT
>NZ_LLYB01000065.1:74665-127368 GCF_001440475.1 Bradyrhizobium lablabi | reverse complement strand
TACGCCCCTCTTGCCGGGACGAGACGCGCGGAAATTGCCGCTGATTTGGGTCGGATGAAAAGCGGAATATTTTCGCGCGGATAACTGGACGACCCAAATCAGTTTGAATCTGCTCAGAAAATTAGATTTTGCGCGCAGCGGGTTTTTGGTCCGTAAGCGATCCGAAACAGTTCCGTCGCAGCAGATCATGTTGCGGGCAGCAACGCGCGTGCAGCAATCAATCGATGGCATCTTCACGCCAGGCACGGCGCAAGGCCGGACATTTCATCGCAGGCTCAGCTTGCAAGCGCCACGAGGCCCGTACAAACCACAATCAAACTCACGATGATAACGGCAAGGAAACTGGACGAAGCAAAATCTTCGCGCATGACGGCACCTATGCCTCAATCAAAAATCTCTGGCAGGCCAGAACCTCGACACCCAAAGTTTCAACTACATAGCGCTCGCTCCACGGCCCATAAACCAGGCTGATATCTCAACTAGCCACCCACGGTTTTGGGCTGAACGCTATTAAACCATCGGTTCGTTTCAGCATGTCTTCGTCGACTTGCGAAAACGACTTCATCGACGCGGTTCCATCGTTACATGCCGCGTTGTGCATGAAGCATCCTCACGAAACCGAGAGGCCGGGCGCGCAAGGACCCGCCTCGACCACCCTCGCTCGAATGAGACAAAGCTTCAGTGATGTGGCGCACTTCACATACGGCGGCCACGCCCTGGCGCCCGATGACAGGCTCCGCGAGATGCGGGGGCCCTCTCGACATGGCCCCCTACGCTTGCTGCCTCGTGTCGCATTTGCGCGAAAGCTGCCGTTTCGGAATTCTTGGAGTAAGGTCCGCTTTTTCGGCCCTCAGACGCGCGGGATTTCTGTTCGGAGGATTGAGCTCATGCGCAAAACACCTGGATCGTTACTCCTGGCTATCGCTGCTGTCCTTTTCAGCCCGCAGGTGCGGGCGCAACAGGTTGCGGGCGAAACGCCGCAGTCAATGCTGTCGGCTCAGATTCGTACGCAGGGGTTCACCTGCGATAAAGCGCTCGGCGCCACGAGGGACAGAAAGCGCTCACGGCCGGACCGTGCCGTCTGGGTCCTCAAATGCAGCAACGCGACATACCGCGTTACACGCGCCCCGGATATGGCGGCGAAGGTCGAACCGCTCCCATGAGCGAATGACCTTCGCTTGGATCTGGCACCGTCGGATATCCTTTGACCGCGGCTGCCTCTCCCCGTCAGGAACGGAGAGAGGACGTATCTGTCCGCAATCCGCCTCAGCTCGTCGGCATGACGTAGGCGTAGATCCGGCCGCGCGAGACCGGGGCTTCGCGGACGCGGTTGCCATTGTTGCCGGAGATCATGATCGGATTACCCTTGGCGTCGACGCCGGTGATGATGCCGACATGGCCGCCGCGGCGGCCGCGCGTCATCACCGCGATGGCGCCGACCTGCGGGCCAGAAACGCGCTGGCCGTATTTGGCGAACGAGCTCGCCATGTCGGAGCCGGTGCCGCGATAGCCGGAATGCTGCAGGACCATGTTCATGAAGCGCGCGCACCACAGGCTGCCGCGCCCGGTCGGATTGCCGCCGAGATATTTGCGCGCTTCGGCGACGACGTTCGACGAGGTGTAGCCAGAGGCCATCGCGCCGCCGGTCGGCGTCACCGTTGCATTCGAAGCAACGCCTGCATCGGGCGCAACGCTCGCGTTGGCGTCGGCAAGACCGCGCGCATTCATGTGCGCGACGGCGCGATCCCAGCGCGATGTGCGCTCGGCATGCCGGAGCCGGGCCCCACGGCGGCTGGTGCGGAGGTTGCGCGCTTCGGCATCAGCGTTGGCATAGCCGAAGCCGCCGGGCGCGGCCATCTGAGGGGCGCCTGCCGTGTAGCTCGGGTTGAAATCCGAAAAGCCGCCGGTCTGCGTCTGTGCGACCTGGCGCTCCCAGCGCGACATCCGCGCTGCGTGGCGATAGGTATGGTGATGCTTGGCATGATGGCCGGCGTGATAGGCCCGGGCGTGCCGCCCTGCGCCATGGTGAGGTCTTGCCGAAGCCGGAGTGACAAATACGACGATAGAAGCCGAACACAATGCCAGCGCGATGAAACGGAGCGACCGGCGAAACGCAAACAACTGACGCATACTTAGTCCTCTGTAGAACCCCCACTTCCCCTTTGCGTTCGTCTACGAACGAACGCGGGCGGCGTTTTGCGTTGCGGGATGTGGCGAGAGGAAGATTTCATGTGACCGTGGGATAACGATTCCGGGGTAATTCCACGCCGATTCGATGGCGAAAATGGAACGATTCCGCCGCATTGCAGCCCCGAAAATTAATTGCAATTTTGTCCGCGCATCGCGCAAGGAAGTTACGCAAAAGCAAGAAAATCGAGAGGAATCCGAAATGCCCTATGCCGTCACCAAGGACAGCGTTCGTCTGCACTATGAAGAGGCGGGAAGCGGGACGCCCATCATCTTCCTGCACGAGTTCGCGGCCGACCACACCAACTGGGAGCCGCAGATGCGTTACTTCTCGCGCGGCCACCGCTGCATCGCCTATTCGGCGCGCGGCTATACGCCTTCCGACGTGCCGCCATCGGCCGATGTCTACACCTACGAATATTTCTACACCGACGCCCTCGCGGTGCTGGATCACCTCGGCATCGCAAGAGCGCATTTTGTCGGCCTGTCGATGGGCTCCTATTCCTCGCTGCAGGTCGGCCTCAACGTCCCGGATCGGGCGCTGTCGATGACACTCGCCGCCGTCGGCTCCGGCTCGGGATTGGAAAACCTCGACGCCTTCCGCGCCCAATGCGTCGCCAATGCCGAGCAGTATGAGGCGATCGGATCGGTCGAGGTCGCCAAGGTGACGCGGGAGGCGCCGAGCCGGATTCCGTTTCTGCTGAAGGACCCGCGCGGCCACGCCGATTTCTACGCCGCGCTGGCGCGGCACGACGCCAAAGGCTCGGCCAACACCATGCGCAGCTTTCAGGGCAAGCGGCCGTCGATCTACACCATGACGGAGGCGATCCGGCGCGTGCCGACGCCGGCGCTGATCCTGTGCGGCGACGAAGACGACAATTGCATCGGGCCGAGCCTGTTTTTGAAACAGCATCTGCCGGCGGCGGGGCTTTCGTTCTTTCCGAAGTCGGGCCACGTGCTCAATCTCGAGGAGCCGGCGCTGTTCAACGAGATGGTGGAGCGGTTCATCGCGCTGGTGGAGGCCGGCCGATGGCCGGTGCGGGATGCGAGGTCGCTGGTGAAGGCGGTGGTGTAACGCCGTCATTGCGAGCGAAGCGAAGCAATCCATGCCTCAACGCGGCGATAGATGGATTGCTTCGTCGCTTCGCTCCTCGCAATGACGCCTGTGGCCTCACTTCCCCGCCCCACCCCTGCTCAGCAGAAACACGCCCTGCTCGCCGAACATGTTCCAGACCCACCAGGGCAAGTTCAGCGGCACCGGGCGGCCATAGAGATCGAGGGCGACGGCGCGCTCCATCTTGACGTTGATCTCGTCGCAGAGCTCGACGAAATCCTTGATGGTGCAGAAATGGATGTTCGGCGTGTCGTACCAGGTGGCGGGCAGATGTTCAGTGCGCGGCATGTGGCCGCCGACGAGCAGTTGCAGCCGCATCTTCCAGAACCCGAAGTTCGGGAACGATACGATCGCGCGCCGGCCGATGCGCAACAGGTTCTCCAGCACGGTCTTCGGCTGCCGCGTCGCCTGCAGCGTCTGCGACAGAATCACGTAGTCGAAAGCGTCGTCCGGATAGTTGACGAGGTCGGTGTCGGCGTCGCCCTGCACCACGGCGAGCCCCTTCGCGACGCAGCGGTTGACGCCCTCGCGCGACAGTTCGATCCCGCGCCCATCGATGCCGCGGCTTTCGAGAAGCTGCAGCAATTCGCCGTCGCCGCAGCCCACGTCGAGCACTTTTGAGCCGGCCGCAATCATTTCGGCGACGAGAAGGTGATCGGTGCGATATTTGCCGGTGCGATCGGGCGTTACACCGCCGAGCGGAAGACTCTGTTCCTGCAACGCCATTTCAGCCTCTATGTCTTTTTTGACGCGTCTTCTTCACGCGAACCGGCATCCACTTCGCTCGAAAACGCTTTGCTATCAAGGCCGCGCGCCTTGCCTGCGGATTCCAGGAAGGCGCGGGAGATGTCGAAGAACTCGGGCACGTCGAGCAGGAAGGCGTCGTGGCCGCGATCGGTCTCGATCTCGGCAAACGACACCCGCGCGCTCGATGCATTCAGCGCATGCACCAACGCCCGCGATTCCGACGTCGGGAACAGCCAGTCTGACGTGAACGACACCACGCAGAAGCGGGTCTTGATGCCGCGAAACGCCTGCGCCAGCACGCCGTTGTGGTCGGCGGCGATATCGAAATAGTCCATCGCCCGCGTCAGGTAGAGGTAGCTGTTGGCATCGAAGCGCTCGACGAAGGACGAGCCCTGATAACGCAGATAGCTCTCGACCTGGAAATCCGCGTCGAACGAGAAGGTCGGCAGCTCGCGATCCTGCATCCGCCGTCCGAACTTGCGATGCAGCGCGGCGTCGGAAAGATAGGTGATGTGCCCTGCCATCCGCGCCACCGCGAGCCCGCGATGCGGATGGGTGTTGCGCTCGAAATAGCGCCCGTGATGCCAGTCCGGATCGGCCATCACGGCCTGCCGGCCGAGTTCGTGAAACGCGATGTTCTGCGCCGAATGGCGCGTCGAGCACGCCACCGGCAGCGCCGAAAACACCCGCTCCGGATACGCGGCGGTCCATTGCAGCACCTGCATGCCGCCCATGGAGCCGCCGATCACGCAGAGCAGCGTTTCGATGCCCAGCCGATCCAGCAGCATCGCCTGCGCGCGGACCATGTCGGGGATGGTGATGAGCGGGAAATCCAGTCCCCATGCCTTGCCGGTCGCCGGATTGGTCGAGGCCGGACCGGTCGATCCCATGCAGCCGCCGATCACGTTCGAGCAGATGATGAAGTATTTGTCGGTATCGAGCGGACGGCCGGGGCCAACCATGATTTCCCACCAGCCAGCCTTGCCGGTCAGCGGATGCACATTGGCGACATGCTGATCGAGCGTCAGCGCGTGGCAGATCAGGATCGCATTGGAGCGATCGGCGTTCAGCTCGCCATAGGTCTGATAGGCGATCTGGATCGGCGCGAGATCAATGCCGCAATCGAGCTTCAAGGGCTGCTCAACGCCGAACTTCGCTACCGTCGAGGTCGGATGATCGGCCTCGTGGGCGCGATCCTCGCTGTGAATCGACGGACTGGATACCGACTGCAAATTTGTCATCGACGACCACCCCCCTTGCGGAGGCTCCAGACAGAAGTCAGGCCATAAAAAACCCGGCCTGAACGAAAGGTTCGGCCGGGATCACTTCTGTCCCCGGCCTGTTTAGCGAGTTGTTTAACGTGGCTGCAAGCCGGCCGGCTCAAATGACCACGGAATGGCGAAAAACTAGTCCGAAGCGGGCTTTCCGTCAAGGCAGGGCCATGGTTAACCGGGTAGCTGCCATGCCGTTACAGACGTTTCTCTTTGCTTTCAGCGGCCGTCTTTTCTAATCAATGACCATGATTGCCGGTGATTTCGGATCGATCCGGCGCTGAAGGTTGTGACATGTCCAAAGCTCCCCCGGCTCCCCCCTCGCTGCAGGAACTGCGCAAGGAGATCGACGCGATCGACGAGCAGATCCATCGCCTCTTGATGGCGCGCGGCGACATCATCGACCGGCTGATCCAGGTGAAGCAGAGCCAGGAGGTCGGCTCGGCATTCCGGCCCGCGCGCGAGGCCAGCATGATGCGCGAGCTCGTCCGGCGCCATCGCGGCATCCTGCCGCTCGACACCATCGAGAGTATCTGGCGCGTCATCATCTCGACCTTCACCTACGTGCAGGCGCCGTTCTCGGTGCATGCGGACGTCTCGGTCGGCGAACCTGCGATGCGGGATTCGGCGCGGTTTCATTTCGGCTTTGTCGTGCCCTATGTCGGCCATTTCAGTGCGCAGGCGGCGGTCGAAGCGGTGGCGAAATCGAAGGGCGATCTGGCGCTGGTCTCGGCGACCTCGAGCCGCACGCCTTGGTGGATCGCGCTGGAAGCCAGCGGTGCACCCAAGATCAATGCTCGCCTCCCGTTCCTCGAACGCGCCGATCATCCGGCCGCCCTGCCCGTCTTCGTGATCTCGCGGGTGGCCGACGACGCCATGGTGACGGAAGTGCAGGTGTGGAGCGTCCGCGTCTCGGGGTGGAGCGCCGATATCGCCCGCGCGGTGGCGCCGCTCGCCGAAATCGTCGCGGTGCCCGATACCGCCTTCGACGGCGCAGCGCTCTTGGTATCGGATGCCGGCACCGGCTTCGAAAAGATCAAGGCCGCCCTGATCCATGCCGGCGCCTCCGTGCGCTCCTCGGCCCTCGTCGGCAGCCACGCAACGCGCTATACGGTGCCCCCGAACGGGTCGGCGAAGCCTTGAACGCTGCCTGAAATTCCGGAGTTGAAGATGAACCGCCCCGTGCCGAATCCCGGCATTCTCGATATTGCGCCCTACACGCCCGGCAAGACGCCGGTGCCGGAGCCGGGCCGCAAGGTATTCAAGCTGTCCGCCAACGAGACCCCGTTCGGGCCGTCGCCGAAGGCGATGGACGTCTACAAGGACGCCGTCGGACATCTGGAAGATTATCCGGAAGGAACTTCAAAGGTGCTGCGCGAAGCGATCGGCCGCGCCTATGGCCTCGATCCCAACCGCATCATCTGCGGCGCCGGCTCGGACGAAATCCTCAATCTGCTCGCGCACACCTATCTCAGCCAAGGCGACGAGGCGATCTCCACCGCCCACGGTTTTCTGGTGTACCCGATCGCCACGATGGCGAACGGCGCGAAAAACGTCGTCGCGCCCGAGACCAACTTTACCGCCGACGTCGACGCGATTCTCGCGCGCGTGACGCCGAAGACCAAACTGGTGTGGCTCGCCAACCCGAACAACCCGACCGGCACCTATCTGCCGTTTGACGAGGTCAAGCGGCTGCGCGCCGGCCTGCCCCCGCATGTGCTGCTGGTGCTGGATGCTGCGTACGCCGACTACGTGTCGCGCAACGACTACGAGCTCGGCCTGGAGCTGGTGGCGACCACCGAAAACACCGTGATGACGCACACCTTCTCCAAGATTCACGGGCTGGCGGCGTTGCGTATCGGCTGGATGTTCGGCCCGGCCAACATCGTCGACGCCGTCAACCGGATCCGCGGGCCCTTCAACGTCTCGACGCCGGCGATGCTGGCGGCGGTGGCCGCGATCGAGGACACCGCACATGTCCAGATGTCGAAGGCATTCACCGAGCAATGGCGCAACTGGCTGACGGAAGAGATCGGCAAGCTCGGCTTGAAGGTGACGCCGAGCGTCGCGAACTTCGTGTTGATCCACTTCCCGACCGAGAAGGGCAAGACCTCGGTCGACGCTGACGTGTTCCTGACCAAACGTGGCCTGGTGCTGCGGGCGCTGAACAATTACGGCCTGCCGCATTCCCTACGCATGACCATCGGCACCGAGGAGGCCAACCGCCTCGTCGTCGAGGCCTTGCGCGACTTCATGGCGGCGAAATGAACGCGGCACCGATCTTCCGACGCGTCGCGCTGATCGGCTTCGGCCTGATCGGCGGTTCGATCGCGCGCGCCGTGCGGGCCCAGGGGCTCGCCAGTGAAATCGTCACCACCGCGCGCTCGGAAAAAACCCGCGCGCGGGTCAGCGAACTCGGCATCGTCGATCGCGTGCTGGAGACCAACGCGGAGGCCGTCAGGGACGCCGACCTCGTGATCCTCTGCATTCCCGTCGGCGCCTGCGGCCCGGTCGCGCAGGAGATCGCGCCGCACCTGAAAGCGGGCGCGATCGTTTCCGACGTCGGTTCGGTCAAGGGCGCCATCGTCCGCGAAATGGCGCCGCATTTGCCGGGCAACGTGCATTTCGTGCCGGCGCATCCGGTCGCCGGCACCGAACATTCGGGGCCTGACTCCGGCTTCGCCGAACTCTTCATCAACCGCTGGTGCATTCTGACCCCGCCCGACGGCGCCGATCCGATGGCGGTCGAAACGCTGCGCGCGTTCTGGGCCGGCATGGGCGCCAGGGTCGAGATCATGACGCCGGATCATCACGACCTGGTGCTGGCGATCACCAGCCATCTGCCGCATCTGATCGCCTACACCATCGTCGGCACCGCCGACGAACTGGCGCAGGTGACGTCGTCGGAAGTGATCAAGTTTTCCGCCGGCGGTTTTCGCGACTTCACCCGCATCGCGGCCTCGGACCCGACGATGTGGCGCGACGTGTTCCTCAACAACAAGGAAGCCGTGCTGGAAATGCTCGGCACCTTCAACGAGGACCTGTCAAAGCTCACCCGCGCCATCCGACGCAATGACGGCGAAGCGCTGTTCGAGCACTTCACCCGCACCCGCGCCATCCGCCGCGGCATTGTCGAGATCGGACAGGACTCGGCCGCCGCCGATTTCGGCCGGCCGCATCCGCCGCTGGAGAAGAAGGAGTGAGCCCGCGCGCTCGCAGCAGTCATTGCGAGCGCAGCGAAGCAATCCACGCCTGAGCACGGGCAAACTAGCGAAATCTGGCGTGCACGGTGAGATCACACGATGGCGTCTGGTTCAAAGCAACTTTCGATCGTGTGTCTTCCGAAACAGCGGCAGGCATATCTTCTTGATGCCGTAACCATTGAGGGGGCTTCGGTTGGAATAGCCGGGACAACATTTCGAGACAGCGGCACCGGAGACTGGCTCGGATTCTATGATTGGCTACGCGCATCAGACGATGCCGTTATCGGCGTACGTCAGTACGTCGATCCGGGCCCGATGGTCGATCGAATTCTGCTAGAACTTTCAAGAGATGACGTCATCGTCGACAAGAAGGCGCGCTCGGTAGAGATATTTTTCTCAAGTGGCCGGGACTATGATGTGTTGAGGTCTTCCGATCAGGACTTCGGCGATAATCGTTTGTTCGTTGGCGACGATGGATCCGTTTTATTAACATTCCTTCCGCGTGCTTCGTAGCCTTCGCCGACGCGCACACGTTGTTGGGGGATTCCAGTGCGCAGCCCGGATGAGCGTAGTGCCCCCCATTTCGTCATTGCGGGCGAAGCGAAGCAATCCATAGCGCGGCATAACGGATAGATGGATTGCTTCGTCGCCACTCTCCTCGCATGACGGGGAGAGATTTTACGGACGATGTCAGCTTGACGACCGCATCGCCGGCGCCGCAGGGAAACCTATTTCAGCGGCTTCGCGCGTCTCGCGATCATCGGGTGTCGCATGATAAGTCGTGGCGCCATGGCTTGAGCGTCGAGCGGCCGTGTTGATCCGATGCCGAGATCGCCATTGGGATGATAGAACGCATACATCCCTGGCTCATCTATCATGTGCTGCGCCGATGCTGGAGCAGCGACCAGCGCAGACAAAGCGCTAATCGCGCCGAGCAATTTGATTTTTGTCATTTGTCTTCTCCTCGTGATCGATCCACGGACATCAATGGATCTTCAGAGAGCAAGACTGTCTTTCATGGAGCGGCATTCCCGGATGCCGATCACGCTTCGGCGACCGTGATTTTACCGGCGCGCGCATCCGAAGCCATGTAGCCCGGATGAGCGCAGCGATATCCGGGGCGGTGTTGGAGCGGTCCCGGATATCGCTGCGCTCATCCGGGCTACGAAGCTTATCAATTCGGAAACTACACGTAAGGCATCCCGCGTGATGTTTGACACCGGATATTAATCGTCCACACGGTAGAACGATGAATAAATTCTACCGGAGATTTTGTCATGATTGGCTACCGACTTGTCGCCATCACGATTGTAGTCGCTTTCATTTCGTGTGCAGCCGTACTGGAGTTGTTTCGTGTGCGGCAGGTGATGCCTAACCCGAACCTGCCGACGTTTCACCGTGTCGGCACCAGTGACGACCCGCGTGACAACAAGGCGGATGCCTACGAAAGTGACCACGACGTGGTTCGCGACCGCTTGCGACAGGGGGTGCAAAGTACGGCCAACAATCTCCTCGCAAGTCCATGCAACGCCTATTTGAGGGATCAATATATCACCGCGGCAACCAACTACGCGCGCGCATGGCTGAGTATTGCTCCATGTCTGCAGAAGTGCGGCTCGAAGGAAAGAGCTCAGATGGAGCTTGCAATCAAGGCATTCAACACCCCCTTCGACAAAACGGTGCGCGACCTCATGCGCCAGGTGCACAATACCGATACGATACGCGAGGGCGATTTCGGTCAGGACGTCGTCGTCAAGGTCGCTGGAATGGCTAGCGATTGGGCCCTCGATCCAACAGCAGATCCGGCTGCACGCAAGACCATGAAAGAGAACCGCCGGCAACTGAGCTGCCGCCCCTAAGAAAAACGGATGGGCACGCTTCGTACCTTGCTGGCGCTGGCCACGGTTTCGGCGGTATTGTTCTTCTCGGGTGA
The DNA here is from genome assembly GCF_001440475.1 of Bradyrhizobium lablabi. Taxonomy (GTDB): domain Bacteria; phylum Pseudomonadota; class Alphaproteobacteria; order Rhizobiales; family Xanthobacteraceae; genus Bradyrhizobium; species Bradyrhizobium lablabi. The sequence goes on along the minus strand of NZ_LLYB01000065.1, from coordinate 116,913 downwards.
GCACAACCAACTCTTGGGCCCCCGCGATCCGATTGCGGCAGACGGGTCGCTTCGGGCCGGGCGCGCGCTGACGATTTCCGACTTAAAGCCGGTAGCCGAACGGCCGATGTCGGATCTGGACGATCCCAGCAAGTTCGAGGAACGTTTTTCCAAAAGTCCGGTTGAGCGAGTTCGAGACGCGGTCCTCGAATTTGAACCGCCGGGTCCAGCTATCTGCGAACCTGCCCGACGCGCGCAAATCATTGCGGCGATCCAAAACTATTACAGCACCAAGAAATACCTGAACACCGAATTTCACTTTCGCGGCCCGCGCGCGAGCAAATTCATCGATGAAGCATGGACCACTCCAAAAGACCGGCAAATAGAGGCGTTCGTGCGACAGTTGCTGGAACAAGGATATCTGCGGGCACGCGAGATTTCGCCGCGAGATCATTCGTTCTTGCTCGATGTTTTTACCCAGGAATTCGGTACGAACGCTTGCTCCCGGTCGTGAGTGTTCAACGCAGAGATGGATGGACGGGTGGAGAGAAAGCGAAACCCACCCTACGATTTACAGTCACAACTCAAAACAGCGGCGGCACCTGGCCGACCTTGAGCGGGCCGAAAAACACCGTGCCGTCGACGAAGCGCAGCGGGAAGGCGCGCGCTTTCTTCCCTTCCAGCTCCGCCGCTTTGCCGAGCGCGTTGATGCCGGCCGTGACGCCGGCATTGGCGTTCTGCTTGACGACCTTGCCGAGCCCCGGGACGGCCCTGTCGAGCGCGCCGAACAGATTGTTGAGGTCCTGGCTCTTCACGCCCGGCGCGACGCGGTCGAGGGTGGCCTGCGGCACGCCCTCCTCCAGTATCTTTTCGATGCCGAGCAGCGGGATCACCTTCTCGATTCCCGCCACCGTCATCTGCAATTCGCCGTCGATCCGCCCCTGCGCATTGAGGCTGAGCGTGCCGGCGGCGACCGAGATCAGATCGCCCTGCTGAATGCGCGAGCGCACGATCTCGACATGGCCGCCCGCTGCCTGCAATTCCCTGAACCGCTCGGGCCACGGTTTCGGCGCCAAATCCTTCAGTCCGGTGAGCCTCGTCTGGATGTCGGCGTCGAACGGCTGTGCGAGCACGGGATGCACCTCCTGAATATTGCCGCCGGATATCTGCAGCACGGCTTCGATCACCGGATGATCCTTCGCCGAGCCCTCGGCGAGGCGGCCGTGCAGCTCGACATGACTCGCCCGCGCGAGCGGCGTCTCGACCGGGCCGTTGATGCGGTCGATCGAGGGATTGTCGAACACGATGGAAGCGCGCTGCAGATCATTCGGCAGTCCGATGACGCTGCTGCGGCCCAACGTCCAGTTCACCTTCATCGACGGCGGCTGGCCGCGATCGGCGAGCGTGGCCGGCGCCTTGAATTCGGCGATCAGGAGTTTCGGCTGGTAGATCTGCGCGATCACCATGATCTCGCCGAGCCGCGCGGTGAACGGGGCCTGTGCGCCGGCGGTCTGCGAGATCAGCGACACGCGGGCATCGTCGCAGCGGACCTCGAGGCGGAACGGATAGCCGGCCACCGAGCGCTTGCCGCATTCATAGACGCGCCCCGACTTCGCCTCCCGCGCGGCCCACGCATCGGCGCGCACGCCGACCTCGGAGGCGGCGTAGAACCAGAACGCGCTCCATGCCGCCGCGGCGACAAGCAGAAGTGCGGGCATGATGAACAGGCGCCACAGCGGGCGCCGGCGCGGCGCGGGGGTCATGTCAGGCATGCGGCGTCCTTTGGCTAGCGATTGGGGCGAATGTAAGCATCCGCTTCCCACAACAAAAGGTATTGAAATCACTTCGCTTTGCCGGTCCGTTCTGGTAGCGGTGCGGGAGCATGTCCGCGATTACACTCAACGATACCGAATTCTCGACAGGCGACCTCTGGGTGTTCGGTTACGGCTCCCTGATGTGGCGCCCGGGCTTCGACTTCATCGAACGGGTGCCGGCGCGGCTGATCGGGGAACACCGTGCGCTCTGCGTCTATTCCTTCGTCCATCGCGGCACGCCGGAGAAGCCGGGCCTCGTGCTCGGGCTCGACCGCGGCGGCGCCTGCCGGGGCATCGCGTTCCGCGTTGCGGAAAAGCACAGCGCCGCGACCATCGCCTATTTGCGCGAGCGCGAGCAGGTCACTTCGGTGTATCGCGAGGTGAAACGATCGGTCTGGCTGGAGAACGAGGCGCGCGAACGCGTCAGCGCGCTGGTCTACGTAGTCGACCGCGGCCACACGCAATATGCCGGGCGGCTGTCGCTCGCCGAGCAGTTGCGCCACGTGCTGCAGGGGCACGGCCAGTCCGGCGTCAACCGCGACTATGTTCTGGCCACCGTGAAGGCGATCGAGGCGGAAGGTTTCCGCGATTCCCAACTGCACCAGCTCGCGGCGATGCTGCACAGTCAGCATCCGCTGGCTCTTCCTGCAGAGAACAGCGACCGTTGACCTAGTTGGCTTGCGCCGTCGCCGGCCGGCGCAGCGCCGGCACAGGCTGATCGGAGGGATCGGACATCAGTTCGAGGCCGACATCGGCCAGCAGCACGCGCACCTCGGCGGCGACGTATTTCGCATATTCCGACAGCAACAGACGCAGCGTCGCGCCGCTGGTCCACCACGGCTCGTCGCGCCATCTGTCGCCGATCACCGCGAACGGAATCAGCGTCACATCCGGCATCGCATGCGACAATTCCAGGATGGCCCGCGGCATGTGGTAGTTCGACGTCACCACGATCAGCGACTTGAAGCCGCGCTCGCGAGCCCAGCGCCGCGTCTCTGCGGCATTGCTGCGCGTGTTGACGGCGGAGCGGTCGAGGTCGACGCAACAGCCGAGCAGCGCGTGATTGTCGGGCAGCGAGCGTGAAATGTCGCTGACGGCATTGGTCGGATGCACGCCGGAGATCAACAGCCGCTTGCCGTAGCCCGCGGCCAGCAATTCCATTGCATCCGACACCCGCGACGAGCCGCCGGTGAACACCACGATCCCGTCGGCATTGCGCGCCGGCTTGATCTCGACGCCGCGCAATTGCGAGAGAAAGGCAACAAAACCCACGGCCGCGCCGACGAAGAGGATCGCCATGCCGCCGACGATGACCGCGCGCAGCCACCCGCGCGGCCGTGCGGCCGGCGCCCTCGGCGTGCTGTCGTCGTGCTGCAAACCCATGTGGTCCGGCGATCCCCTTCCTGTTTGTAATTCTAGAACGTTTTCATGCGAAGTGGAGTCCCGGTCCACCCCGGACAGGTGGCCCGGATCAATCGATATCGTCCAGCGTGGCAAACAGCGTTCGCCGCGAGGCCCAAGCGGTGATGGCGGCAATCGCCACGGCCTGCACCGCGAGCGCCAGATAACCCGAGGGCGGCAGCGAAAACGTCCCCAGCAGCGCTGCGAACTGATCGCCTACGGGGGTACCCGAAAACCAGCTCGCGATCGATTCGGAGAAGCCGAAACCCAGCATCGCGGCGCCGCCGCCGATTACCCCGCCCTCCAGCCCGAGCCTGAGAAAATGCCGCAAGAAGTGGTTGGCGATGTAGCGGTCGCCGGCGCCGACGAAATGCAGCACTTCGACGATCGGGCGGTTAGCCGCCATTGCGCCGCGGGTTGCGAACGAAACCGAGATGATCGTCGCCACGATCACCAGCGCAAGAATTCCGATGCCGGCAAACACCGTCGCCCCGGTCATCGAGCGCATGCGCTCGATCCAGGCACGGTGGTCATCGACGCTCGCCGATGGGGCCACCTGCGTCACCGCCTTGCGCAGGCCTGCGAGGTCGAGCGTGGTGCCGGGCTGTACGCGCGCGACGACGACGCGCGGCACCGGCAGTTGCTCGATCGAGAGCCCGCTGCCGAGCCACGGCTCGAGCAATTTCGCCGATTCGTCCTTGCTGAACGACTTGACCTGGACGATGCCGGGCTGCGCTCGCATCGCCTCCGCCGCCGCGGTCACGTCGCGCTCGAGGTCGCGGCCTCCTTGCGGTCGCACCTGAACGGTGATTTCGCTGGCGACTTCCGACTGCCATTCCGCCGCGGATGCGCTGATCAGAAACACCGTGCCGGTGGTGATGGACGCGAGGAACGTCATGATGGCGACGACGGCGACCAGCGCGCGACCCGAGATCGAGGCCCGCGGCACGATCGGCGACATGTTGCGCGCCTGCGCCGGCACCTGCGGGCGCTCGTTGCCGAGGTCCACCAGCGGACCATGCTCGTCGCCAACCCTACTCATAGATGTGCAGCCGTCCCTGATGCAGCACCAGCCGCCGCGCCTCGTACTGATCCATCAGCGTGATGTCGTGGGTCGCGATGATGACCGCGGTGCCCAGCCGGTTCAATTCGATGAACAGCCGCAACAGGCGCCGGCCGAGCGTCGGGTCGACGCTGCCGGTCGGCTCGTCCGCCAGCAGCAATTGCGGCCGCGAGATCACCGCGCGCGCGATCGCGGCGCGCTGCTTCTCACCACCCGACAGGATCGGCGGCAGCGCATCCATGCGCTCGCCGAGGCCGACCCACCGCAACAGGTCGATCACCTCGCGGCGATAGCTGGATTCGTCGCGACCCATCACGCGGAACGGCAGCGCCACATTCTCGTAGGTCGTCATGTGGTCGAGCAGGCGAAAGTCCTGCAGCACGATGCCGATCTTCTGGCGCATGTTCGCAATCTGATCCTTGCCGAGCAGCGAGACGTCTTCGCCGAACAGATTGACGAGGCCGCGCGTCGGCCGCAGCGACAGGAACAACAGCCGCAGCAGCGACGTCTTGCCGGCGCCGGAGGGTCCGGTGAGAAACTGGAAGGAATGCGCCGGAATCATGAAGGAGAGGTCGCGCAAAATCTCCGGGCCGAGCCCGTAGCGCAAACCGACATTTTCGAACCGAACCAAGCTCAGCTCCGCTCGATATGGACCGTGCCCGGAGACCCCGGACTTGAACCTGAACCTGGGCCCGAACCTGAACTTTGGGCTCGTAGCCCGCCGGTTTGGGTACTAACCGGACAAAACGGTTTTGCGACCGTTATGGTTTCCGATTCGTTAACAGTCGCTATGTAGCATCCGGGCAAAGACACTGGTGAGATGGGCTCCATGCATATCGTTTGCCCCCATTGTACAACATCTTACGCGATCAATCCGGCCACCCTGGGGGCCGGTGGACGCACCGTCCGCTGCTCCCGGTGCAAGGAAACCTGGCTGGCGCGGCCCGAGGACGCGATCGAACTGGCGGAAACCGCGCCGGCCGCCGTGCCAAGCCCTCCTCCGGGTCCGGGGCAATCGAGCCGGCCGGCTGCGGACGATGCCGCGGCCGAATGGGAGGCGATGGCGCGCGAGGACGAGGCACAGGACACCCCGGTGGTCGACAGTCCCTCTATTTCGGCCGGCTGGCCGGCCGAGGGCGAAGGCGCGCCGCAGGGCGACGGCAGCGACTGGCCATCGGCCGCCCGGCGGGAGGCGGAGGACCATGAAGAAATTCCGGTCACCACGCACCGCGAGCGGCTGGCCCGGCTGTTCCGGCTCCCCTCCCTGCCCCGCATTCCGTTCCTGCCGGTCGTCGGCCTGCCGACCGCCTGCGCCGCGATGGGCGCGCTGGTCCTGGCGCTGATGATCTGGCGCAGCGATGTCGTGCGGCTGCTGCCGCAGACCGCGACGTTCTACAGGATGGTCGGGCTGGATGTGAACCTGCGCGGGCTGTCGTTCAAGGACATCAAGGTCAGCAACGAGACCGTTGACGGCAAGCCGGTGCTGGTCATCGAGGGCGTGATCGTCGGCGAGACCAAAAAGCCGGTCGAATTGCCGCGGCTGCGCTTCTCCGTCCGCGACGCGCAGGGCACCGAGATCTACGCCTGGAACGCGGTATTGGAGCAGCCGGTGCTCAAGCCCGGCGAGCGCGCCTATTTCAAGTCGCGCCTGGCCTCTCCGCCGCCTGAAGGCCGCAATATTGACGTACGTTTTTTCAACAAGCGGGATCTGGCCGGTCACGCCTGAACGCGGCCGCCTGTTCCGCTGAGGCGAGAGATCAAGGGTTCATGCCGCGCGTCCTGATTGCCGACGACGAAGATTCAATGCGCTCGCTGGTGGCGCGCGCCATCGCCATGGACGGCCACGAGACCGTCACCGCCGAGGACGGCGCCGAAGCGCTCGATATCCTGACCCGCGAACAAGGCATGTTCGACCTGCTCCTGACCGACATCCAGATGCCGGTCATGGACGGCATTGCGCTGGCGCTGACCGCGGCGCGCGATTTTCCCGACCTGAAGATCCTGTTGATGACCGGCTTTGCCGACCAGCGCGAACGCGCCTCCGGCCTCAACGCCATCGTGCACGACGTGGTGACGAAGCCGTTTTCGGTGCACGACATCCGCACGGCGGTGGCGGACGCGCTGGCGGCGAAGAAGAACGGATAGTCGAGGAAGTGGTCAGCGGTTTCGCCATACCCCCGCTCGTCATCCCCGCGAATGCGCGGATCTAGTACGCCGCGGCTTCTCGATTCAATCGTTAACGTCTCTGGAATACTGGATCACCGCTTTCGCGGGTGACGACAGCGGCGTGCTCCGCAAAAGCGCTTAATAATCCTTCAGCAGCCGCTCGATATAGTCGAGTTCGATCTGCGGGCGGGACGGATCGGCGAGACGGCGGCGCAGTTCTTCCAGAATCCGGCGCACCCGCTGCACATCGATCTCGCCGGGGATCTTCACGGTATAGTCGTCGGTGAATTCGTTGTTGCGCATTGGCCGTCCGAGCGGATCGGTCGAGTTGTTGGCGCCCTGCTGGCGGCCTCTGGGATTGCCGGGGCCATCGCCCGGCTGGTCGCCGTCGCCCTGCTGCATGGCCTCGGCAAGGCTCTGGGCGCCCTTGCGCAGCGCATCCAGCGCGCGTCCCTGCGAGTCCACCGCGCCATCCGCGTTGCCCTCGCCGAGCCGGCTGCCGGCATCGCCCATGGCGTTATCGGCCTGTTCGAGCCCGTCCTCGCCGTCGCCCTGATCGCCGCCCTGCCCCTGCTGCATGCCCTGCTGGTCGCCGCGCTGGCCCTGCTGGCCGCGCTGGCCCGGCCCCATGCCGCGCTTGGCGAGTTCTTCCTGCAATTTCTTCAGCCGGTCGCGCAGGCCCTGCTGGTCCTGCTGCAGGTCGCCCATGCTTTGGTCGCCCTGCTTGCCGCGCATGCGGTCGCGCCTCGAATCCTGGCCCTGCTTGTAGGTCTTGTCGCGCAACTGCTGCTGCTTGCGGATCATGTCGCTGAGTTCGTTCAGCGCCTGCTCCATGTCGTTGTCGCCGCCCTGGCCGGGCTGCGCCATCTGCAGATTTTCCAGCATCTGCTGTAACTGTTCGAGCAATTGCTTGGCGGCCTCCTTGTCGCCGGAACGCGACATCCGCTCCAGCCGGTCGAGCATGCTCTTGAGATCCTGCTGGCTCAGCATCTTGGTATTGGGATCGAGCGGACGCGCCAGCTGCTGCGGATTGTTGCGGAACTGCTCGGCGAGCTGGCGCAGGAAATTATCCAGCGCGGCGCGCAGATTGTCCGTCAGCTTCTTGATCTCCTCGTCGCTGGCGCCGCGCTCCAGCGCCTGCTTGAGCGCCTCCTGGGCGGCGCGCAGCGCCTTGTCGACATCGGTGATGTTGCCGTCCTCGATGGTCACCGCCAGCGCCCACAGGCTGGCGACGACCTCGCGCAGCGCGTCGTCGGTGCGCGCCGCCTCGAGCTGGTGCTTCACGCTGAAGAGACCGAGATAATGACCGGATTCCGGCGTGAACAGTTCCGGCGCGATCATCAGCGCATCGAGTGCGGTATAAACCAGCGCATTCTGGTTGGCGTCGAGCGCCAGGATGCGGCGCTGCTCGATCAGGGCGCGTGCCAACGGCTTAGTGAACAGCCGCTCCGGCAGCCGCATGTTGTGCGGCTCGCTCTTACCCTCATTGCCGGCCTCGTCCTTGGCCGTGAGCGTCAGTGTCACGTCGGCGCCGGCGTAAGGATCCTCGCTGAGATCCTTCACCGTCTGGCCGACACCGTTGCGGGTGCGCGCATTCGGCAGCACCAGCGCAAACTGCGGTGCATCGAACAGCGGCCGCGGTGCGGCCTTGCCTGCCTCCTTGCTTCCTTCCTTGCCCGCCTCATCCTTGGCCGCATCGGGCTTGCGGGCGGCGAATTGCGCGCGGGCTTCGGTGACGCCGTAATCGTCCTCCAGCTTGTAGGACATCTGCAGCGAGCCGCGGGCCTGGCGTTCCGGATCCTTGGCCAGCGAAATGCTCGGCGCACGGTCGGGCGTGGCCGCAAAGCGCCACAGCGGCTGGCCGGACGGCGCACGAACATGCGCGCTGCCGTCACCGGTAATCTTGAAATGCCGTTCGTTGGTGCCCTTTGGCGCCTGCTCGCTCGGCGCAACCTCGGTCACGCCGCCGCCGACCACGACATCGATGGCGCCGCCGCTGGAACGCACCAGGAGCGTGCTGCCGGCAGGCACCGGCAACGGGGCGCCGCTATCGGGGGAAGCTGCATCCCGGTTGGCGGCGGACAGAATGACCGGCGGCTTGCCGGTATAGAGCGGCGGGGTCACCCAGGCATCGACGCGGACATTGGCCGGCGCCAGCACGCCGTTCCAGTCGAACGCGGCGGCTATGCGCAGCGCGCGCTCGTCGCCGGCGGCGACATAGGCCGCAACCAGCATCACCATGACCAGCGCGCGCAGCGCCCAGGGGTCGTGGATCGGCAGCCGCGGCGAAGGCAGGCCGGCGCGGATCCGCTTGATCGAGGCCAGCGTGCGCTCGCGCTGCTCGCGCCACAGCGCCTGCGCGATCGGATCCTTGGATTGAAGCGTATCGGTCAGCGCGGTCGCCGGGCGGTGGCGGATGCCGGTACCGCGGTCGAGCCGGTTCAAGCCCTCTTCGCGGCTCGGCCAGCGAAACCGCGCCAGCGGGAACAGCGCGGCCAGGCCTGCGAGGGCGAACAGGCCGATGCCGATCGCGCGGGCCAGGAACGGCAGCGCCAGCCACAGCCCGGCCCAGGACGCCACCAGAAACAGTCCGACGACGCACAAGAACCGGGCGAGACCCGGCCAGGCGCGCTCCCACGCAATCGCATACTGAGCCCGTTGCAGGGCCTGCGCCAATTGCAGCCGTGCGAGCGCATCCGGCTCGCGCGCGGATTTGGTGGGGTCGGGGGAAGCGCCGTTCAACAATCTCTCCGGGTTACCGACACGTCAGCCTAGCACAACGGCGGCAATGAGGCACCTTGTTCCGGGAGTAACCCACACCCGGAAATACGCATAACACGAAGGCGTGACTGCGGGCGCCCCGCCCCCTAACGTGCGCGCCGAACCGTAAAAATACGAGGAAACGACATGGACCAGAAGACTCACGACAAGGGCCTGGAAATTCGCAAAGCCGTGCTCGGCGAGGCCTATGTCAACAACGCCCTGAAGAACGCCGATGGCTTCAACAAGCCGTTTCAGGAACTCGTCACCGAATATTGCTGGGGCGCGGTGTGGGGACGCGACGAACTGCCGCGCAAGACCCGCAGCATGCTCAACCTCGCGATGATCTCGATCCTGAATCGGCCGCACGAATTGAAGGCGCATATCAAGGGCGCGCTGACCAACGGCGTCAGCCGCGACGAAATCCGCGAGATATTCATGCAGGTCTCGATCTATGCCGGTATTCCGGCCGGCGTCGACAGCTTTCGCATCGCGCGCGAAGTGTTCGCGGAATTGGACAAGGGCTGAGCAAAACTCGGAAATTTATCCCGTCATTGCGAATTCGGGGAGACACCATGGAAATCGGATTCATCGGCCTCGGGAAGATGGGCTTCCCGATGGCGCGCCGCCTGATCGAGGCCGGGCATCAACTCACGGTGTTCGATACGCGGAAGGAGGCCACGGACAAGCTCGTCGCGCTCGGCGCGCAGGCGGCATCATCGCCCAAGGATATCGCCGACCGCTGCGAGACCGTGCTGGCGAGCCTGCCCTCGCTGCAGGCGTCACTCGATGTCGCGACCGGCGCGGGCGGCGTGGTCGAGGGCAAGCGCGTGAAGCGATTCGTCGACCTCTCCACTGTCGGCTCGCAGATGGCGACGAAAATTCAGGGATTGTTGGCCAAGCGAAATATCGTGCAGATCGACAGCCCCGTGAGCGGCGGCGTCGGCGGCGCCGAGAAGGGAACGCTCGCCGTGATGGTCTCCGGCCCGCGCGCCGATTGCGAGACGGTGAAGCCGGCGCTGGACGTGATCGGCAAGGTGTTCTTCATCGGCGAGAAGCCGGGCTCGGCACAGACCATGAAGCTCGCCAACAATTTCCTCTCGGCGACCGCCATGGTGGCGACGTCGGAAGCCGTGGTGATGGGCGTCAAGGCGGGGCTCGATCCGGCCGTGATGATCGACGTCATCAACGCGGGTTCCGGGCTCAACACCGCGAGCCGCGACAAGTTTCCGCGCTCGGTCTTGCCGCGCAGCTTCGATTTCGGCTTCGCCACGGGGCTGATGGTCAAGGACGTGCGGCTTGCGCTGGAGGAGATGAAATCGCTGGGGCTGTCGATGGAAGTCGCCGAAGCGGTCGGGCGGCTCTGGGAGGTCATCATCCGCGACGAGGGCGCGGAGTCGGACTTTACCGCCGCGATCAAGCCGATCGAAAAGGCCGCGGGCGTCGTGGTCGGCGGCGGAAGGGGTGGCCACGCGGCGAAGTAACGAGGACGGCCGGTCCATGCGCATTTGCGCAGTTCCAGGTTGGCAAGGCCGGTCGATTGGCGTTACGTTCCGAATGTACTTCAGTACAGACTGGCGTTGACCCGATTGATCAGTTGGGGCGGCATGAGGTCTCGTTGCGTAAGCCCGGAGTGCAAACGGAGGCGGCTGCGGCCTGCATGTCTTGCCGTTGCGGCTCTGGCCATGCTGATGGCGGCGCGAGACGATGCGCCCGCCAAAAGCAGACAGAGCGAACGCCCGATCGAGTCCGTTCAGTCTCGCAGCGCCGGCGAGCCGATCATGGCGATCGTTTCGCTCCGCACCCAGCGGATCACCGTCTACGATTCCAGGGGATGGATCCTGCGGGCGCCGGTATCGAGCGGCACCAAGGGACGCGAGACGCCTGCAGGCATTTTCAGCGTCATTCAGAAGGTCGAGGAGCATTACTCGAACCTGTACGATGATGCCTTCATGCCGCACATGCAACGCATCACCTGGTCGGGCATCGCCCTCCATGGCGGCGTCCTGCCGGGGCGTCCGGCGTCCCATGGCTGTATCCGGCTGCCCTTCGACTTCGCCGAACGCCTGTTCGGCGAGACGATGATGGGCATGCGGGTGATCGTGGCGCCAACCGATGTGGCGCCGATCGAACTCGCCCATCCGCTTCTGCTCCAACCCAAGCCGGATGCCGCGGCCCTCGCCGCCGCCCGCACTGCAGAGGCGCAAGAGGCCGCGAGGAAAGTGGCCGAGGCGCGAACAGCCGCCGGGACGGCCTTGCGGGAGGCCACGCAGGCCAGGGCGCCGGTCCGCACGGCTGAAAATCTGAAACGCATCGCCGAGGCGCAATTGGCGGCTGCCGAGACCAGACTTGGCTCCAGTATCTCGGCGGAGGCAAAGGAGCAGGCCGAGGACGCCAAGGCGCAGGCGGTTGCCAAAATCGCGGAGCTGCAACTGCAATGGGACGTCGCCAACGTGAATCTGCAACTGCGGCTAGATGCCGTCACGGCCGCGCGGGAAGCCGTCGCCGCGGCGGAGACGGTGCGCGTCGCGGCCGCCGAGGCGGCGCGCGAGGTCGCACGCGAACTCCAGCCGGTATCGGTGCTGATCAGCCGCAAGACCCAGCGGCTTTATATCCGTCAGGCATTCAAGCCCATCCTTGAAAGTCCGGTCACGATCGCAGACCCGGATCGCCCGATCGGCACGCATGTCTTCACCGCCGCCGAGCGCGCGACCGACGATGCCAGGTTGCGATGGAACGTGGTGTCATTGGACGGCGGGCGTCCGCACAGCGCCACGGCAGAGCCACACAGCCGGGCGCATGGGAGTGGTGGCCGCGACGTTGAGCCGGTGCCGGTGCCGGCAAATTCGGACCGCGCAAGGGCCGCGCTCGACCGCATCGCCATTCCGCAGGATGTGTTGGATCGCATCGGCAACATCACGCCGCGATCTTCCCTGATCGTCACGGACGAAGCGCCGAGTTCGGAAATCGGCAAGGGAACCGAGTTCGTGGTGCTGTTGAGCGGCGAGCCGCAAGGCGGCATCAAGAGGCGGCGGCGCAGTCCGGGAAGCGAAGTCCGTTACGCTTACCCACGCAGTTTCTGGCGTACGCCTTTTGGCTTTCCCACCTGGTGAGCCGTCCTCGCGCGGCTGGTCCGCTTGACCGGCCCTAATATCCCTCCGGCAGTCCGACGCCCCGCAAGAGCCCGCCCGGGCCTCGAACACTGCGCGCCGCGGGTTGTACGCGCCAGCTTGTCCAACGCTTCTCGTCCGATGTGCAGTACAAGAGATATTCGCCGGGATTGCGCGACGATTCACGCCCCGCGGCCTGACTGCAGGCAGAGATTTTGTTCACCGTGAGGAAGTCCCTGACCTCTTGCGTAACTTCCAGCCAGGGACCGGGAAATTGCTCCGATAGCGCCAGCATCGGCCGAGCATCGGCCATGCCGAGCAAACACGCCAGAAGGATCGCCACACCGCAATGACAAGCCGCTCGGAGTGGCTTACGCGGAATTGCTTCCATGATCGCTGCTCCTCGTTCAGTTTCGGAAACTCAGCGACGGCCGAGCGTTGCGGCCTCGTCACCGCCGCGGACCGCCTTCGCCAAAGCGGCCTCGTTGGACCGCACGAACAGGAAGCGGGATGCGACGGGTATTTCCGCGTCAGCGCTGCCATCCTGGCCGATCAGGACCAATCCCGCTCCGCCATTGGCCACGGCCAAAATGACAGGATCGCCCTTCCACGTTCTGATCGGCTCCATTGCGATGAGAAATTCACCCATCGGCTGGTCGAAATATTGCAGCCTCAGTTGCGGAGCGACCTCCGCTGCCGCAAGTCCGAAACCCAATTGTCGAGCGCGTGCATAAACATCCGCCAGCCGCGCAGTATCGGTCTGAAATCCCAGCTCCGCGGCCGATACCGCAAATAGCTCCACGCTTGTTTTCGTCGTGCCGACGTTAAAGGCAGGTCGCGCGAGAATTTCCTCCGCCACGCTTCCGATGCCACAGCCTGCTGCGTCCAACGCGCTAAGCAGGGCGAAAGAATTTGCAAACGTTCCCACCGTAATTGTCCTCCACACCGGAGCCGCGAAGGCGGATGTGACTGGAGCCGGCGGCGCATCGGAGGGAGCTATCTTGAGCGTCAGGCGGTTCTGCAGGACGGCTCGCGCCGAACATTGCGCACTGGCTTCGCTCGCGAAGAGGACGATGCATGCGCTGCAGAGCATCGCAATGAAAGCACCGCCACTTCGTCTCCGCATCGAACGATGCGGGATGGCGTGGTAGCCGCTTTCCTTGCCGGTAATCCGGTCCATAGCGACCTGCTTGCGCATGTTGTTGCGCGCGCCAATGCAATCCGACAATTGCTTCAGTATGATCCGCCCGCTGGTTCACAGCAGGGCGAGCCTGCCATTCAAAATGTGCGTCCAGTCACCGCAACCCGCGTTTTCGAACGACCAGGTTGAGAGCAGCGCGCCGCTTTCAAAGCGGCTGCGAAGCCGACGCGATATCGGATCCAAGGATACTGCGGTGGCGCTCTGCGGTGTGTGAATTGGTTTACATCCGCTCAAAACGTTTCCTCGCCGGTATTCGCTTGCTGGCAGTTTTCGTACCTCACAGGCGATAGCAGCGGGACGAACTAAAACAGGGCGCTGTCGATTTCCGCTGCTCTTGCCGATTTCCCCGTTGCAACTAGCAATTGCCGAAGAAATAATGGCTGGCGTGCAACGGAGGGCAAGGACATGCCAATCCTCTACGTTCACGGCGTGAATACGCGCTCACGAGAAGGCTTCTTCGCGATCGAGCCATTGTTGCGCCGCCATGTGGCGCCTGAGATTTCCAAAGATCCGGACCGCGTTTTCATTGACGACTACTATTGGGGAGATCGCGGCGTAAAACTTCATTGGGACGGTGCATCACGCCCACGCACGCAACTGCTCGGAAAGGGCTTTGGTCAAACGCCCGAAGACATTCTGACGCGCAGTCTAGTGGTCGACGAAAACCGCAAGGTGCTGGAGAAATATCCTCCGCCGGCTGCAGCGGCACGGGACGACGAAGGCCTGTTATCTGCGCCCGGGGGCAGCAAGCCCGTTGCGGCCCGTGACATGCCGCCGCTGACCGCCCTCACTTCGGAGCAACTGTCCGACTTGCTGGCCGGCCTCATCGCGCCGGCCCCTGAGGACGTTGAGCCTGTCGGAGATGAGGAAGCTCGCGCACATGGCGCTGCGCGGGCCCGCCTGATGCAGGCAGCCGACGACGTTGCGCGCGATCCTGCGACGCAGGTGGCGCTGGCCGGCCAGACACCGGAGTTGCAGGTAGAGATTCTGATCCAACTTGTGCGCGACAAGACAAGCCAGGCAGACCCGCTGGCCGGAAAGGGTTTGGATGACTGGTGGAACGGGCTGAAGGAACGCCTCGACGAAGCACTCGACCGCGGCGAGGATCGGCTCGGCTACGCGGTCTCCGTGGTGCTTGCCGAGCTTCGTCCGACGCTCAATGTGCTGGTGAGCAACTTCATCGGCGATGTCTTCGTTTATCTGCACGGTCGTGACGATCCGAAGTCGCACCCGGGAGAGATCCAAAAAGGGCTTGTCGACAAGCTCAAGCTTGCGCACGCGCGCAAGCTTGAGGACGAAAACGAGCCGCTCGTCGTGCTGACCCACAGCATGGGCGGGCAACTTGTCTGGGACTCGGTGTCGTCGGTGCTTGCCAGCGATGCGGCTACCAAAGATATCCGTGTCGACTTCTGGTGTGCGAGCGCGAGCCAGGTGGGCTTCTTCGAGGAGGCAAAGCTGTTCCTGGCGAGCGACCTAAAGCATCGCACCGGGTTTCCGGTGCCGTTCCCGCACGCCAATCTGGGCGTGTGGTGGAACGTCTGGGACCATAACGATGTGCTGAGCTTCACGGCGAAGGACATCTGCGCTGGCGCGGACGATGAAGCCTATAGCAGCGGCAAGTCTTTGATTTCGGCACACGGCGGATATCTCGAACGCGCGAGCTTCTTCCGTGAACTCGGCAAAAAAATCCGCGCCGCAAAACAGACGGAGTTCAAGACCGCATGAAACTCGTGCCGCAAGACGATGCTGCCGAAGGTCCGGGCCTCTGGGCTGATCCGGACTGGAAACCCGGATTGCCCGGTACCTTCGCCGTCATTATCGGGGTCAGTCGCTATCGCCATCTCGAAAACGGCGATCTTCCGACCGATCCGCAGGGCAAACCCTGGATCAAGGAGGCGCGGAGTCTCGACCAGCTTCACGTTTCCGCCTTGACGGCATTCAGAATCTTCCGCTGGCTCTCCGCTCAGTACCGTCACGAGGCTCCGCTCGCGCGCTGCTGGCTCTTGCTGTCGCCGACGCCTGCGGAGGTCGGCCACCTTTCCCTCGGAAATGGACAACGGATCAGTTGGGGCGATCCGACACTCGCCGCTTGCAGCGCCGCCATCCGCTGGTGGTCCGCGACGATGCGCGGCCTTCCGGCCGCTGCGGCGGCGCAGTCACGAGGCCTGTTCTTCTTCTCCGGCCACGGGCTTGAAAGCACGCAGGGATGCCAGCTCCTCCTACCTTCCGATTATCTCGCGCCACCTGAGCCAAATATCAACGACGCGATCTCCACGTCCAATCTGCTCTACGGCCTCGGTTCGCTGAAGGTTACCGAGCAGCTCTTCTTCGTCGACGCCTGCCGCAACGATCACAAGGAGCTCCGCGGCAAGAACATGGTTGGCGCAAAGATACTCGTAGAAGAAGAAGCCGCCATCCTCCCGCCGGACCTGATGACACCGGTGCTCTATTCGACCGGGCCGGGCCAGCGCTCATGGGAGTTTCGCGATCCCGCAAAAGGCATATCGATCTACGGACAGGCGCTACTCGACGGACTCGCAGGGCAACCGAACATCGCGCTCAAAGGCAGCAAGCCGCCGTATCGTGTCGAGCTAAGCCCGCTCGAGCAGTTCGTCCGGGCGCGCGTTCTCGAATTGCTGAAGAATGCGCAATCGAAGGAGCGGCAATACGTCAAACTAGGTGGGCAATCCGACACCTCCATGAACGTTACCTATGTCGACCGACCAGTTGTGGCGACGGGCGGTGGCTGGCCAACGTTCGATGGTCATGAGGACATTGACGGTCTTGGAGTTCCAAAGATGCCCGGAGGAGGGCGGCTTGGCTCGCCCTTTCCGACCCCACCGAATGAGGCGAAATGGTCTTATGACCTCCCGCCTGGTGGCGGCCCCTCGGGGCCGCCGGAGGTTTCGACCATGCTCGCCGCTGAGACTCCAATCCGGGAAATGTCGTCAACACGCCGGTTCAGTCCACGTTGGTTGAAGGACTGGAATGAAGGTCACCGCATGTTCGGAAGCGAAGCTGTCACAGAATTGTGGCAGAAGCGCACAAAAGTGTGGTTGATCGGACAAAAGAAATGGCGCGGCCCTTCTGTCATCCGCATCGCGGAGGTTTCGCGCGATGAAGGCCGTGGCCGCTATCGCGTGCGTATGCAAATTACCGAGAAGGACCCGGTCGGTCATTGGCTCCAAATGACGGACGAGCTTGGCGGTGTCCATGCCTGCATGCTGCCCCGTGATCTCGGCCCGAAAAGCATGGACGAGCCCAGCCCCGTGTACGAGGTGTCCTACGATCGCTCGGAGCCGAACGACGAGAACAAACGTGAGATCGTCCGGCTTGACGCAGATCTTGACGTGCAGAGCGGCCCCCTCGGACTGGTCGCGCGTCTCTGGCGCACTTACACGACCACACACGTCGCGGCGGCGGTGAAGGAATCCGAGGCACGCGAGCTTCGGAACGTGATCGAGAACAAGATCGACTCACCGCTCGGCGCGACTGTTGCAGCTCTGGTCCTGTTGCGCGCCAACCGGCTCGACCGCTTGTCGCTCGCATGGCTGAGGAATCTTGCCAACTGGTTTATTGAGTTACCCGATGCGCCGATCCTTTATGCAGAGCGGCGGCTGCGCGAGAAGCAAGAGAGCAAGGACGATAGATCAATCGCATTCCAGGAGGCGGCGAACATTCTGCTGCTCACGACCGATCGTGGCATCCCGCGCACGAGCGAGGCGTTCGAATACGGGATGGGACTCGCCAGGCGCTTGAAGGATCGGGAAGAACTTGGCCTGGGCGTCCGCGAGAAGCTGCACGAACTGGAGCGGCGGCTCGGCAACGCTTTTGCCGTCTATCGCACCGGTGGTCTGTTCAGCAGTTTTTCCGGTCTGCGCGCAGATCTCAATGCGGACCAGCTGTGGCTGGAGGGGGTACGGAAGGTCGAAGAGGCGGAGGCCGTCACTCCGCAGGCTCGGCCTGCTGCGTGAAGAACGGTCACGCATTGAGACCTCCACCTTGCGAACGGCCTTGTGAGAAACTCGTATGCGTTGCGGGTCGCCCCTGACCGTCGCATGGCCCCGAGCTGCCATGCGGCCTGCGCCCCTGCGTACCGCTTCTCACCATCGTTGCATCGGATAGCCCGGCTGCATCGGATTGCCCTGGTCCACCGGATAGCCGCGTTGCGCCGGATAATAGGGCTGACCGCCGCGCTGACGCGCATAGCCGGTTTGGGGCTGGGAATTCCAGGGCTGAAACAAGAAGCCGGAGCTTTCGCCGCCCCAGGTGCTGCTGTCCGCAATGTCGACGGCGGGCGTGGGCTGGCGCGTAATGAAGCCGCCCTGGGGCTGGTTGCTCAGCACTGCGACGAACTCGGTGCGATAGTTGGTCTCGCGGCTCAGCGGCTCGTCCGAGACGACGATCGAGGACCGCGGCAATGCGGTCGGCGCGATGCGATCGAGCACATCCTGCGGGATGGTGATGCGGTCGAGCGCGCTCCTGGCGTCGTCCCCGCTGTCGATCGTGACCGCGCTCCAGCGCAGGCCCGCATCGTTGCGCGCCATCGCCGTGAACACATGCGTGCCGATCTTCCTGCCGGGGTCGCGGATCGCGACCGGAACCTCGATGGACGTATCGAACACCTCGCCGCCCCCGTCCGGCGCCGGCTTGTGCGTGTTGCGCCGCACATACAGCTTCTGCGTCGCGCGGCTGATGTAGATCGATACGGGTTCGAGCGCGAGCTTCGCCTCGCTCGCGGGCTTGGCCAGGTCAGCCTTCCGCTTTTCGGCCGCCTTGGCGGCGTCCTTCGCGGCCGCCGCGGCGTCGAGCTTCGACTTCGCGTCAGCCTTGGCGGTGTCAAGCTCAGTCGCAGCCTGGGCGGCCTTTGGGGCCGCCTTCTGCTTCCGGTCTTCGGCCTGCGCCCTAGCCTGGTCCGTTTTTGCGGCGGCGACCGCCTTGTCGGCAAGCGCAAGCTCGGCGTCGGCGCTCCTCTTGAGTCCTTCCAGCTTGCGCAGCGATGCCGCGAACGAAGCTGTCTCGCGCGCCGCGGTCGCAGCGGCCTTCTTCGCCTCCTCGGCCGTCCTAACGGCCTCCGCGGCCTCGCGGGCCAGCGTCTCGGCACGCGACGGAGCAGCCGCTATGGCCTCCGCCTTCGGCATGAACAGCGCCGGGTGGGAAATCTCGATCGGCGCCGCGTCGTTCGGAGAGATGATCACACGCATGCCGATCCGCGTCCTGTCGAACAGCTTCTCCGCAAAGCCAAAGGGCATGCGAATGCAGCCATGTGAGGCCGCATACCCGGGCAACGGCCCGCCGTGCAGCGCGATGCCGTTCCAGGTGATGCGCTGCATGTTCGGCATCTCGGCATCGTCATACATGGTCGAGCGATGGTCCTTGTCCTTCTCGACGATGGCGAAGACGCCGGCTGGCGTCTCGCGTCCCGTGGTGCCGGTCGAAACCGGCGCGCGCATGATCCAGCCGTCGGCGTCGTAGAAAGTGACGTGCTGGGTCTTGATCGACACGATTGCCATGATCGGCTCGCCTGCATCGCGCGGCGCCGTCGCCTCGACAGGTGACGCGGGGCGCGCCCGTTGCGCCACGGCGGGGGCGGGCAGCGTCGCAAGCAGCGCCATCGCCGCGAGCGTCACGATGGTGGGAGTCTCCCAACGCCAGATCGCCACGGTGGATTGCGCCGTCGCCAATCGACTTGCCATGCCATACCCCGGTTGAAATGCCTGTCCGCGCTTGAGTCGAATAAAGTATCAGATCGTGATTCTCGAACCTACCAACCACTGCCGGCACCACTCACGCCGCCAATCGTCGCAGGGAACCATCGGTGCGGCCCGGGGGAAATCTTTGCCGAGCAGGAAGAAAGGCGGCTCACGGCTGGTTTTGCCACAAACCTGACACGAGGATAGGGAGCATTTGCGTCGGTTGTTGGGAATGAAACGGACGCGCGCCTGGGAAGAGGAGACAAAAACAGACATCCGGCAGCGAGGGCGTCGTGTTCCGCACTGACCCGGAAGAGACATCACCGCCCCTCTTCCGGCATTGGCTTCTGATGCTATGATATTTTCAGGGGGACGAGCATGAAGCGCCGCGAGTCCATTTTTGTTCTCGGCAGTATCGCTTGGGGATTTTGGCCCGGCCGCCGCACGGTCATCGCGGCGATGGTTGCCGTGGTCCTGCTGCCGATCGACGCCGGCAATGCCGGCTGGCTGTCGGATCTCCTCAAAGGCTCCCCAAAGCAAGGCAAGTCGTCAAGACAGGCCAAGCCGCCGAAACACGTCGCTTCGCCCAAATCCGCCGCCAAGTCAGCCGCTTTGGCGAAGCGTGCAGCCTCGTCAAAGCGCCACACCGTCAAGCTTGCCGCGCTGGGTCCGGTCCAGTTGCCCGCTGCTGCCTTGAAACCAGTCGCGACGCGTTGCGAACCCTCGAAGTTCCGGATCGTTCTGGATGTGGGACATACCGCCGAATCGGAAGGCGCGATCAGCGCCCGCAATGTCTCCGAGTTTGCCTTCAATCTGCGCCTTGCGAAGCAGATCGAGCAGAAGCTGAAGGCCGAAGGCTTTACCGAGACCAGATTGCTTCTGACCGAGGGCAAGGCGAGGCGCAGCCTCTTCAAACGCGTCGCCAGCGCCAACGATCTGCGCGCGGACCTCCTGCTGTCGATCCACCATGATTCCGTGCCCAACAAATTTCTCGAGGACTGGGAATTCGAGGGAAAGAAAAGCCATTTCAGCGACCGCTTCAGCGGATACTCCGTCTTTGTCTCGCGCGAGAACCCGGACTTCAAGACAAGCCTCGCGTTCGCCGAACTGATCGGCAAGGAAATGAAGGCCCAGGGCCTCGATTACGCCAGGCAATATTCCCAGCCGATCATGGGCCGGCACCAGCGTCCGCTGCTGAACCGGGAAACCGGCGTGTATCGCTACGATGAGCTCATCGTGCTGAGAAAGACCCGGATGGCCGCCGCCCTGCTCGAGGCAGGCTCGATCATCAACCGGGACGAAGAACTCAAGATGAGTTCGCCTGAACGCCGGGACATCATCAGCAGCGGCGTCGCCGCAGCGATGAAGGAATTCTGTGAGCCTCGATGGGGAATGCTCGGTCCGCTCTGATGGCGGGGTTGCGGGCGCGCATCCCCTTCCACCGCGCCGCCTTCACCTCTTTGACTGCTTCTTGATCTCGTCGAACTTGGAAAGCGCTCGTTCAAATTTTTCGTTGAAGAGCCACATCGCATCCAGAATTTCGCGGAAGGTTGCAGATGTTTTCGCCCTGTCAGCCTGTCCAAAGGTGAACATGCTGTTGTTCCGCAGATATCCCATGATCCTCGGGTCGGAAATCCGGTAGTCGACCAGGTTGCGCGAGCCGAGTGCGGACCTGGTCGGGCTCGGAATGATCTGGATGAGTTCAAACAGCTTCATCTGATCGATCGGGTCCGGCAGCGTTTTCACGATCGCCGGTACTTGCGGAAAAATATCTGCGTGCGCGTTCATGAGGGCATCGCGCACGGCGGTCCAGTGGTTGTACCGACGATCCAGATTGCCGGCCCGCGCCTCTTCCCTGTCGTCGCGCGCGTTCAGTGCGGGATCAAAGGCGGCTATCTGTTTTTTTATCGCCGCCCATTTCCTTTGCCCGCTCTGGTCTTCTGACACGCCTGATTGCAGGCTGCCCTTGTATTTGTTCGAGCGCGCATTGCCGATGTTCTGGTTGCCGTTTGTCTCGGCAAAGAACAGCCCCAGGCTGATGCGGCCCGCGGCTTCGGCATTGGCCGCATCAAGGCCTCTGGCGCGCGCAATGGCCGTGCCCAGATCGACAACGTCCTTGAATGGCGTATCCGAGTGTTGCGCGCTGGCGGGCGGCGCCTGCATGATGTCGAACAGTCTCCTGTACTCATCGAGCAGCGGCTCATTGTCGACGCTGAAATACGCCGGAGGGATCCCGTACTTGTTGGGCCCGCCTATTCTGGACGGAAGCGCGTCGGTGAGGTCCTTATACGCGCTCATCATGTTGTTGCGCGCAAGATAGAGTGCCTGTCCCGGCAGGTTCGGCAGTTGCTTCGAAATGATCTGCGCGCGCCGCTGGGCCAGGATCTGCTCAAAATTGCTTCGCGAATTATTGTATGTATTGAGCGCATCCGACTGCTTTTTCGTAAGTGCGGCCGGCTCACCCATTGCTGGCGACATGAAGCCGAGGTTGCCGATGGCGGCCGCGGCGAGCGACGCGACGGAGAGAGTGAGAGCAAGAGCCGCCGCGGGCGCAGTTTTACGGTTTCCTATCCCCATGCGATTTCCCATGCCCAGGTTTCATCGGATCCGATTCACTGGAACGAATTCGGCCGCACGACTTGATCGAGAATGAATTTTCGCGCACAAGACCGACGCAAGGCTTTCACTTGGCCTGAACTACCGAGGGCAGCTCCTTGACGAGCACGCGCATGTTCTCACCGTAGTCGACGGGCACTACGACGAGATGCACGCCGCCTTCCTCGAAAGCCGCTTCCAGCATGGTCGATAGTTCCGAGGCCTTGCCGACGCGGGAGCCGTTGGCTCCGTATGACCTCGCATAGGCGACGAAATCAGGATTGCCGAACTCGAGGCCGAAGTCCGGAAACGCATCGACTTCCTGTTTCCATCGGATCATGCCGTAGGCGCGATCCTCGAGCACGAGCACGACGAGATTCAGTTTGAGCCGCACGGCCGTTTCCAGCTCCTGCGAATTCATCATGAAGCCGCCGTCGCCGCAGACGGCGAGCACGCGCCTGTCCGGATGAATCAGCGACGCTGCGATCGCTGAAGGAAGACCCGCACCCATGGTCGCGAGCGCGTTGTCGAGCAGCAGCGTGTTGGCGACGCTGGTGCGATAGTTGCGGGCGAACCAGATCTTGTACATGCCGTTGTCGAGGGCAACGATGCCGTCCGGCGGGATGACCTGGCGGACGTCGTGCACGATGCGCTGCGGCGTCAGAGGAAACCGGTCCTCCGTCGCCCGCTCGGCGAGGTGGCCAAGGATCCCTTCCCGCAAATCCAGCAATGCCTGACCATTGGGGAGATTGCCTTCGAGGCGATCGGCGAGCGCGGCAAGGCCCGCACCAACATCTCCGACAATCTCCGCCTGCGGAAAATATACCTGCTCCACCGTTGCGGGCGTGGCGCCGACATGGATGACCTGCGGTCCATCATGGCCCATCAGGAAAGGCGGCTTCTCGACGGTGTCGTGGCCGATCGAAATAATCAGATCGGCCTGGTCGATGGCCTCGTGAACCCAATCCCGCTCCGACAGCGCGGCCGTGCCCATATAGAGATTGGAGCCGGCATTGACCGCGCCCTTCCCCATCTGGGTATTGAAGAAGGGAATCCCGCATCGTCGCACGAACGCCGACAGCGGCTCGGCCAGATGTGGGCGGCTCGCCGCGGCGCCCAGCATGACGAGCGGCCTGCGGGCAGCCACGATCATGGCTGCGGCGCGCTCGATGGCCGCTGCAGGCGCGACCGCAAGCTCGACGAGATGCGGGGGAATGATCTCGGCCGCGGCTTCGTCGGCCGCGATATCCTCGGGCAGTTCGAGATGCACGGGGCCCGGCCGCTCCTGCTGCGCGACCCGGAAGGCGTCGCGAACCAGGGTCGGAATACTCTGCGCGGAGGCGATCTGCGTCGCCATCTTGGTCAGCGGCCGCATGGTCGCGACGATATCGACGATCTGGAAGCGTGCCTGCCGGCTGCTGCGGATCGCCTTCTGTCCGGTGATCATGACCATCGGCATCGCGCCCAGATGCGCGTAGGCCGCCGCCGTCGTCAGATTGAGCGCACCGGGACCCAGCGTCGTCAGGCAGACGCCCGCGCGCCCGGTGAGCCGCCCGTAGGTGGCCGCCATGAAACCGGCCGCCTGTTCGTGCCGCGTCAGCACCAGCTTGATCTTCGAGCGCCGCAGCGACTCCAGCACGTCGAGATTCTCCTCGCCGGGGATGGCGAAGATGTACTCGACGCCCTCGTTCTCAAGGGCGGCCACCAGCAGGTCGGAGGCTTTTGTCATGCGACTGAGGCTCCGCTCGCGCCCGTTGCAGCTTTCTCCGCCCGGTGCGGCAGCGTCCATTCCGGCCGAATGAAGTGACAGGTGTAGCCGTCAGGATATTTTTCCAGATAATCCTGATGCTCGGGCTCGGCCTCCCAGAACGGTCCGGCAGGGGCCACCTCGGTGACAACCTTGCCCGGCCAAAGGCCGGAAGCATCGACATCGGCGATGGTGTCTTCCGCGATCCGCTTCTGCGCCTCACTGGTATAGAAGATGGCTGACCGATAGCTCGCACCCCGGTCGTTGCCCTGGCGGTTCAGCGTCGAGGGATCATGGATCTGGAAAAAGAACTCCAGCAGCTTGCGATAGCTGATGGTCTGCGGATCGAAGCTGATCTCAATCGCTTCAGCGTGATTACCGTGGTTGCGATAGGTCGCGTTTGGCACTTCGCCGCCGGTGTAGCCTACCCTGGTTGAAATCACGCCGGGATAGCGGCGCAGCAGATCCTGCACACCCCAGAAGCAGCCGCCGGCAAGGACTGCCCGTTCCGCTGAAACTGTCATGTCTGTTCTCCCTGGTTCGCTGCGATCGTCGATCCCGAGTTCTATCAAGGACGCATAATGAGGCCGAACGATGCAAAAGCTGACACCGTCGCCATCGTCAAAATCGCCAAAGCCAGAATGCGCTTCGGAACCTCCTTCGAAATCGGCGCAATGTTAGCGCACGACGACAGACCGCGTATCGATCACAGCCAGGGTGCCGGCTTGTCCATCGCGATCAGGTCCTCGACCTCGATGCGCGGGCGGACGATCGCGTACTGGTCGTCCTTGACCAGGACTTCCGGCACCAGCGCGCGCGTATTGTAAAAGCCGGACTGCACCGCGCCGTAGGCGCCGGCGGTCATGATTGCCAGGAGATCGCCGGCCTTGGGCTCGGGCAAATTGCGGTCGAGCGCGAGATAGTCGCCGGTTTCGCAGACCGGCCCGACCACGTCGGCCGTGATCGTTCGCGCGCCCTTCCCCACTTCGCGAACGGGCAGGATGTCGTGATGGGCTTCGTACAGCGTCGGGCGGATCAGATCGTTCATCGCGGCGTCGATGATGACGAAGTTCTTGGCCTCGCCCGGCTTCACATAGATCACGCGCGAGACGAGGATGCCGGCATTGCCGACGATCATGCGTCCCGGCTCGAACATCAGCGTGCAGCCGAGATTATGCGTCACCCGCTTGACCATTGCGGCATAGGCCGACGGCAGCGGCGGGGCTTCGCGATCGGCGTGATAGGGAATGCCGAGCCCGCCGCCGAAATCGATATGCTCGATCTTGTGGCCGTCGGCGCGCAGCGTCTGCACGAAATCGGACAGAATCCGGAACGCGGTTTCCATCTTGGAGAGATCGGTGATCTGGCTGCCGATATGCATGTCGGTGCCGGTCACCTCGATCCCGGGCAGCTTCGCCGCGCGGGCATAGACCTCGCGGGCGCGCAGAATCGGAATGCCGAACTTGTTCTCGGACTTGCCGGTGGCGATCTTGGCGTGGGTGCCGGCATCGACGTCGGGATTGACCCGCAGCGAAATCCGCGCGGTCTTTCCGGCTTCGACCGCGAGCCTCGACAGCAATTCCAGTTCGGGCTCGGACTCGACGTTGATGCAGAGAATGTCGGCGGCGAGCGCCGCACGCAGCTCGGCCTCGGTCTTGCCGACGCCGGAAAACAGAATCTTGTTCGGTGGAATCCCCGCCGCCAGCGCCCGCTTCAATTCGCCGCCGGAGACGACGTCGGCGCCGGCGCCGAGCTTCGCCAGCGTGCGCAGCACCGACTGGTTGGAGTTCGCCTTCATGGCGTAGCACACCAGCGTCTTCTCGCCGGCAAAGGCCTCGGTGAAGACGCGGTAGTGGCGCTCCAGCGTCGCGGTCGAATAGCAATAGAACGGCGTGCCGACGGTTTCAGCCAATTCGGACAGGTTCACGGCCTCGGCGTGCAGCACGCCGTTGCGATAGTCGAAGTGATTCATGGCGCGCTCAGTCTCAGTCCAGCAGCGGATCGAGAACGAATTTCTTCTTGGCGCCTTTGGGGGCGCTGGGGCCGCCGTCGGTTCCGTAGGTCGAATTGAAGACGCCGGGCTGCGCCGCGCGCTCGGCCTCGGTATCCGAGGTGACCGGGGTTTGCGCCGATGCCGCGTTCGGCGGCAAATCGAGCCCGCCCTTGCGGCCGCAGCCGCCGAGCGCGAGCGCGGTCACGCTCAACAGGATGATGGCCCATCCCGACGAAGACGGGCGGTAGTTACTGATCACGGCGAAATCCCCAATGCGCGGCGCACCATACAAAGATTGCTTTGGTCTGGCGAGTGCCGATCGGCCACTGACAACCATGAAATTGCAGCGAAATTTCTCTTTGAAACCTATTTTCGCTCTTTTTCCAGCCGTTTCAGCCAGGCTTTGGCCTGCGAAACCACGTTCTTCGGCGCGGTGCCGCCATAGCTGGTCCGGCTTTTGACCGAGGCCTCCACCGACAGCACGCGCAGGGCATCGGCGGTGATCTTCGGCTCCACCTCCTGCATCGCCTTCAGCGGCAGTTCGTGCAGCGCCACGCCCTGCTTGGACGCCAGGCCGACGATTCGCCCGGTGACATGATGGGCGTCGCGGAACGGCATCTTCAGCGTCCGCACCAGCCAGTCGGCGAGATCGGTGGCGGTGGCGTAGCCCTCGCCGGCGGCGGCCTTCATCCTGTTCTCGTCGGGCACGAGGTCGAGGACCATGCCGGTCATGGCCCGAATCGCGAGCGAGAGCGCGGCAAACGCCTCCATCGCGCCCTGCTTGTCCTCCTGCATGTCCTTTTGATAGGCCAGCGGCAGGCCCTTCATCACGATCAGGAGAGCGTTCAGCGCGCCGATCACCCGACCGGTCTTGGCGCGCACCAGTTCGGCGGCATCCGGATTGCGCTTCTGCGGCATGATCGAGGAGCCGGTGGTGAACTTGTCCGAGAGCCGCACCAGGCCGACCAGCGGCGAGGTCCAGATCACGATTTCCTCGGCAAAGCGCGACATGTGCACGGCGGCGATCGATGCCGCCGACAGCGTCTCCAGCACGAAATCGCGATCCGAGACGGCATCGAGCGAATTGGCCATGGGGCGATCGAAGCCGAGCGCTTTGGCGGTGGCAGCGCGATCGATCGGGAACGAGGTTCCGGCGAGCGCCGCAGCACCCAACGGCGATTCGTTCAGCCGCTTGCGCGCGTCGGCAAAGCGCCCGCGGTCGCGCGCGGCCATCTCGACATAGGCGAGCAGATGATGCCCGAAGGTGACGGGCTGGGCAGTCTGCAGATGGGTAAAGCCCGGCATCACGGTCGCGGCATGTTCCACGGCCCGCTCGGCCAGCGCGTGCTGGAAGGCGGCCAGCGCCGCGTCGGTCTCGTCGATCGTGTCGCGGACGTAGAGACGGAAATCGGTCGCGACCTGGTCGTTGCGCGAGCGCGCGGTGTGCAGCCGGCCCGCGGCGGGCCCGATCAGTTCGGACAGCCGGCTCTCGACGTTCATATGGATGTCTTCGAGCGCGCGCTTGAAGTCGAAGCCGCCCTTGGCGATTTCTGACAAAATCGTGTCTAGACCCTTGCCGATATTTTTCGCATCACCCGCGGTGATAATGCCTTGCGCCGCCAGCATCGCGGCGTGGGCCTTGGACGCGGCGATGTCCTGGGCATAGAGGTGACGGTCGACGTCGATCGAGACGTTGATTTCCTCCATAATCGCATCGGGACGCTCGGTGAACCGGCCGCCCCACATCTTGTTGCTCATGACTTCCCGTGCCTTGCCATCTATATCG
Organism: Bradyrhizobium lablabi; assembly: GCF_001440475.1. Lineage (GTDB taxonomy): Bacteria > Pseudomonadota > Alphaproteobacteria > Rhizobiales > Xanthobacteraceae > Bradyrhizobium > Bradyrhizobium lablabi. The sequence continues at coordinate 89,605 of NZ_LLYB01000065.1, read as the reverse complement.
TCGAGCGTTCGGCGAAACGCCGGGCCGGTTTCAGCCGTAACTCGACCGTAATCTTGCGCCCTGCATAGCCGTAACTGATACAGGATGACAAACGATATGCCCGAAATGCCCCCGCCCCGCCCGGCCACGAAGCGCCGGATTCCGATCGCCATCGGCGCGGTAGTGGCCGCGGGTGTGGTCGGAATAGGCTTGTTTTACGGGCTCGGCGGCTTCAAGCGCGCCAGCGGCGATCCCACCTGTACGGGGGCGGTCGAACTGGCCCGCAAGATCGCGCCGCTGGCGCATGGCGAGGTGGCGGCGCTGACCATGGCGACGACCCCGCTGCGGCTCCCCGACCTCGCCTTCGATGATGCCGAGGGCAAGCCGAGGAAGCTGTCGGAATGGCGCGGCAAGACCGTGCTGGTGAACCTGTGGGCCACCTGGTGTGTGCCGTGCCGGAAAGAAATGCCGGCGCTGGAGAGCCTCCAGACCAAGCTGGGCGGCAAGGATTTCGAGGTGGTCGCCATCAACATCGACACCCGCGACGCCGAGAAGCCGAAAAACTTCCTGAAAGAGGCCAATCTGACCCGGCTCGGCTTTTTCGCCGATCAAAAAGCCAAGGTTTTTCAGGATCTTAAGAACGTAGGTAGAGCCCTGGGCATGCCGACTTCGGTGCTGATGGACACCCAGGGCTGCGAAATCGCCACCCTGGCCGGCCCCGCCGAATGGGCCAGCGAGGATGCCATCAAGCTGATCAAGGCCGCCATGCAGCCGATGAAGGCGGGTTCTTAGCGGTGGATCGGCTGGGAGCGCACTTCACCTGCCAGACCTCATCCTGAGGAGCCGCGCCAGCGGCGTCTCGAAGGATGAATGGCACCAGCGGGGCCACATGGTTCTCCCGGCGATGCAAAGCATCGTCTGGAGACGGCGCTAATGCGCCTCCTCACAATGAGGATCCAACAGTGAAACAGCCTCTATCAGGCCGTAATATTGAGATTGCCGCCGACGCCGGGGGCGAGATTGGCAGTCGAGGGCGTGCCGAGCAGGGTCTGGACCGCCATTTTCTCGGCGTCCGCGTTCTGCTTGATGATCGAGGTCTGGATCTGCTGCTGCGTGCCCGCCGCCTGCATGCTGAGCATGCTCGAAACCATAGCCATCATATCCATAACGCAGCACTCCCATAACTTGCGGGCACCCTACCCCGGCACCGGTTAACGAATTCTGGAGATGGGAGAAAAGTTGGGCAGCTGCGCGAATGCACGCCGGGTGACACGCTGCGCGTGTCGAGAATTTGTAGGGTGGGCAAAGCGAAGCGTGCCCACCAGTTTCAAGTGACATTCTGGGAGACATGGTGGGCACGCCGCACTTTGCCCACCCTACGGCACCGAGAACGCGACTATCAGCGCGTCGGGACCGGCTTGTCGCCGCGGTAGTCGTAGAAGCCGCGCTGGGTTTTGCGCCCCAACCAGCCGGCCTCGACATATTTCACCAGCAGCGGGCACGGCCGGTACTTCGAATCCGCCAGCCCCTCATGCAACACCTGCATGATCGACAGACAGGTATCGAGGCCGATGAAATCGGCCAGTTCCAGCGGGCCCATCGGGTGATGCGCGCCGAGCTTCATGGCCGCATCGATCGCCTCGACGTTTCCGACGCCCTCATAGAGCGTGTAGATCGCCTCGTTGATCATCGGCAGCAGGATACGGTTGACGATGAAGGCCGGAAAATCCTCCGATACCGCGATCTGCTTGCCGACCTTGCCGACAAATTCCTTTGCCGTTTCGAAGGTGGAATCGTCGGTGGCGATGCCGCGGATCAGCTCGACCAGTTCCATCGCCGGCACCGGATTCATGAAATGAATGCCGATGAATTTTTCCGGACGATCGGTCGAGGCGGCGAGCCGCGTGATCGAGATCGACGAGGAGTTGGTAGCGACGATCGCTTCCGGCTTCAGCACAGCGCAGAGCTCGTGAAAGATCTTGCGCTTGACCTCTTCCTTTTCGACTGCGGTCTCGATCACGAGGTCGCAGTCCGCCAAACCATCCAGCGTCTCGGCGGAGGTGATCCGGGCGAGCGCCTTTTTGCGCGCATCCTCGGTGATGTGCTGCTTGGCGACCTGGCGCGACAAATGGCCGTTGATGGTCGCCATCGCCGATTTCAGCCGTTCGTCGGAGATATCGTTGAGCACCACGTCGAAGCCGGCGAGCGCCGCCACATGCGCGATCCCGTTGCCCATCTGGCCCGAACCGATCACGCCGACCTTCTTGATTGTCACCGCCATCTTGTCATCCACCGGAACGGCGCGCACATCGCGCCTGTTCATCTTCAAACCTCAGTTACGATATCATCAGAGGCGAGGTTTCAGTCCCACCATTGGCACGTATTCGTCACGCGAAGCTTAATCCACTTCGCCCGCAACCGCTTAAGGTAAATATCGGCCGGACGTTGCGCGTCCGGCCGATGTCTGGCCGTTTTTTCTTACTTTCCGAGCTTGCCGAGCGCCTCGGTCAGCTCAGGAACCGCCTGATAGAGGTCCGCGACCAGGCCATAATCGGCAACCTGGAAGATCGGCGCATCTTCATCCTTGTTGATCGCAACGATCACCTTGGAATCCTTCATGCCGGCGAGATGCTGGATCGCGCCGGAAATGCCGATCGCGACATAGAGTTCCGGGGCAACCACCTTGCCGGTCTGACCAACTTGCCAGTCGTTCGGCGCGTAGCCGGCATCGACCGCGGCGCGCGAGGCGCCGACGCCGGCACCGAGCTTGTCGGCGAGCGGCTCGATATATTTGGCAAAGTTCTCGCGGCTCTGCATGGCACGGCCGCCCGAGACGATGATCTTGGCCGAGGTCAGTTCGGGACGATCGCTCTTGGCGACCTCCTCGCCGACGAAGCTGGAAAGACCCGGATCGGCCACGGCTGCGGCGTTCTCGACCGGCGCGCTGCCGCCGTCACCGGCCGCGGCAAAGGTCGAGGTGCGCACCGTGATGACCTTCTTGGCGTCCTTGGACTTCACCGTCTGGATCGCGTTGCCGGCATAGATCGGCCGCTCGAAGGTGTCAGGCGAAACCACCTTGATGATTTCAGACACCTGCATCACGTCGAGCAGGGCTGCGACGCGCGGCATCACGTTCTTGAAGCGCGAGGTCGCGGGCGCGACGAACGCATCGTAGGACGGCGCCAGCGATACGATCAGCGCGGCCAGCGGCTCGGCGAGATCGTGGGCGTAAGCCGCGTTGTCCGCCAGCAGCACCTTCTTGACGCCGGCAAGCTTGGACGCGGCATCGGCCGCCGCCTTGGCGTTTTCGCCGGCGACCAGCACATGCACGTCGGCGCCGAGCGCAGCGGCAGCCGTCAGCGTCTTGTTGGTGGCGTCCTTGATCGACGCATTGTCGTGTTCGGCAATCAGAAGCGTCGTCATCAGAGAACCCCGGCTTCGGTCTTGAGTTTGGATACGAGCTCAGCGACGTCCTTGACCTTGACGCCTCCCTTGCGGCCGGGCGGCTCCGCCGTCTTCAGCACTTCGAGATGCGGCGTGAGATCGACGCCGTAATCGGACGCGTTCTTGTCGTCGATCGGCTTCTTCTTCGCCTTCATGATGTTGGGCAGCGACGCGTAGCGCGGCTCGTTCAGGCGAAGGTCGGTGGTGACGATCGCCGGTCCCTTCAGCTGCACGGTCTGCAGGCCGCCGTCGACTTCGCGCGTGACCTTGAAGTCGCTGCCTTCGACTTCGAGCTTGGAGGCAAACGTCGCCTGCGACCAGCCCAGCAGCGCAGCCAGCATCTGGCCGGTCTGGTTGGAATCGTCGTCGATCGCCTGCTTGCCGAGAATGATGAGACCGGGCTTCTCCGCGTCGGCCACCGCCTTGAGAATCTTCGCGACCGCGAGCGGCTCGACGTTGCCTTCGGCCTTGACCAAGATGCCGCGGTCGGCGCCCATCGCAAGACCGGTCCGGATCGTCTCCGATGCCTGCGCCGGGCCGATTGACACCACCACCACTTCGGTCGCCTTGCCGGCTTCCTTCAGGCGCAGTGCTTCCTCGACGGCGATTTCGTCGAACGGATTCATCGACATCTTGACGTTGGCCAGTTCTACGCCCGTTCCGTCGCTCTTGACGCGGACCTTGACGTTGTAATCGACCACCCGCTTTACCGGCACAAGAACCTTCATCGATCCTCTTTCGCTTCAATTCTGGGGTTTATTGGCTCGCTATTAGCTAGCTATCGGCTTGGGCGCGGAACCTAAAGGTCCCGCTATCGGCGGTCAACGCGCGAAAGGCAAAAATCGGCCCCGGATCAGGCCTACCTTAGCGGTTCTGACCCGGCACCCACAACACGTCTCCGGCCCCATTATCGTTCATGGCACGGCTGGCGACGAACAGAAAATCCGATAGTCGGTTCATATACTGAATGGCCGCCGCGCTGACCGGCTCCGCGGGGTTGGCGGCGAGTTCCACCATGATCCGTTCCGCCCTGCGGCATATGGTGCGGGCGAGATGCAGGTATGCGGCAGCGGGGGTGCCGCCGGGCAGGACGAACGAGGTCAGGGGCGCGAGGTGCTCGTTCAGCGCATCGATGTCGCGCTCGAGCCGCTCGACCTGGCTCGCCAGCATCCTCAAGCGCTCGGCCTTGCCGTCGCGCTGGGGCACCGCCAGATCAGCCCCGAGATCGAACAGGTCGTTCTGGATCCGGCCCAGCATCGCGTCGAGTTCGCTGAAATCGCCGAGATGCAGCCGCACCACGCCGATGGCGGCGTTGGTTTCGTCCACGGTGCCGTAGGCACTGATGCGCAGATCGTATTTCGGGCGGCGTTCGCCGCTGCCGAGCGCGGTGGTGCCGTCGTCCCCGGTCTTCGTGTAGATGCGGTTGAGCACGACCATCGGCCTCTCCCCTTCCTTGCCTTTATCTGCCCATCGCCCAGACCACCGCCATGGTGATGACGATGGCGACGAACTGCAGCAACACACGAAGCCGCATCAGATGCTGCGAACGGCTCGGCGGGCCGCCCCGCATCATGTTGATGAGGCCGAGCAGCAGCACGATAGCCACGGCCGCAACCGCGATGGGGAGGACGATCGAACTCAGAAAGGATGTCATCGGCGCTACATAACACCGCCAAGCGCCGACTTCCACATGTCCAACCCCCTCGCACAGCCGCTCGACGATCTGGCCTTTGGTCCAGTATTGTCAGATGCTGGCCCAGGTTCTGGGACCGCGTCGCCGCACCTGATCGAGGTGAGATGTGAGGTTCATTCGCTACGTCTACCTCGTCGTGATGGAGGCGTTTTATACGTTCCTTGCCGATGACGGCTGGGCGATCGCAAGCCACATCGCGCTGTCGATCTTGATGGCGCTGTTTCCGTTCCTGATCGTGCTGACGGCGCTGGCCGGCTTTTTCGGCTCCAAGGAACTCGCCGACGGCGCCGTCGGGCTGTTGCTGCAGACCTGGCCGCAGCAGGTCGCGGACGCGCTGTCGGGCGAAATTCACGACGTGCTGACCACCGCGCGCGGCGACATCCTGACGGTCGGCGCCGTGCTGGCGGTCTATTTCGCCTCCAACGGCGTCGAGGCGCTGCGGGTGGCGCTGAACCGCGCCTATTCGGTGGTCGAGCCGCGGGCCTGGTACTGGCTGCGGCTGGAATCGATCGGCTACACGTTGGTCGCTGCCGTCACGTCGCTCCTGATGGCGTTCCTGATCGTGCTCGGTCCGCTGATCCTGGAGACGGCGCGTCGCCACATCCCGTTCTTCGTCGAGAGCAACGAGAGGGTTCTGTTCTTCGCCCGCTACGGCATCACCATCACGGCGATGATCGTGGCGCTGTTCGTGCTGCATGCGTGGCTGCCCTGCGGCCGGCGGCGCTTTCTGCAGATCCTTCCCGGCATCGTGTTTACGATGGTGGCCTCGCTGATCTCAGGCATTGTGTTCGGCCAGTATCTGGCGCGCTTCGCCAGCAACTACGTGACGATGTATGCGGGGCTCGCCTCGGTCATCATCGCGCTGGTGTTTCTGTATTTCATTTCGGCGATTTTCGTCTTTGGCGGCGAACTGAACGCGGCGATCATGAAGTCGCAATTGCCGAAGGGGCTGTCGCTTCATGCAGCGCAGTCGCCAAGGCGCGCGGGGACACAGGCTTGACCAGGAAGATATCGGCGCCGGCGGCGCGCGACGCAGCCTCGTCCTCGCCGCGGCCGGATATGCCGATGATCGGAATACGCCCGAGCGGGGCTTGCAGCGCGCGAATGCGCCGGATGGCCTCGACGCCGTCGATCCCCGGCAGGATCATGTCCATCAGCACCGCATCGAAGGCGCCTTGCGCAAGGCGTTCGGGCGCTGCCTCGCCCTGGCCGATGAACTCGGCCTGGTGACCGAGTTCGGTCAGGATCGAATTGAGCACGACGCGGCCGAACGGATTGTCTTCGACGCTGAGCAGGCGCAGCGGCCGCGGCGAATCGATCGATCCTTCGCCGTTGGCGCCGGATGCCGCGGTCATGGCGTCGTCTGCGGATGACATCACCACGTTGAGGGTGAACGTGGTGCCGCCGCCGCGCCGTTGCGCCACGGTGATGTCGCCGCCCATGGCGCGCGCCAATTGCTTGACCGACGACAGACCGAGCCCGGCGCCGCCGAAGCGCGACGCTATAGAGACATTGGCCTGCGAAAACGGCCGGAACAGGCGCTTGATTTCGCCGAGCGTGAGGCCGATCCCGCTGTCGGAGACCGCGAACGCAACCGCGACCCGCCCCTTTGAGGCGCGCAGGGGCGTGACCTGGAGCGCGACGCTGCCCTGTTCGGTGAATTTCACGGCGTTGTCGATCAGGTTTTCCACCGCGGCGCGCAGGCGGACGGCATCGCCGATCGCAAATCCCGGAAGTTTGTCGGAGAGGATAACCGACGACTGCAGGCCCTTCGCCGCCGCGCGCCCGGTCAGCGAATCGCCGGCATTGCGGGCGAGCGTGCGCAGGTCGAAGAAGTCCTGCCGGACCTTCAGGCCGGGACCGCCGCTGCGCGCGGCGTCGACAAACAGGGTCGCCAGGCTCGCCAGATGTTCGGCACCCGCCTTGATGGTGTCGACCCAGCGCCGTTCGCGCTCGTCGAGTTCAGAGGTCGCCAGGAGGTTGCTGATCGCCAGAATGCCTGTAAGCGGCGTGCGGACCTCGTGCGCGAAGGCGGCCAGCGCGGTCTCGACCATGCCGGAGGCGGTTACGGCAGACTTGCGCGCACCGCGCATTTTTGCCGCGGCGCTGGATACGCGTTTTTTCTTCGCGCGCCGCTTCTTAACCGTTGTCGTGGTGCCTGGTAAGCGCCGCTTTGCCGCCATGATCCCCCTTCCTCTGCCGCGACCAGCATGGCACGCGAACGAGGGCAAAGTCACGGAGACCTTTGCAGCAACCCCCAGTAGAAGTACGGACTATTCCGACAATCCGACGATGCGCCTGATATCGGCCGGCGTGGCGCCCTCCCCGCGCAATTCGCGCAACCCGGTGGCAGCAGTCGATTTCGACAGCTTTTGCCCCGACGAATCGGCAACGAGCCGATGATGCCGATAGGCCGGTTGCGGGATACCGAGCAGCCGCTGCAACAAAAGATGCACGCTGGTCGACCAGAACAGGTCCTGCCCCCGCACCACAGAGGTCACGCCCTGCAGGGCATCGTCGATCACGACGGACAAATGATAGCTCGTCGGCGTCTCCTTGCGCGCCAGGATGACGTCGCCCCACGCCTCCGGGTGCGCGGCAACGATGCCGCTCTCGCCGCCGGGGCCTGAGCCGTCTTCCTGCCAGGCCAGTTCCTCCGTGCGCGCGAGCGCTTTTGGCATGTCGAGCCGCAGCGCGTAAGGCACGCCCTCCGCGATCAACTGCTGGCGCCGGTCCGGCGGCAGCGATTTCGCGTCCCCCGGATAGAGCGGCGCCCCATCGGGATCGCGCGGCCAGGGCGCGCCGGCTTCGCGCTGAGCGACCAGGCGGGCGATTTCCGCACGGCTCTCGAAACTCGGGTAGATCAGGCCGAGGCCTGCCAAGGTCTCGACCGCTTCCCGGTAGCGCGCAAAATGCTCCGATTGACGCCGCACGGGCGTTTCCCAGGAAATCCCGAGCCAGGCGAGGTCCTCATAGATAGCAGCCTCGAATTCCGGCCGGCACCTGGCCGCATCGATATCCTCGATCCGCAGCAGGAACCGACCGCCATTCGCCCGCGCGAGATCGAAACTCAGCAGCGCCGAATAGGCGTGGCCGAGATGGAGGTAGCCGTTCGGGCTGGGGGCAAATCGGAAAACGGGTGGCGGCATCAGGCGGGCCTCGCCATAGCCGGACCGCCGTCGCACTCCCGCTCCAGGCGTTCGACGACCGCCCGGTAGAATCGTTCGGCCTGCGCGACGACTTCTTCGGACGCCCGCGCGCGACCGCCCTCAAACGATGCCCTCGCCAATTGGAATTCCGAATCGATGAAGCTCGCGACGACGGGAGGCAGCGGAGCTGCCCCAAGCTCGCGCGTGACCAGCTTGCGGCTCATGAGTTCGGCAACCTCCCTCTCCAACGCGGCCGGCGGATCGCATTCCGCCATGAGCGTGGGAAAGTGCATCGGTGCGATGGCTTCGCGCGGCCGCATCCGCAGCCAGCGCAGCGTCGCCGCCGGGCGCAAGGCGTAGAAGATCTTCTTCTGCGCCACGCGCGTCCCATCGCCAAAGTAGACCCGCCTCTGGCGTTCACCAAGATGGAGATAGTGGCGACCAATGGCTTCGCGGGTCGCGGCATGCCGGGCGAACTCCAGGAAGCCGTCGCGGAACCAGGCTTGCCCGCGATAGACAACCGGCGAGCGCAACCACTCCACGATCACCGCATTGCCCTTCAGCAGCAGCCGGAGCGCCTTGCCAAGATCCCAACCGTTCGCATCGAGGTCGTCTTCGGGCGGGAACTCGATCACATCCCGTGCAGGCCAGGGCGTGACGTGCTCCGCAATACGCCGCACAAAGACGAAGCGACAATCATAGTCGCTGTCGGGCGAGGAAAAGCCCCATGCGCGGCTTCCGCTCTCAATGGCAAGCGGCAGAAATACGCCATGTTCGTCCGCGATGCGGTCGAGCAGCGCATCGATAAGCGCGACCTTCTCGCCATCCATTTCGCCTGGGATGCTTCTCAAACTCATCTTTCCAGCTCAGAGCGGGCCATGACCTGTCCGCCGAGGCAGAAAGATATCGACAGCCTGATATCGCAGACGGCTATTCGCAGTCTGCGCAAGGCAGATTACCATGCCCGGCCGTGACCAAGAAGATTCCATCATGACCGTTCACCTCAACAGCCAGTCCGACCTCGAAGACGCCGTTCACGCGCTGGTCAAGCAGGATGGGCGGCTGAAGCCGATCCTCGAACTGACCGGCATGCCGGCGCTGCGGCAGCGCGAGCCGGGATTCGCCGGGCTGGCGGCGATCGTCTGCGGGCAGCAATTGTCTACCGCGAGCGCGGGCGCGATCTGGGCGCGGCTGACGGCCGCGTTCGATCCGTTCGATCATCACGCCATCGGCAAGGCGCGCGCCGACCGGCTCGGCCGTCTCGGGCTTTCGGCCGCCAAGATCAAGACCCTGAAGAATATCGCGCGCGAACTCGCCGCCGAACGGCTGAACCTCGAGGTGCTGGCCGAGGAAGATGCGGATGCCGCGCATCATACCCTGATCGCGCTGCACGGCATCGGGCCGTGGACCGCCGACGTCTATCTGCTGTTCTGCCTCGGCCATGGCGATGCCTGGCCGGCCGGCGATATCGCCATACAGGAAGCGGTCAAGGTCGGGCTCGGCCTGCAGGCCCGTCCGACGGCCAAGCAGATGGCGCCGCTGGCCGAGCCCTGGCGTCCCTTACGCGGCGCCGCGGCGCATCTGTGGTGGAGCTATTATCGCGTGCTGAAGAAGCGCGAGGGCGTGCTGGCGAAGTAGGCCGCACGTCTCGCGACGGCGCCTGGACACAAAATCTCGAAAACAACCCCATGCAAAGTAGAATTGGGGCCGCTCGTTGCTACGCTCCGGCGCATCGTTTTCATTCCGCCTCTACCCCCGTAACTTCACCCGGTCCTCGCGCGCGCAAGCCGTGACGAAATCGATCACGGCGCGCACCGCGGGGAGATCGACGAGATCGGGATGCGCCAGCAGCCAGAGATCGGCCACGCTGACGAGTTTCTGCGGCGCGACGCGAACGAGTTCGGGATAGGCGGCGGCGACAAAGCAGGACAGCGTCGATATCCCGAGACCCGCGCGGGCGGCGGCGAGCATGTCGCCTTGCGAGGAACATCGCATCACCATCGAGCCCTGCCGCGTGATTGCGTCGCTCCAGCGCGCCAGACGTTCGTTGGACAACCGGTCGGCGAAGCCGATGACGCTGTGGCCCTTCCATTCGTCGCGCCGTTCGGGCAGGCGCCGCAGCGCCGCGTAATCGCGCGAGGCGTAGAAGCCGGTGCCGAGCCGGCCGATCTTGCGGCCGATCAAATTCTCTTCACCGCTGTCCACCGGCCGCAGCACGACGTCGGCCTCGCGGCGGCGAACGCTGGCCGGATAGGGATGGGTGATGATCTCGAGCTGGATATGGTCATGCGCGCGCAGGAACGGACCGAGCTTCGGCATCAGCCAGTGCGAGGCAAGCGTCGAACCAATCGACAGTTTGACGACGCCGCGCGCCTGCGCCCCCGTCGCCGACACCGCGGCTTCCGCACGCAGCGCCGCCGCCGCCATTGCCTCGACATGCTCGCGAAATTTGCGGCCCTGCGCCGTCAGCGAAAGACCATCATTCGAGCGCGCGAACAGGGGAATGCCGAGCTGGCCTTCCAGCTCGGCGATCTTGCGGCCGACCGTCGGATGACTGGAGCGCAATCGGCGCGCGGCGGCGGCGAAGCTGCGGGTCTCGGCCACGGCGACGAAGGTCTTGCACAGGTCCCAGTCCATCGGCTCCTCGTTCTTCGGCGCTCTGTTCATTCCTGACTGATTGCCTGTTCAATATTGAACGGCCGGGACGTGCCGTCCAGCCCTATAATGGGACCCAATAGATAGCGCCCCGGCCAGCGGCTCCGCCCGGCCCGGCGTCCTCAAATCAACATTGATCGACGCGTGCCGGCACCGCCGGCTTGGCGTTGCAAAGGGAGAGACCGAATGCCGTTGCCCGCTTCGCTTGCCAATTCGCTCGAACTGCCGGTGGTCGGCTCGCCGCTGTTCATCGTCTCCGGGCCCGAGCTCGTGATCGCCCAGTGCAAGGCCGGCATCGTCGGCTCGTTCCCGGCGCTGAACGCGCGACCGGTCGAAAGACTCGGCGAATGGCTGACCCGCATCGAGAACGAACTCGGCGAGTACAAGGTGCTGCATCCGGAGAAGAAGGTCGCGCCCTACGCGGTCAACCAGATCTGTCACGCTTCCAACGACCGGCTGATGAAAGACATGGAGACCTGCGTAAAGCACAAGGTTCCGATCATCATCACCTCGCTGCGCCCGCCGGTCGAAATCGTCGAGGCCGCGCATTCCTATGGCGGCGTCGTGTTCCACGATGTGATTAACGTCAAGCATGCGCGCAAAGCGGCCGAGCATGGGGTCGATGGCCTGATCCTGGTTTGCGCCGGCGCCGGCGGCCATGCCGGCACGCTGTCGCCATTCGCGCTGCTGCGCGAGGTGAAGCAGTGGTTCAAGGGCACCGTGCTGCTGTCAGGCGCAATCTCGGACGGCTGGGGCATTGCATCGGCGCTCGCGCTCGGCGCTGATGCGGCCTACATGGGCACGCGCTTCATCGCGACCGCCGAAGCCAACGCCGACCCGGCCTACAAGGCCGCGCTGGTCGAACACGCCGCACACGACATCGTCTATTCCAACCTGTTCACCGGCGTGCACGGCAATTATCTCGGCCCCTCGATCGTGGCCGCGGGCCTCGATCCCGACAATCTGCCGCTCAGCGACAAGTCGAAAATGAATTTCGGCTCCGGCGGCAACACCAAGGCCAAGGCCTGGCGCGACATCTGGGGCTCCGGCCAGGGCATCGGCCAGATCGCGGATGCGCCGCCGGTTGCCGAGCTGGTGGAGCGGTTGAAGGCCGAATTCGCAGACGCCAGCGGCGACTTCCTCAAGCGAGCGCGTGCGTAAGACACGCCGGCTTCAACAAACAACCAAACAAAACAGGGAGTGAGATGATGAGAGCCATTGCGATGTGTTGCGTCGGGCTTCTGGCGTTCGCGGCCAGCACGGCCCGCGCCGACAACGGCGTTACTGCTGACGAAATCCTGATCGGCCAGACCATGCCCTATAGCGGTCCGCTGTCGAGCTATTCCGGCCTTGGCAAGGTTGCCCAAGCCTATTTCGACAAGGTGAATGCCGAAGGCGGCATCGGCGGCCGCAAACTCAAGCTGCACAGCCTCGACGACGCCTATTCGCCGCCCAAGACCGTCGAACAGACCCGCCGGCTGGTCGAGCAGGACGAGGTGCTGCTGGTGTTCGGGTCGCTCGGCACGGCGACCAACAGCGCGGTCCACCGCTACCTGAACGGCAAGAAGGTGCCGCAGCTCTTCATCACCACCGGCGCCAGCAAATGGGCCGATCCGAAGCATTTCCCATGGACGATGGGCGGGATGGCCTCGTACCATTCTGAAGGCGTCATCTATGCCAAGCATGTGCTGCGCACCAAGCCCGACGCGAAGATCGCGATCCTGTCGCAGAACGACGATTTCGGCCGCGACTATGTCTCCGCGTTCAAGCGCGGCCTCGGCGACAAGGCGGCCAGCATGATCGTGGCCGAAGCGGTCTACGAGGCCACGCAGCCGACGATCGATTCGCAACTCGCCACGCTGAAGGCCTCCGGCGCCAACGTGTTCTTTGGCGTCGCGATCGGCAAGTTCGGCTCGCAGATGATCCGCCGGAGCGCCGAGATGGGCTTTAAGCCGGACCTGTTCCTGGTGCCGACGTCAGTGACCTCGATCGCGACGATCCTGACGCCCGCAGGGCTGGAAAACGCGACCGGACTGGTCTCAGCGGCCTATCTGAAGAACATCAACGATCCGCAATGGGCCGACGATGCCGACGTGAAGGAGTATTTCGCCTTCATGAAGCAGTACATGCCTTCGGCCGATCCGCACGACACCACCTATGCCAGCGGCTACACCAGCCTGACGTTGCTGGCGCACGTGCTGCGCGCGTGCGGCGACGATCTGAGCCGTGCTAACGTCTTGAAAAAGGCGACCTCGCTGAACAAGGTCTCGCTGCCGCTGCTGCTGCCCGGTATCACCGTGACGACCGGCCCTGACGACTATTTGCTGTTCCAGCAGCTTCGGATGCAACGCTTCGACGGCAAGAGCTGGGTTGGCTTTGGCGATCTGATCGAAGACCAGGAACCGTAAGAATTGGAGAAGTCTGCCATGATTATCGGCGGCGAACGCCAGATCAGCTATCCCGAAATCCACGCCCGCATCGCGCGGGCGGCGACGGGGTTCAGGGCGCTCGGCATCAGTGGCGGCACGCCCGTTGGCATGATGCTGCGTAATGATTTTGCGTTCTTCGAAGTCTCGGGCGCGGCGGCAGCACTGGGCAGCCCGGTGGTGCCTATCAACTGGCATCTGAAGGCCGAGGAGGTCGCCTACATCCTGGCCGACAGCGGCGCGAAAATCCTGGTCTGCCATGCCGACCTGCTGCCGCAGATCAGGGGCGGCCTGCCCGCCGATATCAGGCTTCTGGTGGTGGCAACGCCACCGGAAATCGCCGCAGCGTTCAATGTCGCACCCGCGCTGACGCACGTTCCCGATGGCATGACGGATTGGGACCAGTGGCGCGACACGCATGCGCCGTCGCGAGAACCGCCGATCGGCAGCGCGCCAATGTTCTATACCTCGGGCACGACGGGCCTGCCCAAGGGCGTGCGCCGCAAGCCGATGGCGCCGGAACAGGTCGCGGCCTCCGCGCGGGTCGGCGGCATCGCCTATGGCGTCAAGCCGAACGAGGATCAGGTCATCCTGATGAACGGCCCGATGTACCATTCGGCGCCGAACTCCTACGGCATGCTGGCGTTCCGCAGCGGCTGCACCATCGTGCTCGAGCCGCGCTTCGATCCCGAGGACATGCTGCAGCTGATCGAGCGCCATCGCGTCACCCACATGCACATGGTGCCGACGATGTTCGTCCGCCTGCTGCGGCTGCCGGATGAGGTGAAGCGACGTTACGATCTGTCGTCGCTGCGCTTCATCGTGCATGGCGCCGCGCCCTGCCCGCCGCAGGTCAAGCGCGCCATGATCGAGTGGTGGGGGCCGGTCATCAACGAATATTTCGGCTCGACCGAAACCGGCATTCCGGTATGGCATTCTGCCGAAGAGGCGTTGGCAAAACCCGGCACCGTCGGCCGCGCCATCGAAGGCGGTGTGGTAAAAATCTTCCGGCCGGACGGCGAGCTATGCGACGTCAACGAGCCCGGCGAAATCTTCATGCGGCAGATGTCGGTTCCGGATTTCGACTACCACGGTAAGGCCGAGGCGCGCACTGAGGCCGGCCGCGACGGCCTCGTCAGCGTCGGCGACGTCGGCTACCTCGACAAGGACGGCTATCTGTTCCTGNCGCGACATGGTGATCTCGGGCGGCGTCAACATCTATCCGGCCGAGATCGAGAACGCGCTGATCGGCATGGACGGCGTGCGCGACTGCGCGGTGTTCGGCGTCCCCGACGACGAATTCGGCGAGCGGCTGTTCGCCTGCGTCGAACCGGAGGCGGATGCTGCGCTGTCCCCCGCCGCGGTGCAGGAGTTTCTGCGCGGCAAGCTGGCGAACTTCAAGGTGCCGAAGGACATCCAGTTCATGGACGCCATGCCGCGCGAAGCCACCGGCAAGATCTTCAAGCGCAAGCTGCGGGATTTGTATACCGAAGGCAGACTGCGCGCGATTGGGTGAGAGGTCACGCTCCGCACCCTCCGCGTCATTGCGAGGAGCGAAGCGACGAAGCAATCCATCTCTCCCCGTGCGGAGAGG
>NZ_LLYB01000065.1:0-74652 GCF_001440475.1 Bradyrhizobium lablabi | reverse complement strand
GGAGCCTGTCATCGGGCGCGCATTCGCGCGANCCCGTTGGCTCGCAATGACGAGGAGGCATTCCCGTACCCAATCCAAACAGCGTTTTAAACATCTTTGCTGTTGCAAAACGTTCATCGGAAGGCGCAAAGATTGCTGCATGTGAAGTGCAGGGAGCGAAATCATGCAAGCCATCGACTTCGTCGTCGCCCGCAACGATCTGCAGCAGTGCAAGGTGATCGAGACGCAACTGCCTGACGCAGCCGCTCTGCCTGACGAGGCGCTGCTGGTGCGGGTGACGCGCTTTGCCTTCACCGCCAACAACATCACCTATGCCGTGCTCGGCGACCACCTGAAATACTGGCAATTGTTTCCGGCGCCCGGAGGATTCGGCAACGTTCCGGTATGGGGCTTTGGCGAGGCGATCACCTCGAAACATCCGGCGATGGCCGCCGGCGAAATCCTGTTCGGCTATTTCCCGATGGCGACGCATCTCGTCATCGAAGCTGCCGATGTCTCCAAGATTGGGCTCCGCGACGCCGCCGCGCACCGGCAAGGCGTGGCGCCGGTCTATAATGCCTACAGGCGTGTCAGCGGCGATCCGGCGTTTGTTGGCAAGCAGGGCGACTATCAGGCGCTGCTGCGGCCGCTGTTCATGTTGTCGTTCCTGGTCGACGATTTTCTTGCCGAGAACGAATTCTATGGCGCGAAAAGCGTGATGCTGTCCTCGGCTTCCAGCAAAACCGCTTATGGACTCGCGCACCTGCTGCACGCCAGGAGAAACGGCATCAAGGTGATCGGCCTGACCTCGGCGGGCAACACCTCGTTCGTCAAATCGCTCGGCTGCTACGACGAGGTCGTGACCTATGACAGCGTCAGTTCGCTGCCGAAGAATTCCGCCGTCGCCTATGTCGATATGGCCGGCAACACACCGTTACGCACGACGCTGCACCGGCACTTCGGCGAGCAGATGAAATACAGCGGCATCATTGGCCTCACGCATCGCAAGTCATCACCCGATGAAGCGGCGCAGGCCCTGCCGGGCGCCAAGCCTCAGTTTTTCTTCGCCCCCGACCAAATCCGCAAACGCGCCAAGGAATGGGGGCCAGGTGGCGTTGACATGCGGTTTGGCGCCGCATGGTCCGGTTTCGCTCCGAAGCTGGATCAATGGATGAAGGTGATCGAGCACCATGGGCCTACGGCCGTTCAACGCGCCTATCTCGACACGCTCAACGGCCGCGTGCCGCCGGATCAGGGGTTGATCCTGTCGCTCGCGCCCTAGGCGTCGAAGCATCGGTTGTTACGGCTCGTATCTTTGCTCGACATGGAACGACTTGGCCGTGATCAGCCAAGCGTGATCGATGCAGTGATATGAGAGGTAATCGACATAGAGCAGCGTGTCGATCCTGACGCGAACCTTGACCAGCGCCTGCGTGGGCGACGCGAAATCCACCAGCAACAGGTGCTGCAGACGCGGCGCTTCCTTCGATTTGGGCGATGGTCCGGCCGCAAGCGCGTTCTTGAATTCCTGCGCCGACAAANCGACGCAGACTGCCATCTCGCAATCCATGCAATTGGGCGCTCGGCGCAAATANCCTCGTCGAAGCGAGATACGTCACCGTCAAACATCAGGTCAAAGTAGCGGCCGACCGCGTCTAGCAGCGGCTGGCAATTGGCATGATCGGGCATCACGGCTCACTCGGTTCGAGGGGTTGATGCCGTCATCGTGCCACGAGATGCCGAGGCAGGTCCTTGCTAATTGTGCCAAGTTCGAGGACAGTTGCGCTATTCTATGCCCTTTTTTGGCGGCATGAGTTCGGTAGTATGCCAAATTCAGACCTTGATCCGATTGACCGCCGTATCGTGGCCGAGCTGCAGGCCAACGGCCGTCTGACCAACGTCGAGCTGGCCGACAAGATCGGCCTGTCGCCCTCACCCTGCTTGCGTCGCGTCAAGCGGCTGGAGCGAGACGGTTACATCGAAGGTTATCGGGCAGCCCTGCGGCGCGACCGCATCGGGCTCGGCTTTTCAGTCTTTCTCGGCGTGAAGATCGAAGGACATGCCAACGAACGCGCGCTGCAGTTCGAGAAGGCCATCGTGCCGATGCCCGAGATCGTTGCCTGCCACCTCGTTTCCGGCGAGGCCGACTATTTCCTCGAAGTCGTCGTGCCCGATCTCGCCGACTATCAGCGCTTTCTGGTCGACAAACTCCTCAACCTGCCAATCGTGCGCGAGGTGCGCAGCAATATTGCAATCCAGACCCTCAAGGCAGGCGCACCATTGCCTCTTCAGCACCTCGAACCACCGAAACCGCAAAAACTTCCGCGGAAAGTGCAGCCTGAACGACCGGAACGCCGCAGCCGGAGAAGCTAGGTCGGCCAGAGCATGCTCGATGCCTCCCTTTCCGCGCCGTCCCGAATAGGTATACGCTCCAGCAACAGGGAAAACGCCGCGAAGACGGCCGGTGATGGGAAACGCCCATGCTCGACAGGACGGACGATAGTTCGGTAGCCGCCGACACTTGGCTTGCGCAATTCGAGGAAGCGCTGGCAAAGCCCGACGACGCCCTGCTGTATCAGCTATTCCATCCCGACAGTTATTGGCGTGATGTGCTGGCGCTGAGCTGGAATATCCAGACGCTGAACGGCAGGGATGCGATCCTGACGGCCCTTCCGCCGCTGGCCCGCCGCATGGCTCCTGCAGACTTTGCCATCGCTCCAGGCCGCGCTGCGCCGCGCAAGGTGATGCGCGCGGGCACCAACGCGATCGAGGCGATCTTCAAGTTCGAGACCAAGGTCGGACGCGGCAGCGGCATCATCCGCCTGATCCCGGATGCGGATGACGGCAACCGGCTGAAAGCCTGGACGCTGCTGACCGAGCTCGGCGAGCTCAAGGGGTTTGAAGAACAGCTCGGTGTCAATCGCCCGCGCGGCAATGCCTATTCGCGCGATTTTCGCGGACCCAACTGGCTCGATCTGCGCAAGGCCTCGGCCGAATATGCCGACCACGATCCCACCGTGCTCGTGATCGGCGGCGGGCAATCCGGGCTCTCGATCGCCGCGCGCTTAAAGCAGTTGAATGTCGACACGCTGATCGTCGATCGCGAAAAGCGCATCGGCGACAATTGGCGCAAGCGATATCACGCACTGACGCTGCACAATCAGGTGCAGGTCAACCACCTGCCCTATCTGCATTTCCCGCCGAACTGGCCGACCTATATTCCAAAGGACAAGCTCGCCAACTGGTTCGAGGCGTATGTCGAGGCGATGGAGCTGAATTTCTGGACCGGGACCGAATTCGAGGGCGGCACTTATGACGAGAAGGACGGCCGCTGGACGGTGACGCTGCGCCAGGCTGATGGCAGCAGGCGCACCATGCGTCCGCGCCATGTGGTGCTGGCGACCGGCGTCAGCGGCATTCCGAGCGTGCCTGATATTGCCGGACTGAAGGATTTTGCCGGCAAGGTGCTGCATTCCAGCCAGTATGACGACGGCGAGAACTGGAAGGGCAAGCGCGCCATCGTGATCGGCACCGGCAACAGCGGCCACGACATCGCGCAGGACCTGCATTCGAGCGGCGCCAGCGTCACGCTGTTCCAGCGCTCCTCCACGCTGATCGTCAGCATCGAACCATCGGCCCAACTGGTTTACGCGCCCTATAACGAAGGCACGCTCGAGGACAACGACCTAATCGCCACTTCGATGCCGCTGAAGCTGGCGCGCTAGAGCCATGCGATCACGGCGCAGAAGTCCAAGGAGCTCGACCAGGAATTGCTCGACGGCCTCGAACGCGTCGGCTTCAAGCTCGATTTCGGCGAGGACAATACCGGCTGGCAGTTCAAGTACCTTACGCGCGGCGGCGGCTATTATTTCAACGTTGGCTGCTCCGATCTGATCGTCAAAGGCGATATCGCGCTGAAGCAGTTCGCCGATCTCGACACGTTCACGGCTGCCGGCGCAGAGATGAAAGACGGCGAGACCATTGCCGCCGATCTCGTCGTGCTGGCGACCGGCTACAAGCGTCAGGAAGAGCTGGTTCGAAAACTGTTCGGCGAGACGGTGGCCGCGCGCGTCGGCACGATCTGGGGCTTTGGCGAGGCGCAGGAACTGCGCAACATGTATACGCGCACCGGCCAACGCGGCCTCTGGCTGATCGCCGGCGGCCTCGCGCAATGCCGCATCGGCTCAAAGCACCTTGCGCTGCAGATCAAGGCGATCGAGGAAGGGCTGTTGCCGCGCTGACGCTCACCATTCGCCGTGATCGAGGATTTGCCGGGCAAGGAAGGATTCCGCTCGCTGCCAGGCCGCATCGTTGTCGCCGCGGAAGCTGATATAGCGATCGAACACGACTTTCCGCGCCTTCACGTCGATGACGTCGAATTTCGCCTGCTGTATCAGCGTGCTCATCTTGTGAAAGCGGCCAATCAATAGATGGGTGGCGCCGGCCTCCTTCGCCTTGCGCAGCAGTTGACCGTCATCGATGTCGCCCACCGAGCAGGCGTTTGGCGGACATTCAAGCGCTGCATTCGCGATCTTTCCGCTCGCTGCCATATCGCTGCGCAACGCGGCTTCGAAATCACGCAGCCGCCGGCGATGGTCGGCGCTTTGATCGATCACCTCGCCGGAGGTGTCGACATAGTAGATTTCGGCGACGGCGAGCACGGGAAGGCCAGCCTGCGCATGGCTGTGCCGGACAGGACAGGCGGAGACAATAGCGGCGGCCGCCAAAGTGAGGCTCATGATCCGTAATTTCATCAATTTATCCATTGCAAATGATTCCTTTCGGCTGCACCACCAATTCACTGCTCCAGCAGACGGCGCTCGATCAGCCAGCGCGCCCCGCGGCTCCACGCCACGTTGGCGCCCATGCGCAGGTCGGTCTGCTTGACGTCCACGAGCGCCCCGGACCGGGCATCGCGAATCCTGTAGGTGACCGCGTATTCCGTCCGGGTGATGCGGGTGACGATTCCGATCATCGACTGGTCGGCGCCAAGGCCCGCGGCGATCCTGGCATCGCAGCCGTCGCACTCCCGCAATTTGCCTGCCTTCGCCGCCTCGTCGTTCACGGCGCTGACGTCGATCAGTTGATAGCGCCCCGATGCCGCGATCAACCGACGCGCTTCCTCCGTCGAAAGCCGCAATTGCTCGCGGTCGATATCGTCAGGAGGGACGTAGGCGGCGCCGGCGCTGAAATCCTCCAGTTCGAACGGAAACACCGCAATCTTGACCGGAGGCGCGGCCGTCTCGGCGGCGGCCGCCGCAAGCGCTGCAAGCACGATGGCCGTAGCGAGGACAAGGGCGATGTGGCGCATGGATCACCTCGGAACTGCTGCCTTAGTCGCCGCGATACCGCCCGATCCATAGCCCTGCCGAAACGGCAGCTTTCCCTGGATCAGCCGGGTGAAATACCCGATCTTATCCCGGCCCGCTTTCTTCCCAACTAAATTTGCCGCAATATTCGAAGTCGTCGGGAGGGAGCTTGGGGAGGAAGCTTGCGACAGGCATCCAACTCCGTGGCGAGCCCGCCGCCCGCCATCGATCTGAAGCTGCGGCTGACCTTACGCGTCGCGGCGCTGGCGGCCATTTGCTTCATCGCGGTCGCGGCCTATGCCTTGTTCGACAGCGACCGCGCCGCCCGAGCCAAAGCGGGCCGTATCGCCGAGATCGTGGCGCGCGATCTCTCGTTGCAGCAATCGCAGGCGCAATGGCTCTCGGTGTCCATCAACGCGACGCCGGATCTGCAGGGGATCGCGGCGCTGATGGAACCGGGCCTTTGCATTGCCTACCGCGACAATGCCGGCGCGTTTCGCCAGGGCGTCTGCAGCGGGGCGCTCGCCGACGAAATCGCCGCGCCCGAAAGCTTCGCCTTCATCTATCGCGCCATCTTTCGTCCGGGCGAACCGGTCTCGGTGCCGGTCCTCGTTGCCGGCAATCCCCGCGGCATGGCCGTCGCAACGTTTGATCCCGCCACGCAGATCGGCCAGAGCTGGCGTGAGGCGAGCCGGCTGCTCTCCATCATGGCGTTCACGTTGGCGGGGCTTTGCGTTGCGGTCTACGCCGCACTGGCGCGCGCGCTGCGGCCGACCCGGGCCATTGCCACCGGACTGCGGCAACTGGCGGCGAACGATCTTTCGGCGCGCCTGCCGCGTTTCGATCTCGCGGAATTGTCGGCCATCTCCGGCGTCTTCAACACCCTCGCACAGCGGCTGCAGGCAACGCTTGCCGAGCGCAACGCGCTGACGCGGAAGCTGATCGAAGTGCAGGACGAGGAGCGGCGGCGCCTGGCGCGCGAACTGCACGACGAGTTCGGTCAATCGCTCACTGCCATCGCGGCCCAGACCGCCTCCATTACCCACACGGTAGAGCGCGAGTGTCCGCCGCTGCTGGAGGAGTGCCGAAGCATTTCGCGCACGACCGCAGGCCTGATGGACACCCTGCGCGGCGCGCTGGTACGCCTGCGTCCGCCCGATGTCGACGAACTCGGCCTCACCCTCAGCCTCGAAAGCCTGGTTGCGAGCTGGAACGGTTTTGAGAAGGGGCGCACCCGGTTTGAGATTGCCGTCACCGGCAAGGCCGACGACTTGCCGCCTGGTGTCAGCGCCAGTCTTTATCGGATCGCGCAGGAGGCGATCACCAATGCGGCCAAGCACGCACAGGCGAGAAACGTGCAATTGCGTCTTGAGGCCGGGGACGCCGACGTCGTCCTGACCGTCGAGGACGACGGCGAAGCTGTGACCGCCGGCCTCACGCCGAACGCCGGCATGGGAATGCTCGGCATGCAGGAGCGCGTGGTCTCGCTCGGCGGGACCTTGCAGTTCGAGCGGCGAGAGACCGGCGGCGCCCGGCTTGTCGCGCGCATTCCGGCGATGCGGGCGGAGATCTAGCGATGGCGGACACGTCGGGCCGCACGCGCGTGATGCTGGTGGACGACCATGCCATCGTGCGCGAGGGCTATCGGTCGCTGCTGCAGAAGCAGGATCGCCTGCAAATCGTCGCCGAAGCCGGCGACGGCGCCGATGCCTATCGCGTCTACAAGGAGGCGAGCCCCGACCTCGTCATCATGGACCTGTCGATGCCGGGCATTGGCGGGGTCGAGGCCATCAAGCGCATCCGGCAATGGGACAAGTCCGCGCGCATCCTCGTGTTCACGATGCACCAGAGCGCCGCCTATGCGGTCCAGGCGATCAAGGCGGGCGCACGCGGCTTCGTCACCAAAAGCAACCCGCCCGACGCGTTGCTGCGCGCGATTACCGAGGTGATGGCCGGCCGCATCGCGCTCAGCCCCGACATCGACCACGAACTTGCCATCAGCCGGCTCGCCGACGAGCCTTCGGCGATCGACGCCCTGAGCCCGCGGGAATTCGAAATCCTGCGCATGCTGCTGGCGGAGAAATCCGTGGATGAGATCGCAAACACGCTGCATATCAGCGTCAAGACCGCGGCCAACACGCGCTATCAGATCCGCGCCAAGCTCGGCGTCGCCTCCGACATCGAACTGGTACGCCTGGCATTGCGCCAGCGTATCATCGCAGCGGAGGATATCGGCAGCTAGTCTTTTGTTTTGACGCGTTTTCTACCGCAGATAAGTCTACGCAATCTGCGTAAACTTTGATTGCTATGCGAACCGGGATCCACTTCGCTCGAAAATGCTCTGGCCCCGGAAACGTGCCATGCGCAAATCCCTCTCGTGCTTCGGGCTGGTCTCTGCAACACTCCCGGCCAACAAGCATCAGATGGGGAGAGACGCATGCCGGCAATTCTCGGCTCGGGCGAGCACCGTTACCGCGTGGTGGAGAACTGGGCAAAGCTGCCGGACGGCTGGCGCCTGACCGACGTCGCCTCCGTCGCCGTCGACAGCAAGGACCGCATCTACGTCTTCAATCGCGGCGACCATCCGATGGTGGTGCTGGACCGCGAGGGTAACTTCATCACAAGCTGGGGCCTGTTCAACCGCGCCCACGGCCTGCACATCGATGCCGATGACAATCTCTATTGCACCGATGATGGCGACCACACCGTGCGCAAGTGCACTGTTGACGGCAAGGTGCTGCTGACCATCGGCATCCCGAACAAGCCAGCACCGTTCATGAGCGGCGAGCCGTTTCACCGCTGCACCCATACGGCGCTGTCGCCTAAGGGCGAGATCTACGTCTCCGACGGTTACGGCAATGCCCGCGTTCACAAATATTCGCCTGACGGCAAGCTCCTGAAGAGCTGGGGCGAGCCCGGCACCGATCCCGGCCAGTTCAACATCGTCCACAATATCGTTACCGACGCCGACGGCTGGGTTTATGTCGCCGACCGCGAGAACCACCGCGTGCAGGTGTTCGACGGCAACGGCAAATACGAGACGCAGTGGAATTTTCTGCACCGGCCGTGCGCGCTGTGTTGCTGCGGCGGCAAGCAGCCGAATTTCATCGTCGGCGAGCTCGGTCCCGGCATGGCGGTCAACCGCAAGGTGCCCAATCTCGGTCCGCGACTTTCGATCGTCGATTCCAAAGGCAACCGGATCGCCCGGCTCGGCGGCGAGAACGGCCCGGGGCTGGAGGCCGGCAAATTCCTCGCACCCCACGGCATCGCGCTGGATTCGAAAGGCGACATCTATATCGGCGAAGTCGGCGTCACCGACTGGAAGACCAGTCATCCGGATACGCCCATGCCGCCGGAAGTCGGCGTGACGCGGTGCCTGCAGAAGCTGGAGAAAATCTAGACCGGTGAAGGGCGGAAACGGCCTCGCCCGTCAAACAGGCCGTGCTCGCCATCCTCATTCGGCGCCGATCCGGCCTGGGCGGTTGAAGCGCCGCCGCACACCGAGTAGTAGCATCACCTAGCCGACCCGGAGAATTGCCAATGCAGGAACTTGCCGTGCTCGCCAGCATCGTCGCCGCGCTCAGCGTAGGCGTGATCAGCCCCGGGCCCAGTTTCGTGATGGTGGCGCGCGTGGCTGTCGCCTCCAGCCGAATCCGGGCGCTTGCCACGGCGCTGGGCATGGGCGCAGGCGGCGCCTTGTTCGGCGCGGCGGCGCTGCTCGGGCTGCAGAGCGTCCTGCTGGCCGTGCCGGCACTCTATGCGGTGCTCAAAGTGCTGGGCGGTCTGTATCTTTGCTACCTCGGCTTTCTGATCTTCAGATCGGCGCGGCAGCCTCTTGCGTTGGTCGCGGGCGGCGGTGAGGACGGCTCCCGGCCGTTGCGCGCGTTCTGGCTGGGCTTCTCCACGCAGGTCAGCAACCCGAAGACGTCCATCGTCTATGCGAGCGTGTTCGCAGCTTTCCTCCCCTCGTCCTTTTCCGTGGCGTTCGCTGCGGCGCTGCTCGCCGCCGTGTTTGTCGTGGAGTCCGCCTGGTATGCGCTTGTCGCCATTCTCTTCTCGTCGGCAGGGCCGCAAAGGGCCTATCTGTCGTACAAGTCCTGGGTCGATCGCGCGGCCGGCGCGGTCATGTTCGGCCTGGGCCTGAAGCTCGTTACCAGCGCAGCCAAACCGTAGACACCCGCATGGCGCGGCGCTTGAGCGCCATGGCGCTCAGACCTCCCCGATCGCCTCGCGCCTGCGTTTGTCGGATTCTTCCGCGTAGCGCCGCATGGCATGGGCCTCGGTGAGAATCCCGACAGGCCGATGTTCGCCATCGGCCTCGACGACCGCCAGCGATTCCGCTTCGGCGGCGTCGAAGACCGCAATGGCTTCCTGAATATTCATGACCGGGTGCAGCACGGCGTCCCGATGATGCAGGATGCCAAAGAGACCGTGGGCGGCATCGATGTCAGGTGCGTGCGCTTCGGCCACCACCGCCAGCCCGACATAGCGCCCCACAGCATCGACCGCGACGACCTGCGTCTTCGACCCCAGCGGAAATTTCACCCTGAAGTCCTCGATCCCGATACCGGCGTCGACCGTGGCGACATCCGGCCGCATCAGGCGTTGGACCGTGAGATCGCGGATCCAGCCGACATCGGCGGCACTGCGGATGGTTTCGCCGCGTAGATGAAATCGCCAGGTGGCGAAGGAGTAGCCGAACAGTTCCCGCGTGATCATGGTCGAGATGATGACCGCGACCAGCACCGCCGTGGTCAGCCAGAGATTGCCGGTCGATTCCAGCGCGATGAACGACATCGTCAAGGGACCGCCAATCACCGACGCCGACAGCGCGCTCATGCCAATCACCGCATAGACATTCGGATCGAGGCCGAGACCCGGCCAGACCAGATCGACGCCGCCGGCGAACAGGCGGCCACCAAGCGCACCCATGAACAGCGTGGCGAAGAACAGTCCGCCGCGGAAGCCGGAGCCGAGCGAGACAATCGAGGCCAGCGCCTTCAGGACGAAGACGCCGGCGATGATCTGCAATGGCATCGATACGAGGCCCGAAAAATGCAGCGCGCCATGACCCGAAGACATCACCTGCGGTGTCACCAGCGCAAGCAGACCGACCGCGAGGCCGCCGAGTGCCGGGCGGAGCGGCGGCCAGAGACGGACCTTCGCAAGCCCGGTTTCGCACAGCGCCACGCCGCGCATGATGAGGATGCCAAACGACGCTGCCAGACCCCCGAGCAGCGCGGCAACGGCAAGATCGCGCCCGACCACGTCCCCGACCGGGCCTATGCTGATGCCGAGTGACAGCGCCTCAAATCCATGGGTGACGAAGTAACCCGCCACGGCGGCGACGCCGACCGGCGCCAGGCTCGCCGGGGTATAGCCTCCGATCACGAGTTCGAAGGCATAGAAGGCGCCGGCAAGCGGAGCACCGAACGCACCAGCGATCGCAGCCGCCGCCCCGCAACCGACCATGATGCGCTGGTCGGCGCGGCGCAGGTGAAATCCACGGCCGAGCGAAGCGGCAAGGCCGCTCGCAAGCTGTGTATATCCGGCTTCAAGGCCGACCGATGCCCCGACCCCGCTCGACCAGGTGGTCTGCAGGGCCACGATGACGCTGCCGCGAAACGACATCCGCCCGCCATGCAGGGCGTTGGCTTCGATGGGATCGATCTCGCGCGCGGGCCGCCAGCGCAGCAACAGCAGGAGGGCTGCGCCCAGCACCAAGCCGCCGAGACTTGGAACCAGTACGGCGCGCAGCGTCTCGATGTCAGGCTGGCTGGAAAGCCGCTCCGTCATGCTGATGTTGAACAGCAGTGCGTGCAGGGCAGCCACCGCCACGCTCATCGCCAGCACCACCAGGCCGCCAATGGTTCCGATCATCGCGGCCAGGACCACCAGGCTCGTTTCATGGGCGCGAACAAACGCCCGCAACCGGCGCGGCGCCTCAAGATAACGTGAAGGGGTGACCATTCCTGGGGTCCGCCAGCGCTGAACATTGCCCGTTGGGTCACGATTTAGCGGTCTTCTCGGCCCCGATGCAAATCGGGGCGGAACGGTGACAGCTTCGGATAAGTCCCGGAACGCTCTTCACAATCCCGTCACGCTGCCTGTAGTATGCAGGGCGCATGCTGCTTCGCAGCTAACATGGGGGTCAGGAGCGTTACTTGAACGCACATGTCTCGCAGGGCGGTTGGCCGGTACTGGTGCTGAACGCGGACTTCCGGCCGCTGAGCTACTATCCGCTGTCTCTCTGGTCGTGGCAGGACGCGATCAAGGCGGTGTTCCTCGAACGCGTCAATATCGTCGAGCATTACGACCGCGCCGTACACAGCCCGACCTTCGAGATGCAGCTCCCGAGCGTGGTGTCGCTAAAATCCTTCGTCAAGCCGACCACCCATCCCGCCTTCACCCGCTTCAACGTCTTCCTGCGCGACCGCTTCGTCTGCCAGTATTGTCATGCGCATGACGACCTGACCTTCGACCACATCATCCCGCGCAGCAAAGGTGGTCAAACCACCTGGGAAAATGTCGTCGCAGCCTGCTCGCCGTGTAATCTGCGCAAGGGCAACCTGACGCCGCAGCAGGCCAAGATGTTTCCGCGACAAGCGCCGTTCGCGCCGACCGTGCATCAGCTCCACCGCAACGGCCGGCTGTTTCCGCCAAACTATCTGCATGATAGCTGGCTCGACTATTTGTACTGGGACACCGAGCTCGATCCGTAAGCCATACTCCTGGCTTCCCCGATCGGCGCGCGCAGCGGTGTAGCCGCTTGCCGCCGCGAAATCGTGATCTGCGCGGTTTCAAGTCGATTCATCCTGAGATAGGATTTTGCAGCCGCCACAATCACGTCATTGCCGGCGAACCTGCGAGGTCCTGCAATGTCTTTCCGCACGGATAATGACGACTTCGAAGCCTGGCTGGGTACGCAGTGCGACGTCGTCAAGGCGGATATCGATTACAAGCACCAGCGGATGAAGAAGAGCGCCTTCATATTCTTGCGCGCGACCTATTTTCGCTGGGCGAGGAAGATCGGCGACTGGTGTCCGGAGTTGATGGATGCGCCGTCCGTGCTCTCGGTCGGCGATCTGCATCTGGAAAATTTCGGAACCTGGCGCGATGCGGACGGCCGCCTGGTGCGGGGCGTCAACGATTTCGACGAAGCCGCCGTCATGCCTTATGTGCTCGACCTGGTCCGCCTCGCGGCGAGCATCCGGCTCGCCCCCGATCTCGCGCTCAGCAATCGGGCTGCGGCAGAGGCCGTACTCAAGGGTTATCGCGAGGGCCTCGACGGCCCGCAGCCGGCGCTGCTGTACGAAGGCGAGACCTGGCTGCGACCCTATGCGGAACGTGCCGATCTCCGGCCGGAGAAATTCTGGAAGGAGGTTTCCGAATATCCCAAGGCAAGGCCGCCGGCGAGGATCGCCGAGGCGCTGATCGCCAGCCTGCCAAAGGACGTGGAGAAGATTCGGCTGTGCTCGCGCCGCAAGGGCGGTGGCGGCCTTGGCAGGCCGCGCTACGTTGCGGTCGCCTATTGGCGCGGCGGCCACGCGTTGCGTGAGGCCAAGGCGCTGGTGCCATCGGCATGGGTTTGGGCCAGCGGCAAGAAGAGCCGAACGTCGAATTTCCTCGAATTGGCGAACGGCCGCTATCGCGCGCCGGACCCATTCCTCAGTGTTCGCGACAAGTTCATCCTCCGGCGCATCGCCGCCGATGCCCACAAGATCGAGCTCGGTGACGATGCCGGCGCAATGCTCCGGCTCGGACTGCTGCGGGCGATGGGATTCGATCTGGCGTCTATTCATGCCGCCGGCTCGGCCACCACGCGCGCGATCCGGCACGACCTCCGAAAGCGGCCACCCGGCTGGTTAAATGCCGCCGCCAAAGCCGCGGCAAGGGCGGTCGAGCGTGACTATGAAGAATGGCGAAGCTGATAAGAGCAGGCCAAGATGTTTCGGCCGAACAGCAGCACGCTAGCTGGCTTATCTTTATTGGGAACCGGGCTCGATCGCAAATCTCGGCCGGCCTTGCTCAGGCCTGCAACGCCTCCATCACCACCTGCACCACT
The DNA here is from genome assembly GCF_001440475.1 of Bradyrhizobium lablabi. Taxonomy (GTDB): domain Bacteria; phylum Pseudomonadota; class Alphaproteobacteria; order Rhizobiales; family Xanthobacteraceae; genus Bradyrhizobium; species Bradyrhizobium lablabi. The sequence goes on along the minus strand of NZ_LLYB01000065.1, from coordinate 61,299 downwards.
TGGCTGCTTTCCGGCGTGGTCCAATTGCCGACAAGCTCTGCAACCAGTTGATTGGTGCTCGTTAGCGTAACACCGCCGCGCTCCATCCGGCGCAACGCCATGTCGTCGCCGATTCGGCTTGGCGAGCCGCCGGCATCGGCGACGACCTGCACCTCGAAACCTTCGCGCACCAGGCTGAGCGCCGGAAACACCGTGCAGACATCGTTGGTGACACCAGCGATGACCAGCTTCTTGCGGCCGGTAGCCCTGACTGCAGCCGCGAAGTTTTCATCGTCCATCGCGTTGACGATGCCGACGCGCTTGATGCGGGCGGCGAACGCATCCGGCAATATCTGGCCGAGTTCGCTGAGCAGCGGGCCCTGCGCGTGATCCTCCATGCTGGAGGTGAGCACCACCGGCAGCTTCAGAATCCCAGCCGTTTTCGCCAGCAACAGCGTATTGCGCTTCAGTTCATCGAGCGGAATGGATTTTACCCAGCTCATGGTGCCGACCTGATGGTCGATCAGCAGCATTGCGGCATTCCCGGCACTGAACTTTCGTAACCCATCTTGGTTCTCCAGAGGTTGGAAGAGAGCAATCGCTAGGATGCGATGCGAAGATTCGTCCGCTACACCAATGCTTCCGAGGCGGCAATGAAAGCCGCCACGTAATTGCCGTCCGTCAGTTCCGGTGACGGCAGGATCGCCTGTCCCTTGCGGTCGAACATCACGCCGCTATGCGCTTCGAGATCCGGAGAGACCAGGAGCGGCGCCAGGCGCTCGGCATAGTCTTCCGCGCTGGACGCCACGAGGCCGGTCATCCACTCGATGAAGCGATACAGAAGCGTCTTTCCGCCGAACAGATTGCTGCGGATGTTGCTCTTGATGAAGCCGGGATTCAGGCCGAAGAAGTTCGCGTTCGGGTAGCGCTTAGCGCCGTCGAGCACGAGCGCCTCATTGCCGGCGACGGTGTTCATATGCGCGGCCCAGCGGCCGTAGGATTTCTCCGAATTGAGGTCGTCGAGATTCCCAGCCTGGCCGTTACCGGGAAAGCCCATGATGAAGACGCGCGGCTTCATCTGACCTGCAGCCTGGCGCTTTCCGAGACGCGGGCCGATCTCGCGCACGATCGCCAGCCGGCTCAGATAGCTGACAGCCATGTCGCGCTCGATATTCTCCGCGGTCACTTCGCGTGTCGGCCCGGCCATGATCCCGGTCGTGAAAATGACAAGGTCGAGCCCCTCCGCGGGTAACAGATGGGCGACGCGCTGGGCCTCGCGCATCAGGCTCAGGTCAGCCTTGATGAACTCGATGCCCGGCACGTCGCTATCGCGAAAGCTCTGGCCGACGACAACGACGCTGGCGCCGCGCGAGGCCAGCAATCGGCTGAAGGCGCGGCCGATGCCGCCCGTTCCGCCGACAATTGCAACCTTCAATCCGCTGAAGTCAGCGCGTGCGGCGTCGGCACGGCTCCGTGTGAAATTCTTGTCGCGCTTCATGGCTTCCTCGATCAGGTCTCATGGGTGAACACCCCGTAGATGAGCGAGCCATTCGTGGGATAAAGTAGCCATACTGGAACATATTGATCCATTAATGGAGCAATCGCGATGGCGCTGCTGAACGACATGGCCCTGTTCGTCGAGGTGGTGAAAGTCCGCAGCTTCCGGCGGGCAGCGGAGACCATCGGCATGCCGAACTCGACGCTGTCGCGAAGGATCAGCGCGCTGGAGAAAGCGATCGGGCTCCGGCTGCTGCACCGGACCACGCGCCGGATCGAACTCACCGAGGCCGGCCAGCTCTATTTCGAGCGCAGCAAGCGCATCGTCGACGAAGCGCGGCTGGCGCATGAGCAACTCGGCGAGATGCTGGCGCAGCCGAGCGGCCTCCTGCGCGTCTCGCTGCCGGTGGATTTCGGAACCATCTATCTCGCGCCGCTGGTCGCCGAATTCGCGCAGCGCTATCCCGGCATCAGCTTCGAATTCGACCTGACGCCGCGCCGGGTCGACCTGGTGGCCGAGCCGTTCGACGTAGCGATCCGCATGGGCGAACTGGCGGACTCCCACCTGATCGCACGCCGGCTCGCACACCTGGCGCGCTTTCTCTACGCCTCGCCGCGCTATCTGGAACTGTTCGGCGAACCGAAAAGGCCCGATGATCTGGTGAAACACCAATGCCTGTGCATGCCGCGAGCCAATACCTGGACGCTGGATGACGGGACGAAAAAGATCGAGATCGCGGTGGGCGGCCGCTTCACGCTCAACAGCGTCGGCATGATCCGCCGTCTCGCGACACTCGACCTCGGCATAGCCTTGCACGCGGAAGCGATCGTCGCCGACGATCTGGCTTCAGGCCGGTTACGCCGCGTGCTGCCGAAGTGGCAGGCCTCTCCAATCTCCGTCTATGCCATCACCGAGACCCGGCTATTGCCCGCGAAGACGCAGCGCTTCATTGAATTTCTCGGTGAGCGTTTGGGCCGGACATGACGGCACGCGATTCATGGAGGCATTCTGCGCCTTCACTCAGCCATCCAATTCTGTCACGATGCCCAGAGGCTCCTGCCTCATCACAACCACAAGAGCGGCCTCAACGCCCCAACGGATACGCCCCATGCTCATTCCCATCGCCGACGTGCCGCGCTGGTATGCCGAACGGAAACCCAAAGACACCATCGCAGTCAGTCACGGCGCCGACGCAATTACCTGGGAGCAACTCGAGCGCAGCGCCAACCGACGCGCGCGGGCGTTTGCAGCAAAAGGCGTCAAGCCCGGGGATTTCGTCGCCATTGGCTTGCCTAACAGCAATGTGTTTTTCGAAACCACCTTTGCGGTGTGGAAATGCGGGGCGACGCCGACATCGCTGACCTGGCGGCTGCCGCGCGGCGAGGCCGCGGCCGTGCTCGATATTCTCAAGCCGTCGCTGGTGGTCGGCGGCCAGCCGGACTGGAACGCGCCGAACTCGCTGCCGGCGGATTTCGTGCCTGAAGGTTTTTCGGACGAGCCCGTGACCAATCCGGTGGCACGCTACTGGAAGGCGATGACCAGCGGCGGCTCGACCGGGCGGCCCAAGGTGATCCTCGATCACATGCCGGCGGTGGTGGAAACCACCTTCCCGTCCCCGCTCGGCATCCCGCAGGACGCCTCGCTGCTCAACCCGGGGCCGCTCTATCACAACGCGCCGTTCATCGTCTCGCACACCGCGCTGTTCAACGGTGGCCGCGTGACCGGCCTCGTCAAGTTCGACGCCGAGGAGACGCTGCGGCTGATCGAGAGAAACCGCGTGCAATGGGTGAATTTCGTGCCGACCATGATGCACCGGATCTGGTCGCTGCCCGATGCGGTGCGTAAGAGTTACGACCTCTCGAGCCTGCAGATCGTGTTCCACATGGCGGCGCCGATGCCGCCGTGGCTGAAGGAGAAATGGATCGAGTGGCTCGGGCCGGAGCGCATCTACGAGCTCTATGGCGGCACCGAGCGGCAGGGCGCCACGATCATTTCCGGCACCGAGTGGCTGACGCACAAGGGCTCCGTCGGCAAGATCGGCGAGACCTGCCGCTTGAGGATCATCGGCGAGGACGGCAACGATGTCGCGCCGGGCGAAACCGGCGAGATCTATTTCCTGCCCAATGACGGCGCCGGCTCGACCTATCACTATCTCGGCGCCGAGCCGAAGCGCCGCGCCGACGGCTGGGAATCGCTCGGCGATATCGGACGGCTGGATGCGGAGGGTTATCTCTATCTCGGTGACCGGCTCGCCGACATGATCCTGCGCGGCGGCGCCAACATCTATCCGGCCGAGGTCGAGGCTGCGGTATCGGCGTATCCCGACGTGCGCTCCTGCGTCGTCGTCGGCCTGCCGGATCCGGAATTCGGACAGCGCGTCCATGCCATCCTCGAGCTCGACCGTGGCACGGAAGCGCAAGGCGTCGCCGACGGCATGGCAGATTTTCTCTCCGACCGGCTCAGCCGCTACAAGCATCCGGAAAGTTTCGAGGCCGTCCAGATCAGCCTGCGCGACGATTCCGGCAAGGTACGGCGTACGCTGTTGCGCGACGAACGTGCGCAATGGCTGCGGGAAAATCGCAGCTTTCGGATCATGCCTGCACGCGAACGGGCCAAAGCGGACTGATCCTCGATTACCGCTGGAACAATTCCGAATTGGCCCTCTTATGGGTCACATCGCGGCCATTTTGGGGGACACTTTCAAGACGGCCGTTTGCAGCATAGAATTATGATGAAATTTCCCGCGCTTCCGCACCTCGCGGAAAAGCCTGCCGGTTCGCCAGGAGACCCATCCATGCCTTCCTTGACCGAATGGAGAGTGCCGCCCGCAAACCAGCCGCGCGCGGGCGACTATGGTTTCGACCTCGACAGAACCCTGTCGTCGGTGGTCGGGCTGCATTCGATCATTCCGCCCGATGCGTTCAGCGCGGAGACGCTCGGCACCGAACGCGCCGGCAATGGCGTGCTGATCGATGACGGGCTGGTGTTGACCATCGGTTATCTGATCACCGAGGCCGAGGCGGTCTGGCTGCATCGCGGCGACGGCCGCGTTGTGGAGGGCCACGCGCTCGGCTTCGATTTCGAATCTGGCTTCGGCCTGGTGCAGGCGCTCGGCGACCTCGATCTCGATCCCTTGCCGCTCGGTTCTTCCGCCGCTGCTCAAGTCGGCGACCGCGTGGTAGTCGGCGGCGCCGGCGGACGCACACGCTCGGTTGCCAGCCAGATCGCGGCAAAGCAGGAATTTGCCGGCTACTGGGAATACCTGCTGGATGAGGCGATCTTCACCCATCCCGCGCACCCCAACTGGGGCGGCACCGGGCTGATCTCGAACCGCGGCGAACTGATCGGGATCGGCTCGCTGCAGCTCGAACGCGAGCGCGAGGGCAAGGCCGAGCATGTCAACATGATCGTGCCGATTGATCTGCTCAAGCCGGTGCTCGACGACATCAGGAAATTCGGCCGCGTCAACAAGCCGGCGCGGCCGTGGCTCGGCATGTACACCACCGAAATCGACAACCGCGTCGTGGTGGTCGGCATCGCCAGCAAGGGACCGGCGGCGCGCGCCGAACTGAAGACCGGTGATGTCATCCTCGCGGTGAACGGCGACAAGATCACGAGCCAGACCGGCTTCTATCGCAAGCTCTGGTCGCTCGGAAATGCCGGCGTCGACGTGCCGCTTACGGTCTATCATGAGGGCGTCACCTTCGACGTGGTGCTGAGCTCAACCGACCGCGGCAAGCTGTTGAAGGCGCCAAGGCTTCACTGAAAAGGCTGCATTGAACCAAGGCCGCATTGAGTTAGAGACTCCATTGAACGCAGAGAGTGCCCGATGAGTGAGGCCGTGGTGGACGACATCGTGGCCGTGCTGCCGCCGCTGCTGCAGTCGCTCGAAGCCCTCGCTTTCGTCGCGCGCTACCTCAACCCGCCGGATTTCGACCGGGTGATGGTGGCGGCGGGACAGCCGGACGACGATCTGCGCGCGGTTCGGCCGCGGCTGGCGCAATGGCCCGACGGGTTCGCCGACATCAAGGCCCCGCTGGAGGCAGCGAGCCTGGCCGCACTGGCCGCGTTCGCGGGCTTGCGCGTCGTCCAGAATGGCAACGGCGATTTCGTCAGCCTGTTTCGCGCGCTTCGATACGCCCCACGCGCGCAGGAGGCGCTCTACCCGCTGTCGGCGAGGTTGCCGCCGGTAAACGAGTTCTTCATCGATCCCTCGTTGCGGGGAGACGCAGAGCTTGCGGCGCGGCTGGCGGCGCCGGCGCATGAGAACACCGGCATCTTTCACCATCATAACGAGTCCGGTAGCCGCGGCGGCTTCTCGCTCTATGTGCCGGAGTATTACACGCCCGACCGCGCCTGGCCGCTGGTGATGGCGCTGCACGGCGGCAGCGGCAATGGCCGCAACTTTTTGTGGAGCTGGCTGCGCGACGCCCGCAGCCGCGGCGCGATCCTGGTCGCGCCGACCGCCACGGGTAACACCTGGGCGCTGCAGGGCGACGACACCGATACGCCTAACCTGATGCGCATCCTGGAATCGGTGCGCGCACGCTGGAACGTCGATCCGCAGCGGATGTTGCTGACCGGAATGAGCGACGGCGGCACCTTCTGCTACGTCTCTGGTTTCGAGAGCGCCTCGCCGTTCACCCATCTCGCGCCGGTGTCGGCGACCTTCCATCCGTTGATGGCGGAAATGGCTGACGCCGACCGGCTGCGCGGCCTGCCCGTTCATATCGTGCATGGCCGGCTCGACTGGATGTTTCCGGTGCAGGTGGCGCGGCAGACCAGCCAGGCGCTGTCGGCCGCGGGCGCTGACGTCACCTACCGCGAACTCGACGATCTCAGCCACACCTATCCGCGCGAAATGAACGCGGAAATGCTGCAATGGCTGAACGGCGCGTAAGTGGAACCATCCTCCATGTTCGGCGTTATCAGTCGCAACGGAGGAACTACAATGCAGACGTTTGTCGGAATGATTTTGGGTGCGCTGCTGCTGGTTGGTGGCGTCTACATCTACGATTCCTTGCAGACGTCGAGCGTGGCCAGCGGCCAGATCGCGCAGGCCAATCGCACCATCGTCAACTGGGATGTGGCGAAGGCCGACTGGGACAAGCTGACGACGCGCGCCCATGAGGGCTGGGTGAAGATTTCGTCGAAGTAATTTGCCAACAGGATCGTCTTGACAATAGCACGCCGTCGTTCCCAACGACGGCGTGTTTTGCTGTGACGGCGGTCAGTTGGCTTTCTTCGCCTTGCGGGCGTCGGCGATCACCATCTCGAATTCCGCCATGGTCAGGATGCCCGGCACGCGGAACTTGCCGACGATGAAGGACGGCGTCCCCTTGAATCCGAACGCCAAGGCCTGATCGTGGTTGCGGGTGAGAACGGTGTCGATCGCCTTGGCGTTGGCCGTGGCGTCGCGGTTGAGGCGGTCCATGTCGATGCCGGCACCCGCCAGCAATTCGCGGATGCGCGGTTCGGTCAATTTCGAGCTGACGCCGATCATCGCCTCATGCGCAGCCATGTACTTGCCCTGATACTTCGCGGCCAGCGCCATGCGCGCCCCGAACTTCGAGACCTCGCCGAGGATCGGCCAGTCCTTCAGCACCAGGCGCACCTTGCCGTCGTCCTGCACCACCTGCTGGATCTCGGGCGCGATCTTGCGGCAATACGGACAGTTGTAATCGAACCATTCGACGATATTGATGTCGCCGTCGGGATTGCCGGTCGCGGGCACCTCGGGGTCGCGCAGCACCAGCGCTTCGTTCAACACATCGTCCACGCGCTGCGCAGAGGCCGGTCGCGACGTGGCGCCCAGCAACGCGGCACCGCCGAGCAAGCCGAGAGCTTCGCGCCGCGTAGGCTGCAGGATGATCCCGGCCGGATTGTTCGATCGCTTCATCTTTGGTCTCGCGAAGGGCTGCATTTCCTGTCTACGGCTGAAACAGGGACATGTTACGCGCCAGCATATAGAGCGCCACGGCAATAATGACCACGGCGAACACGATATTGAGCGCGCCGCGCCGCTCGGCGAGATGCCGCGCCGAACGCGTGCCGGCCAAGCCGCCGGCGATGCCACCTGCCACGAACAGGCCGGCCAGCGCCCATGACACCAGCCCGGACCAGGCATAGCTGGCCGCCGTGGTCAGGCCGAACGCGGTGACCGCGACCAGCGAGGAGGACACCGCGTTCAGGATCGGCATGCCGGTCGCCAGCATCAGGGCCGGCACGATCAGGAAGCCGCCGCCGATGCCGAAGAAGCCCGACACCGTCCCGGTCGTGAGGCCCAGGCTGACGATGGCGGGGATGTTCGACATCGAGATCTTGACATCAGGCAGGCCGGTGCGTGAGCGCGTCTTCAGCATCAGAAGCGCGATGACGATCATGACCAGCGCGAACAGCGCCAATAGCCGTTGACCATCCACCATCTTGCCGAGGATCGATCCGCCGAAGGCGCCGACCATGCCGGCGGCGGCAAAGATCAGCGCGCAGGACCAGATCACGGTGCCGCCGCGCGCATGGTTGGAGAGGTTGACCGCGGCGTTGGCGGCGACCGCGATTGCGCTGGTGCCGATCGCGACATGGGGCTCCGCCACGCCGACCAGATAGACCATCAGCGGCACTGCCAGGATCGAGCCGCCGCCGCCGACCAGGCCAAGCGAAAACCCGACCAGCATCCCCGACGCCAGTCCCAGCACGCCCTGCGCGGTGGAGATGATCAAGTTGAAAGACTCTGTTGCACGCCGCGACCATAGAAGGATTTTTCACATCCTGCTATGCCGTTAGCATAAGTATGCACTGCAGCAGGGTCAGGCCGGTGCGAGCGCCTTGTCCGCGGCGGCCCCCTCGCGCGGCAGCAGCGCCATCAGCGTGCCGCTCATGGTCGCAATCAGCGTCTCGACCCCGTCATGCGCGGCATAGGCGCGGGCTTCGCACACGGTCAGCGTACGGCCGGGCTTGACGACGGTGGCGCGGAAGATGAACCGCTCGCCGCGCGCGGGCGCCAGGAGGTTGGTCTTGAATTCCACGGTGAGAATCCCCGCGCCCGCCGGCATCAGCGTGAACGCGGCAATGCCGCAGGCATTGTCGAGCGCCGCCGTGATGATGCCGGCATGAATGAAGCCATGCTGCTGGGTTAGTTCGTCCCGATAGCTCATCGCGAGATCGACCTCGCCGGGCTCCAGCCGGGCGATCGAAATGCCGAGCGTCTTCATCGCGCGCTGCTGGTTGAACGTATCGGTCGCAATCTCGCGAAATTGCGGATTTTTCGGCAGGAAGCGCGTCACGGGTCAGGCCATCGCCGGTTCGAGATGCCTGGTCGCGGCGTCGCGGATCGCGGGCGCGAAGGCGGTCGACTTGCGCGCCTGCCGGTCCATGTGGACGCCGACGAATTCGCAGCTCGCGGCGATCTCACCGGTTTCGGCGTTGCGCATCTCGTGGACGAAGCGGATCGACTTGTCGCGGATTTCCACGAGCCGGCTTTTGACCTCGACGATGTCGCCGGCCAGGAGTTCACGCTTGTAGGTGACGGTCTGCTGCACGGCGGCCATGCCGCGGCCGGACGTGCGCAGATAGGACGGGGTCAGGCCGAGCCTGGCGAATAGGTTCCAGTTCGCCTCGTCGAACTTGCCGACATACCACATGATGTTCATGTGCCCGACATGATCGCATTGCCAGGGATAGACCGTGCCGCGATAGGTCGCGTCCGTCTCCATCGTTTGCTCCGCCTTTTTGCTGATGTTGATACGGTAGCGTATCAGGCCGCCTCTGGGTTAGCAATACGGCACCGTATCAACAATCGGTGAGAGCGGACCATGAGCGACGCCAAGGCAGACACCCGGACCGGCGAGGTAAGGAGCGAGCGCTGGATCGAGGCCGGCCTTGAGGAAATCGCCCGGGCCGGTGTCGAAGGGGTGCGGGTCGAGGTGCTGGCCAAGAACCTCGGCGTAACCAAGGGCGGCTTCTATCGCCGCTTCCGCGACCGCGCGGCGCTGCTGGAAGCCATGTTGCAGCACTGGAGCGCGGGCCGTATCGCCGCGATCGAAAAACACACCAGCCTCGACGGCACGAGCGCGCGCGAGCGGCTGAAGGCGCTGACCGCGCGCTATTCCGAGCACATCAATACCGAAGGCATGGCGGTCGAACTGGCGATCCGGCAATGGGCGCGGTCCGACGAACTTGCGGCCAACGTGGCTGCCCACGTCGATGCCGCGCGGCTGAAGAATGTCGGGCAGCTCTTTCGCGCGACGGGCTTACCGCCCGAGGAAGCCGACGCGCGGGCGTTCATGTTCTACTGCTTCATATTCGGCCAGGGCCTGCTGTTTCTCGAACGCGGCCAGCGCAAACGCGCGCAACTGGTGGCGAAGTCCGCCGAAACATTGCTCCGCGACCTGTAGGCGCGGCCGAAACATCCGGCCGCGCCCGGTGGAGCGTCAGGCCGCGCCCTTCAGCTTCTTGGAGCATTCGCTGTAATAACCGCCGCCCTTCTGGATCCACTTCAGCCCGCCATTGGCATTGGTCGCCTTGTTGGCGTTGTACTGATCCACGCAAGTGTGCATGCGGGCCTTGCCAGCAGTCTCCTTGGAGTATTTCGGATCGACCGCGCTCGGATAGACCGCGGGGCCCGACGGAGTGGCAGGCGCCGCGGCCTCCTTGGCGGCTTCCTTCTTGGATTCTTTCTTGGCGGTTTCCTTTGGCGCGGCAGCGGGCGCCGCTGCCGCCGGAGCGGCCGCAGCATCGGCGCCGCATTGCGCCTTGCGGAAGTCATTCCACTTCTGGTCGCCGAGCGTGCCGGCGGCTTTCGCTGCCTGGTATTTGGCGCTGCATTCCTGCGCCGTTAGGGCGTTCGCCTGCGTCGTCATCACCAACGCGGCCATACCCGATACTGCAATCGCACCTAGTATTCTTGCTTGAATAGTCATCCCTGGTCTCCTTGGGGATAGTCATCTGCGGCTACCATCCTACCGCAACCAAAGCTTGCGACAACGCGAACAGGCCGCGCCTGAGCAAAATTTCGTGACGAGCGATTCCGCTTCGTTCACCCGCGGTTCAGCATCAGAGCACGACGCTTGCGCCCTTGTTTTCAAGCCGAGGTGCCTCATGACGAAGATGTCCTCCCTTGCCACCGCGGTCGCCGTGGCTTCCCTTCTGTTGATGGGCGCCGCGACCGCGCAAACCACGGCTCCCGCCAAGACCGATGCCACCAAGGCCGAAACCAAGGCACCGGCTGAGAAGAAGGCGGAGAAACCGCGGACCGCTGCCTCGCTCGAATGTTCGAAGGAAGCCGACGCCAAGGGACTTCACGGCAAGGAACGCAGGAAATTCCGCTCGGAATGCAAGCGAGCCGCGGCTGGAAAGGCGAAGTGATCGCCTTTCCTGTCGAAGAGGTCGTCCACCAACATTGCCCGCGCATTGCTGCAATCGCGTGACGCATTTGTACGACGGTGACGGATTTGCCATAAGGCGGCGTGACCATGATCCCCGCCTCGATTTCCGCCGCCATTGCTGATCGCGCCAAGATTCTGGGCACCCTGGAGGCACTCGTCCTCGGTGCTGCCGGTGGCGCGCTGTTTCTGTGGTTCAACCTGCCGGGCGGACTGATCTCCGGCGCGATGTTTGCCGTCGGCATCGCCGCTCTCGCAGGCCGGCCGGTGACCATGCCGCCGATCCTGACCCAGACCGTGCTCGTGCTGCTCGGTATCACGCTGGGCTCGCTGGTGTCGCGGCAATTGATCCAGCACATGAGCGCCTATCCCCTGACCATCGGCCTGCTGGCGCTGGCGACGTTCTGCTCGACCTTCGGCTCCAGCTTCTATCTGCAGCGCATCCACGGCTGGGACCAGACTTCGGCGCTGCTGGCGGGGAGCCCCGGCGCGCTGTCGCAGATCACCATGCTGGCCGCCGAGAAAGGCGCCGATGTCGCCGCGATCGCCGTGGTGCAGACCATCCGCGTGATCATCCTGACCGCGGCGCTGCCGCTGCTGCTGGCAATGACCGGCGTGGCGCCGAGCGCGCCCATGGAGCTGATCAGTACCGGCGTCGCCTCGCCGCTCGAACTCGCGGTGCTGGCGACGGCTGCCGTCGCCGTCGCGCTGCTGCTTCGGCTCGCCAAATTCCCGGCAAGCTGGATGTTCGGCGCAATGATTGCCTCGGCCATGCTGCACGGCACCGGCCTGATCGAGGGCGGCCTGCCGACCTGGATGCGCGGCGTGGCGCTGGTCGGCATCGGCGCCGTGATCGGCACGCGCTTTGCGCGGATCAGCAAGAAGACGCTCGTCAGCCACATCAATGCCGGGCTGGGCTCGTTCGCGGTTGCCATCGTCATTTCAGCCGTTTTCATCACGGTGATCGTGCTGACCACCCATGTGCGCTTCGCCGACGTCGTGGTGGCGTTTGCGCCGGGCGCGATGGACGCCATGCTGGCGCTAGCGCTCACGCTGCATATCGACCCGATCTTCGTCGGCGCCCATCATCTGTCGCGCTTCGTGTTCGTCTCGATCACGACGCCGGGCATCGTGCATCTGTTCGGACGGCCGCAGGAGGATGTGGACGATTGAGCAGACAGGTCCGGTGGTCTCGTCCCCGTAAGGACGAGATCAAAGCGGCGCCGCGCTCTCGCCCTGCGTGCTCGACAGCTTCGAGGCGAGCGAAGCGATCACGATCAGCACGGCGATCAGCGCGATCACCATGGTGCAGATCGCATTGATCTCGGGCTTCACGCCGAGCCGCACCTCGGAATAGATCCGGATCGGCAGCGTCGCCGAGCCGGGACCGGTCGTAAAACTCGCGATCACGACGTCGTCGAGCGACAGCGTGAAGGCCAGCATCCAGCCCGCCGCAATCGCGGGAACGATGAGCGGCAGCGTCACGCGAATGAATGCCTGCACCGGATTGCAGCCGAGATCCATCGCGGCCTCTTCCAGGCTGCGGTCGAGCGAGGCAAGGCGCGACTGCACCACCACGGTGACGAAGCACATCGTCAGCGTGGTGTGGGCGATCGTCACCGTCCAGAATCCGCGCTCGGCATTCAGCGCCACGAATAATAGCAGCAGGGACAACCCCGAAATCACCTCGGGCATCACCAGCGGCGCATAGAGCATGCCGGAAAACAGCGCCCGGCCCCTGAAGCGCTCGCCGCGCGCCAGGCCGACGGCTGCCAGCGTGCCGAGCAGGGTCGCTATCGTGGCCGATACAGCAGCAACGCGCAGGCTCATCCAGGCGGCATCCAGCATGGCGCGGTCGTTGAAGAACTCAAAGTACCAGCGCAGCGACCAGCCACCCCACACCGTCACCAGCCGCGAGGCGTTGAACGAATAGATGACGAGAATGACGATCGGCAGGTACAGGAACGCCAGCCCCAGCGCCAGCGAGGTGACGTTGAATGCCGACATCCGGTTGACCTGCCGGGCCATCACTTCGCACTCTCCAGCGTCCGGCGCTGCAGCCGGTCGTACAGCACCAATGGCGGCACCAGCAGAACCAGCAATGCGACCGCGGCGGCGGCGGCGACCGGCCAATCCTTGTTGGTGAAGAATTCCAGCCACAGCGTCTGGCCGATCATCATCGAGCCGGAGCCGGCCAAAAGGTCCGGAATCACGAACTCGCCGAGGATCGGGATGAAGCAGAGCAGCGCGCCGGCGCCGACGCCGGGCAACGACAGCGGAAATGTCACCAGCCAGAACGCCCGCCGTGGCGAGGCGCCAAGATCGGCGGCCGCTTCCAGCAGCGAGGCGTCCAGCTTGGAGAGCGTCGCATAGAGCGGCAGGATCATGAACGGCAGATAGGAATAGACGATGCCGATATACATTGCGGTGTCGGTCGACAGCCATACCACCGGCGTGGAGACGACGTGCAATGCGAGCAGCACTTTATTGAGCAGGCCGTCATGCTGCAGGATGTTGATCCAGGCATAGATGCGGATCAGGAACGAGGTCCAGAACGGCACGATCACCAGCATCATCGCGATCGGCTGCCAGCGCTGCGGCAGCCGCGCCATGCCGTAGGCGACGGGGTAGCCGATCAAGAGCAGCATCAATGTCGAGATCACGGCGACCACGACGCTTCGCAGATAAGAGCTGATGTAGAGACTGTCCGAAGCCAGCAGCCCGAAATTATCCAGCGACAACTGCGAGAAGGCCGCAGTGATCGCGGCCCATCCTTCGGCAAAATCGAACACCGGCAGGTAAGGCGGTTGCGCGATCGCCGTCTGCGACAGGCTGATCTTCAGCACGAAGCCGAACGGCACCAGGAAGAACAGCACCATCCAGAGATAAGGCGCGATGGCGGCATACCGCGCCGGCTGTGCAAAGATGCGGCGTGTGCTCATCGTTCCAGCACCACGCAATCGTCGGGCGTGAACCACGCCACCACGCGCTGGCCGGCGTCGTAGGTATCGGTATCGAACCGGGCGGTATTGGCCACCGACGAGCGCACCACCGCGCCGGAATCGAGCTTGACCTTGTAGACCGTCGAGCCGCCGAGATAGCTGACGTCGGCGACGACGCCTTCGAGCCGGTTGATCGCCTGCGAACCGGCTGCATCCGGCGCCGGACCACGGCGCGACATCTTCACCTTCTCGGGGCGGATAGCGACCGAGACGACGGTCCTGGTGACGGGCTCACGCGGCTCGGAAACCACAATGGCTCCGCCGTCGCGGGTCGCGATCGTCAGGCGACGATGGTCGCGCGATGTTACGTCGCCGTTGAACAGGTTGACGTCGCCGACGAACTCGGCGACCCAGCGCGAGGCTGGCGCCTCGTAGAGGTCGCGCGGGGTTGCGACCTGTTGCAGCCGGCCGGCATCCATCACGCCGATCCGGTTTGCCATCGTCATCGCCTCTTCCTGATCGTGGGTGACGACGATGAAGGTCATGCCGAGCCGGCGCTGCAGCTCCATCAATTCCAGTTGTGTGCTCTCGCGCAGCTTCTTGTCGAGCGCCGCCAGGGGTTCATCGAGCAGGAGAACCTTGGGCCGCCGCGCCAGCGAACGCGCCAGCGCCACGCGCTGCTTCTGGCCGCCGGAGAGCTGATCGGGTTTTCGCTTCTCCATGCCGTCGAGCTTGACCAGCGCGACCATCTCGGCAACGCGGGTATCGATGGCGGCGCGGGCCATCCCGGCGCGCTTCAGGCCGAACGCGATATTGTCCCGCACCGAAAGATGCGGAAACAACGCGTAGTTCTGGAACATCATGTTGACGGGCCGCTCATGCGGCAGCACCGGCGCGATGTCGCGGCCGCCGAGCAGGATGCGGCCCTCGTCAGGCGTCTCGAAGCCGGCGAGCATCCGAAGCAGCGTGGTCTTGCCGCAGCCGCTCGGGCCCAACAGCGCAAAGAACTCGCCGGTCCTGATGTCGAGCGAGAGCCCGTCCACCGCGGGGAAAGTGCCGAACTTCTTGGAGACCCCCTCGATACGGAGCAGCGGCATATCGTCGGCCGACCGCGCGGGCATGGCCTGCGCTACGGCCGAATCGATTTTCGCCGTGTCGATCTCGGGCGATTCCCCGGTCTTGCCATTTGCCTGCGCCGTCATGGCCGCACGCTAGCGACGGATCGCTATCCGCTCAACCGGCCTGGAACAGGCAGCCACAATATTCTGGCTGCGGGTCCCGTCTCTGGTAAGGTCGTAGCTCGCGGAAAGCCGGCCGCCGCGCGTGTATGAAGGATCGGGAGCGACTTGATGACCGTTCGGAATCTTCTGGCTGCGACGGCAATTTCTTCCCTGCTCGCCAGCGCAGCCGCCGCACAGGAAGCCATCGTGACCTACAAGTCTCTGAGCCCCGAACTGGCGCTCGACCTGGCGCGCGCGACGCTGGCGGATTGCAGAAAGCGCGGCTTTCAGGTGACGGTCGCCGTCGTCGACCGCTTCGGCGTCACGCAGGTCTTGCTGCGCGACCGTTTCGCGGGCCCACACACCGTATCGACCGCTTCGGGCAAGGCATGGACCGCGGCCAGTTTTCGGACCAGCACGACCGAACTCAATGCCATCAGCCAGCCCGGGATGATGCAGGCCGGAATCCGTAACCTGCCGGGTGCCGTCATCGTCGGCGGCGGTGTGACGGTGGAAGCGGCAGGCTCGCTGCTGGGTGCTGTTGGCGTTTCCGGAGCTCCCGGTGGCGACGCGGACGAGGCCTGCGCCAAGGCAGGTATCGACGCCGTCCGCGACAAGCTCGATTTCTAAGCCTGACGATGCCATCGCGTGCCCCAAGGACAAAAACAATGAACCGCGACAGATATGACCTCCCGCTGACGACCAACTCCGAACGCGCCGCGGCGCATTACCGCGACGGCGTCGACTGCATGCTGTCGGCCTGGCACGGCGCCGAGGACGCCTTCGACAAGGCCATCGCGGAAGATCCGACCTTTGCGCTCGCGCATATCGGAAGGGCGCGACTGCATCAGCTCAACATGGAGGGCGGCAAGGCGCGCGCTGTCGCCGCGCAGGCCCGTGAACTGGCCGCAGCCGCCAGCCCACGCGAAAAAAGCCATGTCGAGATCATGGCCGCCGTGATCGAGAGCAAGCCGAAACTGGCCGTGACCGGCGCCGAGGCGCATCTCGATGAATATCCGCGCGACGCGCAGGTGCTGTCGATCCTGCTCGGCGCGTTCGGTCTCTACGCGTTCTCGGGCCGTCCCGACCACGATGCGGCAAAACTCGCGATCTGCGAACGTCACGCGCGGCATTATGGCGAAGACTGGTGGTTCGTCTCCTATCTCGGCTGGTCGCATACCGAGGCAGGAAATCTCTCCACCGGGCGGGAGCTATCCGAACGCGCGATGGGGTTGCGCGCGGCCAATGCCAATGCCGCGCATGGCCTGTCGCACGCCATGTTCGAGCAGGGCGACATGGCAACGGGCCGCCAGTTTCTGTCGCAGTGGATGCCCGCGCATGATCGCCGGAGTTTTCTGCACGGGCATCTGGCCTGGCATGTCGCACTGACCCTGCTCGACGCCGGCGATCTCGACGGCGCGCTTGATATCTACGAGCAGCATATCAAGCCGGCGGGCCGCCCCTACCCGCCGCTGAACATCTTCACCGATGGCGCCTCGCTGCTGTGGCGGCTTGCGCTGGCCGGCCAGACCGGGCTGGAGCCGCATTGGCGCGATGTCGCCGCCTACGGCGAAAAATACTTTCCGCAGGCGGGCGCGCATTTTGCCGATGTGCATTTTGCGCTGGCCACCGCGATGACCGGCGGCGATGCGCTGGAAACGCGACTGGCGCAACTCGAAGCGCGCGCCGCCGACGGCAAGCTGCTGCCGGGCCGCGCCGCCATCGAGCTCTGCCGCGGTATCCGGGCATTTGCGGGTGGCGATCATGCGGAGGCGATCCGCCTGCTCGAGCCGGCAATTGCCGAGCTTGCGCGGATCGGCGGCAGCCACGCCCAGCGCGAATTGTGGGAGGACACGCTGATCGTCGCGTATATCCGCGCAGGTCACGGCGACAAGGCCGCCGGAATCATCTCGAGCCGGCTCGACCGCAGGCCTTCGCCACGCGACGAGGCCTGGGCGCGCGCGGCGCAGCGAAACTAGGCTCGCCGCTGCAATCAGACACGGCGCTCCACGGCGAAAACCTCAATAGCTGCCGTCCGGCCCCGCAAGCGAACCTCTCCGAGCGCTTCGACGGCGAAGGCTGGCTTGAGCTTCATGTGATGCAGCAAATCGGCCGAGACCAGCAAATTCCGGCCGGCCTCCTTGCAGTGCTCCTGCAGCCGCGCCGTCACGTTCACGGTATCGCCGAAATAGGCGAGCTGACGGCGCGAGCTGCCGCACTCGCTGATCGCCACCTGACCGGCATGCAGGCCGGCGCGGAAGCTCGGCACCATGCCGAATTCCTGCCGGTAAGACTCCGCCTTCTCCGCGATGCAGTCGGCAATGGCGAAGAAGCAGTCGATGCAGCGCCCGGCCGACATCCTGCCGTCGAGCGGCCAGGTCACGATGACCTCATCGCCGACATAGGCATGGACCTCGCCGCCATGCGCGACGATCGCATCGTCGATGTCGAAGAAGAAGCGGGTAAGCAGGCCTTGTACGCGCAACTCTCCCATCTCCTCGGCGAGCGAGGTCGAGCCGGCAAGGTCGAGGAACATCAGCACGCGTGCTTCCCGTACCGGGGTCCGGTAGCGCCCGAGCGCCACGTTGAACAGCACGCGGCTGCCGACCAGCCGTGTCAGTTCGTAGACGGCGTGGCCGCACAACGAGGCGAGAAACCCCAGCGCAACGATCCGGGGGAAAGCGTCAAACAACCAGTGGGCCTCGATCCGATGCCAATAAAGAAGCGACTCCAAGATCAGAACGGTTGATGCAACGACGACGGCCATGGTTGCGGACCGCACCGCCAGATCCGCCAGCAGCGGCCACCTGGATACCCATTCGCTCCGGCGCGAGGTGAAGTAGAGATGAACGCCCCAGGCCGCGAGCGCCATACCCATGCCGTGAAGACCGCTGCGAAGATAATTCAAGGGCGAGGCTTCGATCGCGAGATCCACGAAATGGCGATAGCCCATTCCCAAAAGCAGGCCGCCCAAGGCAATCACGATCGTCGGATTTATCGCGCGCCGCATGTGAGTTCCGGTGCTGCAGTCGCCATGAACGCTGCGAGGGCGTCGCGATCCTCAGGCTCCATGGCGAGGCCAAGCTTCGTGCGCCGCCACAGGATATCGTCCGGAAAACGCGCCCATTCCTTATTCATGAGATAGTGCACTTCAGCGCCCGTCAACTCCGGTCCGAAGGCCGGGCCGAGTTCGCTGCGCGCTTTGGCCTCGCCGAGGATCTCCCTGGCGTTGGTTCCATAGGCAGCAACCAGCCGCCTCGCCTGCTCCTCGCCGAGAAACCGCCAGCGGTCGCGGACGTCCTCGACCTCGTTGTCGAAGCGGTCCCAGGCAAAATCGCCGCCGGGCAGCGGCGCCTTGGCGGTCCAGCGCGCCGACATCGGATAGAACGGCGTGAGTTCCGAGACCGCCCGCTCGGCGCGCAGCCGCGAGGTGGTGACGTCGCCGCCGAACACCGTGAGCAGCGGCGCCTTGCCCCGCCCGTGGTCGAGCGTGATCGCCCCGTCGCGCCCGCTCGCGGCTGGCAGCACCATGTTGGCGCCGGAAAGCGTGCGCACCACGTCGACCGTCTCGATCCGCTCGCGGAAATAGCGGTTCGCCGCGTCGCAGAGATGGGCGACGTCATTAGCCGCCATCGCGACGATGGCGGGATCACCCTTGAAGGCATGGCTGACGGTGCCGATCAGGGTGAAATCGCGCTCATAGGGACTGGCGAAAATCAGCCGCCCATCGCTGTTCTGGAACACATAGATGTTGTCGCTGTCGAACAGGCGGCGGACGATGATCTGGTCCATCTGCACGGCGGCGAGCTTCGGCGGCGGCACGCGCAACACCGTCTCGGCAACGGACGGCGTCCAGGCGCCGGTGGCGTTCGCGACCGCCCTTGCCGTGACCACCTGGCGAAACCCACGATCGATCGTCACCAGCCGCCATTCCCTGCCGCGTTCGGCCCGGCTGCAGCGCGCGCCGGTGCGAATCACCGCGCCGCGTGCCGCGGCATCGACGGCGGTGAGAACCACCAGGCGCGAATCGTCCACGATGCAGTCGGAATATTCAAAGGCGGTGCCGAACGGCCGCTTCAGCGCGTTGCCGACCGGATGATGCGTGACGTCGATGGTCGCCGAGGCCGGCAGGCCGCTGCGCGAGGCCAGCCGGTCATACAGCAGCAGCCATGAGCGCAACTGCCAGTCCGGACGCTCGTCGGAATGGGCGGGGATGGCAAAGCGCATCGGGCGCACCAGATGCGGCGCGATCCTGAGCCAGGTGTCGCGCTCGCCGAGCGCGGAACGGACGCGCAGGAAATGCCGGCGCTCCAGCCCCGCCAGATCGCCATGGATCAGCCGCGGCGAGGCCGACGAGGCGCCCGCGCCGAGATCGCCCTGCTCCAGCAGAATGACGCGCAAGCCACGGCCGACGGCGTCGCGCGCGATGCTGACGCCGTTCAACCCGCCGCCAATGATCGCGAGATCGTAGTCCGCCATACGCAAGCGCTACTGGAGAGAATCTGATTTCACTACACTAGGGCATGATGGCCAAAAGTGGATGTCACTCCTGGAAATCATGTCGGGGGATGAAACATGCGGCCGCCGCAGTCGAGCCTTTTCCGTTCCGATGGAATCGGAACGGGGCTCTAATTTTTGTTTTGACGCGTTTTCTTGACGCGAACCGGTCTCCACTTCGCTGGAAAACGCTTTACCCGGTTGCGCCGATCGATGCGAAGAAGCGCTCCGGTCCTTCCAGTTCCACCAGCTTCCTTTTTTCGATCAGCCAGAACCGGTTTCCCACCGCTCGCACGAAGGTGCGATCGTGTGACACCAAGAGGCAGCTTGCCTGGTGCTCCAGCAATTCGTCTTCCAGCGCCTCCTGCCCCTCGATATCGAGGTGATTGGTCGGCTCATCGAGCAGATAGAAGTTTGGCTGGGCAAGCAGCAGCATCAGCATGCCGAGGCGCGCCTTCTGTCCGCCGGAAAGGCGGCCGATCGGACGGCCCTGCATCGCAACCGAAAGGCCTGCACCGGCGAGCCATGCACGCGCACGCTGATCGCCTACCTCGAACCGGTTGACGATCGCGTCCATCGGCGTGTCGGTATCGGCAAGACCGGCAAGATCCTGTTCGCAACAGCCGAGAGCAAGCGACTGCGTGACCTTGATGCCGGCCTGCGTGGCTGCCGGATTTTCGATCGCCCGCCGCAGCATCGCCACGAGCCGGGTCTTGCCTGCCCCGTTCGGCCCCAGCAGCACGATCCGGTCCCCCTTGCAGATGAACTGCTTGCCGGTCCTGAACAGCAGGCTGCCGTCCGGGGCAGCGACGGCGGCATCATCAAGCGCAATCAGAACCTTGGCATGCGTTCCGCGGTTGGCCAGCTTGATCGTTCCTGCGGATCGCTCCAGATGCGCAGGTCTTGCCGCATCTTCCAGCTTCTCGGCCCGCTGCTTCAGTTGCCTGGTCTTTTGCAGCAGAAGGTCGCTGCCGGAATTGATCCCGATATTGTTCAGCTTTGCCGCGTTCTGGCGAAGCTGCTGGGCCGCCTTCAGGTCGCGCCGGTAGCGCCGTTCATCGGATGCATCCACCTCGCTGAGCGCGGCGCGCGCCGGCGTATAGGGCAACGAAAATATCTGTGACTGCTCGGGCCGCAAGAATACCGTGCGGTTCGTGGTTGCGTCGAGAAAGGCCCGGTCATGGCTCGATATCACGACCGGCATATCGCGCGGCAGCGCGTTCAACCAACCTTCAAGCTGACCAATCCGGGCGAGGTCCAGGTGGTTGGTCGGCTCGTCGAGCAGCAGCACGTCAGCCTCGGTCACCACGACGCGGGCAAGCATGGCAACCCGCTGCCAGCCGCCACTCAGTTGCTTCAGCGGTCGCTGCCGCAGCGCCTCGGGCACATCAAGCGATTCCAGCGCGACGTCGACTTTCCAGCCGTCGCTTGCCCGTCGTTCGGCGGGTAGCGCCTCGAGCACCGCCGCATCAAGCGGCGTATCCATCAGCGCCATTGGCACGTCCTGCTCGACATAGCCGATGGTCAGCCCGCGTGATCGGGTGATCTCGCCGTCGCCCGGCGCCATCAGGCCGGCAATGCAGCGCAGCAGCGTGGATTTGCCGCGTCCGTTGGCGGCGACGAGCCCGATACGGTCACCGGCATTGACGACGAGGTTCAGTCGGGAAAACAGCGGAGCGTTCAGCGTCACGCCGAGATTGCGGATAGTGATAAGGGTCATGATCGTTCCCTGGTCTTGCCGGCGACCACGACGTCCGGGGCATGCAGCCATCATCGGACGTGGTGTCGGAGCGCGGCGAGCTACGGAAAATGCAGGCGCGAACGATCAGACGTTCGACGCCGCATTGCCACGAGGGGCAGACCAGGAAGAGATTTACGAAAAAGCCTCTGGTCAGCCCTGCAAACGCATTTGCAGGGCGTTGACGGGGCCACGCTGGCGATAGTGGTGGAAAAATGTCGTCACCGCGCAGCCCTCCTTTCTCGATCAGGTAGGCCGCTAAACTAACCGGGGCTGCCATGGAAGGCAAGAAGGCCTGGTCGAGCTCACATTCGAACAGCCCGCGAGGTCACGCGGCCGTTGGCATCATGGTGGTGAGCACAGGGTGACAGAGATTAGAGAAATCAGGCGCTGGCGAGCTTGCGCTCGGTCTCGACGTCGTTGGCGGCGCTGCGGCCGACCAGCGCGGCGTAGTGCCCGATCGGTTGGGGCTTGCCGAGCAAAAAGCCCTGCACGGCGTCGCAGCCTTCGTCGGCGAGGAAGCTGAGCTGCTCCTGGGTCTCCACGCCTTCGGCGACGATCGACATTTCGAGGCCGTGGCCGAGGTCGATGACGGCGCGAACGATCGCGGCCGATTGCGGATTGCGCCCGAGATTCATGACAAAGGCGCGGTCGATCTTGATCTTGTCGAACGGGAACGCCTGCAGATAGCTCAGCGAGGAATAGCCGGAGCCGAAATCGTCCATCGAGATCCGCACACCGAGCGACTTCAGCCGCCTCAACAGGGCGAGACCGCGGTCGAAATCCTCGATCAGCACGCCTTCGGTGATTTCGAGTTCGAGCCGGTCGGGCGCCAGACCCGTCTCGAGCAGGATCGAATGCACCAGGCTGACGACGTCGCCATGCATGAACTGCGCCGGCGACAGGTTGACGGCGATCTGCATCGGCACCGGCCAGGAGGCCGCCTCGCGGCAGGCTTCGCGCAGGATCCAGACGCCCATCTCGACGATCAGGCCGCTTTCTTCGGCGAGCGGAATGAATTCGCCGGGCGACACAAAACCGCGCACCGGATGGATCCAACGCGCCAGCGCCTCGAAACCGATGACCTTGCTGGCGCCGATTGTGGGGCCCGCCGCGGCCTGCGGCTGGTAATACAGCGACAATTCGCCGTTCCGGATCGCCATCGAGAGGTCCTGGTGCAGCACGCGACGGTCGCGGATCTGCTGGTCCATCTCCGGCTCGAAGACGCTGATCGAGCCGCGCGACTTCTGCTTGGCGCGGAACAGCGCCGCGCCGGAATTGGCCAGCAGCGAAGCTGCGTCAGAACCGTTATGCGGAAATACCGAGATGCCGGTCGTGACACCGGTTCGCACCGACTTGCCGTCGATCACGAACTCGTCCGACAGCGTTTGCGCGAGTTTTTCGGCGAGCGCCTTGCCCGCTTCCGGCTGCTTGCCGTCAATGATCAGGCCGAACTCGTCGCCGGACAGCCGGGCGACCACGCCGCCGCGGGCGCAGGCCTGGATGCGGCCGGCGACCTCGATCAGGAGCTTGTCGCCCATGGCGTGGCCGAACACGTCGTTGATTTCCTTCAATCCGTCGAGGTCGACGCACAAGACCGCGAATTCCTCGTCGGTGCCGGCGCAAGCCTCGATCATCTGCGCCAGCGCCTGCAGGAAGGCGGCGCGGTTCGGCAGGTCCGTCAGGCCGTCATGATAGGCCATGTGCGCCATCCGCGACTCGGTCTGGCGGCGGTCGGTGACGTCCTCATGGGTCTTGATCAGATATTGCGGCTCGCCGGCCTCGTCGAGCACGGTCATGCGGCGGGTCAGGAACAGCCGCAAGCCATCCTTGGTGGAGATCGGGTGCTCTTCGGTGAGCAGGCCGCGCTTCTTAATCGCGGCCTCGTCACGCGCAATGATCAGCTTGGCCTCGCGCGGATTGAAGATATCGGCGGCGGTAAGGCCGGTAGCGTCCTCGCGGCGGCGATTGAGAATGGTCTCGGCGCTGCGGTTGGCGAGCAGATAACGCCCGTCGCTGACGCGCTCGACGATCAGCGACACCGGGATGTTGTCGACCACCAGCTCGAGGAATTTCTTGGTGTTTTCGAGTTCGCGCGACAGCGACCGCCGGTCGGTGACGTCGTCGAACAGCGTGATCAGGAATTCCGGCTTGTTGTTCTCGTTGCGTGCGACCACGCGGTTGGAAGAGAGAACGCGTTCGTCGTCGCCGCGTTCGACGACGTATTCGCTGCGATGGTAACCTTCCGGCGCTGTCAACGCCGCCTGGTCTGCCGCCTCAATGCTCTTCGCGGTTTCGGGCCGGAAGATCTCATCGGCGCGCTTGCCGACGACGTGATCGCGGGAGAAGCGCGAAAAGCGCTCGAACGCGCGGTTGGCGAAGATATAGCGGCCGTCCTCGATGTTCTTGGCGGCGACACAGACCGGAACGTTGTCGAGCACCGATTCCAGGAACTTGGTGGTCGATGCCAGTTTGCGCGAGAGCTGGCGCTGCTCGGTGCAATCTTCATGCGTTCCGATCGTCCCGCCGTTGGGCAGGCGGAAGATCTTCGACAGCACCGATCGCCCGTCCGGCAGTTCGGTGACGACGCCTTCGGGGCGGCGGGCAAGCTTGCTGAATTCCTCGACGGTGAGACTGAGCAGCCCCCGCGCACGGCGCACTTCGAGCAGTTCGCGGCCGGTCATGCGGCTCGAAATCTCGGCGCGGCTGAGCCCGTACATTTCGAGAAAGCGGTCGTTAACGAAGACCACGCGGTTTTGCGCGTTGGTCATCATCACGCCCTGGTTGAGATTGTTGAGCGCCGAGCTGATGAAGGCGCTGCGCTGCATTTGCGCGCTCTTGGCACCGCGCAACGCCGCCAAAATCCAGATGCCGATCGCAGCCAGGAAGGACACGACGACGATTCCGCCGATCAGGAACTCCCACACCCGGTTGGGATCGAATTCGCCGATATAGCTCGCCGGCGCAAAGCCCGCGGACGGCCCGGCGCCCCACGCCATTCCGCACGGCATGGCGGTGGCGAGCAGACAGACGAGGGCCTGCGCCGGAATCGAATTCTTCCGTCCTGCCTGCCAGTTCCTGTCAGCCATTACCGCCCCGAGGTTTGCGGGCGGAGTGTCTGGCTTGACGGGTTTGGATCGGGTAAACGCCTACCCACTCAATTCTAAAATGTGACCCAAATTACGGCAATTGGCCTGACATGATTAATGCTTTACTAACGGGACTGCGTTGGCGGCGTATGTCGAGACAAACCAACGGGTTGTTCGACGGCTTCGGCGAACGAAGCTGTCATCACCGGGCGTGGCAAGCGCCGATTCCTGCGCCAGTTTTCCGGGCCTGAAGCAGCATGGACAAGGTCGATTGCGTCGTCATCGGAGCGGGGGTCGTCGGGCTCGCGATCGCGCGACGCCTGGCCCAGGCGGGCCGTGAAGTGATCGTGCTCGAAGCCGCCGAGGGTATCGGTACCATCACCTCCTCGCGCAACAGCGAGGTGATCCATGCCGGCATCTATTATCGCGCCGGCAGCCTGATGGCGCAGATGTGCGTCAGCGGCAAGCACGCGCTGTACCGGTATTGCCAGGACCACGGCATCCCGCACCGCAATTGCGGCAAGCTGATCGTGGCGACGACGCCGAAGGAAACCGAAAAGCTGCAATCGATCCGCTCGCATGCGCAAGCCAATGGCGTCGACGACATGCAGTTGCTGACGGGCGCAGCGGCGCGCGAACTGGAGCCGGCGCTGAATTGCGATGCGGCCCTGCTCTCGCCCTCTACCGGCATCATCGACAGCCACGCCTACATGCTGGCGCTGCGGGGCGATGCGGAAGCAGCCGGCGCGGCCTATGCGTTTCACACCCCGCTGCTGCACGCCCGGGCCAATGCCGGCCGCATCGAAATCGAAGCCGGTGGCGATGCACCGATGACGCTGGCGTGCAACCTGCTGATCAATTCGGCGGGCTTGAGCGCGCCCGCTGTCGCGCGCAGCATCGAGGGCATGCCGATCGAAATGATTCCCTGCGCCTATCTGGCCAAGGGCAATTATTTCAGCTGCAGCGCGCGGGCCCCGTTTTCACGGCTGATCTATCCGGTGCCGGAGCCCGGCGGATTAGGCGTGCACCTCACCCTCGACATGGCCGGACAGGCCCGGTTCGGCCCCGACGTCGAATGGGTCGAGAGCATCGACTATGCGGTGGACCCTGCCCGCGCCGAGCGATTCTATCCCGCGATCCGGCGCTACTGGCCGACGCTGCCGGACGGCGCGCTGATGCCGAGCTATTCCGGAATCCGGCCGAAGATCGTGCCGCCGGCCGTCGCCACGCAGGATTTTCTGATCCAGGGCCCCGCCGATCATGGCGTGGCCGGATTGATCAACCTGTTCGGTATCGAATCGCCCGGACTGACGTCGTCGCTCGCGATCGCCGATCATGTCGGCACGCTGGCCGAACGCTGAACGGGACCGCGCAAGCCAACATCAATCCGATGAGCGCTTTTGCGCCCATCGGCTGCGTGGCGTTTCGATTACTCTGTGGGACTGGTTAGTGGAGGGTTTCGTCGGCGGTTTGCTTCAACCGCTCGATCTGGTCCTTGACCATTAGCTTGCGGCGCTTCAACTCGACAATTTGCAGGTCGTCTGTGGAAAGGTGCACGAGCGCTTCGTGCAATTCGTTCTCGAGGATCTTGTGTTTACGTTCAAGTTCAACAAGATGCGCCTGTAGAGCCATACGAAATCTCCTCGGTGGGTGAAACCTCAGATTCGATCCGGACGGCGAAGTGTACACCAGCCTTGGAATCTGTCGATGGGTATCCAGAATCGGGCCTCCTCATATTTTCGGA
This sequence comes from Bradyrhizobium lablabi, assembly GCF_001440475.1. Lineage (GTDB taxonomy): Bacteria > Pseudomonadota > Alphaproteobacteria > Rhizobiales > Xanthobacteraceae > Bradyrhizobium > Bradyrhizobium lablabi. The sequence continues at coordinate 35,212 of NZ_LLYB01000065.1, read as the reverse complement.
TTTATCTGTAACCAATCGTGACTATGGAACCGGGCAGCTTGCGGAGAGGCCGCGCAGCGACGATATTCACCGCCAGCCTTCGAAGAATCCGTTCGCAACCTGATCGCGCTTTCAGCTAACGTACACCATGACCGACGAAGATGAGCGCGAGCTCGAAAACGAGCTCGCCCGCCTGCAGCAGGAGCATCGCGATCTCGATGCAGCGATCGACGCGCTGCATCAGTCGCCGGCACCGGACTTGTTACGGCTGCAGCGGCTGAAGAAGCGCAAACTGCAATTGCGCGACCGCATCGCCTTCATCGAAGACCAGATCACGCCTGACATCATCGCCTGATCGTTGTGCTTGCCTGGTTCGGCAAGCTCGGCGCGTGAAGCCATCGGCGTTTCGGCAGGCCCTTTTCCCCGACATCCACACACGCCGCGGTGTTGCGACGAGCCTGCGGTGCCCGACCGGAAAAAACAGACCTCCCGGTCGGTGGATGAGACTTGACTCGATGAGAACAAAAAGAGAACATGCCTTCCTGCCGCCAGCCTCGGGAGCCTGCCATGTCCGCCCCATCGCCCCTTTCCGACAATAGCCGTTATGAGCAGGCCTGCGACCAGGCCATCGCGATGTGCGACGGCAATCTGCGCTCGACCATCAAGGCCCTGATCATGGCGAACGAGTATCTGGAAATCGAGCTGGAGGAATTGCAGGCGGCCATCGCCGCCGGCTGCGTGCCGGCGAGAGCCTCCCGTGTGGAGAGCGACGCCGCCTGATCATTCAAACCCGGAGCAAGACCATGGCCGATGTCACCTATTACGTCGCAATGCCATTCCTGCATGACGATAGCGGCTCGCCGGTGGCGGGCGCCGCGGAAGAATGCCAGAGCCCGACCACCGCGTTGCGGCGCGCCGAGATGATGTCGCGGATGGCCGGCAGCATCGGTGCCGTCGCCTTCAGCCGCAGCGGCGACCCAATGCTCGGCGAATTCGGCGACGCGAAACTGCTGCACAAGTTCGGCAACGTGCCGGACGATCTCAGCGAGCTGTAACTGATCGTATTTGGCCTGGTTTGCGCATCTCTATCCCGGAGCGGGAGCCGAGGCGTAGTGCATGCCCATGCCGAACGGGCCATTCGGGCAGCGCACGAAACCAAAGCGCTCGTAGAACGTCTCGCGACCGTTCAAGGCAACGAGGGTGATGGACGCACCAGGCTTGGCGCTTCGATCGAAATATTCAGTGACAAGCCGCATCAGCGTGTCGCCGTGCCCGCCACCACGATACTTGGGATCGACGATCAGGTCCGCGAGGAAAAAGTACAGGACGCCATCACCCATCACGCGGGCTAGTCCGATCAAACGATCGTCGTCACGCAAGCAGGTCGTGAATGACGCCGCCTGCATTGTCTTGATCGCGGTTTCCTCGTCAATTGCGCCCCAGCCCATTCGCGCGCGCAGATCGATGTATTCCGCGGATGTCGGCAAACGCTCGGAAACTGCAATCACCATCATCGCGCTCCGTTGCTGCGCAACGCATGTTCGCGCAATCCAACGCCTGAGCGCGGCGCGATTTCAGCGCTCGTGCCGCCGCAGCGCCTTGCGCACATACATGGCGCTGTCGGCCGCTTCCAGGGCGCGGCTCACTTCGGAATGGGTATCGAGAACGGAGACGCCTGCGGAAGCGCCCGCGGTGATGGTGCGGCCATCGAACACGAAGGTGAGGCGATCGATCGCTTCCTCCAGCGCGGCCGCCTTGGCCTTCGCGTCGGTCTCGCTGAGATTCCAGAGCAGCAGTGCAAACTCGTCGCCGCCGAGCCGGCCAACCACGTCGGAAGCGCGCACCTGCGCCAGCAACGCCGCGACAATGGCCTTGAGCACCTGGTCGCCGGCGGCATGTCCGAAGGCGTCGTTGATCGGCTTCAAGCGATCGACGTCGAGCACGACAAGGGCGCCGGAGGCGCGATAGCGTTTGATGTAGGCGATCGCGCGATTGAGCTCGCGCTCGAAACCGCGCCGGTTCGGAATTCCCAGCAGGAAGTCGGTATCGGCAGAGGCCTGAAGTTGCTCGATCTGCGCCTGCGTCTGGGCCAGCTCGGCCTTGAGCCGGCGAATCGTTGCCTTGGTGCCGTTGGATACCGCCGGCGGCCGGGACCCCTGTCCGGACGCCCGCCGGGGCGCGATTTTCCGCCCGGAAGCCGCGCTTTTGGGGCGTTTTCGAGCCCTCGAGGCGGTCGACCTGGTTTTCTTCTTCATGGCCTTCCCTGTGCAGGCACGCTTATGAAGGCTTGCCGGGATTCACCAAGACAGGATAGTCCATTCCTGATCCCTTGCCACGCCTTGGATGAGCCCCTGGCCGACCCTATAATCGGCCTATGTTTCTGGATTCCCGAACAGAATTGACGAGATGACCGCACCGATCGCCATCATTATGGGCAGCCAGTCCGACTGGGAGACCATGCGCCACGCCGCCGAGACCTTGGCTGCACTCGGAGTCGACTGCGAAAAACGCATCGTTTCGGCCCACCGGACCCCCGACCGGCTGTTTGCCTTCGCCAAGGGCGCCAAGGCCGCCGGCTTCAAGGTCATCATTGCCGGCGCCGGCGGCGCCGCGCATCTGCCCGGCATGGCGGCGGCGCTGACCGAACTGCCCGTCTTCGGCGTTCCCGTCGAATCCAAGGCCCTGTCCGGGGTCGATTCGCTCTACTCGATCGTGCAGATGCCGGCCGGCGTTCCCGTCGGCACGCTGGCGATCGGCAAGGCCGGCGCCATCAACGCCGCCCTGCTTGCGGCCGCTGTGCTCGCACTCAATGACGCACCGCTCGCAGGCCGGCTCGCAGCCTGGCGCCAGCAGCAGACCGATGCGGTCAAGGAGCGTCCGGAGGGATCGGCGTGACCGCTTCAGGCAAGGGGAAGCTGAAGCCGGGCGATACCATCGGAATTCTCGGCGGCGGACAATTGGGCCGGATGCTGGCTATGGCGGCGGCGCGCCTTGGCCTCAAATGCCAGGTGTTTTCGCCGGACCCGGACTCGCCCGCCTTCGACGTGGTGCTGAACGCAACCTGCGCCGAATATGCCGACGTCGAGGCGCTCGAGCTGTTCGCCAACGATGTCGACGTCATCACCTATGAATTCGAGAACGTGCCGGCCGCCACCGCCATGGTGCTGGATGCGCGGCGTCCGGTATTGCCGGCGCAGAAGATCCTCGAGACCACGCAGGACCGGCTGATCGAAAAGGATTTCGTCAAGCGGCTCGGCATCGGCACCGCTGACTATGCCGACGTGTCGTCGGTGGAGACCCTGCAGAGCGCCATTGGGCGCATCGGCCTTCCCGCCGTGATCAAGACCCGCCGCTTCGGTTACGACGGCAAGGGCCAGGCGATCATTCGCGAGGGCGATGATCCGGCTCAGGTCTGGGAAGACCTCGGCACCAAATCCGCGATCCTCGAAGCCTTCGTTCCCTACGAGCGCGAGGTCTCGGTGATCGCCGCGCGCGGGGCCGACGGCACGGTCGAATGTTACGACGTCACCGAAAACGAGCACCGCGACCACATCCTGAAATTCTCGCGCGTTCCGGCGGCGATTTCGGATGAGCTGGGGGCACAGGCGCGCGCGGTCGCCGAGAAGATCGCCCATGCGCTCGACTATGTCGGCGTGCTCGCGGTCGAGCTGTTCGTCGTTGCCGGAAACGGCGGACCGCACGTGCTGGTCAACGAGATCGCGCCACGGGTGCATAATTCCGGGCACTGGACGCTGGATGGCGCCTCGGTCTCCCAGTTCGAGCAGCACATCCGCGCCATCGCCGGCTGGCCGCTCGCCAAGCCGGTCCGTCACGGCGCGGTCGTCATGACCAACCTGATCGGCGACGATATCCTCGACTACGAGCAGTGGCTGACGGTTCCCGGCGCCACCGTGCACCTCTACGGCAAGGGCCCGCCGCGGCCGGGCCGCAAGATGGGCCATGTCACCGAAGTGGTCCCGGCGAGCAACAAATAGCGCGGTGAGCTCGCCGGGCTCGGTCGCAGATCAGGCCGTCCTTACGCCTTCGACGATGCCGACAGGCTCCTCGCTGAGCCAGCGATAGAGCACGCCGCCGAGCGCACCGCCGATCAGCGGCGCTACCCAGAACATCCAGAGCTGCGCCAGCGCCCAGCCGCCGACGAACAGCGCGGGGCCTGTGCTGCGCGCCGGATTCACCGACGTATTGGTGACGGGAATGCTGACGAGATGGATCATCACCAGCGCGAGGCCAATCGCCAGCGGCGCAAAGCCGGCGGGCGCCTTGCCGTGGGTGGCACCCATGATGATGAACAGGAACATCATGGTCATCACCACCTCGGTGATGAAGCAAGCCACCATGCCGTACTGGCCGGGCGAATGCGCGTCATAGCCGTTGGAGGCAAAGCCCTTGGCCAGATCGAAGCCGGGCGCACCGCTTGCGATCACATAGAGCACGCCTGCGGCAACGATCGCGCCAATCACCTGCGCGATCACATAAGGCAGGATCTGACCGGTCGGAAAGCGGCCGCCAGCAGCGAGGCCGATCGTCACGGCGGGATTGAGATGGCAGCCGGAAACGTGGCCGATCGCATAGGCCATGGTCACCACGCTCAGCCCGAACGCCAAGGATACGCCGACCAGGCCGATACCGACCTCCGGAAAGCCGGCCGCAATGACCGCACTGCCGCATCCCGCAAAAGTGAGCCAAAACGTGCCGATCGCTTCAGCGGTATATTTTTTTGTATTCATAACTCGCCTCCCGCGTGTTTTGCGTTCCCGGATGCTAGGGAGGGCCCGTGAGGGGCTCGTTATCTGCGGAAACCGGGACCGTATTGGCCGAATCCCGCCGATTTTCGTGGCATTCCCGGGCCCAAAACCGCCTTCTCCGGTGGACATTGGCGGTTTTGTCTGCTACATGCCCGCGCTCAGGGTTGAGGACCAGGCCTTTCGCCGGCCCTTCACTTTACCAGAATTCCTATCCGATCAATTGAAAGAGGATGCCGCGTGCAGGTTCTCGTTCGCGATAACAATGTCGATCAAGCCCTCAAGGCGCTGAAGAAGAAGATGCAGCGTGAGGGTATTTTCCGCGAGATGAAGCTCCGCGGACACTACGAAAAGCCCTCCGAGAAGAAGGCCCGCGAAAAGGCCGAAGCCGTGCGCCGCGCGCGCAAGCTGGCCCGCAAGAAGCTGCAGCGCGAAGGCCTGCTGCCGATGAAGCCGAAGCCGGTGTTCGGCGCCGGTCCCGGCGGCGACCGTGGTGGCGCTGGCGGCCGCGGTGGCCCGGGCGCAGGTCCACGCGGACCGCGCTGAGCGCGTCTCTAAGAGATCTAAATTGAAGACGCGGACCTCGGGTCCGCGTTTTTGTTTTTGAGCGCAGGCGATCCGACCGGAATACGTCGTGCGCGACCACTCCCCGATCTCGTGCATCACTTGCACGGTGCCGCGATCCGGAAAAACGTTGGACGGCAATCGCCCGGCCGCGTTGCGGCTATTTTGGTCGATGCATTTTGCGTTCCGGCGGGTTACGAATTACTGCATCGAATCCGAAAGTCTTCCACTGCATGGCCGTTACGGATTGCAATGCCTGTTCCCGCGCCTCGCGCCTGACGGCCGCATCTGTCGCGCTGCTCGCAACCGTTGTTGCGCTTCCCCTCTGCGGCTGTTCGTTCGACCTGGGATCATGGGGACCGGATAAGGAAAAGCCGCAGGTCCTCGAACAGAAGCCGACCGGCACGATCAGCGGACAAAGCGTCAGCGATGCGCAAGGCCACGCTGCACGCGGCCAGGCGCTCGCCAAAGCCGGCAAGACCGAAGAGGCGCTCGCGGAATTCGACCGCGCGCTCGCACTCGATCCCTACAATGTGCCGGCCCTGTATGGCCGCGGCCTGATCTATCAGGGCGAGAAGCAGCATGAGCAGGCGATCGCGGATTTCACTGCAGCCAATGGCCTGACGCCGCAAAGGGTCGAGCCGCTGCTGGCGCGTGCCACCAGCTACCTCGCCATCGACAAGGCCAAGGAAGCCGCTTCCGATCTCGACGAAGCCGTGCAGACCGATCCCAACAGCGCGCAAGCCTGGTCCGCCCGTGGCGTCACCTATGAGCGGCTCGGCGACAAGGCCAAGGCGTTCGCATCCTACGGCCGTGCGCTCGCGCTCCGGCCCAAGGATGAAGCCGCGCGAAGCGGGCTGGCGCGCACCGGCGGCTAGCTCTGCCGGATTGACATCTCGCTGCAGTCTGGCCCGGCGCACTTGCGCGCGCAAAACAAAAAGCCCCCGGATCAAATCCGAGGGCTTGCATCGCTGAAACGCGATGGGTTGGGCTACCTCGGCAGCACCGAGTGGAAGATCGACTTGGCGGTCGACAGCGCATCCTCTGCAGCCGCCGTTGCGCGTTCGCGTACGGAGGGTTCTGCGACTTCGGCTCGCAGATCGAGCGGACGCGAGACGGGAATATCGGCCGGCGGGGTCGGGCGGTTCGGGTCGACGGCCTCGGCATAAGGCGGACGCGGCTGCGACGAGCGCTGAGCAGACGAAGCCTGACCATAGGGTTCGCCGGCAGGCGGGCCCGAGACCATGATCGGCGGCGGCAGCGGACGAAGCGCGGGCGGATTCGCGGTGGCAGGCGCGTTCGTGACCGCGGGCGCAGCCGCGACCTTCGGCGCCTCGGGGGTGCGGGCAGGCTCGGCAACGCGCGGTGAGGTTTCGCCGTTGGCGCGCAGGCGCTCGATCGCGGCGCGCGCCAGATCATTGGCATCGCGGCGTTCCTCCGGCGCAGCCGAAGTCTCGACCGGGGCGGTCTGGGCAGCAGGAGGGGCCGGGGCAGCCGCCGCAACCGGAGCCGGCGAGGCATTCGCAGGCTGGATCGGCGATGGCAGCACGACCCTGATCTTTTCCTTTTCACGCGGCGGCGCAGCGTGACGGCGATCGGCGTCAGCAGCGCTTTCGGCCGATTTCACGTCGGACTTGTTCGCGTCAGACTTGTTCGTATCGGACTTATTCGAGTCAGCTTTGGCCTCAGCCTTTTCGTCGGCCTTCTGGGCCTTTTCGGCCACCGCCGGCCGTTCGGCAGCGGTCTTCTCCATGACGGCCTTCTCGGAGATGCCGCGCGCCTTGACGCCTGCGGCCGGCAGATTGCTGGCCGTGCTCTCGGCCGGCTTGGCATCAGATTTTGGATCGGATTTAGCTTCGGCCTTGCCGTCCCCCTTGGGGGTGGCGGGCGATACCGCCGCAGAGGGAGGAGCGTCCGCGGGCTTGCTCACGATGTAGTGGTTGACGATGTACGCCCCGATGACGGTGGCAGCCACCGAGGGGAAGATGTCCACCGCAAATTTCTTGAGGTAATTCAGCATTCAGACCACTCCCCGCGGGTATCTCAATTGCCGGAACTTTGAGGCACATTCAGGGATCAACTGCGACAGATCGGTGGCAACTCAGCAGTTCCTGTGCAGGTCGGGTGGAACCGGCTTGCGTCTGCCCCTTCTCCAGGCCGCAGCGCAGCATACGACGTCCCTGCCCGGTCACGCAAACCTGGACCTGAGGTGGAGGGTCAGGGCTTCAGTTCGACCTCCAGAAACACGATCTCGTTTGCGGTCTCGTTCAGCACGTCGTGCTGGACGCCGGCTTTCCGGAAATAGGATTTTCCGGCCCCGAGCTGCGCCTTGGTGCGCTCGCCGTTCGGCGCGACGATGGTCATCTCGCCCGAGGTTACCGGCACGATCACGTAGTCCATCTCGTGGGTATGATGGCCGGTGGCGCTGCCCGGCGCCAGCCGCCATTCGGTGACGCGGACCTCGGGGGTATCGACCTGAACGTCGGATTTGGCGGCAAGCATTTGTTTTTCTCCGATTACGGCACGAACACCATGAACAGGAATACGGCAAACACCACCATATGTACCAGCCCGAACAGGATGTTGGTCCGGCCGGTGCCAAAGGTGAGCATGCTGATGACGAAAGTCAGCATCAGCAGCACCATCTCCTGGGTGTTGAGCCCGAGGACCAGCGGCGGCTTGTCGAACACGTAGGCGGCAACCGCGACGGCCGGGATCGTCAGCCCGATGGTGGCGAGCGAGGAGCCGAGCGCGAGATTGATGCTCTTTTGCAGGTAGTTCTTGCGCGCGGCGCCAATGGCCGCGACGCTTTCCGGCAACAGGACCAGCACCGCCACCAGCACGCCGGCAAAGGCCGGCGGCGCGCCGATCATCGCGGTCACGACGTCAACCACCAGCGAGAATTTCTTCGCCAGCAGCACCACTGCCAGCAGCGACACCAGAAGCAAGGCTACGCTCAGCGCGAGCATCCGGTTCGACAGCGGCGCTTCGCCATGTGCCGCATCGCTACCGCTGCCGACGAAATAATCGCTGTGCAGGATGGTCTGGGTATAGAGGAACACGCCGTAGAGGACGAGCGTGACGACGCTGACGAACCCGAGCTGCGCCGCCGAATAGACCGGGCCCGGCGTGGTCAGCGTGTAGTTCGGCAGCACCAGCGTTATCGTCGCCAGCACGAACAGCACGCTGAGGTAAAGGTTGGCGCCGGAAACCTGGAAATCCTGCTCGCGATAGCGCAGCCCGCCGATGAAGATGCAGAGGCCGACCAGCCCATTGCATACGATCATCACGACCGCAAACACAGTGTCGCGCGCCAAGGCCGGCACTGGTTTCACGCCGAGCATGATGGTCGAGATCAGCGCGACCTCGATGATGGTGACCGCTAACGTCAGCAGCAACGTGCCGTAGGGCTCGCCTACCCGCTCGGCGATCACCTCGGCATGGTGCACAGCCGCGAATACGGTGCCGAACAGGATCGCGAGCAGAACGGCCGCGAACAACAGCCCACCGGCCGACGGCGTGAACTCCAACCCGAGACCGGTGGCGACGGCAAACAGCAGCACCGCCAGCGCAGGAAATATCCAGGCCGATCGCGGCATCGGTCCGTGTGCGCTCATGCGATCAAGTTCCCAACCGGTTCGGAGACGGAAGATACGTCCGTCCCTGCATCGCCCCCTTCGCAAGGTTGATGAAATTCCGCGCGATTTCAATCGCACCGAAATTGTCCAGATCGTTATGACCGCCGCGGGCAAGGCGGACGAACCGTTTCGGCTCGTTCGCCAGCGCAAACAGCCGCTCGCCAAACACAACGGGTATCGTGGGATCGAGCGCACCATGCATCACGAGCAGCGGAACCCTGATCCGGGGAATGCGCTGGTCGGAGTGGAACCGATCCCGCATCAATAGCCGTACCGGCGCAAACCAGAACGCCGAGGCGGCGACGTCCGCGATGGACGTATAGGGGGCCTCCAGAATCAACTTTCCGACCGGCTGTTCGGCCGCCACCGCGACGGCGACGCCGGTGCCGAGAGAAAATCCCCAAGCCACGATTCTGTCCGTGCTGTATCGCGTCGCCGCGAAGGCATAGGCAACCGCGGCATCCAGCAGCAATCCCTGCTCGCTCGGTTTTCCGCTGGAGCCGGCATAGCCGCGATAGGACAGCGCGACGATCCCGATCCCGTCGGCAATCAGGCCGCGAAAGCGACCGAAGAAACCGGCGAGATAATCGCCATTGCCGTGGAAATAGAGGACGACCGGACGTCCGGGCTTCGCCGGTACATGCCAGAGGATGACCCTCTCACCATCAGCCGTGGCCAGGGCATGTTCTTCAGCTTCGGGAAAGCCCGCCGCCGCGGGCGCCGTGCGCGCGCTCGTCGGGGCGGGATACAGGACGGCGCGCTGCGCAAAGAACAGCGCAAGCAGAACAGAGACATAACCCGCCGAAACGATAATCAGCAGCCATTTCAGCGCGGTCATGAATTTCCTTCGATCGCGTTACATCCCCTTGACGATATTCTCGGTGACCTTCTTGGCGTCACCAAGGAGCATCATGGTGTTGTCGCGATAGAATAGCGGATTGTCGATGCCGGCATAACCCGACGCCAGCGAGCGCTTGATGAACATCACCGTGCCGGCCTTCCAGACCTGAAGCACCGGCATGCCGTAGATCGGCGAGGTCTTGTCTTCCTCGGCGGCCGGATTGGTGACGTCGTTGGCGCCGATCACGAAGGCGATGTCGGCCTGGGCGAATTCGGAATTGATGTCCTCGAGCTCGAACACCTCGTCATAGGGCACGTTGGCTTCGGCGAGCAGCACGTTCATGTGGCCGGGCATGCGGCCCGCGACCGGGTGAATCGCGTACTTCACCTCGACGCCTTCCTTCTTCAGGAGGTCGGCCATTTCACGCAGCGCGTGCTGCGCCTGCGCCACCGCCATGCCGTAGCCGGGGACGATGATGACCTTCGAGGCGTTCTTCATGATGAAGGCGGCATCGTCGGCCGAGCCGAGCTTTGCCGGCTTCTGTTCGCCGGAACCGCCGCTCGCTGCCGCGGTCTCGCCGCCGAAGCCGCCAAGGATGACCGAGATGAACGAGCGGTTCATCGCGTGGCACATGATGTAGGACAGGATCGCGCCCGAGGAGCCGACCAGCGCACCGGTGATGATCAGCGCAGAGTTGCCGAGCGTGAAGCCGATGCCGGCCGCGGCCCAGCCCGAATAGGAGTTCAGCATCGAGATCACGACCGGCATGTCGGCGCCGCCGATCGGGATGATGATGAGGACGCCGAGCACCAGCGCGATGATGGTGATCAGCCAGAAGTCGATCGCGCTGCCGGTCATGACCAGGCGCACGATGAAGACCACGAGGGCGATACCGAGACCGATATTGATGAGGTGGCGCGCCGGCAGAATGATCGGCGCGCCACTCATGCGGGCCGAAAGCTTGAGGAACGCGATCACCGAGCCGGTGAAGGTCAGCGCGCCGATGGCGACGCCGAGCGACATTTCGACGAGGCTCTGCTTATGGATGTTGCCGGGCGTCCCGATGTCGAAGGCTTCCGGCGCATAGAAGGCGCCGGCGGCGACCAGCACCGCGGCCATACCGACCAGCGAGTGGAAGGCCGCGACCAGTTCCGGCATCGAGGTCATCGGCACGCGGCGGGCGATCACTGCGCCGATGGCGGCACCGATCGCGATGCCGACGATGACGAGGATCCAGGCGAAAGCGTCAGCCGGCGGATGATTGGCGAGCGTGGTGGCGACTGCGATCGCCATGCCGATCATGCCGAACAGATTGCCCTGGCGAGACGACGCCGGGCTCGACAGGCCACGCAGCGACAGGATGAATAGTACACCCGCCACCAGATAGAGAAGTGCAGAGAGATTGGCGCTCATCTCAGGTCCCCATTATATGCCTTCGACACCCCGAGGTGCTTGCCGCTCACGCTTCAGTTTCAGTCTCACTTGGCCTTCTTCTTGTACATCGCCAGCATGCGCTGGGTGACAAGGAAGCCGCCGAAGATGTTGATGCAGGCGAAGACCAGCGCCACGAAGCCGAAGCCGCGCGCCCAACCGCTGCCGCTGGAAACATTGGCGACGCCGCCCGCGAGCAGCGCGCCGACCACGATCACCGAGGAGATGGCGTTGGTCACCGACATCAGCGGCGTGTGCAGCGCAGGGGTCACCGACCAGACCACGAAATAGCCGACGAAGACGGCGAGAACGAAAATCGAAAGCCGGAATACGAAGGGGTCGACGACTTGGGCAGCATGCTCCATGGCTTCTCTCCTTAGGCCTTCGGCTGGAAGTTCGGATGGATGACGGCGCCGTCCTTGGTCAGCGCGGTGGCCTTCACCAGTTCGTCGTCCCAATTGACCGCAAGCGCCTTGTTGGCCTTGTCGACCAGCGTCTCGATGAAGGAAAACAGGTTGCGGGCGTAGAGGCCGGAGGCCGATTGCGCCACGCGGCCGGCGACATTGGTGTAGCCGACGATCTTGATGCCATCGACGTCGACGACCTCGCCCGCCTTGGCACCTTCGACATTGCCGCCACGCTCGACGGCGAGATCGACCAGCACCGAGCCCGGCTTCATCGACTTCACCATCTCGGCGCTGACGAGCTTTGGCGCCGGCCGGCCCGGGATCAGCGCCGTCGTGATGACGATGTCCTGCTTCTTGAGGTGCTCGGCGGTGAGTGCGGCCTGCTTGGCCTGATACTCTTTCGACATTTCCTTGGCGTAGCCGCCGGCGGTCTGGGCGTTCTTGAATTCCTCGTCCTCGACCGCGAGGAATTTGGCGCCGAGCGATTCGACCTGCTCTTTCGTGGCCGGCCGCACGTCGGTCGCGGTGACGACGGCGCCGAGACGGCGTGCGGTCGCGATCGCCTGCAGGCCGGCAACGCCGACGCCCATCACGAACACCTTCGCCGCCGGAACGGTGCCGGCCGCGGTCATCATCATCGGAAACGCGCGGCCAAAGGACTCGGCCGCCTCGATCACCGCGCGATAGCCGGCGAGGTTCGCCTGGCTCGACAGCACGTCCATCACCTGCGCGCGGGTGATGCGCGGCATCAATTCCATCGCAAATGCCGCGACGCCGGCGTCCGCGATCGTCTTCAGCGCCGCTTCATTGCCGTAAGGATCCATGATCGCGATCACCAGCGCGCCGCGCTTGTACTGCGCGAGTTCTGAGGCCTCGGGCCGCTTCACCTTGATGATGATGTCGGCGTCCTTCAGCGCGTCCGCGCTGACGGTGGCTCCAACCGCAGTGAATTCGGAATCCGGCAGGCCCGACTTGATGCCCGCGCCCGGCTCGATCGCGACTTCGGCGCCGAGCGCCTTGAATTTCTTGACGGTGTCCGGGGAAGCGGCAACCCGCGGTTCGGACGGATCGATTTCCTTGGCAACGGCAATCTTCATGAGCCCTCCCGGCGGCGCGGCAAGCGCGCACGCAAGCAAACTAGCGTCTTTTTCGCTTAGTTGGATACCGGTTTCGCGACCGGCATGCGTGCAATTTTTTTACCGCCGGCGTGGGCGGGTGCAGGCAGCGATGCGTCAGGTCAGGAAATAGCCCATCAGGGCGACGATGATCACGACGGCGGCGGTGCCGTATTTGACCAGCATGATGAAACCTTCATAGGTCTGCTCATGGGCCACGTAGTCGTTGCCGTCAGCGGTCGTGTAGGCCACTTCGTTATGGTCTGCCATCGGTATCCCCAGTGAAAATCCGTGTTTCTCGCGTGCAATTACCGCAAAGCGTTTGGGAGGGCAACGGCCCCCTGCCTATCGGGTCATTCGGAAGGCCAATTATCCCGGATCCAGCGGGTCAGGCTCTCCTCGCTGACCTCGCCCGCGGCGAGGGAGAGGATGATGGCGGTGGCGTGCGCCGGATCGGGCGCAAAGGGTATGTCGTTGACGCGCAAGAAGACCATCATGGCGTGGAACGCGATCCGCTTGTTGCCGTCGACGAAAGCGTGGTTACGGGCGAGACCGAAGGCATAGGCCGCAGCAAGTGCGGCCATATCCGTCGTCCCGTAATTCCATTGGTTGACAGGCCGCAATACCGCAGACTCAAGAAGGCCGTGATCCCGAATGCCTTCCGGTCCGCCGAATATCGCCAGTTGCTCGGCATGCATGTCGATGACTTCATCGACATCGAGCCGAATTGGCTCACTCATTTTGCAAGCGCAGCAAACGTATCGCGATATTCGTGCATGACCTGGCGGGCTATTTCCATGGTCCGCGCGTGCTTGGGGTTGAAGGGCGAAAGCCGCAGGCTGCCATCCGGCTGCTCGACCGGATAGAACTTGTCCCCCTCCTTGAGATTGAGCCGCGCAAGAAGCTCCTTCGGCAGGATCACACCGACCGAATTGCCAATCTTCCGGATTTGAAGGGCGGTCTCCTCCAGCTTGTATTCGCGGGAGGCCCCTTCCATTCCGCGGGGGGTTTTGGTCATGGCATTAGCTCCGTTATACAACCTGTATAACACACCTGATGCCTTGGTTCAACAAATGTTTTACGCCTAGCCCATCCGGGAACATCTTCCGAAGCGGCCTACCCCACGACGAAATCGAAACGCCCGGCGAGCCAGCCCGCGTTCTTGGCCGTGCGCACCAGCAATTCCTTGCGAAACAGGCCGTCGGAGCGGTTCTGTTGCTCACCGGGGAAATAAAGCTGGGTGGTCAGCACGCGGCCGCCATGCGGCTGCACCTTCACATGGATATGGCGCGTACGTCCGGGGTAAATGCCGGGCACGATGCTGCGCAACCGGTAGCGCCCTTCCGCGTCGGTGAACTGATGGCCGCGCAGGCGGAAACCGGAATTGTCGTAGCGGCCCTTGTCGTCGGCCTGCCAGAAATCGAGCAAGGCACCGGCGACCGGTTTGCAGGCGCGGGTAAGAACGAAGCCGACCAGTTCGATCGGCTGCCCGGCCATGCCTTCCTCAAACAGCTCGAAGCGCTCGGGCGACGACGGCTTGAAATACGGCCCCTCGGTCTGCGCCAGGGTTGCGGCGTCGCCGTCATGGCATGCGGGCGTGGGAGCAAGCGGGGCTTGAGCCAAGGCAGCGTCGATGGAGAGCAGTGAGCCGGCTGCGAAGACGCCCGCTCCAAGCACTGTGCGCCGCGTCGGGGTGTCGATCATGGGGCCCTCCCCTCCTGTCGCCACCACCATGATAGGCGACGGCGGCTGAAATTGTGTCCGCGCCCATCACAAGTTCGTTTCGTGCCCGCGGGCGAACCCGTCAGTCCATCGCTTCGAGTTCGTCGATCATGCCTGCGATCACCGACAGCCCGCCGTCCCAGAATTTGGGATCCTTGGCGTCGAGTCCGAACGGCTTCAGCAGTTCGGAATAATGCTTGGTGCCGCCGGCCGCGAGCATGGCGAGATAGCGCTCGGCAAAGCCCTCGGCGGCGTTCTCGTAGACCGCATAGAGCGAGTTCACCAGGCAATCGCCGAACGCATAGGCGTAGACGTAGAACGGCGAATGGATGAAGTGCGGGATGTACATCCAGAAGTTTTCGTAGCCAGGACGGATGTCGATGGCCGGCCCGAGGCTTTCGGTTTGCACGCTGAGCCAGATCTGGCCGATGCGCTCGGCGGTCAGTTCGCCGTCCTTGCGCTCGGTATGCACGGCGCGCTCGAACGAATAGAACGCGATCTGCCGCACCACGGTGTTGATCATGTCCTCGACCTTGCCGGCCAACAGCGCCTGGCGCTGCTTGACGTTGCTGGTCTGCGACAGCAGGCGCTTGAAGGTCAGCATCTCGCCGAACACGCTCGCGGTCTCGGCCAACGTCAGCGGCGTCGGCGCCATCAGCGCGCCGTTCTTCGCCGCCAGCACCTGATGCACGCCATGGCCCAGCTCGTGCGCCAGCGTCATCACGTCGCGCGGCTTGCCCTGGTAGTTCATCAGCACATAGGGATGCGCCGAGGGCGTGGTCGGGTGCGAGAACGCGCCCGGCGCCTTGCCCGGCCGCACCGGCGCATCGATCCAGCGATCGGTGAAGAAGCGTTCGGCGATCGCGGCCATTTCGGCGGAGAAGCCGCGATACGCCGTCAGCACCATCTTCTGCGCGTCGGGCCAGGCGATGGTGCCGGTCGCCGCAAACGGCAGCGGCGCGTTGCGATCCCAGTGTGCGAGCTTCTTCTTTTTGAACCAGCCGGCTTTCAGATTGTAGTAGCGGTGCGACAGCCGCGGATACGCCGCGCGCACCGAAGCGACCAGGGCATCGACGACGTCGCGCTCGACGCGGTTATTCAGGTGGCGCGAATCCGCGACATCCTTGAAGCCGCGCCAGCGGTCGGAAATTTCCTTGTCCTTGGCGAGCGTGTTGGTAATGAGCGCAAAGGTGCGCTCATTGTCCTTGAAGGTCTTGGCCAGCGCCTGACCCGCAGCCTTGCGCTTTTCCGGCGCGCGGTCCTGCAACAGATTGAGCGTCGGCTCGATCGCGAGCTCCTTGGCCCCGACCTTGAAGCGCAGGCCGGAGATGGTCTGGTCGAACAGCCGGTTCCAGGCGGCATAGCCGCTCTGGGATTTTTCATGAAACAGCTGCTCGACACGATCCTCTAACTGATACGGCTTGTCCTTGCGCAGATCCTCGATCCAGGGACGGTAGTGGCCGAGCTCCGGCGTCTGCATCGCGCGCTCGATCGCGGCATCGTCGACGCGGTTGAGTTCAAGCGCGAAGAACAGCAAATGCAGCGAGGCCGCGGTCAGCCGCTCGGAGACATCGCCATAAAATTTGGAGATCGCGGGATCGACGCTGTCGCCGGCATGGACGAGGCCGGCATAGGAGCCGAGCCGCCCGGCAAGATCGTCGATCGCCTCATAGCGCCTGACGGCCGCAGCGAGCCAGCTTCCGCCGTCATCCCTGGCGACGCCTTCCGCCAGCTTGCCTTTGTAATCCCCCTCGAACGCAACGCAGTCCGCATCCATCTTCTGCAGATCGCGCGCGATTTCAGGCGCGTCGATGCCGGAATAAAGGTCGGCGAGGTTCCACTCCGGCAATTTGCCAGTTTTGGATTTGGCCGCACTTGCCCTGCCGCCCTTGGCGGGCTTGCGGGACGTTTTGACAGCTCGGGATGTCGCAGATTTTGCGCTCATGACACTTTCAAAATTGGGAGGTGATCAGGAAATGGGCAGGAGATCAGGCGAACGCCGCGAGCTGTGGGACGAACTGGACGAACAGTTCTTCACCTTCGACGAGCCACGGCTCGGCCTTTTCGTGGAACGCGCTGCGAACCGCACACCACAATGTGATCGCGCGGACCATGATCCACGATGTCGACGGGACGGCGGCCTTGGCGTGCAGGGCAACAAGATCGAGGTTTCGATGCTCGAACAGCAGCCGGCCGAGTCCGTCTTCCAGGATGTAGCGGCCGCCGATTCGAGAAACGCACAATTCACAGGCCTGATCCGGCAGCGAGCCCAGCAGATAAAACTGGACGTCGCCCTTTTCCGTCGTGCCGATTTCCCATTCGCGTCCGGTGCCCGGCGCGGTCGCGGCGCTCAGTGCGGCCAGGATGGTGCTCAGTTCCCTTTCGCTCCACTCGCCGGTGTTCTGTTTGCGCTCGAACGCAACGACGCTCATTTGTTCTCCGCTCCGAACAGCAGCCGATGTAATTCCGGCTCGTAGTACATTAACAAATGCCTAGCGAAGGCCGACTGTTCAATACCCAATTCGCTGGCCCATGCCCCCATGATTTCGGTTGGAACACGGCTGAAGCCGTTCTCCACCTGTGAAATGAAAGTGTAATACTTCAGGCCAAGGCGTGCAGCGAGATCCGCCTGCGACAATTCGGCATCCGCCCGTCGCTGCTTGAGCCAATCCCCGGCTAGTTTCCGCAATTGCCTTGCTTCCGGCACAGCCTTGCCGGCAGCCCGTTCAGCGAAAACGTCTTGATGTTTTCCTCGTTTCATGTTTACTAAACTATCTAAACTGAATGACGGGATGGGTGATGTTCCCTACCACAATCTCAGTTCACGAATAAGAATCAGATGGCATTCTTGGACCGCAGTCAGATTGTTGAGACGCCTTCCCGGCCCCCTGTGGCCCGCGGCAAGGAGTTGTTTGCCGGCATCCTGATCGTGGCGCTGGTTGCGACCGTGGGAATCCGGAACGTGGTGCCGGCAGATGCGCTCGCGCCCGCGATCGTCACCCTGCTCTTTGCGGTTGCGGCATTGACGGCCGGATTTGCGCTGCTCTGCCGGCACGACCGCTTCCGCATCATGTGGTTCGACCTCGCGGGAAGCCTGACGTTCATCGGCGTCGTCCTCTCCATTCTGATCGAGCCCGATCAGATGGTCAGGCTCTTCGCCCTCTCGGATCAACCTGAATAACGGAAACGCATTTGTGCGCAGTCTGACTGCGTCTTTCTTCTACGCACATCCAAGCCCGGGCCCCTCTGGCAGTTCAGTCGAACTGCGATGTCGGATTGGACTTTCAACGGAGTGGCCCGGATGCTGGAACTAATCTCCTCACAATCCCTGACGGCACTTTTCCAGGTCGTGATGATCGACCTGGTGCTCGCCGGCGACAATGCGATCGTCATCGGCCTTGCAGCCGCAGGCCTGCCAGAAGGGCAGCGCAAGAAGGCAATTCTCATCGGCATCGCGGCCGCCACGATCCTGCGCATCGGCTTTGCCTCGATCACGGTCCAGCTCTTGCAGATCATCGGACTGTTGCTTGCCGGCGGCGTTCTGCTGCTCTGGGTGTGCTGGAAGATGTGGCGCGAGTTGCACACCTCGCATCATCACGAACCCAAAATGCAGAGCCTCTCGGCGGCAAGCGCGATCGATGCGTCAGCCGCGGCGCGTCATCAGAAAACGCTTGGCCAGGCCGTGTGGCAGATCACGATCGCGGACGTCTCGATGTCGCTCGACAACGTGCTCGCCGTCGCGGGCGCCGCGCGCGAGCACCCGATGATCCTGATCTTCGGGTTGGCGCTTTCCATCGCCCTGATGGGGCTCGCCGCCAACTTCATCGCGCGGCTTCTGGAAAAGCACCGCTGGATCGCCTATGTCGGCCTCGCCATCATCCTCTATGTGGCTCTGGACATGTGCTATCGCGGCGCGCTTGAGGTGTGGCCACACCTCAACCTCTAGGTTCCTCCACAACATCGCCGTTCTTCAACGATTAAGAGGGCGTTAATCGGCATCGGCGAAAGTGCCCCGATTCGATACATTGTGTAGCGTGCGGGGAGAGCCATGGCTGCCACCATTTTGATTGCCGATGACGACGCCGTGCAGCGCCGTTTGGTTGAGAACATGGTGCAGAAGTGCGGCTATGAGGCCCTCGTCGCCGATAGCGGCGATGCAGCCGTCGCGCTGCTGACCGCGCCGGATGCGCAGGCGATCGATGCGGTGGTGCTCGACCTCGTGATGCCCGGCCTCGACGGCCTCGGCGTGCTTTCAAAAATGCGTGAAGCCGGCCTGAGCATCCCCGTCATCGTGCAGACCGCCCATGGCGGCATCGACAATGTGGTTTCGGCGATGCGCGCCGGCGCGCAGGATTTCGTGGTCAAGCCGGCGAGCTTCGAACGGCTGCAGGTGTCGCTGCGCAATGCGCTCAACACCTCGGCGCTCAAGGGCGAGTTGCAACGCATCCGCCACAGCCGCGAAGGCCGGCTGACGTTTGCCGACATCATCACCCGCAGCGAAACCATGGCGGCCGTGCTGCGCACCGCGCAGAAGGCGGCGGCCTCGAGCATTCCGGTGCTGGTCGAGGGCGAGTCCGGCGTCGGCAAGGAATTGTTCGCCCGCGCCATCCATGGCTCCGGCGAACGCAAGTCAAAACCCTTCGTCGCGGTCAATTGCGGTGCCATCCCCGACAATCTCGTGGAATCGATCCTGTTCGGTCACGAGAAGGGCGCCTTCACCGGCGCCACCGAACGCCACATGGGCAAGTTCGTCGAAGCTTCCGGCGGCACGCTGTTTCTCGACGAGGTCGGCGAGTTGCCGCTGGCGGCGCAGGTAAAACTGCTGCGCGCGCTGCAGGAGGGCACCGTCGAGGCGGTCGGCGGCCGCAAGCCGGTGAAGGTCGACGTCCGCATCATTTCCGCAACCAACCGCAAGCTGCTCGACCTCGTGAAGAGCGGCGCGTTCCGCGAAGACCTGTTCTACCGGCTGCACGTGCTGCCGCTGACGATCCCGCCGTTACGGATGCGGCGCGAAGACATTCCGCATCTGTTGCGGCATTTCCTGGCGCGCTTTGCCGCCGAGGAAAACCGCACCATCACCGGCATCAGCGGCGAGGCCGTTGCCCATCTCGCCCAGCTCGATTGGCCGGGCAATATCCGCCAGCTCGAGAACACGGTCTATCGCGCTGTCGTCATGAGTGAGAGCGACCAGCTCGGCCTGTCCGATTTCCCGCAGACCGTCGGTCACGCCGTTCCGGACGGCCAGTTCGCGCACAGCGAACCCTTGATCGTCGCGCCGTCAGCGGCACCGTCCCTGGTATCGGGTAGCGAAATACCCATGGCTCCGCTCGCCACTGCCGGCAGCCTCTCGATGCTGACCTCAGCCGGCGAGGTGCGGCCGCTGGAGGACATGGAGAACGAGATCATCCGTTTCGCGATCTCGCATTATCGCGGCCAGATGTCGGAGGTCGCGCGCCGGCTCAAGATCGGCCGCTCCACGCTCTACCGCAAGCTCGATGAGGCCGCGGCCAACGACCCGGCCGAAGGCGGCGCGCAGGACGCCAACTGAGACGCAAATTCAGGCGAACGGCACCTCGCGGGATTATGGCGTCCGCGTGGCAAAGATCGTGGCAAACCAACGACATCACATACTCGGAAGCTTTTGAACCGTGGCTTGCCGGTGACAGACAAAGGGCGGGTGGCGTGGCAAAAAACACGCGACCCGAAATTTCAACGGGTAGTTTGAGGTCAGTTTGTCGTGAGTTGTCCCGCATGGCGCTGGCTGCATGAGTGGGGCACATGTATCGTCTGCGTTTGAATCAAATGCGTGCAGGCGTACGAAAACCGATCGAAGCCGGCGCTTCCCGCGCAAGCTATGACGATGCCAACGAACTGTTCCATGCCGGGGCAGTTTCGCCCAAGGGGGTGTGACGATGCGTGACTGTTCGACGAATCGTGCAGGATTTGACCGCGTGCTGATGGCCGTCGCGGCAACCTTCCTCACGGTGTCTGCGACCTCAGCCCTGGCGGGTCAGTCGACCACGCCACGTGCCAGCGCCGCCGAGCTCGCCATCGACGCAGCAGTTCCGCGCCCCGAACCCGCGAACGTTCCGCCTCCGACCATCGGCGATTTCAAGGTGGACTCCACCGCCTCGGTGCCTGATGCAGCCAAGGCCGTCGACAAGCCAGCTGAGACCAAACCGGCCGAAACCGTTACCGCGCCTGCTGCCAAGCCCGACGACGCGACCGTCACGCCTCCGGCTGCGACGGCCACCGCGCCCGCCGCCGAACCTGCCAAGGAGCCGGTGAAGGTCAGCACCGTCGCACCGGCCGACCAGCCGGTTGCCGAGCGGCTGCGCGACATGATCGGCACCAAATCGCTGCGCTATTTCGATCGCAAGAACGAGCGCGCCGCCGTCGAGAAATTCTACACCGCGCGTGACTATGCGCCGCAATGGACGCAAGCCGGCAAATTGACCGACAGCGGCAAGGGCGTGATCGCCCGCCTGAAGGACGCCGCCTCCGAGGGCCTCAATCCGGCCGACTATCCGGTGCCGGATTTTGCCTCCGCCGCCGCTTCGCCGGACCAACTCGCCGAAGCCGAACTGAAGCTGACCGCGAGCATGCTCGACTATGCGCGACAGGCCCAGAGCGGCCGGATGCACTGGTCGCAGGTCTCCGCCGACATCCAATATCCCGAGCACCCGACCGATCCGGCCGAAGTGCTCGCCAATATCTCGACCGCCAAGGATGCTTCCGCCGCGCTCGACGGCTACAACCCGCCGCACAAGCTCTACAAGGAGCTGAAGGCCAAGCTCGCCGAGCTGCGCGGCCAGGGCGACGGACCGATGGCGCAGATCGCCGAAGGTCCGGCGCTGGCGTTCAAGGCCGCCACCAAGAAGCAGGGTGAAGTCGCGCCGGAAGATTCGCGCGTGCCGCAACTGCGCGCCAAGCTCGGCGTCGAGAACCACGACGACGCGCGTTACGACGCCAAGGTCGCCGCCGCCGTGCGCAAATTCCAGGAGAGCGCCGATCTCAAGCCGACCGGCGTGCTCGACGACCGCACGGTGAAGGCTCTCAACAGCCCGAAGCGTGACCGGCAGATCGATACGGTCCTGGTCAACATGGAGCGCTGGCGCTGGCTGCCGCGCCAGCTCGGCGCGAGTTCGCTCGGCAACGCCTATGTCATTCTCAACGTGCCCGACTTCACGCTCAAGGTGATGCAGAACGGTCACCAGGTCTGGAACACCCGCGTGGTGACCGGAAAGCCGGGCAAGCACGCCACACCGATGCTGACGGAAACGATGAAGTTCATCACCGTCAACCCGACCTGGAACGTGCCGCCGTCGATCATCTACAACGAATATCTGCCGGCCCTGCAGCAGGATCCGACCGTGCTGCAGCGCATGGGCCTGAGGCTCGAGCGTAACCGCGACGGCAGCATCCACATTTCGCAGCCGCCGGGCGAAGCCAACGCGCTTGGCCGCGTCCGCTTCAACTTCCCGAACAAGTTCCTGGTCTATCAGCACGACACCCCGGACAAGCATCTGTTCGCGAAGGAAGAACGCGCCTTCAGCCACGGCTGCATGCGGGTGCAGAATCCGGATCAATACGCCGCGACCCTGCTCAACATCACGATGCCGAACGAGCGCTACACGCCGGAGAGGATCCGCGGCATGTACGGCCGCAGCGAGATCGACCTGAAATTCCCGACACCGATCCCGGTCAACATCACCTACCAGACCGCGTTCGTGGACGACGCCGGCAAGCTGCAGATCCGCAAGGACATCTACGGCCGCGACTCCGTGATGATCGCCTTGCTCAAGAACAGCCGCAGCAAGGACCTCGAGGCGCTGGTCGCCCATGCGCAGCCGAGCTACACGCGCCCGTCCGGCTCGAGCCTGCCGGCCGGCGTCAACTTCGCCAGCGACAACACCTATTCCTCCGGCCCCTCGTTCTTCGAGCGCCTGTTTGGCGGTCCGTCGCCCGTGACGCCGCCGGCGCCGGTCGGCCGGCGGCCGCAGCCGCGGTTCACCCGGTAATCCGGAGGACTACGGTCTACGGCAAGAATCTATTAATGAAATCAACAACCTCTCCTTTGCGGAGAGGTTGTTTACGTTAACCATTATCCCTGCCGTAGCGGGTGCCCGGCACTTTTTCGCCATAGTCCACGCGTTAGGTTAAAGCTTGCTTGGGGGCAGGTCGGTAAACCTCGGTTTAACCCTCCTGCTTTAAGAAAGCGTTCACCGTCTTTTGCCGGGGGTCTGCAAAAGAAAACCGTGAACGCTCGTCGACTGGGTGGGCTTATACGTGCTGGCTGGTTTCGCGCGCCAATTCAATCCGCTGTCTTCGAAAGCCGGATATCGGATCGGCCTGACCTCGCTGTTGCTCCTGGCGGGCGCCGGCACGGTGCATGACGCGACGGCGCTGAACGAGACCCGCACCCTCTCCTTCCACCACACCCATTCCGGCGAAGACCTCACCGTCACCTTCAAGCGCGACGGCCGCTACGACGAAGACGCGCTGAAAAAGCTCAATCATTTCCTCCGCGACTGGCGCAGCCAGGACTCCACCACGATGGATCGGCACCTGTTCGACATCGTCTGGGAAGTCTACCGCGACGTCGACGGCAAGCAGCCGATCCAGATCATCTCCGCCTACCGCTCCCCCGCCACCAACGCCATGCTCCGCCGCCGCTCTTCCGGCGTGGCCCGCTTCAGCCAGCACATGCTCGGCCATGCGATGGACTTCTTCATTCCGGGCGTGTCGCTCGAGCAGGTCCGCGCCGCCGGGCTCCGCCTGCAGCGTGGCGGCGTCGGCTTCTACCCGACCTCGGGATCGCCGTTCGTCCATCTCGACACCGGCAGCATCCGTCACTGGCCACGCATGACCCACGATCAGCTGGCCAAGGTCTTCCCGGATGGGCGCACCGTCCACCAGTCTTCCAGCGGTCCGATGAAGGGCTATGAGCTGGCCCGCGCCGACATCGAGCGACGCGGCAATGGCGACAATGCCGCAACCGTCAAGATGCCTAACCTGTTCGCATCGCTGTTCAAGGGCGGCAAGTCGACGGAAGAGGATGACGAGGGCGCAAACGCTCCCGTCAAGAACGAGAAGCCCGCACCGGCCAGTGTGGCTGCTGTGAAATCCGCCGACCCGATCCCGACCCCACGAGCCAAGCCGGTCGGCGCAACCATCCAGCTTGCCGCGGCTGACGCGCAGATCGTAGCGGCGCCCAAGGCCAGAACTGAGTCCAAGCCCGAGGCGAAGCAGGCCGCGGCGGTTTCCGCCGAGACAAGCGAGCCGAAGCCGCAGACGCCGGCCGATATCATCAATTCCCGCGGCTTCTGGGACGACGTGCCGAAGGCGGCGAATCAGGCGACCCCCGCACAGGTCGCCGCCCTCCGCGCCCGCCAGGCCCTCGCCACTGCCACCGACCCGCAACCGACCGCCAGCGTCAACGAGAGCTTCAACAGGGCGATGGCCTATGCGCCGGCCGCTGCTTCGCCGGTCGACCGCGCCAACATCGTCGCGGCCTCCGCGCCAGTGCCGCGCAGCAGCGTGCGTCCGGTACGCAGCGCTGGTGCTGCATCGACCGAAATCAACACCGTGGTCGCCAAGGGACCACAGGGGGCACCGCAGGGCGCTCAGGGTCAGGACACCGTGGTCGCCACCTCGACCCGCCTCGCCGCCGCGAAGGGCAACGATATCTGGATGCGGGTCATGATGCTGGCGCCGAGCGCAAGCAGCGCGATGTCGACGACGGTGCTCGGCGACACCGAAATGACCCAGATGCGCAGCCATTTCGTCAAGCCGCGCGCTGCGATCGCCATGACCTTCTCGGATGACCCGATGATGGGCATGACCTGCGACCGCTTCACGGGATCGGCGACCACGCAACTGCCGACGCAGTCATTCGTGGTGCGCACCGCCGCGCTGCGCTAGGCCTCGCGCCGCACCGCTTTTACAAAGCTCGATGTCGTCCTCGCCAACGCGAGGACCCATAGCCACAAATGCGAGTTGCTGTGCCGTAGGCCGTAGCCCGAATGGAGCCATCGGGCGCGCACTCGCGCGACCTGTTGGCTCCATCCGGGCTACGTGCGAGGCGTTCGCCTCACAGCATCCCAAGCGCCTGCATGTAGGTTTCCAGAATGGTTTCCTGCTCGGCGCGCTCGTTGGCGTCCTGCTTGCGCATCCGCACGATGGTGCGCAACGCCTTGGTGTCGAAGCCGTTGCCCTTGGCTTCGGCATAGACGTCGCGGATGTCGTCGGAGATCGTCTTCTTTTCCTCTTCCAGACGCTCGATGCGCTCGATGATGGCCTTGAGCTGGTCTTTGGCGAATCGTGTCGCGGGCTCGTCCTGGACGGCGGCGGCGGAGGTGGCCATCGGGTACTCCTGAATGGAACTGACGGGTAAAGGTGAAAAATCAAGCGCCGCACGCGTTACCGCGCGGCGCTTTTGCGCGGATGACCCTCAAGATCGGGGGGCCTTGCGTCAAGGCAGCATCGCGCTCATCCACAGCGCGCCCACAGGAAGGTAAGAAGCGTGGCCCGGGGTGAGCGAACGTGACATCCGGGACGCCTTGAGCACCGCCCCCGGATATCGCTGCGCTCATCCGGGCTACGAGGCGGATCGATGCCTCAATGCCCGGGATGCACCTTCTTCATCGCCGCCAACTGCTCCGGCGTGGCCGTGCCCTGATATTTCGCCTTCCACTCCTCATAGGGCATGCCGTAGACCGCCTCGCGGCTCTCGTCCTTGCTGACGGCGACCCCCTTGGCGTCGGCCTCTTCCTTCATCCAGTTGGACAGGCAGTTGCGGCAGAAGCCGGCCAGATTCATCAAATCGATATTCTGGACGTCGGTGCGGCCGCGCAGGTGGCTGACCAGGCGCCTGAAAACGGCGGCTTCCAGTTCCGTTCTGGTTTTGTCGTCGATCGTCATGGCCTTGGGCTCCCGCGTCACATCTGCCGAGCATATTGATATCAGGTAGGATTTGTCACAGATTCTGCCACATCTGCGGGCAAAATTGCCCAACCTTACCGGGGGAGTCCCGGTTTTCCCGTAGCGCGGGAAAGCCGTTCTCCGGTCGTTGACAGGTCCCGCCGGGTCACGCGAAATCTTCAATGATTTGATATAGCTTCCCTGCATGACCGCAAAAGATCCCCGCTGCTTGTCCCCCCTCTCCGCTCGCGTGACCGTTGCCCTGGCGCCGGTGCTTGCATTGGCGGCGACATGCCTGTGGAGCAGTCCGGCGGCGGCCGATTTCCGGCTCTGCAACAATACTTCCAGCCGGGTCGGCATCGCGCTGGGCTACAAGGATGCCGAGGGTTGGACCACCGAAGGCTGGTGGAACGTATCATCGCGCAGTTGCGAGACGCTGCTGCGCGGAACTCTTGTCGCGCGTTACTATTACATCTACGCGCTCGACTATGACCGCGGCGGCGAATGGTCGGGACAGGCCTTCATGTGTTCGCGAGACAAGGAATTCACCATCAAGGGTACCGAGAATTGCCTGGCGCGCGGCTACGACCGCACCGGGTTCTTCGAGGTCGACACAGGCGAACAGCGAGCGTGGACAGTGCAACTGACCGAAGCCAACGAGCAGCCCGCGCAGCGCGTGCCGGGCATTCCAGGCACGATGGGACCGGGCGGCCCCGGCGGGGTTCCCGGCCTGCCGAACCAGCCGGGCGGACCGGGTCTGCCGCCAGCTCCGGCGCCCAAGCAATGAGACGGCTTCGTCGCATCAAGATCCTCGCGACCCTCGGCCCGGCATCATCAGACAGCGCGATGATCCGGAAGCTGTTCGAGGCCGGCGCGGACCTATTCCGCATCAACATGAGCCACACGCCGCATGACAAGATGCGCGAGCTGGTCACGACCATCCGCAATGTCGAATCGAGCTACGGCCGCCCGATCGGCATCCTCGTCGATCTGCAGGGACCGAAGCTGCGCCTTGGCGCATTCGCCGAAGGTTCGACCCAGCTCAAGAACGGCCAGAGCTTCGTGCTCGATTCCGACAAGGCACCGGGCGACAACAACCGCGTGCAGCTGCCGCATCCGGAAATCCTCGCAGCGCTTCGGCCGGGCCATGCGCTGCTGCTCGACGACGGCAAGGTGCGCCTGATCGCCGAGGAAACCTCGCCAGAGCGCGCGGTGACGCGGGTCGTGATCGGCGGCAAGATGTCGGATCGCAAGGGCGTCAGCCTGCCCGATACCGACCTGCCGGTGTCGGCGATGACGCCGAAGGACCGCGCCGATCTCGAAGCGGCGCTGGTGACCGGGGTCGACTGGATCGCGCTTTCCTTCGTGCAGCGCGCCGAGGACGTCCAAGAAGCCAAGCGCATGATCCGCGGCCGCGCCGCCGTGATGGCCAAGATCGAAAAGCCGCAGGCGATCGACCGCCTCGCCGAGATCATCGATGCGTCCGACGCGCTGATGGTGGCGCGCGGCGACCTCGGCGTCGAGCTGCCGCTGGAGCGGGTGCCGAGCCTGCAGAAGCAGATGACGCGGATGGCGCGCCGCGCCGGCAAGCCGGTGGTGATCGCGACCCAGATGCTGGAATCGATGATCCAGGCGCCGGTGCCGACGCGCGCGGAAGTCTCCGACGTCGCGACCGCCGTCTATGAAGGCGCCGACGCCATCATGCTGTCGGCCGAATCAGCCGCCGGCAAATTCCCGGTCGAAGCGGTCTCGACCATGAACCGCATCGGCGAAGAGGTGGAGCGCGACCCGACCTATCGCTCGGTTCTCACGGCGCAGCGCCTGCAGCCGGAGAACACGGTCGGCGACGCCATTGCCGACGCCGCTCGGCAGATCGCCGAGACGCTGGAATTGTCGGCGATCATCTGCTGGACTTCTTCAGGCTCCACCGGCATCCGCGTGGCACGCGAGCGGCCGAAGCCGCCGGTGGTCGCGATCACGCCGAATCTCGCGACGGGCCGCAAATTGTCGGTCGTCTGGGGCGTGCACTGCGTGGTGGCCGAAGACGCCCACGACCAGGACGACATGGTCGATCGCGCCGGCTCGATCGCCTTTCGAGACGGTTTTGCCAAGGCCGGCCAGCGCGTCATCATCGTCGCCGGCGTGCCACTCGGCATTCCCGGCACCACCAACATGGTGCGCATCGCCAATGTCGAGCCGGAGGGCGAGACGAAGAAGTGATGGCTCTGTCATTCCGGGGCGCGAAGCGAACCCGGAATGACGCGAAAGAACTACACCAGCTTCGCGTCGAGCGTGATGTTCGTATTGAGCAGCTTCGACACCGGACAGCCGGCTTTGGCCTTGCCCGCCAGCTCCTGGAATTTCGCATCATCGGCGCCGGGGATTTTCGCATTCAGCGTCAGATGAATTGAGGTGATGGCAAAACCGTCGCCCTGCTTTTCCAGCGTGACGTCGGCCCTGGTTTCCATCTGCTCGGCGGTCAGCTTGGCTTCGCCGAGAATCAGCGACAGCGCCATGGTGAAGCAGGCGGCATGCGCCGCGCCGATCAATTCTTCCGGATTGGAGCCGGCTTTGCCCTCGAAGCGGCTGGCGAAGCCGTAGGGATAATCGTTCAGTGCGCCGCTTTTCGTCGAGATCGCACCCTTGCCGTCCTTGATGCCACCCTGCCACTTGGCGGACCCTGATGTCGTCGTCATCGCATGCTCCTGTCACGGGTTTAACCGTCGATAAGCCGCAGCGTGGCAAATGGTTGCGACAGTGGCGTGTCGCCGACGGGAGAGCGTCTTACGCCCCGACCAGCGCTTTCGCCGGCAGCACCGCCTGCACCACGAGGCCACGGGCGCGGGCATCCATCACGCCGACGGCACGCAGCGCCAATAGCGTGACCGTTTGCACGGCGTCGCGCAGCTTCGCCGGATCATCGAGGTTCTCCGGCGCCAGCGGACCAACCAGCGATTCATGCAACGCGCCGAGCAGCGCGGTCGCGGCCAACGCGGTATCCTGCGCCGGCAGGTGACCGGCGCGCACCGCGGCGTCGATTCGGGCGGCAATCTCGCCGGATATTTCGCGGCGGCTGGCAAGGCGCGACACCGAGACGTCGACATCGACCGGCTCGGCGAGAATGCCCCAGGCGAGCTTGCGCTGCGACAGCACCTGCACGGCGACCGTGGTGACAGCGGCGGCGAGCGCCGAGGACGGTCCCGGCGCTGCATCCGCCGCACGGCGGATCGCCGCCAATCCGTCGCGCGAGACCTCGGCGATCAGTTCGGAAATCAGCTCGGCCTTGGAGGGGAAGTAGCGGTAGACGGTGCCAGCCGCGACATTGGCGCGGACCGCAACCGGGGCAATCTGCACCGCCGCCATGCCGCCTTCGGCCGCGGCATCCCGCGCCGCCGCCAGGATAGCGCTGCGCCGGGCCGCCAGCCGTTTCACGACCTGATGGGTTCGCCGATAGACCATGGCGCGCTTTCCGTCCCCCGCGCGCCCTAGAGCCCCAGGGAGCCTGCCAGAACGCGCGCACCTTCAATGTCTTGAGCGATAAGCTCCGTCATCGCTTTGAAGAAGTGAACAACTATTCACGCCTGATGACAAGCTGGTTTTGCAACACGGATGCCGGTGGGGCTTTCCACCTTTAACAAGCTCTCAACGCGGCCCGATTAACATGGGCCGAATTGGGCAGCCTCAGATTGCCGTCCCGCGCACTTCACGCTGGGGCAAGCGGTGAATTTTCGTCCGAAGCGCGCCATCTGGCAGCAAGCGGCGCACGCAGGCCCGCGCTGAACTATCCTGGAGAACCTTCCCTTGTTGCGCCTTGTCGCGTTCCTGGCTGGTGGCCTGTTGATCGGCGCGATCGCCGGCAAGCTCTGGACGTGGGACCCGCGCCAGGTCGATTGGACTGCGGTCGCGCCGCCGGCACGCATCGAACGGCCGTGCCTTCCCGTATACGGAAGAACCGCCGTCATCGTCGTGCACGGCCAGAGCAACGCAGGCAACTTTGGAAGCGCCCGGCACACGGCCCGAGACGGCGTCGATAATTTTGATCCCGTGACCGGCAAATGCTTCGCGGCGGCCGACCCCTTGCTCGGTACCGATGGCATGGGCGGGAGCTTTGCAACGCGTCTCGGCGACATCCTGATCGAGGCCAGACGTTACGACCGCGTGATCCTCGTGCCGCTCGCCATCGGCGGCGCCTCGCTTTTCTTTCTGAACAACGAGGGCGCCCTGGTGGTCACCAACGGCATCGCGAAGCTGAAGGCCGCAGGACTGACGCCGACGCACATTCTGTTTCAGCAGGGCGAGAGGGACGCGCTGGAGACGACGTCGGCTGAACAATATGCTTCGCTGTTGCATCAACTCGTGAAGCGATTTCGCGACGCCGGTATCGATGCGCCCTTCTATCTGTCACGCAGCACAAAATGCGACTATGCCAGGCCGACAAACATAGCGGCGGTACGCGCCGGCCAATTGGCCGCGGTCGATGAAGCGCTGGACGTCCGCCAGGGGCCCGACACCGACACGATCGGAAATGAAGGCCGCAGCTCCGACGGTTGCCATATGAACGAAATCGGCACGCTCGCGAATGCAGCCCTGTGGGCGGCGTTCATCAAATAGCGGCAGGCGATCCGAAGCCCGCTATCAGGCACGTATGGCGGCAAGCGCTGGCACCGGCTCGTGCCGCCACCATGATCCGGCACGGCGCAGAACCAGCACTGCCACGACCAGCGTGGCGCCAAGGCCCGTCGGTATGCCGCTGAACATGTAGCATACGAGGAGCGCGACGACGACGCCGAGCGCCGGAAGCTCGTAAGAACGAAAGCCGGTCTTCAATCCGATGCGGACCAGGAAGGCGACCGGGATCGCCAGCACCATCATGTCGTACATGAAGAGATAGGGCGTGGTCAGCAGCGTTCCGGCGCCAAGCGCCGCGGCCTTCAACGTGTAGGGCACGCGGCTTCGCCATACCAGCGCCACCACCACGGCGACGGAAGCGGTGAGAACCCATTGGAATGCCCAGCCGAGCGGCTCGCTGCCGCCGAAATAGCGCACCATCGAGAAGATGCTTTGCATCTTCCACCAGGGAGCCTTGCCTTCGGTCAGGAAGGCTTGCGAGAATTTCGGCATCCAGTGGAAGAATGCCAGCCAGCTTTCGAAGCCGAAGGCAAGTAGGGAAGCGAAGGCCACCACGAGCGCCGTTACGGCAGCGCTGATGAACACGCGCCAATGCCCGGCCGCGATCAGTGCAATCGGAAACAGCAGCCCGTATTGCGGCTTGTACGTCAAAAGCCCGAGGCAGATGCCTGCCAGCACCGGCCGTGCCGGGATCAGATAGAGCGTGCCGCCGATCAGCGCCGCGGTGAGGAAGCCGTTCTGCCCGACCAGCGCATTGATGAACGCCATCGGAATGGCGAACGCGAGCAGATAGCCGAAGCTGCGGCCGACGATCGCGCGTATCGCGACCAGAAAGGGCACAAAACTGACCACGACCCAGCCGATGAACGCGACCTGATAGGGAAGCTGCGCCAGCACGGATGCGACGAACAGGAATGGCGGCGGATAGTGCCAGGCGAAATAGCCGACAAAATCCTTGCCGAGTTTTGCGACCTCGACCTGCTTCTGGATGTCCCAGTCATAGGCCTGTGCCGGGAGACCATCGAGCACCAGGCGGCCGGCAGCCCAGACGTTGATGAAATCGGTCGGAATGCCGAGGCCGTTCGTATCGTAAACCCACCACCGTGAGAGATACGCCGCCCCGCACAGGGTCAGATTCGCAACCGCCAGCACCAGGCAGACCCTGACGAGCCACGCGGGAATTGCGGTTTGCTCCGGTGCGGGCCTGAGTGCGGAAACAGAGGCGGTCATGCGCGGTCCTTGCCTGGCGCGCGCTGTCCGAGAGCGCACGTCCCCAAGCAATAGGCCGGACTGAATTGAGGAAATCTTAAGGTTTGGCGCGGTGACGAC
This sequence comes from Bradyrhizobium lablabi, assembly GCF_001440475.1. Classification (GTDB taxonomy): domain Bacteria; phylum Pseudomonadota; class Alphaproteobacteria; order Rhizobiales; family Xanthobacteraceae; genus Bradyrhizobium; species Bradyrhizobium lablabi. The sequence goes on along the minus strand of NZ_LLYB01000065.1, from coordinate 3,871 downwards.
GGTTTTCGTCGTTGTCCCTGCGAAAGCAGGGACCCATAACCACCGATGCCGGCCGTGGAGGACAGGCGTCTCCCTTTGTGCCTTATTGATCGATCACGCGGTATGGGTCCCCGCGCCCGTGCGCAATTGCGCACCAGGCGGGGACAATGAGTGGATTCCTACTCCCAGCTCAGCGTACCTTCTGCGCGCTCTGATGAGATCGAAGGAGACCACCATGCGCTTCTGGATTGAATGTACGAAGTTCGAGACGGGGCAGCCCATTCACATCAACATCGCGCTGGTCGGCAGCATGTCGCGCGATGGCGAGCGCACCGTGCTCGCCTTTGTCGGCGGCGACGGACAGACGATCGAGGTGACTGAGACGCCGGAGCAGCTTCTCGAAAGGCATTTCGGAGCGATGGGAAAGGCGTGACAGTTACGCACGTTTCGTGCCTTCGCTCTTCGAGCTACGGCGGACAGCCGGCTACGCCAACCCTACGAACCACAGACCATAGATTACTTCGACCGCTTGGATCGCTGATCCCTAGGGATCACGAATTTCAATCCGGACCAGGTCTCGTCGATTGCACAAACCTTGATATCGACGAGCCCGAGCGGCAGCGCGGTATCGCGAATGACGTTCTCGGTCAGGTCGGTCGCAACGCCGGAGGCCTTCTTCGGCCACGACACCCAGATCATGCCGTCGGGTTCAATCGCTGCGCGATAGCTGCGCAGTTTTGCGGTGAGCCCCTTCGCCTCGGTCGCAAACAGATGCACCATGTCGAGCGGCGCCTTGAGCCGCGGCCTGATCGTCACATCGCCGGGCAATTCGCCGACGACATCGTCATAGGCGCGCGACAGCCCGGCGGTGAAAATACAAAAGCCCGGCTTGAGGCCGAGCTTTTGCACAACGGATTTGCCGGAATAGCCGGCCACGTCGCTATGTCTTACGCCTGCGGCTGCGGCTCCAGACCCGGGTCCGGATCGGGACGCGGGCGCGGCTTGCCGGCAGGCGGCACGGCGGAAGCACGCGGGGTGCTCGGCTCCAGCACCGACTCGCGGTTGGGCTTCTTGCCCTTCAAGAGGTCGATGATCTCGTCGCCGCTCAGCGTCTCGAACTCGAGCAGGCCCTTGGCGAGCGTCTCGAGATCTTCGCGCTTCTCGGTGAGGATCTTGGTGGCCTCGTTGTAGCCTTCCTCGACCAGCCGCTTGATCTCCTTGTCGATCTTCTGGACGGTCGCTTCCGACGCGTTCTGCGTGCGCGAAACCGACATGCCCAGGAACACCTCGTCCTGGTTCTCGCCATAGGACACGGTGCCGAGCTCTTCCGACAGGCCCCAGCGCGTCACCATCATGCGCGCCAGGCGAGTCGCCTGCTCGATATCGGAGGCAGCGCCCGAGGTGACCTTCTCGCGGCCGAAGATCAGCTCTTCCGCGACGCGGCCGCCCATCATGATGGCAAGCCGCGAGGTCATCTGCTCAAGCGACATCGACAGCTTGTCGCGTTCGGGGAGCTGCATCACCATGCCGAGCGCACGGCCGCGCGGAATGATCGTGGCCTTGTGGATCGGATCGGTGGCGACGACGTTCAGGCCGACGATGGCGTGGCCGCCCTCGTGATAGGCCGTCAAGAGCTTCTCTTCCTCGGTCATGACGAGCGACTTGCGCTCGGCACCCATCATCACCTTGTCTTTGGCTTCCTCGAACTCGGCCTGCGTCACCATGCGCTTGTTGCGGCGGGCGGCGGTCAGCGCTGCCTCGTTGACGAGGTTCATCAGGTCGGCGCCGGAGAAACCCGGGGTGCCGCGCGCGATGGTCTTGAGGTTGATATCCGGCGCCAGCGGCACCTTGCGAACGTGAACCTTGAGGATCTGCTCGCGGCCGACGACATCCGGATTCGGCACCACGACCTGACGGTCGAAGCGGCCGGGACGCAGCAGCGCGGGATCGAGCACGTCGGGACGGTTGGTGGCCGCGATCAGGATCACGCCTTCATTGGCTTCGAAGCCGTCCATCTCGACCAGCAACTGGTTGAGCGTCTGTTCGCGCTCGTCATTGCCGCCGCCGAGACCGGCGCCACGATGACGGCCGACCGCGTCGATTTCGTCGATGAAGATGATGCAGGGCGCGTTCTTCTTGGCCTGCTCGAACATGTCGCGGACGCGCGAAGCGCCGACGCCGACGAACATTTCGACGAAGTCAGAACCGGAAATGGTGAAGAATGGCACGTTGGCTTCGCCCGCGACCGCACGCGCGATCAGCGTCTTGCCGGTGCCGGGAGGGCCGACCAGCAGCACGCCGCGCGGAATCCGTCCGCCGAGGCGCTGGAATTTGCCGGGATCGCGGAGGAACTCGACGATCTCCTGCAGGTCCTGCTTGGCCTCGTCGACGCCGGCGACGTCCTCGAAGGTGACGCGGCCATGGGCCTCCGTCAGCATCTTGGCGCGCGACTTGCCGAAGCCCATCGCCTTGCCGGCGCCGCCCTGCATCTGCCGCGACAGGAAGATCCACACGCCGATCAGCGCGATGAAGGGCAGCCAGGAGACGAGCAGCGACACGAACCACGGCACGTTGTCGCCGGGCGGCTTGGCAGTGATCTGGACCTTGGCGTCATAGAGACGCTTCACCAGCGTCGGATCGCTGGGCGCATAGGTCTGGAAGCTGGAGCCATTGGTGAAGGTGCCGTGAATGTCCGGCCCCTGGATCACGACGTCGCGGACACGGTTCGCGTCGACCTCGCTCAAGAGCTGCGAGAACGAGATGTCCTGCGAGGAAGTGCGCTGACCCGGATTCTGAAAAAGCGTGAACAATGCCAATAGCAGCAAGACAATGATGACCCAGAGGGCGAAGTTGCGCAGATTGGCGTTCATTGATCTTCCTTCGTGGTCGCGCGGATCGCGGCCCTATGTCCTTGGCAGTAACCTTGAGTATTCCTTGGGTAGTGAGGCGAGAATCCCCGGTCCACTGCACCCAATTTAGGTGGCGCCCGGGTCAATGCCAAGGGAACCACTCAGGACTATTTAACGCATCTTAACGCGATTCCCGGTCAAAAAATGACGCGAAAAGCAGGGTTTTTCCGGGGTGGTTAAGGCTCTTCGTCCTGATATCACGGATATTCCCATATGGGGAAGTTTCTCAGGCTCGGCTACCCCGGCGCGGCGGCGCCGGATTAACATGAATTCGGCCTTCGATCAGGCTGATTGCCGCCCCGGCAAGCGTCTGTTTCAGCCTCGTCTGCCTCGCGCCGTTCGCAATGGCGTTGTCCAATACCGCCAGCAGCGCCTCGAGCTTGCCGAGTTCCGCCGGCCCTTCGTGACCAGCGCGGTCGATGGCGCGCTTGAGCAGCCGAAGCCGGATCTCCTCGGGCAGACCGGCAAACGCGCCGGCATCGAATCCGAAACGCGCCGCATCATCGCGATCTCTCAACGCGAGATAGCGCTCGGCGCCGTCGGCCAGCACTTCGATCGCCGCATTCGCCCGTGCCAGTCTCGATGCCAGCCGCGCCAGGTTTCGGCTGTCACCGCCCTCCTCCGCCAGCACAGGCATCAACGCGCGCAGCCGCGGACGCGTGAAGCTCATGTCGCGATTGGTGGGATCGTCGGCAAAGGCGATCTTCGCCTTGTCCAGCGTCGCAACCAGGCGCGATTTCGGAACGTCGAGCAACGGCCGCGCCAGCCACACGCCCTCGCGTTCGCTCTCGCGCGCCATCGCCGCGAGGCCAGCGATGCCGCTGCCGCGCAGCATCCGCATCAACAGCGTCTCGGCCTGGTCGTCGCGGGTGTGCGCGGTGAGAATGCGCGTGGCGCCGCTTGCCCGAGCTGCTTTCGCCAGCAGGCGATATCGCGCCGCGCGGGCCGCGGCCGGCAGGCCGGCCTTCGGCTTGGGCCCGGTC
>NZ_LLYB01000064.1:39845-39944 GCF_001440475.1 Bradyrhizobium lablabi | reverse complement strand
CGACGCCACCGACGACCCGCTGCACGGGCATCAGGAGGGGCGCTTCTTCCATAGCTATTGCGACTGCTACTGCTATCTGCCGCTGTACGTGTTCTGCGT
>NZ_LLYB01000064.1:39097-39633 GCF_001440475.1 Bradyrhizobium lablabi | reverse complement strand
CGCCTGGTCGCCATGATCGAAGAGGAGCTTGCCGCGGCGAGAGCCGCGGCCAAGAAGACCGGCCGCCCGGCGCGCCGCTTCAAGGACTTCCAGTGGAGCACGCTCGACACCTGGAGCCGAAGGCGTNCGCGTCGTCGCCAAGGCGGAGTGGACGCAGGGCGAGGCCAACCCGCGCTTTGTCGTGACCTCGCTCAAGCGGGCCGAGGCCGGCGCCCGCGCCCTTTACGAGGACATCTACTGCGCCCGCGGCGAGATGGAGAACCGCATCAAGGAGTGCCAACTCGATCTCTACGCCGACCGCACGTCGGCTCAGACCATGCGCGCCAACCAACTGCGGCTGTGGTTCGCCTCGATGGCCTATGTGTTGATCTGTGCCCTGCGGCGTATCGGCCTGGCCGACACCGTCTTCGCCGACGCCACCTGCGGCACCATCCGCCNNTCAAGCTCCTCAAGATTGGCGCGCTGGTGCGCGTCTCCGTTCGCCGTATCAAGATCGCCATGGCCTCGGCCTGCCCAGCCGCCGAACCGTGGGGCCA
>NZ_LLYB01000064.1:0-38926 GCF_001440475.1 Bradyrhizobium lablabi | reverse complement strand
CACCAAATCGGCGTTGTCAGATCAGTCGGCACTGTGAGAAATGCGGGCTAGCTGCCTTCTACCGTAGTGGCGGCGAATTCCGGAACGTGTTGCGCGATATGATGGAATATCGCCAGCGGAGGCTCTTCGAAATCAACGCTGTTTCACCAGATTCCACTTCTTGATGACCGCTTCGCTCATCTGCTCAGCGTCGGAACAGGCGATTTCATCGACCTTCACCGAGATCCTCTTGCCGACTAGTGGCTTCAGCTGATTGGCTTGCGCTTCGCCAGTTGTAAGGAGGTGAAACATTACCGGTCCAGTCTCTAACTTGCACAGCCCGTGCGGCTCAGGCAGCCGGCGCGGCGTGGAGATGATCTGGTAGGCGACCTTTTTGCCGTGCTTGGCACCGCGTATGCGCAACGCGTAGAGCTCGCCTGACAACACGTCGCCGACGTTGATCGGCACGCCCCCGTTCAGCCCCGCGTACGTAGGCTCCTCCGCGCCGGCGGCTCCAGGAAAGCTCGCCATCAGAATGAATGCAAGGGCAAAGCCCATGGCGAATCGGTCTTTCGTCATTAGTCAGTCCTCGTAGGTATGGTTAGGAAAACGTGCGTCTGCTGGATCGCTGCAACAGCGCACTTCGTTGACCCATGGACGTCGTGGTGAGCAAGCAGGAGCCGCTGATCGTGAGCGCATGCTGCCCGCCAACGGTACGGGAGGGGGCAGAGCGCTGCCACAACGCTTGATCTTTAAAGCCGGACGGGCAAATCATTGCCGGCCAAGTCCAGCCATGATTTCGGATTGGATTGCGGTTGCGGTGCACAGGGAAGCATCTAATGGCAGATTGCCAAATGCGAGTTGACAAAGAAGGTAATTGGCACCTGCCTCTTCCAGCTGATTTAGAAGAATTTGCCGCACAGAAGCTGGCGTTCCGACGACGCACAATTCGCTCTCGATTGCCGCATCGAAGGTCAGCGGCAGGTGTGGTGGTGTTGGGATGGCATTGAGCTCATAAAGGAACCTAAAGCTCTCGAGCCATCGTTCGTAAGCAGATGCCGCGAGCGAATAGGCATCTGTGTCCGAACACCCAATGACGACCATGCGAAGCAATCCAAGAAATGGCATTTGATCGTTAGCCTGGCCGTTGGGCTCTCGATGAGCACGGAAGGCGTCAGTAACTTTGCGTACAGCAGAGGAGGGGCCTACGCACGCTAGATTTGCGCCATTGGCAGCGGCCCAAGCTGCGGACTCGGGTCGATTGGTGGCAATCCATGTCGGCGGCCTTGGACGTTGATAAGTTCTTACCGTCAACGGAACGCTGTTTAGCTCAAAATGCTGGCCTTGATAGGATAGCGTGCCGCCTTTCATAGCGCTGATAAGGATTTCGCTTGCTTCTTCATAACGGCTTGGCGCCGCGTCGGCGCTGACGCCGTAGTAGCCCAATTCAAGCGGAAGAGAACCGCGTCCGATACCCACCTCAAGCCGGCCACCGCTCAAGTGATCGAGCATACAGATCTCTTCAAAGGCACGCAGTGGATGATAGAGGTTAAGCAGCATCACCAATGGCCCGATACGAAGTTGCCGTGTGCGCTGTGCGACGCTCGACAAGAACAAATTCGGCGATGGACCTCTACCATGCGGCGTACAGTGGTGCTCTGCCACGTGATATGCAAAGAAGCCGAGTCGGTCGTACGCCTCTGCCAGGACGAGCCGATCTGCGTATTGCTGGGCGATGTCGCGGCCGTCCTCGTCTAAGTGATCGAAGATGCCGAACGCTAGTTTTGAAGAAGAAAAGACGTCTTTCACTGGAATGTCTCCAATTTTAGGTGTGAAGGCAGGAAGTTCGCTTTTTTTCGGCATCTGAGCGGGTCAAAGACGCCGACACCTCCTATTCTGGCCACACATTTTGCTCTCCGCTGCTTTTGTCATACCGCTGATCAGGAGACGATTGTCCCTCCCTCTTGACTCCGAAGCATCCGTTGCCAAGGAGGATAGATCCGTTGTCACTGTTCGCCGCTCACTCACAGCAGATCTTCGCCATTGGCAGTAGCTGCTCTTATCTACCGTCGTGATACGTTCGCCTGGGTAACGCAAAAGCAGACTTAGCGCGGCTCAACTGGCCGATCTTCCTTGCTTTAAGCTGTCAGAAATGTCTCTGACGGCTCCCAGAAACGCATCCATTTGCGCTTTTGTCCCGATGCTCACGCGGATGCAATTTTCAAGGCCGTCGTCGGGAAGGAAGGCAACTAGTATTCTTTGCCTTTCCAAAGCGGCCTGCCACCATCTTCCGTCGTGTCCCGCAGGCACACGCGCTAACAAGAAGTTTGCGTGGGAGGGCGTTAGAGAAAATCCAAGTTGCGACAGTGCGGTCGCAACCCGCTGTCGTTCATGCCTGATGTGCATATGGTTCTCTTCATAGACGGCGCGATGCGATAGAATGCTGATGCCGACCGCGTGCCCAATTACATTCATGTTGAAGACGTTCTGGATGTTACGAAGCCGTCCAATAAGCTGCGGGTGTCCGAACCCGAAGCCGACTCGAACGCCAGCGGCGGCATAGCTTTTCGAAAGTGTTCTTAAGAGCAGAAGATTCGGATAATGGCTGAGGAGCCGCAGGCCATTATCGGGCGCAAAATCGACATAGGCTTCGTCCAACACGACGAGGCGGTCCGATTGTGCCAGGAGGCGTTGGATATCGGCGATAGGGATGAACGTTCCGGTCGGATTGTTCGGATTAGCCAACAGAATGAACTTGGCATCTTTTGCTGGCCCAAAGAGCAATTGCTCTATAGGCAACGACTGAGGTTCGTTACATCTGATTTCAAGCAGTTGAGCACCCTGCAACATAGCAAGTTTGCGATTGAATGAAAAACCCGGAGACAGCATTGCGACGTTGTCGCCGGGGGCAAGAAATGCTCTGTAGATGAGCCCGAGGAGCTCAGATGATCCATTGCCGGCAATCACATGATCGATGGCGACGCCGTAGGTGTTAGCCGCTGCTTCCCTCAGGCTAATGTTGTCATCTTCTGGGTACAGATACTGCCGCTCAAGCGCCGCAATTGCACTTTGCCATACGATCGTTGGCAACGGAAATGGGTTCTCATTCGTGTTTAGTTTGACGTAATTAGCGGCCGGCGCAGGCCGGCCGGACGGCAGAGCATCTAACTGTCTCGCTGCCTGCGAAAGAGAAGAGAGCACATTTTGCAATTTGGCATCGGACATAGGTTTCTCCCGTTGAACCGCCGAGCGCGCTTGCAGTTGTCAGCATGCCGGTCGGTCAGTCCCGTAGATGGCCGGAGACGGAGTTCAAGTGTTTGTGGGGACAGCGAGGACGGCCGCCACCAAAGTTTCCCTACGGGCAGCTCGGAATGCCCAATTTGTTTGAAGCTGGGATGAACCTGTCGCTCCACGCCACCCGAGAGAATAATCGCCGAGCGGATCAAGTGTCGTGCAGCAATCAGTCGCCTCGATCACGGAGTGGCATTGCTGTCATTTTTGCGTTGGCCGCAATATCACTCTGCGTTGGTCCAGGTACCAAGTATTGGTCCTTAACGATTCGTCCTCAAATCGCACACTGGAAGTGCGGCAAAGAGCTAAACAGAGGTTACGCAGCGACATCGGCCGAGCTGTTCCGTTGGACATAAACTCATCAGTTGGTGCGTCGGCATCATTGGCTAGCTCCACGATCAGTACCGCGAGCGCGAGAAAGGACGCGAGTACCGCGAGCGCGAGAACCGATCCGAGTAGCACGTCACATCCGAAATTACGTTTCATCATTTCCATTACTTCGCTGAATGCCTAGGCCCGTGTGCGGTCGCAACGATGAGTTTTACTCGACGGCTTCGACAATGTTGTTATGCCACCGGTAGACGACGAAGCCGGGAGCGGCATTGTCTCCTTTGGTATTGAACCGGACCGGCCCGATTACTGTTTGGATTGGCTGCGAACGAAGCGCAGCTGCTACTTGCGGACCATCGAAGGTCCCGGCGCGCTTGACCGCGTCCGCCCACACCTGAACGGCGGCATAGGCGTAGAGCGTGTAGCCTCCCGCTGACATGTTGGAAGACTTGAGCCTAGCTGCGGCGTCCGCCGCTTGAGCATTCTTGGTGGGGTCGGGCATAAAGGTGAACAGTGTGCCGTTTGCTGCTTCGCCCGCGATCGCCGAGAAGTCGCTGGTCATCAACGGATCGTTCGCCATCACAGTGAGACCCGCGCCTGCTTCTGCGGCCTGACGCACAATCAAGCCGATCTCGTTGTAATAGCCGCCGATATAGGCGATCTGGATTCCGTCTCTTTTCATTCTTGAGACCAGGGCCGTGTAGTCCTTTTCGCCGGCCACATAGCTTTGCCGAATGACCTTTTCGCCTGCTTTCTGAAGGCGTAACGCAACGACATCGGCAATGCCCTTGCCGGCGGTGCTCTTGTCGTCAAGCACGGCAATGTTTTTGTTCGGATAGTGTCGCAAGATGTACTCGGCGGCCACGAGGCCTTGTTGATCATCGCGGCCGCAGATCCGAAACACCGTCTTGAGACCACGCTCCGTTAGCTGAGGATTCGTTGAGCCAGGTGAAATCTGAATAAGGTTCGCTTCGGCGTAAACGTCGGAAGCGGGGATAGAGGAAGACGAACAAAAGTGGCCAACGACCAACTTGGGCTGATCCATCGTCAGCCGATTGGCAACTGAGACGGCCTGCTTGGGATCGCACGCGTCATNCGGCGACGCTCAATATGACCTTGATACCGGGAAGTAGGCCCGAAGCGTTTAANNCGCATCGACAGCCGCAGTAGCTCCATCGCGCATTTGTACGCCAAGCGCAGCAGTACTTCCGGTCATCGGACCGACCACGGCGATACTGACGTCGGCAGCGGGCGCGGTCGAAGCCAAAGCACAGGAGAGGATTGCTGCACTTGCAGCTGAAGTGATTCGGGAGATTGACACTTAGAGCTCCGGACGTTCGCTTGAGTTTGCTATCAGCCTCGCTGTTCCTGCGCATGTGAGGGCGCCGCTTGGTTATGAGATAGCGCCAGCTTTGGATCCCTCAAGGCAGCGCATAGGCCGCGGCCGGCCGACCCTCCGGTGTTGCCGTGACAGAGCGAAACAACCGTTGGTACGCCCTCGAAAGGCGCGGCGATAAGCCGAATTCCAACACGTCCGACGCGCTCCTGACGCTGCAATCGATCGAACACTGCAAACGTTTCGCATGTCCATCCCCGCCGCGGCGTCGCGATGTAGGAGTCTGCGGGTTCGTCGCCTGCATTCCATACTTTGTGAGGACCGGCGCCTGAGACGTCACATGCCGAACTCGGACCGAGCGTTCGTGTCCGGCAACGGCGACGTGAATACATCCCACCCTGGTCTCTAGTTGGTCGTCCTGTTTTAGCTGCAAGTGTGCCGACGGCGGCACCGCATCCGGTGCATAGACCGCCTTGACAATCCGCTCCTTGCGGAAGTGCTCGAGCCTTCTGACCGTCTCGTGGCGCGTGAGCCTAACAGCTAGAGACATACGTAATCCTTAACTTAACTTTTGGAGCAGCAACCGATGAGCCAACGACATGATGCCGAGTCGAAGCCCGACTAGTCGTAACGAACGCTGCGTCAGTATCCAGTACACCCCGCGATCACCCGGACGGGAACGGCTCGCGCCGATCAAGCACTTGCAAGGCCACGATGATCATCCAGTGCGTCGAGAATGCCGGAGCTATCGCCCAGAAACTCTGAACGGACTGCAGGTCCATGCGTCCTCCCGCCTAGGCGGAGTTGTCCCTAGGTGGTATTGAGATCCTACAATTTGACGCCACGTAAGATTCAAGCCCCTTCGGGGGCTCGTCTCGATAAATTTGTCAGGTCTCGACAAAGGAGCATCGCTGCAAAACGTAGAGAAGAGCGACAGGAGTCCTCAACCATCTGACGCAAACCATAACCGGCGCGTCCCTGGCGCTAAAAAGCTCAATTCATTCTCATAGATGGAGAACACAGCAGGGGGGCACGCATTATGCGCGGCAGGTTCAGCGCAGTTCATCCGTTCAAGGCGGCAAGTGCGCGGTCGAGATATTGCATTAGGCAGGGATCCCAGCCAGCCATACTGCGTGGCGCGCTCAATCGCGCAAGAACTTTCAGTATGGTTGAAACGGTCGAATCAGCTCCTGCAATTTCTGTGAGCAGCAAGCGCGCGCTGAGCGCCACAGCATTTGCCCGTTCGCTGCAGGGATGCTCGCCCCGATCCACACAATCGCGCAGCTCGTCGCGGATTTTCCGCCACCGCTCCTCTCGATCTGGGTCTATGACGCATGTGCATGGGAGCGGCTGAGGGCGTTCTTCCTCGACCCGCGACATTGCATCTAGAGTGGCAGGTAGCTCATCTACACTGACTTGCAATTCACTATCCGTCGTCATGTTGCGCAAACGATCTCGCAACAGGGTTGCACGCGCGACTTGAAGTTCAATTCTCTCCAAATGCTTGCGCAATAGGTCAGTAAGTGACGTTCTGCCCTCAATCGCTCTACGGATCTCATAAAGCGAGAAGCCAAGCTCGCGTAGCGCTCGGATTTGATGTACCCGTTTCAGGCCTTCGCGGTCGTACATGCGGTGACCGCCGTCGGTGCGTTCCGACGCACTTAGTAAGCCCGTGTGCTCATAGTGATGCAGCGTGCGTACCGTTACTCCGGTAGCCTCTGCAAGCTCGCCAATGCGCCATCGACGCCTTCGTGGTGTAGCTTTTGTCATGGTTCTCTAATTTCAAGCCTACAACCTGACGTCGCGTGAGATTCAAGCTATTTCAATGGTCTACCTGAAACCTGCTTCGAGTCGGGCGCAAGCGAAGCGGCTCTTCTGTCGCCAGCAACGTTGCTGCGGTCAGAGAATCGCCTGATCAAGCAGCAGAAGCAATGGCGCCCATCAAGTTCATGAGGGATGCTAAGTTGGCCTCACCGGCTGCTGCACGTTGCAGAACAAGCGTGGCGATTGCCGTTCGATTTTCAGGAGTTCGCATAGAGGCCGGTAAGGCCGCCAGTGCTTCATCAAAAATCCTTCCCAAGACCGAGAGGTCTTCCGGATAGTAGACACCACTGTATTGCTGCAACATTCGGCTCCGTGGTTAACGCTAAGGCGGCCGCACGTGGCTAAGACGTTTGGCCAAAAAAAGACAGGCCTCCGGTCGTGCAGCGACGAAGATGCGGTATACGTTGAAGTGATGCTGTCGCGCAACATAGGCCGTGCAGGCGATATTCACTAACTTTCTCGGAACAATTTGCGAGCGCCGCAGCTATCTGCAGCCGGATTGGGGGGACGAAGAAAAGGAATCGCGCATCATGCGCCGCTATTCTGAGTCATGGCTGCAAGATAGCGTAGGCGCAATACCGAGCATTCGGTCGGCAGCTAATGCTGATCCAACAACAATAATCCCGGAGTTTTCTGCTGCCTCAATATCTACCGCAAAGTGGTGGCCGCTGTTTGACCCCGTCGCAACGGATCCGGCCACCGCAAATGAGACTTGGAGCAAAGCGGTAAGTGATCGACGTGCTCGTTCGGCTTCGCTGGCATACCAAATGACCAGTGCGCTGAGTGCATTAGATATAAGAGACGTAGCACGCTTTGCGAAACCGCGCTTACGATGAATGGGAGTCGGCTCTCAATAAGGATCCAGGGGTAACCGGATTACCGGGAAAAGGAGGCGCTTTAGGTGAATTTAGGGGCATCTGGATCCTTCGTGATGTCCGCCAAAGGACTCATCCGGGACGCCTCTTCCAACAGTATCTCTCGCAACCAGATGCTTGCCGGATCACTATTGTGAAAAGTGGGCCATTGCACAGCCTCGGTAAATGCGGGAAGTGATCGCGTAAGTTCGATGATCTGCAGGGGCATCGTGTTTTCGAAATGCTTAACCAGCCTTGAGGGCATCATACCTATGCGGCCAGTGTCCAATAGTACAGGTGGGATCATGCCAAAGCTCTGCACGACGACCTCGATGCGTCTATTGAGACCGTGCTCGAGTAAGAACCATTCCTCGATGGAGGGCTTCCGCGTAAGCCCGAACTTAACCGCCACGTGTCCCATGGACATGTATCTCTCGAATGTAAGCTGCGGTGGTAGCTGCTTGTTCGTGCGGCATCCGACGCATACTAGTCTGTCCTCGAACAATGTCGCTTTAGGGTGAGCATGCGACATGAACAATTCCGGCAAGATAAGAAAATCGACTTCACCGCGCCGGAGAAGCTCGTCGGTCGCATCGGCGAGTGGCAGCAATTCGAAACTGACGGCGGGAGCTTCCCGTGCGACACGGTCCACGACCTTTCGAAAGAATACGATTGTCATGAAGTCGGACAGGAGGATCCGGAAGCGGCGATCCGATTTGGAAGGGTTGAACACATCCTGGGAAATGATGGAGAGCTGGATGTGCAGCAGAGCCTCGCGAACGGGGGCGGCGAGCCCTTCGGCACGCGCTGTTGGAACAAGTTCCCGGCCTCTCATCGTAAATAGGTCATCGCGGAAATAGGCGCGTAGTCGGGCGACGGCGGCGCTCATGGCTGGCTGGCTCAGCTTGATGCTGCGTGCCGCCGCGGTGAGGTTACGCTCGGTCATCAGAGCATCGAGCGCAACAAGAAGATTTAGATCAAGGCCCTTAAAACGCATACCGTCTCCCGTTGAAAGCCTTTGCGTTGTAAACATTGAGCAATAATGGTTACTTCGAAGAAGGTCCCAGTCGCCCCCCGAGCTAGGCTCTTTCTGGGCCACCGCGCCGATCGCACAGAAGGCTCTCGTACTCGTCGCAAGCATGTTGGTTGCGCAACGGAGAATGCGAGCGGGCGAGGAAGTCGCCCGCGGCTTGAAGTAGGGCCTTTGGTGCGCTCAGCAATCGCTCCCAGCGCTACATCGATCACTATGAACCGCTGAGAGTAGGGCGCTTTGCCCACCATTACGCCAATAGTGCCGCGGATGCGCTATCGACGCTCCGCGTGGCATAGCTTTGCTCGTCGTTTTGTGAGCCTACAACCTGACGCAGTGTGCGATTCAAGCAATTTCAGTGATGTAGCTGAACATCATTTCATTCGACAAAATGCGTCTGTCGCAATATCTGAACCACGTCGCGGGCACAGGTGCCAAATGCAGCCCGCCGCAATCGCGTAAAATCCCTCCGCTACACTCTTTTCCTAGTTCCAAGAACATCTTGCGGGGGGCTGGCAGGTGGCCGGCGCAAAAAAATAGATTAAAGCGCTACTTGATCAAGCGGCAACTCAAGCGCGCCAATTCGGGCGCGCGCTGCGGCTGACAGCGAATTGCAGGGGGTCTTCTGCATGCAGAAGTGGCGTACGTGCCTCTTGCAGTGCGGGCTTCCGAGACATTGCGGCATAATGAGAGCGGCCCGAGCGAGCAGGTGATCTTGAAGCATCTGGATGGTCGAGACCAGGTGTTAAGAGACCTCGAGCAAAACCTAGCAGCGCCTGCGATTTCGGGGGGGCTCACGCGGAGAAGCCATGCGGGTCGCCTCCTGCAACATTATCCGCCGCATCCAAATGCTTGCCGGATCAGTATTGTGGAGAGCAGGCCACTGAATAGCCTCGGTGAATGCGGGAAGTGGGAGAGGAGTTTCGACGATCCGCAGGGGCATCGTCTTCGCGAAATGCTGGGCCAACCTTGAGGGCATCGTTGCTATACGCTCAGTCCCCGATAGCATGGGAGGGATCATCGTAAAGCCCTGCACAGCGACCTCGATGCGTCTCTTAAGACCGTGCTCAAGCAAAAACCATTCCTCAATATTGGGCCTAAGCGTCTGCCCGAACTTCGCTGCAACGTGTCCCATTGATATGTATTTGTCGAATGTAAGCTGCCGTGACAGCTGCTTGTTAGTGCGGCAGCCTACGCACACGAGTGTCTCCTCGAACAGTGTGGCTTTAGGATGCGCGCTCGACATGAACAATTCCGGTAAGACAAGAAAGTCGACCTCGCCGCGGCGCAGAAGCTCATCGGGCTCATCGATAAAGGGCAGAAATTCGAACCGGACGGCGGGAGCTTCCTGCGCGACGCGGTCGAGGATCCTTCGAAAAAAAACAACTGTCATGAAATCGGAAAGCAGGATCCTGAAGCGGCGGTCCGATTTGGCTGGGTTGAACGTGTCGCGGGAAATAATGGAGAGCTGAATGTGGACCAGAGCCTCGCGAATCGGTGCTGCGAGCCGTTCGGCTCGTGGTGTTGGGACAAGCTCCCGGCCCCTCATCGTAAATAGTTCATCGCGGAAATAGGCGCGTAGCCGGGCGACGGCCGCACTCATGGCCGGCTGGCTCAGATTGATGCTGCGTGCCGCCGCCGTGAGATTGCGCTCGGTCATCAGAGCATCGAGCGCGACGAGAAGATTTAGATCAAGTCCTTTGAAGCGCATAGCGTGGAGTTATCCGTCCTTTGGATGAGTTCAATTANAAACAATCGATTTTACCAATGTTGCCGAATGGCGGATAGCAAAGCCGTCGGTNCGGGACAAACAAAAATTTCAGGCATATCAGGAATGCTTATCAGTCGTTGCCCTGGCTCCGCGAAAGAGTCTCAGCTGCATCCCGAGTGTCGATCGAAGCGCATGTCCATTGGAGGCAGGGTTTTCAATGGGTTGTGCAAACTGCGTCGCTGCGGCTCGACGCGACAGATGTGCCGCAGGTCTCCTCACCGCTCACTACCGGTAAACGTTCGTATAGCTTCTCTAGTCGTTTCTATATTGGCCGTTTACCTCCGTAGAATTGATGCGGCCCTCAACTCCGCTCTAACGTGGCGACCAGTCAGGAGCCGATTGCAGGCGCCAAATGCCTTTGCGACCCGGCCAAATGTATCGCGTGTCCATAGCAGTCAAATCGTGCGCAAAATGCAGGAGAAGTCCCCAGTGGATCTGGTGCGAACGGCACATGCGCTCGATGTAATCTCCGTCGTGGATAGCGATGCATCGGTCCGTGAAGCGCTGACAGGCGCACTCTGTTTGACCGGCGAAAAGTGCGAATCTGTCCAGTGCGCAGATGAGCTCTTGCAATCCAGCCGTCCTCTCAGCCCGTCCTGCTTGATAGCGAATGTTCAGTGGGCCGGAGTGGCCGGGCCCCTGTTATGCCAGCATCTGGCCGCAGCCAGCGTTTCCCAGTCCCCGGTGAAGCCATTCGTCGAAAGCGAACGACTCGCGTGCATCAAGTCCATCGTCAAACGCCAGACAGTGAATGCGAGGCAATTATGAATATTGCCGTGTCCAGCTCTACGGCAGGTGTGTCCATGCGCTCGCCGGTGCGGTGGAGGGTGGTCTGGGAAAATGAACTGCGCCTCGCCGACCATATCGAACTTTCCGACTTCTTCCGAAAGACCTATGGTCCCACCGGGGAGTTCAATGCCAAACCATTCGGAGACTATCGAAGTTGGGCCGGCGCGAGACCTGAGCTCCGTGTAATCGGCTACGACGCACGCGGCGTAGCGGCTCATATCGGCGCGCTACGCCGCTTCATCAAGATCGGAGACGTCGATCTACTAGTGGCCGAGCTAGGATTGTACGGGGTACGTCCGGATCTTGAGGGAGTCGGAATCACGCACTCAATGCGCGTGATGTATCCAGTACTGCAGAAGCTTGGCGTTCCGTTCGGTTTCGGCACGGTTCGGCATGCGCTGAAGGAACATCTTACAAGGTTGCTGGCCCGCCGCGGTCTGGCAACCATTATCTCCGGGGTTCGCGTGCGGTCCGCCCTTTCGGATGTGTATCTGAACTTGTCGCCCACGCGCGTGGAGGACGTGCTCGTCCTGGTTCTGCCGATTGGACGGCCGATCAGCGAGTGGCCGACTGGTACGATAATTGATCGGAACGGGCCTGAGCTGTGACATACCTCGAAGGCTTATGCGAAGTGCGCAGCGAATACGCTGACCGCACTGAAGATCGCGGCGTCTATCTGACGTTTGACGACGGTCCAGATCCACTGTGCACTCCGGATGTCCTGGATGTGCTCGCGGAACACCGAGTGCCCGCAACGTTCTTCGTCATCGGCGCGTACGCGGCGGACCAGCCGAAACTAATCCGACGAATGATCGCAGAAGGGCACGAGGTCGCAAACCACACGATGACGCATCCGGACCTGTCCAGATGCGAACTCACCGAAGTGCAGTATGAAATACGAGCGGCGAGCAGGGTCATCAAAATGGCGTGCCCCCAGGCCCAGCTGCGGCACATGCGTGCGCCTTATGGGATGTGGAGCGAAGAGGTGCTCACCACGTCGGCGAGGGCTGGACTGGCCGCCCTGCACTGGTCGGTAGATCCGCGAGACTGGTCTCGTCCCGGCGTTAACGCGATTGTTGACGCTGTGCTGGCCTCTGTCCGGGCGGGTGCAATCGTGCTCTTGCACGATGGATGTCCTCCCGAGGAGTTAGGACGGGCTACTCATGCTCGTGTTCGCGACCAGACCGTCTTGGCGCTTTCCCACCTGATTCCAGCATTGCATCGCCGCGGATTCTCAATTCGCTCGCTTCCTCAACCTCACTAAACAATCGACACACTCATGAATCTTCTTGCTACGACCAGCACTGTCGCTATTTCATTGTATGCGCTGCTCTCGACTTTCTATAAAAGCGCTCAGGTGCTTTATGCTCTGCCGACAAACGTTTCATCGGCTTCGGATGACGTGGTCGTCTCCGACGCTTTGCCGAGCGTGGATGTCATCGTCCCCTGCTTCAACGAGGACCCGCGCACGCTATCGGCGTGTCTGAGATCCATTGCAGGCCAAGATTACGGCGGGAAACTGCAGGTCTATGTGGTTGATGACGGTTCCGGAAATCTCGAAGCTGTAGCACCCGTTCACCACGCCTACGCCGACGACCTAAGGTTCAGCTTTATTCTTTTGCGAAAGAATGTCGGAAAGCGGAAGGCGCAGATCGCTGCGATACGCAGGTCGTCTGGAGATTTGGTGCTCAACGTCGATTCGGACACGGTACTCGCCGCCGATGTAGTCACGAAACTTGCACGAAAGATGCAGGATCCTGCGATCGGGGCGGCCATGGGTCAGTTGACGGCGAGTAACCGAAACGACACCTGGTTAACCCGGTTGATCGACATGGAGTACTGGTTGGCTTGCAACGAAGAGCGCGCGGCACAGGCTCGCTTCGGCGCCGTTATGTGCTGTTGCGGCCCATGTGCCATGTACCGCCGTTCCGCGCTCCTTTTGCTGCTAGATCAGTACGAGACGCAGTTTTTTCGCGGAAAGCCAAGCGACTTCGGTGAGGATCGCCACCTCACGATCCTCATGTTGAAAGCAGGATTTCGAACGGAGTACGTTCCCGACGCCGTCGCGGCAACAGTGGTTCCGGATAGGCTAGGGCCGTATCTGCGCCAACAACTCCGTTGGGCACGCAGCACTTTCCGTGACACCTTCCTTGCGCTGCGCCTGTTACCCGAACTTGATCGCTATCTAACGCTAGATGTAGTCGGACAGAATCTCGGCCCGCTACTTCTCGCCGTTTCAGCGCTAGCGGCGCTCGCGCAGCTCGCAATCACAGCCACAGTACCGTGGTGGACAGGACTGATTATCGCATCAATGACCGTAGTTCGCTGCAGCGTCGCAGCCTTTCGTGCTCGCGAACTGCGCTTTCTCGGCTTTTCTCTGCACACACTCATCAACATCTTTCTGTTACTCCCCGTGAAAGCCTATGCACTGTGCACATTGAGCAATAGCGATTGGCTGTCACGCAAGTCTTCAAACTTACCAAACGAGGGTGAAACGCAGGTCGTCATCCCAAACCCGATGGCTGGACCAAACGCTAATGGAGGTTCGGTCATTGCTGGGTCAGTTCGCAAGGATCTTTCGCGCCGGTCTTCGAGTTTCGTGACGTCGAACAGTATTTGCAGCGGCAAGTGAGTTGAACGTTATTTAGGTGCACAAGTCGTGAGCCGGAACAAGAAATATCAATCGTTAGATCTCGAATTGGCGAGCGACGATCCGTGGCGACTCGACGGTAATCCGTTCGAGCGGGAGCGTCACACACAAATGNCTCCGGCTGTCGCTTGCCCAAGGGGTTATTACACATGGTCTGGAAGTCGGGTNNNNGCGCAGCCAGCGCATTCACAGAAAGGCTGGCACCCCACTGTCAACGGCTCACGGTGGTTGATGTTATGCCGCGAGCGATCGGTCGAGCGTGCCAACGGACGAAGAGGTGGTCGCACATCACGTGGATAGCTTCCGATATCCAAGAGTTCTCGACCCCAGAGCTGTTCGATCTGATCGTCGTGGCAGAAGTTCTCTACTACCTCGACGACTTAACTGAGATACGCGCGGCCATCCGCAATCTGGTACAGATGCTTGCGCCAGGTGGGCATCTGCTCTTTGGATCGGCGCGTGATGCCGCCTGCAGGCGTTGGGGGCACGCTGCTGGTGCCGAGGCGGTCATCACCATGCTCAATGAAACGTTGATCGAGGTCGAGCGCGTACAATGCCAGGGCGAATCGACTAACGAAGACTGCTTGCTCGTCTACTTTCGGAATCCAGTTCGAGTGTCCATTAAATCCAATTGCTGAGGAGACACTATGCGCATCTGCGGCATCAAGCTGACGCATGACGGGGCGATTGCTCTGGTGGAGGACGGACGGCTGGTCTTTTGCATCGAGCAGGAGAAACGGAGCAACAATCCGCGGTATCAAACCATCGACAATCTTGACGCAGTTGTTGTCGCTTTGGCGGAGCATGGTCTGGATCCGCAGGATGTTGATCAGTTCGTCATCGACGGCTGGGACGGGCAGGTCGAGTCGCAATTCCAAGTCCTCAGCGGGGTCGCGCCGATCACTCTCAAAGGGGCGCCGTATGTTGAACGGAATGCCAATGGCCTTCTCACGTCGCGCGACGGCTTTAACCTGATGCTCGACGGCCGGGTCTTTCCTTATAAAAGCTACCCGCACGTCACAGGCCATGTTGCCTCCGCATACTGCACGAGCCCTTTTGCAAACGCCCGACAACCCGCCTTCTGCCTGGTATGGGACGGCTGCATCTTTCCACGTCTCTACTACGTAGAACCCCGCGGCGCGCGCTTCATCGAATGCCTGTTTCCGATCATAGGCCATGCTTATGCTGTCGCGGGCCATCACTTCGGACCTTATAGGCAGGCGAGCCGTACTAGCTGGGACCTAGGTGTTGCGGGCAAGCTGATGGCCTATATCGCGCTCGGGTCTGTTGATGAAGACATTGTGGCGATGTTTCAGGAGCTCTACGAGGAGCGCTTTGCGGGCGACACGGAGCATGCTCGTCGTCATCGTGCGGAGGTCAATAGCGAGGAGGCCTCACTGGAGGCTATGCACGACTTCTTCGACGCGAGCGAGCTCCGATTGAAAGATAAGCTGCCCGAAGATGTACTTGCATCGTTTCATTGTTTCCTCGAGCGTCTCCTTATCCGCCAAATGGCCAGTGCTTTGGAGCGGCATTCGTGTTTTCCGGGGCCGCGCAATTTGTGCATAGCCGGTGGCTGCGGTCTCAATATCAAATGGAACAGCGCATTACGTGCGGCTGGCCTGTTCGATGATGTCTGGGTGCCGCCTTTTCCGAATGACAGCGGTTCGGCAATCGGTGCCGCTTGCTCCGCAATGGCAGCGGCTAAAGGCTTCGTGCCGCTGCAATGGTCGGTCTACAGTGGCCCGGCACTAATACCCAGCGATGTGTCGTCCGAATGGAAGGCTGCGCCATGCAGTATGCGTGAACTTGCGACCATCCTCGCGAGCAACGAGCCCGTTGTTTTCCTCGCCGGTCGCGCGGAGCTTGGACCGCGAGCATTGGGTGGCAGAAGCATTCTGGCAGCCGCGACTTCGCCGGCAATGAAGGATCATCTCAACGACATCAAGCTCCGCGAACTCTTTCGGCCAGTCGCGCCGATATGCCTGGAGGATCGTGCGCCGGAAATTTTCAGCCCCGGAACGCCGGATCCTTACATGCTTTTCGATCACCAGACACGGGCAGAATGGTGGAACAGAGTCCCCGCTATTATACACCTCGACGGATCTGCGCGTTTGCAGACCGTTCCCAGAACCTCTCCGCACAAAATCGCGGAGCTCCTCATCGAATATGAAGAACTCACGGGCATTCCGCTGCTGTGCAATACGAGTGCCAACCACCATGGACGTGGGTTTTTTCCGGATGCCGCAGCAGCCTGCCAGTGGGGACGCGTTGAACACATTTGGTGCGACGGCCTGCTATGGACCAAAACGGCCGTAAGTGAGCGATCGCCGGCCGAACGCCTTCTTTCAGTCTAAGATGAACATATGTCCACCGTAGCAATCGACCTTAGCTGCGTAAGGAAGTCGTATGGCGACAAAATCGTCGTAGATGGGCTGTCCCTTGCTGTCGCGTCGGGTGAGTGCTTTGGCCTCCTCGGACCAAACGGGGCGGGCAAAAGCACCATTGCACGTATGGTTCTCGGCATGGTAGCCCCGGACGCTGGCAAGATGACCGTACTCGGCGAGCCCGTACCGGCGCGTGCTCGCCTGGCACGTGCGCGCATCGGCGTGGTGCCGCAGTTCGATAACCTCGAACTGGAATTCACCGTCCGCGAGAACCTGCTGGTATTTGGCCGCTACTTCAACATGAGCGCACGCGAGGTCGAGGCAGTTGTGCCAGCGCTGCTCGAGTTCGCTCGCCTGGAGAGCAAGGCGGATGCTCGCGTCGCCGAACTATCCGGCGGCATGAAGCGACGGCTGACGCTGGCGCGTGCGCTGATCAACGACCCACATCTGCTAGTGATGGACGAGCCGACCACCGGTCTAGATCCGCACGCGCGCCACCTAATTTGGGAACGCCTGCGATTGCTGCTGGCACGAGGCAAGACGATTCTTTTGACCACCCACTTCATGGAAGAGGCCGAGCGGTTGTGCGATCGGCTGTGCGTGCTTGAAGCAGGACGCAAGATCGCAGAAGGCGAGCCTCGCGCATTGATCGATGAGCAGATCGGCTGCCAAGTGATCGAGATCTATGGCGGCGATCCGCACGAGCTATCTTCTCTGATCAGGCCCAATGCCCGGCATATCGAAGTGAGCGGCGAGACGCTTTTTTGCTATGCGCCAGATCCGGAGGAGGTGCTCGTGCAGCTGCGCGGGCGCGCAGGTCTACGCCTTCTGCAGCGTCCTGCGAATCTCGAGGATGTCTTTTTGCGGCTGACCGGGCGGGAAATGGAGAGTTGAACGATGCGCGAAGGTTACGCTGCCGTCATGCCCGCCAACGCGTACAACTGGGTCGCTGTATGGCGTCGCAACTTTCTGGCGTGGAGAAAAGTCGCGCTTGCATCGGTTCTCGGCAATCTCGCCGATCCCATGACTAATCTGTTTGGCCTCGGCTTTGGCCTTGGAGTAATTGTGGGGCTCATCGACGGCACTTCATACATCGCGTTTCTGGCTGGTGGGATGGTCGCGACTAGCGCCATGACCGCAGCCACCTTCGAAACGATGTATGCGGCGTTCGCCCGCATGCGTGCTCAGCGCACTTGGGAAGCAATCCTGTGCACACAGCTCACGCTCGGCGACATCGTTCTCGGTGAATTGGCGTGGGCAGCTACTAAATCCGTTCTGGCCGGAACAGCAATTGCACTTGTTGCCGCGACCATGGGTTACGCAGCTTGGGCTTCCATCCTCTATTCGATACCAGCAATCGCAATCACCGGCTTCGTCTTCGCGAGTCTAGCGATGATCGTCGTATCGCTTGCGCCAAGCTACGATTACTTCGTGTTTTATCAGACTCTCGTCGTCACACCCATGGTGTTTCTATGCGGCGCAGTCTTTCCGGTGAGCCAGATGCCCAGTGCATTTCAGCGCGTGGCGGGCTTATTGCCGCTGTCACATTCGGTCGACCTCATCCGCCCACTGATGCTTGGGCTCCCGGCCGGCGGCATAGGCCTGCATATCGGTGCACTGTGCATTTACGCGGTGCTGCCGTTCTTCCTTTCGATCGCGCTGTTTCGCCGCCGCCTGATGCGTTAACGACATTCCGCAGAAGCGATGGAGAGACACGGTGCAGTACCCCGAATTCGGCAGACCAATTGGGCCTCGTGTCACGATAAATGGAGAATGAGATGTTCTGTCTAGGAGTGAGCGGCGGACTAGACAAAGTCCATGAAGATACACGTGAGCTTTCGAACACATTTCTGCACGATGGCGCTGCGGTGCTCGTCCGGGACGGACGTGTGATAGCGGCCGTTGAAGAGGAGCGTCTCAATCGGATTAAGCACTCCAACAAATTCCCAATCCGTTCAATGGAATACTGCCTAGCAGCCGCAGGGATCCAACTCAGCGACGTCGATCGTATCGCGGTCTACGCGACCGAGACCTATTGCAACGCCATGCTCGAAAGCCTGTTCGGGTCCCGACCGGACGCTTCCATTCCGTTGGATGCCAAACTGGTGATGCGTAAGTTACTAGCGCAGGAGTTTGGTACTGAAGTCGATCCGTCGCGTGTCTCTTTCGTAAGTCATCATCAGGCGCACGCCGTAAGCGCCTTTGCGATGTCTGGCTTCGAGCAAAGTCTGATCCTCGCGATAGATGGCGCTGGTGATTTTCTCTCCGGCCTGTTAGCTCTGGGGTCTGGAACCGAAGTGACCCAACTCGCGACCTTCCCGGAGAATAATTCTCTCGGCCTATTTTATCTCGAGACGATCCGGTATCTCGGCTACGGCTTATTCGATGAATACAAGGTAATGGGGCTCGCCCCGTATGGGGATCCGGCCCCTTATCGGGAGCTGTTTGAGCAGTTCTACGAACTTTTAGACAATGGTGGCTACCGCGTGTATCTCGACCGAATTGGTCCGACGCTGCGCCGGAGCATCCAGGTCCGGCGAAAGGGAATGCCATTCACGCAGCAGCATCAAGATGTGAGTGCTTCGTTGCAGGAAGCCTTGGAGAGGATCGTCTTTCACATTCTCCGTCATCATCGCGAAGCCACCGGTATGAAGCGGTTGTGCCTGGCTGGAGGGGTAGCCCACAATTGCACCATGAACGGCAAGCTGCTGTATTCAGGGCTTTTTGAAGACATCTTCGTGCAACCCGCGGCGCATGACGCTGGCTGCGCGTTGGGCGCTGCACTAATGATGTCTAATGAGCTGGGCCGGCCCGCCCCACGTGAGCGGCTGCAGGAGGTCTACTGGGGTCCTGATCTCGGGAGCGAAAGCGCCGTGCAGCAGGAACTGGAGGCATGGGGTGGACATCTTGACGTCGAACGTAGCGACGACGTGGCAGGTAGTGCAGCCGAGTGGATGGCAAATGGCGCCGTGATCGGCTGGGTGCAGGGTCGTTCGGAGTTCGGGCCACGTGCGCTTGGCAACCGCAGTATTCTTGCCGATCCTCGGCCTGCCGCAAACAAGGACCGGATCAACGCGATGGTCAAAAAGCGCGAAGGCTATCGACCGTTCGCGCCATCAGTGCTGGAGGAGGATGCGAGCGAATTTTTCGACCTTCCCGACGGCACGCGCAAATTTCCCTTTATGAACTTCGTAGTTCGCGTTCGCGGCTCCAAGCGAACTGCGCTCGGTGCCATAACGCACGTCGACGGTACTGCGCGACTGCAAACAGTATCGCGCAAGACAAATCCCGCCTATTGGGAGGTGATTAATGCGTTCAAAAAGCGGACGGGCATACCAGTTCTGCTCAATACGTCCTTTAACAACAATGCTGAGCCAATCGTGGATTCGGTTGCAGACGCGATTACCACATTTCTGACGACAGAGCTGGATGGACTTGTGGTCGGGCCGTTCCTCGTCAAAAAGCGGGCGGCAACGTTGGAGGATTGGACCGCGCTCGCGGTTTCATTGCCGCCTTATGCACGACTCCAGGGAGTCCGCGCTTATACAGCGCGAGATCGCCAGGAGACGGTGTACCAAATCCGTAAAGGGCACTCCAGCGGTGACAGTGTGCGTATTTCACAGGACGTGTTCGATCTACTGATGCAGATCGAGGGCGAAGCCGTACTTGGGGATCTCCTGGATACTAATACGTTCGATCAGGCTAGGCGTGAAACTGTCGTTAAGGAGCTCCGGCGGCTATGGGAGAAACGCTGCCTCCGGCTGCATCCTTCACATGCTGCTCGCGTGCATCAAAACAATGATCAAATGCTGGAGAAAGTATAACGCCCACCATGAATGTTTCGGTGTGCATGTCTCCGAATGCGAGGGAGCGCGGGCGGGCATATCCGGTGACTGGACTCATGCTTACTAGTCTTGGGCGCTGCGCCAAAGCACGAGCTCAGGACTGCAAGCGTCCCAGCACAGCAGTTCTATTCGACATGGTACATGCCGGAAAGTGCTTCGAAGAGCTGCTGCAACAAGGCGGATAGACTGAAATCAAGCATGTCGACTGCAATAGTTTCGCCTGGCTCCTCCATGGTAGCAGGCTATGAAGTTCTATCAGCCAAGTTGGCTAACATCACCATCGTTGACGACAGTTGCATCGGGCGAAGCCATACTTAGAGTTTCCGTAAACCCATATCTCCATGCGGTATTCCCTTAATGAGAAAACACAAATGCTTGTTGGCGGCTTGATGAACGATCGGTTCGTTGTTTCTCGACGGCGTACTGGTTTCGGTGATTGCCTGTGGTCGCTGGCATCAGCTTGGCGTTACGCGCAGCGNGACGGGGCGGACGCTGGCCATCGATTGGCGTGGCTCCTGTTATCTCGATGAANCCCTTCAGGAACGCCTTTACGGTGTTCTTCGAGCCAATTAAAGATATTGCTGGCGTGCGGGTTATTTGCGATGACGAGATCAACCAGCTCTCGTTTCCGGGTCCTTTCTTCCCGTCATGGTGGAATAAGCCATCCATCGACTGCGTTTACCGCCCGGATGAACAGATTTTCCGAGAACGTGATGAGCTGAGTGAGCTTTTCCAAGCCGAACATGATAGTGAAGCCAACACCGTGGTGTGTGATGCTTGTTTGATGTGGCGTTGCGACCAGGATGCCGAACGACAGATATTTCGGAGCATCAAACCAAGGTCTGAAATTCAAGCTCGGATTGACGCCATATATCAAGAGCACTTTGAAGGACGCAGCATAATTGGGGTTCATGTTCGGCACGGCAACGGCGAAGATATAATGGGGCATACGCCCTACTGGGCTGATCCGGAGCGCGCCTTGCGGCAGGTATGCACTGCCATTGATGCGGCCAAAGCGCTACCACATCATGGACCTGTGGGGGTATTATTGTGTACCGACAGCGCGCAGGTGCTCGACAAGCTGTCGGCTGTGTTTCCCGATCTTTTCACGATTCCAAAACGGTTCCAGGCGGATCAGGCAGGGCCATTACATAGTGCAGCACTGGGTCCCGACGGCGGGATCTCCGCTCTCATCGAGATGTATCTTCTCGGGCGATGCGATACCGTGATTCGCTTTCCACCGACTAGCGCATTCACGCGCTATGCCCGTCTCTTCGCGCCACGCATTATTGAGTTCGATTTGAACGATCCTAGTCGGGTGATCTTGATTGATGAATCCTCCGAACGTCTCCTGGATTTATGAAACTTGCAACCCGCACCGTCGTCAATCATATCGGCGCGCCCTTCCATTTGCGCAGCATCGCCGTTCGTGATGTCGGATGCGTCTTTCGTTAAGGTTCAGAACTGCGACAAAGAACGTGGCCGCATTATCGCCATCGAGCAGCCGATCCCTATTCGTGTAGAACACAATAGCATCCCATACCGGAGTCGACGGTTTCGATAAATCAGCGGAAAAACAGCTCGTAGTCGAGCTGCGCGATCAACTGCCGGTCAGATCGCGCCGGGTACAAGGCTTTCAGCAGCGGAGCCCGCAACAGCCGCTTGGGCAGAAGGAGCGGCTTCCCGGGCGTAATGGGCTTTCGAAGTTTCGCGACAGGTCCTTCAACGCTGTCTCAATGGGTTCGAAGCGCCGCAAGGGGAACGCGCTGCTTCAACTGCTCGTAGCTGAATAAGCCTTCCGCCGACTCATCTTGCCCGCGGACGATGCCCCGCAATGTCTCGATGGTGACATCGCGATCACGAATGGCATTCGCCCCTACGAGTGATCTTTTACGGCGTGAGCCCCTGTTCCAACGGCCGCCATCGAATTCGCCAGGTTCAAATTCTCCGCCATCTTGGACTCGGCTGGACGTTGCGACTGCCGAACTATGGAGGGGTCAAAAGCCGAGGAGGAGTTCTCTCCAGCTTTGCCAAACAATGCTGATTGGCGCAGCCTCTACGGAGATATAGCACGAGCTTCTCACTAGGGGCGGCGCGAATCCCACCAAGTGCGAAATACCTGGCGATACTGTTCGGTTACAGCCCGACCTCTATCCACGATCCCGGCTTGCTGAACGTGCTGAAGTTCCTGCTCATATCCGAGCTCTATCAAAAGCTCGGCGCCAATTGCATCCGTAATTGCTTGCATCTCTTGGATGCTCAGTTCGGTTTGCCAAGTGTGGACTGAGCGGTCATCGACTGCCTTTCTCTCCAGGATTTTTCGATCCCCGAAGCGACTGGACCGAAGATATTCCGGCTGCTCCATCGTCGCCGATGCAATGCCCGTTGGATCGTAACCGAGCCCAGCGATGACGCGCCGGATTTCCTCATCGGGGCGCGCCACCAAATGTTCGTACCGCACCACCTGCGTCTGCCGCCGACCTCGGTGCGCGGCGAGCGCAGGTAGGCCCAGAACGAGATCGGCGAGAGAAGATGCGATGTCGGGAGGTAGGCTAAGCACAAGATCGGAGAGATCAGATAGGCTGGCGGGCGGCCAGCTTTCTGGCACCAGCGGGATGCCCCACGTCGATTTCAGTGAAGCGGCAACAGCGTAGGGATTACGGAACAGAAGTATGTGTGGCGCTTCTGGATAGAGAGAATCCAAAAAATCGAGCACCATCCAATAGCGCGGCGTCTTGTCTATGAAGGTACGCTTGCTCGCTGCTGCCAAATATTGACCGTAAGCCGTATCGGCAAAAGCGCGACTGACAATCGTATGATCGATTCGGCCCAAAAACTCGGACGTTGCGTCCTGAATCAGTGATGCCCCCGCTGGATGACGGTGGTCCACCCTGCCAAATGCCTCAAGTGCCAGCATCAACCAGGGCTCAGGCGGCGCCATAATATCTGGGTGCTGCTGCAGCAAATGCGACAGCAGCGTCGTCCCCGACCGGGGAAGGCCAAGGAGAAAGCAGACCGCAGGCAAATCGTTGGCATCTCGGCTCATGATTCCCTCATCTCTGGACAAAGCGAGCGGCCGCCCGAGCCTCCCTTTGTCCGGTTCAAAGAAATAACGGCAGCCGGGCTGTTCCACATGTGACCGCGTGCGCAGCATCGTGACATGAGGAGGACTTCGCCTGCATCTTCCGCATGATCTGCGAGCTATAGAATTCGATCCATTTGGCCGGATCGCAGAAGCATTTGGCACCTGCAATCGGCAGCTCCTGATTGCTCGNCAAAGCAAAGGCGACGTCGAGAGTTGGTTCAATTGTACGTAGATAGGCGGGTNGATACAAAAAAGGTTGGAAAAGCTATACGGAGGTTTATCGGAGGCAAATGCTTACGCGACGCGGGGGGCACTTGTCGCGTTAAGCCGGCGCGGTGCAGCTTGCGTCGCCGCCGGAGAAGGTGGCCGCAATGGGCATGCGCCTCGGTTGATACTCGCCGCTGCACGGGAGAGATCTTCTCAGAGCCATGGTGAAGATCGATAACCATTCTGGATGCCTGAATTCAATTTCTCCAACTGACTTTTTGCTATGCGTTTCTTCCCATTCGTAAAATCGATTGTTTTGATAGAATGCATCCACGCGCTCGATAAGTCCGGATCATGCGTTCAGGGCCTCGATCATCTAAATCTGCTACGTCGCGCTCGATGTATCGCTTCGGTGGCGGCTGCTTTGTGAAGTTCGGTCGTCTTTCTGAGGTTCTTAAGTCTAGCTTTGAGGTCATATGCGAATGCTGGTGAAGGTATTGGGCGCCGCTCGCGTTTGCCCGTCCAAAAGCCGCGAAAGACGAAGCGCTGATCGCCCATCAGAAGCTTAGGATCGGCAAGCTCGAGCGCCAGATCTACGGCCATCGATCGGAGCGATCATCACGGCTGATCGACCAGTTGGTGCCGAAGAGCTGGAAATTGGCGCGACTGACGAGCTGTCTGCGGAGCAGGCTGTAGCCAAGACCACGAGTGTGCGCGGATTTACGCGAAAGGCGTCCCGAACGCCAGACCCGTCACCAGTTTTTCTTCAGTGGACCCCATTGACGCTGCAGCTTCGAGAGTCGATGGGCTTTCACCGGCGCATTATGAGTCTTCCGAAACTCGTCAGTTTTTGGACAGGTAAGTCTTATAGCATTGAGATACTGTCTATCTGGACTGCGATGTGCGGCTTGATCTGCTGCAGAGGAGAGGGGGATGTATTGCCCTAACGAAACAACCCTGAACCCTTTCATTAACCGTCGATTCCGTCCGGACGTGCTGGTCTTGCTGCAACTGCCCTGTGGGCGAATGGCGCAGCGTGTTCGGCGGTTCTGTGGTTGCAACCGCGCTTCGTGATCGCCTGCTTCCTCGTTAGTCGGTGATCACCATCCCTGGTGAGAGCTGCCGGCTTCGAGAGGCACGGCTCCGGCGCGTTCCCTTCATTTGGCTACCGAGGAGACGGCATCGATGAATGCAGAGCGGGCCCAGCTTGGCGCTGGCGCTCCTTCCGAAACTTCCGAATCAGAAACCTCCGAACCAGGGTCCCCGGCCGCGGCGCGGTGGGTCGAGGTCTTGACCGAGGCGGAGGCGTCCGCCGCCGACCCCGCCTCGTCGCAGGACCAGGTCCTGACGGGCCGGGCTGCCGAAGAGGGGCAGGGCGAAGACGAGAATCGGCAAGAGGCGGTAAGTCGAACGAGGGCCTGGCGGGAGGCGGGCGATGTCGATGAGCCGCTGGATCTGTCGTCCCTGTCCCTGACCGCCTTGTCCGCTCCCCTGCCGCCCGAGCTCCGGCGCCTGAACGTCGACAACAATCAGCTGACCAGCCTGCCCGACCTTCCGGCCGATCTCCAGCGACTCCGCGCCAGCAACAATCGGCTGACCAGCTTGCCCGACCTTCCGGCCGGGCTTCGGCGGCTCTACGCCATCGGCAATGGGCTGACCAGCCTGCCCGCAGACCTGCCGCTCGGGCTCCGGCGTTTGAGGGTCGACGACAATCAGCTGACCAGTCTGCCCGATACTCTTCCGGCAACGCTTCAGGATCTCGACGCCAGCGGCAACCGGCTGACCAGTCTGCCCGACCTTCCAGCCGGGCTCCAGCGCCTGAACGTCGACTACAATCAGCTGACCAATCTGCCCGAGCCCCTCCCGGCTGAGCTCGAATGGCTCAGCGCCAGCCACAACCAGCTGACTAGCCTGCCCGAGACGATCCCCGCCGAGCTCCTATGGCTCGGCGCCAGCAACAACCAGCTGACCAGCGTGCCAGAGACCCTGCTGACGCAGCTGGGCCGTGAGTCCAGCGTTAATCTGGAGAATAATCCGCTGCCCGAGGGGGTACTGACCAACCTGGCGACAGCCATGCATGCCGGGGGCTATGCCGGCCCGCAGATCTTTTTGTCTATGGCCGGGGGAGCGGTGCAAGTCCAGCCGCAGGCCCTGCACGAGGTTGTCGCGCACTGGCTCGAGGGCGACACTGAGACAGTGGCCGCCTGGCAGCGCTTCGCCCAAGAGCCGGGTGCTCAGGACTACGCACGCTTCCTCGACAGGCTCCGTGGCACGGTGAACTATGGCAATGAGGCGTTCCGGCAGACGGTGGCCGACGATCTGCGGCAGGCGGCGGTCAGGCCGCGATTGCGCGAGCAGTACTTCGCCGCGGCGTTGGGAGCGAGCGAGAGGTGCGAGGATCGCATCACTTTGGCCTGGAACGGCATGCAGACCGCACGCCAGAACGCTGATGTCGAGGACGGAGCGTATGACAGGCGGCTCGACGAACTGCTTCAGCGCGGCCGTGTGATGTTCCGCTTGAGGGCGCTGGACGGGATCGCGCGCGAGACGGTCAACTCGCTCCGCCGTGCCGACCCGGACGCCGACATCGACGAGATTGAGGTCTATCTTGCCTACCAGACCCAGCTGCGCGACCCTCTGGAGCTGCGGCACGTCGCCCCAGACATGCGCTTCTTGAACATCTCTCACGTGACAGAAGACGACGTTGCCAGGGCCGCGACGACGGTGCGGGAACAGGAGGCGACGGGATTCGCGGACTACCTGGCAAGGGGCTGGTACCCTTGGGAGAGCGTGTTGAGACGCATCGCCCCCGAAGATCATGCAGCGATGCAGGAGCGGCTCATCGATGCGATGGGCGAGGAGTTTCAAACTCGCCTGAACCAGCGTCTTGCCGAGCATGGTCTGACAGGCGACCCCGATGCCGAGCGGGAGCTCGGAGCCCAGATCCGCAACGAAATCGCCAGCGAGATCAAGGGTGCGCTAACGCGCCAGGTGCTCGCAAAGCACGGGCTCGAGCTGTGAAGCGGCCGTTCATGCGAGGACTGTCAATCGCTGTTTCGGCCGTCGCCGCGGTCGAGATGAGAGATTATGCCTGCCTGGCAGCTCCGCGGCCGCAGCAGCAAGCCGAGCTAACTAGCTGAGCCATCGCCACGCTCAAGAAGGACTGCGATGACGGAAGGCCGTCGAGAAACGCCTGCAAGGGAGAGCTTGCTGCCGCCTATCGTGAGACCCAATTCGATCACGAAATGATGAATTGGAATGACGTGGCCGGTAGAGGAAGGGCGGATTGCTCAACAGCAATACTTCATTCCAGCGCATCGAACGGTGTGAGAGCGAACTAAATGAATTCGCCGGCGGTTCTGATCTGCGCAGCAATTTAGCTGACGGACCTGGCCCGACCGCATTGACAATACTTGCGAGTAAACCAGCGCGCATTAGGGCCGCCATGGAGCAATACGGAGCCAAACTGGTAGTGCCGCGCACGTTACGCGAGACTCGAAAATCGGCTTGTGCACCTGCGTTTGCTATTGTCCGAAAGCAAACGCGCCCGATGTGGGGAACCAGCCAAGCTGTTGCGAGCGCGACATTGGGGCGCAAAACGCGCGAGCGTTCCTTTGCATCGCACTGGCCCAAATCCTGCACCGCGTTCACGGGCAAGGGCAGGAGAATTGGGAGGCGCGTTTGAGTCTCGATCTGAGAAACGACGAAGCGGTCGCTAGTCCACCGTCGGCGACCGACGTGGGCTGTCCGTTTCAGACCGATAGAGTCCGCATCCAGCAGGGAGAACAGAAGACGCTGGTGCTAACCGGCGCGTCGCGCGGCATTGGTCACGCCACCGGAAAGCTGTTTTCGGAAGCGGGCTGGCGCATCATTTCTTGCGCGCGCCAACCATTCGATGGCGGGCGCTGCCCGTGGAAGTCAGGGGCCGACAACCATATTCAGGTCGACCTCAGCAACCATCGCATGCTGCCGCGCGCCATCGCCGAGATCAAGGAGCGCCTCGCAGGCGCGCCATTGCACGGCTTGATCAACAATGCCGGCATTTCACCGAAGACGCCGAATGGCACTCGACTGACGGCGTTGACGACGTCAGTCGAAACCTGGATGAAGGTGTTCCACCTCAATCTGGTGGCGCCGATTCTGCTCGCGCAAGGCCTGTTTGAAGGGCTCAAAGCAGCGTCAGGATCGATTGTCAACGTGACCTCGATCGCAGGGTCACGAGTGCACCCGTTTGCCGGCTCCGCCTACGCGACATCGAAAGCCGCGCTCGCGTGTCTCACGCGCGAAATGGCGCACGACTATGCACCGCATGGCATTCGCGTGAATGCGATCGCGCCCGGCGAGATCAGGACCGATATTTTGTCGCCGAACACGGAAGCGCGTCTTGTACCAAATATTCCGCTGCGCCGAGTGGGCACACCCGAAGAAGTCGCGAAGGTCATCTTCTTCCTATGCTCGGATGCGGCAAGCTATGTCACGGGCACCGAGGTGCCGATTAATGGCGGCCAACACCTGTGATCGAATGTACCTGCAAGAAACAAGTCGCAGCTGATTTGATCTACATCAACGGAATTCGTGTTCCCACGGAATGCGCGCGACGAGTTCGCAAGAGCAGAGAATAAGCAAGTCAAAGCACACTGTAAGTTTACCGTCGTGTCGCGATGCAGTTTTACCATCGTGCCATAATAAGAAGTTATCTCTTGCGTCGTCCTAAAACGGGGGCGAGATCGAGGATGACATGCAACACAATATTCGCAAGTCCGAACAGGATGACAGGGAGGATGGTCATAACAACGGAGACGTCGTCATGCTGCATATCCCTTCCGTACGCGAAAGGCCTAACTCAAACTCCGAGACGGACGACGCGCTCCCTAATGTGCCGTTGTACGAGAGCGCGATTATCGGGATCTTCGAAATATCGAAAGTACTCACCGCACCCTGCCGGCTAGAAGTCACGCTGGCCAACGTCGTCGATCTTCTGCAATCGTTTGTGCAGATGCGGCACGGCATCGTCTCTCTGTTCCACGATGAGGGCGTGCCGGACATTACCGTGGGCGCCGGCTGGAGCGAAGGGAGCGACGAGCGCTTCCGGATGCGCCTGCCGCAGAAGGTAATCGACGAGATCGTGGCGTCCGACAAGTCGCTCGTGGCCGAAAACGTAGCAGTGCATCCGAGCTTTAGTGCTGCGGACAAGGAGGTGCTCGGGGCCTCCGACGACACGCCAGTTTCGTTCATCGGCGTTCCCATTCGCATCGATGCGAATGTCGTGGGCACGCTGACGATCGATCGCATCCTAGACGACGCGTCGAGCGCCCGGCTCGATTACGACGTCCGGCTGCTCACAATGATCGCCAACCTAGCGGGGCAGACAGTGAAGCTGCATCGGCTGTTCGCGTGTGACCGCGAGCGACTGATGGCGGAGAAGGACCGGCTTCAAAAGGAATTATCCGAGCTCAAACAGCCCGCGCGGGAGCGCAAGAAGGTTCATGTCGAGGGGATTATTGGCGACAGCCCGGCGCTGCGCAGGCTGCTCGAGAAGATCGCCGTCGTAGCCAAATCAAACAGCACGGTGCTGTTGCGCGGCGAGTCCGGTACCGGAAAGGAGCTGGTCGCTAAGGCCATTCACGAGCGGTCGGCGCGCGCCAAGCGGCCCTTCATAAAACTCAATTGCGCGGCGCTGCCTGAGACGGTACTTGAATCCGAATTGTTCGGCCATGAGAAGGGGGCCTTTACCAGCGCGTTCACTGCGCGCAAAGGCCGCTTTGAGCTCGCCGACAAGGGAACGCTATTTTTGGACGAGATCGGCGAGATCTCGGCCTCATTCCAGGCAAAGCTGTTGCGCGTACTGCAGGAGCAGGAATTCGAGCGCGTCGGTGGCAACCAGACCATTAAGGTCGATGTTCGCGTGATTGCCGCCACGAATAAGAACCTGGAAGAGGCGGT
The DNA here is from genome assembly GCF_001440475.1 of Bradyrhizobium lablabi. GTDB lineage: Bacteria > Pseudomonadota > Alphaproteobacteria > Rhizobiales > Xanthobacteraceae > Bradyrhizobium > Bradyrhizobium lablabi. The sequence continues at coordinate 9,605 of NZ_LLYB01000064.1, read as the reverse complement.
GGCAAGGAACGAGTTCCGCGCCGACCTCTATTATCGCATCAGCGTGGTCCCCTTGCTGCTGCCGCCGTTGCGCGAAAGGCGCGGTGATATTCCGCTCCTCGCGACCGAGTTTCTCAGGAATTTCAACAGAGAGAACGGCCGCACGCTTACCTTCGATGCAAGCGCGGTTGAAGTACTGATGAACTGCGGTTTTCCCGGAAACGTCCGCGAGCTTGAGAATTGCGTGCAGCGTACCGCCACTCTGACACCAGGACCATCGATCGTGAGAGACGACTTTGCCTGCTGCCACGGCCAGTGCCTTTCCGCGATGCTGTGGAAGAGCGGATCGGAAGAGATGGCGCTGCAGTCGGGGCCGATCCGACCAGTGCCCGCTAAGCCCGCCGCGCCGCCGGCCGAGGCTGCTACATCGATCCCACCTTTCGGCAGCGAGCTCGCCCCGCTGGCACCGGTCGGCGCAGCTCTTGTAGGTGGTGCGAAGATGGCAGATCGCGAGCGTGTGATCGCGGCCATGGAAAGATCCGGCTGGGTACAGGCAAAGGCGGCGCGCCTGCTTGGACTTACGCCGCGCCAAATTGGCTACGCCCTGAGGAAATATGGCGTCGAGATCAAGCGCTTCTAAAGCAGTGTCGGACTTTGGGCGTGTCGGGGCCGTGATTATCGCCGCTTATGGCGAATAGTTGGCGAAACAAAATAGAGGTGTGACGGTTTGGCGCGGTCCTGGAGCCACGATAGGATGCGGCCCCCGCGTCAGCGCCGATTCTGGCATCATCGGATAAACCGCCCGGCACAGGCGGTCCCTTGCCTTCTACGCTCGTGCGAACGCGAAGCTGTCAGCAAGAATCCGTTGGCCATGTCGCTATCGGCCATTAGCTCACGGCCTGATACCGTCAGTGAGACCATCGGGGGCTGTTCGACCTCGTTCGATTCGCGCGGCATCGTATGCGGCGACCGCTGCGCGATGCGGGGCCTGCGCAAAAGAAACCGCCGTGTGCCTTGCGGTCGCAGACGCCGCAAACCTATTGCGGCGCCTTGCTCCTCTCGACGCGAAGCATCGTCCAGTGCAACTCGGCTCAGGGCTTACGCTCTCTCGTGAGCGCAGCGGCCGCTACGAGACCCAAAATCGCGTGTGGATCAACTCTGGCAAAGCGCATCCTGTCTTTGGGCCGCTCTCATTGAGAGATCAAGAACAAATCACGCCGCGAGAGCCGGGCTGTCGTAGTCACGACGAATGTCGCAATTGCGTCGGCGAACGTCAGGCGACAGTGACATCATGCTTCCCAAAAGCCGTTGTATTTCTGCCCGATATTGAAATTCGCGCAATGGTACGACACTTGCTGTTCTGTTCGCCAGCCGTTGCAACGTCTGGAGAAGCACATGCACAACGTCGTCTGCATCAAGCAGGTTCCCGACTCCGCGCAGATCCGCGTGCACCCCGTGACCAACACGATCATGCGTCAGGGTGTTCCCACCATCATTAATCCATACGACCTCTTCGCGCTCGAGGCCGCGTTGGAGCTGCGCGATAAGTTCGGTGGCGAGATCACTGTCCTTACAATGGGGCCGCCATCAGCGGAGGACTCATTACGCAAAGCGCTGACCTTTGGCGCCGATCGCGCCGTACTGCTCACCGACCGCTGCTTTGCGGGCGCCGATACGCTGGCAACGACTTACGCGCTCGCGACCGCCATCCGCAAAATCGGCAAGGAATATGGCCCGCCGGACCTTATCTTCACCGGTAAGCAGACCATCGACGGCGACACCGCGCAGGTTGGGCCCGGCGTCGCGAAGCGGCTCGGTGTGCTGCAGCTTACCTACGTCGCAAAGATCAGGGCGCTGGATCTCGCTGCGCACACAATAGAAACAGAACGGCGCTCCGAAGGTGGCGTCCAGGTGCTCCGCACCAGGCTGCCGTGTCTCATCACCATGCTCGAGGCAACCAACCAGATTCGCCGCGGTGCCATGGACGATGCATTGCGTGCCGCCCGGGCGCCGATCGTGAAATGGAGCGCCCAGGAGGCTGGCGTCGAGGACATCTCCAAATGCGGTCTCAAGGGCTCGCCAACCGTCGTCAAGCGTGTCTTCGCGCCGTCCGCGCGTGCTGAGAAGGCGATGCTGGTAGAGGCCGCCGAGCAGCCGGCGCAAGCATTGATCGACGCCATCTTCAAGCACCAGCCCAAGCTAGAAGCCGACCTTGCGGCGCTAGCTCGCGATGCCTGATCTGAAGGGGCTTGGCGATGAGCTATCTGATAAGAGCTCCCGCGTTTCTTGCGAAGGGCGCGCTGCCAAGAAGGCGCTGCCGGGGCATAAGGTGGATAAGCATGTCTGGGTCGTTTCGAACAGGGGCGCGGGCAGGTGCATCCAATCTCCTGGCACGGGCCGCAAGCTCGCCGAGAAGCGGAAGGTTGATCTCGCGCCGGTTGTCGGTCCCGAGGCCGAGGCGACACGCAGCGCCGCCGTCGAATTCTGCCTAGTCGCAGCCGTCAACGTGTTCGCAGATTACCGCGACGAGTCCTACAGCATGGAGCCGACCGATCTCGTCAACAGCCATCAGGCGGAGATCCTGCTGTTGGGAGTCACCATCTTGTGCCGCCTTCGATGTTCGCCGCGCTCACGCGACCGCGTCACAAGCGAGCGTACGCTTTGAGAACATGCGCCACTGAACAAGGGAGAGGCCAATGATCGAAGAGAGGTTCGATGCCATCGTGGTTGGCGCCGGAATGGCCGGCAACGCGGCGGCGCTGACCATGGCCAAGCGTGGCATGAAGGTACTGCAGCTTGAGCGCGGCGAATATTCCGGATCAAAAAACGTGCGGGCTGCCATCCTCGATGGGGACATCATGGAACAGCTGGCCCCCGATTTCCGCGAGGGCGCGCCGCTCGAGCGCCGCCTTGTCGAGCAGCGCTTTTGGTTATTGGATAGCCGCTCCCATGTCGGGCTGCGCTACCGCTTCAACGACTGCAACACCAAGCGACCGAACCAGTATATCGTTATCCGCGCCCTATTCGATAAATGGTTCTCCCGGAAGGTGAGGGAGGCCGGTGCCACGGTCTTGTACCAGAGTACAGTTACGGAGTTGGCGCAGAATTGTCGCGGCCGCGTCATTGGTGTGCGTACCGACCGCCAGGATGGCATAATCCACGCCGATGTAGTGGTGCTCGCCGAGGGCGCCAATGGCTGGCTCGGGACGCGCGCGGGCTTGCGCGAGCGGTTGACGCCCGACCAGATTGCGCTGCAGGTCAAGGAAATGCACCTCTTGCCGCGCGAGATCATCGAATCCCGATTTAATCTCAAGCGCGACGAAGGGGTCATCATCGAGGCCGCCGGCACCATCTCGCGCGGCATGACGGGCATGGGTTTTATCTATGCGAATAGGGAGTGCATCTCGCTGGGCATCGGCTGCCTCGTCTCCGACCTCCAGCGAACGGGCGAAACGCCCTACGGGCTACTCGAACGCTTCAAACGTCATCCGTCGATTCTGCCGCTAATCAACGGCTCAGAGCTCAAGGAATATTCCGCGCACCTCATCCCGAAACGCGGCTACAACACCATACCCCAGCTCTACGGCAAAGGCTGGGTGGTGGTTGGGGATGCCGCCGAACTCAACAATACCAGCGATTGTGGACGTCTGAACCTTGCGATTATCTCTGGAAGAATTGCCGCGGAAGCGATCTTCCGTGTAAAGTCGCGCGGTGCTCGCAGCACGTCGAGTACTCTTTCACTGTACAAGAAGATGCTGAATGAATCGTATGAGGATCTGAAAAACGACAAGTATATGCCCGCGCTGATCCATACCCAGCCGGAGAACTTTCTCCTCAGCTATCCGCAGCTCGTCTCGAAGGCCATCGTGAACTTCGCACGCTTCGGCGTCGGGCCAAAGGCGGGGGAGGGCAAGCCGAATTCAAAATGCTTTTGTGATATGTGGTCGTGGACCGGACTCTTCGGCGATGGCTTCCGCTTGCCGCGCGCCTGGCGCTGAATCAGCACTAAGTTCGAGCGAGACGCCGGAAATGTACTTCGAGCATTCGGTGCGCTAAATGACAAGCTGTTCTATAGCCCGTTATGCGTCGCAAACAGCTACATCAAGGGCGGCCCCACGAGGCCCCGTCAGTGCCGTTCGTCAGCTGCTGCTGAAGCTGTTGCCGCGCCGCTACGAGTCGAACACGAAGGCCATGCGCAGACTACCGTTGAGAGGCGCACCGAATGCCGCCCTCCCAGCTCATCGGCGAGCAAGCGGGAACGCTTATCCGGCTGCGTTGACCCACCCTGGTGACCATTCTGGTAGAGGCAAAGATCACCGCTGATCATGTGTAAAACTATATCGAAGACAGCTCTCGCCCAGGCGCACCTTTCGTTAATGAAAAAGCGTGGTCGCACTCCCGCCCTGCCACCAACGAATGCTGACGGGGCGCCCGAAGGCAAGGAGACCGAAGACGAGGAGCACGCGAAGTCACAGAAGCTCGACAATTCGCCCGGCTAGCGGTTCGGACCGCTGCTAGTGTGGCTTGCACGTCTAGAACGTTGTTGGGTCGCTCAGGCCGAGACGGCTTCGCAACTCTCGACGGCTTGGCGGTGCCGGGATAATAGCGAGTGCCGCGATCACGCCGAGCACGGCCGCCAACATCAGCCAACAGCCGGGTGAAGCCTTATCATCGGTCCGGACGATCAGCCAAGTTAGCCAAGCTCCTCGCCCAAGCTTTGCGGTAGCGCTACACGAGCAAGATCGTGCCTTGTTAGAGTCAATACCGCGTCCCACTGTGCTTCTCCCGTCCAAGGCGTCAGTAAATGGTCCCGCATTGTCGAAAATCCCGAGCTGCTCGGCCGCATCGCTCGCAGACTATTGGAGTTCAGCGGCAGTACAAGACGCCCGCGCACGTCCCCGCGAGGTCCTCCCGCGCGTCCGAGGACGAACCGATGACGAGGGCGAGCTTTCGATAACCTCGCCCCGGCCAAACTCATGGTTTGATGCGCTCCGTCCAGACCGACACTGGCTTGAATCTGTCGATATACTTCTCGTAGAGTTCCTGGATCATTTCCTAGCCGACGACGGCAATTCAGCTTGATAGGCCGCACGATCCGTCACCTCAATGCGCTCGACATCTCCCACGGGCCGGCGGAGAGGCCAGCTCCGGTTAGGTGATACGGTGCGTACAATAGTTGACGACAGTTTTCATGTTGGAGCCAGTGACATAGTCCACCTCTCGTTCGAAGCGTTCACAGTCTGCCGCGCTGACGCTCGGCTTTGGGCAGCAAATACAGATCGGACAATAGCCCTGAATCATTCTTCTCCTTGTTGTGACGGACCAGAAATCGAGCGACCAGCTCTGAGCCAAGATGGCAGGCGACGAATTGGCGCCGGGCGCGAGCTCCTTAAAAGGGCGGTCTGTCTGAGAATATTGGCGCGAGCCTTGCGCATGTACATGGTCTTGGCGTTCGGGAGTTCACAGGGAGGCGGGGGCCTTGCAGTGCGTGAACGCCAAAAGCGCAATCCAGGAGCGCTCGTCGCAAAGCGCGAGCAAGGGCCGCAGGATGATCAACAGTAGCGCTAACAGTTCAGCTCCTGCTGTAGGTGCCAAGAATATTGAGCAAATCACCTCGACGAAGGTGGTGTGCAGCAGCTCAACACGGGCCACAAGTTGTCTGAGGTCGACTGCAGCGCGAATGCTCGATCTCCGTCAGCACAAGCCCCATCTCGATGCGGCGGCGTCGCTGCCGCCCTGCGGCAACAACCAAAGGCGCTTCTAGGCGAACGCCATGCGGGAGTCCACTGAGGGACGGGCGAAGCCTGAATCGGCGGACCATCACTCAACCATGGCGGCGATGGCATCGGTTTGAATCAATCAAACAAATCGATTAATCGATCCGGCCCGTCTCCCAGCAATCGGCCCGCCGCAAAAGTGATTGCGTGAGCCTTGCTTGAAAAAGGCATAACCACGCGCTTCCGCTCAGATCGTTTCCAACCGGACACGTCGCGAGAATTGGTACGGGCCTTGCTTGAGGTGAGCAAAAGGCTCTGGGTCCGGACGACGAGGTGGAATGATAGTGCCGCGTTGTCAGGTTTCCGACTTCGCGTCTCCAGCCGGACACGCACCGCAGGACAACATGGAGAAAGAAATGATGGCGACCCAACAGACCTAGCTCGCATGACGGGTGGCGCTAGGGGAAGGCTGACATGGAAATCCCGGTCTTTGCCCGGGGTGATCGCAGGCAAGCGCGGCTTTTTGGCCGGGAAGGGCCGGTTTGCAAGCAGGCCCGGCGTGTCGTACCACAGCCGCATTGGACAAATACCGATTCTCGCTCAGACCGCGACTGACATCAATGCCCTACGAGTGCACCTGAAATTGGTTCAGATATACAAGGCTATCGGGTGGGCCGCTCGGTAGTTCGAGGGGCCGCGCTACACGCATGAGCCGCGGGCTTGTAACAGCTGGCCAACGCTCTCTCCTACATAGCGCCCCATCGAGAGTACTGGGCGGAGACGGAAGTGACCGCTAGAGCCGGTAGAGCACACAAGATGCACCAGAGTTGTAAGGCGCTGTCATTTTTCTTTCTGCCCCAGCAGCTTTCCAGTCTTGCGACTTATGAAGTGCAACTGCCAACAAGCGGGGCAGACAACGCCTTGAAATTCTCGTTCTGTCGCCTCTGCATCAGCTTCAAGCCACTTCTGGACTATCATCTTGTTGATCGGGCATGCGAAAGTGAAGGCGCGCATATCTTCCCTTGGCGGTTCTGGTCAGGCGTAAGAAGTGAAGGACCGTGTGCCTGACCGCGCGCCGCGATAGCGCAAGTGCGGGCCCACGGACCTCCCTCCAACCCCCAATACGAAATGCTAATGGAGTTGCCTTGATCTCGCGCAAGCGACCCGACCGCGGTAGAAACTACAGCTCACAATCGAGAAGCCAATGAGCGCGCCTGCGAAACGACGGAATCATTTGGTGCGAGAAAATTCGCACATCCGTTAACAAGTAAGTTGTAGCAAAGCCGGAGGATACTGAATGGATCGACAGGTCGAAAGTCGTCACGAAGAGTAACAGTTCTTTGAATGGAAATGAACTCGCCTCTCGATCCGAGGAGATCTGTATCNGGTTGCGCTCCGAGGTCTAGCGCAAGAAAAGCTNCTCTCTCTCTCTCTCTCTCTGCATGCCCGGACTCGAATGACGCTATCCCAACCTTCTTCTTCTAAACTAGATCAACCTTCAGAGATACCGGTCGGCGAGCACTTGGCGCGCAGAGCCCGGGATCTGCATGGCGCCCATCCGTTTGCTGCGGAAATCTCCAAAGATCAGGTTGCCAGTCTACTACCTGGATACTTCGCGATGTCACAGGCGTTCCCATATCTGCAGGCGGGATCGCAAAAGGATCTCGTATTCGAGGCAATGCACCGCAATCGAGGGCTCCCGAAGGACGTTGAGCTGACCAGTGTGGTCGCAAACTTTATCTGTTGGGATGAAACGGGAGGACACAGTCGGGTTCTCCAGGGCGGCAACGCTGCGCTACCCAGTATTCTGGACACAGAAAACTTCCACTCAAAGCTCTTTAGAAGAGATGCGTCGCGCCTACTTGGCCGCGCAATACAGCCTAACTACAGCACCAGAACGAGCCGGTACCTTCGTGCGCTATATCATGGCTTGTCGTCGCGAGATGCCATAGTCCGCTGCGCCCACATGGTCGCCTTCGAGCTACATGCTGCGGAGATGATCCAGGCACTGTGGACTACTTTAGTCAAAACGTTTGATGCTCGATCTGACGATCTTGAATATTTCCAGGCCCATGTCGGCGGCGAGGATCCTGCGGAGAAATATCACGGAGAGATGACAACCAGGCTCATTAGCGAACTGGTTCCTGCCGACTGCAATAACCGTTTCTTGGATGAATTCGATCGGGCGTATGGTCTCAGCTTAGAGTGGTGCCGCAATCTAGTCGGAAGTTATTCGCCTCACGGAAATAGTGGGGCGGAGGTGGAACACAGCGGCCGCTGTCATTGTGGATCTGTCAAGTTCTACGTACGAGCGCCAGCAGAGATTTCTGCAGTGAAGTGCAATTGCTCGATCTGCCAAATGTCAGGATTTGTGCACATGCTCGTTGCCGATGACAAGCTCAGGATTGAATGCGGCGAAAACCTCCTCACTACATACCAGTTCAATAAGAACATCGCTCGGCATACGTTTTGTCGGGTTTGTGGCGTAAAGCCATTTTATCGACCGCGATCGAACCCTTCAGGATTCAGCGTAAATGTTCGATGCCTAGATAAAACGACGATCGAAAGCATAAAAGTAGAGGATTTCGACGGCGAGAACTGGGATTTGGCGATCCGTTCGTTGCACGCGGATTAGAGGAGGGCGAATTTGAGTGAATCCGAAAGGCGCGCACAATGAGTGATAAACGTGGTCTGCTTTCAGAAGATGCCATCGCGAAATACGGTGCAGAGCTGGCAGATAGAGGTACGGTCCTGATTGCCCCCGATACGCTGTTCACCAAAGACGAGTTGACGAGGATCGATCAGCTTCAGTCCGATATTCCAGAAGAACAGGTTCGGAAAGGAGATGCCGGCGATTGTCACAATGTTTTTGTGAAACGAGTGCGGCTAGATCACGCCGGCCATAATCCTAGCAACGTGAATGGTACAGCTTCAGCGCAGATCATCGAACTACTGGAAAGAAAAGAGCGGGTCTCTGCGCTCAGAAGGATCTTCGGAGCGTCATCGGAGTACGTGATTCGCCGATGCCAAATGCATCGCATGCCGCCTGGGTCCTTCGTTGGTATCCATTTGGATGCTGAGAGCGACCCCGACTTCGAGTATTCTGTAATTGTTCAGCTCGCGACAGAGTTCGAGGGCGGTGAGTTCGTGGTGTATCCACCCGACCGTAAACTCCAAGTGTTTCGGCCGCACTTAGGAGCAGTGCTTATCACAACATGCAGGTTCTGGCATGAGGTACGGCAGGTGCACGCGGGGGAGCGTCGCTCACTCGTCTACTTTTGCTCAAAATTCGGGGGTGCGAACCGCAGAATAGTCGAAGACCATGCCGCTCGCGTGCGGTCGGCTAGCTAGATGGCACGCCTGTAATGGCGTCGGGATGAGGTATATTGATGCGGGCCGGATGCCCTAACTGGATGCGCCCGTAGCGGCGCACAAAGATTCTCTTCGTCGCCCGTGGCCATAGCGGAACGGCTTTGTTCTGGCTCAACCCATTGCCCTGTCGCTCAGGGCTATCGCACATTCGTTGATCGTGCTGGTTCGGTATTCCGGGCAAACTCGTCCTGCCGGAGAAGCCGGGGCATGACGATGAGCAATAATGACAACGCTCGCGCGCATGCTAGCGCTCTGACCCAGTGATCGCGTGCCATCAACGTCGCCGGAGCCCGCGTCACCGACCTCGCATTACGAGCGTTTAGGGTTTGGGGGCTAAGCGCAAGGACACGATCCGAATTGATCGTGCCCAGTTAGAGATCGCGAGCCGCGAGCCCCTGCAGAGTACTCATCCGCGCTAGGCCGCGGAGAGGGGCTCACCGATTCCACCGCTTGAGGAGTTCGGGGTCTTCCTTGTGCATCCTGATGAGTCGTCCGTGAAGAGCGGCTAAGCGATTGAGCTAGAATCGCATTTGTCGT
>NZ_LLYB01000063.1:4516-4616 GCF_001440475.1 Bradyrhizobium lablabi | reverse complement strand
CGACGCCACCGACGACCCGCTGCACGGGCATCAGGAGGGGCGCTTCTTCCACGGCTATTACGACTGCTACTGCTATCTGCCGCTGTACGTGTTCTGCGGC
>NZ_LLYB01000063.1:3779-4316 GCF_001440475.1 Bradyrhizobium lablabi | reverse complement strand
CGCCTGGTCGCCATGATCGAAGAGGAGCTTGCCGCGGCGAGAGCCGCGGCCGAGAAGACCGGCCGCCCGGCGCGCCGCTTCAAGGACTTCCAGTGGACGACGCTTGGCAGTTGGAGCCGAAGACGCNCGCGTCGTCGCCAAGGCGGAGTGGACGCAGGGCGAGGCCAACCCGCGCTTTGTCGTGACCTCGCTCAAGCGGGCCGAGGCCGGCGCCCGCGCCCTTTACGAGGACATCTACTGCGCCCGCGGCGAGATGGAGAACCGCATCAAGGAGTGCCAACTCGATCTCTACGCCGACCGCACGTCGGCTCAGACCATGCGCGCCAACCAACTGCGGCTGTGGTTCGCCTCGATGGCCTATGTGTTGATCTGTGCCCTGCGGCGTATCGGCCTGGCCGACACCGTCTTCGCCGACGCCACCTGCGGCACCATCCGCCNNNTCAAGCTCCTCAAGATTGGCGCGCTGGTGCGCGTCTCCGTTCGCCGTATCAGGATCGCCATGGCCTCGGCCTGCCCAGCCGCCGAACCGTGGGGAAT
>NZ_LLYB01000063.1:0-3610 GCF_001440475.1 Bradyrhizobium lablabi | reverse complement strand
CACCAAATCGGCGTTGTCAGATCAGTCGGCACTGTGAGAAATGCGGGCTAGGATGATGCACCCCGTCTGTGCGTCAGCTTATTGTCAGCTCGCGCGCCTATCATGTCTACAGGTCTTAGTGGGCCAGCACGGTGCAATTTTTGCGATAGGGGGAGCGAACCGCATGGATAGCAGAATCACTGGTTCTTCCAGTCAATTTCCAAGCGGGAGCCAGGCCGATGAATCGGAGCCATTAGCAGATGGCCGGAGGTTTACGGAAGCGCTTGCAGACACGGCGCCTGGTTCGTCCTCGGGGGCGACACGGCCGTACTCCCTCGTTTCCGTACCTCCCATCGATGAGATCGACAGGAAGTCATTCAAGAAAGAGCTGAGAAAGTTTTACGGTGACGACATCAAGCACATAGCCGATAATCCGCTAGAATACTCGGATTTCGTTTCCAACAAGGCTAAGCAAACAGCGATGGTCGCCAGAGCCGGATCCACCGTACAGGATTCGGACGATGCGCGATATTTCAGCTACCAATTGGGTGACAAGAGTGTCGGGCTTCTAAAAACCGAAGGTCGAAGTCGCATGGGAGGGGAGGCGTGGGAGCGGAACTTTCCTGGACGAAAACACGTCTCGTCCGTTGTCGGTCTCCGAGTTACTCATCCGCTCGTTGAGAACGCAGGCGATGTTCTGCTGGAACATCAACTTCGGCTTGACGGCAAGCGGGCATTGGTCATGTCGCGTCCTGCCACCGATGAGGTGCAGCCCCGTCTAGAGCAAATGGGCTTTGTTTACGTGGGAGACAAGGAAGATGACAACGAATATGTGCTTGACCCTAGGCAGCATCCCGACAAGTGGACGCTGAACGAGCAGGGAAAATGGCAGCGGGTGGACAAACCTCAGCTATATCTCTCCAAAGCTGAGAGTAGTGATGACGAAAACGAAGGAAGTGTCGACGAATATTCGGGTGAAGAATACATCGAAACGGATTCGTCGGGGGATGATCCTTCTTGGTACTTCGAACAGCTCAATTTAGGCCCGGGGACTGGCTAGCAGACGTCCCGACGGGTGCGGCTTGGCCTCAAAGTGGCCGACTTCTCGTAGCGGCATGCACCGGGAAGGGGCGCTCCAACGGGAGCGCCCGCCACGCGCGGGTGTGCTCCCCATGCGGCGCGCGAGCGGAATAAATTGGAAGCGTCAGCGGTTCCCGAGTTTGCTGGCAGAGCAGCTTCTTTGGAACCCCTAGTCAGCTGCTCTGAGTGCTTTTTGCGTCATTGGAAACTCTCTGGGATATGGACGCTTCATCGATGCGTTGTGCGAGTCTTGCGGGGCGCTTCGCTGGACGGTCAATTGAGGTGTGCTCCTCGTGACCAGCGACGGGTCAAGCCTAGTGTCGCTGCCGCCTATGCGATCTGCGGCTTCAACGACATTAACCCGGCGCGCTACGGAAGGCGCAAGGGATGAATCAGCCTGGTCTATATCGATGAAAAACACCCGCGCGTGATGCAAGCCAGATCGCGCTGTTCGTTGATCGATACCGCCAATTGTCTGGAGACTTTCGTCGTCGGGCCGAAGAGGGGGCGCTGCTCGGAGCTCCGCTTGCCGCGCCTCATCCGGACATCATCTTCATGGATAGCGAAAGGTCTTGCCGTCGTTGCTGATCTTAGTTTTGCCTGGATGACCATCCGACGCAAGCGGGGGGGGCAATTGCCGAGATGTTACAGCCTACCGCCTGTGCATTGGCGCGGCTGCTCGTTAATCCCTTCATCAGCTGTTTAGCGCTTGGATCACGAGCGATTTCCGACTGAGGCTTGGGGGAGCCTGTGGCTCGTCCGGCCACTTGCCGAACCGTTCACCAGGTTCGCGGGGCTGCGCTGTGCAAGGAGAGAGAAGGCCGTCTCGAAAAATTCGGCCTTCTGATCATCCGATGGTCGCATTCTGCTACGCGGGGGTGCCTGCCCATTCCAAACGAGAAGGCCAGCATCGAAAGAGTTCCTGAATTCGACGGCGGGATCAAGCTCCGAACCGGTCGCCTTGTGAGCAGGCGTTCAACGGGGCTCATTCCATCTGCCGGCCGTGACTGTACTGGAAGAGCAACTGCTTCCGACGGCGCGTTTGCCGTCGTCAAGGGTTCCTAGCCTCGCGAGGCGAGCCGCAGCCGTGGGTTTGCGGCAAGCTTCGAAACCGGGGATGTGGTGAGCTAAAAAAGGAAAGATCTGGTGCTGAAACCAAACTCGACCTTATCCGTACGGAAACGTACGCGTTTTTCTCAATAAAGGTACCGGAGATGCCTGAAAGTTTATCCTGGCCTCACGGGCAGATGCTTTACCGGCTCGACGAAAGCCGAGCATCCGCTTGCATGTGTTTGCCGACATTGGAAGCGGAAGAAGAGAGATGATCTGCATCTGCGGTTTGTTCAGCAGTTTGTTCGAAACCAAATTCATCAGCGAGGCAAAGCAGGGGACGTGAGAGCACAAGTTCTAGAAAAACTCGAGGCCGGCCGCGTACGACATGGCCAATTCGCCAGCGCGCCGGGATCAGGTCCTTGCGGCCTTTTCTTTGTTCAGGGCCCTTGTGGGTGCAGACTCAGGATAGTCGGACTTGTTCGCCCAGGGTGGGAGCATGTCTCCGTCTCCACGCCGCGACGTTGTCCGAACTGGGAGGAGATGTGCTTCGTCAAAGACCTGTTTTGGGATGAAGAGGAGTGCGTGATGCAACTGCATCCGCCTCATTCGCAATACGTAAATAACAGCCGGTACTGTCTGCATCTCTGGAAGCCGACTCGTCAGGACATTCCCGTGCCACCGGCTAGCTTCGTAGGCGTCGTCGGGCTTGGACCCTCTGAAACGGCGATATTGCTTGCACAGATTGGCGGGCTATCGTGAAAGCCGTTTTACTACAACGAATCGGCGCCTCCAACATGGGGCGCTGCCGCACGTATCCAGTACGAACGACGACTGCAATGCAGGGAAAACTCTCTTCAAGACATCTAAGAGGTTTGTTGGGGTTTGTTGGGGAAATTTTCCAGGTCTCTTCGGCTGATCAGCAATGCCCGGAACTCACGCGAAACGATATCGTTGCCGTCGGGAAACTCGTCAGCTTGACGTCAGCTCGCATCCTTAGGGTGCCGATCCGTCAATCGGCGCTGAATGATAACCTTATCACGCATCGAGAAGAGCAGCGAGTTATAGCGAGCATGTCTGGCTCTACGGAGGACACGGCACGTGTGGATTGGGTGCCGTTCTGGTTGCGATCGGTCTTGGATGTAGCCGCATTGTGCTGTGTGGCGTGCCTTTTGATGACGACCGTTATAATGACGAGCCTTTTTGGTGGCGTACTGCTTTTGCTTCATCTGATGCGGCGGGCTCGGTCGGTGCAAATCGCAACGTCTATTGTGGAAGCTGGACCAGATCGCTTTCGAGCGAAAAATGAGAAGCATGTCGGACCGCACCAAGAAGTGGTTGGGTGGCGCACACAAACGCGACCCGCGGCCTCAGGAGATACGATCGAGTAGGACCCGCAGTAGTCGACCGCCTGAAAACAGCAGACCGCGCCACATGAGATGCGCTCCTGTTATAGTCGTCCGTTAAGAAGGCGATTGCAGCGGTGAGCGATCGCTGATGG
>NZ_LLYB01000062.1:59524-60518 GCF_001440475.1 Bradyrhizobium lablabi | reverse complement strand
GAGGCCGCCGACCGAGGAGAAGGCGCCCGGATGCAGGTCGATGGTCTGCGCCGCCGAATAGCCGGAGCAATCGAGCGTGTCGTTGCCACCGGCATCGTAGATCGTCAGCGCCGGCGCCGAGGTGTAATTGCCAAAATTGAATATCGTGCCGGCGTTGCTGTTGAAGCCGTAGACGGTATCGCCGGTCCTGGTGGTGGTCGCCGCCCCGTAGATCGAGACCACCGCGTAGATGTCGGCCATCTGCGGCGTGACCACGTAGCGGTACGAACTCCCGGAGTAATTCGGCTCCGAGAAATACGACATGATCGAATATTGCCAGGTGTCGTTGGCGTAGGTCGCGTTGGTCGCATACGACGCGCTGCCATTGTACGGCCCCTGATGGCCCAGCCCGAGCGCGTGCCCGATTTCGTGGATGTAGGTCTGGTAGGCGTAGCTGTCGATGCCGGTCTTGCCGTCGTTGGCGCCGCCGTCGGTGGTGACCCAGTCGGAGCTGATCACGATATTCATGGAGGTGATCGCGCCCGAGCCATTCCAGGTCCCGCTCGCATAAGCCTGCATCGTACCGGAATTGCTGAACGTGATGTTCGCCGCGCCGGTCGTCTGGACGAACGTGACGTTGGCGACCTCGGACCACGCCTGCAGCGCCGACTGGGCCAGAAACTTCTCGGCCGAGTTCAGTGCACTGAAATTGTAGGTGATGGTGCTGGAGGCCCAGTGATGAGCGATCGTGCTGTTGTATTGCCAGAAGCCGTTGACGAGGTAATCGGCCAGCGTCGCGATCGACGCCACCGGNTTTCGCCGCGCTCGTGACGATCGAGGTGGCGGTTTCGGCCGCGACGGGAAACCGGTCGCCGTCATCGCTCACGAGCGTGTCATGCGCCGGAATCGACGCANTTTCGCCGCGCTCGTGACGATCGAGGTGGCGGTTTCGGCCGCGACGGGAAATTGATCGCCGTCATCGCTCACGAGCGTGTCATGCGCCGGAATCGACGCC
>NZ_LLYB01000062.1:59309-59511 GCF_001440475.1 Bradyrhizobium lablabi | reverse complement strand
AGGTCCAGACGTCATCGAACGGAGAAAGGTTCTTCTTCATCGAAAAGCCCGTCGGCAGCATGAAAATTGCAAAAGCACACGGGACGCTAGAATCGCTTCGNAGGTCCAGACGTCATCGAACGGAGAAAGGTTCTTCTTCATCGAAAAGCCCGCCGGCAGCATGAAAATTGCAAAAGCACACGGGACGCTAGAATCGCTTCGT
>NZ_LLYB01000062.1:50650-59235 GCF_001440475.1 Bradyrhizobium lablabi | reverse complement strand
CCCCGTAGTTTTGCGGAGGTAGGATTCGCTTCGCCGCGCAGGCGGGCTTCCGGCCTGGACCTGCCGCCACACCNGTCCCTCAGGCCCGGCCTCCAACAAGCTGTTGGAAATCATCGCCAGATTTGAGGGTCAGCCTTCTGCCGCTGCTCAAGCTTCTCGACTCGTTCGCAATCGCCGAGTGCGAACGTGCTGATTAGATCAAAAGAAGGTTGTGCGACTCAGGTAAGTGAACCCCGACGGAGGGTGGTGCAGCGAAATGCCCAAAGNGTCCCTCAGGCCCGGCCTCCAACAAGCTGTTGGAAATCATCGCCAGATTTGTTTAAGTCAGGCCGGGCTGCCTCCTTCCCATCCGCGAAAATCCAAAAAAATAAGGTTTCTCAATGCCTTTCCCACGCGCTTCGCAGGCCCTTTCCCGCTTCACCGTGCTCGACCTCACCCGCGTTCGCTCCGGGCCCACTTGCGTGCGGCAGCTGGCGGACTGGGGCGCCAATGTCATCAAGATCGACGCGCTGCTGGAAGATGGCGGCGGCGAGCAGCCGGGCGGCCCGCGCCAAGGCTCGGATTTCCAGAATTTGCACCGCAACAAGCGGGCCATGACGCTGAACCTGAAGGACCCCAAGGGCCTGGAAGTGTTCAAGCGCCTCGCCGAGCAGGCCGACGTGGTGGTCGAGAACTTCCGCCCCGACGTGAAGGCCAAGCTCGGCATCGACTATGAGAGCCTGCGCCAGATCAATCCGCGCCTCGTCTATGGCAGCATCTCCGGCTTCGGCCAGGACGGCCCCTACCACAAGCGGCCGGGCTTCGATCAGATCGCGCAAGGCATGGGCGGGCTGATGTCGATCACCGGCGCGCCTGGCGAGGGCCCGATGCGGGTCGGCATCCCCGTCGCCGACCTCACCGCCGGGCTGTTCTGCGCGCTCGGCATCCTCACCGCCCTGCTGGAGCGCGACGTCTCCGGCGAGGGCCAGTGGGTGCAGACCTCGCTGCTGCAGGCGCAGATCTTCATGCTGGATTTCCAGGCCTCACGCTGGCTGATGGAAAAGGACGTCGCCAAGCAGGCCGGCAACAACCATCCGACCTCGATCCCGACCGGCGTCTTCAAGACCTCCGACGGCTACATCAACATCGCCACCACGGGCGGGCGGATCTGGGAGCGCTGCGCGCAGGCGATCGGCGCGCCCGAACTCGTCACCAACCCCGATTATGCCACCGCGCCGGCGCGCTCGAAGAACCGCGACGCGCTCAACGCCGTCATCAGCAAATTCACCGAGAAGAAATCGACGGAAACCTGGGTCAAGGAATTGAACGAGGCCGGCGTACCCTGCGGCCCGATCTATTCGATCGACCAGATGTTCGAAGACGCCCAGGTCAAGCATCTCGGCATCGCCCAGCACGTGCCCAACGATGAGAACCGCCACATCCAGCTCGTCGGCCAGCCGGTGTCGCTGTCGCGCACGCCAAGCACGATGGCCGCGCGGCCGCCGGAATTCGGCGAACAGACCGAGGAAGTGCTGGCGGAGTTCGGCTTTGCAAAGGACGAGATCGCGGAGCTGCGCCAGCGCAAGGTGGTGTAATCCGCGCCACAACCGTCATTGCGAGGCTTGCTGCTTAGAGATTCGTAGTGGCCACGCCCTACTTCAACGCCGCCGTCGCCAGCGCGTGCTCCACGCAATTATTCACATGCGCACGCAGCGTTTCGGTCGCGGTCTTCACATCGCGCTTTAACGCGGCTTCGAGCAGCGCCTTGTGCTGGGCGGCGGGCTCGCTGCCGCGATAGCTGAACGCGACCATCTGGTAGCGGAAGTATTTGTCGAACACCAACGCATGCGTCTCCATCAGCATGCGCGAGCCGCAATTGGAGATCAGCGCCTGATGGAATTCGCCGTCATAGCGCTTCCACTGCTCCAGCGCGTCGAGGCCGGTTTCCATCAATTGCTCGGTTGATGCGAGCTTGTGGTGGGCGGAGACCACGCGCCCTTCCCACTCGACATCGGCATGGGCGAACGACACGCCCATCGCGTGAGATTCAAGTAGAAGGCGAAGTTCGGCCAGCTCTTTCAGGTTCTCCACCGAGATCGGCGCCACCTCGAAACCGCGGCGGCCCTCCGCCAGCACAAAACCTTCCGCGGCGAGGCGATTGAGAATTTCGCGCAGCGTGGAAACACTTACGCCGTAGTCCTCCTTCAGGCCTTCAAGCCTGAGCTTGTGGCCCGGACGCAGCCGGCCAAACACGATGTCGGCGCGGATGCGGCGATAGCCGTCATCGCCGACCGCCTCCTGCTCTTCCGTCCGCTCGACCAGTGTCATCGCCAATCCATGCACGAGGGCATCGCCCGGCAGTGCCATGCCGGCCGATTCCCCTCAAGCCTCACCTTTCCTCATACATATCATGTTTCATATGATGATATCTATTTTATATTTTGACTATTACATCATCCTATGACTAAGTCTCCCCCGCCGCGACGCCAAATGATCGCGAACCAAAGGGAGAAACCGTCATGCGGATGGGATTGTTGTGCGCAGCCGTCAGCCTTTGCGCGCTGTTGGGGACACCGGCGTCGGCGCAGGTGCAGGAACGCACCATCCGCTGGGGTCACCTCAACAACACCGACCACCCGATCAGCTTTGGCGTGAAGAAGTTCGCCGAGGTGCTGGCGGCCAAGAGCGGCGGCAAGCTGAAGATCCGCGAATTCCCGGCCTCCCAGCTCGGCAACGAGATGCAGCAGCAGTCGGCGGTGCGCGGCGGCACGCAGGAAATCCTCTCGGCGTCGACGACCTCGCTCGCCGGTGTCGTCAAGGATCTCGGCCTGTTCGACTTCCCCTTCACCGTCAGCACGTTCGAGCAGGCCGAAGCGCTGGCCCAGGGCGCGTTCGGAAAAGCCATGCTCGAATTGCTGCCCGAAAAGGAGCTGATCGGCCTCGGCTACTGGGGCCTCGGCTTCCGCAACGCCACCAACTCGAGCCGCCCGATCGCGAAGGTCGAGGATTTTGCCGGCCTCAAGCTGCGGGTGATCCCGAACCCGGTCTATCTCGAAACCTTCAAGGCGCTGAAAGCGAATCCGGTGCCGATGGCGTTCGGCGAATTGTACAGTGCGCTGGAAAACAGGACCGTCGACGGCCAGGAGAATCCCTACAGCGTCATCCTGTCGAACAAGTTCTTTGAGGTGCAGAAATACGTCTCCGCCACCAATCACACCTTCACCCAGAACGTCATCATCGTCAGCAAGAAGTTCTGGGACGGCCTGTCGGCGGAAGAGCAGAAGATGCTGCGCGACAGCTTTGCCGAGACGCGCGAATACCAGCGCGACCAGACCAAGCTCGCCGCGGACAAGGCGCTGGATGAGTTGAAGGCCAAGGGCATGCAGTTCAACGAGATCGCGCCGGCCGAATATGCCCGCATGCAGGAAGCCACCAAACCCGTCGTGGAGAAATTCTCCGGTGAATATGACCCGGCCCGGGTCAAGCTGTTCACCAGCGAGCTGGCGCGCATCCGCGGCGCCAAGTAGCCGCCGGGTAAAGATCCATGGCCGCCGTCGAACGGCTGATCGACCTCTACTGCCGGCTGCTCAAACTCGTCATCGTGGCGTGCCTTGCCGCGATGGTGGTGCTGGTCTTCACCAATGTCGTGATGCGCTATCTCTTCAATTCGGGGATCGCGACTTCGGAGGAGCTGTCGCGGTGGCTGCTGGTCTGGCTGACTTTCCTCGGCGCCATCGTGGCACTGCGCCAGCACGCCCATCTCGGCGTCGATACCCTGGTCCGCGCCCTCCCTCCGCTCGGTAAGAAAATCTGCTTCGTCGCGAGCTACCTCCTGATGCTCTACGCCGACGCCCTGCTCACGCTCGGAAGCTGGAAGCAGGCCGTGCTGACCTTCGGCGACAGCGCCCCCGCCTCCGGCATTTCGGTCGGCCTGTTCTTCTATTCCTCCGGACTTGTCTTCGGTGTGTCCGCGGCGGTGATCCTGCTTCTTGATCTCGTGCGTGTTCTATCCGGAGCGGCGACCGAAGAAGATCTGATCTCGGTGAAGGAGAGCGAGGAGCATGTCTGATTCTGCTTCCACGCTGCGGGTGCGCGCGTGACGCTCGCCGTCTTCACCTTCTCGCTGCTTGGCGCCATGGCGCTCGGCATGCCGATCGCATTCGCGCTGGTTGTCTGCGGCGTCGCGCTGATGCACTCGCTCGATATCTTCGACTCCCAGATCGTCGCCCAGAACATCATCAACGGCGCCGACAGTTTTCCGCTGATGGCCGTGCCGTTCTTCATGCTGGCGGGCGAGTTGATGAACCGCGGCGGGCTTGCAAGGCGCATCGTCAATGTCGCGCTGGCCGTCGTCGGCCACGTCAAGGGCGGGCTGGGCTACGTCACGATCCTGGCCGCCTGCGTGCTGTCTTCGCTATCGGGATCGGCCGCCGCGGACGCGGCCGCGCTGGCCGCCCTGCTGGTGCCGATGATGGTCGCGGCCGGCCATCGCAAGATACATGCGGCAGGACTCGTCGCGGCCAGTGGCGTCATCGGCCCCGTCATTCCGCCCAGCATCGGCTTTGTGCTGTTCGGCGTTACCGGCGGCGTCTCGATCTCGAAATTGTTCCTGGCCGGTATCTTTCCGGGACTGATGCTGGGCGCCGGCTTGTGCGTCGCCTGGTGGTGGGTCGCGCGCGACGGCCATACCGAGAGCCCGCCGCGAAAGTCGCTGCGCGAGATCGCCTGGGCCTTCGTCGACGGCTTCTGGGCCTTGATGCTGCCCGCGATCATCGTCGTCGGCCTCCGCTTCGGCGTGTTCACGCCGACCGAGGCCGCTGTGGTGGTCGCCGTCTACGCCCTGTTCGTCTCCACCTGCGTTTACCGCGAGCTGAAGATCGGCGACCTCTACGAGGTCTTCGTCTCCGCCGCGCTCAGCACCAGCGTCGTCATGTTCCTGGTCGCAGCCGCGCTGGTTTCTTCCTGGCTGATCACGGTTTCCGAGATCGCCACCCAGGTGGTCGATCTGGTCCGCCCGTTCATGGGCAACCAGACGCTGCTGATGCTCGCGATCATGCTGCTGGTCGTGATCGTCGGCACCGCGCTCGACATGACGCCCACCATCCTGATCCTGACGCCGATCCTGATGCCGATCGTCAAGCAGGCCGGCATCGACCCGGTCTACTTCGGCGTGCTCTTCATCATCAACAACTCGATCGGCCTGATCACGCCGCCTGTCGGCATCGTCCTCAACGTCGTCTGCGGCGTGTCGCGCATCAGCATGGAAGACATCATCAAGGGCGTCTGGCCGTTCCTGATCGCCCAACTGATCGTGCTGTTCCTGATGGTGCTGTTTCCATCTGTCGTCACCGTGCCGGCGAAATGGTTCACCGGCTGACATGTTGTCGCGATCGGTTACACTGCCCCGTCATTTTCCCGTGAAAGGCATTCCATGCGCATCATGATCCTCAATGGCCCGAACCTCAACATGCTCGGCATCCGCGAGCCGCACATCTACGGCTCGACCACGCTCGACGCCATCAAGGCCTCCTGCGAGGAGTTCGCCGCTTTTGCCGGCGCGGAGCTGGCGTTCCACCAGTCCAACCACGAAGGCGTGCTGGTCGACCTCATCCAGTCCGCGCGGACCTCGGCGGATGCCCTCATCATCAACCCCGCCGCCTACTCCTTCACCTCGATTGCGATGTTTGACGCCATGAAGATCTTCGAAGGGCCGATCTACGAGGTGCATATTTCAAACATCCACGCCCGCGACGAGCTGCACCGGCACTCAAAGCTCTCCGCCGCGGTCAAGGGCGTGATCGCAGGCCTCGGCCCCTACGGCTACATCGTCGCCATGCAGGCCGCGCTGCAGGGCGCCGGCAAGCTGCCCGTCTCACTGCCGGCGGCCGTACGTGTCGGCCCAAAGTAAGGAAACGCGCCATGCAGGGAGCCGGCTATCTCGCGATCTGGAGCGATCTGACGCCGCAGGACGAAACCGACTGGGCGCACTGGATCACACGCGAACATGCCGCGGAGCGCGTCGGCATCAATGGCTTCCTCGCGTGCCGGATCTTCCGTGCGCTGGGCGTCGCGGTGAACCGCTACTTCATTCTCTATGAGCTCGAGGACGAACGCGTCGTCGGCGGACCGGATTACCTGGCCCGGCTCAACGCGCCGACGCCATGGTCGCAGCGCATCATGCCCAAGCTCGGCAATTTCGCGCGCGGTGGCGGCCGTATCGCAGCGTCGGCCGGCACCGGCCAGGGCGGCATCGTCGCTCCCCTGCGCCTTGATGCCGTCCCGTCCTGGGACGCCGCCGGAGTCGTCGCCGAACTCGCCCGCCTCGACCGGATCATCGCCGCGCGCGTGCTGCTCACCGACATCGCGCAGACCTCGATCAAGACGCGCGAGAAGGGCATGCGGGCCAACGACGGCTCCTTTGCTGCCTTGCTGCTGATCGAGGGACTGGACGAAGCCGCGGTCCGCGACGCCCTCGCTCACCTGCGCAAGACGCTTCCTGCCGAGGATCACGGCGCGATCGACGGTCTGCCACTTTACCGGCTGGCGTTCAGCCTACCGAAGCGGCTCCTGCAGGGCTGAAGCGCGGATGAAGGCAGTTCGCTTTGCGGCCCACCACATTTCGGCTATAATACAGGAGGCATACTTCCCCTCTGCTCAACCGGTGAACACCGGCCTTTCGTTCGATCCCTCGGCTGCTTCGCGAAAAGAGGAGCATAACCATGGCGATAACGACGCTGAAGGTTTTGGCGAGCCTCCTGCAATTGCACGGTCCAGGCGCAACAATACAGAGCGATCACCAAGGCATCGACGCGCTGCTGAGTGACCTGCGCGGCCAGAATCCTGACCCCGTGGCAACCGAGGTTGCTTTCAGACGGGGGGCGTTTGCCAAAGGGGCTCGCGCCGGCGCCTTTCGCAGGGCCGGATATGCTCCGGGCGTAGGCGCGTTCCGCAGAGGGGGATTTGTCCGAGGATACTAGATCAGAGCCTTTTCGGTTCTGATTGAATCAGAACCGGGCTCTGGGTTCTTGATTTGACGCGTTTTCTTAACGCGAACCGGGGTCCACTTCGCCCGAAAACGCTATGGTCGAAGACTGGTAGTCGTTTCATCCAGCCCATTTCGGTGCCGGCATGTCGGCTGACGATTCAGATTCCGCTGCCTTTCAATATCAGCCGATCACGCAGCTGCTGGTCAAGGTGGCGACGAGATGCAACATTGATTGCTCCTATTGCTATTGGTTCCGCGACGCGACTGTTTACAAAAAGCCGAAGTTGATGAGCAGCCACGTGCTGCAGCAATTGCTGCAGCGCATCGAGCAACATGTCGCCAGGTACAAGCTCGTCGATTTTCCCATCATTCTGCACGGCGGCGAGCCCTTGCTGTGGGGCGTTGAGAATTTCCATCGTTTTGCCGACGCATGCGAGAACATCTCATCACGAACAGGCTGCGAAATACCTGTCGCGGTCACGACAAACGGCGTGCTGATCGACGATGAATGGCTGGACTGCTTCGAGACGCGCAACATCTCGGTTGCAATCAGTCTCGATGGACCGGCACATATTCACGACATTCACCGTCGTACTTTTCAAGGTACGGGCACCCACGCTGCGGTGGAACGCGCTGCTCGCATGCTTGCGTCACGCGACATTGGCGTAATGGCGTTGGCCGTCTGCAATCCCGCCTACCCGCCGGCACAGTATGCCGAGTTCTTCGCTGCGTGCGGAATTTCAAGCTATGACATCATGATCCCCGATGCGACGGTGGATGAGAAGCCGGCATCCATCGCCTCGTTCTACAATGGTCTGCTCGACTTGTGGCTGGCAGCCAATCGCAGTGCGCCGACAACCAATATCCGGATCATTTCGGACATGATCACAGCCCTGCTCGGCAACAATTCGCCCACCGAGGGCGTGGGCCACAAGCCGGTCGAACTCTGCACCGTCATGACCGACGGCACGGTGGAGGCCCACGACGTGTTGCGGATTGCGGGCGACGGATTCACCCAGACCAGGTTCAACATCTTCGATCATGCCATTGACGACGTCAGGAACGAGCCTCGCTGGAAAGCCGCGCGCGATGCTTCAATCCATCTTTGCGAAAAGTGCCGGCAGTGCAAGTTCATGAACGCTTGTGGCGGAGGCTATCTTCCGCATCGTTTCTCCAAGGAAAACGGTTACGACAATCCGTCGGTCTATTGCGACGACCTCTATTCGATGTTCGAAAACATGCAATCCGTATTGGAGAGCCATCTGTACGTCAGCAAGCCCGGTGGCGAACGCATCAACGTGCGGGAGACGTTGCCAGGTACCCAGTTGGAGCGTGAACTCACGCCGTCGCCTCCAGCACACGATTCATAGTCCGACAGGAAACTGATTTGCTTTGCACGCAAGCGCAAATTTGATGCGCAACTGCGAAAAACTGGCACGACCNTCACTTCTGATTTTCCGAAATCGTGTCAAGCCCGGGAATCAAAAATATTCCGCTTAACATGTCACCCAAATCAGCGGCATGACTCCGTTCGTCTCACCCGATGGAGGGGCGGCTCGCGAACGTCACGAACGTGCGGTGAGATGCGATGGACGCTGATGTCACGACGACGTACGTGACG
>NZ_LLYB01000062.1:36194-50432 GCF_001440475.1 Bradyrhizobium lablabi | reverse complement strand
GCGCAACGGCACACGAGACCTCGGGTGCAGCAAGCACCCGGTCTTCCCTGCACCCTCTGAATGAGAGGGCGGGCAAAGAAGATGCAAACCTCGGGCAAACCGTGCCGCGAGATCGCGAACGCACACACGCTTGTCATCGCCCGGCTCGACCGGGCGACCCAGTATTCCAGAGACGTCAATGATTGAACCGATAAGCCGCGGCGTACTGGATCCCCGCATGCGCGGGGATGACGATCCGTTTCGCGTCAAACGCCCGCCGCTACGCCTTCGCCGGCCGCACCATGCGCGAGACACCGCTGAACGCCTTGTCGATCACGGGCCAGAACAGCAGCACGATCGCCAGCGTCGTGATCGAACCGACGAGGCCGTTCGACCAGAATACCTTCATGTCGCCGCCCGAGCCGATCATCGACAGGCGGAACGCATCCTCGGCGCGGTTGCCGAGCACGAGCGCCAGCGTGAACGGCGCCAAGGGAATGCCGATCTTCTTGAAGACGTAGCCGACGACGCCGAAGCCCAGCATCAGCCAGATGTCGAACATCGCGTTCTGGATCGCGAAGGCGCCGATCGCGCAGGACACGACGATCATCGGCGCGACGGCGGCGAATGGCACGCGGAGGATGGAAGCGAAGATCGGCACCGTCGTCAGCACCAGCACCAGGCCGACGACATTGCCGAGATACATCGAGGCGATCAGGCCCCAGACGAAATCCTTGTGCTCGACGAACAGCAACGGCCCCGGATTGAGGCCCCACACCATCAAACCGCCGAGCAGGATCGCCGCGGTGCCGGAACCGGGAATGCCGAGCGCCAGCATCGGCAGCAGCGCCGATGTGCCGGAAGCGTGCGCGGCCGTCTCCGGCGCGAACACGCCCTCGATGCGGCCCTTGCCAAAACTGTCCTGGTCCTTGGAGAAGCGCTTGGCCAGGTTATAGCCCATAAACGATGCGGCGATCGCCCCGCCCGGCGTGATGCCGAGCCAGCAGCCGATGAAGGAAGAACGCAGCAGCGTCACCCAGTATTTCGGCAGGTCCTTCCACACCGAGAGCACCACGCGCAACGAGATGCCGGCGGCGTGGCCGCGCAGCGCAAGGCGCTCCTCCATCGTCAGCAGGATTTCGCTGATGCCGAACAGGCCGATCACCGCGACCAGGAAGTTGACGCCGCGCAACAGCTCCGCCGAACCGAAGGTCATGCGCAACTGGCCGGACACGGTGTCCATGCCGATGCCGGCGAGCAGCAGGCCGAGCGACATCGAAATGACCGTCTTGTGCTTGGCCTCGCGGCCGAGCCCGACAAAGGAGCAGAAGGTGAGCAGGTAGACCGCGAAGAATTCCGGCGGTCCGAATTTCAGCGCGAACGAGGAGATCATCGGCGCCAGGAAGGTGATCAGCATCACCGCAACCAGCGAGCCGATAAAGGACGAGGTGAAGGCCGCGGTCAGCGCTTCCGCCGCCCTGCCCTGTTGCGCCATCGGATAGCCGTCGAAGGTGGTCGCGACCGACCACGCTTCGCCGGGGATATTGAACAGGATCGAGGTGATGGCGCCGCCGAACAGCGCCCCCCAATAGATGCAGGACAGCATCACGATGGCCGACGTCGGGTCCATCGTGAATGTCAGCGGCAGCAGGATCGCGACACCATTGGGGCCGCCGAGGCCCGGCAGCACCCCGACGAAAATGCCGAGCACCAGCCCGGTCATCATCAACAGCAGCGTCTTCCACGTCAGCAGCACGGCAAAGCCGTGCATCAAGAGGCCCAAAGCTTCCATCAGGTAATCCCAAGCAGTTCGTCATTGCGAGCGAAGCGAAGCAATCCATGGTGCGGCAAAGCAAGAATGGATTGCTTCGTCGCTTCGCTCCTCGCAATGACGGAAGGAGTCATGCCAAACCCGTCAGCGGCCGAGCGCCGCTTCGAGCGGGCCCTTCGGCATGATGACGTCGAAAGCGACGTCGAAGGTCACGAACATTACCGCAGTGAACACGAAGGCGGTGAGCAGCGACTTCCACAGCGCGATCTTGCCGACCAGGCGCATGAAACCGGAGATCAGGAGGAAGCTCGCGACATAGAGCCCGAGGAACTGCGTGGCGACGCAGAAAAGAACCGTCGGCACGAACACCGCCATCACGCGGCGAAGCTGCGCGCGCGTCACGAAGGTTTCAGTGGCCTCCGTGCGCGACAGGAACGCGGCAACCAACCCATAGAGACTGGCGCCACCGAGGATGACCGAGAGGTAAAACGGGAAATAGCCGGGCTGCGGACCGGTGGATTCCCAGCCAGCTCCAGCGCGCCAGTTGTCAAGACCGAGCGTGATTGCGAGCGCGAGCAACAGCAGCGAGACGACCACGTCGACGACGCGAACGCTCACCACTTGAGGCGAGTTGGCCTCCGGCGCGGTCGGATCCTCGACGACGATTTCGATGTCGGTATTGGACATGGAGACGGTGAACCCCGATACGACAGACGCAAACGGGGATACGTGCCGACGCCGCTGGCGTCAATGTCCGGCGCTGCGCTCCGGGAATGCGCTCGCAAGTGCAGCACGATCGGGCCGCAGCACGCCACGCTCGGTGATCAGGCCCGTCACCAGCCGCGCCGGCGTGACGTCGAAGGCGTAATTGGCCACCGGCGAGCCATCGGGAACCACGCGCACGGTTTCGACGCGGCCATCCACGGTGCGGCCGGACATGGTCGCCACTTCGTCGGCGCTGCGTTGCTCGATCGGGATCTGCCTGATGCCGTCATCGATACTAAAGTCGATGGTCGGCGACGGCAGTGCAACATAGAACGGCACGCCGTTGTCGTGGGCGGCCAGCGCCTTCAGATAGGTGCCGATCTTGTTGCAGACATCGCCATTGGCCGCCACCCGGTCGGTGCCGACGATGGCGAGATCGACCATGCGGTGCTGCATCAGGTGGCCGCCGGTGTTGTCGGGGATCACCGTGTGCGGGACGCCGTGGTGACCGAGTTCCCAGGCGGTCAGCGAAGCGCCCTGATTGCGCGGGCGGGTCTCGTCGACCCAGACATGGACTTTCACGCCGCGATCATGGGCGAGGTAGATCGGCGCCGTCGCGGTGCCCCAGTCGACCGTCGCGAGCCAGCCGGCGTTGCAATGCGTCAGGACGTTGACCACCTCGCCAAGCCGCTTGCCAGCGGCGATCTGCTCGATCAGCGCCAGCCCGTGCCGGCCGATCCCCTGGTTGATGGCAACGTCCTCGTCGGCGATTTCGACCGCGCGCCGGTAGGCCGCCGCAACCCGCTCCGACGCCGGCAACGGCCGCAGCAGGCGCGCCATCTCGTCGAGCGCCCATTTCAGGTTGATCGCGGTAGGCCGGGCCGCCAGCAGCATGGCATAGGCACGATCAAGCGCTGCATCGGAAGCGTCGCTGCGCATGGCGAGCGCCATGCCAAAAGCCGCCGTGGCGCCGATCAGCGGCGCCCCGCGCACCAGCATGGAGCGGATGGCCTCGGTCGCGTCCTCTGCGTTTGCGATGCGCGCTACCACGAATTCATGCGGCAGCCGGCGCTGGTCGATCGCACCGACGGTCCAACCGTCGTCCTCGAGCCAGATACTGCGAAAATGCCGGCCGTCGACCTTCATGTTCTATGCCCTTCGCGTCGCGCGCCCGCTGGAAGACATCCTTACGACCGGAGCACCCTGCCCGCGACGGCATCGAGCTTGGCGAGCAATTTGGCATCGCGTGCTTCCGACGCCGTGATCAAGGCGGTGTCGAGCGCCTTGTCCGATCCAACCGGACAGGGCTCATGCTCGCGCGGAAAATCCCTGGCGAGACGTGCGACCAGCGCCTTGGCCTTGCCGGCATTCGAGTTCAGCACGCGAATGATATCCTGCACGGTGACGGCGTCATGATGCGGATGCCAGCAATCGTAATCGGTGACCATCGCCACGCTGGCGTAGCAGATCTCGGCCTCGCGGGCGAGCTTGGCCTCGGGCATGTTGGTCATGCCGATCACGGCATAGCCTTGCGCCTTGTAGCTCAGGCTCTCGGCGAGGCTGGAGAATTGCGGCCCCTCCATGCAGACATAGGTGCCGCCCTGCACCGACGCGATGCCTTCGGCCTTGGCGGCGGCGGCGAGATGCACGTGCAGCCGCGGCGACACCGGATGGGCCATCGAGACGTGGGCGACGCAGCCCTTGCCGAAGAACGAAGTCTCGCGCTTGTAGGTGCGGTCGACGAACTGATCCACCAGCACGAAGGTGCCGGGCGACAGTTCCTCCTTGAAGGAGCCGCAGGCCGAGAGCGAAACCAGGTCGGTGACGCCTGCCCGCTTCAGCACGTCGATATTGGCGCGGTAGTTGATGTCGGAGGGCGACAGCACGTGTCCCTTGCCGTGCCGCGGCAGGAACACAATCGGCAAGCCTTCGATGACACCACGCGTCAGCGGCGCGGACGACTCGCCCCAGGGGCTCTGAATCGTCTCCTCGCGGACGTCTTCCAGCCCCGGCAGGTCGTAGATGCCGGATCCGCCGATGATGCCAAGCACGGCGCGCGTCATGACTTCTCCACTCAGCTATTCCAGAGACATGTTCGACTATACTGCGACGCAATAATCAAGCATTGTCCATCCCCTTCAAGAGGGCTTGACATGCCGACCACCAAGGACCGGGACAAACGCCAATCGATCATCGACGCCTGCCTGCGCATGAATGCGCTCGGCATCAATCAGGGGACGTCGGGCAATATCAGCCTGCGCCATGGCGATGGCATGCTGATCACGCCCACCAGCACACCCTACTAGGCGATGAAGCGACCAGATCGTCTACATGCATCTCGACGGCAACCACGATCCCTCGCAGCGTCCGTCGAGCGAATGGCGCTTTCACCGCGACATCCTCAAGGCCCGTCCGGAGGTGCAGGCGATCGTCCACACCCATCCGCCCTACTCGACCATGCTGGCGATCATGGGCATGGAGATTCCGCCCGTGCATTACATGGTGGCCGTTGCCGGCGGCGACACCATCCGCTGCGCGCCGTATGCGACCTTCGGCACCCAGGAGCTTTCGGAACATGCCGTAAAGGCGCTCGAAGGACGGCTGGCCTGCCTGCTCGAGCATCACGGCATGATCGCCGTCGGGACATCGCTCTCGAAGGCGATGTGGCTGGCGGTCGAAGTCGAGACGCTGGCGCGGCAATATCACGGCTGCCTGCAGATCGGCACGCCGCCCTTGCTCTCAAAGGAGGAGATCGAGAAGGTCCGCCTCCGCATGGCCGGATATGGCTACGCGGAGGAGTAACGACATAGCGTTTTCGAGCGAAGTGGACACCGGTTCGCGTGAAGAAAACGCGTCAGAAAAGAAACCTGACGCTACTTCGCGACGAAGCCGGCTTCGTTCATGAGCTGCGAGTTCAGCTTGTCGTCCTCTTCGAGGAACTTCAGCATGTCCTTGCCGGTGAGGAAGATCGGCTTCAGCGCCTGCTTCTCCATGTAGTCCTTGTACTCCGGCGTCTGCGTCACCTTCTGGAACAGGTCGACATAGAATGCCTGCTGGTCCGGCGTCACCTTGCCGGGCAGGAACATCGCGCGCAGCATCAGATACTGCACGTCGAGCCCCTCCTCCTTGCAGGTCGGGATGTCGTTCCAGGATTGCGTCTCCGTGACCTTCGTCTTGTAGGAGATGCGTTCCTTGTCGAACACGCAGAGCGCACGGACCTGACCGGCGCGCCAGACCTCCAGGTTCTCGGAAGGATTATTGACGTTGGATTCGGTGTGCTTGCCGACGAGTTGCGTCGCCGCCTCGCCGCCGGACTTGTAGGGCAGATAGGAGAATTTCGCGCCGGTCTTCTGCTCCATGAAAACGGTGAGCACGTGGTCCTCGCGCTTGGAGCCGGTGCCGCCCATCTTGAACGGCGAGCTCGCCGCCTTGGCGGCGGCGATGAAGTCCTTCACCGTCTTGGGACCCTCGGCGTTGTCCCACAGCACGAACTGATCGAGGGCGACCACCGACACCGGCGTCAGATCACGCCAATTGAAGGGAATCTTGGCCGACAGCGGCAGCATGTAGATCAGCGAATAGGCGATCAGCACCTTGTTGGGATCGCCGTCGCTGGACTTCATGTACATCAGCGCCTCGGCGCCGGACGCTCCGCCCTTCAGCGAAACCACCATCGGCTGCTTCATCAGATTGTTCTTCTGGATCGCCGCCTGCATCATCCGCGCCATCTGGTCGGACGCGCCGCCGGCGCCGGCGGCGACCACGATTTCGACCGGCTTGGTCGGCTCCCAGGCGGCAAACGCCGGGGCGGTTGCAATCATGGCCGTCAAGGCGGCCGCGGCTTTCAGGATATGTCCCACGAGCTTCATCCCTATATCGTTGTTCTATTTAGATAATTATCGTTTCATACCACGGCATTGTGCTGACTAATGCGGGCGAGTTCAAGCCACACTGCAACCTTACTGCGTATGACTTTCGCATGAGTATGCGACGTGCGCAAAAACGCCGGCTCGGGGAGAGCCCGCGTACGCGGCCGTCGGCAAGCCGGAAGGCTACTTGCCCTTCCAGTTCGGCGAGCGCTTGTTGAGGAAGGCGTCCATGCCCTCGCGGAAATCCTCGCTCATGTAGGCGCGCAGGATCAGGTCCTCGCCCTCGTCGCGCGAGAGAGTCCGCCGGATGCGGCGCACCGCCTCCTTGGTGACCTCGAGCGTGATCGGCGCGTGGCTCGCGACGAGCTTCGCGGTCTCATCGGCGCGGCGCTGCAGGGCCGCGACATCGGGCACGACTTCATTGAGCAGGCCCAGCTCCAGCGCTTCCGGCGCCTCGACCAGCCTCGCCCTAAAGATCAGGTCCTTGGTCCGCGCCGGACCTACCAGCGAAACCAGCCTGGAGATGTTGGACATCGACAGGCAATTGCCGAGCGTGCGCGCGATCGGAAAACCCATCCGCGTCGTCTCGGTGCCGATGCGGATGTCGCAGCACGCCGCGATCCCGGCGCCGCCGCCGGTGCAGGCGCCGGCGATCGCCGCGATCGTCGGCACCCGGCACGCTTCGAGCGCGCCGAGCACGCGGTCGATCCGCGCCTCATAGTCGAGCGCATCCTGCGCGGTCTTGAAGGCACGGAACTGCGAGATGTCGGTGCCCGACGCGAACGCCTTGTCGCCGGCGCCGGTCAGGATCATTGCCTTGATCGAGCGATCATTGTTGATCGTCTCGCAGATCGCCGCCATCTGCTCGTACATGGCAAAGGTCAGCGCATTGCGCGCCTGCGGACGGTTGAACGTCAGCCGCGCGATCCCGTCCTCGACGGAATAAATCAGGTCCTCAGTCGAAGCTACCGGCGCGTTCATCGCAGCTCTCTCTATTGTTGTTACGCTCGAACAGTGTCAGGCGACAGCGGCCTTGGGCATCGCGACGACATCGCGTCCCTTCAGCACGTCCATCGCCGCCAGCACGCCGCCGCCACGATGCGGCACCTTGGCGAGGTCGAGGCCCATCTCGACGCCCGACAGCGTGCCCATCAGCATCAGGTCGTTGAAGTGGCCGATATGGCCGATCCGGAACACTTTGCCCTTGATCTTGTTCAGGCCGGTGCCGAGCGACATGTCGAAGTTTTCCAGCACAACCTTGCGGAAGTTGTCGGCGTCATGGCCGTCCGGCATGACGACGCCGGTCAGCGCCGGCGAGTGCGCGCCCTGTTCCTGACACTGCGTATCCAGGCCCCAGACCTTGATGGCTGCGCGGGTCGCGGCGCTGTGGCGCTTGTGGCGGGCGAAGACGTTCTCCAGCCCCTCCTCCTCAAGCATCTTGACCGCTTCGCACAAACCGAACAGCAGGTTGGTGGCCGGCGTATAGGGCCAGGTGCCTGCCTTGTTGATCGCAATAACTTCCTGCCAGTCCCAATAGGAGCGCATCGCCGGATTGGCCTTCGCTACCGCAAGCGCCTTCTCCGAAATGGCATTGAAGCCGAGACCCGGCGGCAGCATCAGGCCCTTCTGCGATCCCGCGACCGAGACGTCGATGCCCCAGGCGTCGTGTTCATATTCGAGCGATCCGAGACCGGAGATGGTATCGACCATCAGCAGCGCGGGGTGATTAACGCGGTCGAGAATCTTACGGACATCCTGCGGATGGGTGACGCAGCCAGTCGAGGTCTCGTTGTGGACCACGCACACAGCCTTGATCTTGTGCGCCTTGTCGGCCGATAGCCGTGCCTCGATCTGCTCGAGGTCCGCGCCGTGCCGCCAGTCGCCAGGAATGAAATCCACTTCGAGCTTGAACTTGTCGGCGATACCGCGCCACAGCACGGCGAACTGCCCGGTCTCCGCCATCAGCACCTTGTCGCCGGGCTGCAGCGTGTTGACGATGGCCGCCTCCCAGGCGCCGGTGCCCGACGACGGGTAGATGATCACCGGCTGCTTGGTACGAAATACCCGCTGCATGGCCGCCAGCGCGGCGTATCCGACCTCGGCAAATTCCGGACCCCGGTGATCCATGGTCGGCATATCCATGGCGCGCAGCACCCGGTCCGGCACGTTGGTCGGTCCCGGAATCTGCAGAAAATGCCGTCCAGTATGCACAGTCATGGGCGTCCTTCCCGGTCTTGGCGTTTCGAGCCGCTCGAATATCACCATTTGGCGGGCTTGTCGCCCGCCGGACCGAGCACGTCAATGCATAAGAAGCGGGGCTTGAGCGCACCCCGGGCAAGCGTGAGCTGCCGGCTAGCTGCCGACGACCTTGAGATGCGCCGGGGAATTGCCCTGCGGGCGCTGCTCCAGATACGTCATCGCGGCATCGACGCCGCCGGCCCGGTACGGAATACCGGCGACCGATAATCCCATCTCCACGCCCGTCAGCGCAGCGAGCAAGGTCAGCTCGTTGCACTCACCGAGATGACCGATGCGGAATACCTTGCCGGCCACCTTCGACAGTCCGGAGCCGAGCGACATGTTGAAGTTGTCGAGGACGACCTTGCGGAACTGGTCCGCGTCATGCCCCGGCGGCATCAGAACGGCGGTGAGAACAGGGGAAAAGTCCTTTGGCTCCTGGCAGAGCACCTCCAATCCCCAGTGATTGACGGCGACACGCGTCGCAGCGGCAAGCCGCTGATGGCGCGCAAAGACCTGGTCGAGCCCCTCCTCAAGCAGCATCGCGATGGCCTCGCGCAGGCCGTAGAGCAGATTGGTTGCCGGCGTGTACGGGAAGAAGCCGTTTGCATTCGGCTTCAGCATTTCCTCCCAATCCCAGTACGACCGCGGCATTTTGTTGGTCTTGGCGGCAGCGCGGGCCTTCTCCGAGATCGCGTTGAAGCCCAGACCGGGCGGCAGCATGAAGCCTTTCTGCGAGCAGCTCACGCTGACGTCGACCCCCCATTCGTCGTGCCGATAGTCGGCCGATCCCAGCGAGGAGATGGTGTCGACCATCAGGAGCGCCGGATGACCGGCCCGGTCCATCGCGGCGCGGATTTCGCCGATCCGGCTGGTCGCACCGGTTGAGGTTTCGTTATGAACGACCATCACCGCCTTGAGCGCATGCGACGTGTCGCGCGTCAGCCGTTCTTCGATGACCGCAGGGTCTGCGCCGCGGCGCCAGTCGCCGGGCAAGAAATCGACGTCAATTCCCCAGCGTGCGGCCATCTGGCGCCACAAGGTGGCGAAGTGACCGGTCTCCACCATCAACACCTTGTCGCCCGGCGACAGGGTGTTGACGATCGCAGCTTCCCAGGCGCCGGTGCCCGACGAAGGGAAAATCATGACCGGTCCCGAGGTTTGGAAAATCTTCTGGGCGCCCTCCAGAACCGTACGCCCGAGCTGGCCGAACTCGGCGCTGCGGTGATCGATGACCGGCATGTCCATCGCGCGAAGAACACGATCGGGCACAGGGCTCGGGCCCGGAATCTGCAGAAAATGCCGTCCTTGCCGCATGATGACCTCCCGTCGCCGTAGCCCACGACCATTTTGCATTCATTTTTTGGTTTGTAAAACGATATTTTACATGCATTATCGGTATCGACGTTGATGGTTCCGCAAACTACCGTTGCAGCTATGAAATCAACGATTCCCGAATCCGGGGTGCCAATCGCCAAACCCGCCGACAGCGGCCCCGAGCGCAGCGAGCCTTCGCTGCACGGCGAAATCCTGTCGCGGCTTCGCGACTACGTGGTCGAAGGCAACATTCCGGACGGCGGGCGCGTTCCCGAACGACAGCTCTGCGAAATGTTCGGAATTTCCCGCACGCCCCTGCGCGAGGCTCTCAAGGTACTGGCTGCCGAAGGACTGATCGACCTGCTGCCCAACCGCGGTGCGCGCGTGCGCCAGCTTGGCAAGCGCGATCTGGAGGAACTGTTCGACGTCATGGGCGGCCTAGAAAGCCTCGCCGGGCGGCTCGCCTGCGAAACCATCACGGATGAAGAAATCGCCGAGATCGAGCGACTGCACTACGAAATGTACGGCCACTACCTGCATCGCAACATGCACAATTACTTTCAGGCCAACCAGCGCATCCATGAAAGGATCGTGGCGGCATCCCGCAACGAAACGCTGCGCACCATCTACGCCAACCTGGCCGGCCGGATCCGCCGCGTTCGTTATTCCGCCAACTTCGCGCGCGAACGACAGCGCTGGACCGAGGCGATGCGCGAGCACGAAGGGATCCTGGATGCGCTGCGGCGCCGGGCCGGCAGCGAACTCGCCGACATCCTGTTCCAGCACCTGCGCAACAAGCGGACTGCGGCGGTCGAGCACCTCGGCGGGATGCCGGAGGGGGCGATCGCCGAGGCCACAGAGGGCTAGCCCTCCAATACATTATGAATTCACAATTGACGCTGCCCCAAGATAAATTGCATCTGTTTCCTTGAGAGATTGCCGAAACAATCCTCCTGGACGATAGGATTTGGGATGAAGAACGCGTCACCACTTGAGCGCCAGCTACGATCAAATATTACCGGCGACGTCCTGTTCGACCGATTTAGCCGCGGCCGCTACGCGACCGATGCCTCGTTCTACCAGATCCTGCCCCTTGGCGTGGTGGTCCCCCGGACCATGGACGAGGCCCTGCGGGCGCTTTCGATCGCCCGGGACGAGGGACGAATCGTCACCCCGCGCGGCGGCGGCACCTCGCAATGCGGCCAGACCGTCAACGAAGGACTTGTCGTCGACTTTTCGAAGCACCTGAACCGCCTGCTCTCGCTCGACGTCGAGAACCGGACCTGCGTGGTCGAGCCCGGCATCGTGCTCGACGACCTCAATCGCCAGCTCAGGAAGCATGGGCTGTGGTTTCCGGTCGACGTCTCCACCGCCTCGCGCGCCACCATCGGCGGCATGGCCGGCAACAATTCCTGCGGCGGTCGTTCGCTGCGCTACGGCACCATGCGTGACAACACGCTATCGATGGATGCGGCGCTGGCCGACAGCACGCTGCTGCATTTCGGCGAGGTGCCGCGGGATCTCGCGCGGGTGAACTCGCCGCAGAGTGGGCTCGAACTATTCCGTGACATGCTCGATCTCGGCGAGCGCGAGGCCGCCGAGGTCGCCGAGCGCTTCCCGAAAGTGCAGCGCCGCGTCGGCGGCTACAATCTCGATGCGCTGGTGCCGCGCAATGCGCCGAACAATTTGGCGCATTTGCTGGTCGGCTCGGAGGGCACGCTGGCGTTCACGACGCAGGTTGAGCTGAAGCTGTGGCCCGTGATTCGCAACAAGGTGCTGGGCGTCTGCCATTTCGGCAGCTTCTATGAGGCGATGGATGCGGCGCAGCATCTGGTGAAGCTGCGGCCCATCGCCGTTGAGCTGGTTGACCGCACCATGATCGCGCTCGGCCGTGACATCGCGATGTTCAAGCCGGTGATCGAGGCGACCGTGCGCGGCGATCCCGATGCGCTGCTGATCGTCGAATTTGCGGAAGAGGATCAGCCCGACAATCTGCAAAAGCTGAAGCAGCTTTCCGAATTGATGGCAGACCTCGGCTTCGGCTGGAACCATCCGCAGCGCAAATGGGGCGGCGTGGTCGACGTCGTCGAACCTGCGAGACAGACGGCCATCGCGGATTTCCGCACCTCCGGCCTCAACGTCATGATGTCGATGAAGCAGGAGGGCAAGCCGGTCTCCTTCGTCGAGGACTGCGCCGTGCCGCTGCCACACCTTGCGGACTACACCGAGCGGCTCAACGCCATCTTCGCCAGGCACGGGACGCGCGGCACGATGTACGCGCACGCCTCCGAAGGCTGCCTGCATGTTCGTCCCGTTCTCAATTTGAAGCTGGAGAAGGACGTCAAGGCGATGCGCGCCATCGCCGAAGAGGCGTTCGAGATGGTGCGCGAATACAAGGGATCGCATTCCGGCGAGCATGGCGATGGGCTCGTTCGCTCCGAGTTTCACGAAGCAATGTTCGGCGCGCGCATCGTTGCCGACTTCCGGGAGGTCAAGCAGCGCTTCGATCCTGACAATCTGCTCAATCCCGGCAAAATCGTCGATCCGCCCAGGATGGACGACCGCAGCCTGTTCCGCTATCGGCCGGACTATCGCGTCAGTGAACTGAAAACCGCGCTCGACTGGTCGGCCTATCCCGGCGCCGGCGGCGGGTTTCAGGGCGCGGTCGAGATGTGCAACAACAACGGCGCCTGCCGCAAGCTCGAGGGCGGCGTGATGTGCCCGTCCTATCGCGCCACCCGCAACGAGAAGGACGTCACGCGCGGCCGCGCCAATACGTTGCGGCTGGCGATATCGGGTCAACTCGGGCCCGACGCGCTGGCTTCGGATGAGATGATGGAGACGCTGAAACTCTGCGTATCCTGCAAGGCCTGCCGCCATGAATGCCCGACCGGCGTCGACATGGCCAAGATGAAGATCGAGGTGCTGGCTACGCGCGCGGAGAAACGTGGCCTTTCGCTGCGCGACCGGCTGGTCGGCTACCTCCCACGCTATGTGGAGCTGGCGTCCCGCTTCGCGCCGCTCGCCAACTGGCGCAACAGCAGCCCGTTGCTGCGCGCGCTGTTCGAGAAATTTGCCGGCATCAGCGCCAAGCGCGCCCTGCCCGCGTTCCGTCGCGACGTGTTCAGGCCCGATGCCGAGACGTATGGCGCGTCGGATGGCCGCGAAGTCGTGCTGTTCGCCGATACGTTCAATCGCGCCTATGAGCGGGAAAATCTCGATGCCGCCTTGCGGGTGCTGATCGAGGCTGGATATCGCGTCCACATCCCGAGACCTGCGGATCGCGCCCGGCCGCTGTGTTGCGGGCGGACGTTCCTCTCGGCGGGACTGGTCGACCAGGCACGCCGCGAATTGAACAGGCTGGTCACCACTTATGCGCCGTTCGCGGCGCGCGGGGTGCCGATCATCGGGTTGGAGCCGAGCTGTCTTCTCACACTGCGCGATGAACTGCTGTCGCTGCGCTCGGATAATGAGGCGAAGAGCATCGGCGCACATGCATTGCTGTTCGAGGAATTCCTGGTTCGCGAGGCGGAGGCCGGACGGCTGAAGCTGCCGCTCGGCGCGATATCGGGGAAAGCGCTAATTCACGGCCATTGCCATCAAAAGTCGTTCGGCGCGTTCAAGCCGGTCGAAAAGGTGCTTCGCCTCGTTCCCGAACTCAGCGTCGAAGCCATCGAGTCCAGTTGCTGCGGCATGGCCGGCGCGTTCGGCTACGGCGCCGACACCTACGAGGCCTCAATGGAGATGGCCGAGCTGTCGCTGCTGCCGGCGGTACGCTGCGCCGAAGCCGCCACACTGATCGTCGCCGACGGAACTTCGTGCCGGCACCAGATCAAGGATGGCACGAACCGTGCACCGCTGCACGTCGCCCGCGTACTCGCGATGAGCCTCGACAGCGCGCAAGTGAAGCATTAATCCCCACTCAATCGCAAAGGACCTGATTTATGGCTGAACTCACCCTCGACCTCGCCCGCAAGATTCTCGATGCCGCCCTCGCCAAGGGCGTCGAGAAGAAGCTGAAGCCGCTGGTCATCACCATTCTGGACGCCCGCGGTTGCGTGAAGGTCACGGCCGCACAGGACGGCACCAGCCTGATGCGCGCCGAGATCGCGCATGGCAAGGCCTATGGCGCGCTCGCGATGGGTATGGGGTCGCGGGCATTGTTCCAGCGCGCCCAGGAGCAGGCCTATTTTGTCAGCGCCGTGAACGCGCTGGCGCAGGGGCGCCTGGTGCCGGTGCCCGGTGGCGTGCTGATCCAGGGTGACAGCGGCCTGCTCGGCGCCGTCGGCGTCAGCGGCGACACGTCTGATAACGACGAGATCTGCGCCGTCGCCGGCATCGAAGCTGCAGGATTGAAGG
>NZ_LLYB01000062.1:0-36184 GCF_001440475.1 Bradyrhizobium lablabi | reverse complement strand
CGAATGCGGGGTAACGGTCATCCATAGCCGATTGGAGCCGGGATTAGGCGGTNGATGTGTCCTTCCGGTCGGAGTACGCCTTCGGCTCCAATCCACTCTGCTGGCTAGCATTGCTACGAGCGAGAGCCCGCAAATGAAAGGCAATAGCGTTGAATAGCTCGATGTAAGCTTTAACTCCGCATGTCCAGTGATGCTGCCTCACAATCCCTACGCTAGTTCGTACCAATCGGCGCACTGCGGCAACTGTCCTGTAACGGAAAATTCCTCGGCTGCCCGTAACGCGTCGGCAAACGGCACCACCTCATCATTTGGAAAAAGTTCTTCCTGCGGGCCGAGCGAGACGAACCTCGTCCATCCCTTGGGATCTAGCCCGGGCACAGCACCCACTGAGCGATAGCCTGCATGTTCTGAACTTGAGAGGAAATAGAGCCAAGCTACCTCTCCACTAACCATAATAATAAGCGAGGGCCACTCGTTACTATCGAGAAAAAGGCGAAAATGGTTCACGCCAGAATCATACCGTTTCATTAGTGCATGATCGAGTTCAGCCTTGTTTGTCGCTTCACACTCGCCCTCAAGGTCGCAAACAAGCATGTGTATCAGAATCCTCACGAGCTCGCAGCAGTGGAGATTATTTGCTTACGCGAGTGATTGGTCGATTCCAGGCCAGCGTCGGATAATCACCGTCCCGGCCAGGAAGGCTTGCGCTTCTCGCCGAACGCCTTGAGGCCTTCCTTGGCGTCTTCCGTCATCGCCAGCAGCGCGATCTGGCTCTCGGTGTAGGCGATGCTCTCGTCGAACGACATCGAGGCAATTGCGCGCATGGCATATTTGCCGCGGCGGATCGCGGTCGGCGACTTGTCGACGATGCGGCTGACCAGCCATTCGACCTTGGCGTCGAGCTCTGCCGCCGGCACGACGTAGTTCAGGAGGCCGGCGGCCTGCGCTGCGTGTGCATCGAACGGCTCGCCGGTCAGCGACCACTCGCTGACCAGCCGCTTCGGCGCAATCGATTGCAACAGGCTCAGCACCTGCATCGGGAACACACCGACCTTCACCTCGGGCAGACCGAAGATCACATGATCGGCGGCGACGGCCATGTCGGTCATGCACAACAACCCCATGCCGCCGGCCATGCAGACGCCCCCTACCCGCGCGATGGCGGGCTTGGTGGCGTTCTGCGACAGCCGCAGCAGATCGGCGTAGTCGACATTCGGCCTGGAAAAATCCATCGCAAAGGCGGCGCCGCTGTTCTGCAGGTCGGCGCCGGCGCAAAACGCCTTGTCCCCCGCCCCCGTCAGCACGATGACGCGGACGTCCTTGTCGTCATGCGCCTCACGATAGCCGCGCACGATGCCGGCGACCACGTCGGCATTGATGGCGTTACGCTTGTCCGGCCGGTTGATGGTAATCCAAAGCGCCTGCCCGCGCTTCTCGCGTATCACGCTGCTTGAATCGGTCATTGTCCTGCTCGCTCGTTTGCCAAATGCTGGCTAGCATTTGCGGCACGATAACGGTGGACCGCAAGCGCGATCTAGCTCTTGCGCGCAGTAGCTGGCGCCATCTTTTTGATCCAGACCTTGTTGTCATGGAACGCCGCGCCACCGATGGGAGCAACAGCCTCAGCCCCCGTCAGCATGTTGATGCCATGGCCGCCGATATGGGCGCGGTTCGGGTGGATGGATTCGGCGATCAGCACGCCGCGGCGCACGCCGTCAAACAATCTGGCGGTCAGCGTGGTTTCGCCGCGCATGTTGCCGAGCGTCACGGCGTCGCCATCGGCGATCGAAAGGCTTGAGGCGTCTTCGGGGTGGATCATCACCGTCGGAGCCCCCTCGCGCGCTTGCGATCCCGGCGTCTCGTTGAAGGAGGTGTTGAGATAGCCGCGCGACGGCGAGGTGGCGAGACGGAACGGATGGGCCTCATCCGCCTCCTCGATGTTGGTCCAGTGGTCCGGCAGCGACGGCATCTTGTCCCAGGCTCCCAAGCCGGGATTACCGACGGGAGGATGCGCCCAGTCGGCCTTGAAGTGGAATTTCTTGTCGGCATGCGCGAAGCCGTCGAGGTAATGCGAGGTGCGAAAATCCGGCTGGATGTCGCGCCACAGATCCGCTTCCAGCGTTTCGATATCGCCGTGGCCGCTCTTCTTCAGCGTCGCGTCGATCAGTTCGCGCGGCGTCATCTCAAACCCGGGATGCACGGCGTTGAGGCGCCGGCCGAGGCCTTGCAGCACTTCGTGGTTGGAACGGCACTCGCCGGGCGGATCGATCAGCTTGGGGCCCACCGAAATATGCTGGTGGCCGCCACCGTAATAGAGATCGTCATGTTCCATGAACATGGTCGCCGGCAGCACGATATCGGCCATGGCAGCCGTCTCGGTCATGAACTGCTCATGCACCGCCATGAACAGGTCTTCGCGGGCAAATCCCTTTCGCACGAGTGCCTGTTCGGGCGCTACCGTCACCGGGTTGGTATTCTGGATCAGCATCGCCTTGACCGGCGGTCCGCCCTTCAAGGCTTCAGCGTCGCCGGTCAGGATACGCCCGATCTGGGACTGGTCGAGCCAGCGCGTGGTCGGATCGATCGCGTCATGCCCCTCGATAATGGATTCGTCGAACCTCCAGATCGAAGCATTGTTGAAGAATGCGCCGCCACCTTCATATTGCCAGGCTCCCGTCACCGCCGGAATGCACAGCGCCGCATGCATCTGCGCCGCACCGTTGCGGCTGCGGGTGAAGCCGTAACCGAGGCGGAAGAACGAACGCTTGGTCTGGCCGACCAGGCGCGCAAATGCCTCGATCTCCTCGACCGGAACGCCCGAGATCTTCGAGGCCCATTCCGGCGTACGGGTCTTAAGATGCGCCTCGAGTTCATCCGGGCAATCGGTGTAGCGATCCATATAGGCGCGATCCGCATAACCTTCGCGAAACAGCACGTGCATGACACCGCAGGCAAAGGCGCCGTCGGTGCCGGGCCGGAGCAGGATCTTGATGTCCGCCTGCTTCATGGTGTCGTTGTTGTAGATGTCGATCGCCGCGATCTTCGCGCCCCGCTCTTTCCGGGCGCGCGAGGCATGCGTCATCACGTTGACCTGGGTATTCACCGGATTGGTGCCCCAGATCACGACGAGATCGGAGACACCCATCTCGCGGGGGTCGACGCCCGCGATCTTGCCGGTGCCGATGGCAAACCCGATGCGCGCGACGGTCGCACAGATGGTGCCGTAGAAGCGCGAATACTTCTTCACATGCGACAGGCGATTGATGCCATCGCGCATCACGAGCCCCATGGTGCCGGCATAGTAATAGGGCCAGACAGACTGAGCACCGAACTCGCGCTCGGCCTGATCGAACCGCGCGGCGATTTCATCGAGCGCTTCATCCCAGGAAATCCGCGCGAACTGGCCGGAGCCCTTCGACCCGGTGCGGCGCATCGGATAGAGCACCCGGTCGGGATGGTGAATGCGCTCGGCGTAGCGCGCGACCTTGGCGCAGACGACGCCCGCCGTATAGGTCTGCACCTTGGAGCCGCGGACCCGGCCGATCGAGCGACCATCGATCACCTCGACGTCGAGCGCACAGGCTGACGGGCAATCATGCGGACAGGTGGAGTGTTGGATTTCGACCTTGGCATGCTGGTTCATGCGTTTCTAGGTAACATCAAACATCGCGGTCGCCGAGGGGCTTTATCCGCCAATGCACCAGCAAAAACGGCCTTTAGCCATGCATCAGGCGCCCAAATAGGCGCCGCCATTGGCGTGGATCGCCTGCCCGTTGATATAACGCGCCGCGGGGCCGCACAGGAACCGCACGGTTGCGGCGACGTCTTCCGGCCGGCCCCGGTTGCCGGTGATGGTCTGGTGCGTCAGATGATGCGCCGGCTCCGGCTTGTCCTTCGGCCGTGGCGTGCCGATCAGGCCGGGTACGACGCAGTTCACCGTGATGCCGTCATCGGCCAGATCGTGGGCCAGCGCCCGGGTGAAGCCGATAATGCCGGCCTTCGCCGTCACCACATGGGCGCGATTTTTCGCTCCCGTATGTGCGCTGAGGCCGCCGATATTGACGATGGTTCCTGCGCCGGACTTCCGCAGGGCCGGCAGGCAGGCTTTCACGCAATGGAATGTGCCGTCGAGGGTCACGTCGAGGATTTCACGCCACGCCGCATAGTCCATCTCGGCGAACGGCTTTTCGCGCCGCAGCGCGGCATTGTTGACGAGGATATCGATACGGCCGAATTGCTTCACGGCGGCATCCGCCATCGCCTGCACCGCGCCGGCATCGGCGACGTCGCCGATATGAACCAGCGCCTTGCCGCCCGCGGCCTCGATCTCGCGCGCGACGCCTTCCGCCTCGGCCCGATTGCTGCGCGCATTGACCACGACGGATGCACCGCCTTCCGCCAGCGTCAGGGCGATGGCGCGGCCAATATTGCGGCCTGCGCCGGTGACGACAGCGACCTTGCCGGAGAGTTCCTTGGTCATCTGCTACCCGCGCAATGAAGAGAGATCGATCCGGCCATTATACAGCCCTGCCATCAATTTCAACGCCGCATCGCCTTGTGCAGCGCTCCAGCCGCCATGCTCCGCGTTGAGCAAAAATTTGTCGACGACATCCTGCCGCGTCAACGGCTCCCGCCCGCCACCCCGCAGATGAGGCTGCCGGTCTTCGACCACGCTGCCGTCCGTGAGGATTGCGCGGATGTGGCCGGTATAATTGTTCGGATAGGGATTGTCCGGATCGATCACGAATTTCACCTTGGCAGCCAGCGCCAGCACGCGCGGATCGCCGATCGCATCTTCCGTGAACGCACCTAGCCCGACGCCGCCGTGCACGAAGCCGGTGGCCAGCAGATAGGGCACGGCGAATTTGGCGGCATAGCCGTTGGGCGGGCGCTGCTTGTCGGCGAGCGGCTCCCACAGCCGGTGCACCGTTCCCTCCGCCACCTCGCAGACGATCTCGGCGACATCCTCAGGTTCGATACCGCGCGCGGCGAAGCGACGCGCGCAATCGATATAGGGCTGCGCCATGGTCCCGCATGGATAGGGCTTGAACGCCAGCCTGTCCGTTACCCAGCGCGTGCCGAAATCACCGGTCAGCGCGGCGTAGTCGCCTTCCGTGGTGTGCGCGAAGCCATGGAACAGCCCGTGCACGCCTTCGAACACCGTGCGCGGACCGACGAACCCTCCCCGCGCCAGCAGCGCTGCGCGGATGCCGGATTGCGCCGCCCATCCGGCATGCAGCCGCTTGGTCCAGGCGCCCTCGGCGAGATATTCGATGATGCCGCCGGCCATGCTGCCGGCGATGCCGAGCGCATCGACGATCTGTCGGGCGTTGAGGCCAAGCGCCGCGCCGACGCCAGCGGCGGCCCCCATCGCGCCAAAGATCGCGGTCGGATGGAAGCCGGCCTTGTGGACCGCCTTCGGCACCACGAGGCTCAACCGGCACAGCACCTCGGTGCCGACCGCGATCCCGATCAGCGCCATGCGGCCGTCGGGATTATGCCGCTCGCAGGCGGCAAGCACCGCCGGCACGATCACCGCGCCGGCATGCACCGGACCGCCCTCGAACGTGTCGTCGAAATCCTCGCCATGCGCGGCGGTGCCATTGACGAAGGCGGCGCCTGCGGCATTCAGCGTGCGTTGGTGCCCGATCGCGGTGCAGACACCGTCATCGTCGCAACCTGCCAACGCGCTCTCGACGTAGTCCTGGTTGCGCGCGGTGACGCATAGTCCGACGACGTCGATCAGCAAATCCTCGCATTTGCGCATGGTCGCCGCCGGCAATGCGCCGGGCCTGAGCGCGACGATCTTGTCGGCCAGCGTTTCGGCAACAGAAATTCTGCGCAGTCCGGAGGCCATGCCGGTCAAACGCGGAAGATCTTGGTGTAGCGCGCCTTGATGGCCTCGCTTTCCTTCTCCACCGCCGCCGCGTCGTCCTTCATGGTCTTGATGTCCTTGAGCGGCGTACGCCCCGCCTTCTCGACGGTTTGCGAATGCACCGAGCGGAGGCCGCCGACATCGATGATGAGCTGCTGAGCCTCCCGGCTGAGGCTGAACGACTGGAACAGCCGCGCCGCGTTGGGATTGGGCGCATCCTTGAAGATGCCGTTCGGCCCGATGATCAGCGGCGATCCCTCCGTGGCGTATACGGGCTCGACCGGACGTCCCGCCTCCTTCATCTGGAAGATGTTGTACTCATTGCCGTCGGCCATCACCGCGCGCTCGCCTAGATCGAGCTTCTTCGGTGGATCGGCCGATGACTGCACCTGCATGATGTTCTGCTTTGCGAGCTTCTCGAAGAAGCTCCAGCCGAGATCGCGCTGCATCTGGTAGGTCGCGGTCATGATCGTGCCGCTATAGCCGGGGTGCGCCTTGACGATCTTGCCCTTCCATTTCGGATCGAGCAGGTCGGCAAA
Organism: Bradyrhizobium lablabi; assembly: GCF_001440475.1. Classification (GTDB taxonomy): domain Bacteria; phylum Pseudomonadota; class Alphaproteobacteria; order Rhizobiales; family Xanthobacteraceae; genus Bradyrhizobium; species Bradyrhizobium lablabi. The sequence goes on along the minus strand of NZ_LLYB01000062.1, from coordinate 29,770 downwards.
ACTCTTTGGCGCCTCCTCCGCTTTCACCATGTTGGTGTTGTAGGCGATGATGCTGAGCCAGACGCGGAAGCTCGCAAACTGGCCGTCGGCATCCTTGTGCTCGGCCGGATAGAATTTTGCGACGTCTTCCGGCACGTAAGGCGCCAGGACGCCGTCGCGCTTCCAGACGATGAAATGCGCGGCATCGGACGAATTCACCACGTCGACGGCATGGATGTTGCTGGCATATTCCTGGCCGATGCGCTGGAACACGCGCTCGGCGCCAGTGCGCTCGACGCGCACTGCAATGCCCGGATATTTCGCCTCGAACGCCTTGGCCAGTTTCTCCGCGACCGGCAGATCGGTCGAGGTGTAGTAGATGACCTTACCTTCCTTCTTCGCCGCTTCGACCAGCGCCGGCGTCACCGATTCCGGTGGCGGCGCGGCGGCCATCACGCGCGTGGAAAATGCTGCGCCTGCGAGAACGACGCCGGCGCCGGCCAGCATTTGGCGGCGGGAAATTCCTGGGTGTTGCATGTTTTCGTTCCCCGCGCTGTTGGCGAAGTTAGGTACACCTGAACCCCATGCATTATTCCTATGGATCGGCGGCTGTCCATCGCCGACGGCGCATTGCTGTCGCGGCTACTGCCTAAGTATTACTGCGCCGGGCAGGCCGCGCCGGTCTTCACCCAGGCTTCCACCAGCGCGCCGGCCTGCTTTTGCGTGCCGGGCACGGGGCTGCGGTTTCCACCGGGAGCCCAGGCCCAGCCGACCAGCGTGTCTTCGCCGATATGATGGATAAGTTCCTCGAGCTTGCGCCCGCCATTGTGTGCGGGGTCCTTGAGCTGGGTGCAGATTTCGGCAACGGTCTTGCCTTCCCACGCCATTTCGCGCGGCGCCAGGTGCCATTCCGGATGGCCCGGCATGCGGCCGGGTTCGAAGTTCGCGTGCTTGTGGCAACTCGAGCAGCGCATCGCCGGAAGGCCATGCCCATCCGCACCGCGCGTCACCGGCGGCTGATGCAGCCGTCCCTCGTCGCCTTGTCGCGGCCTGTCGGTTGCGGGATGGCAATTGGTGCAGCGCGGATGCATGAGCACCTTGCCCAGCTCGGTAAACATGGCCACCGATCGCGCATTGGTATCGGCGATCGAAGCAAAGCTTTCCGGGCTTGCCAGCGTGGGCGACGCGGTCTGGGAAACGGCGTAGCCGGCAAACATGCTCGTCGCGACCGCGGCGACGGCGACCGCGAGCTGAAACCGCAGTTCCGATCTCATGCCGCATTCCCCTCGCGCGCGCTCATTGGTTGGCCACGATATAGCGCTTGGAATCCGCGAGGATCACATCGCGCACGGCTTCGTGGTATTTGATGTAGCCGGTGCAGCGGCAGATGTGACCATCGAGCGCTTCAGCGATGGTGCTTTCAAGATCGGCGCGCTTGACAGGCGCCTTGGCCAGACGCTCCAGCAGGACCTGCCCCTCGTTGAGGAAGCCCGCGGTGCAATAGCCGCACTGGAAGGCGAAGTGCGCGATGAAAGCCTTTTGCAGCGCCGAGAGTTCGCCATCCCTGGCATGACCCTCGATCGTGCGAATGGTCTTGCCGTCAAAGCTCACTGCAGACGCGACACAGGTCGGGCTGGTGTAGCTGGTGCCGTCGGGGTCATCGACGATCACGGCGCAGCTCAGGCACTGCGCGGCGCCGCAGCCGAACTTGGTGCCGGTCATGCCGAGATACTCGCGCAGGAAATCGTTCATCGAAAGTTCGTCGCGAACATCCACCGGCCCAAGCGCGCGGCCGTTGATCGTGAGGCTCAATTTGGTCACGCCAAAACTCCCTTGAGCAGGCTTGCGGTCACCGGCAGCGATTGGAAACGGCGGCCGGTCGCGTCGAAAATCGCATTCAGGATGGCGGGTACCACCGGAACCATGACAACTTCCGCCATGCCTTTCGGCGGCTCGTCCGGCGTCAACGGCGGCAGCATCTCGATTTCGAGATCGTGCAACGGCAGGTCCGATCCGCGCGCGACGAGGTATTGCCCGAGATTCCACTGGCCGTTGCCGGGACCGCCTTCGAAAGGCGGCAGCGTCTCGAGCAAGGCATAGCCGACGCCCATGGCGAAACCGCCTTGCGCCTGCCCCATCACCACCTCGGGCACCAGCGCCTGACCGCACTCGAACACGCTGTAGGCCTTGGCGATCCGGAGCGCGCCGGAGCCACGATCGATCTCGATGCGGACCAGCGTGCCGCACATCGAAGTATAGGAGGTGCCGATCCGGTTATTGTCCGTCGGCGGAAATTTGACGTTGAGGCGGTTGATGCGTTCGAACCTGCCCCCGCCCCGGCGCACGGCCAGTGCGTCGATCTCGGCGCGATACTGTTCGCCAAAGAGCGGAAAGCGGGCGCGCGACCAGTCCCAGCGGGAGAAGCTGTGCGCCACCGCCCCGGTCACGAGATTGCGCGCATGCGCTGTTGCGGCAAGCGCGGGCAGCGGCAGCGGCGCAAGTCCTGACAGCACGAGTTGCCCGTCCTTCCACTGAGCCTTGGACCAATCCTTGGCCCGGCGGTCATTCGGTGCGATGCCCCATAGCTGCAACGCTGCCGGCCACAGACCGAAGCGGAAGATGACGCGCGCCGCCTCGGCGGCCGCATGGGTGCCGACATGCGCACCGATCGAGGCACTGGTCGCCGAGCTGATCGCAGGCACCCAGCGAGGATTTCTCTCTGCCGCGTCCTGCGTCTTCTGGTCCATCGTGTAAGGATCGCCCGATGTGACCAGTCCGAGGGCGTCGTAGGTGTCGACCCGCGCCACCGAGACTTCGTCGGCAACGGCGCCGAGATGGAGGGCGACGCGGTTCGCAAGCGCGGTGCCGATGCCGTTGCCCATCTCGGTATGATCGCAATAGATCGTGACCTTGCCGTCGGGCGACAGTTCGATACGCCCCAGCGAACAATCGGCGCCGGTGCCATAATCCTTGGTGACACACGCAACGCCGGTGCCGACAAGGACGCCCTGCGGCGCGGCGGATTTGTGCCGCGCGCGCTGCTGCCAGATCGGATGCTTCTCGAGCTTATCGAGAATTTCCGGGGTGCGGACCGAAACGCCGTAGGGATTGCCGGTCATGGTCCGGCCCTTTGGCCCGAGCGCGTTGCGCCGCCGGAATTCGATCGGGTCGAGCGGCAAGGCGGTCGCGACTTCGTCGACCAGCACTTCCAGCGCGGTCATCGTCTGCAGCGTGCCGTAGCCGCGCATCGATCCCGCGGTCACCCCGCGCGAATGCAGCGCCACCGTGGTGACGTCGACTTTCGGAATATCATAGATGCCGATCGCCGCGGTCGCGCCGACGGTCGCTACATTGGGCGAGAAATTCGCCAACCCCCCGCCGTCGAGAACATGGTCCGCGGCGAAAGCCCGGATCTTGCCGGTCGCGCGGTCGACTCCGATCTTCGACCGCATCTTGAAGGGGTGGCGCTTGATGCCGCCCTGAAACTGCTGATAGCGGTCATGCGCCAGCCGGACCGGATGACCGGGGAAGAACATCGCCGCCAGCGCCACATACAGCACGAACGGCGTGTGATCGCGGCCACCGAAGCCCCCGCCCATATAGGTGAACTGGGCGTTGATGCGCGCCGGCTTGAAGGGCGCGCGGGCTTCGCCGAGCAGATGCGCGATCGAGTCCGCCGCCTCGTAAGGCGACTGCACGCCCAGCACCAGTTCGAGGCCGCCGCTCCTGCCGTCGTACCAGGCGAGCCCGGATTCCGGTTCGAGAAACATCGGATCGACCGACTGCGTCTCGAATTCGCGGTCGAGCACCAGCAGGTTCGGATTCTTGGCCGCAAGTTCGCCGCGGATCCGTTCGCCATGGACGGCAGCCTTGGCATAGGCCGCCTCGGTATCCTTGGCGGCGGGCGACCAGATCGGCAGCGGCGAACTCTGCGAGCGTCCCGGGCTGACCCAGCCGGCCAGGATGGGCGAATAGACGTCGGGCGTATCAGGTGTTGCACCGGCCACGCGGGTGAAGCGATAGGCGCCATAGGCGGGCATTGCGACCGGACCGGTCTCCTCGCCGAACTTCACGAACGTTCCGTCGCGCAGGGCAAGCCGCGCCTGATCAAAGGCGTCGAACGTCTCGAAGATCAGAAGACCGACCGGCTGCCCGAGATAGATCGGCGTCTTGCCGAGCGGGCAGAACAGATCACCGGCGTAGAATTCGGGAACGCGTGCGCCGATCCGGGCGAGATCGGCCGCGGTAACCACCACGGAGGGCTTCAGCGCGCCGGTGAGCCGCCCGAGGTCCATTCCAAGGTAGACGTGCGTCGCATCCGGCGCGCGGATCAGCATCGCATGCGACGTTTTGGCCGGCCAGCCCGGAAGATCGCTCGCCCGGAAATCGGATGCATAGAGCTTGGCGCCGGTGACCTTGGCGACGCCATCGACCCGGCCCGCGCCATTGGCGGCCGGATTCCAGTTCGAACGTCCCGGCAGCGACGCCCGTGGCGGCAGGCCGGCGGCTTCCGCCGAAGCAAGAGGCGACAGGCTGAGCGCGATGCCGCTCGCCGACACCCAGTTCAGAAAGTCGCGCCGCGAAGGCCGCATGCTCTCAGTCATTTGCCGGAACTACTTCAGATCGGCGATGGTCGCGGGCCCCGGCCCCGGCGTGACCAGTGTCGGCCATTGCTTCGAGCCGAAGGGAACAGCGGGCGGCAGGAACGGCGTCATGCCGCGCTTGCCGGTCTCGGCAATGATCGCGGCGCGCGCGTCACCTCCCATCAACTCGTAATCCATCAGATGGTAGTTGCCGAAGAACAGCGCGCCGACCGAGCGATCGGCGATGATGCGGGTCAGCGATTCCAGCATGTCGGCCGGCGTGGTCGTGAAGGAGATCGTCTCGATCAACAGCAGGCGGGTATTGATCGCTTCGGGCCCGAAGAACTGCGCCAGCACGCTGAACAACACGTTGTTCTGGCGCGCGACGTAGATCGTGTTGCTGGCGGCATAGGTCTTGTCCCAGTCGGCGCCCAGTTGCGCCTTCCATTCGGCCAGCACCGTCATCCAGTGCGCGACCTGTGTTTGCGCCGCCCATGCGACGTTCTTGGCCAGATAAGGCGCCTGCTTCTTGCCGAAGGCTTCGAGCGTGGCGAAGGGAATGACGCCCTTGGCGATGCATTCGTCCATGAACGCGATGTTGTTCTGCAGGATGGTGCGGTTGTTGTCGCGCCAGCCCGCTTCCATCGGCGTCGCATCGAGGCCGTCGAGCGCCGATTGCATGCGGCTGCGATAGGCCAGCATCGAACCGCGCCAGGACTTGTTATCGGGGTTGTCGACATAGGGGCCGACGACCTGCACCAGCGCCATCGTGCTGTGCCCGACCGACTTGAGCAATTGATAGACGATCGGCACCTGCGGCGCGTCCATCGGCGCCATGCCCGGCCGGTAGAGGATCATCCGGCCACCCGCGCCCGAGAACAGGCCGAGGATCACCGGATGCTTGCTCAGGATGTTCTTCTGGAAAATCTTTGCTGCATCGCCGTAGAGCTCGAACATGCCGGTGTTGAGCGCCAGCATATCCCTGGTGGCGACGTCAGAAGGTGTGGTGGTGGCCTTTCCGGAGATTGGCGCCATGTAGGCGGGCAAGGTCTGGGCGGTGGCGACGGTCCCGGTCGAGAGCAATGCCGCAACGGCCAGACTGGGAGAGAGCCTCATGTCACGTTCCTTACAATTGCCCTGAAATTGTATGCCGACGAATATCTGATTCTGGGACTAGCGATCAGTCCGCGGATAGCTAGACTTGGACAGCTAGACTTGGCACGAGGCCGGTAAACGGGCCCTTTCAAAAAAAGACAGAGTTCGGGAGGTTGATATGATGCGCCTGAGGTCAGCGCTGGCGCTGGCAGCATCTCTGCTTGCGGCATCGGTTCCACTGGCCACGCCCGGCCTGGCGCAGGACTATCCGTCGCGTCCGGTGAAGGTGATTGTTCCCTTCGGCGCCGGGGGACCCGCAGACGTCACCGCCCGCCAGATCGGGAACATTCTGCAGGAAACGCTCGGGCAGCCCTTCGTGGTCGAAAACCGAACCGGCGCCGGCGGGGTGATCGGCACGCAGGAAGCCATCAAGTCGCCGGCGGACGGCTATACGCTATTGATGATGTCGAACACCCAGACCGCGAATGAATCGCTGGTGCCGCAACGCAAATACGAACTGATGCGCGATCTCGTGCCGATCGCCCCGGTCAACTATTCCGACCTCGTCATCGTCGTTCACCCTTCCGTGCAGGCGAAGACGCTGCAGGAATTCGTAGCGCTCGCCAAATCGCAACCTGGCAAACTGAACTACGCCTCATCAGGTCAGGGCACGCCGTATCACATGGCGGGCGAACTGTTCAAAGCCATGGCCGGCATCGATCTCGTGCACGTGCCCTACCGCAACAGCGGCGAGGCGCGCAGCGGCGTAATCGGCGGCCAGGTTCAGATGATGATCGACGCCGTTCCGGCGATGGCGCCCAATGTCGCGGAGAATCAGGTGCGCGCGCTGGCCACGACGGGCCAGACACGTTCGACCGTGCTGCCCAGCGCGCCGACGGCGATCGAGGCCGGCATTCCCGGCTATGAGGCCACCATCTGGCTCGGCTTGATGGCGCCCGCGGGCACGCCCAAGCCGATCATTGACAAGATCAACGCCGCCGTAAACGACATCGTGAAGCGACCTGACATAATAAAACTATGGTCCCAGCAAGGCGTCGTCCCCATGTCAATGACGTCAGGCGAATTCGACAAATTCCTCCGCGGCGATATCGTGAAGTGGGCGGAAGTCGTCAAGAAATTCGACAAGCAACCGCAATAGGAAACCGCGAGAGAAGGTTCGCCCGCGATGCCGAGCGTTCGATTCCGCCTCAATGGCGTCGAGACCGAGGTCGACGCCGATCCCGACCGGTCCTTGCTGGATATTCTGCGCGGGCAACTCGGCGTGACCGGACCGCATTTCGGCTGCGGCGCCGGTGAGTGCGGCGCTTGCAATGTGATCGTCGGAGATCGCGCGGTGTCGGCCTGCGATGCGCAGCTGTGGTCGGTGGCGGACAAGGATGTCACGACCATTGAGGGGCTGGGAACGAGCGAGCAGCCGCATCCACTGCAGCGCGCCTTCATCACCGAGCAGGCGCTGCAATGCGGCTATTGCGTCTCCGGCATCCTGATGAGCGCAGCGGCGCTGCTGAAGCGAAATCCGTCACCGACCAGCCGGGAGGTGAAAGAAGCGCTTGACGGCAATCTATGCCGCTGCGGTTCGCATAATCGCATGGTGCGGGCGGTGCTGCGCGCAGCGGAAGAAATGGCGGCAGGATGAACCAGCAGGCCCCCGCTCCGTCTCAGCCCGCATTGCCGGCAAGCCTCGCGGCCAATCCGAAACTGTCGTCGTGGCTGAAATTCTCGAGCGCCGGGCAGGTAACGGTCTCGCCGGGCAAGGTGGAGATCGGGCAAGGCATCGTGACGGCGCTGGCGCAGATCGCCGCCGATGAACTCGATATCGACCTGTCGCGCGTGCAGATGATCCGGGCGTCGACTGTCGCCAGCCCCAACGAGGGCGTCACCTCGGGCAGCCTCTCCATTCAGCAATCGGGCCGCGCGTTGCGTCATGCCTGCGCCGAGGTACGCCGGATATTTCTACAGCAGGCGGCAGAGCGGCTCGGGGTCGATATCGATGCGCTCGAAATCGAGGATGGCACCATTTCGGGGCCCGGCAATGTCAGGACCAGCTATTGGGAACTGGCCGACGAGGTCTCGCTCGATCACAACGCCACATCAGGCGTAACGCCAAAGATCGCAACGCGCCGTGCGCTGGCCGGAAACTCGATCCAGCGGATCGACATACCAGACAAGGTGTTTGCCCGGCCGCGGTTCATCCACGATCAGGCGTTGGCGGGCATGCTGCATGGCCGCGTGCTGCGGCCCGAGAACGCGCGCGCGAAACTTTCGGAATTGAGAGAGGATGGCGCCCGCGCGGTGGCTGGTCTTGTCGCCATCGTGCGCGATGGCAGTTTCGCGGGTGTCGTCAGCGAGACCGAGCACGGCGCGGAACTGGCCGTTCGAGCCTTGCGCAAGGGGGCCGTCTGGTCCGACGGCGACCCCCTCCCCGATGAAAACGATCTGGCTTCATTCCTGAAAGCGCAGCCATCGGAATTGACGGTCATCGACACGAAAACCGCGACGTCGTCCGCTACTGCGGCGCGAACCATCCGGCGGCAATATACCCGTCCCTATATTGCCCATGCGTCGATCGCACCGTCCTGTGCGATGGCGCAGTGGGACGGCGACCGCGTTCATGTCTGGACTCACAGTCAGGGCGTCTATCTCCTGCGCGCCGATCTGGCGCTGGTTCTCAAACTGCCGGTCGAGAACATCACCGTCGAGCATATGGAAGGCGCCGGCTGTTACGGCCACAACGCCGCCGACGACGTGGCACTGGACGCCGTGCTGCTCGCCAGGGCCGTTGGCGGCCGTCCGGTGCGGGTCCAGTGGTCGCGCCAGGGCGAGATGTCCGACGCGCCCTTTGGCGCGGCGATGGCCATCGAGATTGAAGCGGACCTCGATGCGCAGGGAGAGATTATCGAGTGGCGGCATTCGATCTGGAGCAATGGTCACGCGGCGCGGCCGGGCCGCGCGGCACAGCCCGCGCTATTGGCCGCATTCGAACTGGAGAAACCGTTTCCGCGGATGATCTCGACCAATCCGCCGCAGGCCAACGGCGGCGGCGGCGATCGCAACTCGATCCCGCTCTATGATTTTCCGTCATGGCGCATTGAAAGCCATCGCCTGACGACGATGCCCATTCGCACGTCGGCGCTGCGGACGCTGGGTGGACAGGGCAATGTGTTTGCGATCGAATCGATCCTCGATGAAATCGCCGCCGAGCGCGGCGAAGATCCGCTCGCGTTCCGGCTGCGTCACTTGCGGGACGAGCGGGCCAAAGACGTCATTCGGGCTGTGGCCAGGCGCGCGAAGTGGAAGCCGGAGAAGCAGCCCGGCATTGGGTACGGCATCGGCTTCGGCCGCTACAAGAACACCGGCGCCTATTGCGCCGCGATCGCCGAGATCGAGGGCGCCGAGGAGATTACCGTCAGGAAGCTGACGCTGGCGGTCGATGTCGGCGAAGCCATCAATCCCGACGGCGTCATCAACCAGATCGAGGGCGGCGCCATTCAAGCCACGAGCTGGGTGCTGAAGGAGCGCGTGCGCTTCGACCGGCAACGCATCACCAGCACCAGCTGGACGGAATATCCGATCCTGCGCTTCAGCGAGGTGCCCGATGTCGAGGTCGAACTGATCCAGCGTCCGGATATCGATCCGGTCGGCGCCGGCGAGGCCGCCCACGGCCCCGTCACGGCCGCCATCGCCAACGCGGTCTTCGATGCACTTGGCGTGCGGGTGCGCGACCTGCCGATTACGCGCGACAGGATCATCGCCGCGATGGAATTGACCTCATGAACAGATTGAACATCCTGAGCGGCGGCGCGGCGCAAGGCCTTGTCGGAAGCCTGACGCAGGCTTTCAAAGTGCAAACCGGATTCGATATCGCGGGTGAGTTCGGCGCGGTCGGCGCCATGGCAGACAAACTGCGCAAGGGCGCTCCCGCTGACATTATTATCCTGACCGCGGCGCTGCTCGCCAAACTGACGGAGGAGAAGCTGGTCACCGCCGCTTCGATCGCCGATGTCGGCCTGGTCGAAACCGCCCTCGCCGTTCGCGCCGGCGACCCCCGCGTCACGGTCAGGGATGCCGCAGGCTTGCGCGAGGCCTTGCTGGTGTCTGACGCGATCTTCGCGCCCGACACCAAGGCCTCGACGGCTGGAATTCACGTTGCAAATGTCCTTCAGCAGCTCGGCATCGCCGATCAAGTTGCCGATCGCCTCAGGATTTTCCCGAACGGCGCGACCGCGATGCGCGAACTGGCGGCGTCCGAGGCGCGGCGTCCGATCGGCTGCACGCAATCAACCGAGATCATCAGCACCAAGGGCGTAACCTTGTCCGGCCCGCTGCCGCCGGGCTGCGAACTCGCAACGATGTACACGGCAGGTATCACAACCGCAGCGGCCCACCCGCGCGAAGCCCAGGAGCTGATCGGCTTGTTGACCGGCACTGAGCAGCTTGAACAGCGAAAGCGCGCTGGCTTCGTCAGCTAGACCCTCGTCCTCAATTCGTGAGTCTCAGCGGGCGCGACCGCACCTCTCGACAGCCCGTCAGTGAAAGGATCTTGAAGCCTCGGAATTCGGCCTGCCGCGTTGCACGCTCACCGATCATGGTTGGGGACCCATTCCTCCGCGGTTGGGTCCCAATGATGGGTGTCGTCGAAGTGTTTCCAGAGTGGCCGCCTTGGTTTGCTTTCACCCTTCTGTCGTTTTGCATTCAGTGCGCTGAGTTGGACGACGAGCGCCCCAGCCATCATCACCCATTCGCGAGCGTTGTATCGGGAGTTCCATTTGATTGTCGCGAACATCGGATGCCTCCTTTTACGTAAGAAGCCTTCGCGATCTTAGCCCAGGCCAAGAACACAGGGATGTAATGTATTTCACAGCCTGGCAACATCTTCGACATTGCCGCGGACAACCCTATCAGGGCATGTGTCTGGCGAGACGCCGGAGGGCTGAGTGTCCCAGAGCATCCATTGCGACCCTGGAACTCGCCGATCGGCCGCCCGAACTGCTCGCGCGTTTTGGCCCATTCAACGGCCTGCTCCAACGCACGAGAAAGTCAGCTCTCAGAGGCAAGCCGGACCTCACCGCCTTTCCAGCTAACACAAATTCGCGCCAGCGAGCTCCGACCGCTACCGTCAGGAATACAAGATCGTAGAAGGTCGCGTTTGGCGCAGAAAATCGTGGCCTGTGGTAGCGGGGTCCGCTACAGCCCGATACCCACTATTGTGAAAGCATCTTTCTCGTATCGCCGCGCAGCCTACTGAAGCATAGCGACCGTTTCCAGGTGAATGACAACCATCTGCGGCGAGAACTAGCTTATACTCTCCAACACCGAGCGAGCCTTTTCAAGATCCGTAGTGCCGTGGCCATTCGTGAACCCACCATACCTCGCCGAGAGCAGCGTGCGCGCGCTGTCAATTTGTCCGGCATCCCGCCAGACCTGCGCCAGACTTGTCGCGGTCCGCAATTCGAAAAGTCTCGCATTCTGCCTTTGTGCCGTTTCCAATCCGCGTCGGAACAAAGCCTCTACCTCAGCAAGCGATGCGCCCTGGGAGAGTCTCGCGCAGGCTCGTACGCGAAATTCCTCCGCCTCGCTGTAACGCTGCCCAGTTGCATCAGCCTCCGCCGCCGCTCGATCCAGCAAGGCGATAGCCTCATCGTTCCTCTGGTTCTGCATCAGGATATCGGCTTCGCTGATCAGGAAATAGGGAAGCCAGATCCTGGTTTGCACCCGATCTCGGATTTCCCGGCTGCGCTGCAGTCGTGCCAAGCCGATATCCAACGCGCCCGTTATGGCCGAAGCCCAACCTAGAAGCGCCTCCGTAAAACATTCCCAGTAGAAAACATGATGCCGGCTCATGATCTCGACAAGCTCTTCAGCGAGCGAGAAGACCGCGACAGGATCCTGCTCAACCATTGACTTCATCGCGCAATGATAGATCACATAGCAGCTCGTCAAGTGGTGTCCGCGTTCACGGGCCTCATGCAAACTGCGCACGCACAGCTCCTGTGCCTCGTCAAGACGGCCGAGTTGTTGTGCGGCGATCGAATACTGTGCCATGGTCGTTGGACGTGGAATCGTCAGATAGTTACCGAGCGTCGTCGCCGAGCCTTCGCGCTCAAACTCCTCTATCACTTCCAGGAACCGCTCGCGCGCCGTGACCAGTTCGCCGCTCGCCAGCGCAATCATTGCCTTGATCCGAACCCCTTGTGCCGCCGATGTCCCGTCCTCGGCCCGGCGCGCCAGTTCGAGAAAGCTCCCCACGTACTCAAGAGTGCGCGGAAAGTCGCACCGTACGAGAGCACCGCCGGCCCGGCCCCACAAGATCCGCAGCAATTGCTGCGTTTCTCCGAGGTCCTGACCAAGTTCGAGCAGCCGGGCGTAATTCTGTTCGACCTCCGTCCCGGAATAACCACTCGTTGCGTAGAGCGGTTCGATCATGGCGATCCTGAGTTCAAACTCCCGGCGTTGGGTCAATGAATCATCCGCAAGGTGCGTGAGTAGCCCCAAAGCGCGGTGAAACTGGCTGACCGCTTCAATGTTGTTGTATCTGCCTGCCGACCGCGAAGCGGCGCGGGCCCACCAATCAATCGCTTGCGAGATGAGGCCCGCTTCGGTGAAATGGTGCGCCAATAATTCCGGTTGCGCCTCCGCTATCTGGGCAGAGTTGCTCTGCAACGTCTCGGCGATGCGTTTGTGCAGCTTCTGGCGCCGACTGATGAGCAACGTCGAGTAGGCAGCCTCCTGCACGAGGCCATGCTTGAATGTGTAGATCACCTCCGGTGGATTTCCTCGCGCGCTGATCAGGTCCGCCGCCTCAAGCAGTGTCAAAGCAGCTTCAAGTTCCTTGGGCTTTGATGGCACCACCGCAGCCAACAGTTCGAATGAAAACTCCCGCCCGATTACCGCACCAATCTGCGCAACGGATTTGCTCTCTGTCAGCCGGTCAAGACGGGCAAGCAATGAGTCCTGCAGCGTTACCGGTATCATCGACTCACCGGATCCCCGCTTGTCGTCATAGGAACCGGTACTCGCCTCATACGGGCCGGAGTCGACTACGACCTTCGTCAGTTCCTCGATGAACAAAGGCATCCCGTCCGCCTTGGAGACGATTTGCTCAACAAGTGCATCGGCTAGATCCTTCCCCGCCACCCGTCGGACCAACTCGTACGACTGCCGTCGGCTCAGCCGATTGAGGCTGAACGAAGCAACCTGGCTACGGCCGGTCCACGGGGGGTGAAATTCCGGCCGGTGCGTTATTACGGCCAGGATGCGAGCGCTGTTTGTCCGGCCCAAGCCGTGGCTGATTGCCTCGACCGTTGTCGGATCAATCCAGTGCGCATCTTCCAGTATCCATAATACTGGCTTCAACCGCGACAGGTTCACGACCCAATCGTCCAGAGCATCAAGTGTCAGGCTCTTTAACTTCTCGGGTGCTCCCTCGTGTCGGGGCAAACGATCGCCAATGGGTATCGACAGCAGGTCTGCAAAAAGCGCTATCGTCTCGGGCGCCACATTCCCGGACTTCTGCATCTCAGCAATCAATCGATTCAATTTCTCCTCAGGCTCCATGCCGAGCGTCAGTCCGGCCACGCGTTCAAAATAGGTGAAGATCGGGTGCAGCGCACTAACGGTATGGAACGGCGAGCACTGCAGGCGGATAATGAAATGGCTCTCTGTTGCAATCCGGCTCGCAAGGGCCATGCATAATCGCGACTTTCCGATTCCTGCTTCGCCCGTCAGCAGGACCAACTGACGCTCGCCGTCGCATGCAGTCCGCCATCGCGCAAGCAACAGCGACAGCTCATCCTCCCGGCCAACCACTTCGGTCAGATCGGCGTGGTGTGTAGCATCGAAACGGCTTTCGGCCGCCGCCTCGTGCAGCACGCGCCATACGGGTCTCAGGCCGGGCAGCCCCTTCAAGTCGCACATGCCGAGAAATTCAAGCTCGAACATGCCCTCGACCAACCGGCGTGTGCTGCCGGCAATAGCTACGCCGTCGGGGGGAGCAAGGCTCTGCAGCCGTGCGGCCAGCACCGGGGTTTCCCCGACAACCGATTCTTCCCTGGCCGCGCCCTCACCAAGAAGGTCACCAACGACGACAAGACCTGTCGCGATTCCCGTTCGCACATGCAACGTTACACCCGGTAGCGGGGCCAGATTTGGTACGGCCTGACTAAGTTGCAAGCCCGCGCGCACAGCTCGTTCCGCGGCATCCTCCAACGCGGCCGGATAGCCAAAGTAGGCGACGATTCCGTCTCCAGTGTATCTGGCAATGAAACCGCCAAGGGAGGTCACAGCATTCACGCACGCATCGAGGTAGACGCCCATCACCTTGCGAAGCTCTTCAGGGTCCAGCTTGGAGGCAAGGTCCGTCGACTCGACCATGTCGCAGATCAACACGGTCAACTGTCGCCTCTCAGCGTCAGGCCTTGTCCGCACAAGCTTGACAGGCGCGCGCTGTTCGGTCGTTTCCCGCCCGAGAAGGTCGTCGATGGCCTTGAAAAGCTTCTTGCGGTGCCCCAGCGGTACACCAAGACGCACCAGATCGTCGTCCGTCAGGTCAGGCAGAACATCGCTGTCGATCGCCTGATCGGCGAACAGGGCCCGGTATTGGCCAAGTCCAAGCTCTTCAAGCCACGCCCCGACGTCCAGACTTTGCATGAGCTTGCATGTCCCAAAACCTTGATCGCCTAGCGCATTGCTCGTTCTGGTCGCCGCTACGCTGCACTTCAGCGCCAACCGGGCAGCGTCGATCCAAGGACGCGCTATGTGATCAAGGCTTGTTTTCTTCAGCTTCCACTTTGGCAACCCTACACCAAAATCGCCGGCTAGTAGCGGCTCAATTGCCGGGTTTGCTCGATCAGCGCGATCAAGGGGGCGGGATCAACAGCGAACGATCGTGCCTCGGTTCGCCCCTCCTCGGCGATCTGGTCGAGATAAGCTTCTGCTTCGGGCAGCTTGGCGACGAAGTGCCTGCCCAGCTCTGCCAGATTGCCGCCCTCCGGGTCGCAAAACAGCTTTGCCGCCGCGGGATCGCGAATTGCCAGCGCCGCAGGTAGCGTAAGGATACCATCGCGCAAGTCCTCCTCCCCACCGCCTCCGAGTGCGGCCAGCCCCTTCACATCGCCAACATCGTCGCAACCGTGATAGAGCAGCCCCAGCAGGCCACCAAAAGTTCGCAGCCTGCCCGACCGATCGCCCAGGCAGGCACACACCTCGAACATCGAGCCGGTGTCCTCTCCGGCGATCTTGCGCCAGTCCTCAACTCCCAGCGGTTGACGACGAAGCCGCCACTGCAGGCATTCAGCCACGCCTAATCGTTTCAACAGTTCCGAAAACAATGCAATGCCTCTTAGGTCATCCTTCAGTTGCAGATAACCCTCCGCCACGATGTAGCCCGAAGTCATCAAAGCCGACAGTTCGCCGAACTTGGTGTGCATGGTGGCCCGACCGCGCCGCGTCGGGGAACGATCGACAATGTCGTCAATGATCAAAGAAACATTGTGAAACAGCTCGATTACCAGAGCCGACTGCATGATCTGTTCGGGGATCGGCCCTTCGCGCACCGCCCGATAACAGGAGAAGATCGTCAACGGACGAAAATACTTTGATCCCGTCAGGAATTGCCATTCAAGCGCTTCGCGCATCTCCTCGCTGCAGCCGTCAATCCAGCGTGCAATGCGCTCGCGCAAGTCGGCCATCTCCGTCTCGAAACCAAGCCGTGCAATGACAGATTTTGTGGTTTGCTCTTGCATGTTTGAAGCGCGCCGCCCTAGATTTTACTGCGCCAGCGCCTGCGGTAGGATCCGGACAGGTCGGGCTGTTGCAAATTCTGCGCTAAGCTCTCATCCAAATTGATCAACTCGCTCTGCAAAATGCGCGCCTCCCTGACAGCCAGGTCCCCCACCTCGCGCAGCAATGCACGCAATTCATCGGCCGCAAGGAGCCGCTCAGATCCCGACGCACGGCCGTCGGTCGCGTTGGCGCCAACAGCCTGAGCCAAGCTCGCTTGATGACTTGCGAATATCTGAGCCAGCCCTAGCCAGTAACTGGCCGACCTGTTCGCGGCGATCATCATGGCGTGGCCCATTGGCACCACGAAATCAGTGGCGACCGAATTCTCCTGGCCGCCTGGCGGCGAACCAATCGCCCCCTCGGCGCTCGACTGGTCGAATCGCTGGCGATTGACGGCGGCCAAATCAGCCATCGCGCCGAGCATGCCGATCATCGGCCCTAGCAGCGTTGCCCCGAGCAAGCCCGTCCCCGGATTACCGGCCTCGGATTGCACCGTCATGTTTTCCCGAAGCCCAGCACCCGCCAACCAGGCGTCACTCATTGCCATAAACATGCCGGTGAGAGGGTCGTGCACCGATCGACCGGGACCAGAACCAGACATGCCTTCTCCCTTTGACATTCTGAAAACCTGTGCACGGCGCTGTTACTCCGCCCTGCGCCGTGCTGAGTGGCGTGCGCGGTTTCGGAGCACAACCAGCACTTCATTTCCCGGCAAATGCAGACGCCGATCAATCCCTAACCATTGTGCGCCGTCCACGCAAACTGTCATATCGTGAAAGAAATTCCATCATTGAGATCCGCGGTAGGCCCGCGAGGGAGCGACAGACGTGCGCCAACCCCGGCCGAGATGCTCCGGGAATGCCGGCATCATCGACCGGATGCGCCGACCCGGCAGCCCCGCCTTTGAGCCGCGTTTCCGTTGCAAGCGTCATGAGTGCTTCCTGATATGCCTGCCCCATTAGCTGGGCATAGCGGCCAGCGACATCGGCTAGCGCACCCGCCGCGGCCGATTGGGCCAGAAGCATTTCGGTGAAGATTGTCCGATAGTTTGCCTGCATCCGGTAGTATTCCATTGATTTGCAATCAACGAGAGGCGACAATCCTGATATTATTCAGCGCAACTCGAGGGCGAGATGCCAGAAGTAATAATCGTCGGCTCCGGTTTGGCCGGTATCTCCGCAGCCACCCGGCTCATGGAGCAGGGCTTCGACATAACATTATATGAGCAGAACAACTTTCTCGGCGGCAAGCTCGGCGCTCATAGAGACAGCGACAAACCCGACCCGCACGAGCATTGCTACCACATGTACCTGAACTGGTACAATAATTTCTGGCAGTTCATGGCGGAGATCGGCGCCGCCGACAAGTTCATACCAAGCACTGTCATCGGCTGCCGCTTTCCGGGAGACAAGCAGACGCGGCCGTATCTGACCAATCCCGGATCGCCCGCGACAATTCTGACCAATATGCTGAACGGCGTCGCGTCCCCTGCGGACCAATTCCTTTCGGCATATTCACTGCTCGACCTCATCGGCACGCAATCGATGTCAGGGGCTGTGCTGGAGCAAACCTCGGTCAGCAATTTCTTTCGATCAAGGGGCTACAGCACCGAAGGTTCCTTAACAGCCTCCGCGCGCACCTTGGCGGAGGCCTTTGCCTCGCCAAGTTACCTTTCCTCGGCGCGAAGCTATCAGAGCCTGGTAAAGTATGGCTATCGCAACCCGACTCCGTCCTTGTGGCTACTCACGCAGAACACCAACGACGGAATCTTCGAGCCGTGGAGACGACACCTCGAAGCGCGTGCAAAGGAGCTGAAGCGCCGCTTCAAAATTCACTTCCAGATGCGGGTCGAAAGCCTTCACCTGACGGATGGCGAGGTGCGCGAATTGACACTCGGCGAGATGCCGGAGGAGCCGACCACCGACCGCAACGTCGATCCGAAGCCAAGCAAAACGTGGAAGGTCAACGTTCCCGGTGATCTGGTGCTCGCCGTACCGCCAGGCCCGCTCGGTCGCCTCGTTAGCCCGGAGGTCGCGGCTTGCGCACCCAAGCTTGAAACGGTTCGCGAGTTGCGATCGGAGCCCATGATCTCCCTTGATGCGTATTTCAAGTGCAGGATCCCAGGCTTGACCAAAAGCATTACGCTACTTCTGGGCTCGAAATACAACCTAAGTCTGCTCGACATTTCGCAGGTCTGGAAGGAATGGCCCGAGGGAGGAGGCACCGCGCTTAACGTCATCTCCTCAAATGCCGACTTGATCGCCGATTATCCGAAAGAAGTCATTCGGGAAATAATGCTCAAGGAATTGCAACGCTTCCTCGACTTCAAGCTTGATGATGTGGACTACGACCGCTGCCATGTTCAAACCAATGTCGGCGAAGAACTTTTCGTCAATCAGGTCGGCAGCTGGGACTCCCGCCCAAAGGCGGTTTGTGAGATTCCCAACCTCTTTCTGGCCGGCGATTTCTGCCAGACCTTCGTCGATGTCGTCACGGTAGAAGGAGCCGTGGTCAGCGGACTGTTGGCGGCCGAGGCATTGCGCCGCAAGCACAAGATTGGCGCTCCGATCGATATCATCCAGCCGGATTCCTATCCGGCGTTTCTTCCCGCGGCGCTCGCGGCGGCTCTGCGCCCTGCGGCCTTTGCCGCAAAGGCAGTCTCAATGGCGGATTCAATGATGCGCTCAAATTTCTCCCGAATTTTTCCCAACGGATGATCTTTGGACGCTGAAACTCATCGACGAAAATCCAATAGCCGTGCCGGACCGTAAATCGCGGTCTGCCGCTCCGTCCAGCCATTCGCGGCTGGCAACCTGTCGGCGATGTCGAAACTGCGCAGCATCTCGCATACACAAACCGACTTGCCATCGGCACACAGGCACAAGCCGTCTCCCGACGTGCCCAATTCAAGTATCACCGATCCGCCGATCTGCGTTCCCTCTCCGCTGCCGCTTTTCGTCGTCATTGCCCAATAAGTCCGCCGTTCCGGACCTGCTCCACGTTGAGAGATGGAAAAAGTCGGCAGATCGGAAGACCGTGCATCGCCGAATCGCGGAAAGCGGATCGACAACGCCTTGCCCTTCGCGTTCGGAACGCCGAATAGCACGTTGTCCGCGGCATAACCGACCGCGAGCTTGGGGGAGACGATCTTTTCTAACCCCCATACGATGCGGGCGGCCTCTTTGGTGAACTCCTGCGTGACGACAATCGCCAAGTAATGGGTGAACAGCTGCCTTGCGGGATCGTCCTTCACGGTCACCGTCAACGCAACAACGAACTCCGGATAAACGCCAAAATCGCTGTTGCGATAGTCCACTCCGACAATCATGAGCGGCGTCCGCCCGCCGCCGGCATCGAACGCTGACAGGATATGGCGAGCCGCGCCAAGCGAACGGTTGGCCGCCTCGGTGTCCACGAAAAACATCGCCCATCCCTGCGAAGCGTCCAGAACCCGCGCCGGCATCGCGAACGGCTTGCCGTCTACCTCGAAAATCTCTCCATTCGGTTCAGGCCCGGCATCCACGTCACTGAGGTAGGGCTGCGGACTAGCATCGGATCGCCGCGTCAATTCCATCGCCGCCTTTTCGGCAATCGACGGCGCTATCGCCGCCAACTCGCCCAGGCAATTCACGTAGCCGCTGACCATGTTCCGCAGCAACGCCTCCGGCGGCGCGGATGCCATCGCGCCCCGCACTAGACGGTCGACCTCGTATCCCCAACTGCGACTGGCTATTGTCCACCATTGGCCATACGCCTCCGCGCCGAAACGAAGTGCCATCTCGCCGACGCGCAGCAGGTGGTCGTTACGCGATGGTCGGGGGGCCCCTGAAGAAGACAAAATAGGCGGCATGACGGAAGCTCCTGGCCTGCTCCGATCGGGCGACATGCCTGCGGCTGACACAGTGCGCTAAATGGACATTGTGTAATGAGCAATGGCAAGCATCTCACGATGTTACACGGAGGCAGGCCGAACTCAAGTTAGCTTTGCTATCTGTTGACGAACGAATAACTGCATCTACTTTGGTGGCAGCGTCGAGCGACCGTCTCGGCGCCGGCTGGCTCAGCGCGCCCCCGGCGCATCGAGGGCGGCAAGCAATGACGACCGCAATCGGTCATCAGGTTCGAAATTCCCGGCAAGGGTTCGTATGACGTCCTCGAAGCGAGCTCTGTACTTGGCCGCCTCAGCCGGCTTGCCGAGGCTCTCACAGACCTCCACACCCGCCCGATAGACCCGCCAAGCGGCGAGCGGCATGTCGGCGTCTTCGAGAGTTGAGAGGGCACGCGAGAGCTCCGCCCTTGCCTCCTCCAAATCGCCCGCAGCGAGCGCAACCCGGGTGAGCAGCCCGTGCGCCTGCGCCAGATGATTGCGATCGGGCGCCGGCGCGACGTACTCGTACAGCTTTGTCGCCGATGTCCGCGCCTGTGCGATGTCGCCGACCTGAAGGCTGTATTCGCAGAGGCAATGGTGTAGCTGCGCGTAGATCGTGTAATCCATCATGATGCCGTCGGAATTCAGCCGTTGCATGACGTTATCGAACTGCTGGTGCGCTCGTTGCGGCTCGTTCAGGCCGACGAAGACCTTCGCAAGAACGGCTCGCTGAAAGAAGAAGGCGAAGGGATTTTCTTCAAGCACTGCTTGGTCGATGCTCTCGCAGAGCTCGCGCGCACCATGAAAATCCATCGCCTCGACGTGGAGCCACCCCAAGGTGAGGCGGCATAGGGCGATCGCCGGACGGTTAGCGTTTCTTTCCGCCAGCGCTAGCGCGGCGATGGTCTCTTGCTGCAATCGCCGCCATTGGCCGAGATGGATCAGCGCGGTCGACTCCATCACATTGAACAGCACAAAGATGTAGACGTCGCCGACCTCCTGCGCGAGCTTCTTGCCATCGGTTCCCGAACGACGGCATTCCTCGTAGCGCGACCGTAAGCATTCGAGGATTCCCTCGATACCGTATCGCCGGATCAGCGTGCCGTGATCGCGCGCGTCAGCCGTTACCTGCAACGCTTTCTCGCAAAGTGCAGCATCCTGCTCCTTCCAGCCTTTCAGCCAGAGATTGATGCTGGCGCTGCTGCCCTGCACCAGAGCCTTGAAGGCGTCATCCTCAAGCGCTTCACTCTTGGCAAGCGCTTCGTTGGAAGCGTGAAGGCACATGCGGCGGTCGGCATGAAGGCAGAACCGGCTTACGGCCAGGAGCCCGTTGACCTCATGGCGAAGCTGCCCCGCGTCCGCGGCGCAAGCGATCATCTCCTCGAGATCGCGAACCGAGCCGGCGAGATCCCCCGCCGAGCGTCGCGCCCAGCTCCGCTGTCGCAACAGGCTGGTGCGCGGCCCATACTGATCCGTCGTTCCCAGACGATCGAGAATGCCGAGTGCGCGGGACAGATAATTGGTCGCCTCCTCGTGACCGAGGCGTTTCGCGGAGTTTTCTGCGGCCTGGCTGAGATAGCGCAGCGCACGCGGGAAATCGTGGCTCTGCTCGAAATGCAACGCGAGCGTAGCCGCAATATTTTCCGTCCGGTCCCCATATCCCTGCTCGAGACGCTCGCCCATGCGGTGATGGATCTGGAGGCGCCGTGCCGGGGTGAGCCGTTGATAGAGCACGTTCTGATAGAGAATGTGTTGGAAAGCGTAGGATCCGGAATAGGTCCCGTCGGGCCATTCAGAAACGCCGGACGACACCACCGTGTGATCCTTGCGTGCAAGACCCTCCAGGACTTCCTCGGTCTCCACGGTGTCGCGCGACAGACCAGCGGCCACGAGGGCTGCAGCGCATTCGCTCCCCGCTACGCTGGCCGCCTCGAGCATCTGCTGCTCGTCCTCACTCAGACGATCGATCCGATGTGTGATCATGTTGATCAGATCGTTTGGCACGACATCCTCTGACAGGGCGGTTCCGGATCCGAGGCGCCAGGCGCCGTCGATCTCCACAATCGACTCGTGATTGACCAGGTAGTCCACAAGCGAGGCGATGAACAACGGCTGCCCCTGGGTGCGCCCGAACATCGGCCCGGAGAGCGCCGAAGCGAGCTTCTCGTCCTGGAAACGCAAGGCGAGGTGGTGCTCCACCTCGGTTTTGGACAATCGATCGAGTTGCAGGTCGCTGCACCTCCCGTGGATCTCCAAATCCTGATGCAGACGGCGAACCGGATGTCCACTCATGATGCTGTCGCCAACACGATAGGTGGCAAGAACGAGCACTTGAGCCTTGCGGTCTCCGTGTGCGAAGCGCGACAGAACGTCGACCGTCTGGAAGTCGCTCCAATGCATATCCTCGATGACGAGGACCCACGGGCGATCCACACTCAACACTTCGACCAGATCGCAGAACTCACGCGACATCCGTTCTCGTGTCGCCCCGAATACCTCATTCCGGAACGCGGCCCGGTCCGCCACATCGAGAAAACCGGGCATCTGGAGCAGCCAGGCCGGCGCATGGGCGCGCACGGCCTCCAGGACAGCCGAACCGTCCGGAGCGCGACAGCGCGTCGTCAGCGAATCGATCAGCGGGAGAAATGCCTCGTTGACGCCGAAACGCTCGGTACAGAATCCGCACAGGGTCTCGACGCGATATCGGGAAAGCTGCTCCATCGCCATCTCGACGAACGAGGTCTTGCCGATACCAGCCTCGCCGGTGATGAAGACGACCTGTCTGTCGCCGGCGAGCATCCGCTGCGTGACCTTGTCCAGCGTAGCCAGCGGACCGTTTCGCCCGACGAGCCAGCGGGACCGGCGGGCGATTGATCCCTCCTGACTTCTGTCGCCGGCTGCACCGGGGGACAGGATAGTGCGCCCACCCCCCTGGGCAGGCGGCACCTTCTCTTCGATCGCGCTGTGGTGCGAACTCGTCGTGGTCGGGCCGACGAACCGATATCCACGGCGCGGCAGGGTTTCGATCCAACGCTCCCCGCCCGGCTCGGCTGCAAGCGCTTTGCGCAGCGCCGCAATCTGAACCGACAGATTGCTTTCTTCGACGACCATGCCTGACCAAGCGGCCTGGATCAATTCGTCCTTGGAAACCACCAAACCTTGACGTTTCGCCAGCGCGCTGAGCAGTGCGACGGCGCGGCAGCCGACGGGTAGCAGATCGTTGCCACGATAGAGAGTTGCGGTATCGACATCCAATCGGAACGGTCCGATTGCAAGCGTCGCGCGCTTGTCGCCATTGTCAAGAACGGACCGAGAGTCGTTCAACACGGCGAGCCTCCCGCGATGCCATTCTGCATCGGCTGAAGGGAATAAGCGTACCTTATAGCAGAGAATTTCGTTCCGCTGTGAGGGAGGTCACAGGAGTTGCGAGCAACGCCATCGCCCCAGCGACCGTGGCAAAGCGCGGTGTGATCGGGTTGATTGGTGCAGCCGGGGGTATTCCCGTAAGGCCCCGCCTGACCGTTTGGCGGAGCCCCGTTGCGCCACTCTTGGGAAAGAGTTGGACGCCAACTCAGCAAAGCCGCTGATTACTGTCTTTCCTGCAATCTATTGGGCGATCCGGAGGCTTTCGTCAGCTGGTGCCGTTCCAAACGCGGCTATTCTTGCCTCTACAGCGCGGCTCATCCGAGCACGTTGCCGGACCTCCGCCAAGTCTCAGCCGATGGAGTGAGACATCATAGTTCGCCGTTGTTCACTCGGGAGGGTGCTGTCTATCGCTAACTGCTGCCTGGGCTTGATACTGATCAAGTTCAGCAGCGTTGCGGTCGCGATCATCGCCGCGATGCCAACGAGACTCACCGCAATCTGCATCGCAAGCCCGTCCGAGATATCGAACAGCACCATGTGGCCGGCGAACGCCAGCAGAACGCCAAGGCAATAGATTGGCAGCGAGCTCCGGCCACAACAGATCGCGCCGCGCATCACCGGCGTCGTCAGCCCTCGCCAATTGCGAGGCACGAATCGTGCTGCCAAAACCGCTATCGCCAAAAAATGCAACAATCGCAGTGGATCAAGATTGCATTTATCCACTTGGTGCAGCTGCGCAAACGTCTGCGGGATCAGTCCTTCCAGCGGTTTGATGCGCCAGCTCAGTGCGATGACCAGACTGAAGAGTAGATAGAGGGCAGCAAGTCCAAGCACCGTGCGTGACGTGACCCACGGCCGGACGTTCCTGTCCTCGATCATCCACCACGCGCCAAGCACAACGAGGAGCTGCCAGGCCAGCGGATTGAAGGCCCAGTGACCGCTCGGCCACGCCGGGACGGTCCAGCCGAAGACATGCACCAGCACGTAAAGTGCTACCGACGCGCCAAGCGTCACGTTCGGCAGTCGCAGCAGCAACCACAGTAACGGCGCGAACAAAAGATGAAGAAGCACAAAGATCGGCAACACGTCGGTATTGACCGGACGGTATTGCAGTATCGCCGCGTGGGCGAGCGTCGCGCCCAGCTGGTCCAATAGAATGCGCGTATTGCTCTCGTCAGCGAGACGACCGCCGCCTGCGAGGTGAACCAGGATGGCGCAAGCGAGCGTGAGCAGCAGAAATGCAACGTAAATGTCCCAGCTTCGCCGCAGGGTCCGGCGGATCACCGCGGTCCAGCCCTCGCAGCGCAATGCCTTGCCGTAGNTACGCCCGAGACGAACATGAATACTTCCGCGGCATCGCTGAAGCCGTAGTTCCGCAGCGTCAGCCAACTTCCGATGTTGTTCGGGACATGGTCAAGAAAGATGAACCACAGCGCGATGCCTCGGCAGGCATCTATTCGTAGGTCGCGACCCGCACCTTTGAGCTCCGCCAGCTCGCTGACCGATGGCTTAGAGGTGGCTTTTCGGTCGCTCATCTCGTTCCTCCAGACTGGAAAGATGGGCCGATGTTGGAGCTTTTGGTGTGAGGTGGTCACACTCCGAGACTTATGATGGCGCTGAAATTACAAGCCAGCATGAAAGAGGCATCGTTCGAAGTCCTAAAGCGCTGCCGAAAAAGTTACGAAATCAGTCAAATCTTTCCTGAGATTGTGGATTCGATGTTTGACGCACCAGAGCTGTGTCCAATTCGCTTGAGAAAGGCGCTTGACGGTCTCGCCAGGACTGCATGCCGTCGAGGTCATCGAAGAAGATGCTGAGGTGCGAGTCTGGATGTTAGACGGTTGCATGGAGACGGAGTGGCGGCCGAGGCGGCCGGTGTACCCCAACACAGTACAATTCTCCCCCCAGGAATCCGCTTGCGGTCGGGCTTCGGCGGCCAAGTTCGCGATGTCCGCTCTACACCGATAAAACGCAGCGAGGCTGGCGGCCGTCAGTAGGATTCTATGCGTCGCCCGCAAATCTGCGAGCGACTCTGGTGTGGCGGAATCAAAATCCGCGCGCGCACGATTTCTGGTTGCCAACGCGAATTCATATACTAATATATCAATTGAGAAAGCAGCCATGCCCGCCCGCGCATCGAAAAAGACGGATCCAACGGTTCGCCGAATTGCCGCCGGCACGCGCCGCAGCGGCAGACCGCGCGCGGCGACGGCAGCATCGAAAATCTATTCTGATCTTCGCGGCGAACTGGTGTCGCTGCAGCGCCGCCCGGGCGAAGCGATTTCCGAGGCGCAGATCGCGGTCTCCTACGGCGTGAGCCGCACCCCCGTTCGCGAGGCGATCCTCAAA
The DNA here is from genome assembly GCF_001440475.1 of Bradyrhizobium lablabi. GTDB lineage: Bacteria > Pseudomonadota > Alphaproteobacteria > Rhizobiales > Xanthobacteraceae > Bradyrhizobium > Bradyrhizobium lablabi. Next base: position 4,729 of record NZ_LLYB01000062.1, on the reverse strand, counting down.
TTATCGGACGAAGGCCTGCTGGAGATCTATCCGCAGTCCGGCATCTTCGTCTCGCGCATTCCGGTGGCAGCACTGCCGGAGGCCATCATCATCCGCAAGGCGTTGGAGGAGACTACCGCGCGGATGGCAGCGGAGCGCGCGACACCGAGCCAGATTTTGGCGCTGCAGTCGATCCTGGAACGCCAGCGCGAGGCCAGCGCGGCCGGAGACAGCGACACGTTCCATCAAGCCGATGAAATGTTTCATGCTACGGTTGCCGAGGTCGCCGGCTATCCCGGAATCTGGAAATATATTCAGCAGGTGAAGGTTCACGTCGATCGCTATCGCCGGCTGACCCTGCCCCAGCGCGGTCGGATCGCAAAGGTCATCATCGAACACGAAGCCGTCCTGACCGCCATCGAGGCGCATGACGCCGAGGGCGCAAGGCGGGCGATGGAAGTCCACCTCGAAAGCCTGCTCGAGAACATCTCGGCTACCCAACACATCAATCCGGAGTACTTCGACGAACGACCCTAGAATTCGAAAAGTCCATAAAACGATAAAACACATCAGGAGGAACAACATGAAACGCCGCGACTTCATCAAGTTGAGCGCAGGCCTCGGGGCCACAATGGCGACCACGGCGCCGCTGTCATCGGCCTTTGCGCAAACCAAAATGGTGCTGAAGGCTTCCGACGTTCATCCGCTCGGTTATCCGACGGTCGAGGCCGTCGTCCGGATGGGCAAGAAGCTGGAGGCCGCCACCAATGGCCGGCTGACGATCCAGATGTTCCCCTCGATGCAGCTTGGCGGCGAAAAGGAGATGATCGAGCAGGCACAGCTCGGCGCACTGCAGATCGCCCGTATTTCGGTCGGCGCCGTAGGACCGGTCGTGGACGACGTCAACGTCTTCAACATGCCGTTCGTCTTCCGCAACTCCAAGCATATGGAGAAAGTCATCGACGGCGAAATCGGCGACGAGTTGCTGGCGAAGATTTCCGCGAACGAAAAGACTGGCCTGATCGCGCTGTGCTGGATGAACGCCGGCTCGCGCAACGTCTACAACAACAAGCGGCCGGTCCGGACCATTGCCGACCTCAAGGGCCTCAAGGTCCGCATGATGGGCAATCCGCTGTTCGTCGACACCATGAACGCACTCGGCGGCAACGGCGTGGCGCTCGGCTTCGATCAGGTGTTCAGCTCGATGCAGACCGGCGTGGTCGATGGCGCCGAGAACAATCCGCCATCGTTCATGGCGCAGAACCATTACCAGGTGGCCAAGTATTTCACGATGACCGAACACCTGATCATTCCGGAGCTTCTGGTGTTCTCACGCATCTCCTGGCAGAAGCTGTCGCCGGACGATCAGGCGCTGATCAAGAAGCTTTCAAAGGAAGCGCAGCAAGAGCAGCGCGTGCTCTGGTATGAAGCGGAGAATGCCGCAATCGAGAAAATGAAGGCGTCCGGTACCGAGATCATCACCGACATCGACAAGAAGCCGTTCCAGGATGCCGTCAAGCCGGTGTGGGACAAATACGGCGCCAAGTATGCTGCGATGGTCAAGCGCATCGAAGCGGTCCAATAGGCACAGCCCCCGATCGGGCGTGGCCGGAGGTTCGTTCCGGCCATTCCGCCGGACTGCCAGAGCGATTCGAAGCGCCGTCATTCTCCGAGGTTGAAATGTCCAATTCTGCGGCTGGAATTTTCCGGCGTGTGAACGATGCCGTTTACTGGACCGGCGCCACGATCGCGTGTGTGGCGCTGGTGCTGGTCTCGGCAGTTATTCCGTGGGCCGTCTATACCCGCTATATCCTCAACAGCGCTTCGTCATGGCCGGAGCCGATGGCGGTGCTGCTGACCGTCGGCATCACCTTCATCGGCTCGGCCAACTGTTATCGCCAGCGCATCCATATGAACATGACTGTTGGCACCGACCTGCTGCCGCCGCTGCTGCGCCGTGCCTCCCTCTTCCTGAGCGAAGTCTTGATGGGCGTGATTGCGATCTTCATGGTGGTGTGGGGACTGCGGCTTGTTCATACCACCTGGGATAATTCGGTGGATGAATTTCCCTGGCTTTCCGTCGGCATCACCTATCTTCCGATCGTGGTCAGCGGCGCGATGATGCTCCTGTTCGTCGTCGAACGCCTGACCATTGGCCCGCCCCCGCGCGACGGCGCTGACGCTCACGTACCGGTCGAGTAATTGCCATGGATATCGCGGTTCTGCTTCTCAGCATGTGCTTCTTCTTCGCGATCGGCATGCCGATCGCCTATGCGCTGGCGCTGTCCTCACTCGTCGGCGCGCTCTGGATCGACCTGCCCGTCGGCGCCGTCATGCAGCAATTTGCCAGCGGCGTCGGCAAGGTCTCGATGCTGACCATCCCGTTCTTCGTGCTGGCCGGCGCCATCATGGCCGAGGGCGGCATGGCCAGGCGGCTGGTCGACTTTGCAGCCGTGGTCGTCGGTTTCACACGCATCCGGGGCGGCCTTTCGCAGGTCAATATCCTCGCGACCACGATCATGAGCGGCATCTCCGGATCGTCGGTCGCCGACACCTCCGCGATCGGCTCGGTGATGATCCCGCAGATGGCCGCCAAGGGCTATCCGCGGGTGTTCGCAACCAACGTGACCATCAGCGCCTCGCTGCAGGCGATCATCGTCCCGCCGAGCCACAACTCGGTGATCTATTCGCTGGCGACCGGCGGCGTAGTCTCGATCACCAGCCTGTTCCTGGCCGGCGTGCTCCCCGGCCTCCTGCTCGGCTTCTCGCTGATGGTGCTTTGCCTGTTCTACGCCTATCGCGACAAGCATCCCAAGGGAGAGCCGGTCCCGATCCGGCAGGCGATCAAGATGCTCGGCGACGCCGTATGGGGCATCGTGACGCTGGTCATCGTCCTCGGCGGCATCCTCACCGGCGTCTTCACGCCGATCGAGGCCGGCGCGGTCGCCTGCGTCTGGGCGTTCTTCGTCACGATGTTCATCTACCGGGACTACAAATGGTCCGAACTGCCATTGCTGGTCTACAAGACGCTGCAAACCGTGGCGATGGTGTTGACGCTGGTCGCAACCGCGTCGTGCTTCGGCTATGTCGCCGCCCTGATGCAGATGCCGGCGAAAATGACCGAATTCTTCGTCGCTATATCGAGCAACAAATACGTGCTGCTGATGTGGCTGAACATCATGCTGCTGATTCTCGGAACGGCGCTCGACCTCGCCCCCCTGCTGCTGATCTGCACCCCGATCCTGCTGCCGGTGGTCAAGAGCTTCGGCATCGATCCCGTGCATTTCGGGATCGTCATGCTGCTCAATCTCGGGATCGGCCTGCTGACGCCGCCGGTGGGAACGACGCTGTTCGTCGGCTGCGCCATTGGCAAGGTTTCCGTCGACGAGGTGATGCGCGGCATCTGGCCATTCTATTACGTGCGAGGTAATGGATTTTGGCAGCTAACTACTTGAACCGACATGAATTTATTTTTCAGCCTCCCGGCGAATACCAACACAAATACCAACATCCCGAACTCAAGCACTGGCAATGAAAAAATATTGGCGAGCCTTGCCCAGGTTTTATCCAGTCCTGAGTTCGAAAGTGATCCAGCACGTGCGCGAGAAGTTCGTCTGCCGAGCCTGCCAATCTGTCACCGAATCCGCCGGGCCCTCGCACCCGATTGCACGTGGACGTGCGGGGCCGAAGCTGTTCGCCCAGATGAGTGCTGAGGCCGCATGAAGGCGGTGCTGAGCAAGTCGCCGCCGACCAGGTAAAATGCCTTGCCGAAGCGTATCCTCCGCTTCGGAGTTTCCGCGACGACGATGGAAGATGGCTCCTTGCAAAAAAGTTCGATCATTCCGGGCTTGGGGGGAACCCACGTTTCTCGCCGCGCTTCCGTAGAGGTCAGGAGTGGGCCCGCGCTCCTGGGCTTCTGGGCTTCTGGGCTGCAGCTGGTCCACGTAGGCGGACCGCACCGCGGCACACCAATTTCGAAGACAGTTCGATCTGCGCCTCTCACCGGCCGACAGGGTATGGTTTGACGGCGGCAATCAATTCGAACCTGATTGGATTTGTCGAGGGTGTCCGCTATGACACCAGAAGGGCCTTGAAGTGGAGCCGCTAAAGCATTCTGTTCTTCTGCGGGCTGATGGGCGGCGGTTTGGCGCTTTGTTCAGCAGGCCGGTAAGCCGCAGACCTTCCAGGATGCCTTCCAGCCGCTGCACACGGATCATCGAAGCAACCATTGAGACGGCGTCCTGCTGTTGGATCGTGAAGTGCACATCCGGAAACTGCTCAGACATCGCCTCTAAGAATGTCTGCGGGTTGGTAACGTGATCTCGGACCGCATGGGCCGCGTCCTCCGCGAGGTAGGTCGCCAAATCGCCGTCGACGAACCCGACGAAATTGAAGTCATAACGGGTACGCTCCTGGATCGATTGCCGAATCAGCTCGCTCCGGTGTTTTGCCTCAACGAAGAGCATAAAAACCGCGTCAGGCAGGTTGTCGCGCGGCACATTCTTCAAATCAGCGATCCGGGCGTAAATGTCCTTCCCAGCGCCCTCGTTCCGCTCGAATCGAGCTTGAACCTCCTGGGTCTCGTGCTTCCGCAGCATTTTCTTCTTTCCGAACATCGCACATCCTCCTGGACTAGGCCGCGAAGCGCCTCCAAAAGCGAAGGTGCTTGCGTTTCGATGAACGCCTCTCTGAGCATCGTCTCACTCTGCTGGCAATGGGTCGCATGACGGACCTCTCCGTAGGCGGTCTG
>NZ_LLYB01000061.1:19378-20890 GCF_001440475.1 Bradyrhizobium lablabi | reverse complement strand
CGCAGCGCGCCGCGCGCCGCCAGCCGCGCCGCGCCGGTCGACGCCAGTTCGCCCGAGAGCACGACCGTGTGGCCGCGCGCATATTTGTGACCGTCGATGTCGGGCACGGGAAACGATTTCTGCCAGGTCGCAGGAACGTTCTCGAACGTCTGCGGCCGGATCTCCTCGAGCACATGCGCATCGATGCCGATCTCGGCAACGCGGACGCGGCCGCAATGCTTGCGCCCGGGCATCAGCAGATGCGCCGGCTTGCGGCGGAAGAACGTCACGGTTTCGACGGCATTGATCGCAGCCCCCATCACCGCACCGTTCGTGCCATTGATGCCGCTCGGCAGGTCGACGGCGAGCACCGGCGCGCCATTGGCGTTGATCGCCTCGATCACATCAAGCGGTTCGCCCTTGACGGGACGGTTGAGGCCGGCGCCGAACAGCGCGTCGATGATCAGCGCCGGCTTGCCGATCGCCTGTGGGTTGAACGGCAGCACCGGATACTTCCAGCCGCGTGCAGCGAGCGCGGCATCGCCCTGCAGGCTGTCGCGCTCGCACAAGAGGATGACGGAGACATCACGGCCGCGCGCGGCGAGTTCGGCTGCCGCCACAAAACCGTCGCCGCCATTGTTGCCGCGGCCGGCGACCACCACGATCGGCCCCTCCTCGACCAGATCCATGGCGGCCTCGGCCACGGCCTGGCCCGCGCTCATCATCAGCGCGAAGCCGGGCGTGCCGGCGGCGATCGTCAGCCGGTCCGCACGCTCCATTTCCGTGGTGGTCAGAACTTCCATGCCGAATCCTCGATCCGTCAGCCTTTTCTGGAGGCATATCCCGCAACACCCCGCGGCGCGTTTCGCCCCACCTGCATACGAATTGATCGGTTTGCCTATTTTGTAAGCTTCGCTATCATACAGCGTCCGGCGCAATCTCTTCCATTTGCCTGTTAATAGTCTGATAACATTCCGAAATCAGCCGCATTAACAACTTGGCATAGACCCTGCTTTTGAGGAAGCCAGTCAGGATACCAAGCTCAGGATCGTTGCAGTCGGCGACAAATCATGGGCATTCCGGCATTGCCGGATGCAAGGATCAAACCAGACGGGCCGCCTCGCGCGACATCGAACCTATCTGCAATTTGGAAATGCCGGGAGGCGCTCTGTGAAGAAGATTGAAGCGATCATCAAGCCATTCAAGCTCGACGAGGTGAAAGAGGCGCTTCAGGAAGTCGGACTGCAGGGTATCACCGTCACCGAAGCCAAGGGCTTTGGCCGGCAGAAGGGTCATGCCGAACTCTATCGCGGTGCGGAATACATCGTCGACTTCCTGCCCAAAGTGAAAATCGAGATCGTGATTTCGGACGAGCTGGTCGAGAAGGCGATCGACGCGATCCGCCGCGCTGCCCAAACGGGTCGCATCGGCGACGGCAAAATCTTCGTCTCGAACATCGAGGAAGCGATCCGGATCAGAACCGGAGAATCCGGGCTGGACGCTATCTGAGCCGGGTGCTATCCCGAATTTTGC
>NZ_LLYB01000061.1:16454-19291 GCF_001440475.1 Bradyrhizobium lablabi | reverse complement strand
CCGTCCCGCAGCCAAAAGGGGTATTCATGAAGACCGCCAAAGACGTCCTGAAATCGATCAAGGACAACGACGTCAAATACGTCGACCTGCGCTTCACCGATCCGCGCGGCAAGTGGCAGCACGTCACCTTCGACGTCAGCATGATCGAAGAGGACACCTTCGCCGAAGGTCAGATGTTCGACGGCTCCTCGATCGCCGGCTGGAAGGCGATCAACGAATCCGACATGTGCCTGATGCCCGACCCCGTCACCGCGACGATCGACCCGTTCTTCGCCGAGACCACCATGGTCATCATCTGCGACGTGCTCGAGCCGACCACCGGCGAGCCCTACAACCGCGATCCGCGCGGCATGGCCAAGAAGGCCGAGGCGATGGTGAAGTCGATGGGCGTCGGCGACACCGTGTTCTTCGGCCCCGAAGCCGAATTCTTCGTATTCGACGACGTTCGCTTCCAGACCACCCCCTACAACACCGGCTTCAAGCTGGATTCGTCGGAACTGCCGACCAATTCGGACACCGAATATGAGGGCGGCAATCTCGGTCACCGCATCCGCACCAAGGGCGGCTACTTCCCGGTCCCGCCGCAGGACTCGGTGCAGGACATGCGCTCGGAAATGCTCGGCGCGATGGCCAAGATGGGCGTCAAGGTCGAAAAGCATCACCACGAAGTCGCTTCCGCCCAGCACGAGCTCGGCATGAAGTTCGACACCATGACGCTGATGGCCGACCAGATGCAGATCTACAAATACTGCATCCACCAGGTCGCGCACATCTACGGCAAGACCGCCACCTTCATGCCGAAGCCGGTCTATGGTGACAACGGCTCGGGCATGCACTGCCACCAGTCGATCTGGAAGGGCGGAAAGCCCGTGTTCGCCGGCAACAAGTATGCCGACCTCTCGGAGACCTGCCTCCACTACATCGGCGGCATCATCAAGCACGCCAAGGCGATCAACGCCTTCACCAACCCGTCGACCAACTCCTACAAGCGCCTGGTCCCGGGCTATGAAGCCCCCGTGCTGCTCGCCTACTCCGCGCGCAACCGCTCGGCCTCCTGCCGCATCCCCTATACGGCGAACCCGAAGGCCAAGCGCGTCGAGGTCCGCTTCCCCGACCCGATGGCCAACCCCTATCTCGGCTTCGCCGCGATGCTGATGGCCGGCCTCGACGGCATCAAGAACAAGATCGATCCGGGTCCGGCGATGGACAAGGACCTCTACGACCTGCCGAAGGAAGAGCTGAAGCAGATCCCGACCGTCTGCGGCTCGCTCCGCGAGGCGCTGGAAAATCTCGACAAGGACCGCGCCTTCCTGAAGAACGGCGGCGTGTTCGACGACGACTTCATCGACAGCTTCATCGAGCTGAAGATGACCGAAGTCGAGCGCTTCGAAATGACCCCGCACCCGGTCGAGTTCGACATGTACTATTCGCTGTGATTTCGCGCGGCGTTCGCGCCGCCGGTGTCACAGTTGCGAGAATGCGAAAGGCGCTCCGAAGGGAGCGCCTTTTGTTTTTGGGCCAGAAGCCGACTCATGCACCGCAGCAAACAACTTAAATTATTCGATCACGTCGTTGGCGCCGGCAAACAGAAAATGCGGGCTTGTGATCTCCCTGAATTGGCCCGCGTGAAGAGAGTAAATTTCCCGAACACATTTTGCGCATGAGCGACAGAAATCGCGCGCTCGCGTTAATGCAACCGGAAGACTCCGTCCACGGCGCGCAGTTCGGCAGGCTTGATCAGTTTGGAGTGCGCGACGGTGACCGCAAACAGCGGGCCTTCGAGCTTTGTTTCCCAGAACGCGAGGAAATCCTTCAACGCCGGGAAATCCGGAAACATATCGTAGTCCTGCCAGACGTAAGTTTGCAGCAGCCAGCGCCGATCCGGACGGCGGTAAACGATTTCCGCTGTTGTCAGTCCGTAGCCTAAGACCTGCTTCCTGAAATCCCTGGAAACCGCATCTTTCTCGATCATGCCAACCTCCAGCGCAACCGAAGAGCAATGGGTGATTCTCAATTCGCCAAAAACCAAAACGTTCAACAGGTCATAGCAATCAACGCGCTAGCAGCATGTTACTTCACCTGCGAGCAGGCGCCTCCCCCGGAAACTCAAGTCGCAGTCAATCGTGGGCCGACCCCCTTGCGCCCCAGTGTCACAGGCTTATGTCAAGGGCGGCTAGCACTCGCTTATTGCGACTGCCAATCCAGAAAAAATCACAAAAGTCATGGAGGATCGCATGAAGTTCCGGCCGCTCCACGACCGCGTTGTGGTCAAACGCATCGATGCCGAAGACAAAACCGCTGGCGGCATCCTCATTCCGGACAGTGCCAAGGAAAAGCCCTCCCAGGGCGAAGTCGTCGCCGTTGGCCCCGGCNCCGTGACGAAGCCGGCAAGCTCATCCCGATCGACCTCAAGGTCGGCGACCGTGTGTTGTTCGGCAAGTGGTCGGGCACCGAGGTCAAGCTCGATGGTCAGGAACTTCTGATCATGAAGGAAAGCGACATCATGGGCGTTCTCACCGACGTTCCCGTCGCCAGGAAGGCCGCTTAAGCGCTTTAGCCTGTTTCCCTCATCCTGAGGAGCCGGCGCAGCCGGCGTCTCGAAGGAAGAGGCCTGCAATCCAAATCTCATCCCTCAGGAATCCGGCCAGTCGCGTGGATCTCGGGATCTGGGAATACGGAGATCATCATGTCAGCCAAGNAAATTCGGCGTTGATGCCCGCGACCGCATGCTGCGCGGCGTCGACATTCTCCACAATGCCGTCAAGGTGACGCTCGGCCCGAAGGGCCGCAACGTCGTGCTCGACAAGTCTTTCGGCGCCCCCCGCATGACCAAGGAC
>NZ_LLYB01000061.1:16221-16412 GCF_001440475.1 Bradyrhizobium lablabi | reverse complement strand
GAACATGGGCGCGCAGATGGTGCGCGAAGTCGCCTCGAAGTCCGCGGACGCGGCCGGCGACGGCACCACGACCGCGACCGTGCTTGCGGCCNCGTCCGTGAAGGCGCCAAGTCGGTTGCCGCCGGCATGAACCCGATGGACCTCAAGCGCGGTATCGATCTGGCGGTGGAAGCCGTGGTCGCTGACCTCGT
>NZ_LLYB01000061.1:0-16207 GCF_001440475.1 Bradyrhizobium lablabi | reverse complement strand
ACCTCGAACGAGGAAATCGCCCAGGTTGGCACCATCTCCGCCAACGGCGACTCCGAAATCGGCAAATTCCTTGCCGATGCCATGAAGAAGGTCGGCAACGAGGGCGTCATCACGGTCGAGGAAGCCAAGTCGCTCCAGACCGAGCTTGAAGTCGTCGAAGGCATGCAGTTCGACCGCGGCTACATCTCACCCTACTTCATCACCAACACCGACAAGATGCGCGTTGAGATGGAAGACGCCTATGTCCTGATCAACGAGAAGAAGCTCTCCTCGCTGAACGAGCTGCTGCCGCTGCTGGAAGCGGTGGTGCAGAGCGGCAAGCCGCTTCTGATTATCGCTGAAGACGTCGAAGGCGAAGCGCTCGCCACCCTGGTCGTCAATCGCCTGCGTGGCGGTNCTGAAGGTCGCGGCCGTCAAGGCTCCGGGCTTCGGCGATCGCCGCAAGGCCATGCTGCAGGACATCGCAGTTCTGNCGGCGGTCAGGCGATCTCGGAAGATCTCGGCATCAAGCTCGAGAACGTCACACTGCAGATGCTTGGCCGCGCCAAGAAGGTGATGATCGACAAGGAAAACACCACCATCGTCAGCGGGGCCGGCAAGAAGGCCGACATCGAAGCCCGCGTGGCCCAGATCAAGGCGCAGATCGAGGAAACTACCTCGGATTACGACCGTGAGAAGCTGCAGGAGCGTCTGGCCAAGCTCGCGGGCGGCGTCGCGGTGATCCGCGTCGGTGGCGCGACCGAGGTCGAGGTAAGGGAGCGTAAGGATCGCGTGGATGACGCGATGCATGCGACCCGTGCGGCGGTGGAAGAAGGCATCGTGCCGGGCGGTGGCGTCGCCTTGCTCCGTGCCTCCCTNCAAGGGCCTGCGCACCAAGAACGACGACCAGAAGACCGGCGTCGAGATCGTACGCAAGGCGCTGTCTTGGCCGGCCCGCCAGATCGCGATCAACGCCGGTGAAGACGGTTCCGTCATCCTCGGCAAGATCCTCGAAAAGGACCAGTATGCCTACGGCTTCGACTCGCAGACCGGCGAATATGTCAACCTGATCTCGAAGGGCATCATCGACCCGACCAAGGTCGTTCGCGTGGCGATCCAGAATGCAGCCTCGGTTGCGGCGCTCCTGGTCACCACGGAAGCCATGGTGGCCGAAGTGCCGAAGAAAAACCAAGGCGGCGCCGGTATGCCTCCTGGTAGCGGCGGCATGGGTGGTATGGGTGGCATGGACTTCTAAGTCCAACCATTCAGAGGACAACTGCGAGCGAGCACGTGATGTCGGAGCTTTGGACGCCTCATCCAGACGATCGGCGTTCTGGAAGACCGCGTCCATAATATACCTTCACCAGGTCTTCATGCCCGGCCTTGCGGCTGGATGGCCATCAGCGCTCCTGGGCGGCTGCGACGGCTACCCAGCAGCTGGCGCCGAGATCGCCGCTAAAGTAACATTCCACCGGACCCGCTCGAGGTCGCACTGGATGGTGCGGTCGGTTTTTCACGGGGTCCACGACAGCGCTGCCTCTGAGGGTCAGCTGATGGCCACTGCAATGACCAGTGTCTCGTCGCCGCCAAGGCCGACCCCTCCCCGGGGCTATCTGGCCGTTATCCGCACCATCGACAAGTTCACGGAGTGGACCGGTCATCTCTTCGTGCTCTTCATCATTCCCCTGGTGCTCGCCAACGTCTACGAGGTTTTCGCCCGCTACTTCCTGAAGAGTCCTACCGTCTGGGCGCTCGACGTAACGACCATGTCGTATGCGGCGCTGTTCATGCTGGGATCAGCGCTGGCGCTTCTGAAAGGTGCTCACGTCCGCACCGACATGCTGTGGGAAGGGTTCTCGGACCGGACCAAAGGCATGATCGACAGCCTCGCCTTCATCCTGTTCTTCCTGCCGGCGATGGCCGTGCTGTTCTACATCTCGATCGATGACTTCCTTTACTCGATCTCGATCGACGAGCGCTCGAGCTCCGGGGCCTGGACGCCGATATTGTGGCCGCTGCGCGGGGTTATCCCGCTCACCGCCTTCATGCTGTCCCTGCAGGGCATCTCGGAACTCATGAAGAGCCTGTGGGCATGGCGCACCGGCGAGTTCCTGACCAGGCACGAGAAGATCGAGGTCTGAACATGAGCTATTCGGAGCTCCTCGGCCTCATCATGCTGGTCTGCATGGTAGCCGTCATCTTCATCGGATTCCCGATCTCCTTCACGCTGCTGTTTCTCGCCATCATCTTCGGCGGCTTCGGCCTGGGCTGGGAGCAGACCTTCAACCTGAGCTACCTGCAGATCTGGGGCACGATGAAGGACGAGATCTTTCCGGCCGTGCCGCTGTTTATCTTCATGGGATACATGACCGAGCAGGCCGGGCTGATGGAGCGCCTGTTCGGCGCGATGCGCAGCCTGCTCGCACCGGTCCGCGGCTCGCTCTATCTGGCGGTGATCCTGACGGCGACGATCTTCGCCATGGCGACGGGCATCGTCGGCGCGGCCGTCACGGTGCTCGGAATCATGGCCGCGCCGATGATGATCAAGACCGGCTACGACGCCCGGCTCTCCTCGGGCGCCATCGCTGCCGGCGGCACGCTCGGAATTCTCATTCCGCCAAGCGTCATGCTGGTGGTGATGGGCCCGGTCATGGGCGTTCCGGTCAACCTGCTCTACTCGGCGGCGTTCGGCCCGGGCTTCCTGCTCGCCGGCTGCTACATCGCCTACACGCTTGGCCGAAGCTTCCTTAATCCCAAGCTCGGTCCCGCGATGACGATGGAGGAGCGCGAAACCGCCTACAAGGCGATGACCACCGAAAGGGTGGGAATGCCTGTATTGATCCTGGCGTTTCTCTGCCTCATCGCGATCGTCTATCTGCTCGTCCACCTGCTGCTCGGCGCTAGCGGCGCCCCGTCTCTCCCGGTGACGACGGGCGGGATCAGTGTATCGATTGTGGCGCTGGTGCCGGCGCTGCTGGCGGCGTGGGCGTATGTCCGCAACGCCTATTTCCGTGCTGTCGTGTTGGGCATCGCACCGCTGAGCGCGCTGATCGGCTTTACGCTTGGCACCATTGTCGGCGGCCTGGCAACGCCGACCGAGGCCGCCTCCTGCGGAGCGTTCGGCGCCACCATCCTGGCGCTCGTCTATGGCCGGCTCAGCGTGCAGTCGCTCACCAATGCGGGCATCGGCACGATGGTGACCTCCGCCATGGTGCTGTTCCTGGCAATGGCCTCAACCGTGTTCGGCGCCGTCTTCACCAAGCTCGGCTCGGCCAATCTGATCACCAACTACCTGCTCGCCGTTCCCCTGGGCGACTGGTGGAAGCTCGCTCTCATCATGGCGATCTTCTTCGTGCTCGGATGGCCGTTCGAATGGCCCGTGATCATCCTGGTGTTCCTGCCGATCGCCCTGCCGGTGGTGGAAAAGCTCCAGTTGGGCCTCGGCAAGCTCGACCTCCTGATCTGGTTCGGCACGCTCACCGCCGTCAACATGCAGACCGCTTATCTCAGTCCGCCCGTTGCCATGTCGGCATACTATCTGCGCAACGTCGTGCCGAACTGGAGTCTCGCCACGATCTACAAGGGCATGGCGGACTACATGGTGATCCAGGTGCTTGCGCTCATCCTGCTGCTGCTGTGGCCGCAAATCGCGCTGTGGCTGCCGCATGCGGTGAGATAGCAAGAAGGGCGGCGCTGCCGCCGCCCCTCGATTTGGCACTCCCCTGCTGCTACTTGCCCTCCTTTGGGGGCCAGTAGTAGTCCGCCTGAAAAGCGTAGGGCGGGAACATGAAGCGCTTGGCCGGCACCACCTTGGCGGCATAGGCCTTCTGAGAGTCGTAGACCTTCTTGAAGAACGGATTCTTGGCCGACTCGGCGGCCGCGAATTCATCCCAGGTCTTGAGGAAAGCCTGGTTGATCTCGGGCGGCGTGGTCAGCAGCTTCACGTTGTGCTTCTCCGCAAATTCGGCGATCGCGTCCGCGTTCTGCCGCTGATAACTCGCCCACCAGCGGAGGAACGTTTCCGAAAGCGCCGACTTGATGGCTTCCCTGTTCTGGGCCGGCAGGCTGTCCCACACGTCCTTGTTGATGGCGATCTCGGCCACCGATGCACTCTCGTGCATGCCGGGCGTGTAGTGGTACTTCCACACGGTGTGCAGCCCGAGCCGCTGATCCTCAATGCCGCCGACCCACTCGGCACAGTCGATGGTGCCGCGCTCGGCGGCGGGCAGGATCTCGCCGCCCGGCATGTTGACCACCGCCATGCCCATCTTGGAATAGAGTTCGGCGACGATGCCGGTCTGTCGGCACTTCATGCCGCGGAAGTCGTTGAGGTCCTTGATCGGGCGCTTGAACCAGCCGAGCGCCTGCGGGCTTGGCGGTATGCCGGGGAACGCGACCAGGTTGAGCTTGAGCTCCTTCTGGTAGAACTCGTTCCACAGATCGAGGCCGCCGCCCTCGTAGACCCAGCCGATGAAGTCGACAGGATCCATACCGGCAATGCCGGCAGGCGTATTGGCGAACAGCGTCGCAGCCTTGTTCTTGCCGAACCACCAGTAGGAAATGCCCCAGGCGCCGTCGATCACCTTCTTGTGCGTTGCGTCGAGGATCTCGAACGGCGGGACGATCGCGCCGCCCGGCAGCGCCTCGATCTTGAGCTGGCCTGCCGTCAACTTGTCCACCCGGTCAGCGAGGAACTTCAAGGCGTCCTGCGTCGTGGACGACGGGGGCACTGCCGACTGGACCTTTAGGGTTCGAGGCTGCTGGGCATGCGCCGTAGCGGCGAACGCCAATGTGACAGTGACAGCTGCAACCAGTGCCGTCGCCGCAAGCGAACTGATTTTCATTGTCTACCTCCTCTCTATCGTTGGGTATCTACCTCCCTCTAACAGTGTGCAGGCGAGCCAACGGGGCGCCGCCGGCGAGCAATCCTATCGCAGATGGGGTGGCTTGGCTGCACATCTTAGTGCGCCCCAACAGCTCGTTGGCCGGTCGCTCAACGACGCGCAACGAGCAACGGCTGTACGTTTTCGCCGCCTGACATCAGCGGATTTGACGGCTCGAAGCGCTCGCGCAGTTCTCGCTTCCTGACGAGCGCGCGCGCCACGACAAAAGCGTCCTTCAGGGTATTGGCCTGCCGGAGTGCGACATTGAAGAAAGCATCTCCAAAATAGGTCCACTTGGCTTTGTCCTCACAGCCGAATGACGAATGGTCGGCATCGGCCGCCGTGATGACGAGCGTATCGGGGTTCGCGAGACGAGGAACGAAGACCCCGGAATAGCAGGCCGAGATGACCACCACCTTGTATCGCATGCCGGTACGCGCCAGCATGCCGGCGAGATTGGACGGCGTCAGCGTTTGCTCAAGCCGGCCCGCTTTGACTGCGAGGCCTGCCTGCGAGCCATGCGAGGTCAGGATCAAAAGCAGAATGTCATTCTCGGCGTCCATCCCATTGGCCGCCGCCTGCAAGGACGTGGCCAGGCCTTCAATCGTTGCAGCTCCGCCTTTCTTCGAATTGTATTGCACGCGGATCGGGCCGCCTCCGAAGCGGCCCGCTACGACCTGTGCTGCGCCGGTCGCCTCGCTTCTGAACACGCCCTGATCGCCGAAAAGGCCGAAGGACACCACGCTCACCCTGCGCGCATCCTCGGCGGCGTGCACCAGCGAAACCGACGGCGCAACGGTTACAACAAGAGCGACGAGCAGCGCGCTGAGCTGGTTCATCCAGCGTGGGTACACGGCTTCATCTCCTACTCAGCCTCCCGCTCCAAGACGCAGCCGATCTGGATCGGGGCACGTCGGTGCCCCCGTCCATCCATGTGCGACAACCATGGGAACGTGCGTCAGGCCGAGCAGTTTACCCGCGGCCAATCGGCCGTGGCCAGCTAGAACCAAGCCGTCATCGCCGCTAGGACCGGCATAGCTAGCCCATTGAAGATGCCACGATTTGCTCGGCTGCAAGCGATCGATGGACCATGTTTCCACGCCCGCGACCAGCACGTCCATGATCTACCGCCCGTAAGGCCGTTATGGCGGAACGGAACTGGAACGGGAACATCGCAATGTCGCCGCGCGTTGAGGGGGTCCATCCGAACACGTCGATGGAGGAATCCCCATGACCAAAGCAACGTTGAATAGCCTCGCAACCACCTGCGTCGCCCTGGCACTTGGCCTTGCCGTGGCTCCGGCCGCGGCTCAGGACGCCAGCCGGACAAGGGTCGGCACGCTCACCTGCAACATATCGCCCGGTGTCGGCCTCGTTGTCGGGGGACAGCGGCAACTGAACTGCATCTATGCCTCAGCGCGAGGCAGGGCGCGCGAAGCCTATCAAGGCACCGTCAGCACGCTTGGCCTCGACGTCGGTACCACGACCGGCGGCCAGATGGCCTGGGCGGTTTTTGCGCCTGCCACGCTTCCCCGGGGGGCATTGGCGGGAACCCATACGGGTGCGACCGCCGGCGGCACAGTCGGCGCCGGAGCCAGCGCCAACGTCCTGGTTGGCGGCCCGGACCGCAGGATCATCATGCAGCCGGCAGCCATGCAGGGGCAGACGGGCGTGAATGTTGCCGCAGGCGTATCCACGCTGGAGTTGCGGCCAGCTGCTGCGCCGGCACGTCGCACCGCGCAGTGACGGTCATCACGTGTGGACTAGTCGGCGGCATGCCGCCGCCGACTGGCCGTTATCCCGCGCGAACCACGTCATCGGGCGTCTCGGACGGAGGCTGACAGATGTGGAATTCGCTGACGAGATTGGCAATCGAAGCGAACACCGTCATCGCTCTGCGGATGATGAAGCTTACGCTCAGCGGAAAAAGGGCGGCGCGGCGCGAAGCCCGACTGATGGTGAACGAAAAGATCGATGCGGCGCTCAAAGCGTCCAGGAGCCTGATCGGCGGCGCTTCAGCCAAGGAGATAATCGATCAATACCGTAGGCGCGTGACCGCCAACGCCAACCGGCTAGGCAAGACCGGATCTCACTGGACGGCAAAGAAAATACGTCGTCGCCGTAAGTAGCTCTGTCGCACCGACGCCGAGAACGCAGCCCACAGATCTTGCGCCGATGATGGGCTTCGCTCTACCCACCCTACATTCCACAACCTTCCGATCAGGTCGACGACCAGCGAAACGTCCCAGTCCTAGCGCTTCGGCTTTGGAAGCACCATCCTGCCCTGTGAGGCAATGTCCCCCCATTTGGCGGACCAACTGACTTCCGAGCCGGCGGGTCGTTCGGCATCTCTCTCACCTCGGAGACCCTGCAGTGCAAACAGGGCGCCCTGGGGATCGACACATCGCGCGATCCAGCAACCTTCGAGCAATTCAATCGGCCCCTGAAGAACGCGGCCTCCGCCGGCATTGACGCGCTTGGCGGCCGCGCCGATGTCGTCCACATTGAAGTAATAGAGCCAACACGGATGCGACACGCTCGGAAGCTTGGTGAGCATGCCACCCATCGTCTGCCCGGCCGCCGAAAACAATTGATACCAATCTGCCGATTCGGTTTCACCTTGGGCCTTCTGCCAGCCAAAAAGATCACCGTAAAAATCAAAGATCTTGTTCCGGTCTTCGGCCAGCAACTCGTGCCAGCCCACGCGCCCCAGTTCGTCCAGCCCGCCGGGTTGCGTTTGGCCATATGTCAGTCCGCTGACCAGTGCAAAAGTGGTCCTTTGCGGGTCGGCGACCACTGAAACCCGGCCGATATTGCTGTCCGTCGGCGGCAGCAAGACAGCGCCTCCACGATGCCTGATCTGTGTGGCCGTCGCATCCATGTCATCGACTGCGATGTAACCGACCCATCTCGGCGTTGCCCCCAACCGCCGTCCCTCTTCCGGGAGATCCATCAGCCCGCCTACCGGTACGTCGCCGGCGGTGAACACCGTGTAGGCCAGTTCCGGCGTCGAGGCGTCCTTCGCTCCCCAACCGACGACCTCGCCATAAAAGGCGCCTGCTGCCGCAGCGTCCGTGGTCAGGAGCTCATACCAGGCGAAGCGTCCGGGTTGATCGACCAAGCCAGTTTCTCCGCTCAAAGCCTGGAGACGGTTGTGCGCTGCATCAAGCCGCACTCATTGCAGTCTACGCAACAGGCCGTCGTTGCACTTGATGAAAATGTGGCGACAACGTTCATCAACATGAATGCTATCTGAACGAGCGTCATTACATTTTCGTGTGAATCTTGCCTGCCTTATTTGCCCAGCGTAGCATCGCCTTCACGGAGATCCTTCCTGCAACATTGGAGGATGCGACCATGCCGCGGGTGAAGCAAGCTTCGACAAAGAAGCGAGTAACCAGAACCGCCGTACCGGCGTTAGGCGCCGCCGGATTAACTTTTTCGCTAGCAGGAGGCGCATCGGCATCGGCCGTGCCGACCGGTGACGTGCAACAGGGGCGGAATTTCGCTCCTGGCATGATGGTCACGTTCGGCGAAGAGGAAATTGCCGACGTCAGCCTCGCCACCTTCCGTCTCTTCGACGACGAAGAAAATGTGCTTGCCGGCGTGCAGCTAGCCCGGGGATGCGGTGGCTGCCGCGGATGTGGTGGATGCGGCGGCTTCCGCGGATGCGGTGGTTGTCGCGGCTGCGGAGGCTGTGGATGCAGAGCCTGCCGATGCGGCTTCGGCTGTGGCGGCTGCGGTGGCTGCGGCATTGGTTGGATTGGCGTGGGCGTGCCGTGGGTAGCCTGTGCAGGTTGCTGTGCATCCTGGGGCCGGTGCCGCTGGTGCTAACAAACGACGCTTTCTGATTGTGTATCGACACGCCACGATTTCATTGGCCGGGCTCGCGATCGACCCGGCCAATTTCTTGTTTTCGCAAGCCCCGCCGGACAATAGTTCGCTGCTGCTCTGGCGATCTGAAATGACAGGCAACAAAACCCGCGTGCTGACCCCATGACAGCCAATCGCAAGAGCCGCGTTGCGAGCAAGACCCGCAAGGACATCTTGCGATTTTCGCCGAACTTCACCGTCTATGTGCTTCCTCCCGATGTGGTCTGCCTCTATTCGGAGGATCGCAAGTTCTTCCTGCACGGCGATCTGTATTGCGCGGTGGCCACGGCGATCGGGAAAAATGGAAAGGCTCCGCCAGAGATCGTTCGGCAGCTTTCGAAGAGCTTTCCGCCCGACAAGATAGAGGAAGCGATCAAGCGGCTGCTCGATCGCCGATACATCGTTGCAGGAGCGTCGCACGCATTCGATGGCGCCGTGGCTGGATATTGGGCGAGCCTCGGCCTGCCGATCGAGGTCGCGGAGCAGAATCTCCGCAATTGCCCCGTGCGCGTCGAGGCGATCGATGTCAAAGGCGCCAAAGAACTTGCCGCGGCCTTGAGCGAGCTCGGCGTTCAGATCGCCAAGCGTTCGCCCAAACTCACGATCACGTTGGTGAACGACTATCTTGACCGGCGGCTGGCCGAGATGAACCGGGAGCGTGCGGCCGACAAGACGCCCTGGCTGCTGGTGCAGCCATCCGGCGTGTTTCCGCTGGTGGGGCCCGTGTTCAAACCGGGCGAGAGCGCCTGCTGGAACTGTCTGTTCGATCGCATGATCCGCAACCGGGAGATCAAGGGGTTTCTCGACCGTGGGCCGGCGCAGCCGATTGCCGTATCGCCGCTGGTCCAGGACAGTGTTGGACAGACCGCAATCCACTTCGCTGCCGTCGAAATCGCGAAAGCGATTGCCTCAGGCTTTCGCACCGATCTGCGCGATCACATTGCGAGCCTCGATCTGACGGGTGCGGTCGTCGCCAAGCACTTTGTCGCGCGGCGCCCGCAATGTCAGACCTGCGGGAGCAAGAAGCTGCAGAGTCCACGCCGGGCGGCGACATCAATCGAGATCGCCGAAGGCAGCCAGCTCATCATGACGAGCGGTGGATATCGCACCGTAAGCTCTCGGACGACTGTGGCGCGCTTCCGCAAGCATGTAAGCCCGCTCACCGGCGTGGTGACGCGGCTCGAGCGGATCGAGGTCGATCTGCCGATGAACACCAATTTTTTCGCCTACCACAATTTCTCTGCGCCAGCCCATAGCGTCGATCAGCTCAGGTCCGGACTGAGCGGCGGCAGCTTCGGCAAGGGCTCTACCGCCGAGCAGGGCGAGGCCAGCGCGCTGATGGAGGCGATCGAGCGCTATTCCGGGATTTTCCAGGGCGACGAGATCAGGACGGCGCGCCGCTTCACTGACTTCGCTCCCGGCGACGCCTTTCACCCCAATGACGTCCAGCTTTTCAGCGAAACGCAGTTTCAAAACCGGCATGCCCAGCAGCCGGACGATTCACACCCGGTTCCCGAGCCGCTCGATCCCTCGATGAGGACCGAGTGGTCGCCGGTCTGGTCGTTGCGCGACAAGCGTTTCAAGTACCTCCCGACCGGCCTGCTCTACTTCTTCTATGGCGGCTTCCATACGGACTCCAACGGTTGCGCGGCCGGCAACACCCGCGAGGAAGCCATCGTTCAGGGCTTCCTCGAACTGATCGAACGCGATGCCTACGCCATCTGGTGGTACAATCAGGTGCAGCGCGCCGAGGTCAACCTCAAACAATTCGACGATTCCTATGTCCGGGATCTGCAGGCCCAGTTTGCCGATGCCGGGCGCCGTCTGTGGGTGCTCGATGTCACCAGCGATCTCGGCATTCCTACTTACGTGGCGGTCATGCACTGGATGCAGAACGGCCACGAAAATATCGAATTCGGTTCCGGCGCGCATTTCGACCGTCGCATCGCCCTGCTGCGCTCGCTCACCGAGCTGACCCAGTTCATGTCGATTGGCATGATGGGCGGCGGAAGCGGTGAGAAGCCGACGCTGGACGGCGTCAAGCCGTTGCGGCTGGAAGATTATCCGTTCCTGATCCCGAGCGACAAGCCGATCGTTCCGCCGGCTCCCGACCTTCGGGTTCACGACAATACGCGCGATCAGGTGAATGCCTGTGTCGAGATCGCTACCCGGGCGGGTTACGATTTCCTCGTGCTCGACCAGACGCGGCCCGACGTTGAGGTCCCCGTCGTTCGCGTGCTCGTCCCGGGGCTGCGGCATTTCTATCGCCGCTTCGCACCGGGCCGGCTTTACGATGTTCCCGTGAAGCTTGGACTGTTGGATCGCCCGCGGCTGGAAAGCGAACTTACTCCGTTCCTGCCGCACACCTGAAAGGGAAGTCTTTTGAAAGGCAGGTCTTTCGTGCGCGCTGTCAGGAAAAAGCCGACCAGGAAGATCGCCCCTGTCATCGCCATCAGATTGAACCGTCACCTCTCCCTTCAGATGCAGGCGGACGGAAGCATTGCCACCTCCGTGGACGGCTATCTTGTCAATCTGGGGCACCTCAGCCCGGCCGCAATGGACCGTGCGCGCAGTCTGACCGATGGCCTGCCGCTCGCCTCCTTTGCCGGCAAGAGCGCCATCGCGAGGGAGGTCGACCTCCTGGTGCGTCGATTGGCGCGGCACGGACTTGTCGAATACCGCCTGTCCCTTCCGCGTGACGAGCAGGATCTCGTGGTGATCGAGCCCCAGACCCCAGAATACTGGCCGCAACGCGCAAAGCTCGGCGAGAGCGACACCGTCGTGCTGTCGCGCTTTGCCTATCTGCGCCGGCGCGGCAACGAAATGGTGCTGGAATCGCCGCGCGCCGCCGCGCTGTTTCGAATTGGTGATCCCGCCATCGCCGCCACCCTCGCCACGCTATCGCGGCCCGAGAGGATCAGCAGGCTTCGCCGACACGCGGCGGCCTTCAACCTCGATCTGCTCGAACTGCTGGTGGATAGCCAGTTCCTGTTCAAGCTCGATGCGAAGAGCGGCGACGGCCTTCGCGCGAATGAGGGCGATGGCAATCTCGTTCTCTGGGATTTCCATGATCTCGTGTTCCACACGCGGAGTACGGAGGGCCGCCATGCCAATCCGGTTGGCAGCACCTTCGCCTATGCCGGCGTCGTTTCCCTGCCGCCTGCGGTGCGCCCGCCCTGGCCCGGCGAGAAGATCGACCTGCGCAAATTCTCCGCCTCGGATCCGGTCTCGCCCTTCGCCGGGCTGTTGCGCGAACGCCATTCAGTCCGGGATTTCGATGACGAGCACCCGATCACGCTCGCCGAGCTCGCGCAGTTCCTGGGCAGCGCGGCCCAAGTCCTGTCGGAATGGAAAAGCGGCGCGAATTTCGAAGGCGGTCCCGAGATCACCTACAGCTCAAGGCCCTATCCGTCGGCGGGCAGCGCATACGAACTGGAACTGTATCTGGCGGTCTCGAACTGCGAGGGGCTTGCACGCGGACTGTACCACTACGACGCGGGCAGCCACGCACTGGTGGCGATCGAGGTCCCCGCACAACAGCTCCAGGCGCTTTCAGCGGCGGCCGAGTTTGCCATGGACGCATCCGGACCGCCGCAGGTCCTGATCACGATATCCGCGCGTTTTGGGCGAATCTCCTGGAAATACAGCTCAATCGCATACTCGCTTATCCTGAAGAATGTCGGCAGCCTGGTCCAGACGTTCTACCTGGCCGCGACCGATATGGGCCTTGGCGGCTGCGCCATCGGCACTGGCAATATCGATCTGTTTGCAAAAATGACGGGGCTCGAATTCCATGTAGAGGGCCCGGTCGGTCAATTCGCGCTGGGACGCGGCAAGAACGCGAATTCGATGAAGCCGCCGGCGCACGGCCGATGATCTCACACGCCGAACAGTTTCGTGTACCGCGCCTTGATCTCCTCGCTCTGCGCCTGCACCTGGGCGGGATCGGCCTTGAGCAGCTTCAGGTCCGCCAGCGGAACGTGCTCGCCCTTCTCCTTGACCTGCGCGTGGAATGAGCGGTGGGCGAAGACGTCGACCAGCATCTGCTGGGTCTCCGCACTGAAGAAGAAGTTTTGGAACAGTTTTGCCGCGTTCGGATTGGGCGCGCCGCGAAAAACTCCTGACGGCACGATGATCAGCGGCGAGCCTTCCGCGGGATAGACCACTTCGACCGGTTTGCCCTGATCCTTCAGCAGCACCAGATTGTAGTCGTTGCCGTCGGCCATGACGGCGCGCTCGCCGAGCAGGATCTTCTTGGGCGGATCGGCGGCCGACTGCACCTGCATGATCTTCTGCCGTGCAAGCTTTTCCAGATACAGCCAGCCGAAATCGCGCGCCAGCAGGAAGGTGGTCGTCAGGATAGCGCCGCTGTAGCCGGGATGGGCCTTGACCATCTTGCCCGTCCATTTGGGATCAAGCAGGTCGGCATAGCTCTTCGGCGCCTCTTCGCGCCTGACCAGGCTGGTGTCGTAGCCGATTGCTTCGGTCCAGGCGCAGGCCGTTGCGTACATGCCGTCCGGGTCGATCTGGTCGGCCGGAAAATGCCGGACAACGTCGCCGGGAAGGTAGGGCGCCAGCCAATCGTGCTTCTTCCATTCGAGGTAATGCGCGGGATCGGTCGAATTGGCGACGTCCACGGCGCGGATGCCGCTGCCCTGCTCCTGCGCGATGCGCTGGAAAATCCGCTCTGCGCCGGATCGTTCGACGCGCACCGAAATGCCCGGATACTTGGCTTCGAACGCCCGCGCCAGCCGTTCGGCGGTGTTGAGTTCAAGTGCCGAATAAAACGACAGCTTGCCCTCTTTCTTCGCCGCCTCGATCAGGGCCGGCGTTACCTCCGTCGCCGGCGGCGGCGCGGCCTTCAGCGGCTCGGCAAACAGCAAACCCGCCGCCGAAGCTGCCGACGCCTTGAGCAGGTCGCGTCTTGTCCATCGTCGGTCCCGCATCGCATCCTCCCGTTTTGCCGCGGCCTGTTTTTCGGCCGCTTGGTTCGTGGGCTTGCAAGCCTTCAGCGCCGGATCATAGCTCCCTCGTCACCGCCGTGAGGTTCATCGTCAACAATGCGCCGGCCTTGGGAAGCTCCTGGACGCCGATGACCGTTCGCGCCGGCCGGCGGTCGCCCATGATCTCGACATAGGCTGCGTTCATCGTCTCGAAGTCGGACATGCGCAGCAGGAAAATGTTGATGTGCGTGACATGGCTGAGATCGGATCCGACCGCCTCGAGCATCACGGTGAACGATTTCAGGATTTGCCGTGTCTGGGCGGCGACGTCGCCGGCCAGTTGCCCGGTTGCCGGATCGACGCCGGCCGTTCCGCCGATCGTGATGTGTTCGCCCACCTTGGCGATGTGGCTGTAAGGGCCGATCGGTGTCGGCGTGTTCGGCGGTGTGAGCGTCTCGACGCGAGATTTCATGTGCCTGCCCTGTCATGGCTTCTTCGGTCCATAGGATGGGAGCGAAAGCGATACCCATCATCTCGGACCTTGATACCACGATGGGCTTCGCTTCGCTCTCCCCATCCCGCGCTATCGTCTCCGGTCTTGTACAAGCGCGACCACGAGCGATGCCACCAGAACAAAAGCAACGATGATGGCAAACACTTCAAAGTGTCCCATAGCGCCGATCCCTGTCAGGTCCGCCACCCGCCTAATGTTAACTCATCGGAAGCATCGACCCGTGCGACAATTCGCATCGTAGGCCGCAATGACGCACCCTCGGAAAATCACCTTCGGAGAAATGCGCGCGGGCGGCGTCAGCGATGTGCTGGTGTATTGCTGCGATCGCAAATGCGCGCGCCGCAAACCGCCGCGCCAAGCGATGCGGGAATGTTGAGGATAAAGCGATTCGGAAGCGAACGGACGTCCAGAAGCTTGGGCGCCGGGACGGCCGATCACCAAAAGAGGCAGAAGATGCGCGAGGACAGCCGTCAAGGCTAGCGCACGATCTTGATATTCGGGCCCTTGGGTTTGGGCTGCGGCTGCTCCTGCGTTGCCGCCACACATTCATATTGCGGCCACTTCGGCAGTCGCTCGTCGAGATTGACTTCGCGCCATTTCGGATGGCCGTTCACATCCAGCCAACCTTTGTTCTCACGGATGATTTGGGCCACTTTGGCCACGTTTTGGCACTGCTCGCCGGCGTAGCTAAACGTTATCAGAACGGCCTTGACCGCGACCGTTTTCACCTCGGATTCCTGCCATTTGTACGTGCCCGCCGGGATGACTGTCGTCACATAGCTGTCGAGGGCTTTGTCGTCCACGGCGATGAGCTGGAATTTATCGTCGACCGTCGTGTTCTCCGAAAACAGCGTTGCCGGCGCGCCGGCCACATAGAACATCGCGTCAATTTCGCCCTTGCGCAGCGCATCCAGCGCTTCCTTCCCTCCGAGAAATACCTCTTTCGAAGGCGTGACCCCCGTCTGGAAGAAAATCGTCTTCGCGGTCAGGTACGTGCCGCTTCGTTGAGGACCAATCGCAACGCGTTTGCCGTGCAGGTCGTTCAGCGTTTTCAGGGAGAGATCGCCGAGGATATGGACCTCCTCCTTGTAAAGCGGATAAACGGCAGCAAGCTTCGCGGCGATGGCTTTCAGTTCATTGTCGTCAGAAATGTCGCGGATATAATCAAGCACGTCCGACTGCACGATACCGAGTTGGACGCCGCGTTTCCTGCGAACGTCGAATACGTTCTGAATAGAGCCGGCCGATTCAAGAACCTGCAACGAAATGCGGCTCGGTTCGGCGATCTTCTTGATGTCCTCGCCAATCTTGATGTAGGTGCCGGTTACACCGCCTGTGACAATTCCCATCTGCGGCCCAGACGAGAGGGACATAGCAAGCACAACGGCCAAAACGGGAAGCTTCATCACTTACAACCTTGCGTTATAACCATGTCACAAATCGCGTATTAGGGTGGCGCGCCACGCGCACGTTCAGGTTTCCAATGTGGAACTTTGCTCGCCTGGCCGGCGAGCCTGGATCAATGAACCCCGGGCGGCGTCGGGATATTCCCGCGTTTGTTATTCGTTTTTTTTCGTTCATCAGCTCGATCACGCGTTTCAGAACGCGACGGATGACGTCGGCCGGATACGGGAACCTGTAAACTGACGGCCGCGTGACGTAGTTACGGCGATTTCAGGGGAGATCGTTGTGGCGGATCTGGTGAGATAATTGCGGCGAGTCTAGGGCGTAACGACAGGAAAAGTCTACCTCCGGCTGTCTCTACCTCCGGCTGTCCAATGTTCCGTCGAACCGGACTCTACTGCCGTTATATACAGATCGAAATGACGCAAATCCCGCGAAAACGGTCATGCGGCGAACAGGAACCGTAGGCTGGGCAAAGCTTCGTAGGCTGGGCAAAGCGTAAGCGTGCCCACCGTCAAGCAGCACGAGCGGTGATAGATGGTAGGCACGTCGCTAGCGCTCCTTTGCCCACCCTTGTAATAGCGCAATCGGTTATCGTCAGAACGTTCCGA
>NZ_LLYB01000060.1:174692-327533 GCF_001440475.1 Bradyrhizobium lablabi | reverse complement strand
CTCGGCTTGCGCCTTCTCGACCTTGTCGAGGCGGTCGCTAGCCTTGTTGAACTGGGTCACGCCGGCCTTGGCCGTATGCTCGAGGCTGGCCTTCAGCGCAACGATCTCGGCATCGATCCGCGCCACCGAGGCTTCCAGCGCGCTGTCCTTGACTGGGGCTGCGGCGACTGGGGCCGCGGCCGTATCCTGGGCCATCAACTTCCCGATCCCCGCGGTTGCCAGCGCGCCGCCAAGCGCACCCGCCACCGTCGCCAGCGCCACCACGGCGGCCATTGCCCCGAACCTGCGCTTGCCGGACGAAGCCTCCGCCGGCGCAGCCTTCGCCTCGGTGCCGACCCGGTCGCCGGGCGACATGATCATCACATTGCTGGGGAAGCGCGGCGCTTCCGGCTTCACGGCATCGATCTTGGGAGCGTCAATCTTGGGGGCGTCAGCCTTTGGCGTCTCGACCTTCGGCGCTTCCATGCCGACAGCCTCCACCTTGGGCGCGGTCTCTTCCTGTTCGGGTGAGAGCTTGGCCGTCTCGACCTCTGCCGCGGCCGCTACCGGCTCGCCCGTCGCAGCCGCGCCGGGAGCAGCCGGCGCGGCGCCAGGAGTTCCGGCTTCACCGCTGGTGGGCTGGGATTGCTGATCGCTCACGTTGGATTCTCCAGAATTGATTGACCATTTGGTAACTTTTATTGCTTGCCAAATCGTTACCGGCGCCGGCCTTACCGAAATTTTAGGAACTCATCCGAGCCGGCTTTGGGCGCCATATGCCGGCCGTCCTTGCCCCGGCTCCTGCATGCTGCCCTGCGGCAGCCGTCGTTCCATTTGCGCCGGCCTATTTCCCGATTAACATGGAACGACCGACCAGCCAGAAAGGCAGGAGGTCCGCCATGACCATCGAAAAATGCATCAACGAGTTTGGTGTAGATGACGTCATTTTTGAGGAAGGCTCGACCGGGCGGGAACTCTTCGTCGTGCTCGACGGCAAGGTCGAGATCGCCAAGATGAACGGCGCCAGCAAGACCGTGATCGTCACCCTCGGCAAGGGCGAGTTCTTCGGCGAGATGGCCGTGATCGACGGCTCGTCCCGCTCGGCAACGGCCATTGCCGCCGCGCCCAACACCCGCGTGATGCGGATCAATCACGCCCGCTTCGTCTATCTGGTGAGCCAGCAGCCGGCCTTTGCGCTGATGATCATGGATGCGCTCAGCAAACGACTGCGGGCCTCCAATACGGTCGCCTTCCGGGCCGCGGGCAGTTCATGAGCGATCGCAAGCCGAGCCCTTTCAAGACTCTGCTTGATAGCGACGTTTGCACGCTGATCGAGGCGGCCGAGGACGTCTATCAGGTCCGCTTCAAGAACCGCGCGGCGAACGCCTATCTGGTGCGCGGCAGCTCGCGCACCATCATGATCGATGTCGGACTGTCCTCGAATTATCCGCACCTCTTGACGTGTCTCGACCATCTCGGCGTCAAGCCCGACGATATCGACATGGTGGTGCTGAGCCACGAGCATCTCGACCATATCGGCGCGGCCTATCATTTCCACGGCCGCGCCTTCATCGCCGCGCATCGGCTCGCCGCCAACAAGATCATGCTGCGCGACGACTTCTCGATGCTGCGCAAGATGTTCAACGAGCCGAACGTGCCGATCAATATCGATCTCTGGCTGGAAGAAGGCAATTTGATCGACCTCGGCAATTTTCGCCTCACCGTGATGTACACGCCGGGTCACACCTCGGCCTGCATCACGCTGTTCGACCAGGACAAGGGATTGCTGTTCGCCTCCGATACGCTGATGCCCGGCGGCGTGATGGGCGGCGTGTTCGGCTCCGGCAGCATTGCCGACTACATCCAGTCGCTGGAGCGGCTGAAGGGCCTGAACTCGAAGATCCTGCTATCGGGCCACGGGCGGCTGTCCGATACGCCACAGGACGACGTGCGGATCGCGATCCAGCGCTCGCACGCATTGCTGTCGGACACCGCGCAACTGTTCGACGCGCTCGATGCGCGAGCGAATTTCGAGCCGATCATGCAGTCGGTGCGCGATCTCAACAAGCTCGATGATTAGTCCGTCATTGGCAAGCGAAGCGACTTGTCCGCCGTAGCTCGAAGAGCGAAGGCGGAAGCAATCCATCCATCCGCGAATGAGGAGAGATGGATTGCTTCGTCGCTTCCTTGCGCAAACGCTTCGCGTTTGTCGCAGACAATGACGGGGAGAACGGCCCGCAGGATATTCCGCCGCGCCGAATGTAATCCAGCCATTTGACAAACGCTGCGGCCGCCTGTTCAACAGCTCCCAACAACCATGACGTCAAAAGAAAACAGGGAGAGACAGCACCATGAAGTTCTACGACTCGGTCGGACCGAACCCGCGCATCGTCCGCATGTTCATGGCGGAGAAGGGCATCGAGATGCCGAAGCAGACCGTCGATCTGCGCAAGGGCGAGAACCGCGAGGCCGAGCATTTGAAGCGCAACCCGCACGGCCAGATGCCGACGCTCGAACTCGACGACGGCAACTATTTGTCCGAGATCACCGCGATCTGCGAATATCTCGAAGAGAAGCACCCGGCCCCGCCGATGATCGGGGCGACGCCGGAAGAGCGCGCCGAATGCCGGATGTGGACGCGCCGCGTCGATCTCAACATCTGCGAGCATATGGGCAACGGCTTCCGCTTCGGCGAGGGCCTGAAGTTTTTCGAGAAGCGAATTCCCTGCGCGCCCGAGGCTTCGCCCGGGCTGAAGATGATCGCCGCCAATCGCCTGCAATGGCTCGACGGCCAGATGGCCGATGGCCGCGACTACCTCTGCGGCAAGCGTTTCACGCTGGCCGATATTCTGCTCTACGGCTGGTTAGATTTCGCCGGCCAGGTCGGCCAGCCGCTCGATACGGCGAATGCCAACATCGTGGCGTGGATGGCGCGGGTGGCCGAGCGGCCTTCGGCGAAGGCGTAACGGAGCAGTTAGCTCACCGCTCAAGAAAAAGGCCGGCGGGCGTTACGCCGCCGACCTCATCTTGCAACTGCCGGCTCGGGAGTCCGGTTCCGTTGCTTGCATTCCGCTCACTATCTACCTTGATTGGTAACACCCGGCGCGGGCTGAGGCCATTGCATGCAGGTATGGCCAAACCGTCTTGAGGTAGGCTCACACTGTGCAAACGGATTGAGCCGACTATCCCTTGGTTTGGGGCGGTGGTAGTGCATTACAGCACCACCGGCGCATCGGGTAGTTCATTCGTTCCCCCGCCAGCTCTCGGGAAATGCGTCGCCAGTTCGCGCGACACCGCCTCGACGCCCTTGATCACACCGCGCTCGAAGTCGCCCGCCCTGAAATCGATTTCCATCTCCTTGCAGATCTTCTCCCAGCCTTCAGCGCCGACCTTGGCGTCGATGCCGCGATCGGCAACGATCTCGACGTCGCGGTCGGCGAGCAGGAGATAAATCAGCACGCCGTTATTATTCGCGGTGTCCCAGATCCGCAAATGAGAAAAGACGTCCAGCGCCCGCTCCCGCGCGGACTGGTTACGAAACAGCGGCGCACCGTCGAGCGCACCTTCGACCACGAAACGAATCTGCCCGGAATGGGTGGCCTCGCCGGCATTGATCGCCTGTTCGATCTTCGCCAGGAGGACTGGCGGGAAATTGCGCCGGCGGCGCCAGTGATGCTGGAGCAGGTGCCTGGTGATACGTGCGATGCTCATGGTTACCAGCTCCCCGACGCGCCGCCGCCGCCGAAACTGCCGCCGCCTCCGCTGAAACTGCCACTGTCGCTGGAACTGCTACCGCCGGACCACGAGCCACCGCCGCCGCCCATGACCCATCCATTGTCCCTGCCGCGGCGTCCCACGCTTGGTCCCATGGCGCCCATGTTCTGGAAGAGGAACGTCACGACGAAACCGATAAGGCCGACGACGATCGCAGCCGCGAGCGATCCTACAAGGAACCAACTGAAGCTCCCGACAATGCCCCCGGTTGCCGCCGCGCCGATGAACCGGCCAAACAAGGCCCTCAACACCGCGCCGACAATGAAGACGAAGACGAGGATAAAGGGATTGAACGGATCGATATCGTTGGACAGGCCTGAACCCTGCCAATGCGGCGGCGCCGGCTCCGGCAATTTTTCACCGTCGGCGACCCGGACGATCCGGGTGACGCCCGCGGAAACGCCGCCTGCGAAATCGCCGGTCTTGAATTTCGGCGTGATGTCTTCGTCGATGATGCGCTTCGTGGTGGCATCGGTCAGCGCGCCCTCTAGGCCGTAGCCGACCTCGACGCGCAAATGGCGGTCGTTCTTGGCGATGACGAGCAGCGCGCCGTCGTCGATCTTCTTGCGGCCTATCTTCCAGGCTTCCGCGACCCGCAGCGCGAACTGCTCGATGGCCTCGCCGTCCGTCGTCGGCACCATCAGCACCGCGATCTGGCTACCCTTTCGCGTCTCCAGATCCCGCAATGTCTGCGTCAGCGCGGCAATATCGGCAGCCGAGAGCGTGCCGGTCTGGTCGACGACGCGGCCCGTCAGCTGTGGCACCGCGACGAGCGCCAGCGCCGAAGCGGCCCAGCACAGCAGCAGTGCAAGAAGAGAGGCCCTTGCCGCGCGCATTTTCGTCCGCTACTTCGCGGGCGCCGGCGTCGGATTGAAGTCCACCTTCGGCGCGGTCGAGATTGCCTTCTCGTCCTCGACCGTGAAGTTCGGCTTCTCCTTGTAGCCGAACGCCATCGCCGTCAGATTGTTCGGAAAGGTGCGGATGCCGACGTTATAGTCCTGCACCGCCTTGATGTAGCGATTGCGCGCTACCGTGATGCGGTTTTCGGTGCCTTCGAGCTGCGCCATCAGGTCGCGGAACAGCGCGTCCGACTTGAGCTGCGGATAGTTCTCGGTCACCACCAGCAGCCGCGACAGCGCGCTGGAGAGTTCGCCCTGGGCCGCCTGGAATTTCTGGAAGGCGGCGGGATCGTTCAGCACCTCGGGCGTCGCCTGGATGCTGCCCACCTTGGCGCGGGCATTGGTGACGCCCAGCAGGACGTCCTTTTCCTGCTGCGCAAAGCCCTTCACGGAATTGACGAGATTGGGCACCAGATCAGCACGGCGCTGATACTGGTTGACCACTTCAGACCAGCCCGACTTGACCTGCTCGTCAGTGGTCTGGATGGCATTGTAGCCACAATTGGTCAGGCTCAGGCACGACAGGGTCGCCAGCACGCTCCAAAATCTGCGCATCGAACTCTCCCAAATGAAAAGTCCAACGCCAGCATAGCAGATTGGTTGCGTCCGGTATGCAGGCGCGAGCCCACCTCAGGTCGATTTTGCAGGCGACGGCCCTTGCGTATCATTTGCCGAAATAACAACATGACCGCCAACAAAAAGGAAACGCGAGGGCGCCATGGAGTTCGAAACCATCGTCGTGGAGCGGCCCGACCCGCGGATCGCGCGGATCGTGATGAACCGCCCCGAGGCGCGCAACGCGCAGAACCTGCAGATGACCTACGACCTCAACGCCGCCTTCGACCAGGCGGTGCAGGACGATGCGGTCAAGGTCATCATCCTCGCCGGCAATGGCCCGCATTTTTCGTCGGGGCATGATCTGCGGCCCGGGGCCAAGAACACCGCCGGCGTGGATTTTCCGCCGGTCGGAAACTGGGGCGGGTTCGCCGAGCCCAATGCCCACGGCCGCTTCGCGCGCGAGCAGGAAATCTATCTGCAGATCACCCGGCGCTGGCGCAACCTCGCCAAACCGACAATTGCCGAGGTGCATGGCAAGTGCATCGCCGGCGGGCTGATGCTGGCCTGGGCGTGTGACCTGATTGTCGCGAGCAGTGATGCCGAGTTCTGCGATCCGGTCGTGACTATGGGCGTCTGCGGCGTCGAATGGTTCGTGCATCCCTGGGAGTTGGGCCCGCGCAAGGCCAAGGAATTGCTGTTTACCGCAGACGTCTGGAGCGCGGAGGAAGCGCACCGGCTCGGCATGGTCAATCACGTGGTGCCGCGGAATGAACTTTCCTCCTTCGTGATGCAGCTCGCGGAACGGATCGCGGCCAAGCCTTCGTTCGCGCTGAAACTGACAAAAGAGGCCGTCAATCGTTCGGTCGACGTGATGGGGCAGCCCGCGGCGATCGAGCAGGCATTCGCGCTGCATCAGCTTTGCCACGCGCACAATTTGCAGGAATTCGGAATGATCGTGGATCCGGCAGGTCTACACCCCTCGGTCCGCAAACCCGCCCAAGCAAAATAAAAAAGCAAATAGAACAGGCAAAGAAGATCAGATGGACCTCACCTTGAGCGACGAGCAGCGGTTGTTGCGCGAAAGTGCCGACCGCTTTATCAGCGACACCTATACCGCCGATCACCGCCGCAAGATCGCAAGCGATCCACTCGGCTTCAGCGCCGATATCTGGAAGCAGTTCGCCGATCTCGGCTGGCTCGCGCTGCCGATTTCGGAAACCTATGGCGGCCTCGGCGGCGGCGCCATCGAGATTGGAATTCTGATGGAAGCGTTCGGGCGCGGCCTCGTTTCCGAGCCGTATCTTTCCACCGTCGTGATCGGTGCATCGCTGATCTCGGAATGCGGCACTGACGCGCAGAAGCATGAGCTGCTGCCAAAGATCGCCGACGGCTCGTTGATTCTGGCGTTCGCGCATTCGGAACGTCAGGCACGCTTCGATCTCTCTGATGTTAAGACCACGGCGAAGAAAACGCCGGACGGCTGGCGTCTCGATGGACAGAAGACCGCCGTGCTCGACGGTAACGCCGCCGGGCAGATCATCGTCTCGGCGCGCGACGATGGTGGCAAGATCGGGCTCTTCCTCATGCCCCGCGGCGCAACCGGGCTTACCTCGCGCGACTATCCTCGCCTCGGCGGCGGCCGGGCCAGCAACCTTGATCTCAACGGCGTGCAGCTTCCCGCCGAGGCCGTGTTCGGCGACGGCAGCGACGCGCTGCCCGCGATCGAAGCCGTTGTCGATCGCGCGATGGCGGCGCTTGGGGCAGAGGCCGTCGGCATCATGCAGACCCTGCTCGACCAGACACTCGAATACACAAAAATCCGAAAGCAGTTCGGGCGGCCGCTATCCGCCAATCAGGTGATCCGCCATCGCCTCGCCGACATGGCGATGCAATGCGACGAAGCGCGTTCAATGGCATTGCGCGCCGCGCTGATGGCCGATGCCGAGCCGGTCGCGCGCGGCCGTGCCGCTTCGGGCGCAAAGGCCAAGATCGGCAAATGCGCGCGCTTCGTCGCCGAGCAATCGGTGCAGCTTCACGGTGCCATGGGCGTCACCGAAGAGCTCGACATCGGCTCCTATTTCAAACGGCTGCTTGCCTTCGACACGCTGTTCGGCAACAGCGGCCACCATTATCGCCGTCATGCCGCCCTCGGCGGCCGTGCCGTTCAGGCCTGAACAGGAGCCTATCCATGGATCTCACTTTCAATGCCGAAGAGCGCGCCTTCGAGCAGGAAGTCCGCGACTTCATCGCGGCCAACCTCACGCCGGAAATGAAACGCGCCACCGCGCTGACGCCGTCGGTGTTCTCCGACCCCGACATCGGCATGGCCTGGCAGCGTGCCCTGCACAAAAAGGGCTGGGGCGCACCGGGCTGGCCGGTGGACCATGGCGGGCCCGACTGGACCCCGGCACAGCGCTGGATTTTTGAAGCCGAATGCGCCCGCGCCGGCGTACCGAATGTGAACGTCATGGGCGTGAAGATGGTCGGCCCCGTCATCATCGGCTTCGGCTCGCCCGAGCAGAAGAATTTTTATCTGCCACGGATTCTCTCCGGCGAGGATTACTGGTGCCAGGGCTATTCCGAGCCGGGCTCCGGCTCCGACCTCGCCTCGCTGAAAACCCGCGCGGTGCGCGACGGCGACGACTACATCATCAACGGCACCAAGATCTGGACCACCCACGCCCATCACGCCAACCGCATGTTCGCGCTGGTGCGCACCAACGAAACCGAGCGGCAGCAGGACGGCATCTCTTTCATCCTGATCGACATGAAGACGCCGGGTATCACGACGCGGCCGATCCTCACCATCGGTGGCGACCACGAGGTCAACCAGGTGTTTTTCGACGACGTGCGCGTGCCCGTCGCCAACCGCGTCGGCGAGGAAGGCAAGGGCTGGACCTACGGAAAATACCTGCTCGAGTTCGAGCGCGGTGCCGGCATTGCCTCGGCCAAGCTGCGCGACGTCCTGAAGACGATTGCGGAGCTTGCCGAATCCGAAGTCACCGGCCGCGCCATCGACGATCCCGATATCGCGGTACGGATGTCCGAGATCGAGGTCGATATCGATACGCTGGAGATGACCGAACTGCGCGTGCTCTCGGCATTGCAGACCGGGCAAAATCCCGGCGCCGTGTCGTCACTGCTAAAGCTGCGAAATAGCGAAATACGCCAGGCGGTGACGCGGCTCGGCGTCGACGTGATCGGCAATGACGGCCTCTATGTCGAGCCGGTGCGGCCGCTGTACCGGCTGAACGAGACGCCGGGAATTCCCGAGGAGCTGCTGCCGGTAGTGCCGGAATATCTCAACGGCCGTGCCTACACGATCTTCGGCGGTTCGTCGGAGATCCAGCGGGAGATCGTGGCGAAGATGGTGTTGGGGTTGTAGCGGCCGGCGCTGCTTTGCTTACCCTCCCCTGGAGGGGAGGGTCGACGCGAAGCGGCGGGGTGGGGTGACGGTCTCTCCACATCCAACAGTGCCCGAGTTGAGAGATCACCCCGCCCCGTCACGCATCTTGCGATGCGTGCCGACCCTCCCCCTCCAGGGGAGGGTGGGAAGCGCCAGCATCTTTATCCCGCCGCCCTCGCATCCCGGATCGCCTGCCACACTTTGGCGGGCGTCAGCGGGGTGTTGAGTTGCTTGATGCCGAGTTCGCTCAGCGCATCCATCACGCCGTTGGTGACACACGGCGGGCCGCCGATCGCGCCAGACTCGCCGCAGCCCTTGGCGCCCAAGGGATTGGTGCGGCAGGGCGCGGAATCATCCAGCGTCACCACGATCGGCGGAATGTCATCGGCGCGCGGCACGCAGTAGTCTTGGTAGCTCGCAGTCAGTAGCTGCCCTTCCTCACTGTAGGCGACGCCTTCATAGAGCGCCTGCCCAATTCCCTGCGCGACACCGCCGTGCACCTGGCCGGTCACCAGCATCGGATTGACTGCGATGCCGACGTCGTCGACCGTGGTGTAGCGCACCACCTTGCTGACACCTGTCTCGGGATCGATCTCGACCTCGCAGATATGCGTGCCGTTCGGCCAGCTCGGTCCATCGACCTCGCCTTCGCTATCGACGGAGAGCCGCGCGCCGTCCTCGTTCTTCGCGATCTCGAACAGGCTGATGCGCCTGTCGGTGCCGACCACCGTCAACCAGCCGTCGCGATACTCGATATCTCCGACCGACGTCTCCAGCACGTTCGACGCCTTCTCGCGCGCCTTCTGGATCATGTCGTTGCTGGAGACCGCGACCGCCGTGCCGCCGACGAACAGCGAGCGCGAGCCGACGCTCCCGAAGCCGGTGGCAAGATCGGTATCGCCCTGCACGACGTCGATCTGGTCCAGGGGAATGCCGAGCGACTCAGAGATCATCTGAGTGTAGGTGGTCTGCAGGCCCTGCCCCATCGCCATGGTGCCGGAATGCAGGATGATGCGGCCTTCTGCCGTGGCATGCAGGCTGACCTTTTCGGTGTGCGCGCGCCCGCCGGTCCATTCGATATAGCTGGTGAGGCCGCGTCCGTAGAGCAGCCCCTTCTTCTTCGCCGCCTTCTTGCGCGCGGCAAAACCGTCCCAATCCGAAAGCTCCGCGGCGCGCGACAGCATGTGCGCGAAGGCGCCGGAATCGTACACCTGGCCGACGGCGTTGGTGTAGGGGAGCTGCGCCGGCTTGATGTAGTTCACCTTGCGGATGGTGCGCGGGTCCATGTCGATCTGGCGCGCGGCAGCATCCATCAGCCGCTCGACGATGAACACGGCCTCGGGGCGCCCCGCGCCACGATAGGCGCCGACCGGCGCGGTGTTGGTCATCACCGACTTCACCTCGAAATGCACCAGCGGCAAATCGTAGACGCCGGTCTGCACGAACGGGCCGAGCACCAGCGGAATGATATTCGCGGTCCCCGACGAATATGCCCCGGTACCGCCGATCGAGCGCACGCGATAGGCGAGTACGCGCCCCTTGGCGTCGAGCGCGAATTCGCCGGTCGAGGTGAGATCGCGGCCATGGGTACCGCCGACGAACTCATCGGTGCGCTCGCCGCGCCAGCGGATCTTCTTGTTCAGCTTGGTTGCGGCGTAAGCGACGATGCCGTCTTCGGGATAGAGGCTGGTCTTCTGGCCGAAGCCGCCACCGATATCGCCGACCAGCACGCGCACGCTGTCCTTCGGCCGCTTCAGAATCGATTCCGCGAGCAGGTCCCGGGTAGAGCCGGGAGTCTGCGACTGCACGTGCAGGATCAACCGGCCGGTCTTCTTCTCGATCTCGGCAATCGTCGAGCGCGGCTCCATCGCTGACGGCACCAGCCGCTGGCTGACCAGATCGAGCGAGACTTTATGCGCGGCATTGGCGAAGGCTTCTTCGACCTTGGCCGCGTCGCCGTAGCTCATGGCGGCCACGATGTTGTCGGGCGCCTCGGGCCACACCACCGGCGCGCCGGGCTTCACCGCCTCGACGGGATCGACCACCGAGGGCAGCACCTCGTATTCAACGGCGATCGCTTCGGCGGCGGTCTGCGCCTGCACCCGCGATGTCGCGACCACGGCGACGACGGCCTCGCCGGCATAACGCACGATGTCATGCGCGAGCAGCCGCCGCGGCGGCACCGTCATTGCCGTGCCGTCCGGCCGCTTGAAGATCGCGAGCGTCGGGATGGTGCCGATATCGTCCTTGATCAGGTCGGCGCCGGTGTAGATGGCGGCGACGCCGGGCATCCCGGCGGCATCAGCCGTATCGATCGAGACGATCTTCGCGTGGGCATGGGGCGAGCGCAGCAAATAGAGCCACAGCGCCCCCTCCTCCGGCTTGTCGTCGATGAACTGTCCCTTCCCGGTGAGCAGTCTCTGGTCTTCCAAACGCTTGACCGGCTGGCCCGCACCAAAACGCATATTGCCGGGAAGGATGTTCATCAGTTTGTCCTTAAAGCTTCTGTCGGATTGGGCGGGGTTTTAGCGGTTTTTGCGCGGGAGGCAACGCATTCAATTCATTGCAATAAATGCTTGCAATTAATGCGCCAGCGCGCCCAGCGTGGCCGGCCGCAAGCGGGGTATGATCCTGCCGTTAAATAGAGGAATGTCAGCTACGGCTGATGTCGACAATATCGATGGTGATATCGCGTGCCTGCGAACCGCGTTTCAGGCCGATGCGGATGCTCTTGCCGGCGCCTACCAGCTCGATCTGATCGGTCAGGTCGGAGAGCCGGTGCACCGGCTTGCCGTCGACCTGGACAATGACGTCGCCCAGCGCACCCGAGTTGAAATCGACCCCGCGAATGCCGGCGCGTTCGGCCGGGCTCCCGGGCGCGGTGCGCACGATGATCACTCCTTCGACGCCCAACCTGGTCGCAACGGCCTCGCTGGCGGCGATGATGCCGATGCCAGGCGTCGGCACGCGGCCGTTCTTGATCAACTCGGGGACCACGCGATTGACGATATCGACGGGGACCGCAAACCCGATGCCGGCGCTGGACCCCGACGGCGAGATGATCGCCGTGTTGACACCGATCAGCCGTCCCGCCGAATCCAGCAAGGGCCCTCCCGAATTGCCGGGATTGATCGCGGTGTCGGTCTGGATCACGTTGGTGATCTCGCGGCCGCTGCTGGTCGGCAGCCGGCGCTTGAGCGCGCTGATGATGCCGCTGGTCAGCGATTGATCGAGGCCGAAGGGATTGCCGATCGCAAAGGCCGATTGACCGACCTTGAGCTCGCTTGAACTGCCCAGCGCGACCGGCGGCGGCATCTTGCGAGCGCTCCTGATCCGCAACACCGCGAGATCGTAGTTGGGCGCGGCGCCGATGATTTCTGCCTGCGCCACCTCGCCCGAGGCAAAGCGAACCGCGACTTCGCTGCCGTTTTGCACGACGTGGTTGTTGGTGACGACATGACCGTCATTGTCCCAGACGAAGCCGGTGCCCGAGGCGGCCCCGGCGCCTCCGCCTTCATCCTCGGCCAGCGGATTGGCGGCGGCGGAGCGTGCGGCGACCTGCACCACCGACGGCGAAACCCGCTCGAACAGCTCGATATTGGCGCGTTCGGCATCGGCCAGCGGCCCGCGCTGATCGACGGTTCGAGCCACCGTGTTGGTCCAGGGACTGTAGCGGATGTTGGAAGCGGTCAGCGCCACCAACACGCCTGCGACAATGGCTGCAAAGAGCATGAAGCGACGGTTCATCGATTACTCCCCTTGGCCATGCCAGCCGCGTGCCAGGGATGATGCCGCGAGCAGGCCGGCCCTTCAGCCGTTCGGAACCGCGTATGCAACGTTCCAGCCAGCCGGAGGTTTCCTGCGGCGATTGGGGATGTGACCTGACCGTCTCCTAGCCGAGATCGCGCAGGGCCACCTCGACCACCTTCCGCTGGTCGACCGTCAACGCCGCCTGCGGCGGGACCGGGTCGCCGACCGGATAGCCCTGAATCTCGAGTCCGGCCTTGATGCAGGCAGCGAGATTGAAGCGCGCAAAGGCCTCATTGATGCGCCAGAGCCTGCGTTGCAGCGCCATCGCCTCATCCCAGCGCGCCGCCTTGCAGAGATTGTAGAGCTCGACGCTCTGCCGCGGAATGATACAGGCGGGGCCTGCCATCCAGCCGAGCCCGCCGATCAGCATCACCGCCGCCGGAATATGGGCGGAAGCGGAGAAGACCTTGATGCTGTCCCCGCAACGATTCATGATCGACAGCAAGCGGCCGGTATTGGTGGAGGCATCCTTGATGTGGCCGATGCGCGGGTGCGTCGCGAGCCGTTCGATGACATCGAGCGTGAGATCGGACCGCTGAAATTGCGGATTGGTGTAGATCACGACGGGAATGTCGACGGCGTCGGCAATGGCGCGGAAGTAGGATTCGACCTGCGCATCGGCGATCGGAAAATACGCCTCCATGATCGCGAGGATGCCGTCGGCGCCGAGCTTTTGATGCGCCCTCGCCTGCGCCACCGCATCCGCCGTCGACGTCGAGGCGACACCGGCGATGACAGGCACGCGGCCCCTCGCCGCCTCGATCGTTGCCTGTACCACGCTCGCGCGCTGCGCCTGGTCGAGATAGGCGAACTCGCCGGTCGACCCGAGCGGCGTCAGCCCATGCACGCCCGCCTTGATGAGATCGTCGCATAGCCTGCCCAGCACATCGGTGCGAATTTCGCCTGATACATCGAGGGGTGATACCAGATAGGGAAAGACGCCGTGGAAATCAGCCATGGTGAAAGCATGCCTCGCGCGGAAACTCCGCCATGGCTATCCGGAACGGTCGGGCAAAGCAACGTTTCCGAAAAACGCTCGGCGTGTCTC
This sequence comes from Bradyrhizobium lablabi, assembly GCF_001440475.1. Classification (GTDB taxonomy): domain Bacteria; phylum Pseudomonadota; class Alphaproteobacteria; order Rhizobiales; family Xanthobacteraceae; genus Bradyrhizobium; species Bradyrhizobium lablabi. The sequence goes on along the minus strand of NZ_LLYB01000060.1, from coordinate 314,059 downwards.
CATCATTTGCGGTCGCGAAACATCAATCGCCGGCAGCGCATCTCGATGTCGATTACTTCGACAACGCAAGACACGAGACGCTCGGCGTCCGCTTTAGCCCGCGCGCAGAACAACAATCATCACCGCGAGCATTCCGCCGAGATATCGCTCCCAGGGTGCTTCCCGCCCGCGCGCGCATGCGCCTACGCCAGCCGCTCTTGCGAGATGCCGGATCATATTGCCGCACCGCTCGCCGGAAACTGCCGGAAGGCGCTGCGTTGCGCAGTATTAGGCTGCGGCGCCGGCAAAAAGATGTCCACACTTGTTCACAGGTTCTAACGATTTCACTCACGATAATTTCACGACTTTCTTCGCAGTCTCGTATCGGGGCCAATGGGCGAGACTGTCGCGAGAGACCTCGATGGCTGTGCAGCAAGTCTCTGAAGCATCATCTCTGCGGACTTCCGAAATCGATGCATGCGGTTTTGTTCGATCGCCAGCAGCGCCCGGCTTTCGCCATTTCCTTGGCAGTCCTGCCCCCTCGCAGCGCTTCCGCGCCTTCGGTGTCGATCCCCTAAGTTCGCCCGCGATCGTGCCGGACCTGCGAAGGCTGATGCACCGCCTGTCGCGACGGATGGACGCCGCAATACGCTGGCCCTCGCATGCCGACGGGTCGGCCGAGTATTGGGAAAACCCGCGGATGCCCTCCGGGTATACCTACCTGCTGCAGTTCGTTGCGCACGATCTGGTGCATTCGGCGATCCCTCTCTCGGTTGCCGGCGGCCTCGGCGGCGGCACCGCCAACGCCCGCCGCACGCCGCTTCGACTGGAAACCCTGTTCGGAAACGGCCCCGTCGGATCGCCGCACATCTACGCGCTCGATGCGCCGAACGACGATCGCCGGACCAAGCTGCGGCTCGGGCGCATGCGCTGGAAAGAAAACGAGCCTGCGACCGGCTGCCCGTTTCGCGACATCGCACGCAGCGCCGCCGAAAACGTAACGGGCATTGACCGTAGCATTACGGGAGTACGCGTTGCGCTCACCGAGGCGCTGGTTGCCGATCCGCGCAATGACGATCATGCCGTCATGTCGCAGCTCACGGCGCTATTCGCGCTGCTGCACAATGGGCTGGTCGATATCATTCGCCGCCAGGAAGACAGCGCCGGGCCGAACGCCAGGTTCGGCGCCGCCTACAAGCGCTTCCTCTGCGCCCGCGAGGCCTTGACGGCGATCTATCACAACATCCTCCGCAAGGACCTGATGCGCCGGGTGATCCATCCGGCGATCTACCGGGTCTATGAAGGTCCAAATCCGGATTTCATCGATCGCTCTGCTCCGGAAGGCTTTGCGATCGGCGACTGGGAAATCCCGTTCGAATTCTCGCACGGCGCGTTTCGTTTCGGCCACGCCATGGTGCGCCACGAATATCGCATCAACGATCTGTCGCTGCACGATCTCAACAACACGCTCGAGAAGTCTTCGGCCAACGATCCCGTCAACATGCCGCTCGACGAGACATGGATGGTGCAGTGGTCGCGCTTCTTCGAGATCAACGGATCGAGACCGAATTTCAGCCGCCGCATCGGACCGTATCTCAGCGACGGACTGGGGAACGACCAGATCTTTCCGGCGTTCGACGAGACCGAGCGCGTAGGCCTGCTCTATCGCGACCTGCTCGGCGCGGGGCTCGCCGGCATGTGGTCGGTGGACGCGCTGATTGACGAGATCAGCAATCGCAGGCCGCAATTGATCGCCATGTCGCGGCTTCTGGCCGATCGCGCCTATCGCGTCGGCATGCTCCGCGAATGGCTGACGGCCGCACCGGCCTATGGCGCGCTCTCGGCCGACGAGATCGAGACGCTTTCGAACGACCCGCCGCTTCCGTTCTTCATCCTGTTCGAGGCGATGCAGCAATCGCAAGCCGAAGGCATGCATCTCGGGCCGCTGGGTTCGATCATCGTTTCGGAAGTGATTTTCGGCGCGCTCGCCTGCGACCCGCGATCGGCCGATGGCAACTCGCTTGCGGAACGGCTGGCAAGCATTTCCCGCGAATTTTATCCGGCAAACGTACTTCAGGAAATTCCAGACATCTCAAGCATGGCGCAGTTGGTGGAGTTCACCACCGAAATTGCTGAACTACAGCAAGCCGTGCCGGCATTTCTGTGAGCGGAATAGTCCGTCTCACGCAACCCGGAGAGCGAAGCTATGGCAATCGAAAGAATGCAAGTGACCAACCACGAGCGCTGGGGCAATCTGGTGAAGACCTGGTCCACCGGAAAGAACTATCTGGACGACGACAACGAGTACCCGATCCCGACCACCGTTGACGAGTTCAAGGAGCAACTCGCCAAAGCCCAGGTGTTCATGACGGTCCCCGATCGGTTCAAGAAAGTAAAATTCATCGAGCAGGAGATGGACACGATTGTGGTGCGCCTGCCTCCCGCAGTGATGATCGCAGACTCGGAAGAAAATCTCAAAAAACCCGGCGCGACCTATCCGCTTCCGCCGTTCTACAAGCGCCTGTTCAACGGCCTGGATCCGGTCATTCCGGAGAGCGACAAGTTCCGCGTACATGCCGAACGCGTCGGCGACTACACCATCAGCTACTGTGCCTGATGATCTAGTTGCGCGTCAGGTGAACGATGCCATCGACCGGAAGCCCTCCGCCACGCAAACTTTGGCGCAGGGCTTCCCACCTTTCCTTCACGCTGATCGGGTGGGCCTGCATCACCCAGCGCGCCGCCGCCTCGTCCGTCGGCGTGGACGAACCGACCCAGAATGAACGCAGGCCGTTCACAAAGCGCTGGATTTCCTGTTGCGCCAGCACGCGTTCCCCGAGCTGGAACAACGCAGCCGCGCGCCATATCGGCAGGATCTTGTTGATGCCCTGCGCGCGATCGCATGCCTCGATGGTGCCTTCATAATCTCCGCAGAAGAACCGGACAGTGCTGTGATAGGCCCATTCCAGATAGGAGGGCGCAGGTGACAGCGCCAGCGACCGCTCGGCGCGAAGGCGCGCCTCCTCGATCGATCCGCAAAGCGCCGAGTAGTGAGCGCTGGATAGCAACGTCCATGGATCATTGTCGTTGAGCTCACATGCCAGCTCAATGTGCGCGGCAGCCTCCGTCTCGCGAAGCGCCAGCACATAGGACCAGCCGCAGCACAGATGTGCCCTGGAATCGACCGGGTCCAGCTGAACGGCGGTCTTCGCCAGTTCGAGCGTCGCCTTGGCCTTGTCGAGATCGCGAAACACCCCGGGATGCACCAGATGCTCGATGTTGTTGATCTGCACAAGGCTGCTGTAGCAGGGCGAGAATCCCGGATTGTCGCGGATCGCATCGCGGAAGATCGCGACCGCCCGCCGCCAGCTTTCGGGATCGAATTTCGACATGAGATTCTGTCCGCGCAGCCAGCGGTCGTGCAGATCGAGCGACACGTCCGGCTCGCCGGCAAGCCGCATCAGCCGTTCCGTCGACAACTGCACGTTCAACGACGTCGCGATCCGGCGGATGATGCGCTGCTGCGTTTCAAACCAGTTGCCGAGGCCGAGGCGGAAGCTTTCGCTCCAGATATAGATTCCCGTGGTGTCGTCGCGGAGCACCATCACGATATTGATTTCGGCGCCGGCCTGATAGGCCGTGGTCTCGATGCAGTACTGCGGCGCTGAGTCCGGCGCGGGAAGCACGACCGCAGCCGGCGGACGGTCGACCACGCTCCATTCGCGAAAACGCACGAGACAGGCGGCGAGATGCTGGGAGAACCCCTGCACCAGATGGCTGTGATCCTCATCGACGCCATGCATGGCAAAGGGGCGCAGCACGAGGCGCGTCTTGGCAGATGCATTGACCGCTGATGACATCGGGACTGCCGGCTGAACGGCGGTCGCTCTGATCATTCTGACGGCGAATTCGTCATTCGCCGCCGACGCGGCCCGATCGGCCGGCGCGCGCTCCAGAATGCCGAGCTTGATGTTGGCGACGAGTTCTTCGGTGGCCGACGACGGCTCCATCGCGTAGTCGCGATCCAGCAGATCCCACAGCGCCTTGTAGATGCGCAACGCACCGGCAGTATCGCCCTCTTCCGCATGCGCCCGCATCAGATAGCGGCAGGCATATTCATGGGTCGGATCGAGATTGACGATCGCGGCCGCGATCCGCTTTTTGGCATCGGCAGGCACGCTCGCAGAGGTCAGGCCTTCGTCGAGACTGCGCATCAGCCGTTCATGGATGGTCTGTCGCTTGGCCAGCACCCAGACCCGGAACGAGGGGTCGAGATCGTCCATCCCTTCGAGCAGCCGGCCGTCGAGCTGCGGCGTATCGAGCAGCAGCGGGTGAACGCGCCCGGTTTCGGCGAGTTGAATCACGCTTTCGATGTCGACTTCGATTCGCCCGGTGTCGAGGCCGACCAGCAGCCGTTCCGCGACGAAGCCGTCATAGCCGGCCTGCTCGAGCGTGGACCGCAGTTCACGCACGACCTGACGCAGCGATGCACGCGCCTTTTCCTCGTCCGAACGGCTCCAGAGCAGACCGACCAGCCGCTCGCGGCTCTCCTGCTTCGCCTCCGATAGCGCGAGGTAACTCAGGACGGCGCCGGCCTTGCGGGTTCGCAGTTCGACCGCACGGCCGTTGAACCGGACGCCGAACCGACCGACCAGCGATACCGACAGACGCGGCGCGCTTTCGGGCGCCGCCGCGGCGTTGTTTGATGTCATGGCGTTGGCAATGGCCGGCATGTTTCTGGAACCGGTTGGCTAATACCGGCCAGTCTATATCAAAGCGACACCCCCGGTATAGGTTGCGCCGCCGCCGGTTCGCGCTATCGCATCCTGCAGCCTGGCCGTGACGATTTCGGATGGCTCGAGTTGCAGGCCGGGAGCGATCACGCGGATCACCGGAACGGCGAAGCGCCCGCGCGTGAGTTCGATACAAAACGTCTCGATTCCCAATTTTTCCAAACGCTCAACGATCAATCCAAATATAACGCTCGCTTCAGTTGCCGGAAGGGGCAGATGGGCTCCGTGCTCGGCCACCGGCTGCAGCAGCCTGCACCGGTCGGCATCGATGGCCGCGCGCTGCAGGTGGATGCGGTCCTGTGCGTTGAGCGCGCCGTCACCGCGCTCGTTGCGTTTGGTTGCGACGACGGCATCGGCCAGTTCGAGCTGGCACATTTCCACAATCGCGGAGCGGACCGCAGCTTCGAGCGCCGGCCGCGCGGCGAGACCGAAGGCAAAACCTGAACCATCCGAGAGGCAGGAGACCGCCGCGACGCAGGGCACGCCGATATCCGTCGTGATATCGAGTAGCCATGTCCGGCGCTGCGCTGCGGCGCCTTGGCGAAGCCTCTGCAACAACTCTTCCGCCACGAGGCCGGCTTTATGCTGCACCGGAATCGATCGCGGCAACTGACCGCCTCTCCACCACAGGCTGGCCGCATCGCGTTCGATCAATTCCAGCAGGCCGTGCAGCGCCGCGGCGTCCCGCGACGGACCAGCGGCCGAGCCGATGCTCAAGGGATATGGCGGCGCGAAGTCGCGGTCGGCCGGCGGACGCCGCAGGCAGATATCCGCCGGAAGCAACACCTCGCCGCCGTCAGTTACGCGCGTTGCGCGAAACCAGGACTGCACCCGCCCCGGTTGCATGCTTCGTTCCGAAAGCACGGCGACCAATTCCAGCGTCTTCGGACCGAGTTTCCCGGCCCAATCGTCGATGCCGGGCCTGTGCAACAGGTCGGTACCGGTCTGCAATTGAGAGAGATACTCTATTCCCTCGCCGATGCAGCCCTGGAATGCTTCCTGCAACGTCAGACCGACGCCGGAAACGCCGACCATGGGGCTTTCGTCATGCAAGGGATCGGCAAGTGCCGGATCGAATTGCGCACCAAAGCTGATCAGGCCAGGCGCATCGGGCGCGGCCAATTCGAACACACGCGAAAATCGCGAGGCGGCGATCAGCAAATGGGCGCGATTCGCGGTCTCCGAATCAATCGGGCCACTGGATTTAACGCCATATTCCAGCGCCTGCAGCACAAGTTCGGCATCGTGATCGCTGCCTGCGTCCGATTCGTTGCCAAGAAGCAACGCTGCCGCGCGTGCAAACAAATTTTGCATCGAATTTTCGGTACCGCTCACGGTGACCTCACGACTTGACGGGCAGACTCCAAGCGTAAGGCAAGTCCCGCCTTCGCCCTGGAGGAAACTTATGCTCGCGAAAGCCTTAGTCATAGCCATGGCAGCAGATATTGCCCGATCGGACTATGCCAAGCCGACCTTGATTCGTGGCCGCAGCCGCGAATGGCTGATCGCCTGCCGTTGGGGACCTGAAGGGGAGTATCTTTCGATTGCGACGGCCGGCCCGATCACGGAGCCTCTCGCGCTGGTTGCACCACAGTCGATAACGCCAATTCACAGCCTGGTCGGCGTGCTGGTCTCCGAGTCGGAAAAGCAATCCACCAGCACGTTCCTGTTGGTACGTCAGTTGCCCGGTGCGATCGAACTTGCCGGCACGTTTTTCCCGGCCGATGGCTATGTCCTGCTGCAGGACCACGGCGATATCCACCTCCTCTGCAACGCGCGCTACTCGCATAGTTGCGGCTGGCTCGACGGCAAGGAGATTCGCAAGGACATTCCTGATCCGGCGCCCTATTCGGCCGAGGCGATGTCCTGGCATATCGAGGCGACGCGCCGCGACTGGATCGGCGAGTTCATTCCGGGCAGCAGGCCGCCGGAGCGGCTTGCGATTCGCGCGACCGGCTGACGCGGCGACACCGAATTGAATAGACGGCAGCGATTGCCGCTCGTCTTGCTTGACGACGACTATCCCCGCGAAGGAAACCTTCGCCGCTCATCGCGATCGACAGTATTCAAAAGCGCAAGCGTGGCCTTCGCCGCGGGCGCTCGATCGGCGATGCTTTCAACCAGCTTCGCGATGCAGAGCCTCACGCGCGGGCTGGTCGTGCGCGCATAGGCCTTGAGAACGCGCAAGGCGCCCGGCTCGGCGAGCAAGTTAGCCGCCGAATTCAAGCCGGAAGATCCTGGCCCGACAGATTCGAACAACTCGCCGACCGAAACGCCCAGCACGGAAGCGATTTGCGACAACCGGCTGGCGCCGACCCGGTTGACGCCCCGCTCATATTTCTGCAGTTGCTGAAAGGTAACGCCAATTCGTTCCGCGAGCAGGGCTTGGCTCATGCCGCGGTTGATCCGAAACATCCGAATCCTGGTGCCCACCATCGCATCGAGCGGGCCAGACTTTCTCGTCGCCATCGGCAGACTCCCCCGGGCTGTTTCAAGCTGGGAGACCCTAGCACAACCTCAAGGAGATACAGACGCTAATTTGCGATCCCAGGAAGCAGCTTCACCCGTTGCTCGTCGGTGACGTGCTCGATCGTCAACCGTCCCTTCGCGTCGACCCCCGCCTTCATGGCCGGAGGATGACCGGTTTCGAGAAAATGCTGCAGGGCAGCACGACTCTCGTCCGGGAGCGCAAACAGCCCGCGCATCAGTTCAAAGAAGCCAGGCTCTTCCGCCACATAGAGCAGTTCGCGCAGTTCCGCGCCGGTGTATTGTCCCAACGCCGTTACAAGCCATTCGGTTTGGTCATTCGGATCGCTCTCAGGCACGCGATTCAGATAGTAGACGACCGATTCAGCACTCATTTCATCCCCCGGTACCTCGCGATAGCTGACAGATTGCTGTTCGGAACGAACTTTCTGGCAGCTAACTCCCGAGCCTAACACTGCTTGGGCCTTCGTGATTTCAGCGTGATCGCAAGTCGCCGGGCGCTTAAGCTTCAGTTCCGCTGTTCCCGTCGGCAAGACTGTGCCGAACTGATGTGGTCAGGCGCAATATTCTTACGCTGCGCCTGATTTCGGCGTTTCTCGTTATCGACTTTCGACCTATCTCACCTGAAATTCAGAAAGCCTTCGCGATCGCGCGTTGGGCGTCCTGCTGAATCGTCTTCAGATGATTCTGATCCCGGAAACTTTCGGCGTAGATCTTGTAGACGTCTTCGGTGCCCGATGGTCGCGCGGCGAACCATCCTGCCTCGGACTCCACCTTGATGCCGCCGAACGACTGGTCATTGCCAGGTGCGCGCGTCCGTATCGCGCTGACCGGTTCACCGGCAAGCTGGCGCATGTCGAGTTGCTCCGGTCCGAGCGCCTTCAGCGCACTCTTCTGCTTCGGTGTCGCCGGCACGTCGATCCGCTCGTAGAAGGGCACGCCGAGTTCGGCCGTCAGTCCGGCAAACAACTGGCTCGGGTCGCGGCCGGTACGACCGAGGATTTCGGCGGCGAGCAGCCCCATCACCATGCCGTCCTTGTCGGTCGTCCAGACCGAGCCATCACGCTTGAGGAACGATGCGCCGGCGCTTTCCTCGCCCGCAAAACCGAACGCGCCGGTGCCGAGGCCTTCGACGAACCATTTGAAGCCGACGGGAGTTTCGACCAGCTTGCGGTTCAGCTTTTTGGCGACACGGTCGATGATCGAACTGGAGACAATGGTCTTGCCGATTGCGGCCTCCCTGCCCCATTGCGGCCGATGCTCGAACAGATAGGCGATCGCCGTCGCAAGAAAATGGTTCGGATTCATCAGGCCGCCCGTGCGCGTGACGATGCCATGCCGGTCGGCATCGGTATCGTTGGCGAAGGCGACATCGAACCTGTCGCGCATCTGGATCAGGCTCGCCATCGCGAAAGGTGAAGAACAATCCATCCGGATTTTTCCGTCCCAGTCGGCGGTCATGAAACGGAATGTCGGGTCGACGGCATTGTTCACAACCGTCGCGTTGATCCCGTAGTGCTCGATCAGCGGCTGCCAGTAATGTACGGCGGCGCCGCCCAATGGATCGATCCCGATTTTCACGCCGGATGATTTGATCAGCGCCATGTCCACGGCATTGCCGAGATCGGCGACATAGGGACGGATGTAGTCGTGCAGATGTGTCGACGGCGCCTTGCGGGCGCGCGCATACGGCATCCGCGCAACGCCCTGCATGCCGGCCTCCATGTAGGCGTTGGCGGCCTTTTCGACCTTGGCCGTCACGTCGGTATCGGCCGGGCCGCCATGCGGCGGGTTATATTTGTAGCCACCGTCTTCGGGCGGATTGTGCGAGGGCGTGATGACGACGCCGTCGGCGAGCCCGCTCGTTCGGCCCTTGTTGTAGCTCAGGATCGCATGCGAGATGACCGGCGTCGGCGTGTAGCCGCCGCGCTCGTCGATCATGATGTCGACGCCGTTGGCGGCAAACACCTCCACCGCGCTCGCGAGCGCCGGCTCGGCCAGCGCATGGGTATCGATGCCGATGAACAGCGGGCCGGTGAGCCCGGTCTCGCGGCGATGATCGCAGATCGCCTGGGTCGTCGCCAGGATATGATTTTCGTTGAACGAGTTCTTCAGCGACGTCCCGCGATGGCCCGAGGTTCCGAACGCAACGCGCTGGGCGGGATCGGAGGGATCCGGCTTGCACGCAAAATAGGCCGTTACCAATTGCGGTACGTTGACGAGGGAGGCGGGATCGACCGGCTTGCCGGCGGCAGGATTGGGGGCAGTCACATGACCTCACGGAATGGTGGTTTCGCCGGATTATAGGTGCAGGCGATGGTGCGGGCAAAATCGTGCGTGACGACGCAAGCCAATGCCGCCCTAGTAAACGCCGCGTTGGCGAGGCGGTTTCCTGTCGCCATGCGCGAAATACGGATTGTTCAGGCACTGGGCCGAGCGCCCCGAAGCGGACGCGGCGCACTGCGCCAGCGAACTAAAGCTGCACTCGATGTAACTGCCGTCGATGCCGTAGGTTTGCAGGCAAACCGGGTAGCCTGGATCATAGGTCTGGGCCCGCGCAGGCACGGCGGCCACCATCGTTCCGATCATCAAAATCATACAAGCCGGTACGCGCATTTGGTCTCCTTCGGGACAGGCCGACAAGCAAACGATCGCGGAAAAGTGCTGCCGCGTATAGTCGATTACTTGCGGGCGGATAATGCCGGAGAAGAGCTTACCACGGGGTAGTCGTTCGGCTGAATTTCATTCCCCTCAAGAGACCGGAGCGGACGATCCATTAGCGGCATCCGCGGCGTGGGCGCGGCGCAAGATCAGAGGCAGCAAGCCGCCGGCTTTCAGAATTTCGCATTCGAGACCGGTTTCGACGGCCGCAACTGCTTCGAAACTGTCGTAAACTCCACCTCTGCCAATTCGAACCCGAATCGACGTGCGCGGGTGTATTTGTTCGGGCGTCGCGTCGATCTCTACGGTGTCATCGGGCCCGAGGCCGAGATCCTCAGGCCGGCGATCCGCCGGCAACCGCAGAGGCAATATCCCCATCCCGATCAGGTTCGAACGGTGGATGCGCTCAAAGCCGAGCGCCAGTACCGCGCGGATGCCGAGCAATGCCGCGCCTTTGGCTGCCCAATCGCGCGACGAGCCCATGCCGTAACGTTCGCCGGCCAACAGGGTCACCGATCGCTCTTGCCTGGCGTAGAGCTCGGCCGCACGCCAGAGCGCCATGCGCTCGCCCGAGCCGGCATGAATGGTCGTCCCCGGCGCCAGATCGGGCGCGAGCAGGTTGCGCACGTTCTTGTTGGTGAAGAGGCCGCGCAGCATGACTTCCCAGTTTCCGCGGCGCGACGCGAAGACGTTCAGGTTTCGCCGATCCTCGCCGCGCGCCACGAGATACTCCGCCGCTTCGCTGTCGGGCGCGAGCGCACCGGCCGGTGATATATGGTCCGTCGTGATGTCGTCACCGAGCACGAGAAGCGGAGTTGCCGCGTAGTTTCCGAGCCGGGAGCCGGCGCCAGAACTCGCGAATGGCGGGCGCCGGATATAGGTCGAGGCTTCGTCCCAGGGAAACAGCACGCTCGCGGGCGCATCGAATTTCGCCCAATCAGCGCTGGCTTCGGCCGCATCATACGCTGCGCCGTAATCTTCCGGCCTGCGCGCCAGCGCCAGCGCGGTATCGATCTCTGCGCCGGTGGGCCAGATGTCTGCGAGACGAACATCGATACCAGTGCTCGTGCGTCCGATCGGGTCGTGAAGCACGTCGCGAACGGCGTCACCTGCGAGCGCGAAGGCGACGACGAGCGGCGGCGATGCCAGGAACGCGGCATCGATCTGGGGATGGACGCGGCCCGAGAAATTGCGGTTACCCGACAGCACCGCGACAGGGACAATCTCCCGTTCCGCGATCGCCGCCGACATCGCCGGCGTCAGCGGACCGGAATTGCCGATGCAGGTGGTGCAGCCATAGCCGACGATGGCAAAACCCAGCGCCTCCAGATCTTGCAACAGACCGGCGCGCTGCAGATAGCGTTCGGCGGTCGGCGAGCCCGGCGCCAGCGAGGTCTTGACCCATGGCGGCGCCGCAAGGCCGAGCGCGCGTGCCTTGCGCGCGAGCAAGCCCGCCGCGATCAGCAAGCGTGGATCGGAGGTGTTGGTACAACTCGTGATCGCCGCAATCGCAACAGCGCCGTCGCCCGGCTGCTGCGCTTCCGATGATGGATTGAGTTCGCCGGCGAGCAGCGGCGCCAGCGCACTTGCCGTCGCTCCGGCGGGAATGAGGTCCTGCGGGCGGCGCGGCCCGGCCAGGCTGACCTCGACTTCATCGAGCGCGATGCTGATGGTGGAAGTGTAACGCGGCGTCGCGGCAGGATCGAACCACAGCCCTTGCCGCCTTGCATAGGCTTCGACCAGGGCCACCTGCTCCGCTGAACGGCCGGTCTGTGTCAGATAATCGAGCGTGCGGCGGTCGATCGGAAAGAAGCCGGAATTGCCACCGAACTCGGGCGCCATGTTCGCAACCACGGCACGATCACCGGCCGAGAGCGAGGAAACGCCGGGTCCGAAGAACTCGACGAAACGATCCGCCAGATCAATCTGCCGCAAGCGCTCGGTGACGGTCAGCGCGAGATCCGTCGCAAGCACGCCTTCGCGGAGGCTGCCCGTCAGGTGCACGCCGACCACGTCCGGCACCTTCATCGTCACAGGCATGCCGAACATGACGCTTTCGGCCTCAAGACCGCCGACGCCCCAGGCCAGAACGCCGATCCCGTTGATCATCGGGGTATGGCTGTCGGTGCCGATCAGCGTGTCGGGCGCGGCCCACTGAACGCCGTCGCGAGAGAACCGCGTCACCACGCTCGCGAGTCGCTCGAGGTTCAGCGTGTGCATGATGCCGGTGCCGGGCGGATGCACGCGGACGCCGTCGAGCGCATGGGTCGCCCATTTCATGAAGCGGTAGCGCTCGGCATTGCGTTGGAATTCGTGCTCGATGTTGAGCTTCAAGGCATCCGTGCGGCCGAACACATCGACCCCAATCGAGTGGTCCGTCGAGACGTCGACCGGCAGCACCGGATTGAGCCGGTTCGGATCGCCGCCGGCTTCCGCGAGCGAGGAACGCATCGCGGCGATGTCGACAAGGGCCGGGCCGCAAGTCGTGTCGTGCATCAGGACCCGCGACGGCAGGAAGGCGATCTCGCGTTCGCTTCGGCCGTGTTCGAGCCAGCCGCGGATCGCCGAGACCGCGGCGTCCCAGCCCTCACCCGTGTTGCGCAGTACGTTCTCCAGAAGGATCCGGAGAATGACAGGCAGGCGCGCAAGATCGTCTCCCGCGGCGCCGGCCATGTCGGCGATGCGATAGACTTGTGTCCCGCACGTCAGAGTGACGCTATCAGCAGACACGGTGACCATCCTTCCGGGCATCCCTAACGCGACGGGGCAGATCACGCATAGCGCTCATGCTCGCGCTTCGGCGGGTTCTGCGCGGGTCGCGAGCGTATTCTCCATCCTTGCCAGCAGGGTCATCAGGAATGAAATGAAGAGCAGACCGCTGAGAAACAACAACCCGCCATAGGCACCACCGGCCCAATCCTTGATGACGCCGATTGTATAAGGACCGACGAATCCGCCGAGATTGCCGATCGAATTGATCGCAGCAATTGAAACCGCGGCGGTGGAGCGGCTGAGAAACAGGCCAGGCAGCGACCAGAACGGCGACTTGAAAGCGTAGAGCCCGGCGAGCGCAAACGAGATCAATGCCATGGCGATCACCGGCTGCAGCACCAGCCCGGTCAGCGCCAGTGCGACCGCAGCGCATAGCAACGGAAAGGCGGAGTGCTTCTGCCGCTCGCCGGTGCGGTCGGAATTGCGCGACCACAGCACCATCGCCACCGTCGCGAAGGCGTAGGGGAACATCGCGACCAGGCCGACCTCAAAATTGGTCAACGATCCCGCAAATCCCTTGATGATCTGCGGCATCCAGAGGCCGATGCCGAGATTGCCGACCTGATAGATGAAATAGATCGCCGACAAAAACAGCACCTTCGGATTGGTAATCGCGGCGATCACCCCGAGATGTTCGACGTTGGTGCGGGCCTCATGATCCCTACGCAATTCTCCCGAAAGCCAGTCACGTTCTTCCGCGGTCAGCCATTTGGCCTGCTCGGGGCGATCGGTCATGATGAAATAGTTCACGACACCGGCAAGCACCGCCGGCGCGCCTTCGAGCAGCAGCATCCATCGCCAGCCGCTGAGGCCAAAGCCCGAACCGTGATCCATGATCCAGGTGCTGAGTGGCGCACCCAACAGGTAGGACACCGGAATCGCCGCGGTGAACAGCGCGACGGTGGTGGCCTGTTCCTTGGCCCTGAACCAATAGGTCAGATAGATGATGATGCCGGGAAAGAAGCCGGCTTCGGCGACACCGAGCAGGAAGCGCAGGATGTATAACTGGGTCGCCGTCTGAACGAAGGCGGTACCGACGGCGACCAGTCCCCAGGTGATCAGGATGCGCGAGATCCAGATCCGCGCACCGTATTTGTTGAGGGCGACGTTGCTCGGCACCTCGAACAGAAAATAGCCGATGAAGAAGATCCCCGGGGCGAAGCCGAACGCCTCGCTGGTCAGCGCCAGCTCCTTGTTCATCTGCAGCGCCGCGTAGCCGATATTGGCGCGGTCGAGATAGGAGATCACGTAGAGAACGAAGCAATAGGGAACGATGCGCCAGAACACCTTGCGCGTGGCGGATCGCTCGACTGCTGATGTCGTGCCGGACATGCGGCGCCTCCCAACGGCGTTGTTATGGACGCGCGGCTCAACGCCCAAGCGGCTTATGGGGAGCCAAATCGCATTTTATAAAATAAAATGTAATACTGAATTTTGCCGGTCAGACCTGCGGTATCTTGATCAGGCCGGCGCCTTCGATGTGAACGCGGAGGAAATCCGCCGCCTCCTGCCGCAGGCCCTTCTCGAGCAATGTCAGAATGTTGATGTGCTCACGACACTGCAGCGGCAGCCGGCTGCGATCCACCGTGATGTGGTATTCCACCAGCCGGCGCAGCCGATTGACCCGCTTCAAGGCGTCGAGAAAGAACGGATTGCCGGAGCAGCCGACCAGCATTTCGTGGAACTCGGAATTGGCGGCAAAGATTTCGGAACGCGATGCACGCTTGTAGCCACCGTCGAGCAGCCACTGCTGCTTCTCGCGTGCTGCCGCGAACGCCGCACGATCGATCTGGAAACCCGGCAGCAGCACCGCCTGCGGCTCCAGGGCGACCCTCAATTGGTATCCGTGCTGGTAGCTCTCCTTGGAGGTCAGAAGCTGCCCAAAGGCCCATCCATTGCCGGGAAGGCGCTCAATCCAGCCTTCCTCGGCTATTTTCGTTAGAATCTTCAGCAGCCGCGTTCGCGACAATCCATAGCGCCGGATCAACTCGTTCTCACTGACGCGATCAGGAAGTTTCCCGGCGAGGCGATCTTCGGCGATCGCAAAATACCACTCGTCTTCGTTCTCCGGCTCCATCGCCTCGGCGCTTGCCGCAACGTCGGGAAGCTCGTCGGCCCCTTTCACCAGGAAGAAGCCGCGATTGGGCTCCGAGCGCACGACCTTCATGTCTTCGAGCATTTGCAGGGCGGCGCCGATCGGCGCGCGTGAGACCCGCAAGGCATCGGCGAGGGTCTGGCTGGGCAGGTGCTGGTCAGGCTGAAGATCATTGGCCCGGATATAATCCAGGATCCGCGACGTGAGCTGGGCCGCAAGGTTGGGACGTGGCATTCGGCGCCTCTGCTTTCAGTCCGATCCAAGGCCTGTTTTGGCGCGGAACATCCCGCGCCGGCAAGCCGAAACCATCCGGCATTGCCTCTCGCCCACAATTGTGTTTTAGACTATAAAAAGCAATATGGGAGGAAGACGTGGGGAGCAGATCATCGCCCGACGGCAGCATAACGCCGGCCCCTGCCGCAGCGTCCAGAATATCCCGCCGCAAGCTTGCCCATCTCGCCGCCGCCGGTGCTTTTGCAGCGGTGATGTCAGGCCACAAATCCACAGCTCAAGACCGCAGCAAATCAGAGGACCGGAGCATGCCCGAAGGTTCAGCTTCTTTCGTCTATGTCGGCGCGCGCACAACGAAAGGACGGAACGCCCGCGGCAATGGACTCAACGTCTACCGCATGGACAACGCGAGCGGCGGCTGGACGCATGTCCAGCTTCTTGCCGACCTCGTCAACCC
Organism: Bradyrhizobium lablabi; assembly: GCF_001440475.1. Classification (GTDB taxonomy): domain Bacteria; phylum Pseudomonadota; class Alphaproteobacteria; order Rhizobiales; family Xanthobacteraceae; genus Bradyrhizobium; species Bradyrhizobium lablabi. The sequence goes on along the minus strand of NZ_LLYB01000060.1, from coordinate 298,584 downwards.
GTCGTTCCTGACGTTCGATCGCTCGCGCCGTTTTCTCTACACGGTGCATGGCGATCTGAGCGACATCACCGCCATGGGCATCGACAAGCAAAGCGGCATGCTGCGCGTCATCAACCGGCAAAGCACCCAAGGCAAGAACCCGGTGCACCTCGCGATCGATCCGACCAACCGGCATGTCATCGTCGCCAACCACATCACCTCGACGCTCGCGGTGCTGCCCCGTCGCGAGGACGGATCGCTCGGCGAAGTATCCGATCTCGTCAAGCTCGAGGGAAAGATCGGGCCCCACCGCGTCGAGCAACCGTTCGCAAAGCCGCACCAGGTCGAATTCGACCCGTCCGGCCGCTTCATCATCGTGCCCGACAAGGGCCTCGATCAGGTCTTCACCTATGCTCTGGATGCGGAGAAGGGAAAGCTGCAACTCGTGAGTTCGGCCGCGGCGCGCGAGGGCTCCGGGCCACGCCATGTCGCCTTCGATCCGGGCGGCCGTTTCGCCTACGTCGTCAATGAACTCGACTCGACGGTCACGTCCTACCGCTTCGATCCCACGAGTGGCGCGCTTGCAGCTTTCCAGGTGATTTCGGCACTGCCCGAAAGCTTCACCGGGAACAGCCGCGCTTCGGAAATCGCGATATCGGCGGATGGACGGTTCGTCTACGCCTCAAACCGCGGCTATGACAGCGTCGCCGTGCTCGAGCGGGATTTGCAAACGGGCCGGCTTCGCACCATTGCCTGCCCGCCCAGCGAAGGAAAGACGCCGCGCTTTTTTGCCATCCATCCATCGCAGCGCTTTGTCTACGTGGCGAATGAGGACAGCGACACCATCAAAATGTTCCGCGTCGAAATCGGCAAAGGCACAATCGTTGCGACCGACACGGTCGTGCAGATCGGAAGCCCGGTCTGCATCGTGTTCAGCCAGTCCGCGTGAGCGATTGACGCGGCTTGTTGGCGGCAGTCAGGCCGGCAGCGAGACGAGGCTCACCGAGCCGTCGCAGCTCGCCTGGTAGTTCTTCAAGGCGAGGCGCACGTCGTCGGGCAACGCAATCGATTTGTGATCCACCAGCGAGGTCGTCACGGTCACGAAGGTCGCGCGTACGCACTCAGCGCCATCCTTGAACGCGTGAACCGTGAGTTTGACCGAGGTACGTCCAATCTCGCGCACGATCACCGCGACGTCGAGAACCTCGCCCATCCTGCTTGGTGTGGCGAAATCCGCCGAGACGTGAGCATAGCCAAGGCCGGTCCGCCGCGTTCCGACCAGCTCATGGTAGGGCAGTCCCAGCGCCTCGCCGTACCAATCCTCGATCACGCCGTTGAACAGATTGAGATATTCCGGCGTGTAGACGATTCCGGCCGGATCGCAGGAGCCGAAGCGCACCGGCAGGCACGTGCGCCAGATGCCATCAGGCAGTTCGGAGAGCGTCAGGGGTTCAAAACGGGCCATGCATGGGCTCATTTAGTTTAGGCATAAAGTATTTTCTATATCGCCGCCGGCCTGTAAAGTCGAGCATTGAAGTTCAGCGTATGCCGCGTCCCGCTTGCCCCGCGACGGCATCCTCCGTTACGGTCGCAGACGCTGCAAACCGTCCGGCCCCGAGAGTGGTATCGTTCGGCCTTCTTGTGCCGAGAGTTGATTTGGCCCTAAAGGAATTGCAGGCCGGAACCTTTGATGCCGGTCCGCACGGCTGCGCAACGGAACGTCGGGAGATATGAAGTGATGGCCGGCAAGGAGCCCGCGCTGATCGACGAGGAGAACATCATCGGCGAGGACGCGGATAACCGCGCCCAGGTCAGGGTATGGCTGCGCCTGCTGGCCTGTACGTCGTTGATCGGCGCCGAGCTTCGGCGCCAGTTCCGCGAAGAGTTCGACTTCACGATGCCGCGTTTTGACGTGCTGGCGCAGCTCGATCGCGAGCCTGTCGGACTGGTGCTGGGTGAACTGCCAAAGCGCCTGATGGTCACGGCCGGAAATCTGACGCCAATCGTGGACCGCCTGGTCGAAGACGGCCTTATCACGCGGTCGCCCTCGCCGCTCGACCGCCGCGTGCAGATCGTCTGCATGACGGCCGAAGGCCGGAGGGCGTTCAGACGGATGGCGAAGAAGCACAGCCTGTGGCTGGCTTCGCTGCTTGCCGAATTTCCGAAAGCGCGGCTCGACGGATTGGTCAAGGAGCTCGACGACCTGAAGAACGCCGTGAAGCGCGCAACGGAAGAAGCCCGCGCCTGAACCTATTGTTTGAGCATGATCCTTTCGGAAAACCGGTATCCACTTTTCCGGATCATGCTCTAGCGGCGCGGCTCGTATCCGGCAGCGTCGCGATCCCAGGTGTCAGGCGTCCTGCCGGCCTCACGCAGCGCGACCTTTCGTATCTTGCCGTTCTCGGTCAGCGGCATCTCGCTGACGATGCGGACAAATCGCGGAACCGCGAAATAGGCCATCTTGCCCTCGCAGTGCCGGACGACATCGATTGGCTCGAGCGCATGGCCGGCTTCGAGCTGGATCGCCGCCGCAACCTCGTCTTCGCCGAGTTCGGATGGCAGTGGATAGATCGCGCAAGCCGCAATCGCCGGATGCTTCAGCAGTACCTGTTCCACCTCCCAGGATGAAACGTTCTCGCCGCGCCGGCGGATGGAATCCTTCATCCGGTCGACGAAACGATAGTGGCCATCCGCATCGCGCACGACACGGTCGCCGGTGTGAAACCACCGATTGCGCCAAGCCTCCGCCGTCTTGTCTGGCATCTCGAAATATCCGGTCGCGAACGCTAGCAGCTCGCCGGCGCGCAGCAGCAGTTCGCCGGCCTCGCCGTCGGGCAGCGGCTCGTCGTCGGGACCAGCGATGCAGGCCTCAACGCCCTCAGCGAGATAGCCCATGGTGCCGGGACGATCGGACGGGATCGTGCCGGCGAATACGAAATTCGTTTCGGTCGAGCCGTAGCCGTCGAGCAGCGGCACGCCGAAGCGTTCGAGAAACGGACCATGAAACTGGCCGGGGACGCCGCCACCGAGCGCGACACGCACGAAATGCGCGGTGTCGTTCGCCGATGGGGGTTGTGCCAGCAGCATCACGGCCATCGCACCGAGGAGATAGCCGACGGTCGCCTGATGCCGCCGCGCCGCCGCCCAGAAACCGGAGGCGGAGAATTTCGGCTCGAGCACATAGGTGCAGCCGTTCAGGAGCGCCTGATAGAACGCGTTCAGCGCGTTGGTGTGAAACAGGGGCAGCGTCGTGAACAGCACATCGCCTTCGACGATCCCGAGCGCCCGCGCCGAATAGACGCCCCACCAGAACATCTGCGCCTGCGGGCAGCAGACGCCCTTGGAGGGACCGGTCGTGCCCGACGTATAGAGGATCGCGACCGTATCGTCCGGCCGCACCGGCGCGGGCGGGGCCGCCTCGCCGAGCGCTGGCAACGGCGAGGTCGATCCCGGCAGCGCGCCGTCTTCGCCAATGGTCCAGACAAGATCCGGCGGCGCGACGTCGCTCTCCAGCGTTTCGATGGCTGGCATGAAGCACGCCTCGATGGCCAGCAGCTTCGGCGTCGAGTTGCGCAGGATGTGGCTGAGCTGGATGCCGCGGAGCGCGGTATTGATCGGCACGGTCACGGCACCCATCCAGGCGCAGCCGAGATAGATTTCCAAAAATTCCGGCCGGTTCGAGCACATCAGCGCGACCCGGTCGCCGGCGCGAATTCCGGCCCTTGTCAGGCGGCCAGCCGATGCAGCGGCGATCGAAGCCGTTTCGGCGAAGCTCCAGCGTGTTTCGCCGAAGACGAACAGTGTGCGATCGCGATATTGCGCGGCCTGCCGTGTCAAAATGGTCGAGAGAATCCGGTCCGCCGGCGGGAAACGCCCGGCCGCCTGCGGCCAGATCGAGCCGCCCCGCCGCTGCCCGGCCGCGCTGCCACTACCTGCCTGCATCCGCACCTCCAAGGGCAACTTCCAAGTTCAACTTCAAGCCCAATCTTCGAGCTTCGCCGGGCTGGTCTGCGATAGATCGCACTTGGCCGGCAAGATAGTTTAGGCTTAAAGTATTCGGCGAAGACCGCCGCAGCAAGGGCTGCGTTGCGGACTTCCGGCCTCTACCCGTGCGGCGACAGGAAATGAACAGGAGCGATGTCCGCAATGAGCCTCGACACTCCCTATCGATCGCCATCCGACGCCTTCGCAGCCTCGGCCACGAGACGGCCAGACGCGCCGTTCCTGCTGGCGCCCGCGAGTGCGCAACTGCCCTACGCACCGGAAGGATTCAGGATCGAATATGGCGCGTTCAAGACCGAGGTCGATCGGCTTCAGGCCGAATACGCGGCCGCCGGCTATGGACGCGGCGCGCGGGTCGCCTTGCTGCTGGAAAACCGCCCGGTCTTTTTCCTGCATTGGCTCGCGCTCAATGCGCTCGGGGTTTCGATCGTTCCGATCAACCCGGACGTCCGCCCCGACGAGCTGTCGTTCCAGCTTGAGCTGTCGCAGGCGGACCTGCTGGTGGCAACGCCCGATCGCATCCATGTGACCAAGGATGCCACGCTCGGCCGCGCCCGCCTGATCGATACCGATAGCCGCATTCCGCCATGCCAGACTGATGTCGCCGCCCAAAGCCCCGAGTTCAACGGCGAATGCGCGCTGCTGTTCACGTCAGGCAGCACCGGCAAGCCGAAGGGCTGCATGCTCTCGAACCGTTATTTCCTGCAGGTCGCCGACTGGTATCTCGGGCAGGGCGGCGTCGCCGAACTGCAGCCGGACCGCGAAATCAACCTGACGCCGCTGCCGATGTTTCACATGAACGCGCTCGGCTGCAGCGCAGTCGGCATGATGGTGCTCGGCGGCGCCGTGGTGCCGCTCGACCGCTTTCATGCCAATCGCTGGTGGCAGTGCGTGGCCGACAGCGGCGCCACCGTCGTGCATTGTCTCGGCGTCATCCCCGCCATCCTGCTGCAATTGCCGGTGACCGAGGTCGAACGGCAGCATCGCGTGCGCTTCGCGTTCGCGCCCGGCGTCGATGTCCGCCACCGCGCCACCTTCGAGGAGCGTTACCGCATCCCGATCGTCGAGGCGTGGGCGATGACCGAGACCGGCGGCGCGGCGGCCACCACCACGTCGCGCGAGCCGGCAGGCTTTGACGCGCGATGCGTCGGCCGGCCGTCTCAAGGCATGGAGTATCGCCTCGTCGACGATCAGGGCGCCGATGTCACACTCGGCAAACCCGGCGAATTGCTGGTCCGCGCCAAAGGCAATGATAGCCGGGCCGGATTCTTCAGCGGCTACCTGAAGGACGAAGAAGCCACCGAAGCGGCATGGCAAGGTGGCTGGTTCCACACCGGCGACCTCGTCTTCGCCGACCAGGACGGGCTGATGTACTTCTTCGATCGCAAGAAGACCATTGTACGGCGCAGCGGCGAGAACATCGGCGTGCTCGAGGTCGAAAGCGCGCTCCACATGGACACTCGCATCGGCGGATGCGCGGTAACGCCGGTTCCCGACGACATCCGCGGCGAGGAAGTTTTTGCGTTCATCGTGCCGAACGCAAAGGTCGACGATGCTGCGGAACTCGCTGCCTCGATCGTCAGGACCTGCGCCGAGCGCCTCGCCTATCACAAGGTGCCCGGTTACATCGCCATCGTCGATGAACTTCCGCTGTCATCGACGCGCAAACTCGCCCGGGGCGAGATCAAGACGCTGGCAGCAGAAGCCGTCAGCGCCAAGCGCGCGATCGACATGCGAGCGCTCAAGGCGAAGCTGCGCCACGGCTGAGCTGCTGCTATCACGGCAGCAGCTTGTATTTGCCGTTTTCGATCTGGACCAGGATACGTGCGCGGTCATCGACGCCGTGACGATCGGCCGGCGTGTAGCTGTAGATGCCGTGCGCGCCGACCACATCCTTGGTCGTGAACAGCGCCTCGCGCAGCGCGTTGCGGAAGGCGGGCGTGCCGGGCGCTGCACCCGTCGCCTTGGCGCGCTTGGCGGCATCCATGAACACCAGCCAGCCATCGAACGCATAGGGCGAAAACGCATCGGCCGGCGCCTCGCCATTGGCCTTCTCGTAGGCGGCGCGGAACGCGAGAACGACCTTGCGGATCGGATTGCTCTCGGGAAGCTGTTCGCCCGCCGTCACCGGGCCGGTCGGGCAGATGATGCCCTCGGCCGATTTGCCAGCCAGCCGCAGGAAATCGGCGCTAATCATGCCGTGATTGCCGTAGAGCGGCCCCTTGTATCCGCGCTCCGCCAGCGCAATCACCGGCAGCGCGCCGGGCGTTCCGGTGCCGCCCAGCATGATCGCATCGGGACGCAAGGAGACCGCGCGCAACACCTGCGCGGTGACCGAGTTATCCGAACGCGCATAGCGCTCATTCGCGATCACCTTGATCCCGGCCTTCTCGGCGCTTTGCAGCAGCGAATTGTACATCAGGTCGCCGAAAGCGTCGGAGAAGCCGATGAAGGCCACGGTCTTCACGTTACGGCTCTTCATGTGATCGACGATGCCCTGAACGAGCAGCGGCGTCGGCTGCGGCGTCTGCACCACCCACGGCCCACCCTCCCCGGCCGGCACCGGCGCGATCGGGGAGACCGCGACCATCGGCACTTTCATCTCGATCGCCGCAGTCGCCATCGCCAGCGTCTGCGGCGCGCCTGATGTGCCGATCAGGAAGTCGACCTTTTCCTGCTCGACCAGCTTCCGCGCGTTGCGCGTCGACGCGGCGGGATCCGAGCCGTCATCGAGCTGGATGACGCGGACTTTCTCGCCATCGATCTCGCCGAGATAGGCCTGGCCCGCGGCCAATCCCTTCGCGTTGGGCACGCCGATCGAGGACACGGGTCCGCTCAGGCCGGTGACGAAACCGACGAGAATTTCAGCACGTGCCGGGACCATGGCACCCAGCAAGAGGGCGGCACCGATCAACAAGGTCTTTTTGTTTTTCATGATCTCACTCGATGTGGACGAAAGAACTCAACCCTGCCCGGGCACCAGCGCAAGGACACGCAGCGGACTGCCGGAGCCGTTCTGGATTTTCAGCGGCGCGGCGACGATCACCGCGCCGATCGGTGGGAGCTGATCAAGATTGCACAGGCATTGCAGGCCGTAACGCCCGCCGCCGTGCAGGAAATGATGCGCCGGATAGGGCGGATCGAGATGGCCGGCCTGGCCGGCATCGGTCCCGATCGTCTCGGTGCCAAAGCCGATGACGCCACGCTCCTCGACCAGCCAGCGCATCACGGCAGCATCGGGCCCGGGCGTATGCGCGCCGTCGTCTTTCAGGTTAGCGTAGTCGCGCCAGCCTTTCTTCGACCAGTCGGTGCGCAGCAACACCCAATGGCGTTCGGGAATCCGTCCGTGGCTTTTTTCCCAGGCCTCGACAACCGGGATTGTCAAAAGGAAATCCGCATCCTTTGCGGCCTCTGCCGAACAATCGATCACGCAGGCCGGCGCGATCATGTCGCGCACCGGCAGCGTGTCGACCGAATTGTTCGGCAGGTCCTTGCCGGTGAACCAGTGGATCGGCGCGTCGAAATGCGTGCCGGTGTGTTCGCCGAAAGTCAGGTTGTTCCAGTACCAGGCGGGACCACTCGCATCGTAGCGCGAAATCTGCTGGATGCGGACCGGCGCGGCCTGGCCGAATTCCGGCGGCAGCACGATGACCGGAAAATCGGGACTGAGCGTAAAGGTCAGATCGACGACGCTTACCGCGCCGGATGCAACCGCGCCGGCAAATTGCATGAGACTGTTGCTGTCCATTGGCTTCTCCCGCTTTCACTCGTCTATGCCCCAAGTTCACGCTCGACCGCCTTGGGATTGGCCGCAAGGCGCTGGCGAATGTCCTCGGCGACATCGCCCACGAACACATCTTCAAGGCCGCGCTTGAGCGCCGACACGATCGCATTCGCCACCGCGCGTGGCGCCACCTTCGGCGGCGGCACCGTCTGGAACCATTCGATATCGAGCGGGCCCGTGAACACGTTCACCACCTTGACGCCGCCCGGCCGAAGCTCCGCGCGCAAGGAGTGCGACAACGAAAGCGCGGCTGCCTGCGACGCCGAATACGCGCCGAACATTGGCCAGTTCGCCAGCGCATAGACCGACAGGATATTGACCCAGGCGGCGGCGCTGTTGACGCCATCGGAGCCCCGCATCCGCATCGCCGGCCCGAACGCCTGCGCCAGATGCACGAAGCCGAGATAGGTCTGGTCGATCTCGTCGCGCACGACGCTGGTGCCCTGACGATCGAGCAGCCCACCGGAGCGAACATGCTCAGTGGTGTTGACGAGGATATCGACCTTGCCGCCGATATCGGCCGCCAGATCGGCGACGGACTTCTCGTCGCCGATATCGAGCGGGACGATCTGGACGCCCTCCAGCCCGCGCAACGTTTCCTCGCCGCGGAACGGCTTCCACGGCTCGGCGACGCCGACAAACACGATCGATGCGCCGGCCGCCTTCAACGCGGCCACCACTTCCTGGCCGACGATGCTCCGCCCGTTCGTCACCAGAGCGCGCCGGAATTTCGGATCGGCGGTCATCTCACGCCACTGCCTGTCATCCGCCATGTTGGAGGTCTCCCGTTCGGGATGGGCGAAGGCCACGGCCTGCCCGCTCTTGTCCAGTTGAAACGACATCACGACCGGCTTGCCCTTTTCGCAATTGGCATGCAGGTGCGTCACCAGTTTCGGCCCGCATTCCATCGCGACGAGGCCGACGCGCCACGGCGCGCGTTCGCGGAAGTGCACGTCGGCCGGAATGTGCAGCGTGGTTTCGGACAGCAGCGTGCCGCGCCGCGGCGCGTCGGTGAAGACGAGATCGGCGGAAAGGCACGCCGGACAGGCGTCGCGCGCCGGATAGCAGAATGTTTCGCAGGCGCCGCAGCGCTGCAGCATGAAGCGTCCTTCGGCGGCGGCCCGCGTAAAGCCATGCGACGCGCGGCTGCGTGCGCGCGGCGGCGACGTCGGCAGCCGCGTGCGTAGCAGCGGATTCTTCCGGCGCGGCTTTGCGATCGGTTCGATCATGCGCCCGCTCCCGCGAGGATCGCCGCGCCCGAGGCGAGGCCACGATCATAATTGATCATTCCAAAGCCCGACGCCAACCCGATGCGCGCATGCTTCACCTGCGTTGGACCCGCCTGCCCAAGTACCTGTCGCATCGCCTCGACCACCCCGAGATAGGCGCCGCCCGCGCCGGCCTGCCCGACCGATAGCTGCCCGCCGGAGGTGTTGTGCGGGAAGCTGCCGTCGATCGTGAGATCATGCTGCCGCACAAAGTCCGGCCCTTCGCCCTTCTTGCAGAAGCCGAGGTCCTCGAACTGCATCATCGAGATCACGGGATAATCGTCATAGGTCTGGACGAAATCGAGATCGTCAGGCTTGACGCCAGCCATCGCGTAGAGCTCGTCGACGTCCATCGCCCAGCCGCCCCGCACCTGAACGGGATCGTCGCCGAACGCATTGTGGCGCTCGATGGTGGCGAGGATCTTGACGGCGGGCAGTTTCAGCGATGCGGCGACGTCTTCGCTCATGACGAGGAAGGCTTCCGCGCCGGCGCACGGCATCACGCAGTCGAACAGATGGATCGGATCAGCAATCGGCCGCGCCAACATGTATTGCTCGATCGTCAACGGCGTCTTCATCAGGGCATGGGGATTGCGAAGCGCGTTGCTGCGCTGGGCGACGGCGATCTTGCCAAAATCTTCGCGCTTTGCACCGAACGTCCCCATGTAGTTGCGCGCGATCAGCGCAAAGCTCGCATTGGCGCCGCCGGCGCCATAGGGATAGACGGCGTCCTGGTTGAAGCGCGAAAAATTCTCCAGCGTGTAGCGGAAGGAATCGACATGGTTGGTGTCGCCGGCGACACAGGCCACGATGCGCGCGTCACCCGCCTGCACCGCCCGCGCCGCGCGGCGGAGCGCGGCAATCGCGCTGGCGCCGCCGAGCGGAATGGTGTCGACCCAGCGCACGCACAGGCCGAAATGCTGGGTAAGCCCGATGCCGCTATCAAGCCCCGCCGTGAAACTCGAAACGCAGAAGCCGTCGATGTCGCGCGGCGTGATGCCGGCACCATCGACCAGCGCCTTCAGCGCGCGACCCATCCACCATTGCGCGCTCTCGATGGAGTAGCGCACGTAGGGGATCGTCACCGGAACTGCCATCACGACCCGGTCGTAAGGTGTGCGGATGGAGTTCTGCATCGGACCGCCGGTTCCTGTGAGCCGTTCAGAGCACGGTCAGCTTGACGTCGATATTGCCGCGCGTTGCGTTGGAATAAGGGCAGCGCTCATGCGCGCCGGCAACGACTTCTTCGGCCACGGATTTCTCCAGCCCGGGGAGTTCCACCCTGAGCTCGACCGTCAGCGCGTAGCCGACCGCGACCGGCCCCATACCGACCTTGGCGGTGACGGTCGGTTCCGCCGACGGCGTGATCTTGCGCGTGCGCGCGACGAGCTTTACGGCGCCGAGGAAGCACGCGGCATAGCCCGCAGCAAAAAGCTGCTCGGGATTGGTGCCCGGCCCGCCCGGACCACCCAATGATTTCGGCAGCGACAGCGCCACCGACAACAGCCCGTCGTCGCTCGCGGCCTTGCCGTCGCGGCCGCCGGTTGCCGTCACCTCGGCTTCATACAGAATCTTGTCTGGCTGCAGCATGTCCTATCCCTGGGGTTTGTCGGCTTGCCTGCGCGCGACGATGGCGCGGAAATCCTGGCGGGCACGGTCATTGGCCAACGCAAAACTCGGCCCACGGCTCGGTTCGGTGCCGTTGAGGCGCTGCAATTGCACCCACATCTCGGCGCTCTTCAGTGCGACCGCCGCGCAGTTCACCACGGGTGCATGACCGATCTTGAAACCATGCTCGCTCGCAATCAGGAGACCAGGCAACACGCCGGCCGGGATGATGACATCGGCGCCGCGATCGACCAGCGGCTGCGCGCACGCCGTAAAGTCGCTCAGCATGCGCTCCCTTGCCGCGGCATCGCCCGCGAACGCTGCGCTGAAATCTTCGGGGCGGCAACCCATGCCGGTGACATGCACCACGCGGCCGGAAAGTCCGTAACGATCGGCCTGCTCGTAATGCCAAACCTCGAAAGCGCTATCGAGCGTGACAAGGCCAAGGCGACGGCCAAGCTGCGAGGCCGCCAGCAGCGTCGCCTCGCCGGCGCCGACCACCGGGATCGTCAGCGCCGAGCGCAGTTCGTACAATCCCGGATCCTGGAAGTGGCCCATGACATAGGCATCGAAGCCGTTCTCCTGCGCCGCGAGGCCATTATCGACGGCCTGGATCGCGCAGCGGAATTCGGCCAATCGGCCGAAGTCGCGATCGGCGGGCGTGATGCCCTCGACATGAACACTGGTGCCGGGTGCTGCGATCTCGTTCAGATAGGCCGCCAGCCGCGCCATATAGGGCGCGCTCGTAGCCTGGTCGACGAAGCTCTGCCAGAAGATGCGCACAGCGGATATCCTGTTCACAGGCGAAGTGTGCGGAGCCTCGCCCCCCGCGGCACGAGGGTAACGATACGCACACGCCAGTCGTTGCAGAGGCGCATCATGGAGTGGCGCCATCCCATCGACTGAAATATTTCAACCACAAAATAATTTTGGCGTCAATTGAACCGCGCGCAGGCGCGCGCTGCGCACGACAGGATCGGTTTGCCGAAAGGACAGGCAGGTTGCGCCTTACCCTTTTGCATAAGCGAATTCGGCTCTCGCGGAGGCTCGCAGTGCCGTAAATTTTTTCCGCGGGGCGCGAATCTGGCGTATTGACCTGCCGCCAAGAAATACTTTAGGCTTTAAACAATTGACAGGGAGTGGGCGCCGCCGTGCACAGATGCACGTCGCGCTGATGGTTGCGTTGATAAAGGTTCTTCAATCGTGGCTGAGATCATCGACCTCGGGACAGCGCGTGCTACGGGCGGGTTCGCATCCGCCGCGGCTGGCCCCGCCGTTTCAGATCTTGGCCGTCTAAGTCTTGGCCGCCGCGGCGACGAAGTCGCGGACTATTCCGGCAAAAGCCTCCGGCATCTGATCGGGAAGCGGCACCATGCCTCCTGAGAGCTCGCGCAAGACACTGCCCTTGATCGCTCCAGCAACCTTTGGAGCCACCGGATGAACGTGCGGATCGCCTGTCGGAGCAATGACCAGCGTGGGACACTGGATGCTTCCCAGACGATCCTCCATCCGATAGCGATTCACCACCCGGTGGCCTTCCGCCGCCATCTCGCCGGCTCGCAGGGCGTCGATCATGAAGCGCTGCAGCAGATCGGTATCATCAGCGGGATAGAACGGCTGCCGGCGCGCCCAGAGCTCGGTGAGATGGGAGCCGTCGGTACGCGTCTCGACATCATCGATCACCCGCATACCGTGGTGTTTGGCCCGGCGCGCCGCATCGACGAACGGACAGGCCGAGAGCACCAGGGCGCTCACGCGCGCAGGCGCCGAAGCGGCCATCTCCACCGCAATCGCCGCGCCGGTATGATGACCGACGACTGCGGCGCGCGGCTCATCCAGCGCGTCGAGCAGCGCGAACGCCCCCTGCGCCCACAATTCGATCGAGGGTTCGCCGGCCGGCCGGTCGGAATCCCCGAAGCCGAGCGTGTCCATCGCGATCGCGCGGAAATCGCAGCCGAGCAGCGGCAGCACGTCGCGGTATTCATTCCACGAGCGGGGCGTCTGGTGCAGCAGGAGAACGGGAAAGCCGGTTCCCGCCATGGCGACATGGATGCGCCCAAGAGGCATCGTAACAAAGCGACGCTCGACGCTGGAACTGGTTCTTGTAGCACTCATTTGGTAACTCCCATCCGGATGCAGGCACCAGGGGTCCACGCCTGCTTTCGGCGACAATCGCGGCATCGATCGTGCTGGTCCGACCTCGATCCATGCTGACATCTCGCTCAGGTCGCGGCTGTTTTCAACCAAGGGGAATACAATGCGCAAGATGTTAGGTTTGACTGCCCTCATCGGCGGCCTCGTCGCGGCCTCGACCGCACAGGCCGATATCACGATCGGCTTCGTCACTTCGCTTAGTGGACCCGGCTCCTCGATCGGCATCCCGTATGGCCGCGGTATCCAGGCCGCGATGGAATACAAGAACGAGGTCAATGGCGAGAAGATCAAGCTGATCCAGCTCGACGACGGCTCCGATCCTTCTGCCGCGACCCGCAATGCGCGCAAGCTGATCGAGGAAGAGAAGGTCGACCTCCTGATCGGCACCGCAACCGCCCCATCGACCATCGCGATGCTCGCGGTCGCGACCGAATTGAAGGTGCCGATGATCGCCGTCTCTCCCGTGATCGGGCAGCCGAATCCGGCCGATCAATGGGGCATTTCCGTTCCGCAACCCGCTTCGCTTCTGGTCAAGGTCGTTGCCGACCGGATGAAGCGCGATGCGATGAAGAACATCGGCTATATCGGCTTCTCCGATGCCTGGGGCGATCTCGTCTATAACGGCGCCAAGGCGGTGGAAGCCGAGGACGGCATCAAGGTGCTGACCAACGAGCGTTATGCGCGCGTCGATACCTCGGTCACCGGCCAGATCCTTAAGGTTCTCGCCGTGCGTCCGGATGCCGTGCTGATCGGCGGATCGGGCACGCAGGGCGCGCTGCCGCTGCTGGCGCTCGGCGAGCGCGGCTTCAAGGGCAAAACCTACGGCACCGTTGCGCTGGTCAATCCCGATTTCGTGCGCGTCGGCGGCAAGTCCGCGGAAGGCATCCAGGTTTCTGCCGGTCCTGTCATCGTCGCCGAGCAGCTTCCCGACAGCCACTTTGCCAAGAAGCTGGCGCTTGAATTCCGCGCCGCCTTCCTGAAGGCCAACAATGTCCCGACCACGGACGGCTTCTCGGCCTACTCCTTCGACGGCTGGAGAATCTTTACTTCTGCCGCCGAGCGTGCGCTGAAGACCGCCAAGCCCGGCACCGTCGAATTCCGAAAAGCCCTGCGCGACGAGATCCTCGCCACCAAGGAGCTCTCCGGCGTGCACGCGGTCTACAACTTCAAGCCCGGCGCCTATCACGGCGTGGACGAACGCGCGCTGGTGATCGTCCGCCTCAACAACGGTGCCTGGACCTACGAGCCCTGAGCGATATCGAGGCGTAATACGGAAGGACGGCCGACGGCATGACGGCAGACATCGCAGCGATCCTTGCGATCGACGGAATAGCGACCGGGGCGGTCTACGCCCTCGTCGCGATCGGCACCGTGCTGATCTTCACCGTGACGCGGGTGATTTTCATTCCGTTCGGCGACATTGCCGCCTTCACGGCGCTGACGCTGGCGGCGCTCGACGCCAAGCAGCTTCCCGGCACGGTCGGGCTGGTTGTCGTGCTGGCGTGCATGGCTACCATCATGGACGTCGTCTCGCTGGCGCGTGCCGGCGAGCTTCGCTCCGTTCCGAAGGCGGTGCTCGGCTATCTCGTGTTGCCGCTGATCGTCGTCGGCATCGTCTGGCTGACGATGCGCTTCAATCCGCCGATGCCGGTCCGGATCGTGCTGGCGCTGCTCCTGATCATGCCGATCTCGCCGCTGCTCGACCGGATCGTATTTCGCCCGATCGCGGACGCCTCGGTACTCCTGCTCCTGACGGTCTCGGTCGCGCTGCATTTCGCACTGGTCGGACTCGGCCTGCTGTTCTTCGGCCCCGAAGGCGTCAGGACCGAGCCGCTGACGTCGATGGCGATAGAGATCGCCGGCGTGCACGTTTCCGGACAGACGGTGCTGATCCTCACCGCCGCGCTGGTGTTCAGCGGCCTGCTGTTTGCCTTCTTCGACTTCACGCTGATCGGCAAGGCGCTGCGCGCCACCGCGCTGAACCGGACCGGCGCCCGGCTGATGGGTATCAGGCCGGCACGCGCCGGGACCATCGCCTATCTGCTGGGATCGCTTATGGCGGGCGTATCCGGCGTCCTGATCGCGCCGGTCAACACGATCTTCTATGATTCCGGATTCCTGCTCGGCCTGAAAGCCTTCGTCGGCGCCATCATTGGCGGCATGACGAGCTATCCGGGCGCTGCACTCGGCGCATTCGGCGTTGGCCTTCTCGAAAGCTTCGCCTCATTCCAGAGCAGTACGTTAAAGGACGTCATCGTCTTCTCGCTGCTGATCCCCGTCCTGCTCTGGCGCTCGCTCGCCTCGCAGCATTCCGAAGAGGAAGTCGAGGAATGACCCTGCAGCAGATCCGTCTCGTCATCGCCGCGGCAATCGCCTGCCTCGTCGCGGCGCCGTTCGTGCTCAATCCATTCAGCATCACCTTGCTGAACTATATCGGCATCTACTCGCTGGCGGCCATCGGACTCGCGCTATTGACTGGCGTCGGCGGTATCGTGTCGTTCGGCCAGGCCGCTTTCGTCGGCGTCGCCGCCTACTCGACCGCGTGGGTCACCGCGCTGAACGGCTATTCGCCCTGGCTCGGGCTGGTGCTGGCTGTCGTCCTGACCTGCAGCATCGCGGCAATCCTCGGCTTCGTGACCCTGCGGCTGGGCGGCCATTTCCTGTCGCTGAGCACGGTCGCCTGGGGTCTGGCAATCGCGTTCCTGTTCGGCAACATCAATGGGCTAGGTCAGCACAACGGCATCTCGGGGATTCCGCCGATCTCTATCGGCCCGATCGCTCTGGTCGAGAGCAAACAAATCTATTTCCTGATCTGGGCCATCGTCGTCGCGGTCCTCCTGCTCTGCTACAACCTGCTCGACTCCCGCATCGGCCGCGCGATGCGTGCGCTGCGCGGCGGCAATACGCTGGTCGAAAGCCTCGGGATCAGCGCGTTCCAGATCAAGCTGGTGACATTCGTGATCGCCGCGTTTCTTGGCGCACTGTCGGGCTGGCTCTATGCGCATCTCGGCCGCTTCGTCAGCCCCGGTCCGTTCGAAGCCGGCATGGGTATCGAATATCTGATGATGGCGATGGTCGGCGGCGCCGGCAGCGTACTGGGCGGCGTGGTGGGTGCCGCGATCGTCACACTCCTGAAAAATACCGTGCAGGATTACCTGCCGCTGATCGCCAAGGGTGCGTCCGGCCAACTCGAGATCGTGGCGTTCTCGGCGCTGTTCATCCTGTTCCTGCAACGGGCACGGCAAGGCATCGTCCCGTTCCTCGCAGGCTTTCTACCTGATCTGAAGCAGTCGCGTCCGGAGGTGGCCGAGCCGTTGCCGCTCCGCGACAAACCGGAGCCCGGCACACTTCTTCTTAAGGTGCGCGAAGCGCAGCGGCGATTTGGCGGCCTCGTCGCCGTCAACAATGTCAGCTTCGAAGTTAAATCCGGCGAAATCCTCGGGCTGATCGGGCCGAACGGCGCCGGCAAGACCACGATGTTCAACCTGCTGACGGGGGCGCTGCGCACCAACAGCGGCGAGATCGCGTTCGCAGGCCGCTCGATCACCCGCGATCAGCAATTCCACATCGCCCGCGCCGGCATCTCCCGCACCTTCCAGCACGTCAAGCTGCGCCCGCGCATGACGCTGCTCGACAACGTGCTGCTCGGCACCTATTCGCGCACCAGGACCGGCCTGTTCGCGGGCGCGCTGCGCCTGAACCAGGCGGAAGAAGCCAGCGCCCGCTATGAGGCGCTGATGCAGCTCGAGCGGGTCGGGCTCGGCGACAAGCCGTTCGAGCTAGCCGGCAATTTGCCGCTCGGCAATCAGCGTGTGCTCGAAATCGCCCGCGCGCTCGCCGCCGACCCGACGCTGCTCGTCCTCGACGAGCCGGCGGCCGGCCTGCGTCGGCAGGAGAAGCTGAAGCTTGCGGAACTGTTGCGGTCGCTGCGCGCGGAACACCTGACCATCCTGCTGGTCGAGCACGACATGGAATTCGTGATGTCGCTGGTCGACCGTATCGTCGTGCTCGATTTCGGCTCAAAGCTCTGCGAAGGCGAACCGGCGGCGATCCGCAGCGACGCCCGTGTCCAGGAAGCCTATCTCGGAGGTGTCGCGTGACGCAGATGCTCTCGGTCGAGAATGTGTCGGTCGCCTACGGCAAGGTGGAGGCGGTGCGGAACGTTTCGCTGTCCGTCGAGCAAGGACAGATCGTGACCGTGATCGGCCCCAACGGCGCCGGCAAGACCACGCTGCTGATGGCTGCCATTGGTCTACTGAAATCGACGGGGCGCATGGTGTTTCAGGGCGCCGATCTCGCGAGGATCGACGTCGAGGGCCGCGTCGAGCGCGGCCTGTGCCTCGTGCCGGAAAAGCGCGAGCTGTTCGCCGACATGTCGGTCGCCGACAATCTGCTGCTCGGCACCTACAGCCTGCGCGACCGCTCGACGACTCGCAAAAGCCTCGACGATGTGTTCGACCGTTTTCCACGGCTGAAGGAGCGCAGCAAGCAGGCCGCCGGCACGCTCTCGGGCGGCGAGCGGCAGATGCTGGCGCTCGGCCGCGCGCTGATGGCGAAGCCGAAACTGCTCGTGCTCGATGAACCCAGCCTCGGGCTGGCGCCGCTGATCGTTCGCGAAATCTTCCGAACCATCGCCTCGCTACGGAGCCTCGGCGTATCGGTGCTTCTGGTCGAGCAGAACGCCCGCGCCGCGCTGGAGACCGCGGATTACGGCTATGTGCTGGAAACCGGCGAGATCATTCAGTCCGGCCCGGCGGATACCCTGATCCACGACCCGAAACTGATCGCGGCCTATCTCGGCGGGCATTAGAGCGACCAAGGGCGGGACCAAAATTGCGAAAACAACCCCATGCAAAGTAGAAATGGGGCCTCGCATCATCCGAACGCACGAAATCTAGTAGCCGGGACAGCGCACACGTTACGCGACGGGTTCGCGGGCGAGACCCATGGCGCGCAGCGCCGAGGCAAAGGCGGCCAGCCGCTGCTCGCGATAGGCGGCGAGGTCGACGCCTTCGTAATTCATGAACCCCTGCCCGGTCTTCATGCCGATGCGCCCCTCGCGCATATTCGTCGCGATGATAGCAGGTGCGGCGTAACGGCTGTCGCCGAGCGCCTCGACCAGATAGCGGCTGGCATGATGCAGGATATCGCCGCCGCCCCAGTCGATGAATTCGAGCAGGCCCAGCACGGCGAAGCGGAAGCCGAAGCCATAGATGACGGCCTTATCGATATCCTCCGCCGAGGCGACGCCCTCCTCCACCATACGGGCGGCTTCGTTCATGGCCAGCGACTGAATTCTGGGAACGATGAAGCCCGGCCGCGCCGCGCAAACCACCGGCACCTTGCCGATGCCTTCGAGCAGCGCCTTCATCCGCGCCGTAACTTCCGGCGCGGTGAGCCGCCCCGGCGACAATTCGATCAGCGGCACCAGATAGGCCGGATTGAGCCAATGCGCGTTGAGGAAGCGGCCGGGGTGCTCAATCGATCCGGAGAGATCGTCGACCAGTATCGTCGAGGTGGTCGAGGCAATGATCGGGCGCTCGCCTGCTAACCGCGAGGCCTCCGCCAGTGCCGCCTGCTTCAACTCAAGAATCTCCGGCATCCCCTCGAAGATGACATCACATCGTGGCAGCGCCGCAGCCGCCTCTTGCCGGGGCACGATCGTGACCCGGTCGGCGATTGTGGGCACAAGCTCCGGCGGCAGCAGATCGATCCGCGAGAGAATTTCGAGCGTCGAGCGGATCTCCGCCTTGGCCTCCGCCGCTAACGCCTCGAATGCTGCCGCTTCCCGTTCCTTGAAGTCGACGACGACAACCTGATGGCCGGCGAACGCGAATACGACGGCAATGCCGCGCCCCATCCGCCCGGCGCCAAGACACCCGATCATCGGTTTCATCTGAAGCCCTCGACCAGGAGATTTTGCAGTGCGGCCCGATCGAGATCGCCGAGGCCGAGCGAGGACAGGCTGCGGCCCGTCACCGCAAAGTCTTCGCCGGTAATCGCAGAGCCGATCGCGAGGAACGCCTTGACGAGCGGCGTCTGCACGCCGACGAGACCTGCTACTGAAGCGAGGAACGACAGGCCGAGACGCAAATCTTCCAGCATATAACGGTGCTCGACAAGAATGAGCCGCTCGGACCAATCGCCGGAATCGGTAAGCTGGTCGTGCGCGTCGCGCGCATACATCCAGGGTTCGCCGTCCTTCGAATAGTGGTTGGCAAGAGGGAAATGCGGCGCTCCATAGCCAAGCGCCTCGCGAATGGCGATGCGTTCGGCATCGAGCGCGTCCGTGACGCGGCGGATCGCCGGCTGGGTGCCTTCCTTGTGGATGTCCCACTTCTCGAAATGTTCAATCGGGCCGGCGTTCATGGTGATCAGCGGCGGATGAATGATCGGGCCCGCATTCATCAGCGCGCCCGACAACGCATCGCCGCATGGCTCGATGGCGTTCGGAAATGCGCGTTCGATCACGCTGAGCGCATGTTCGGCCAGACGCTGTGGAAACACCCCGGTCGGCAGCCGCGCGCCCCGGCCCGAGATGCGGACCGCATAGGGGCCCTGCTTGCGCGCGAGCCACGGCAAGGTCCCGGTCTCGGCGGTTGCGATCTCCGCGCGGTTGCCTGCGTCGCGGGCGGCACGCGCGAAGATGTAGGAGCCGAACGTGCCGGGCGGCAGAAACACGACCTGGCCGTCGCGCAAGCGCGGCGCGGCCAGCTTGGCGATCGATCCTTGCGCGAAGGCTGGCGCCGGACACAGGATGAGATCCGCGGCTTCGATGGCTTCCGCGATCGACGACGTGATCGCCGCGAGCCTGGCATCACGGCGGCCGGACCGGTCGATCACCGTTATCGTACCGCCCTCCGCCCGATGCGCCTCGACGTCGGCAGGATTTCGCCGCCACAGCCGGACTTCGTGACCGGCCAACGCAAAGTCGCCGGCCGCCGCGAACGAACCGTTCCCCCCACCCAACACTGCGATTTTCAAAATGACCTCCAGCTTCGTTGTCGCCCGGTTCGGTATCGATGCGCCATCTCTCGACGTGCATCGGAAATCGTTATGCGGGATTCACCTTGAGGTTCTTCTCCTGCCACGCCGCCCAGGTCGGCCGATCAATCTGGAACAGGTCGCTGGAGCGCGCGTACCAGCCGCTGCCGTGCATACGCGCGATCAGGTGCAGCGCCTGCGTATCGATATGGCAACGCTCTTTGTCCAGGATCACGGCATCGTCGATATGGGCACGGAGCACGCGGCCGATGACGGCGGTTTGCCGGGGCCCCGTCACCAGCGACGTGAGGACGCGGCATTCGAACGACACGGGCGATTCCGCGATGCGTGGCGGACGCACGGCCTGCGAGGCAGCCGGCGTCAATCCGGCGAGCTTCAGTTCGTCGATCTCCGGCGGCGCATCGATGCAGGTGATGTTCATCGCCTCGGCGTTGCTCTCGGCGACGAGGTTCACGACGAATTCCCCGGTATCGAGGATGTTCGCCGCCGTGTCCTTGAAGCGTTCCGAGCCCGCAAGAAGCCCGATCGCGACGGTAGGCGGCTCATGCCCCATCACGTTGAAGAAGCTGAAAGGCGCGGCATTGATCACGCCGCTTGCGGAGAGCGTGGTGATCCAGGCGATCGGCCGCGGCGTCACCGTGGCCGTCAGGATCTTGTAGCGATTCTGCGCTTCCAGCGTCTCCATGTCGTAGATCATGGCGGCCTCTCAGATCGCCACCACCGGATGGCGGAGCCGGCCGATGCCGGTCACTTCGGCTTCCACGATGTCGCCCGGCCACAGCCATTCCTGCGGAGAGCGCCCGGCGCCGACGCCTTCGGGCGTGCCTGTCGCGATGATGTCGCCCGGCTCCAGCGTCATCGCGGCTGAAATGTCGGCGATCAGCAGCGGTACCTTGAACAGCATGTGACGGGTGTTGGAGCGCTGCTTCTCGACGCCGTTCACCGTCAGCCAGAGGTCGAGCGCGTGCGGATCGGTGATTTCGTCTGCGGTGACGATACACGGCCCGAACGGCGCGTAGGTGTCCTGCCCCTTGGAATAGATCCATTGGCCGGCGCGGCGATTGTCGCGGGCGCTGACGTCGATCATCACGCTGTAGCCGAACACGAAGCCGAGCGCATCCGCCTCCGACACGCGCCGCGCCGTCCGTCCCATCACCACCGCAAGCTCGACTTCCCAGTCGAGTTGCTGCGTGATCGCCTTGTTGTGATGGATGGCTTCGTCCGGTCCGATGACGCTGGTCGGCGGCTTCGAGAAGATGACGGGCTGTTTCGGCAGGTCCTTCGCCGTGTCGAGGGCGCGCGACGATTCCGCGACGTGCTCGACGTAGTTCAGGCCAATGCCAAAGATGTTCTTGCGCGGACGCGGGATCGGCGCCAGCAGCCTGACATTCGCCAGCGGCAATGCGGCGCCGACCGGCCAGCCATCCTTGCCTTCGTTCAATACCTTCTTGAGCGCCGCCAACGCCGGCGGTCCGAGATCGATGAAATCGAGCATCGATGACGGAAGGGAAACCCCGGCATGCTGCCCGGCGTCCTCGACGTCCACGACCAGATCGTCGACAACCGCGCCAAGACGGGCAGCAGCCTCGATCGTGCTGCGATAGGTAACAAGACGCACTGCTGCTCTCCTAGGATACGAGCGGCTGGCGGCCGCCATTGTCACCGAACGCTTCCTCGCGGTAGAGGCCGAGCGCCTGCATCACCGGCAGGTCATTGAAGGTGAAGAGGCAGGCATCCTCGCTGGCTGAGCCATTCACATGCTCGTGCCAGGCCCAGGACGGAACACAGAAAATGTCCCGCTCCTTCCAGTCGAATCGCTTGCCGTCGATGATCGAGTGACCGCGTCCCCTGGCGACCTGATAGATGAAACTGCCGGTGTGACGGTGCGCGCGGGTGCTCTCGCCCGGCCGCAGCATCTGCATCGATGCGCCGATCGTCTGCATCACCGGCCCCCCGGTCACCGGATTCACATAGTTCATGAGCACGCCGTCATACGGCGAACCATCGGTGGCCTTGCCGTAGCGCTGCAGCGCCTCGTACGTCGGGCCCCACTCATATTTCAGCAACGGCGAGTATCCCTTCGACCATTCGGCGCCGGCCGGACGCAGGCCGGGGCTTCCCCAGGCGTGCGTCATATCGTCGACGGGATATCCGACACTCTGCTGCAGGTCGGGGTGAACCACATAGAAGTTGGCTTCGAGCATGTTCACCAGGGGAATGTCGAGGCCGTCCTGCCAGATGCAGGGCGTGCCGTCGCTGGAGACGCCGTGCTCGTGCCAGGTGCCGTTCGGCGTCAGCACGAAATCGTTGGCGCCGAGCGTCATCTTGTGCCCGTCGACGATGGTATAGGCGCCCTCGCCTTCCATGATGAAGCGAAGCGCGGAGGCCGAATGGGCGTGGGCGGAAGCGACCTCGCCCGGGTGCATCACCTGCAGGCCGGAATAGAGCCAGCCGACCGCGGCAGCGTGGTCACGCCGGCCAGGATTGTTCAGATAGATGACGCGACGCCCGGCCTTTTCGGGCGACACCAGTTCAACGGAGCGTAACACGTGCGCGCGGAGATCCTCATAGCGCCACAAGACCGGCACGGAGGATGATTTTGGCTGCCAGGGCTCGATCTTGTTCGCGACTGTCCACAGCGCGCCCGCTTCCAGCCTTTCAAGTTCGTCGTAATAGGCGAGCAGCTCCGGCGTATCCTCGACATTGGCCCGCCCGGCCACGTCTTCCCGGTGGTTTTCACGAGCTTTCGTTGCCATGTCGCCCTCCTGCAGCTGGCGCCGTATCCGGCTTTGCCTGTCAATTCATCTAGTCAGGTATCATCGCAATCGCCTGTATCTCGACCTTGGCGCGATCCTCGACCAGCCCCGATACCTGCAGCGCCGTCATGGTCGGAAAGTGACGGCCCATGACGTTGCGGTAGACCACGCCGATTTCCTTCAGGCGTGCCGAATATTCCTTGCGGTCGAGCAGGAACCAGGTCATCGACACGATATGCTCGGGCGCGGCGCCGCCGGCGCGCACGACCGCATCGACGTTCTTCAGCGTCTGGCCGATCTGCGCCACCAGATCGTCCGACTCGAACTGGCATTGCTCGTTCCAGCCGATCTGGCCGGCGATGAAGATCATCTTGCCGCGCGCAGCGATGCCGTTTGCGTAACCGCTCGGCTTGGCCCAACCGGGCGGCTGCAAGACTTCGAACATTCTTAACTCCCGTAGCAGGACGCGACCGAACCGCCGTGCGGCTAGATCGCCTTCAGGACGTCGCGCCCGATGATCAGTTTCTGGACTTCGGTCGCGCCTTCATAGATGCGCAACGCGCGAATTTCGCGATAGAGCTGCTCGACGATCTCGCCCGAGCGCACGCCGCGGCTGCCGAACATCTGCACGGCGCGGTCGATCACCGCCTGCGCGGCTTCGGTCGCAACCATCTTGGCCATCGCCGCTTCGCGCGTCGTAGACGCCTTCTGCACGTCGCGCCGCCATGCCGCCCGATAGGTCAGAAGCGCGCTGGCATCGACATCGGCGGCCATGTCGCCGAGGGTAGCTTGCGTCAATTGCTGGTCGCCCAGCACGCCACCGAACATCCGCCGGGTCTTCGCATGCGCCACGGCCTCATCGAGCGCGCGGCGGGCAAAGCCCAGCGCGGCGGCTGCGACCGATGCACGGAAGATGTCGAGCGTGCGCATCGCGATCTTGAAACCTTCGCCCGGCGAGCCCAGCAGCCGGCCCGCCGGGATCCGGCAACCTTCAAAGCGCAACGTCGCCAGCGGGTGCGGCGCCATCACGTCGATGCGATCAGCAATCGAGAAACCGGGATCGTCCGGCAGCACCACAAAGGCCGAAATGCCGCGCGCACCCGGCGCCTCGCCGGTTCGCGCGAATAGCGTATAGACATCGGCGATGCCGCCGTTGGAAATCCAGGTCTTCTCGCCATCCAGGATGTAGCGGTCGCCTTCGCGTCGGGCGCTGCAGGCCATGGCCGCGACGTCGGAACCGGCCTCTTTCTCCGACAAGGCAAAGGCAGCGACCCATTCGCCGCGCCGCGCCTTCGGCAACACCAGCGCGCGCAGTTCGGGCGAGCCGGCAATCGCCACCGCCCCCGTGCCGAGCCCCTGCATCGCAAAGGCGAAATCGGCGAGCCCGCTGTGCCAGGCCAGCGTCTCGCGGGCGATGCAAATCAGCCGGGAATCGATCACCGCATCGGGCTGGTCGCCCGCCACGGACGCTTCCAGCAATCCGGCGGCGCCAAGCCTGCGGACCAGCGAACGGCAGGTTCCGTCGACGTCATGGCCGTGCGTATCGCCAAGGTCGGCGGCAAATGCATCGAGCGCGGCGGCGTATTCGCTGTGGCGGGAATCGAAGAATGGCCACGCGAGATGTTCGCGCGACGGCCCGCGTAATGGCGAAACCGGAGTCATACTTGTCTCCCGCAAAGGCCGCTTTTCGCGCACGCCGCCAGAAGCAGCGCGCCCCAATAATGTTTCATGGCTAAAATATCCTGTCAAGCGAGCCGCTCACCTATCGGAAGCGCGATAGCTGTGCACGAAGCCTGCGAAACAGGCTGAAAACCGCGCAAAAATGCTTGAGCGGCGCTTTTGCGGCCTGTGAACCCGCAAGCCCGATTGACATCATTTTTGTTTGATGTCTAAAATTATATTCGGTCATCCGGGAGTTCCGGACCGAGGCCTTGGAGGCGAGCATGGCAGAACGCTCTTTCGCGCGCGAGGTCGAGGACCTCAAGCTCGGCGCCGGCCAGGAATTTCGCGGTGAAGGCATCCTCGCCATCACCAAGGCCTTGCTCGAATGCGGCGTCAGCTATGTCGCCGGCTACCAGGGCGCGCCGATCTCGCATCTGATGGACGTGCTGTCGGACGCCCAGGATATCCTGTCCGACCTCGGCGTGCATTTCGAATCCAGCGCCAGCGAGGCGACCGCCGCTGCGACGCTGGCCGCCTCGGTGATGTATCCGGTTCGTGGCGCGGTCACCTTCAAGGCCCCCGTCGGCATCAACGTCGCGTCCGACGCGCTCGCCAACCTGACGTCGGGCGGCGTGACCGGCGGCGCGCTCATCATCATCGGCGAGGATTACGGCGAAGGCTCCTCCATCATGCAGGAGCGCTCGCACGCCTTTGCGATGAAGTCGCAGCTCTGGCTGGTCGATCCGCGGCCCAACGTGGCCTCCATCGTCAAGGCCGTGCACGATTCATTTGAGCTGTCGGAAGCGTCGAATACGCCCGTGATGCTGGAGGTGCGGATACGCGCCTGCCATGTCCATGGCCGCTTCGCCACCCGCGACAACGTCCGCCCTGCCTTTCCGCTTTCCCGCGCGCTGGATCAGCCGTCGC
Organism: Bradyrhizobium lablabi; assembly: GCF_001440475.1. Taxonomy (GTDB): domain Bacteria; phylum Pseudomonadota; class Alphaproteobacteria; order Rhizobiales; family Xanthobacteraceae; genus Bradyrhizobium; species Bradyrhizobium lablabi. Next base: position 273,439 of record NZ_LLYB01000060.1, on the reverse strand, counting down.
GCGACACCAACCGCATCGTGCTGCCGCCGGCCTCGTTCCTGCACGAGAAGGAGAAGATCGAGCAGCGCTGGCCCGCCGCGGTCGAATTCATTCACGCGCGCGGCATGAACGAGACGTTCGACGGCGACATCGACGATATCGGCATCATCATGCAGGGCGGCATGTACAATGGCGTCATCACCGCGCTGCGCGAGGCCGGCCTTGCCGACATCTGGGGCGAGACGCGGGTGCCGCTCTATGTGATGAACGTGACCTACCCAATCGTCGACCGCGAGGTGATCGACTTCTGCCGCGACAAGAAGGCCGTGCTGATGGTCGAGGAAGGCCAGCCCGAATTCATCGAGCAGGCGCTGCACAAGATCCTGCGCAACGCGGACATTCCCGCCAAGCTGCACGGCAAGGACCTGTTCCCGATGGCCGGCGAGTACACCGCGCAGGTGATGGGCGAAGCGATTGGCGCCTTCATCCGCCGCTGGCGGCCGGATGCCTTGTCGGATGCCGCGCGCGCACCGAACCTCGACCGCACCGAGGTCGATGAGAAAATCCGCGCACTGGCGACCGTGGTGCCGCCGCGTCCGCCGGGCTTCTGCACCGGCTGTCCGGAGCGGCCGATCTTTTCCGCGATGAAGCTGGTGGAAAAGGAGCTCGGCCCGCACCACGTCGCCGCCGATATCGGCTGCCATCTGTTCTCGATCCTGCCTCCGTTCAATATCGGCGCCACCACCATGGGCTACGGGCTCGGCCCGGCGTCGGCCTCCGCCTTCAACGTGCCCGCGGGCAAGCGCCCGATCTCGATGATGGGCGACGGCGGCTTCTGGCACAACGGGCTGACCAGCGGCGTCGGCAACGCCGTCTTCAACCAGCACGACGGCGTGATCGTCGTGGTCGACAATTACTATTCCGCGGCGACCGGCGGTCAGGACATCCCCTCCTCGCGCGCCGACAACCGTTCGCGCTCGACCAAGCATCCGATCGTCGAGGCGGTAAAGGGCGTCGGCGCCAAATGGGTGCGCCAGATCGATCGCACCTACGACGTCTCGCGCATGCGCGACACGCTGCGTGAGGCGCTGACGACGGAGGAGAAGGGCCCCAAGATCATCGTCGCCTCGTCGGAGTGCATGCTGAACAAGCAGCGGCGCGTGAAGCCGCTGGTGGCGGCGGCCGCCAAGCGCGGCGAGCGCATCGTACGCGAGCGCTTCGGCGTCGATGAAGACGTCTGCTCCGGCGACCACGCCTGCATCCGCCTGTCCGGCTGCCCCTCGCTGTCGGTGAAGCCGACCAGCGATCCGCTGAAGGACAATCCGGTCGCCGTCGTCGACAATAGCTGCGTTGGCTGCGGCCATTGCGGCGAGGTCGCGGACGCAGCCGTCCTGTGTCCCTCCTTCTATCGTGCCGACGTCGTTTCTAACCCGACCGCATTCGAAGCCCGGCTCGACCGGCTCTGGCAGCGGATGATCGGCGCGTTGCAGCGCTGGCGGGCGGGACGGCGGATCATGTTCGAGCAGGAGGCGGCATGAACGTCTCGGTCGCGCCCTCCTCCGTCGGCCTCAGCCAGGCTCGCCCCATCACCGTCGCGGTGCTAGCGATGGGCGGCCAGGGCGGCGGCGTGCTGGTCGACTGGATCGTGGCACTGGCCGAACGGCGCGGCTGGTTCGCGCAGTCGACCTCGGTGCCCGGCGTCGCCCAGCGCACCGGCGCCACGATCTATTACATCGAGATGATCGCGCCTGACGCCGGCAAGCCCGACCGTCACCCCGTGCTGTCGCTAATGCCGGCGCCGGGTAAGGTCGACATCGTGATCGGCGCCGAATTGATGGAAGCCGGCCGCGCCATCCTGCGCGGATTGGTCTCGCCCGACCGCACGCTGCTGATCGGCTCCTCGCATCGCTCGTTGGCGGTGATCGAGAAGACCGCGCCCGGCGACGGCACCGCCGATGCATCGCAGGTCTACGAGGCGGCCAATGTCGCCGCCAACCGCTTCATCGCGTTCGACATGGCCGAGATCGCCGAGGCCACCGGCAGCGTGGTCTCCTCGGTGCTGTTCGGCGCCCTTGCCGGCTCGAACGCCCTGCCCTTTGCCACCGAGGATTTCGAAGAAACGATCCGGGCTGCCGGTGTCGGCGTCGATGCCAGCCTGCGCGCCTTCACTGCCGGCCGCGAACGGGCCGTCGCCACGCTCAAGCAGGATCCGAAGATCAAACCCGCCGCGAAGCCGCCGCTCGCCAAACGCTTTCCGCGCCTCGAACCGATCGGCCATGCCGGCTATGATCCACTGGTCGCGCGGGCGTGGCAATTGCCGCCGGAACTGCATGGTATCGTCGCCGCCGGCCTGCAGCGCGTCGTCGACTATCAGGACGTCGCCTATGGCGGCGAATATCTCGACCGGCTGGAAGCGATGCCGCGCGAGGCCACCGGGTTGATGCAGGCGTTTGCCAAATATCTCGCTGTCGCGATGGCCTATGACGATGTGATCCGCGTGGCGGATCTCAAAACGCGCGCGGGACGGTTCGACCGGGTGCGCCGCGAGGTGCGGGTCGGCGATAGCCAGGTTCTCGCCATCACCGAGTTCTTCCATCCGCGGATCGAGGAAATGGCGGGGCTGCTGCCGCCGTTTCTCGGTGAGAAGGTCGAGCGCAGCGAACGGCTCGCCCGGCTGATCGATCGGGGGCGGAAACTGCGCACGACCTCGCCGTTGGCGTTCCTTATGCTGTACGGCGTCGCCGGCCTGCGCCGCTTCCGCCGCCGCACGCTGCGCCACGCCCGCGAGATGCGCCATCTCGACCAATGGGCACAGCGCGTCAGAAAATTCGCATCAAGCGATGTCGCGCTCGCAACCGCCGTGTGCGAGGCGCGCCGTCTCGTCGGCGGCTACTCGGACACGCATTCCCGCGGCGAATCGAAGTTCGACAAGGTCATGCTTGCATCAGAACGCCTAGCCGGCCGGCCCGACGCCGCCGAATGGGTGCAACGGCTGATCAAGGTCGCACTGAAGGACGCCGACGGCACCGAGCTCGACGGCGCGCTGCGCACCGTCGAGACACTGTTTGAGGACGCCTGAGGATGGATCAATTCGAAGTCGTGGTGTCGAAGGCCGAGGCGCTCACGCCGCGCATCCGTGAGTTCGTGCTGGCGCGCGCCAACGGCGCGCCGATGCCGGGCTGGGCCGCTGGCGCCCATATCGACATCCACCTGCCCGATGTCGGCCGGCGCTCCTATTCGCTGATCGAGACCGCATCGCCCCGCGCCTCCGAACATCCGACCGCCTATCGCATTGCCGTGTTGCAGGAAAGCAAGAGCCACGGCGGCTCCACCTTCATGCACGGCCTCAAGGCCGGCGATCGCCTGACGATCTCGCCGCCGGCGAACAATTTTCCGCTTCATGCGAGCGCCGGCGAAGTCGCACTGGTCGCTGGCGGCATCGGCGTGACGCCGCTGCTCACCATGGCCTGCGAATTGAGCGCGGCAAAGCGACCGTTCTCGTTCTATTACGCCGGACGCAGCCGCAGCGAACTCGCCTTTCTCGGCGACATCGAGCGGCTGACCGGCGCCGGCGCGACCATCCATGCCGACGAGGAAGCCGGCGGCTTTTTCGATCTCGAAGGCCTGATGAACCGACTCGCCCCCGAGGTGCCGCTCTATCTCTGCGGCCCGTTGCCGATGATCGAAGCCGCAATCGCGCTGGCCAAGCGGATGAACTGGCCGCAGGGACGGCTGCATTTCGAAATCTTCAGCGCCCCGGAAGAAAAATCCGGCGATGCCAGTTTCGAGGTCGAACTCAAGAGCAGCGGGCGCGTCTATGAGATTCCGGCCGGCAAGACCATCCTCGATGTGCTGATCGAGGCCGGCGAAGACCCGATCCATGACTGCAGGCGCGGCGATTGCGGCATCTGCCAGACCGCTGTGATCGAGGGCATCCCCGATCATCGCGACTACATCCTGAGCGACAGCGAGAAGGCGTCGAACAAGGTGATGCAGATCTGTATATCGCGCGCGAAGACCAAGCGACTCGTGCTCGACCTGTGAAGGAGGAACGCATGCCCCGATATGCCGGCGATGCCGCGGCGCTCCGCGCCCTGGTCCGCGACCAGGAGGTTCACCGCGACGTCTATGTCAGCGAGGAGGTGTTCCAGCTCGAGATGGAGCACATGTTCCCGAATAGCTGGGTCTATGTCGGCCACGACAGCCAGGTCCCCAACGCGGGCGACTATTACGGTACCACGATCGGCACGCAGCCGATCCTGCTGGTCCGCCACACCGACGGCACGGTGAAGGTGCTGCACAACCGCTGCCCCCACAAGGGCACGCGCATCACCTCCGAGACCTGCGGCAACACCGGAAAATTCTTCCGCTGCCCCTACCACGCCTGGAGCTTCAAGACCGACGGCTCGCTGCTCGCGATCCCCCTGAAGAAGGGCTACGAGAACACCGGCTTCGAGCAGAGCCACGCCGCGACCGGAATGGCGCCGGTGCGCCATGTCAGAAACTACCGCGGCTTCGTGTTCGCCAAGATCAACGACGGCGGCCTCGACTTCGAGGAGTTCTTTGGCGAAAGCCTGTCGAGTTTCGACAACATGATCGATCGCTCCCCAGTCGGCCAGCTCAAGGTCGCCGGCGGCGTGCTGCGCTACATGCACAATTGCAATTGGAAGATGCTGGTCGAAAACCAGACTGACACCTGCCATCCGATGGTGGCGCATGAATCCTCCGCCGGTACCGTGGTCGAGGTCTGGAAGAAGGCACCGCCCGGCACCAAGAAGCCGATGGCGGTCGAGATCATCGCGCCCTTCATGAGCCCGTACGAGTTCTTCGAGAACATGGGTATCCGGATCTGGGATAACGGCCACGGCCACACCGGCGTGCACCACTCGATCCATTCCGACTATTCGGCCATACCGGGCTATTTCGAGAAGATGACGGCGGCCTATGGCGAGAAACGCGCCAAGGCGATCCTCGGCGAAAACCGGCACAACACCGTCTATTTCCCCAACATCATGATCAAGGGTCCGATCCAGTTATTGCGGCACTTCAAGCCGATCGCGGCCAACAAGACGCTGGTGGAATCCTGGACATTCCAGCTCGTCGATGCCCCGGACATGCTGCTGGAGCGCACGCTGATGTACAACCGCCTCATCAACGCGCCGACCTCCATCGTCGGCCATGACGATCTCGAAATGTACGAACGCGCGCAGGAGGGCCTGCACTCGAATGCCAATGAATGGGTGAACCTCCAGCGCCTCTACAGTCCCGATGAAGCCGGGCAGACCAACGTGGCGGTCAACGGCACCAGCGAGTGGCCGATGCGCCACCAGTTCCGGGCCTGGACCAAATTCATGACGATGGGGATGTGACATGAGCATGGTCGCTGAAGCTCCCCTGAAAAATGCGGTTCCCACTGATCAGGAATTGATCGACTTCGTGGTCCGCGAGGCGCGGCTGATCGACCAGCAGCGTTTCGACGAATGGCTCGATCTCTACGCCGACGACGCCTACTACTGGATGCCGCTGGAATGGAATCAGACCGATCCGCGGCTGACCTGCTCGCTGATGTACGAGGACAAGCTGCTGCTTTCGATCCGGGTCGAGCGGCTCAAGGGCGCGCGCACCTTCAGCCAGAAGCCGAAGAGCCGCTGCCATCACGTGCTGCAGACACCGCAGGTGGACTCACGCGACGCCGCCGCCAACAGTTATGTCACCTGGACCCCGATGCATTATGTCGAGACGCGACTGGAAGAGCAGACGCTCTATGCGGCCTGGGCCACGCATCATCTCAGCGTCGAGAACGGCAAGCTGAAGATCAAGCTGAAGCGTGTCGACCTGATCAATTGCGATGCTGCCTTCGGCAACATCCAGCTCTTCATGTGAGGTGAGATGCCCGCGCTTCCCTACACGGCAATCGTCAGCGGCGGCAATACCGGCATTGGTGCTGCGATCGCCCGCGGCTTCCTCGCCGACGGCTACGACGTGATCTCGCTGTCACGGCGCAAACCCGACTGGAGCCATCCCCAATTCATGTCGTACGAAGTCGATTTGCTCGATGCGGCGGCGACGCGGCAGGTGGCGTCGGAAATCGCGGCGAAGGCTGCGATCACCCATGTCGTACATAATGCTGGTGCGATCCGAGCGAAGCCGCTGGAAGAGGTTGTTGACGAGGATGTCGGCGCATTGGCGCAACTGCATTTCGGGGCAGGGATTGCGCTGGTGCAGGCGGCGCTGCCGAGCATGAAGCTGGCCCGCTTCGGCCGCATTGTGCTGCTGTCCTCCCGCGCCGCACTGGGAGCCACCACACGCACTGTCTATTCGGCGACCAAGGCAGGCATCATCGGCATGGCGCGGACCTGGGCGCTGGAGCTTGCTCCATACGGCATCACCGTCAACGTCGTGGCCCCCGGCCCGATCGCGGACACCGAGATGTTCGGAAGCGTGATGTCGCCGGACTCCGAGCGCGCAAAAAAGCTCGCGCAATCGATCCCGGTCGGCCGTCTCGGCGAGTCCGGCGACGTCGCGCGTGCCGTCAGTTTCTTCAGTTCACCGGATGCCGACTTCATCACCGGACAGACCCTTTATGTCTGCGGCGGAGCCAGCATCGGGTCGATTTCCATCTAGCATCGCGAGACGCCAGCCATGGATGCCACAGTCAAACGAAAGGCCAGATCCCCGAAGGGCGCTCGCGTGCAGCCTTTGCGGCCGGTCGAGCCGGCGCATGAATCCGACGGCGCGCATCTCGAACTGCGCATCTGGCTGCGGCTGCTCTCCTGCGCCACCCGGATCGAGAAGGCGCTGAACGCGCGGCTACGCAAGGAGTTCAACACCACGCTGGCCCGCTTCGACCTGTTGGCGCAGCTCACGCGCAAGCCGGAAGGCGCGACCATGTCCGAGGTCTCCGAACTTCTGATGGTCTCAAACGGCGCCATCACCGCGCTGGTGCAGAAGCTGGAAGCCGACGGCTTCATCCATCGCGAGGTCGATTCCGAGGACCGCCGCACGTTCCGTTTGCGCCTGTCGCAGGAAGGCGCCAAGGAATTCGGTCGGATGGCGCGCCGGCACGAGGAATGGGTAATTGCCCTGATCGGCGAATTGTCGCCGGTCGCACAGTCGGACCTGCTGCAACATCTGACCCTGCTGAAGCGCCGCCTCGACAAGCACACCTGAGGCGGACGCTCCGCGCCGGAGCCGGATTACACCAGAAAATCGTGATGATGATTGACCGGCGCGACCTTCTCGACGAAATCGAGGATCTGGTCGAATGTCTGATGCGCGTTCTTCGCCAGCGTAACGTCGTGACCGGCATTCTTGACGATAAGCTGCTCGAAATCCGACGAATTGGAATAGAACGCGCGTTCGGCTGCAAGGGTTGACGGATCAGTCTGAAACAGGAGGTCGTGATCGCCGACGACTTCCAACACCGGGGCCGTTATTCCGACTGAGCGCGCGGGATCGAGCGCGAACTGAAAATTCAGCTCGGCGCCGGTGCCGGTGCCAATGTGCGAAGCATCCCAGCCAAGGATGTCGCGCGAGGTATGGCCGACATCATAGAACATGTTCCGGTTGTCGACGGTCAGGTATCCATCGGGCTCCCCCGCCGCCGGGTGGATGCTGTTGATGAATTCACCTGCACCGGCCGGGTTGACCTCGTGCCGAAAGCCCGTGAGCACCAGGGCATCCGCGTCGTTGTAGATGCCGGCCTCGGTTTGCACGATGGCCGATCCCACGGAATGGCCGACAAGAATGACCTCGGAGAACCCGTAGCTGCTCAACGCACCGCTCTTGATCGACTGAATGATCTGATGCAGCTCGTCGGCCTGGTTCTGTATCGATGTCAGATCCGCCGGCGGATTGTCGCTCGACCCCTGTCCCAGCCGGTCGAGGTTCAAGGTCGCATATCCGGCGCGGTTGGCCGCATCGACGAATGAATATTTGCCGTCGCCGACCGGAGGATCCCAATATTCGTGGTCGTAGGAAAACCCGGACACCAGGATCAGCAACGGCCGTCCCTGGGTCGGCCCGGGCGAATCCAGCACCGCATGCATGTTGAAGTCGCCGGACGTTGCCGTCGGAGAAACCGAAAGAACCAGGTCCTTGTGAACGGCGCAGTGGTCGCCGTGGCCGCGGAAATCCCAGTGGTGATCGGCATCACCCCAGCGGAAAAAGCCATCATCCGACCTGACATCGTCGTCATGTCCCTGGCCGCGAAGGCCGTTGGCCAACTGCTTTGAACCCGCCATGAGGTCGCCCTTTCGATCCAGTTACGAATGAACTTCATCATCCCGCTTGTTGCGGCGATGATGGACGTGCTCTCCCCTTGCGCCCCCGCATGCGAGGCGCATCTGTCAGGCGCTGCGATGTCAGCGATGTGCGCCGTGCTTGACGCTTTGGACCGTATGTTCCAAGCTATTCGCCGCCTATCCCTGTTTTCAGGGATACCCGGTGTCTCGTTGATGGCATGAGGCGGTGATGGCGATCTCGCTTTCCGATCGAGAAGTGACGCTGCTGAGGCGGGTCAGCGAAGGGCTGCTGCAGCCGTTGCGCGCCGACTGGCTGCAGACCGCACCGGACCTCGCTTCGGACTTGCAGCGCCTGCTGTCGATGGATTTCATCGGCACGACGCGATGGAATCCGCGCACCGGCCATTATGAGAATGCAGCATGCACCGGACGAGGGCCGGACATGGCGCGCGTTTACGTCGAGGAATTCCAGCGCTGCGATCCGATCTCACCGCGCCTGCGTCCGCGCCGCGGTCCGACGCCGATTTATTCAGTCATCAATCGCGCCGAGCTCGAGCGCACGCGGTATTTCAATGAATTCCTGCGGGTCTACCAGACGACGGACGGCATCGATCTCCACCTCTATGACGGTGAGACCAATGTCGGCGACTTTCGCTTCTGGCGCGCGCCGGGCGGCATCCCGGTCGGGTCTCGCGAGGTGGCCTTGCTCACGTTGCTGCAGCCGGTTCTGCTGTGCGCGACCAGAAGTCTGTATAATCGGACCAGCACAGCGGTGAGCTGCGGCTTTCCGCAACTCACGAGCCGGGAAAACCAGATCGTCACGCTCGTCGCCCGCGGCTCGACGGACCGCACCATCGCTCATGATCTCGGGATCAGCTATTGGACCGTCCGGACTCATCTGGATCATATTTTCGAGAAGCTCGAGATACCCAATCGGGCAGCCCTGATCGCGCGTGTTCACCGCGAGCAGGCATGAGGAAAACCCGCAGACGTCGGCATCTGCCCCCGCTTAAGCGTCACCGCGACAAGCACGCCTGACGCGGATGCCCGGTAGCGGCACTGCAAATCCCAGCGATGACGCGCCAACAAGATGCAGTCTCGGGTTGCATATAGGCGGAAACCGGGCTACAGGGCTGCACCGCAACTGCATGACTGGAGGCGACCATGTTTACGACAACGCGCTTCCCGGGTTCGACGCGCGATATTTAGCGCCGGCTCCGGGACACGATCCCGGATGAGATCCTAAAAATTTTCAACTGAATCCAGTCTGCCGCGGGTCTTTGGTCCGCGCTTGCGGAATTTTTGTCATGACCTCGATTCTCGTGCTGGCCCCTCGCCGGAGGGCCGGGCGTTCCGATCTGCTGGAACGTCGGCTTCGGCGCTATCATCCCCGCTTCCAGGCCGCGGTGCGTGCGCTGGCGATGCGGCACTCGCGCATTGCGGACCTCGCCGCGAGCTTTCCTGCGCTGCTCTTTGCGCTGGCCGTCCCGCGACCCGGATTCGATCCGGCGTTCGCGCTTGCGCGCGTGATCGACGGTGCCGGCCTCGCCGAAGCGGCCGCGGCCGCCCAGCTACCGATGTGGCTACGGAAGCTATCCCCCGAGGCGTTCGCGCGTCCGATCGCGCGACTGCCCGACGGTGAGCTGTTTCGCCGGCAGATCGCGAACCACTTGCCGCGCTCTCCAAAGCTTGCGTCGACCTGGCTTCAGGTCGTGGCCGATGTTGCCGAGCTTGCGCATGAGCCGGCAACGCTGTGGATCGCGCGCGNGTTTGCCGGGGAGCCGCGCCGGGTAAACCCCGCGCGGTTGCGGCTCGTCAGCCTCTGGGCGTGGTTTTCGGTCCAACCGGCAACATTCGGACGCGAATTGATCAACCGTCCATGGACGCCAGACATGCGCATTGGCGCTGCCCTTGAGGCTGCGGACGACTGGCGAACGACGATCGATTTGCATGTGAACCTCGGCCCTCAGCCGATCGACGACATGTGGCTCCAGGGCGGTCGGATGGCTGGCTACGATTTCCTTCCTTTGAACTCGATATCCGCTATCATTGAAGAGGCGGACGCCATGCGAAATTGCCTCCGCACCTATGGCTACCGGCTGGCGTACAATCGCTTGCGGCTGTGGAGCGTACGGCGAAATGGCGAACGCGTAGCTACGCTGAGCGTTGGCTGCCGCTCTCGCAATCCACTACCTGGTATCATCGAACTCGAAGCCGCCGGAAATACGGCTGTATCGCGTGAGCTGTGGTGGGTGGCGCGCCAGTGGCTTCACATGCATGATCTGTCGCAGATTAACATCGAGCGGCGCAATTGGGACACCGCGCCGCTCGATCGTACGACCTGGCTATCACTTTGGCGGCCATACTGGCTCGCCAAGCGCCGTATCCCGCAATGGCTGCCAATCGCGCCGTCGCGTTTCGCACTTGGAGATCTATGAACCGCGCCCGCCTCGCGGCGTTGCGAGCCTGTGTTTGAAGAACGCCAGTATCTCGTCGCGTGCCGCGATCGTCGGCTGGCCGGCCTCGTCGATCAGGTGCGCGGTGACGACGCTGTGCGGCGTGGTCACGTGGCGCGCGAAGAACGGCGCGAGATCGGCATTCGCCGCGCTGTCCGGCAGCACCCGGCCGATGAAGCGGTCACCGAGCGCTTCTGTGTAGGCCGCGAAGCGTTGCGCCATGCAGAACTTGTCGCCCTCGAAGCGATACGCCATGACCGTCAGATCTTCCCGTTCGAGCCGCTCGCGGACGCGCCTAACTTCGTCAGGCGCGATTTCGATGCCAGCCGGATCGTTCAGCGGGAGCGACGGCTGCGAGAGCACCGGCGCCAGCATCGACGGCTCGAGCATCATGGTCAGCGCGAAATTTCCGGTAAAGCACATCCCGATGGCGCCGACGCCGGGACCGCCACACTCGCCATGCGCAAGCCGCGCCAGCGACCGAAGCCACTTCGTCACCGGGCTGGATTGGTTGGAGGACAGAGCGCGAAACTCCGCGCTCACGCAGGCGCGCTGAAAGATCGCGGCCCCCTCCTCCGCCCCTGGAACGGCGCCGTCGCGGCCGAACAGCGACGGCATGTAGACGGTGAAGCCGGCGTCGCGGACCCAGCGCGCAAACCGCGCGACATGCGGGCTGATACCCGGCATCTCCGTCATCACGATCACGGCCGGCCCCGTGCCGGCGACGTAGACGGCTTTGGTGACACCATCCAGCGTGATGTCACGCCGCGTGAAATCCTCGAGCGGGTCGTCCTGCTTCATGGACCGTTTCGGCATCGGCGCAATTCCTTACTCACGAGAGGACGTTTTCGGGTGCATCGTTGCGATTTCGCGGCCGGCGGGCTAGTGTCAAAAATGACATTTATCGGGCATTTTTTGACATGACCAAGGTCGCGATTCTCGAGATCGAGGGATGCATGGCCTCAAGCGCCGCCATCACCCACGACGTCATGGCAACCGCCAACCGGATCAGCGGTGCGAAACGCGTTCCGCCATTCAAGGTGACGACGGTGCGTTGCGGCTCCCGCCGCAGCGACGTCAATCTGCGAGGGATAGAACTCGTGATCGTCCCCGGTCTCGGCACTCCGTCGGCGGACGAGCTGGAGAGCAAGTTGAAAAGCCCGGCATGCCGGCGCGCGGGCGACATGCTGACCCGCGCGTTTGGCAACGGCGCCGCGCTCGCCGCGCCCTGTGCCAGCACCTTCCTGCTGGCGGAGACCGGCTTGCTCGACGGACGGCGAGCAACCACGACGTGGTGGTTCGCGCCGCTGTTCCGACAGCGCTATCCCCGCGTCGAACTCATGACGGAGCAGATGGTTGTCGCCGATTGGCCGATCGCAACCGCCGGCGCGGCCATGGCGCAGATGGATCTGATGCTTGAAGTCGTTACCCGGTTCGCCGGACCGCGCTTAGCGAAAGCCTGCGCCAACTTTCTCCTGCTGGATGAACGACACTCGCAGGCGCCATTCATGGCGATGACCTACCTGGCGGGCCAGGATCCCAAAATTGCGAAGGCGGAGAAATGGGTGCGCGACAACATCGCGCGCGACTTTGCGATCGAGGAGCTTGCCGCGGCCGTCGCGCTGGCGCCGCGGACATTCGCCCGGCGAATGGCCGCGACCTGCGGCGTCTCGCCGATTCAGTTCGTGCAGCGGATCAGGCTGGAGACCGCGCGATTGCTGCTGGAGACTACGCGGCTATCCGTCGAAGAGATCGCGCGGAGGGTCGGGTATGCGGAGCCTTCCACGCTGCGCCGGTTGATCCGGCGCGACACCAAACATCCACCCGGACATTTCCGCCCCGTCACCTGATCCTAGTGGCCGAGGATGGCCTTCACTTCGAGATATTCTTCAAATCCAAAAACGCCGAACTCGCGCCCGTTGCCGGACTGCTTGTAGCCACCGAACGGCAGACTGCGGTCGAAGGGAGCACCGTTGAGGTAAACACGCCCGGCGCGGATGCGGTCGGCGACGCTGCGGGCGCGGGCGGCGTCTCTGGACTGAACGAAGCCCGCCAATCCGAACGGCGTGTCATTGGCGATTTCGATCGCCTCGTCCTCGCTGTCATAGCTCATGATCGACAGCACCGGCCCGAATATCTCCTCCCGCGCAATCTTCATCTGCGGCGTCACGTCGCCGAAGACGGTCGGACGAACATAGTATCCTCGGTTGACTTCGGCGGGCCGCCCGGTTCCTCCGGCCACCAGCGTTGCGCCCTCGTCGACGCCCGACTGGATCAGATCCTGGACTTTCCGAAACTGCGCCAGGCTCACCAGCGGCCCCATGGTAGATGCGGGGTCGAGCGGGTCTCCCAGGCGAATCGTGTCGACGGCCTCACGCGCCGCTGCGAATGCCGCATCCCTCTGCGCGCGCGGGATCAGCATGCGCGTGGGAGACTGGCAGTTCTGGCCGGCGTTGGTGTAGCAGGCGTGAACGCCCTGCATCACGGCGGCTTTCAGGTCGGCATCGGCCAGGATGATGTTGGCGGACTTGCCGCCCAGTTCCTGCGCGACGCGCTTCACCGTATCCGCCGCAAGCTTGGCCACCCTGATTCCAGCCGCCGTCGATCCGGTGAAAGACACCATGTCGATCCCGGGATGGGCGGCGATCGCCTCGCCCACCGTGGGCCCGTCGCCATTGACGAGATTGAAGACGCCTGCCGGGACACCGGCGTCGTCGACGATCTCGGCGAACAACATCGCGCTGAGCGGCGCGATCTCGCTGGGTTTCAGGACGACGGTGCAGCCGGTCGCAAGCGCCGGCGCGACCTTGGACGCAACCTGGTTCAGCGGCCAGTTCCACGGCGTGATCAGCCCGCAGACGCCGATCGGCTCGCGGCGGACGATGCCGTTCCCCATTCGCTCCTCAAACCGGTAGTTGGCAAGCACGCGCGCCGCTTCCTCGAAATGAAACAGTGCAACCGTCGCCTGACGCTCGGTCGCAAACGTGATGGGCGCGCCCATTTCGAGCGTCATCATCCGCGCCAGTTCCGGCAGGCGCACCCTGAAGCCTTCGATGATCTTCTGAAGCCATGTCAGGCGTTCTTCGACGCTCGTTACCGAATATGTCGCGAACGCGCGGCGCGCGGCCTTGACGGCACGATCCACATCCTGCGGCGAGCCCAGGCTGATCTGCGCAAAAACCTCCTCCGTCGCAGGGTTGGCTATTCCGAGGGTCGACGATGCAGCCGGATCGACCCAGGCGCCATCGATGTAGAGTTTCAGTTTTTCCATCGTTCCTTTTCCGTGACCACCATTCGCGCCCTAGAGGTGCCTGCCCTCATCCACCGGCAGCACAATTCCCGTCGAACTGGTCAGGTTGACGATGCAGGCCACCACCGCCCTTGCGACATCGTCTGATGTGGTGACGTGCGCCAGCGGCAGTCTTTCGGCGGTCTTCTGCAACTGCTCTCGGGTACGGCCGGGGACAAAATCCGTATCCACACCGGCCGGCGAGACGGAGAACACGCGAATGCGCGGCGCCAGAACCTTTGCCAGCGCGATCGTGAGCGCATCGACACCGGCCTTTGCGGCCAGATAGGCCAGGCTGCTGCCGAGACCCGTCCGCGCCGCGATGGACGAGATGTTCACGATGGCCGCGCCGCTGCCGCGTTCGAGCAAGGGACGGAAGGCACGGACCATCGCGAATGGCCCACGCAGATTGAGCGTAACGGTCTTGTCGAAGATCTTGTCCGTCAATCCCTGGAGATCAGCGGCAGGCACTGGCGTCGTGGCGCCCCCGCAATTCACCAGCACATCGAGCCGCCCGTATTGCTTATCCACGGCCGCTGCGGCCTCGGCGATGGAAGCCGGATCGTCGATCGCGATACGCATGGCGAGATGCCCCTCGCCTTGCAGCCCGCCGACCACCTCTTCGGCCTGCGCGCGGCGACTGTTGTAGCCGACCACGACGGTGGCCCCCATGGCAGCAAGACGCGCGGCCGTGGCTTTCCCGATACCGCTATTGCCGCCCGTGACCAGCGCAACCTTCGGGACCGAAAGCGCAGGAATTTCAATGCCCGTCATGTGCAGCGATCTCGTTTCACTGCATCGCGATCTTTGCCGCCTCGATCACCGGACGCCATTTGTCGCGTTCGCCATCGATGAACGCCTTGAGGTCTTCCGGAGAGCCTCCGACGCCCTGCAGCGAATTCTGCTCGAGGATGGCCTTGCCCTTGTCGCTGTTCAGGAAGGCATTCACCGCCTTGTTCACCTTGCTCATGATATCGGGCGGCGTGCCGGTCGGCGCCACGATCGCGTACCATGCGGTCGCCTCGAAATTCCTGAATCCCGCTTCCTGCACGGTCGGCACATCGGGCAATTGCGCCACGCGGCGGCTGGTCGTCACTGCCAGCGCGCGGATCTTGCGGTCGGCGACCAGCGGCAGATAGGTCGGCATGAAATCCATGGCGACGTCGACCTGTCCCGACAGCAGGTCCGTGATCAGCGGCGCCGAGCCGCGATACGGCACATGTGTCATCTCCACGCCGGCGAACTGCTGGATCAACGCCGAGGTGATATGTCCGAGCGTACCGTTGCCGGGATGGCCGACATTGACCTTGCCGGGGTTCTGCCTGGCATAGACGATCAGCTCGGGGAGGGTCTTTGCCGGAAAGCCTGAGGTCGCTGCGATGATCATCGGGGATTTGGCGACGAGGATGACCGGCGTGAAGTCCCGCTCGGAGTCGTAAGCCAGGCCCTTATACATCAGCTTGTTGAGCGCGATCGGCGCCGGCGTCCCGAACAACCATGTGTAGCCGTCGGCAGCCGACTTGGCGGCCGCGGTGCCGCCGAGATTGCCGCCGGCGCCGGCGCGATTGTCAACGATGAACTGCTTGCCGAAATCCTCGCTCAGCGCGTGCGCAACGGCGCGCGCCAGCGTATCGACGGCGGCGCCGGCCGGGAACGGCACGATCATGGTGACCGGACGGTTCGGCCATTCCTGCGCGAACCCACGGTGAGATGGCGTAATGGCAAGTGCAAGGCCGAGAAGGCCGAAAGCCAGCAGGCGCATGTTTCCTCCAAGCTATGTCGCGTCCCGTTCACGCGGGCACTTATTCTCCGGCAAACCTGTCGAGGCCCTTGCGGCCCAGCCATTTGGACAATTCGTCCGCAACCGCTTCGTTATTGAGATCGGCAAACGCGATATGCGTGTTGCCGCGCAGCCCCGCATCGGGGAGCAGCAGAACTTCGCAATCCCCGCCATGGCGATTGACGATATCGCAGAAGGTCCGCGCCACCTTGATCGACGTCGCCCAGATCGGGCGCGTGTCGGTGTAGTCGCCGAACACCATCTGGATCGGAAACTTGGTCAGCTTCTTGAACTCGGCGAGCGGCACGGCATTGGGACCGAACGGCGCATCCGGCTTCGGCTCGGGCCCCTCCCCTTCCGGAAAGACGAAGCCCGGCGTTTCATAGGCGACGATGCCCTTCATGTTGTCGCTCTTGGCCTTGAGCGCCGACAGCAGCGCACGCCAGCCGCCCGCCGAATTGGTGAGCGCCACGACGGGACCGATCTTGTCGATGGCCTGGCCGCCGGCCTCCGCCTGCAGCAAGGCATTCTCGAGCGTGTCGAACTCGTCGTACCGCGCCCGCGTCGCCTGATTCCAGGCTTCCTTGTCGGCCGTCGGAAACTGCAGGCCGGGATGCCAGCCGAGATAGTTCACGCCAAAACGCCAGGCAGCAAAGTTGCGCTGATCGAAATAGTCAGGCGTGTAGGTGATCGGCTCGCAGCTCCAATTCGCGCGGCCGACGCGCGGGCCGTCCCAGAGGTAAACCGGATACCCCTTGCGCAGGAAAATGCTCTTGTAGCCCTCGCCGCCGTCCCAGCGGTTCTCCCACACCTTGGNTGCTGGAGCTGTGCCACATGATCAGGCCGACGCTGCGCCGTTTCGCGGGGGTNGAAGTATTCGACATAGCCGTGATCGCAGGAGAGCGTCTGGCTGGGGTCACCCGGCTTGGCAATGACCTTGCCGCCCACTTCATACGCGCCGGTTGATTCAAGGATGATCGGCGGCTTGCGGTTCTCCTGGGCGAAGGCCGTATGGACTGCACCAGCGGATAACAACGCCACGACTACCAAAATCGCCTTCGACCCGATGCGGTACATCAGCACGCCGCCGTCACGATCTGATCGACCCATGGTAACTTCCTCCCCTTGGCGCGCGCCGCTTCTTCGCGGTCTTTGCGCCTGTGCTCGCTAGGCGGCGTCTTGCGCAGCCGACTGCATCTCCGGAAGATTCAGGAACCGCGCGGCGTTGTCACTGATGAGTTTCCTGATCGCAGGCCGCGGCATCTGCAGATCGAGCAAGATCTGCGTGATGCTACGAAAACCATCGACCGGACGCTGCGAACCCTGCAGGCCGAGATCGGACGACAGGATCGTATTGTCGACGCCGGCTACCTCGATCAGATGCGCAAGATCATCCGGGCTGTACTTCAACGATTTGCCCTCGATGAACATGCAGATCGAATGCTCCATCTTGACGCCGATGGCGACAAGCTGGCGGATATCGGTATCGTTGCAGCCAACGATATAGGTCGGATGGTTCACTATCATCTTCTTGACGCCGCGCCGCGCCGCCTCGTCGAACAGAATGTGCAACTCGCTGGCCGGCAGGTGACCGCCAGCCAGGATGATATCAGCCTCGGCGATGAGATCGATCACCTTCCGGGTGTCATCCGTAAGCTTGCCATTGGCGTCGAGCGCGGACAGCGGGATCGGATCCAGCATCTTCTGCGAGGTCTTCGGAAAGGTTTTGTTTCCGGCCGCCATCGCCTCGATATGGTTCGCCGCCGACAGCGTCGGCATCCAGACGATCTTGCCGCCGAGCTTGATCGTGTGATCGACGGCATGCGGATTGATGCCGCCGGACGCGTTGTTCAGCACGATGCCGGAGAACAGCTTTACATTGGTTTCGGGAAACAGCTTCTCCAGCAGGATCGCATGTGGCATGCCGGCATAGAAATGATCCTTGAATAGCACGGCGCGAAATTTCGCTTCCGCCGCATCCAGCAGTTCCTCGTGATGGTCGAGGATGCGCGGCATGGCGGCCGGGCCGCTGTGGCAGTGCAGATCGATCGCGCCGACCAGAAGCTCGGCGACTTCTGCCGCCCGCGATAGCGGCGGCAGCGGAACGGTGGTCGGATAGGAAGCTTGCGTGTCGGCCATGATCAGGGCCCTCTTTCTACGTGAACGCGTCAGGCAGCGGATTTGCTGGCGGCTTGCGCGGGCATCGGATAATCATCCTCGTTCAGCACCCAGCCCGGTTTGGCCGAAAAATCCAGCCGCGGCGGGCAGAAGATATCGACGAGAACATTGAGCTTGGGATCGACGGCCTGCGAGGTGTGGATGGAGGGTGGCGGAATCACCGCGATGGAGGGCGACCCGCAGCTCTCGTGATCGTCGGCGCGCCACTGCGCCATGTCAGTTGTCCATGGCCAGCGCAGGTGATGGATGAAGGTGCCGGCCAGCGCCAGCGAGCATTGCTCGAAATCGTCATGGTGATGCGGCGACATCTTGCTCGGGTCGCGCGGGCCGTTCTTCGGCTCGAGGAAATTCACCATGAAGGTCGAGCAGCGGAAGATCCGGCCAAACCGGCCCGGCGTCGCCGCGACGTCGAGACTGTAGGTCCGGATCTTCGCCCCGCCCGAAGCTTCCGGCCACGGCTCGAACGCCGGCAGATTGGGATGCGGCGTTGCATAGGACGCGGCGTTGGAGCACAATCTTGCGAGATCTTCCGATCGCGTCGTCACCATGCGCACCACTTTTGCAGCGCCGCGCAGCGTGACAGAGCTTGCGCCAGCCGGTACGAAGCTGATGGAGTGGCCGCTGACGACCTTGCGCTCGTTACCCCACACGATCTCGGCGCCCGCGCCGGGATCGGGGAGCAGCACGACATATTCGTCGGGCTGGTTATTGCGGCTCAGCACCGCGCCCTCCTCGGCCTCGCTATAGGCGATGATGAAGTTCTGGCCGCGGGCGTACCAGGTGCGCGCGCCATTGTGATTTTCAGCCGGCGCCGTTTCGTAGAATTTGGCGTATTCGGCGCCTGCGAAGTGAGTGGCTGCGGGCTTGGTGCCGGCCGGCGTGGCGGCGAGCGCAGCGCGTGGATCAGAGCTGTGATACATGCGAACCATCCGTGGTTTTGACGAGGGTCTTGAAATCGGTGAGCGTTTGCGCCGCGGCCCGGCGCATCTGGCCCTGATCCGACGAGATGATGAAGGCGCTGGCGCCGAGATCGGCGAATTCCTTTGCTTCCGCCGCGCCCGCGACCATCACGCAGACCGGCTTGGCGACCTTCTTCGCCGCGGCGATGATCCTGATAACCGCGTCCTTCACGGAGGCATCGGCCGACGATTTGGCGCCGAGGGCAACGGTGAGATCGCCGCGGCCGATGAAGAAGCCGTGGATGCCGTCGACGGCGGCGATAGCGTCGATATGATCCAGCGCTTCCGGGTCCTCGATCATCGCGATCGCGCAGACCGATGCATCCTGTTCATCGACGAGAGACCACACCGGCGTGCCGCCATAGGCGCCGGCGCGGGACGAGCCGGAATAACCGCGCCGTCCGCCGCGGTAGCGCGCAGCGGCGGCGACAGCGCGCGCCTTCTCGACCGTCGCGACATGGGGCACCAGCACACCGGTTGCGCCGCAGTCGAGGCACGACAGGATCTTGGCGGGATCGTCCGACGACACCCGCACAATGCCGGCGAGGTTGCTGGCGCGCGCGGCCAGCAGCATGACATCGGTCATCGCGCGATCGATCGGCGCGTGCTCCTCGTCGATCACGACAAAATCATAGCCGAGCGCACCAAAAATCTCGGTCGCATGCGTTGTCGGCGTCTTGATGAACGAGCCGACCACGGGCTGCCGCGCCGCGAAGCGGCGGCGGAATGACGAAAAATGCGGCCTGACGATGTCTCCGGACACGGCTGTTCCTCCCCGGCCATCTGCACGGGGCTGCCTTCAGGAGGCAGGCCCCGGCGTGGCGCTTGGCGAAAACCATTGCAGGGCGGACGCCGGTCGGCCATAGCTATTCGGCCGCGTTCCACCAGGTGGAATTCTTGAGATGCCCCTCAAATCCGACACCGTCGAAGCCGCCTCGCGCAGCCTCCTCTTGCTGGAGGAACTCAACCGCCACCGCGTCACCTCGATCGATCGCCTGCACAAGGCGACCGGCCTGCCGAAATCGACGGTGGTGCGACTGATGAAGTCGCTATGCGCGATGGGCTATGCCGCCAACGACCGGCGACAAGGCGGTTATGCCGTCGCCTCGCGGGTCAAATCGCTGAGCAACGGCTTTCACGGCGATCCGCTGGTGGTGGAAGCCGCGCGCCCATGGGCGATCGCCTTCACGCGGCAATATCACTGGCCGATTGCCATCGCCGTGCTCGACAGGAGTTCGGTCGTGGTCCGATTTAGCACCATTCCCGACAGCCCGGTCTCGCCGTTTCACGGCACCCTCAACACCCATCTCAGCCTGCTCGGGCGGGCGCTGGGGCGTGCCTATCTGGCGTTCTGTCCCATCAGCGAGCGCTCGATGCTGCTCGACATGCTGGCGCGGTCGCAGGAGGCCGAAGACAAGCTCGCCACCGAGCGCAAACGCGCGCTGGCGTTGCTGACCGCGATCCGCAAGCAAGGCTTTGCCGAACGCGACCCCATGGTCGAACCGCGCTCATCGAACACGATCGCCGTTCCCATCATCGTCAACAGCCGCGTGCTCGCCACCGTCGGCATGACCTACTTCACTTCGGCGCTCGACCGCGGCGACATCGTCCAGCGCTACGTGCCGCTGGTGAAAGCGCTAGCCGACAATATCGCCGCAAGCGTCTCGTCGCTGCAGGAGTAGATGCAGGCGTAGGCCGCCGCGATCAATCAGTCATCGCGCAAGATGCACGCTTCCATGATCCCATCGATCTCGGCCTTCGAGAGAACCCCGATCTCGGCAATGAATACGATTCGCGTCCGCGGCACCCCGGCGGCCGGCGCTTCGCCCGGCGCCAGCGTCGCGCGTCCGCCGGCGAGTTGAAACACCATCAACCGCCCGGGCTGCTCTACTGTCTCGAACAATCCCTTCGCGCGGGCGAGTTTTGGCGCCAGCCGGCCGATCGCTTGCTGCAATCGGGGGAGCGACACGGGCCGCTCCGATGTGAAGCTCAGCGTCTCGAACCGGTCAGTCGCCGGTCGTCGCGGCCCTGGCTCGCGCGGCGCCGGAGCGCGGTCCACGTCGACAGGAAAAAGCAGCGCAGGGGAAACTTCGCCATGCTGAGCATCGACCACCACCGCCGCCGGGCGCAGCGCGCGAATGACCTCACGCAGATGCGCGCTACAAGCTGCGTCCACCAGATCTACCTTGCTGAGCGCGACCACGTCTGCCGCCCGGAGCTGTGACCGCAACAGCGCGTCGTCGTTCAATTTCTCCGGTGGTGTCGTCGCGTCCATCACGCACAGCACGGTTTCCAGCGGCGCCTCGCGCCAGATCACGGGGTCCATCAGGTTGCGGACGATATCGGCGGGATCGGCGACCCCGCTGGTTTCGATCACGATGTACTCCGGCCGCGGATCACGCCGCAGCAGCGTGGCGAGCGTGCGCAGGAGATCGCCTTCCAGCGAGCAGCAGATGCAGCCGTTGCTCAGGCTGACCACCCCGTCGCTGGCGCCCGCGATCAGCTCCGCATCGATGTTAACAGCACCGAAATCGTTGACCACGGCGGCGATACGCCGCCCCGCCGCATGCGCCAGCAGATGGTTCACGACCGTGGTCTTGCCCGCCCCGAGAAAGCCGGTGATCAGCAGGACCGGGACCGGCACGATCAGATCTCGACCACAGGCCGGCGCACTGGCCGGCCGGGCCTTGCCGCCACATCCAGCACACCATCTGATATCAGCGGCTGGCCACTGACCACCAGATGCCGCACGCCTTCCGACGGGCGGTTCATCGCCGAGAACGTCGCGCGGTCGGTCAGATCATCGAAATCGAACACGACAATGTCTGCATCGGCGCCCGGCTGCAGCCTTCCCTTGGCGCGCATCGCGGGCGTGCTGCGGGACAGGATCTCCGCCGGGATCAGCGCGCATTTGCGGATGCCCTCGAGCAGCGACACCGCCCGGCGCTCGCGCACCCACTCGCGGATGAAGCGGGTGAAGCAGCCCGCCGAGCGCGGATGCGAGGTGGCGTCCTTTGGCAGCGGCCAGGCGTCGCCGGTGTAGACGCTGCCGTCCGACAGCGTCCAGGGCATCGCGTCGGACGCGATCGCGCCGCCGGGATACAGCACCGAAATATCCAGGAGATCGCGATGGTGCGGATTGTTCTCGGTATCCAGGATATGCCACAGCACCAGCGTGGAGGGCTCCTCCGCCTGCGCCGCCAGCAATTCCTTGCGATCGCGGAAGCGCCGCCCGTCGGTCACCCGCTGCACCGAATCGTAGCCGGTGCCGTTGCGCTCCACGAATTCGGGGTCGCTGAAGAACGCCGCTGCCAGCACCGTCGAACCGGTGCCGTATGGATAGGCCTCCACCGTGATCGGCAGGCCCTGCGCCTGCGCCTTGGCCACCAGCACGGCGCAACGCTCGACGTCGGTCTTGCTGGAAGAGTTGAAGTGGCAGATGTGCATGTGCGCGCCGGTGGCGCCGGCATAGCCGATCAGGCGGATATAGGCTTCCGCAGCGCTTTCCGGATCGATCCGGGACATGTAGGCGATGTGGGTGAAGGTTGCGACATCATGCGCCGCCGCCAGTTGGCACACCGCGGTCAACTCCTGCACGCCGGCGCCCGGAGCATAGGCATTGAGGATGCCGATGCCGATGCCGCCCTCGTTCAGGCCAATCGCCAGGCGGTCGAGGATGCCGGCCACCTCCGTATCGCTGGCCACGTTGTCGATCCAGCGGCGATCGCGCATGGCATTGCCGAACGCCTCCAGCGAGCTTTCCGTGTTGGAGCCGGTCATCGCGCCGATGCGCGCGAACGCCCAGTTGGCGGCGGCGCCGTAGTTCAGCACGCGTCCCTTATCGGCCTGGCGCCGATACCAGGACGCGACCGGCAACACGCCCGCCTCAAGGTCGAGCGTCGTCGTCACCCCGTCGAACGCCTGCATTCGGTCGGCCGGAATCGACTGGCCGTGCGCGTGCAGGTCGATGAAGCCGGGCGCCACAACCAGGCCGGTCGCGTCGATCACCCGCTCGGCGCTGCCGAGCCCGGTGCCAACAGCGGAGATCCGACCATCCAGCACCGCCACATCGCCAATGGCGTCCATCCCGCTGGCGGGATCCACCACCCGGCCGCCGCTGATCACCAAGCCACCCATATCGCCACTCTCCCACGTAAATGCTTCAGGCCCGCCAAGGCCGCAACGGCTCTGCAGGCAAAATGCGGGCCGTCTCGCCCCAATAGAGGCAGATTTTCGGACCGACGACCACCTCCGCTGACGCTGGCGCATCATGCGTATGGCTCCACATCCCTGGCATTGATCGCGAAGGCATCCGCTTCGGATCGATCGCCGATATTGCGCGGCATCGCTTTGCCAGGACGGGGACGAGAAGATTTGAAAGTGCGCGGTCCAACAGCGCACACCGAAAGTAACTCCATTACCACATTCGCGAGTTCAATGTTGTTGTGTTCGCCGCGCTACAGACTCTGCGGCAAACATCAGCAAGTGTGCGCGATGGGGGCAACCAAAGCGGCGCGGTGGTTGGCGGACTCGTCTGGGGGCCACACGGTTTTGACTTAGACGAGTCCGCGCGCTCCATTTTTCGAGCGCATGCGCGACATCCTTAGGTTTTTTTGAGAGAACGGAGCAATTTAAATGAGCAAACGTCCCGCTGCAGCCAGTTCTGCAAACTGCGACTTCATCAAAGCGTATTTCGAGCTGCAGAAATTACGAGAAGACATTGAGTGCATCGAACGAGCGTCGAGGCCGCCCCGGGGCCAAGCGACAGTAGCGCGTCGCGATACAGCCAAGGCAGCTCTGCCGACCAATCAATCGGCGTGAAGCGAAGTAGACCTTTGTCCATTTGTTCGCGAAGCTCGTCCGCGTAGGCGCCGATCTGGCCATCCGGCACCGCCACCTGGCGATGGCGCCCCTCCCAGCAGATTTACCACCTCCGTCGATACGGGCACTTCGCGCGCATTGCTGCCCCATTGATCGCGGCGGCGTGCTAAACTGCCGGCATGTCTGAAATCTCGACGTATGACGGGCAATCGCTGCCGTTCGAACAACTCGCGAAAGCGATCGCGGAACGCCGGTCTACCTATGGCCGCGCCAGCGGACTTCGCATCGATCGCGCCGAACGCGGCGAAGCCTGGTCCAGCCTGCCCTACCAATCCGTCTTCGCCGGCGACACGGAGTCCGGCGTGATCCACGGCGGCGTGGTCACCGCCATGCTCGACGAAAGCTGCGGCATGGCCGTTCAGCTGGCGCTCGACGGCAGCCGCGCGATCGCGACGCTCGACCTGCGCATCGATTACCAGAAGCCCGCCAAACCCGGTCTCGACATCAAGGCGCATTCGATCTGCTATCACGTCACGCGTTCGATCGCCTTCGTGCGCGCGACCGCCTATCAGGAAACCGAGCAGGACCCGGTCGCAACCGCCGCCGCCTGCTTCATGATCGGCGCCAACCGCACCAACATGCTGCAGAACAGGGAAGCGTATGGGGTGCCGGCCCTCGACGCGCCTGAAGACGAGGCAGGACCGTTCGCCAAGAGCCCGTTCGCCCGCTGCCTCGGCATGCATCTCACTGAGGACGGCGTGCTGCACATGCCGTTCTCGCCGAAGATCATCGGCAATCCCGTGCTGCCGGCCATCCACGGCGGCATCACCGGCGCCTTTCTGGAGACGACGGCGATCGTCGGTGTGGCGCGCGAACTCGGCATTGCAACGCCGCCCAAGCCGATCGGCCTGACCATCAACTATCTGCGTTCGGGACGCGCGCTGGACAGTTTTGCAAATGTCTCGATCGTCAAGCAAGGCCTGCGCATCGTGGCCTTCCAGGCACAGGCCTGGCAGGACGACCCCGCAAAGCCGATCGCAACGGCGTTCGGGCATTTCAAGCTGAGGCGGGTGGCGGACAAGGATTAGGATCGTGCGCCGCTGAGCCGCCCCTAACCAGCTCGGCTATGAAGGAGTGACGATTGCAGCTTGCTCCTCGTCCGCAAGATCGCCGTCTCGCAAGCAAGGCATTCGCTGTCGTGCATGTCACATCACCAGGATGCCCTGCTTCTCCGCGACGCCAATCGTCGCCTCTGTCCCGCTATTGAACTCCAGGCAGTCCGCTTCGATGCCGTCGCTGAACACGACGCCGTTGTCCGGCATCTCTGAAGTCACACGCATTCGCCCGCCCTCGGCGATCTTGCCCATCACGAGGTCGGCCTGTGTGGTGCGGCTCGGATAGGGTTCGCGCACGAAATAGTGCAGGTAGCGGGCATCCCACGGGAACGAGCCATCGCCGACCGGCACCACCTCGCCGCCCAGCAGGCAACGCGTCGCCGTGGCCCAGCCGGCATAGACGCTCTTGAGCCAGCCGGTCGACCCGAGACCGGTGGAGACGATGATGCCGCTTGACGATTGCCGCTCCTCCTGTCCGTCGACGGAGATCCGATAGCGCGCCGAAACGTGGGAGCGCTGGCCGATGAAGAAATCGTTCACGGCATGCAGGGTCTGTCCGGTGTTGAGCGTCGCTTTGGCCATCGTCACCAGTTTGACCGGGCGCTGGCTCTTCGTCTCCTCTTCCATGATGCGCGGCAGATCATTGATGGTGAAGGGCAGGAGCACGCCGTTCCAGCGCGCCGGGTCCGGATTGATGGCGACGACGCGCTGACCATCGAGATATTTGAGCGTGTTGGCGACCAGGCCATCCTGGCCCAGCACGACCACGCCGTCATCCGCGCCGAACACGAAGTTCGGCACATAGCGGCGCTCCAGGCGCTGCACCCGGCCGAATCCGCGCAGCACGTCCTCGGCACGATGGACCGCCGCACGGTAGTGCTTGTGCTCGATCAGGTAATCGGAAAAGTCGGCGCCGAGATGCTCCACGTAGAACTGCGCCTGCTGCACCGTATTGAAGCGCGTGACGAGATCGTCGAGGCGCGTCGGCCGCACGATGAGGACGATCTTTCTGTCGGACGCCCCGGTCATGGCTATTTCGCTCCTTTCGCGCCCATGATCTCGCGCAGCAGGTCGGGCGATACGTTGAGCTGGCCGATCTTTGCGGCATTGTCGGCAAGATCGCGGAAGGCGAGCGCAAGCAACTGCCCGGGCTGCATCCCGACGCTGGCCAGCGCCTGCAGGACCTTGGCATCGCTGGCAGCGAAGGCCTTCATCATGGCATCGATGCCGTAGGCCTTGGCGTCGGCTTCCTGGCGCGCGTTGGCGGTCGCGAGCCCGACGAGTTCGCCATTGCGTTCCTCCAGGCTGATCTTCCCGGTGATCTCTTCCTGCTCGATCTGCCGTCGCCGTTCACGGAGAGCACGGTCGGCGTCCATCTGCGCTTCCTTGATCTGGCGCTTCTTGTTCTCGACGGCGACCTCCGTGTTGAGCTCATTCTCCTTGATGGCGCGCTCCTGCTCGACCGCCGCATTGCGGCGCGCATAGATCGCTTCATCGGCCCGCCGCAGCAACGCCTCGCGCGCTTCCGCCTCCAGCGCGCGCGCCGTTTCCGGCTTGGGCTTGATCGCCAGCACAGACAGGCCCAGCACCTCGAGGCCGAGCGCCGCGACCGTCTGCGCCTCTTGCAAATTCGTCCTGACTTCGGCGACCAGGCCTTCGCCCGCGCCAAGCACATCTTTCAATGGCGTCGCCTGGATCTTGGCGCGCATGGCGACCTGAACCTGATTGATCAGGCGCTGGGACAGCTTCTCGGGGTCATCGGACGCGTAGCGTCCTTTGGCATTGAGAGCGAAGTTCAGCAGCGCAGCGGTGCGTCGCGGATCGGCGATCCGGTAGGTCACCTGCCCCTGGATGGTGACATCCTGATAGTCGGCGGTCACCTCTTCGAACATGAAGGGCTCGTTCACGCTGGCGGTCGGAATCACCACCAGCGAACTGGTCGGCGCGAAATAGAACATCGAAAGCCCGGCACCCTCGCGCAACGGCCTGCCATTGCGGAACTGGATGACGTAGTCGGTGGGCTGGGCC
Organism: Bradyrhizobium lablabi; assembly: GCF_001440475.1. Classification (GTDB taxonomy): domain Bacteria; phylum Pseudomonadota; class Alphaproteobacteria; order Rhizobiales; family Xanthobacteraceae; genus Bradyrhizobium; species Bradyrhizobium lablabi. The sequence goes on along the minus strand of NZ_LLYB01000060.1, from coordinate 246,591 downwards.
TTGATGAAACGCAGACCAAACATCGCATTCTCCTCTGTCAGTCTCTTGCGAGAAATATGGGCCACTTAGTTTCATTTGTCAACTAAGTTAGATGTCGATTGCATCTAAGTAGGAATTCCGATAGATTTCAAAATGTTAGTTGAGCCGAGGACGCATGGCCGAATTTCTATCGCCGCTCGTGACGATCGACGTCGTCATCCTGACCCTGCGCGAAGGGCACCTGCAGGTGCTGCTGATGCGGCGCGGCGCCGAGCCGTTCGCCGGATCGTGGGCGCTGCCCGGCGGCTATATCCATCCCGAGGAGGATGCCGATCTCGACGCGGCAGCGCGGCGCGTGCTGCATGCGAAAACCGGAGTCCGCACGCCTTTCATGGAGCAGCTGCAGGCCTTCGGCGATGGGCAGCGCGATCCGCGCGGCTGGACGGCCACCTTCGCCTATTTTGCGCTGGTCGCGTCCGATGCCATGGTGCTCAAGGAAGGCGCCAACGCAGAGGAGGTTGCGTGGTGGCAGATCAAGGGCAAGCAGGTGGAGACGCCACTGGCTTTCGACCATGCGAGGATTGTTGCGGCCGCAGTGTCGCGGCTGCGCAGCAAGGTGGAATACACTTCACTGCCTGCCCATTTGCTGCCGCCCAAATTCACGCTGCCCGATCTGCAAAAGGTCTATGAGCAGATCCTCGGGCGGCAGATGGACAAGTCTGCCTTTCGCAAGCGGATGGCAGAGGCGGCGTTTCTGGAGCCGGTGACCGGCGAAAAGCGCCCCGCAAGCAACCGGCCGGCGCAGCTCTACCGAATCAAGCGTGGGCGCGGCACTATCTTTTTCGACCGAACCATCTGAAGGCCCAGCCGATGTCTGCACCCTCTTCCTACGATGCCCAGCATCGCGGCACGGCTGGCGCCTATGAAGCATATTTCGCCGGCATGGACCGGACGATGAGCCAGAAGCTGGCCTTTGTCGGGGCGCATTTCCTGCTCGATCCCGGCGCGCGCATCGCCGACATGGGCTGCGGATCAGGCTCCGGCACTCACCAGCTTGCGCTCCTCAACCCGGACATCGAGGTGATCGGCGTCGACATCAATCCGGAATCCGTGCGATTTGCGACGGAGAAGTATCGCCTGCCGAACCTGCGCTTCATCGTCGGCGACGCTGCCGAGCCTGTCTTCGCAGCCGATCCGCTCGACGGCATCCTCAGTTCGTCCACGCTGCATCACGTCTACACTTTCAACGGCTACAGTCGCGCCGCGGTGCGGCGAGCCATCGCCAGCCATCTGGCATGCCTGCGGGACAATGGCGTCTTCGTGCTGCGGGACTTCGTCAGTCCTCCGCGCGATGCCTATGTCCTGCTGGAAATCCCCGACCAGCCGAGCCGGGGCGACGCGATCGCCGATTTGTCCGACGCGGACCTGCTGGTGAGGTTCGCGAACACAGCGCGGCCGCTGGACAAAGCCAACGGTCCCGGATTCTTTCTCGAAGAGCTCGATGCGCACGTGGCTGGAACGCGGCTGTTCCGCCTGTCGCACAAATGGGCGACCGAGTTCGTGCTGCGCAAGGATTATCACCGTGATTGGGACGTCGAGCTGCTGGAGGAATACAGCTACTTCACGGCAGACGAGTTCATAGAGGAACTCAACGCGGCGGGCGGCCGCCTGCTCTGCGCAGAGCCGTATTGGAATCCCTGGATCGTCAGGAATCGCTTCGAGGGCAAGTTTCGGCTTCTTGACGAAAGCGGCAATCAGCTCGGCTGGCCACCGACCAACTTTGTCGCCGTCACCCAGCGCGTGGCGAGGGGAGCTAGCGTGCGGCTCGGCGAACGCCGCGCGTCGCAATCGCGCCCCTCATTCCTGACCATGGCCGCGATGCGCGACACGTCGAGCGCAAGCGGGCAGGTTTACGATCTCGTCAAGCGGCCCAATCCGGTCTGCGATCTCATCCCATGGCGGCGCGAGCGAGAGCGGCTGCGTGTGGCGGCGCGCTACGGCTATCCGCGTCCAATCACCTGCGCCGTGCCGCGCGGCCCCGCCATGATCGACGGCAGCAAATGGGGCGGCTATCTGATCGAGCCTCTGGCCGGGATGGTGCAGCAGGACGCTGCTCCCGAAGCCATCGGCAGGATCATCGCGGAGCGAGCGATGATTTCAGCGGAAACGCTCGGCAGCGTCGATACCGGTCTGACCTATTACCCGTCGCCAGGCGGCATCGACGAAGTTGTCACATCGCTGTTCGTCGAAACTCTCACACCGCTGCCGCATCAATCGCTATCAACGACCTTGTCGGGCTTCAGCACGGCGGGGGAGTTGCGTGAGTTCGACGCCCAGGACCTTCTCCGCGCGGCCCATGTGGGTGCGCTGCCTGAAGCGCGGCTGGAAATGAATCTCTATACGCTGATGGACAAGCTCGGCATTCGACCGGACCCGTTCATCGGAGAGGAGATCGTGCTGCCGGTGGCGGAGGCACCCGTCTGGCTGCGACGCGCCGACCTCGACGATCTGCTGGCGCGGCCGGCCTCTTCGCCCTATGTGCGGGTCGACAAGGGAAGCGGATATCTGCGGCTGGTTCGATCGGTTTTCGCCGACCAAACGGAGGAAGAGGGGCGAACAAAAACGTTGGCGGAGCAGGAACTGGAGTTCGTGCTGCCGCGCGAGCGAAGCTGCAACACGATCATAGGCTTGCCCGTCATCCATGCCGAAGAGGTGCTGATCGGACTTGAGACGCGCCATTTGCCGGTGCCGCAGATTCATGAGGGCGACGCCCGGATTTTGACCGCACCGGCGTGGCGGCTCGATCGGCAAATCGAGACGTTGGACCAGGCAAAATCAGTGCTCGCAGCCCAGTTCGGCGTCTCGGCCGGCGCCATCACACCGCTCGGCGCCGCCTACTTTCCGAGCGCCGGCATCACGCCGGAACGGGTGTACCCATTCATCGTCCGCCTGTCCGAGACGGCGGCAGGCGCGTCTTACGATTATGTCCCTTTGAAACAGGTGAAGCGCAATCTCCACCGATTGCGCGACGGGCATTTGCTGATCGCGGTGATGCGCCTCATTCACGCACTCGGTCTGTGGGGCTGAGCGGCGTCACACGATAGCGTACGTTCCCCTCGCCTGCCGCGAAAGTCTCGACCTCACCATGCGGCTCGGCTTCAGCCATGCGCCTTACGATGCACCACCAGTTTGTCGAGCGCGCTCCAGTCCCAATCGATGCCGAGGCCCGGCTCCTCCGAAGGCACGCCATAGCCGTTCTCGACTTTCATGCCTGTTCTGGTCACGAGATCGAGCTGGGGAATGAATTCAAGCCAGCGGCTGTTGGGCACGGCACAGCAAAGCGGCAGGTGAAGCTCCATCAGGAAGTGAGGGCAAACCGGAATGTTGAAGGCTTCCGCCATGTGAGCGACCTTCAGCCAGGGGGTGATGCCGCCGATGCGGCCGACATCGACCTGGACGATCGAGCAGGCATCGTTCTGAAGATAATCCTTGAATTGCGACAAGGAGTACATGGACTCGCCGACGGCAATCGGAATCTGCGTCGACGCGCATAGCCGCTTGTGGGCCATGACGTCATCGGCATGGATCGGCTCCTCGAACCAGGCGATATCGCATTCCTCATAATGGCGGGCGCGGCGGATGGCTTCGTCGACCATGAAGCCCTGGTTCGCATCGGTCATGACGTCAAAGTCGTCGCCGACGGCCTTGCGCACCGCGCGCAGGCGGCGAACATCTTCCGCCACATGCGCCCGGCCGACCTTGATCTTGGTGCCACCGAAGCCGCTTTCCCTGGCCTTCAGCGCTTCCTCAACCAGTTCGCCCTCGTCGATGTGGAGCCAGCCGCCCTCGGTGTAGTAGAGCTTGATGCGGTCCTTGGCGCCCCCGGCCGCTTTATGGAGCGGCAGCTTCGCGCGCTTTGACCGGAGGTCCCACAGGGCCGTGTCGATCGCGGCCAGGGCAATCGAGGTGAGCGCGCCGACCGTGGTGGCGTGGACACGATAGAACAGGTCGCGCCAGATCCTCTCGATCTCCTCCGCCTCGCGGCCGATCAGCAGCGGCACCAGATGATCATCGAGCAGCTTCATGACCGAGGACCCGCCGGTGCCGATCGTATAGGAGTAGCCGATGCCTTCGACGCCGTCCGCATCGCGGATTTTGACGATCGGGGTTTCCTGGGCTTCGAAGCTCTGCACGGCGTCGGTCCGCTTCACCTTGGGTTTGAGATTGACCTGAAGCGTCTCAACCGCGGTGATCTTCGCCATGTCGAACCTCCCTGGCTTGCCCTGTCAGGCGCGCGCGCCCTGCGGAATATTCATATGCAGGTCGGCCACGCAACTCGAGCACGCGCGACCATACGCATATCGCACCGTGCCTTTGCCAGCATAACTCCCCTTCGAAGGAACGCGCTCCCAAAATATCGAAAACAACCCCATGCAAAGTAACAGGCGGCCGCCGCCATCCGACAAAGCAACTTGACGCGTCGGGCAAATCAGGGGCATTTTTCCATCATTCCGAAATCCTGCATGCGCCCGTCGCCCCGCAACAGCGGGCGCGTCCGTCGCGACTGCAGCCGAAAAATCCTCACCCACCATTGAAATTGCACCGGACCGCCGCGGCGAACGATCGCCTGCGCGTGGCCGAACCGCGCGCTTGCCACGCGCGCGTGGCCGAAGGAATCTCGACATGAACACCGCTCCGGACCTCACTGTGCCAACGACGATCGCTGCAACTGACCAGACCAAAGCTGCCCCCTCCCCGCGGATAAAGCTTCTGTCGCACGGATTCTCCATCGACCATCCAGACCCTGAGCTCGGCGAACAGCTCATGGCCAACGCAATGGGGGTCACTGACCGCGAAGCGATGCATGGCATTGTCAGGCAATTGGTAAAGGCCAGCGTGAGCGGCGAGAGCCCCGACGAGGTCAACCTCTCTTTCATGATTTCGATGGTGAAGAGCATTCGCCCCCGGGATTCCGTCGAGGCCATGCTGGTGGCGCAGATGGTTTCGGTTCATGTGATGGCGATGCGATGTGCCCATCACCTCGCGAATGCGGACGATCTCGCCCAGCACGACAGCGCCGCGCGCGCCTTGGGCAGGCTCGCCCGCACGTTTCCCGCCCAGATCGAGGCGCTCAACCGCTACCGCAGCCATGGCGAGCCTGCCATCACCGTGCAGAACGTATCGGTCGGCGATGGCGGCAAGGCCATTGTCGGCAACGTCACGCAGCATGCGCGCGTGATCGTATCGGATAAGAACCCGGCCTCCGCGGCGCGCAAGACGCCGAAGGCCGCGGGCTCCAGGCGAAACCGCGCTTCCGCTGCCGACAAGCGGGAAGCACAGGCATGAGCGATCACATCAGAAATACCGGCCCGATGCTGGCGAGCCCACGTTGCGACGCCAAAACCCGCACCAGTGGCACGTGCCGCTCGCCGGCGGTGCACGGCAAAAAGCGCTGCCGCATGCACGGCGATGCACCGGGATCCGGCGCGCCAAGGGCAAACCAGAACGCGCGCAAGCACGGCCAGTTCACCAGGAATGCGATCGCCGAGCGAAGGCAGATTCAGACGTTGTTGGGTGAAGCGCGGAGGCTGCTGGAAGAGATGAAGTGAAGGCGCTGCGCTGCGGATCGCGTGCTTGCCCGCCAAATTGCCTTTCAGGACTGCAAAGCGGGAGATAATCGACTATCATTGGCGTAGACTGGCCGAATGCGGCCATCGAATCCGCGACTGCCGGATCATTGCCGGAGCAGCAACTGAACCGGGAAGTGTCAAAGCAGATGGGGATGTTCCGTTGCTGCAGTCAGGAATGCACCTTATCAGGAGCCTTTGTCTCATCGGCACAATTGCCGTTTGGGGGACGGCTGCATCCCTTGCAACGGAGCAACCGTCCGACATTCCGGCCTGGTTGCGGAGCCGCATTGGCGAAGGCGAGGGTCAGATCGCCCGGGTGGTCTTGCAGAGGGCACGCGCACTTTATCTGAAAAAGGTGGCCACAGGCGTCGTCAAGAATCCCTGCTATTTTGCCATGGACGCGACGCGCCCCAACGGTGGCAGATTGGGGAAGCGATTTTACACGATCTGCGAAGCTGACCGGTCGTTTCGTGCAGTCTCCACGGGTCATGGCAGTGGTCGCAACATCAAGGGTGTCGCGAACTTCGCGAACGGAAAAGAATGTGCGAAGAATTTCGGCAATGCGCTGGATTCGTATCTGACGACCGGCGGCGCCTACGTGACGGCCGAGACGAGAACCTTGTTCAAGGGCTATTATCGCAACTCCGCGAAACAGGATGCCGTCCTGATGCGCTCGTTCGTTCAGTTTGACGGCGAGGGAGAGACCGCCAATGCCAGAGAGCGTGACATCGGCGGGCATGCGGCCGTTTTGCTGAGGCAGATACGTTTTCGATGGATGCCGCGCAGTCCATACGCGAATGAAAACGGGTGTGTTCCGGTCGGCACTCTCGAGGACTACGCTGGCGGACGCAGCAACGGGTGCACAAGCTGGTCGCGCTCAGACGCAGAACAAATCATTCCATTGCTCAAGGATCCGACGACGGTCTACATCTACCCGGAATCGCAGGACATCAAGGCGGTTGCGCAAGCCGTCTCGGCTCGCCGGCCGCATTTGTCCAACAGCCCTTATTGGAACGCTGTCTGCCTGAAGCAAATCGGCGCTCCGAAATTCTGGTCAAGAGAACTCCTCGAACCGATCCTCGCTCGATACCACAGGGATCCGGAACCGGCCCCCAGCCGCGCGGCGGTTTGCAAGCCGTAGATTCTCAATCCGCTGTACACGCGGCGGTTCGCCGGAGGCCAACTCTCCGATTCGTCACCGCGCAAATGCGGAAGACCTCGCCCAGCAAGTAGCCCGCGTGAGCGCAGCGATATGCGGGGATGGACCATCCCCTTATGTCGCTGCGCTCATCCGGGCTACGCTTGCTGCGCGCCGATGTGCGGGAAGTGTCGGTCGAACGCGCATCAGCATTCTCGGGATGTTCTCAGGGACCGCTTTCTCGCCCCCATCGTCGGCGCGATGTGCGGGATTGTCGCCCATGTGGCGCCGGCACCGGGCCGCCACGATGGCCCCACGATTTCGCCATACGCATCGTGTTGTTCGACCGTACGACCCTTCCCGTCAGGCTAGCCTTCGGAAACATGGACATGGGCGGTGATTTCATTGGCCGCTGGCGTGCGGGTAGCGGCAGGCGAACGGCACGGCCAGCGAAAGGCGGACAGTGCAGCGCGAAGGCGCTTGCTTGCGGCTCATGGCTGCTTTCGTGTGTCATCGTCGCCGGCATGGCGACGCAAACGGCATGGGCGGAAACAGCCGCGCCGGAGGCGACAGGCGTCGCTGATAGCGAAAAAGAGCAAAGTGGGCCTGGCGCCGCGCAAGCATCCCGCACGCAGAAGCCAGAACCCGAAACAGTCTCGCGACGGCCTGAGCTGCAGAAGCCAGCGCCGGAAGCTGCCGTTCAAATGCCGGAAGCACGGAAATCGAGCCACGAGGCGAAGGATTTACCTGTACCACAGCTCGTCTTGCCGGACGATCTGGCGAAGAAGATCGGCCAGAAGATCTGGCTGAATGAAACCGGTGGAAAACGCGATGCGATCACGTCATGGAATGCGAACGAGGAATTCGCTTCCTTAGGCATCGGCCATTTCATCTGGTTTCCCGTCGGCAAATGGCTGCCTTTCGAGGAGAGCTTTCCGGCCCTGCTCGAATCCATGCGCAAGAAGAACGTGCGTTTGCCCGCCTGGCTGGACCAGACGCAAATTCCGGCCAACCCGTGGACCAGCCGGGCCGAGTTCAGGAAGAACGCCAACTCACCGCAGATGAATGAGTTGAGGCAGTTTCTGCTCGACACCGTGGCGGAGCAGACGCAATTCATGATGGCGCGGGCGCAAGGTGCGATGGAGAAGATCCTCAAGACGACGCCCGAGGGCGCGGAGCGCGACCATATCGTCTTCCAGTTCACGCGCGTCGTTCGTGCCTCCGAGAATTTCTATCCGCTGATCGACTACATCAATTTCAAGGGCGAAGGCACCAACCCGAACGAAGCCGCAATGAACCGGGAGACCGGACGGCGGCAGGGTTGGGGTCTCAAGCAGGTGCTGCTCAAGATGAACGGTGTGACCGGCGATCCGAAGGCCGTGCGGGCCGAATTCGCCGATGCGGCGCAGTTCGTCCTGCAGCAGCGGGTTCGCAACCTTCCATCCAACCGTGTCTTCGAGGTCGGCTGGCTGCGCCGCATCGCGACCTACCGCCGCCCGATCGCGGATCCGGAATCGAGCCCCGAACGGGCTCCGAGGAAATCGTTGCGGGTGACGGCGGCTCAATAGCTTTCCTATGAAGCGGACAGTTGCCGTTTTTGCGTATGCGTGAGGCCGCTTGTCCCGCGACGTTCGTCAGGCAATCGCGGGTTGCGCCTCGCTGACGTCAGCCCTTGGCCCTCTTCGCCATCGCCTTCTCATAGGCCGCCTGCAGCCGTTCGCCTCCGATTGGGCCGGTTCGAGGCTTCGGTTTCAAGCCGAGATGGATCTCGCGCAGCGAGCAGCCTGCATGAGCGTAGCGATATGCGGGGATGGACCATCCCCCGGATATCGCTGCGCTCATCCGGGCTACGCTTGCTGGGGGCGCAGATGGTTTCGGTTCATGTGATGGCAATGCGATGTGCCCATCACCTAGCGAATGCCGATGACCTCGCCCAGCACGACAGCGCTGCGCGCGCATTGGGCCGGCTCGCCCGCACGTTTCCCGCCCAGATCGAGGCGCTCAACCGCTACCGGAGCCATGGCGAGCCTGCCAACACCGTGCAGAACGTGTCGATCGGCGATGGCGGCAAGGCCATTGTCGGCAACGTCATGCAGCACTCCAGCGTGATCGTATCGGACAAGAACCCGGCATCCGTGGCGCGGAAGGTGCCGAAGGCCGCGCGCTCCAGGCGAGGACGCGATTCCGCTGATGCCAAACGAGAAGCACAGGCATGAGCAATCACATCAGAAATACCGGCCCGATGCTGGCGAGCCCACGTTGTGGCGCCAAAACCCGTTCCGGCGACGCGTGCCGCTCGCCGGCGGTGCACGGCAAGAAGCGCTGCCGCATGCACGGTGGCGCACCGGGATCCGGCGCGCCAAGAGCAAACCAGAACGCGCGCAAGCACGGCCTGTTCACCAGGGACGCGATCGCCGAGCGAAGGCGGATTCAGGTGGTGTTGGGGGACGCGCGGAGGCTGCTGGAGGAGATGAACTGAGTTGCTTGCAAGGATTAGCCGCCGTCAGGCGTGACACCTTGGCAACGCCACGCTGCCTGATCGTGCCGCGACCTTGCTGCTAAGGTAAATGTCCACGCGACCTAGTTTCAAACGAGGAGGCGAGTTGCCTCGCGACCTGTTTGATCCCCGTTTCCAGGTCGGTCGGGAACCAATTGTCGGGGAGCGCAGACTGCCTGTAACTGAAATGGCTCGCATTCGAGGGCGCGGTATCCAGCTTGAGATATAGGGGCCGTCCAATTACCTTGCCGACGATGTCGAGCACCTCGCACATCGCAGTCGGCCTGCCGCTTGCGAGCAGGAAGCTTTCCGGTCGCTCGGCTGTCTTATTTATGCACTGCACGACGAATTTTCCGATGTCATTCACCAGCACATAATCACGGATCGTGTCCAATCGCCCGACGATGCGCGATGGTCTGTACCCCTTTGCATTCTGGATCAGCGTGGCGATGAGCCCGGCCCGGCCACCGAAGACGCCCACCCCGTAGACTGAGCTCGGCCGATAAATGAAGGGGATTATGCCTGCCGAAATCCGGTTCGCGCGCTGCTCCTGCTCCAACTTCAAATGACCATAGGGCCGACGTGGCGCAGGGACCGCCTGCTCCCCAACGAATCGCTGCCCTTCGAAAAGGCCTCCCGCAGAGCTCATTATGTGAATGCGGTGTCGCGCAACCGGGAGGGCATCGCGCAACTGCACGCAGAGGCGATTCACACTCTCGAAGGCGGCGAGTTCCTCCTCAACATCGGCCCAGCCAGCGGCAAAGCCCGCTCGCCCAGCCGTCCATACCACTTCGACATGACGAACTGAACCTGCCATCATCCTGATCATCGTCTCGCTCAGCGAGGCGAGATCAGCCTCCCTGCAATCAGCGTCCTTCCAGCTGAAGGGCAATGTAATGGCGCTCCTTACCCCTTCCTGCATGATGGCGCGTGCGACGGCGGAGCCGATGAGGCCCACTCCGAACAGAGCGATCAATTGTTCCTCTCCGGCAAGATCCGGGGCCTGACGCTTGATGAGAATCACGGAATCCGGCTTTCGAAATACTCGACGAGCTTCTTATCGGACGAACGATCCACGACGAAGAAGAGGGGCTTTCCGTGAGCCGACAAGACCAGGATGGAAATGTATTCGAGAACGGCCGCGATCATGAAGGTAATGACTCCTCCAAAAAAAAGGTTGACCACTATCAGCGATGGCCAGCCCCTGACGGCGATCGAAGACGGCACTATCAATTTTTGAAGCAGAACTGCGGTCCCCCCGATGATACTTACAACGGTAATCAAGACACCGATGAGCGCGAGAAGACTGATGAACTTGACCCTACTGGTCATCAGCATTCGCCGAGCGTGAGTCAGTAGATGAGAAAAGCTGTAGCCACTCTTTCCGCTCGAGATGAAACGCTGGTCCTTGAGTTCGAGCAAGACAAACTCGACCCGATTGGTAAACCAGGACAGAGCGACGTCGAAGTATGTTTCGTGGCCACATGCGCTCGAGGCCGCTCGGGCCAGCGATCCTCGCAGGAGCCGAAAACTGTTGAAATGCACGACGCTGGCGTTGCCGGTGAGCACTGCCATCATGCGTTTAAAGCCGCGAGAGGTCCAGTCTCGTATCCGCGCCTGATGCACAGAACTGCTTGGCCGTGCATAGACGACGTCGGCGCCGGACAACACCGCCTTTCTGAGCAATCGCTCGATCTCGGCCGGCGGGTGCTGAAGGTCTTCGTCCATAGTGACGACCCAGTCGCCGGAGCTGTGCAAGGCACCGGCGATTGTGGCGGCATGCTGCCCGAAATTGCGCATCAGGTGGAGCGCGGTGACCCACTCGTGATTGGCCTCCAGATCGTCGACAATGGCGGGTGATGCATCGACCGCCGCATCGTCAATCAGAATGAGCTCGGCAAGCCTCATCGGCGCCTGTTGCTCGACCCACTCCGTGCGCACTCGATCGAGCTGCTGGACGAGCTCGCGCAGAAACTTCTCGCCGGAATAAACGGGAACAACAACCGAAACCGAGATCCAGCTTTCAGGTGTCATGCTCGCAGCGCGATCCTGGTTGCAAAACCACAGCTAAGCCAACCACTAATAGGCCCTCTTTGAGCTTCGCGTCAATCGTCTATGATCGCCATCAACCGGGAGGATCTCACGCAAGAGCTCCTTGAATCCGAGACTTCGACCCACCTACAATCCGTAACTGAGAACCCGATCGGTCTGCTGAACAGAAGCCAACGGCCGGATTATCGGAGAGTCAGATCATCTAACATATATCGCCAGTCGCAGAGACATGCGCGATATTGCAACCCCACTGCGCCTGACTCGCCACAGCAATCCGCAATCAACATTATTGAAGCCGACCTCAAAGTATTGCGCGCCAACAGACGGAGGATGGCACGCCAGTGGATGAGGTGTGCCGTGAGCTGGGTGCCCTACCGTCGACCTTCCTGCGCTGAAGAATGTTTACGGTGGCCTGTTGCCGTCCGGGGTGCGCAAGCTGAGTATCCGAGGGAGAGATTGCCCGGCGTCACAAGCTCGTCGCCGACCCGACCGTCGGCAAGAGATGCTTGGTGAAGTCACCAAGAGAGCTATGACCGCAGCCCCCATGCATGCGCGATAGTTGCAACATCGCCTATGGCAGAGGCAAGCTCTTGATTAACGCCACGACGGGGCGTTCGCCGATCTCGAACCAGTCGACCATGACCGACAGTCCATAATTCTGCGGATCAACAGGAGCCTTCAGCCGGAATTCATTCATGCCGTCGCGCAGCACGGAGGGCGGTATGACGCCCGAGTAGACCCCGTCCGAGGCCAGCAAGTCGACCTTTCGGCCGTTGATGAAAACTTCGAACTGATAGGACCCATTTGGATTGATAAAACTGAACCGGATCCGGAACGGATATGACGGTTTGACCGGATGAAATTCGAAATCGATCATCGCCTCGTCACGGTTCGCCCACGCGGACGATGTGTGTGAGCTACCTCGATAGCCCCATTCGGCTTCGCGCCAGCCCGTGCCGGGCGTAGGCTTCTCCAAGCTCCACCAGTCACCAAAGCTCCAGCGGAAGAACTCCCCACGATCAGATTTTAGTGAGCGCCACAACTGGCTCGGCGGATCGATCTCCAGAATATTGGTGACTCGTTTGCGAGATGCCGGAGTCGTCGGATCATGATTGACGACGGCTTCGATGGGAGGTGGTGCGCGCTCCACGATGACGGTGTGGGTCTGATCCTTAGGCAGTACCAGATCGTCGGACGAAGCCAGCGCCGGCATGCCTGGGCCGCTCACCGGTACGGGCGCCACAAATCGCCAGTCGATTGCTTCCTCGCGGCAGTCGCCGTGACGGGCGAGCGGGAAAGAGCGTGCCCATTCCATGCCCGTCGCGCGACAGACTTCGAACAGGTAGATCTGCTGCGGCGTATCGCGCAAATAGGCAATGGCTAGTTGCATATTGCCATCGAGCAGATTCCATGTGTGACCAATGCTGTTGGTTTTATCTATCACCACATTGGTCTTGGCCGGATCAACCTGCGCGAGGATGCTACGCAACGCGCGCTTCGAATTGTTCGACAGTTCGACATAGTGATCGTGCTGGACCAACATAAAGGCCAGCGACGGCACCATGAAAGTGAGGAAAACAAGATAAGCGGCAACGAGGCGCTGGCGCCAGACGAACAATCCCAATATGCCGACGGTAAAGAAGCTCGCCCCGATTGCGGCCCAGAGAAAAGTTCGTTGGCTGATGGCCTGATGGCTTGGCAGAAGCGCGAATGGCAGGTAACCGGCGATCATGATGATCAGGCCGGCGATCAGTGCCCGGACCATGCGCCCGCCGCCCGGGTCGGATGCCGCGCAACATCGCCACGCGACGAGCCAGATCACGGTCGTCAACGCGAAGAGCAGCGGCACGGCGGTGTGCAGGCTCATTTCCACAAGCAACATCGACACACCGTCACGCCAGCCGTCCCATAGCAGGCGGGGATAGGCGATGGAAAAGACCGCCTTCAGGGCATTTACAATCGTCGCGAGGGCATCGGCCGAGGAGGGAAATATGCTCGCTTGATAGGACTGCGGAATGTAATTCTTGATGATCAGGACGTAAACAACATAGGTCACTGCGGGCAGAAACCAGATCACGTGGGACGCAGCTTTCGCCCGCAGATTCCGGAGCGCCCCCCTTGTGCCGAAGCGGATGAAAACGACCATCAAGGGAAGAATGATCAACGGAAGAGCCGCTTCATACATTAGAAATGCCGCAAGGGCTGAAGCGGCACCCAGCATCGACAGAAGACGTCGTGATCTATCGCAAGTTAAGTCCGCGATGTTTAAAGATGCGCCTACAAGAACCAACATCATCGCGAAATTGATGTGTAGGTTACGGAGCGCGATCGTCATCGTGTCCGCCGGGTAGACGATTGCGATCACGCCGCCAAGCACAGCGAGGAGATCGGATCGAACGGCTTGACGTATCAGATAGGCAGCCGCGACACCCTTGATGATCAGCTCAAAGATTGTGAGAACGTGCCAGGCAGAAAAACTGTTCGGGCTCAGGACATGAGCCAGCGCGAAAGGAAAAATCGAGAGCGGGCGTGTTGCAAGAGCGCCCAGCGCGCTTGCTGGCGAGATCCACCAGAGATTTGTACCATTGTTCGCTAGACCGAGCAGGCCCCATTCTTCGATGAGGCCGCCCATCGCGAAGCCAAACGGCGCCCAGATCAGCGCAACCGCTATTGCTGCGCATAGCGTGGCGCAGACAAAAAACAAACGGTCCTTCGATCTCGATATCATGTCGAGCGTTTTACAGGCTCTGTCCGCGAGGATCGTGCAGAAAAATTAGTGTTGGAACGGCTGGTGAACGCGCTCTTTCGCGGCCAAACCGATGACGAAGGTGTATGACACACGGGCGAGCTCTTCCCGAATTGCCATTTGGACACCTCCGAAGATTCGAGACAGGATGGTCCGATATCCATCTTCCGTGCGGACATATTCACCTCGATCGTTATCAAGCATCCTCCTCGCGAAGCGGGACTGACCGTCTCGGTAGCATCCGTCGAGCGTGAATAGGACGCCATCGTCCTTGAGAACGTCGCGGATGTTCGTCAAGGTCGTTTGCAGCTCGGCATCGGGAATGTGATGAAGAACGCCGTTCATCATCACAAGATCGACGCCGGCGAACTCCTGTGCTGCAGCTGCATCGAAATAGCGACAAAGAAATTTGCCGCGGTTGCCGAAAATCTTGTTTCGCGTGATCGATATAGGATTGGTCGATATCGAAACCGACGTAATTGATACTGTCCGGCAGATGGCGGAGGATATGGCCGGGCCCGCAGCCAATATCGATAATCCGCATGCCGGGACGTAGCATGACGTAGTCGTTGATCGCTCTGACGCGGGCGCCGAAGAAACCGCCGGCTTCCTGAAATGCCTGATACAGCACTGGCGACTGCAAGATTGATTTCATTCTGGCACCTTGATTGAGCACGAATGGTGAAATACCCAAAGGTTCATCAGGATAAAATTGGTGAGAGGCACGTAGACGATCACTCCAACGATGCCGAAGGCGTAGTGCAGGCCCAGAGCCTTGATAGACGTTGCCATAGCCAGCGCCGCAGCTACCACGTTAAAAATATGCAAAGCGACAAAAAGCAGCGCATCCGCCCACGCACGTTCTCGGGATTGGAACGCAAATGTCCGGTCCGCAAAGAAATTGATCGGCATTGGAACGAGGTAATCGGCCATACTCGCCACTCTTTCATCGACTCCAACTCAGGAGGTGAGAAAAGCTGTAGCCGCAGCGAAAGCGAGTCCGCTGGCGCCCTACCAATGCGGAGCGCAAGCCCTTGGCGATAAGCGAGGGATCCGGAGGGACCAGCGTATCACGTTACGCGGACTGTCATTCCAACCTCCCATAAGAGATCGACGCTCTAAGCCGGACGAGCTTGAGGCATGCTCAGGCGCGCTCATGCGGTCGCTTTGATGAAGTATTGGGCTCCGAAGGGAAGCCGCCCCAATAAGAGATCGACCGAACGAAGGAATCTGCCTGAGGGCGGAATTGAGAGAATGAAACGCTCAATCAGATCCGTAAAACCTGCTTGCTGGATCAAAGATCTGGTCTTCTCCGACCGCAGCAGCACGGCGTTCTTGTCAAACACGCAATTCGACACTATCCGCTGCGTCAGCGGATTGCGCGGATTGTGCTCGAACACGGCTACCATACCGCCGGGTTTCAACACCCTTTTCATCTCGGCGGCAAACAGAGGCCATTGAGCGGGTGGCACATGATGCATCACGCAGACGGTGAAAACGACATCGAAAGTTTTGTCGTCGAAAGGAAGACGCTCGCCGGAATAGGATTTGTAGCAAACGCCGGGATTGCGCTCGCGCGCCTGGTCGATGCTAGCCTTTGAAACATCAACGCCCGCGATGGAGCCAACCCGATCTGACAGCAATGGGTGGAAATTGCCAACTCCGCAGCCGACATCAAGGATTGATGGGAGAGCGTCGCCGAAATGATCAGTGATCAGGTCCGTTAAATAGTCCGCCTTGACGCGCGTAAAATAATCGACCTTCAGGCCGGAAAACGCGATTGCATCGTTCACCGCGGCGTCGTAGGTGCTGGAATAGGCGTCAAATTCCGCTTTTGTTTGATCATTCATCTCGTTGAGAGCTTTCAGATACAATTGCGGCGTTGTTGGTTGTCGTGGCACTATAGCGCTACTATGGGCTGCCGATATATGGCCGCAGGCCGATGGCCTTAGCAACAACTCGATCAAGTTATTATTCGTATTGGCGCTCCCTAGGGGAATCGAACCCCTGTTTCAGCCTTGAGAGGGCCGCGTCCTAACCGCTAGACGAAGGGAGCGTGTGTCAGAGGGAATAGCCGCGAAATGTGCGGGGGGCAAGGCAAGTCTGCCCCTCTCGCACAGTTCGGTAAACCTGTTGCCCTTCATCCGCCGGTTGGTCCGGGCACTTTCGGCCGATCGCAGGCCTCAGGGTTCGTTGACGAATTTGAGCGTTCCGGCCGGTTTCAGCGTTTTGGCGTCAAACGTGCGGATTTCGGTGACCCCGCCGATGTCCAGGGTCAGCACCAGCCGCTCGCCGGCCACGGCCGTCGAGACGATGAGGGCGCCCTTGGGCAGGCTTGCAATGATATCCGTCGTGGCCGCCGCGGGGCTTCCCTCGCCGCGGTAAAGGCGGTACCCGACGGCGATCAGGACCACGGCCACCGCAAGCGCCGAGGTCAGGCCCGCGATCAGCATCATCCGCCGCACCCGCGCGATCAGCGCGGCCTGTTCGGGGGTCGGTTCGGGCGCAACGGTATCGGTCATGCAAGGCTCTCTAGAGCATGATCCGGAAAAGTGGAAACCGGTTCTCGATGAGGATCATGCGTCAAACGTGATGGAACAGAGATCAACGAACGGCGGTCAACGGCTGGAGGTTACTGTCGGCGGCGACGAAGGATCGCCCCGCCTCGACCGCGTGCTCGCGGTGCTCCGCCCGGAACTGTCGCGTTCGCGGCTGAAAGCGCTGATCCTGGCCGGTTCCGTCACCGCTAGGGGCGCCCCCATCCGCGACCCCGCTTATCATGTCGCAGCCGGGGATACGATCACAATCGACGTGCCCGAAGCCGCACCGCCGGAGCCTTTGGGCGAAGATATCGCGCTCGATATCGTCTATGAGGATGACGACATCATCGTCATCGACAAGCCGAAGGGCCTCGTCGTGCATCCCGCCGCGGGGCACGAGACCGGCACGCTGGTGAACGCGCTGATCGCCCATTGCGGCGCCAGCCTTTCCGGTATCGGCGGCGTACGGCGGCCGGGCATCGTGCACCGGCTGGACAAGGACACGACCGGCCTGATGGTGGTCGCCAAGAACGACCACGCGCATCAATCGCTGACCGCGCAATTCGCCGATCACGGCCGCACCGGGGCGATGCAGCGCGGCTACGTGGCCTTCATCTGGGGCGTGCCCAACCGCCAGCGCGGCACGGTCGATGCGCCGATCGACCGACATCCCCACGCCCGCGAGAAGATGGCGGTGCGCGAAGGCGGCCGCGAGGCCGTCACCCACTGGGAGCTGCAAGCAGCGTATCAGGGGCGCGGCGGCAAGCCGGTTGCATCGCTTCTCGCCTGCCAGCTCGAGACCGGGCGGACCCATCAGATCCGGGTGCACCTCGCCCATATCGGCCACCCCCTGATGGGCGATGCCGTCTATGGCCCGCACTTCAAGACCAAGGCCGGGCAGCTCGGTACCCAAGGTAAGGAAGCGCTCACCGCCCTCGGCCGGCAGGCCCTGCACGCCTATCTGCTCGCCCTGGAACACCCCCGGACCGGGGAATTTTTGCATTGGGAGGCGCCCCTGCCGGAGGATTTGCTCCTTCTCAAAAGCGCGCTGGAAGCGGCCCTATGACGCAGGCCCTTCAGAAAAGCTTAGTTATGACAACAGGTTATAGCTGGCACACGGGGACGTGACGTCAGCATTCCTTCCCTATTTGTTCGTTTTCGAGTATGTTGCACCTGCGCTGAATATCCAGCGCGGAACATCGCAGCCTGGTCGGCTTTAACACAGCGATCACCTGCCGGGCCCGCCGCTATCGGGGGCCTGAACCACTGGAGGGCGCTCAATGGCCCGTACAGCTACGCTGCCGGTTCTCAATGGAGAATCCGGTCTTTCGAGATACCTCGCCGAGATCCGCAAATTCCCAATGCTGGAGCCCCAGCAGGAATACATGCTCGCCAAACGCTGGCGCGAGCATGACGATCGCGACGCGGCACATCACCTTGTCACCAGCCATCTCCGGCTCGTGGCCAAGATCGCCATGGGCTATCGCGGCTACGGCTTGCCGATCTCCGAAGTCGTGTCGGAAGGCAATGTCGGCCTGATGCAGGCGGTCAAGCGGTTCGAGCCCGAGAAGGGTTTTCGTCTCGCCACCTACGCCATGTGGTGGATCAAGGCCTCGATTCAAGAGTACATCCTGCGTTCCTGGTCGCTCGTGAAAATGGGAACCACGGCGAACCAGAAGAAGCTGTTCTTCAACCTGCGCAAGGCGAAGAGCAAGATCTCCGCGCTGGACGAGGGTGATCTCCACCCCGACCAGGTGAAGCTGATTGCCAAGCGCCTCGGCGTGACGGATCAGGACGTGGTCGACATGAACCGCCGCCTCGGCGGCGACGCGTCGCTCAACGCGCCGATCCGCGACGACGGTGAAGCCGGCGAATGGCAGGACTGGCTGGTCGACAACTCGCCCAACCAGGAAGCCGTGATGGCCGAGCATGAGGAGTTCGATCACCGCCGCAAGGCGCTGAACGGCGCCATCGGCGTGCTCAACCCGCGCGAACGCCGCATCTTCGAGGCGCGGCGCCTGGCGGAAGAGCCGATGACGCTGGAAGACCTCGCCGCCGAATTCGGCGTGTCGCGCGAACGCGTGCGGCAGATCGAGGTCCGCGCTTTCGAGAAGGTGCAATCGGCCGTCAAGGGCACGATCGCCCGGCAGGAAGCCGAACTCGAAGCCGCGCACTAATTCGCGGTAGAGGTATCGAATAATGAAAGCCGGCGGCAACGCCGGCTTTTTTGTTTTTGAGGGAAGCTGTCTCACCACCCCTGCTGTCGTCCTCCGCGAAAGCGGGGGACCCAGTACGCCGAGGCCGTCGTAAGTGACCGCGCAATAATTGCGGTCTCTGGAATACTGGATCGCCCGGTCAAGCCGGGCGACGACAACCGGGTGGCTGAGCGCCCAACATCACGCCCCAACCTACTCTCCCCACTCCCGCGCCATCTTTGCAAGCTCACACCCCTCGCAATAGCGGGCATCCTTGTAGTCGATCCAGTTGTGCGCGTAGACGCGATCGAGCGGGATGCCGTAGCGCGCGCGCAGCACCTTCGCCAGGATTTTCCACGCCGCAATTTGTGCATCAGTTGGGCCACGGGTCACGTCGGGATAGTTGCCGGCGAATTCGACGCCGACGGAATTGTTGCCGACCACCTGCCGATAGGTCGGGCCGTTGTCGATATACTTGTTGTCGTTGCGGTTGGCGCCGTCGCCATGGGTCGGGACGAGATGTTCGCCGACCGCCCAGTACACCGTGCCGTCGGTTTCCACCCAGACCATCACGCCGCGCCGCGTCGGGTTCTTCGACTGCGCCTGCGCGCCGCCGCGCGCCGAGCCGGCCGGGCCTTCGGTCTGGTGCACGATGATGTTGCGCCACGGATGGGACTTGGCGAGGTCGCCCCACGGCGCCAGCCAGACCATCTTCAGGCCGGGAATGTCAGGCGTGCCGGATGTGCGTGCGATGGCGGCGAGGTCCGGCGTTTGCGCGGAGGCGCACGCGGGAAGTGCGAGGACGAACAGTGAAGCCGCGACGAGACGGAGATTCATGTGCGAGGTCCGGTGACGGACCCTTAAGTAGCATGCCTCAGGCCCGCTTGCGCAGGGCCACATCAGGCATCGGTGCGCTTGCCGGTTCGGGCGCCAGCGGCGGCGCCGGGTCGTAGGTGGCAAAGCCGTTGCGGCCGGCCTTCTTGGCGTCGTAGAGCGCATGGTCGGCGGCCGCGATCAGGCGGTCGGGATAGGCGCCCATCTCGCGGCTCCATTGCGCGACGCCGATCGATACCGCGATCGGAATGTCGTTGCCGGTGCATTGTTCGGCGTCGGCGCGGCAGACTTCCAGCACGCGGCGCGCGATCATGGCGCCCTCGCGCAGCGTCGAGGACGGCAGCACGATGCAGAACTCGTCGCCGCCGGTCCGCGCCAGCATGTCGCCGGGCCGCAGCCGGGTTTGCGCCATCAGGGTGAAGTGCTGCAGGCAGGCGTCGCCGGCCGCGTGGCCATGGGTATCGTTGATGCCCTTGAAGCCGTCGAGATCGATTACCAAGAGCGCGAACGGCTGGCCGCTGCGCTCCGAGCGCACGCATTCTTCCGTCAGCCGCTGCAGCAGATAGCGGCGGTTGCCGACGCCGGTGAGATCGTCGAGCAGCGCGAGATCGGCAACCTCGTTGCGCAGATGGTCCATCGCCATCAGCAGGAAGCCGAAATTCAGCGCCATCGACAGGAACACCAGCACCAGCACCACGACCGACTGGACCGGGCTGAAATGCATGTAGGAGAAGCCGGCGCCGGCGATCGCGCCGGCCAGCCTGACGGCGAGCAAGGCCATGACGAGAATCGTGACGATGCCCGCGAGCTGGGCACCTGGATTGACCCGGCCCTCATGCCGGCCCAGCAACAGCTTCAGGCTCAGCGCCATCGGCAAGGTCTGGGCGATCGTAAAGACCGTCATGCGCGCAGGCACGCTGTCGTGGACGAAGCTGAAGAACCACAGGCCGACCGTGCCGAGGCCGGTGATCAGCAGGGTGTTGCGCCATGACAGGGGGCGGTCGAAGAACTTCTGCACGCCCATCGAGGCAAGGCAGATCGCCAGGATCAGCGCGGAGCCGGCGAACAGCAGCGGCACCAAGGTATCGGGAAAGATCACGCGCAGCGTCGCCATCGCCGCGCCAGCTGCCGCCGTGAATGCCGAGCCGGTCCAGAACCGTGCGGCCTCGAACGACGGATAGCAGCGCATGACGTAGGCCCAGATCAAGCCCAGCGCCAGAAAATTGATGACGAACACCGTCCACAGCGTCGGAACGCTCAGCATCGCGAACTCAGGACGCGCACGCCCCGTCTCCCCTCTTGTCTAACGACCGCTCAAGACATCCGCCCGAGACTTCCCTTAGCCTGCGATCCCCGTCGTCTTGCGGAACAAGGTGCATCCGCGCCGCTTAACGGACCCTGACCGCCATCGGCCAATCCAATCCTTGGTTTTGAATTGATGAAGATCGCGCGTGTTCGGGCATCGTTAAGCATGATGCGCGCGATGCGGATGGCGGTGGCGGCGCGCATTTCGACCGAAAATCGCATCAAAATGCATAACAACTGTGGATAACGTGATGACAACGCCATGACGGCACGCGGCATCAGCCTGCGAATCTGCTGGGATCACGATCGAGGATGTTGCGAGGCTGGCCCTCCGCCAAGCATGCCTCGGTGTCGCGTTTCAATCCATGAAAACCTTGAGAGGATACTATGGCTAAGAAAGCGAAGAAGGCGAAGGCGAAGAAGGCCAAGAAGGCCAAGAAAGCCAAGAAGAAGTGAATTTAGGCCCGGGTGGAGTGCTCAGCTCCGCCCGGGCTCCCAACTCCGGGTGAATTTTGGAGAATGGCGGGCCAAGGGTCCGCCTTTTTTGATTCCGGCGGTGGCCAATGCAAAGCGACGGGCCCGTAGCCCGGATATGGATTGCGTCGCTGCGCCCACAACGACGGCTGCGGGAAAAATCTATCGCTCCGCGAATGCGAGCTTGGCGCCGAGCGCGGCAAATCCGGCGGCAAAGCTGCGGCGCAGCCAGGCCATTGCCCTGGGCCGCGTGATGACGCGGTCGCGCAGCGCGGCAGCGAACAGGCCGTAGATTGCGAACACCGCAAAGGTCATCGCCATGAAGGCCGCGCTCAATTCCAGCATCCGGGCCAGCGGCTGCGGCTCGTCGGCGGCGACGAATTGCGGCAGGAAGGCGAGGAAGAAGATCGACAGTTTCGGATTGAGGATGTTCACCAGCACGGCGGTGACGATGACGCGCCGGCTGGAGCGCGCCTTCGCGGCCGCGCCCGTATCGACCGCGAGCGCACCCGTCTCGCGCAGCGCCTGCCAGGCCATGTAGAGCAGATAGAGCACGCCGCACCATTTCAGCGCGGCGAACGCCAGGGCGCTGGTGTGCAGCACTGCGGCCAGCCCGAGCATGGCGGCCACCATGTGCGGCACGATGCCGAGCGTGCAGCCGAACGCCGCGGCGACGGAAGGGCGCGCGCCCGATGTCAGCGCTACTGCCAGCGTGTAGAGCACGCCGGTGCCGGGCGAGGCGACCACGATCAGGGAGGTCAACAGGAACGACAGCGTCATGCCCTGCCATTATCACGGCGGCATCCGCCGTGGAAGCGGGACGCCTGTTCACTAACGCGCGCGCGCCTCATGGTGGTGACGCCGTTCATACACCATGCGTTCCGCAGTGCGGATCACGTCGAGCGGAGCCCACGGCTTGGCCCAGAACTCCACGCCGTCAGGCAATTCCTGATGCAACGGCTTGCCCGAGGTGACGATGACGCCCATCTCGGGATTGTATTTCCGGGCGATATGCGCGAGCTCGACGCCGTCCATATTGCCGGCAAGCTGCACGTCGGTCATCATCAAGACCAGGCTGCCGGCGGCGCGCTCCAGCACCAGTTCGGCAGCCTCCGCACTTTCGCATTCGATGACATCGAGCTCGCTTTCCTCCAGCAGCAGGCAGATCATGTCCCGCTGCATCGGATCGTCTTCAACGATGAGGGCGGTCGCGCGAGAGGGTTTTGATCGTTCGAAGGGCTTTGATTGTCCCATGTCAGCCTCATTCAAAGGGTCGCATCGGTCGAGAGCATCACTCTGTCGGGTACTCGACACTAAGAGCGGAAACCGCTTTATGGTTCGGTTCCAATTTGCAAAAGTTGCGGGAACCCGCGATTTTTTTCATTCGATGGAGTGAGATACCGATGACTGCGATACTGGGAAGCGCAGCCGCGATAACCGGCGCCGCCAGCGGCATCGGCCGCGCCCTCGCGTTCGAGCTCGCCGCGCGCGGCTGCGACCTCGCGCTCGCCGACCGCGACGAGGCCGGCTTGATTGCGGTCGCTGCCGAGATCGGCACGGCCGGCAAGCGCAACATCACGACCCATCGTGTCGATGTCGGCGAGCCCGCCCAGATCCAGGAATTTGCCAACGCGGCGATCGCTGCGCATCCCTCGCTCAACATCGTCATCAACAATGCCGGCGTCGCGCTGATGGGCAGCTTCAACGAGGTCGACCAAGCGCAGATGGAATGGCTGTTCAACATCAATTTCTGGGGCGTCGTGCACGGCACCCGCGCGTTCCTGCCGCACCTGTCGAAGCAGCGCGAGGCGCATATCGTCAACCTGTCCTCGATCTTCGGCATCATCGCCCCGCCCGGCCAGACCGCCTATGCGGCCGCGAAATTCGCGGTGCGCGGTTTTTCCGAAAGCCTGCGGCATGAACTTTCGATGGCCGACAGCCCGGTGAAATTGTCGGTGGTTCATCCCGGCGGCGTGCTGACCAACATCGTGCGCAACTCCCGCACCGGAAGCGGGATCACCGACAATGCGCGCCGCGCGGAATCGATCGACCGTTTCGATGCGATCGCCAAAACCACGCCGCCGATCGCGGCGCAACGCATCATCGCCGGCATCGAGAAAAACCAGCCGCGAATTCTGATCGGCAACGATGCATGGCTCATGGATCTCTTGCAGCGGTTTCGGCCGGCGACGTATTGGAAGGTGCTGGCGAAGCGGATCCAGCGGATGTCAGGGCAAGAAGGAAAGCAGGCGTAGCGTTGCGCCGCAACTCGTCATCCCCGCCAACGGGTCGCGCGAATGCGCGCCCGATGACAGGCTCCGGCGGGGATCCAGTACGCCGCGGCCTATCGGTTCAATCACTGCGGTCTCTGGATTACTGGGTCGCCCGGTCGATGACGACTGACTGTGTGCGCGATCTCGCTACAGTCTCGCAGGATGGGTGGAGCGAAGCGATATCCATCCTACGATGGACCCACTGCGGCCTTTCAGCGTCATTGCGAGCGCATCGAAGCAATCCATAGCCCGGCTCGGGGACAGATGGATTGCTTCGCTGCGCTCGCAATGATGTGGACATGGATTCGCGACCCCGCGACAAGGGAAGACCGGGTGGCGCTGCAGCCGCGGTCTCGTGTGCATATGCATAGGAACGGGCACATGAGCATACAGGTTCGGCGAAAACACTCCGGCCTTGCCTGCGCAATAGCTAAACGGCTCATAACGAGCTCTCCCCGGAGAACGGCTTTCTTGCCTCCGTTCGGCGGGACACTTCCCGCCAACTTAACGCCAGCACCACGAGGCCAGGACCGCACGACCTGATGTCGAGCTGCTTCTTCGGCCTGTTGAAAAAGGCGGAAGCGTTGGAAAATAAACGAATTTATCGACTTTGGCTGGAAGGCTGAAGGCCGCGCTCCGGCGCGCTGGACGACCTTCCGACGGCCCGTTGTGGTGCGTGCGCCATCTCAAGCGAACGCTCGGACCAACTTTAGTGCCGCGATGAGCGCTCCAGCCGAGGGCACGACCGCCGCCATGCAGGCGAACGATGACTAAGGAGGTGGGTATAAGGATTCCTAACCAGCCGCGCCTCAGTCGCGTCAAAAAAAAGCCGTGCTGTGACTGGCATGCCATAGGATTGCGGCGAAAAATTCCTTAGATGTCGCATCTGCGGCGTAGTGGGGAATATATTTTGGCATGTCTGCGGCAAGGGCTGTCCCAGAAAAGCTTCCTGCAACTGTTGTTGCAGTCGTGGTACTCGTGATTACCGCTGTTAAGCTCAGCGTCCTTTCGTCTCCAGCGGCGCGGGACTTTGAGGAATGCGCGGAGTGGACCCGAAAGATGTTTCGGGACGACGAGCGCGTTGCGCGAATTATGGATTGCGGCGCTCGTTTTGCCGGGCGACGAAAGGTGGGCGGAGGTTATGCCTACTATGATTTGTTGCAGAACCGCAGCTTCGATATAGCTGGTCCGAACCCGACAGCGAACGAGTACGCACAGATCTATTCGCAATATCAGCGCTTCCTTGAATTACAGCGGCGGGAGGCAGCGTTGGCCGAGGTTCAGCAGCTGGCCGCCGAAAAGCCCCAGGTTCCCGAGTTGTCGACGCTGCCCGTCAGCTTGCGCCGTCCAACTGCAACACCATCGAAATCGGAGCGGTGCGCGATCAAAGGCTCGCTGTCGTGTACTTGGACCAAGTTGGCGTCCACCGTTAGAAACGCTTTTGCCTCGAGCAGCTCCAAGGTTGTAGCTTCGACTAACCCGCGCTAGCGGCAATTGACGACGCGCCAGGTTGTGGTGTGCG
The DNA here is from genome assembly GCF_001440475.1 of Bradyrhizobium lablabi. Lineage (GTDB taxonomy): Bacteria > Pseudomonadota > Alphaproteobacteria > Rhizobiales > Xanthobacteraceae > Bradyrhizobium > Bradyrhizobium lablabi. The sequence goes on along the minus strand of NZ_LLYB01000060.1, from coordinate 221,406 downwards.
CCCGATCCTCGCGCCTTGCGATGGTGCGCGAATCGGCCCGGAGATGGCGGACCAGCGCAATCCTGTTCCGGGTCCTCTGGGGCGCGTAGGAAAAGCGGATACCGCGCGACGGCACGGCTTCAAGATATCTGCTCTCTCGAATTCCAGCCTTGCAATGCCGGCGCGGTCGGCAGCAAAATCCGTCCGGCCTGACGGATTTGAGGGACGGAGTTCTTTGCACCGTTCGAGCGCATCGTCGACGGAGTGCGTAAGCGACGCCAAAACAGGGACCACCGGGAGTGCTGGAATGGAGACTGAAAGCTTGTCGGCGCGCTTGACCGCCGCCGGGCTCGGGCGCGTTGCGAATGACATCATCCAGCTCTCCATGCCCTCGATCCGGCTGCACTGCAGGCAAACAACCGATCAAGCAGAGCTGCCGCTCGGCAACTCCAGGCTCGGAGGAAGACCGGATCTGCCGTCCGGCAAGAACTGGCCGGCCTGGCAGGGCTCTCCCATGGCCTTCGTGGGTCAGGTGAACCTTGCTGATATTGCTGCCCATGACCAGGAAGGGCATCTCCCGCACTCGGGCCTGCTCTCGTTCTTTTGCGCGATCAACGAGATGGGGCTCATACAATCGCTCGGAGATCCGTCCTGCTGGACGGTGTCGCACTTCGACGGCGATCCAGCCACGCTCGTCCAGCTTCCCCTCCCACCTGATTTGCCCAAGCGCCTGCAATTCCGCGGCTGTGAGACAAGCTTCTCACGGGAACCGACGCTGCCTGACGTGCGATCCCGGGGGATTCTGAACCTTGGGCTCTCCGAGCCGGAGCGTAATGCCTACATCGACGTCATGACAGGCGTGGATGTGAACTTCCTGGGCGTGTTTAATCATCACCTGCTCGGCTATCCATACACTCTCAATGACTTACCGTTCATCGCCGGATACTTGAAGGCTCACGGCGTCGCCGACCCGTATGCGATTTTCCTCGGCCTCTCGAATGAGGAGTTGCAGCATCGGCTGCAACTGCTGAACCTGCCGCACAAGTGGGAGGATGAACAGGATTTGCGGGACAAGGCGGATATGGAGTGGCGGCTGCTGCTGCAGGTATATACCAACGAGGAGGCACAGATGATTTGGGCGGCGAGCGGCGTCCTTCATTTCTGCATTCCCAAGGAGGCACTCTCCCGGCGGGATTTCGATCGTGTCTGGGTTGAAATGCAATTTGTCTGATGACGAAACCATCTGCCGATGCAGTGGTTTTTCCACCAACGAGCCTGCGTCGTAATCCGCCGCCGTCGCGGAAGGATGCTGGGTTACGCTTCGCTAACCCACCCTACGAAGCTGCCTGACCGGCGATGACTAGCGCCCGGCCAGCCTGTCCGCAAAATACCCGATGGTCTTGCGATAGATCGTGGCCCTGTTCCACTCGCGCATCGCTTCGAAATTCGCGGTGCCTTCGCCGTAGGGCGCGCCGCCCTTGAAGCCCGACACATGCAGCAAATTCGCGGTGGAGGCGAGCACGTCGGGCACGCTGTGGCGCAAATCGACGTGGCCGTTGCCGTCGAAATCGACGCCGTATTTGATGTAGGACGACGGCAGAAATTGCGTCTGGCCGATCTCGCCGGCGAAGGCGCCGATCAGGTCGCGCAATGGCAGATCGCCGCGCTGCACGATCTTGAGCGCGGCGAGCAGCTCGCCCTGGAACAGTTCGGTGCGGCGGCAATCATGCGCCATGGTGGCGAGCGTGCGGATCACCGGCAGCTTGCCGACATCGCCCTTGCCGAAATCGCTCTCCAGCCCCCAGATCGCAACCACGATCTCCGGCGGCACGCCAAACTTCTGCTCGATGCGCGCCAGCAGCGAGCCGTGCCGCAGCAGCATCTGCCGGCCGATGTTGATGCGCCCGGGACCGACGCGGGTCGCGACATATTGCTCGAACGACTTGTTGAAGGTGCCACGCTGGCGGCGGTCGAAGGCGAGCACCGCCGGATCCTGCGTGATGCCGGCGAAGGCCTGGCTGATCACCGCCTGCGAGACGCCTGCGGCTGCCGCCTCCTGCGACATCGCCGACATGAAGGTGTTGAAATCGCCGCCGCAGCGGGCGGCGTAGGTCGGGATGGAAGAAACCAGCAAGGCGAGGACGGGAGCGCAGAGCGCGAAGGTGATGCGGCCGATGGGCATATAAGACAGTTTCCTTCCGAGGAGCAGATTTGATCCCGACTCAACTGTAGCATCGCCCGTGTTCGAGACACCATGCTCGAAACGTAAGCCGATACCGACGTCAGCGGCGACAAGAAAAGACGACAGGGAAATGCGCAAGTGTGAAATACGTCACTTGCGCGCTGCGCGCAATCCGAGATAGCGTGTCAAGCAACCTCAACGTGCTGGGGGTTGCCATGAAATCGAGACGAAGACTACTGGCGGCCGTCACCGCTTCTGGAGCGGTTTTGTGCCTTTCCGTTTCGGCCGATGGCAGCGTCTATCGTGATGCTGCTGAATCAACCAATCCGTTCCCCGAGCAGCTTTCGCTTCGTGTTGAACGATTGCGGGAAAAGCTTCGCGCGACCTCGCCGGGCGGTCATGATGTGACGAGCGGCAAGATCGACAACATTGTCCAGTTCTTCAACTTCAATAATTGCATGCGTGGGAGATGTTAGGCGAGGCTCCAATGCTGGCGGCTGGTCCCATTGGTCTGGTAGTGCTGCAATCGACGGGATTTTGTAACATCGATTGCGCCTATTGTTACTTGCCGGATCGCGCCAATCCTCGCCACACGATGACGCTTGCAACGGTCGCGGAAGTTGCACGACTGATCTTCGACCGTCCGCTGCTCAAGCACGAGCTCGATATCGTCTGGCATGCCGGCGAGCCCCTGACGATGCCGCCGGCCTACTATAAGCAAGCGATAGAGATCATCGAGCGGCAGCGTCCGCAAGACGTCGCGGTCCACTACGGGATTCAGACCAACGGAACGTTGATCGACGATGCGTGGATCGATCTGTTCGAACAGCGGAACATCACCGTCGGGATCAGCCTTGACGGGCCGCGCGACCTGCACGACCGAAACCGGAAATACCGGAACGGATCCGGCAGCCACGAACGCGCCCTCGCCGGAATCGCGAAATTGCAGGCACGAGGATATCCGTTTCACTTCATCGGAGTGGTGACAGCACCGACCCTTTCACGCGGATCGGAACTGATCGACTACTATCAGGGGTTCGGCCCCACAGCGATCGGACTGAACATCGAGGAGCTGGAAGCACAGAACACGCATTCTTCGCTTTACGAGGACTGCACTCGCGAGACCTTTGAACGCTTCATCGGCGACGTGCTGCGAGCGGCTGCGCAACAGGGCGACAGGCCGGTTGTGCTGCGAGACTTTCAGCGCACCATGGCATCCCTGATTGCGGGGGTACCCGAGGACAACGACCAGGTCATCCCGCTGCGCATGCTGAATATCGCGTATAACGGCGATATCAGCACCTTTTCTCCCGAGCTGTTGGCGCTGAACGTCCCGCAACGGCAGCGATTCATCTTTGGCAACGTTCATCACTGCAAGGAACTGGGAGACATCCTTTCCGACGATCGCTTCATTTCGGCGTATCGGGAAATCAGCGACGGCGTGGCGAGTTGCGCCAGCGAGTGTGAGTATTTCGAGTACTGCGGCGGCGGTGCGCCGGTCAATAAACTATCCGAGAAAGGTTCGCTGCGGGCGACCGCAACAAGTTATTGCGTATTCACCAAGAAAGCCTGGGTGGACGTGTGTCTGCAGTTCGCGAACGCACGGGACAATCAATTTGAGGTGTCTTTGAAGATGTGAGGGTGCCATGAACGCTTATTTGCCGACCATTCCGACAGGCAACGCCCTACTGGTATTTATATTGTGCCTTATCGTTGGTACTTTTGTGATCCACAAGTTCTGTCTGGATCAGTTTGAAAAATCGATTGCCGGCAATGACGACAATTGCCCATGGAAATTCGTCGTTCTGCGCTATCAGACCACACCGAGCGAGTATCTGACCGGTTACTCCATTTATTTCAGCCTGATGATGTTGATCTTCCTGGCCACCTCGATCATTGGGCCGGGACCATTCTTTCAGATACTGAAAGCAGTCACCGCAGCCGCCACGCAGAGCGAAATGCCGACGGCATCACCGGCGGCCGATACGTCATTGCAGAACTATCCGACATTTCCGATTCTGGTCGCTTTCTACATCGTGGGGCTCAACCCCAATTTGCCGAAGGCCCTGGATTTCGAAATCAGTATTCGCGGCTTCGCGCACCGAATGGCCTACATCCCGAAAAATATCGATCGGCTCCTGAACTACATGCGATTCTCCGACATGGATTTGCAGCCGGACAAGCTTGCCGACGCATGGAATGCGATCGACCTGGACCGGCCGGTGTCGCCCGCTCCGGATCTGAAAAGCGCTTGCGCCACGTTCGACCGGGTGGTGCTGCTGTATGCCCGTGCGGCGACCATGGCAGGCGATGCCGATTTCGACGACACGAAAGATCTGGCTGGCAATCTCGACCTGGAAATATTCCGGAAATACCGCGCCGAGATACAGAACGTCGGCACCCAGTTGCTGGCGATTCACGCACGCTTGTCCGACCTGCCGGCGCCCGAGGCGCTGGACAGACGGCGGGCTGTTCTCACCATCCAGCGCGACCTGATCAAGAATCTGGAATGGCTCTACGTCATATTCGCCGGCGCCGTTAGCGCAGCGAGGGGCGTCGGACGGACTTTCGATCGCTTGAGCGCCGCCGGCTTTGTCTCTCCCTATCCGCCGGCGCAGAGAATCCCGTGGGATCCGATCCTCAAGGCCACCGGCGCTGCGGCGCTGGTGGTTGTCGTGGCCTGCCTGCTTGCGATCAACACGTTTTTGGGCAAGACCGCGCAGACGCAAATTCCGACCACCACAGCCAATATGCTGCAGTTGCTGATGGTGATCCTTGTCGTCCATATGTTTGCAATCGGTCAGTCACTCGCCTTGCGCGCGAAACTCGTCGGCCGAAATGCATACTATGCCGAATCCGGTAGTGGCCGCGCGGAGGCCTATGTGCAGATCTTCGCCAAGTGCTGGATTACGTCTCTGCTCCTGAATCTCGTACTGTACAGTCCCAACCTCATCGCGGCGCTATCCACAATCGACGGCGATTCAAAGGTCACGCAGGCGCAGTTGCTCTGGGATTATTTCTCCCCGCAATTGGCGTGGGCGACCGTTCCGGCGATCTGTGGCGTCATGACGTCCTATACGCTTGATCGTCCCGCGGGCACCCGCCTCGAGCAGGCATTTTCCGGCGGGCTGCAGGCCTCCGCGATGGCAATAGCAGCCATTCTTGCGGCCGAGTTGACGTTAAAGGTCAGTATCGAATACCGGGAGTTTCTCATTGTCCTCTATGGCGGGCTCGGCTTCGTGCTTGGCGCCATGTTGCCCAAAGGCATCCGGCGGCATTGGGATGCCCAGGAATCATACATGCCGGACAAGATCACTGTGCTGCGAAACGCTGTCCGCCAGTATTTCTATGATATCCAGCAGTTCAGTGAATGGCTCAATGCACGCAGTGAAAGGCTCGACGGCAAGCGCCCGCTGGATGTGCTTGCCGAGGACAACGGACTGCAGCAGCTCACGGTATTTGTGAGCAGCACGAGGCAGAGAGTCGCCGGCGCGATGCGATGAGCGTGCAAAGCCATGTCAGGCCAGCCGGCCTGACATGGCCGGATTTGCAAGCTTATTCTCCGCCGTCGATCTGGCGGCCCATCAGCGCGATCGCCTTCTGATAGACGCCCGCCGCATTCCAGGCCTGGATCGCGGCAAAGTTCGGCTCGCCCGGCTGATAGCCCGCGCCGGCGCGCCAGCCATGCGCCTTCAAAAAGGCCGCGGTCGACATCAGCGCATTGGCCGAGTTTTCGAGATTGCCGGTGCCGTAGGCCAGAATGGCCTTTGGCATGAACTGTGTCTGCCCGACCTCGCCATGCATCGAGCCGCGCTGGCTGGGCGAGAGCGCGCCGCGATCGATCAATTGCAGCGCCGCGTAAAGGTGCTCGGTGAAATAGGCCGAGCGCCGGCAGTCATAGGCGAGCGTCGCGATCGAGGCGAGCATGTTCTGATTGCCGCGCTGGCTGCCGAAGCCGGTCTCCATGCCCCAGATCGCCAGCAGCGGCCCGGGCGGCACGCCGTAGCGCTCCTGGATAGAGGCGAACAGCGCGCCCTGCGAGCGCTTGAGCTGCCGCCCCTTCGCGACGATGGTGGTAGCCCCGCGCTTGGCCAGAAACGCATCGAGCGAGAGATTGAAACTGCGCTGGCCGCGGTCGGCATTGATGGTGGCCTGGGCGTAGTTGGTCGCCATCAGCGCGGAGATGGTCGAGGCGCCGATGCCCTTGGCGCGGGCCTCGCCGGCGAATTGCTGTTTCCAGGCCTCGTAGCCGCCGGCGGAGCTGCCGCACTGGGCGGCGTGGGCGTGGGAGTTGAAGCATGCGAACATTGCCAGGGTGGCGCTGAAAGCAAATGCGATGCGGAGCATGGAAAAGCCATTCCTGAGAGAGCGCTGCAAATAAGCATCGGCTTCTAGCACGTCCTTGGCCACGCTTCGAGGGTGCGGCGGAACGCAGGGGACAGAATCTCCCCGAAAACGGCCATGATTGCGACTAATTTGAACCGGTTGAACTGCCGCCGCGACCTTTACACGTCATACCTCGTCCCGCCCCTTCCCTCGACCGTTCCTCGAACCAATGGATTTCCCATGGGCTTGCCGCGCACACCGTTCAGGCCGATCCTCCTGCTGGTTGCCCTGTCGCTTGGCGCGACGACGAACGCTTCCGCGCAGACGCGCGACGTGGTCGGCGCGAAGGATTATCCCGGCATCGGCCGTTTCGGCGGCAGCGTCATCACGGGATACGAGGTGAAGGATTTTGATGCGGCGCGGATGCAAGGGGCCGCGTTCAAGGACGGCCAGCCCACTGACGCGCGGCGGCTGGAAGGCCGCATCACCCGCATCGCCTATCGCACCAATCCCGGCCCCTCGATTTTGGAGGTGTCACGCAATTTCGAAGCGCAACTGGCCAAGGCTGGATTCGAAACGCTGCTCAATTGCGACGTCGACGCCTGCGGCGGCATTCCCTTCTCAGAAGCCGTCGACGCGCTGCCGATCCCGCAGATGTGGGTGGACGGGTTCAACTACCGCTATTTTTACGGACGCAAGGTGGATGGCGGCCGCGAGACTTTTGTCAGCCTCATCGTCAGCGAGAACAACCACGACATCTACGCGCAGCTCGTCATCGCCGTGCCAGTCGCGATCGAGAACAAGATGGTGGACGCGGCTGTGATGGCCAAGGGCCTCCGCGAGACCGGCCGCATCGCGCTCTACGGGATCTATTTCGATACCGACAGGGCCGAGGTGAAGCCCGAAAGCCGCCCTACCCTCGAGCAGATCGCGAAGCTGCTGACCGCCCAGGTCGGGCTCAGCGTCTTCATCGTCGGCCACACCGACAGCCAGGGGCCATTCGCCTACAATCTTGATCTGTCGCGACGCCGCGCCGAGGCGATCGCCGCCGAGCTGGTGAAGAACTACGGCATCAGCGCGCCGCGGCTGCGCACCGCGGGTGTCGGGCTGCTGGCCCCGGCCGGCTCCAATGCCACCGAGGCCGGGCGCGCGCTGAACCGGCGGGTGGAGCTGGTGGCACCGTAGCTTCAATGCGCGGGCTTAGGCCCGCTGCCAAGGACAATGGCCATGACCAGGTCCAGTGGCTTCAAGGTCGTAATGGGAATTGCGATCGCCGCGTTTGCGGGAAGCGAGAGGGCAGCCGCGCAGGCGCCGACGCTTTCCGTAGACCCTTCACTATTGCCTCGCCTCGGTACCATCGACGCGCGCTTTCAATCGTACAATTTAGAAATGGTCGAGGTGACCGGGGGACGCTTCTGGAAGCCTTATCGCGCAAGTGCCTCGGCGCCACCGGATCGCGGCGCCGTCAACGCCGCAAACATGCCAAGGGGCGGCAATCCCGACCTCTACGAATATCGAGAGCCCATCGACCTATCGAATCCGCGGCTGCGCACATTGGCTGCGGCGCTTGCGCCGGCTTACGTGCGCGTCAGTGGCACCTGGGCCAACACCACATACTTTGCCGATAGCGACAAGGCGCCCTCGACGCCGCCCGACGGTTTCCGCGCGGTGCTGAGCCGCGAGCGCTGGAAGGGTGTCATCGACTTTGCCCGCGCTGTCAGCGCAGATATCGTGACCTCGATGGCCACAAGCCCCGGCGTCCGCGACGCGTCGGGTCTGTGGCAGAGCGACCAGGCGCGCCGCCTGTTCGCCTATACCAGATCCGCCGGCGGCAAAATTGCCGCCGCCGAGTTCATGAATGAGCCGACACTGGCCGCGATGGGCGGCGCACCCGGGGGATACGACGCGGCGGCTTACGGGCGGGACTTCAAGGCCTTTGTTGCGTTCATCAAGGCAAGCGAACCGGACGTGATCGTTCTCGGTCCCGGTTCGATCGGCGAGACGGCGCAGCAATCGTCCAGACAATCCAGCGCCGATTTCATCATCACGCGAGACTTGCTGGCGGCGTCCGGACCCGGCATCGACGCTTTTTCCTATCACCATTACGGCGCGCTCTCGCAACGATGCTCCGGCATTCCCGGCCAGACCACGCCGGAGGCTGCGCTTTCGGAAGACTGGCTCGAGAGCACCGACCGGACGCGCGCATTCTACCAGTCGCTCAGGGACGAGTTTGCGCCTGGCAAGCCGATGTGGCTGTCTGAGACCGCCGAGGCGGCCTGCGGTGGCAATCCCTGGGCTTCGACTTTCCTCGATACGTTCCGGTATCTCGATCAACTCGGCCGGCTTGCCCGAGCCGGCGTTCAAATGGTTGCGCACAACACGCTGGCTGCCAGCGACTACGGCCTGCTCGACGAGGGGACGTTCCGCCCGCGGCCGAACTATTGGGCGGCGCTGCTGTGGCGCACCCTGATGGGCCCAACTGTTCTCGACGCCGGCAGGCGCGATGGGATGCATCTCTACGTGCATTGCGGGCGCGGCATGCGCGGGGCCGTCACGCTGCTTGCCATCAATACCAGCAGGACGAATGCCGCAGCGTTGCGATTGCCCGTGGCCAGCGAGCGTTACACGCTGTCGGCGGATGATCTGCAAAGCGAAGCCGTGAAGCTGAATGGAACGGTCCTGGAGCTTGGCCCGAATGACGAACTTCCGCGGCTTGCCGGCGTGACAGCGCCACCTGATACGGTTGAGCTCGCGCCGGCCACAATTACCTTCCTCAGGGTCGAGGACGCCAAAAATCCGGCATGCGATTGAATTTTTCCCGAACAGCGTCTCGGGCCGGCGTCATTGCGCGTCCCCCTGCACGGCTTCCCTGCCGGCCGCAACTACCGAGCCCACGTCCCCATCTGCAGGCACGTCAGCAAGCTGACGTAACTTGGCGTGCCTCCAATGCTCTCCTGGGGGATGCAGTTCGCCTTGCCCGCGGCGGGAAAACTGGACCATTGGCTCGTGAGCTCCTGCCGCGCCCTGTTCTCATCGTCCACGCAGCTCTTCACCGACTGATCAAGGGTCAGGCCAGTCGCGGCGGCAGCGTCGAGTTTGCAGCTTCGGTTAATGTCGAACGTCGGCACCCGATCGGCTACCGCAACGACGAGCTGAGAACTTAAAGCGATCATCGAAATTGAAAGCGGCATGTTGCCCTCCTGCTCGATCGAAAGCAGCTGCTCCTGTCTGTCCCACAGCCGCCTTACCCTGCTCGCAAACATAAAGCGGCATGAATGGCACACCCGCGTGGCACCAGAACCGGAAATCGAGTTGCCAGCGCGGCAAAAGAAGCACTGTCCTGCACAGAGGACAAAGCGACGCGAGAATCCTTTCTTGATCTAGATCAACAGAGGCCCGCCTTGGCTGCATTTTCAGACGCCGCCATCGAGGCCAGCTACTTTGGCTTTAACGCCTTGAATCGACATAAATTGTCGGTGACAGGACCCCGCCAGGCGGCGCTCGCCACCGATCGCGCGCTCAAGCGCCCGCTTCGAACTCGCCTCTCCCGCGGCTTGTTGATCAGGCTCACCAGCGTGTAGCTGATGATCAGCAGCAGAAACCAGGAGCCGATCTTGTCGACGGATACCATCGACCAGCCGTGCCGCTGCGATGGATAGATCCAGATCTTCGTGAACGTGCCGATGTTTTCCGAAAGCCAGATGAACAGCGTGACCAGTACGAGCCCGAGCAACAGCGGCATCGAACGGTGCTCGTGCCAGACCCTGAAATAGACGCGGGTGCGGAACAGCAGCCAGCCGGCGAGAGCGAACAGCAGCCAGCGCAGGTCGAGCATGTAGTGATGGCTGAAGAAGTTGACATAGATCGCGACGCTGAGCGCGGCGAACGCGAGGCGGCGCGGGTGGGCGGTGAACTCGAAATCGAACAGACGCCAGGCGCGGCAGATATAACTGCCGATGCAGGAATACATGAAGCCGGAGAACAGCGGCACGCCGCCGATCCGGAAAAAGTTCGGCTCCGGATAGATCCAGGAGCCGACCTCGGTCTTGAACAGCTCCATCACCGTGCCGACGAGGTGATAGATCAGGATCACCTTGGCTTCTTCCAGACTTTCCAGCCGGCCGGCGAGCAGCGCGATCTGGACGGCGATCATGCAGAGAAACAGGAAGTCATAGCGCGCAAGCGGCGCGTCCTGCGGATAGAAGCGCCAGGTGGCGATCATCAGGAACACCGCGATGCCGCCGAACAGACAGGCCCAGGCCTGCTTCACGCCGAAGCGGAAGAATTCGTAACATGCGGATGTCGAACGGCGGCGCGCCATGAAGCGGCCGAGCCGGTGTTCGCCCGCGATGAAACGGCGAAGCGGTGGCCAGATGGCGGCGGCGCTTGGGTTGGGGAGGTGATGCACGCCGCGGAGCGTGGCTGATGACCGCGATCAAAGCTGGGCGGAGATTTGCAGATTTCCCTCAGATAAAGCGCAGATTCATTCCGCCTTCAGCCGAAGGCAGAGCGCAGCGCTTGCCAGCGCCGAAACTCCCAGCAGCACGAGCACGCCAGGGAATCCGGCGAACGCGAATACGATGCCGCCGAAGGTCACCCCGACGGTGCCGCCGAGAAAGCTGCACGAATTGAGCATCCCCGACCCCTTCCCCGCCTGCAGTTGCGGCAGCGTCGCAAGCCCGAGCCGCGGCGCAGAGGCGTAGATGAGCGCGATTCCAACACCGGCGACAAACAGGCTCGGCATCAGAACGGCGAACCTCGCTTCGATCTGGAACGATAGAAAGATGATGGCGCAGCCGAGCGCAAGCAGCAGCGATCCGCCGGTCAGCATGCGCCGCACGCCGATACTCATTCCGATGGAGGGAGCCGCGCGCGCAAACGCAAACAGCGCAATCGAGAGCGGCAGCAGGGAAAGGCCGGCCGCGATGGCGGACATGCCCAGCCCATCGGCAGATTGCGCAAAGAGGTTGTAGTAGAGCAGCAGCGTCATGATGTCGAACATCACGAGAAACAACAGGCCAGCGGCGATCGCGAAATTGCGGTTCGCGAACAGGGCGAAATCAACCAGCGGCTGAGGGCGCCGTGTCTCCGTCCGGAGCAATGCGATGAATGCGATCACGGCCAGCGCGAGCGGGACGATGGCGGCGAGCGGATCGACGCGGACATGCGCCAGCGCCTGCAATCCCGATATCAGCGTCACCATGAAGACGGCGAGAATGCCAAGCCCCGCCCAGTCCATCGACATCGCGCGCCGGCCGCCCGCGCCGGGATGCCGCGACAGCATCAGCGCGGCCGGCACCATGGCAATAACGTTCAGCCAGAAGATGAAGCGCCAACCGGCGTAATGCGTCACGGCCCCGCCGACGAGCGGGCCGATGCTGAAGCCGAGCATCAGAAAACCGGTCCAGGCGCCGATCGCCTCCGCCCGTCTTGAATCGGGCGCGGCTTCGGACACCGCCGCGAGCGTACCGGCTACCGCAAACGCGGCCCCGAGCCCCTGCAGCGCCCGCGCGCCGACCACCACGAAGCCCGACGGCGCAAGCGCTATAAGCAGAGAAGCAAGAGCGAACAGGGCGATGCCGGCGACCGACGACCGTCGCGCCCCGAGCTGGTCCGCCGCGTCGCCACCGACGACGATGAAGACCGCGGCGGTCAGGAGATAGGCGTTGACCACCCATTCGACCTCCGCCGGACCAAGGTGCAGGCTGGCTTTCATGTCCGGGAGCGCCGCCATGATCGCCGTGCTGTTGTCGCCCACCGCCAGCATGGCCAGGCAGCAGGCTGTCAGCACCGATGTGAGATCGCCCTTCGTGTCGGAGGCTGCCGGCATCACCACCGCCCCTTCCGCCTGTTCCAGGCGAACAGCACGTCGGCAAACCTGTCATAGGCAAACCGCGTCAGCGGCAGCATGAGGCGATTGCCGACGAGCGCAGCCAACCAGCCTTCGCCCGGCGTTATCTGCCCGATCGCGATCGCGACATCGGCGCCGACGATCAGGCGGCCGGTCTCATCCGTCGCATGCAGGCGGCGGCGCACGTCGTCGAGCGACGCGCCGTAGGATGCCAGCGCGTCGGTCTGCTCGTTGATGTCCTTGAAGGAGATGGCGCCGGCGCGGACGGCCGCCAGCAGCTTGTTGCGCTGCCAGTCGATGCCGGCGTCGCAGACCGGGCAGCGCGTGTTGTACCAGACGGTGAGATGACGAGCGGGCATGGCGGTGCGAAGCGTAGTCGCCCGCCGGCTCCGCGTCGAGACGCCCCGTGCGTGGCTCCGCTTCGCAAGAGCTGTGTCCGCCCGCTTCGCGCAGGGTAGCTCAGCGCGAGGCGCGTGTGATTTACTTTGACAGCGGCGATCCTATCGAGGACAAGGCCGCCCATGGCCAAAAAACCCGGAACCAATCCCAAAGGCGAATTCGCCTTTTTCAACGTCGTTTATGAAGACGACTCCCAGCGCTCCAACCGCCGCGTGCCTGCCGAACTGCTCGGCGGGCTCGACGGTGACGAACCGGCGCGCACCTACATCATGGAGCAGGATCGCGAGATCGCCGAGAAATCCGGCCGGCCGCAGCTCGAGATCAAGAGCATCAGCCGGGTGGGCGCGAAGAAGAAGTAGGGCGTCAGCCCATCCGCGTCATTGCGAGGAGCGATAGCGACGAAGCAATCCATGCCTCCGCTTGCGGCGCGATGGATTGCTTCGCTCCGCTCGCAATGACGGAGCGAGAGCGGAACTTAAAACAAAAACGGCGGGCCTCGGCCCGCCGTTTCTTTTTGGATGGACATCCCGCAAGCTAGTTGTCGAGGAAGCTCCGCAGCTTCCGGCTCCTTGACGGATGCTTCAGCTTGCGCAGCGCCTTGGCTTCGATCTGGCGGATGCGTTCGCGGGTAACGCTGAACTGCTGGCCGACTTCTTCCAGCGTGTGGTCGGTGTTCATGCCGATGCCGAAGCGCATGCGCAGCACGCGCTCTTCGCGCGGCGTCAGCGAGGCCAGAACGCGCGTGGTGGTTTCGCGCAGGTTGGACTGGATCGCCGCGTCGATCGGCAGGATCGCGTTCTTGTCCTCGATGAAATCGCCGAGGTGAGAATCTTCCTCGTCGCCAACAGGGGTTTCAAGCGACAGCGGCTCTTTCGCGATCTTGAGGACCTTGCGGACCTTCTCCAGGGGCATGCCGAGCTTTTCGGCGAGCTCTTCCGGGGTCGGCTCGCGGCCGATCTCGTTGAGCATCTGGCGCGAGGTGCGCACGATCTTGTTGATCGTCTCGATCATGTGCACGGGGATGCGGATGGTGCGGGCCTGGTCGGCGATCGAGCGCGTGATCGCCTGCCGGATCCACCATGTCGCGTAGGTCGAGAACTTGTAGCCGCGGCGATACTCGAACTTATCGACCGCCTTCATCAGGCCGATGTTGCCTTCCTGGATCAGGTCGAGGAACTGCAGGCCGCGGTTGGTGTACTTCTTGGCGATCGAGATCACGAGACGCAGGTTGGCCTCGACCATTTCCTTCTTGGCCTGGCGCGCCTCGCGCTCGCCCTTCTGCACGCCGTGAACGATCTTGCGGAACTCGCCGATCTCAAGACCGGTGAGCGCCGCCAGCGACTGGATCTCGTGGCGCAGCTCCTTGATGCGGTCCTTCTCGTGATGGACGAAGTTCTTCCAGCCTTTGGCGGAGAGCTTCGAGACACGGTTGAGCCAGCGCGGATCGAGCTCCGAGCCCTGATAGTTGCGCAGGAAGTCTTCACGCGCGACGCCGTGGCTGTCGCCGAGGCGCAGCAGGCGGCCTTCGAACGAGACCAGCTTCTTGTTGATGTCGTAGAGCTGCTCGACGAGCGAGTCGATGCGGGCCTGGTTCAGGCGCAGCGACTTCACCTCGACGATGATCTCGTCCTTCAGCTTCTTGTACTTGCGCTCCTGCGAGGGCGAGAGCGACTCGCTCTGAAGCTGGTTGGCGATATCCTGTTCTTGAAGACGCCGCAGCTTCTTGTACTCGGAGGCGATCTTGTCGAAGGTCTCGACCACCTTCGGCTTCAGCTCGGCCTCGATGGCCGCCAGCGACATCTGGTTTTCGAACTCGTCGTCATCCATGTCGCCTTCGGCGGCAGCTTCGGCCGGATCCTTCTCCTCGGCGTCGGCATCGCCCGCGGGGGCGGTGCGAAACGGAGTCGGCGACGGCGGAGCAGCCGGCGGCGCGACATGCGCGGGCGCGGCCTCGCCATTGGTGGCAGCGCCTTCGGCGGGAGCGGCGATCATCGCCGGGTTCATGTTGTTCTTGGCGTCGGGGCCGGCATAGGTGGCTTCGAGATCGATGATGTCGCGAAGGAAGATCTTTCCTTCGTTCAGTTCATCGCGCCAGATGATGATGGCCTGGAAGGTCAGCGGGCTCTCGCAGAGGCCCGCGATCATCGCCTCGCGGCCGGCCTCGATGCGCTTGGCAATCGCGATTTCGCCTTCGCGCGACAGAAGCTCCACCGTGCCCATCTCGCGCAGATACATGCGGACGGGATCGTCGGTGCGCTCGCCGGGCTCGGACTTCTTGACCTCGGTGACGGCCTTGGCGGTGACCTCGACAAGCTCGTTGTCGGTGTCGTCGTCGGCCTCTTCCTTTTCGGCCTCCTCGTCGGCTTCCTCGGCCTCGGAGACGTTGATGCCCATGTCAGACAGCATCGACATGATGTCTTCGATCTGTTCGGGCGAGGTGGTGTCGGAAGGCAAGACTTCGTTGAGCTGATCGAAGGTCACGAAGCCACGCTTCTTGGCCTGCTTGATCATCTTCTTGACCGCGGCATCCGAGAGGTCGAGCAACGGCGACGGTGCGTCGGGGCTGTCCTTCTCAGGGGCGTCCGCTGCCTTGTCGTCTTTTTCCTTGTCCTTAACCTGCAGCGTCTTTGCCTTGGTGGCCATTCATCAAGCTCCCGAAACGCGCTTCATGCGGGCGTGCGTCGCACCGGCCCGCAAGTTTGTTCACTCATTCGTTCGAGGTGACGTCGTGCGATCGTCACTTCGTTCTGTTCATTCGCCTTCGCATGACGAGAGCAAAGCGGCACCCGCTTTTCCGCACCATGGTTACGACGCGCAAAGGGCGGCGCAGACCGTCGCCACCCCGAATTCCAATTCGTCGGTTTCTGTCTTTCGTAGCCCGAAGGCCCTTAAGCTTCGCTTAACCCTGTTTTTGCCGCCAAATCATGGATTTGGCGAGTCTTTTCGCGGGCCAGGCCGAGGCAGTCCGCATCATTTTTTAAACGTCAAACGCTTTTACGGAACCGGCCCGAAAGCTCCCCAAAACCCTCGATCAGGGCCTCGGTGCCGTCGAGGGAGTCCAGCCGGGCGCTGACGTCCTTCAGCCATGCCAGATTGGCCTCGCTGGTCTCCTCAGCCAGTGCCAATTCGGCATCTTTCTTCTCCCTAAGTAGGGCATGTGTTTTCTGATGCAAGACAACCAGTTGCTGCCAGGTTGCCAAAACATCTTCGCGAGCCGCGCCGGGCCTTGCGGCCCACACCGCCGCGGTCGTGATCGCCCGCTCAACCCGTTGAAGAACCTCGCTTAATCCACGCGCATCGAGATCGGCGCGCATTTTCTCGGCCTGCTCCTCGACGTCAGGAGAATGGTGATGGTCGTTGGCAAAGGCTGCGATAATACCGGCGCGGAGCTTGTTGGCCTCGGGATGGGCCAGTTCCAGGGCGGCCACCTCCTCCAGATGATCGTGCAACAGCCAGGGGTGGTTAATCAGGGATTGCAGGATCAGGGCCTCGCGGCGGGACATCGCGCTGCGCTGTCCCCGCATGATCGGGCTGGTCGCCAACTGGGGGCTGGCCGCCTGGTAGGGGCCGGGCGCGATCCCCGGGGCTGCCCCGGGGCGGCCGCCGCGGGGGGCGAATCGGCCGGCCGGAGCCGCTCCGCGCGGGGCAAACGCGCGGGGTGATTCGCTGCGGCCGGACCGGAAATTACCCCTTCCGTAGCCGCCGCCCCCGCCCTGCGGGGCGAAGGTGCGCTGCAGGCGCTCGGCGAGATCCTGGCGATAGTAGCGGCGCACGACCTCGTCGCGGATGCCGTTACTGAGTTCGTTGATGCGCGCTTCCAGCGCGGCGCGCCGTTCCGGCGTCGCGAACGTCCCGCCCTCGATCTCGCGCGACCAAATCATGTCGGCGAGCGGGCGCGCCGCAGAAATCACCTCTTCGATCGCAACACGTCCGCCGGTGCGGGCGAGATCGTCAGGGTCCTGCCCCTCGGGGAGTAGCGCAAAGCGCAGGCTCTTGCCGGGGGCGAGATTGGGCATTGCGAGGTCGGCGGCGCGGTAGGCGGCCTTCTGCCCCGCGCGGTCGCCGTCGAAGCAGAGGATCGGCTCGTCCGCCATCCGCCACAACAACGCGAGCTGGTTTTCGGTCAAGGCGGTGCCGAGCGGGGCGACGGCGCCGCCGAAACCCGCAGTGACCATGGCGATGACGTCGACATAGCCTTCAACCACGATCAGCGGCGCGCCGTTATGGGTTGCCTGCCGCGCGGTAGCGAGGTTGTAGAGATTGTCGCCCTTGTGGAAGAGCGGTGTCTCCGGCGAGTTCAGGTATTTTGCCGGAACGTCCTTCTCCAGCGCGCGGCCGCCGAAGGCGATGACGCGGCCTCTGGCATCGGTGATCGGAAACATCACTCGGTCGCGGAAGCGATCGTAGGGAACGGGGATGTCGTCACCGCCGACCAAGAGCCCGGCTTCCACCATGTCCTCGGTGGAAATGCCCTGCGCGCCCAGATGCTCCTTCAGCGCAAAGCGATCCGCCGGCGCGTAACCCAGGCGGAATTGCAGTTGCGTCCCCGGCGTAATGGCGCGGTCGCCGAGATAGCCGCGGGCCTTGGCGCCGTTGCGGGAGGCGAGCGTATCGGCAAAGAATTTGGCTGCGAGTTCCATCACGTCGTGCAACGTCTTGCGGCGCTGCTCATGACGCGCGGCGTCCGGGGTCGCCGCCGGCAGGGGCAGGCCGGCCATGGAAGCGAGGCGTTCGACGGCCTCGGGGAAGGAAACGCCTTCCGTCTCCATGACGAAGTCGAAGATGTTGCCGTGCTTGCCGGTCGAGAAGTCGTGGTAAAACTGCTTCTGGTCGTTGACCGTGAACGAGGGCGTCTTCTCCTGCTGGAACGGCGACAGCCCCTTGAACTCCCTTCCCGCCTTCTTCAGCTTCACGCGCCGGCCCACGACTTCC
Source organism: Bradyrhizobium lablabi (assembly GCF_001440475.1). Lineage (GTDB taxonomy): Bacteria > Pseudomonadota > Alphaproteobacteria > Rhizobiales > Xanthobacteraceae > Bradyrhizobium > Bradyrhizobium lablabi. Next base: position 203,737 of record NZ_LLYB01000060.1, on the reverse strand, counting down.
GAAACCGGTAGCCGGGCGCGCAGCTCTTCGAGGAATTGGGGGGTGAAGCGCATAAGTTAAGCTTTTGCCTGGGCCATTCCTGGGCGATTGCCAATCGAGCATGGATATAGGGAGGCGGGCCCCGAAAGCGATGTTTATCAGGCTTCTCGCCGCTATTCACAGGACGGAAGTGGGCACAGTCCCTCGCCGTCATGGCCTGCCAGAATTAAGAAAGACGTGGATGCCCGGGTCCGGTCCGGACATGACGGCGAATGTGGGGCCGAGTCGGCTTGAATCCCTGCCCGTTCCGCGCTTCCATCCCGTTCATGTTCACGATCTTCCGGGGCGGCAGGAGCGGGGCGTGGCGGGTGACGCGGTTCGCATCCGTCAAGGGAGCGTCGTTGGCGCCGACGCCTTCGGTGTCCGTCGTGCATTCGCTTTCGATCACGCTGCCGATCATGCCCTCGCCGACCGCCTGGCGGCTCGCCGGCGTCGCCAGCCATCTGCGCTATACCGAGCGTGCCGAGAAGACAGAGCTCGATGCCGTGCGGGCCGAGATCGGCCGCCCCGAGGCGACCTATGCCGCGCTGATCCCGATCAAGAAATCGGCGGCGTGGTGGGAGCTGACGCAGGAGGAGCGGCGGCAGATTTTTGAGGACAAATCCCGACACATCGCAGGCAGCCTGAAATACCTGCCTGATATCGCCCGCCAGCTCTTTCACAGCCGCGATCTCGACGAGCCCTTCGACTTCCTGACCTGGTTCGAATACGCCCCGGCGCATGCGGACCAATTCGAGGAACTGGTCCGCACCCTGCGCGCCACCGAGGAATGGAAATATGTCGATCGCGAGATCGATATCAGGATGGAGCGCGAACGGCTGGATGCGGGTTGATCCTACTGCGTCATAAGTCCCTCATGGTGAGGAGCGCGAAGCGCGTCTCCGGACGATGCTTCGCATCGCTCGGAGAACCGTGAGGCCCCGCCTGTGGCCTACATCCTTCGAGACGCCCGCTTTTGCGGGCTCCTCAGGATGAGGGTTTGAACGGGTGTGACACAGTAGAACTAATCCCCCAGAAACTTCCCCGAGGCGATCAGCGGCAGGCCGGTGACGGGCCAGTTGTAGATGTAGGTCCATGCCTCACCCGCGGCGCCGTCTTCGAGCGACAGCGGCAGCATGCGGCGGATGTATTCGGTCGGCTCCGGAAAGCCCTCGCCGCAGGCTTCATACATGTCGAGTTCGCCGAGCAAGGCATCGCGGTCGCGCAGGCGGTACAATTCGCCGAACACGATGTCGGCAGGATCGTCCGACAGCACCAGCCCCGGATAATGCTTGATGCGATAGAGCCGGCCGCGGCAGGTGGCGGTGCCCAAGAAATCCGCGCTGCGCGACAGGAGCTGCGCCATCGGATGGTCGAAACCGCGCATCAGCGTGCCGTAGACGAAGAGACAATCTGAAATCATGTGGTATGCACTTGNTCGCGACAAAATTGCAAAGCAATTTTGCGCTGAAGCGACGAAGCAATCCATACTTCCTTTCCGACTCGCGGAGCAATGGATTGGTTCGCTTCGCTCGCAATGACGGAGCCAGGCCTCAAGCCGCCACCACCTCGTCGCTGACGACGAAAAACTTCACCAGATCCATCCGGCCGAAGCTCGTGGTCAGCGCGACGTCGGCGGCATCGCGGCCGGTGCCCATCAGGACGCGGCCGATGCGGGGGACGTTGTGGCGGGCGTCGAAGGTGTACCACTGGCCGGAGAGATAGACCTGGAACCAGCCGGAGAAATCCATCGGCGCGGGGTTGCGGGGCACACCGATGTCGCCGAGATAGCCGGTGCAATAGCGCGCCGGGATGTTCATGCAGCGGCAGAAGGTCAGCGCCAGATGCGCGAAATCGCGGCACACGCCGGCGCCCTGCTCGTAGACGTCATGCGCCGACTTCATGTGGTGGGCATGCTCGTAACCGAAGGTGACGTGGTTGTGCACGAAGTCGACGATCGCCTGCACCCGCTGCCACCCGGTCGGCGAATTTCCGAACAGCGACCAGGCGATGTCGGTCAGCTTGTCGGTCTCGCAATAGCGGCTCGGCATCAGATAGAGCAGCACATCATCGGGCAATTGATCGATCGGCACCTGCTGCGCGGTCGGCACTACCGCATCGGGCAGACCGGAATCGCGCACCAGCGCCTCGCCGCGCAGCGTGACGCCGCCAGCGGGAGCTGTGAGGCGGCCGCAGACATTGCCAAAACTGTCGCGGTAGAAGCCGATCGGCACATCGGGCTCGGCGACGATGCGCTCGGTGCCGACGATGTCGGCAAAGCGCGACGGATGAATCGAGAGCATGACCACCATCGGCGTCGGCTGCGCGGCCGCATAGGAAATCTCGAAGCCGACCTTGATCTCCATGGATCAGACCTCTTCCGTCTGCTGGGCCTCGTCCCGTACTTCCACTTCTTCGCCGGCCGCGACGACGCTGATATCGACCTCCATGCCGGCGAATGCATCCGCTGAGCCCAAATACGTCCCGTGCAGCGGGATCGCCTGGCGCGGATCGCGGGCCACCGCGACGCGGATGAGATCGCGGGTACCGACGATGCCGTTGGTCGGATCGAACTCGATCCAGCCCGCGCTCGGCAGGTAGACTTGCACCCAGGCATGGGTCGAACCGCCGCCGACATAACCATGCGCGCCGTCGCCGGGAATGAAGATGTAGCCGGAGACGAAACGCGCGGCGATGCCGAGCCGGCGCAGCGCCTCGATCATGAACAGCGCATAGTCGCGGCAGGTGCCCGAGCCGGTCTGCAGCGTATCGAGCGGATGCTGGGTGCCCTGCTCATGGCGCTTGCGATAGGCGAAGGCCTTGCGGATGCCGTGCGTCATGCCGCTGAGGATCTTGAACGTCGGCGTCGGCGCCTCGGCGTCGAGAAATTGTCGCGCCCAGGCCGACAGCTCCCCGTTGGGATCGCCATATTGCGGCGTGACGAACTGCGACAGGTCCGGAAATTCCTCGTCGTCGTAGAGGAACGGATAGAAATAGGCCGGATCGTCCGGCGTCAGCGCGAACTCTTCCGCCGGACTGTGCTCGACGGTCGCGGTCGCCGTGAACGACAGCGTGTCGGCGCGTTCATCGAAGGTCGCGATCGCCACGCTGTTGCCGAACACGTCGTGGATCCAGCGGAGCTGCATCGGCTTCGGTTCGATCTCGAGCTGGCTGGCGCGGATGCGCAGGTCATGCCCCGGCAAGGGCTGCAGCATGATGCGGTGTTCGCCGAACGCGACCGGGCGCGTATAGCGATAAACGGTCTTGTGATTGATGGTCAGGAGCGGCATCGTCAAACAATCGTCGATTCTGGTAGGTCTCATCTAGGCCGAATCCTGCTCAATTGTAGATCGGGCTGCCGCTTCGATAGGCACCGGCGTAAGGAAAGTGATTTGAACGACTCCGCAAGCACAGCCCTACTCCTCAGCGCCGAGGATGTTCCTCCGGTCCATGAATATAATGCGGCGGGCCGCTCGCCGTTTCTGCTCACATGTGACCATTACGGCAGGCTGATTCCGCGCCTGCTCGGCGATCTCGGCGTGAGCGAGAGCGAACTGACGCGCCATATCGCCTGGGATATCGGCATTGCCGGCGTCGCGGAAGCGCTGTCGGCGCATCTCGATGCGCATCTGATCGTGCAGCGCTACTCGCGGCTGGTGATCGACTGCAACCGCCCGCCCCATGTCGCAAGCTCGATCCCGCGCATCAGCGAGGCGACCACGATACCCGGCAATGAAGGTCTTTCGCGCGAGGCCGCCGCGATCCGGCGCGCGCAGATCTTCGATCCCTACCATCGCCGCATCGGCGAGATCATCGACCAGCGCGGCAGCGCAGGCCTGCCGACGGTGCTGGTATCACTGCACAGCTTTACTCCCGTCTATGCCGGGATCGCGCGGCCCTGGCATATCGGCACGCTCTACCACCGCGACACGCATCTGCCGCCGCTTTTGTTAAAGCTGCTGCGCGCCGAGGGCGATCTCGTGGTCGGCGACAACGAGCCCTATGCGGTCAGCGACGAGACCGACTACACGATCCCCGTCCACGGCGAGGCGCGCGGGCTGATGAACACGGGGATCGAGATCCGGCAGGATCTGATCAGCGATGTAGCCGGCGAGACGGCCTGGGCGGACCGGCTGGCGCGGATCCTGGGCGAGGCCGAAGTGGTGTTGCGGGCGCAGCGGCTGATTTGAATTTGGTCGGCGCGAGGCTCGCCGCGGATGGATGCGTCCCTCCCTTGCGGGAAGGCAGCGCGCTGCCCGTGCCGGCAAGCCGGCGCTACTCATCTCAGCAGCTTTGGCCATGCACCGAGGCGTGATACGGAATGCAGCGGCGAGCTGCGGGCTACGCAGGCGGCCGAAGCGAGCTGATCCAGCTCTTGAGGCTTTCGGATTCCAGCGGGTCGGGACGGTCGCATGTCGGACATTGCAAGACCGCGGGGCTCTTGCCGTCGCGCGTTGTGACCAGGATCATTTTCCGTCCGCATCTCGGACAGTCCGGATGTATCGTCTCCAAGGGATGCCCCTTTTTTGCCCACACAAATGCGACCTGTCGGCAAGACCGCCTTGGCCGTTTGAGGGGTGAGCCCCCGGGGTCTCGTCGGCGCACAAGCACGCTTGGCGGGTGGGTGCCGGCAAGCTGCGGTCGCAATCGCATCGAAGCGCGAAATGGACAGCGTTCGCTATTGATCCAACGTGCAGTATTCGGTCATTCCACCTTACCGATCGTCAGCGTGTAATTGCATGCATGAGCCACCTGTGGTTGATCTAGATCAAACAGCAGCGTTGCCCTAATCGAAAATCTGGGCGCCAGAGCATGATCCTGCGGAAAAGTGCTTAGCGGTTTTCCCTCGCGACAAACGCGAACGCGTTTGCGCTNGAGATCATGCTCAAACAAAAAGATAAAGCGAGATGACGATTCGAAGAAAAGTCATCACGCTTTAGCGCGGTTTGTCCGATAAGCTCTCGCCATGCGCAGATCGCTCCGCTGGCGCCCCTCACGCACACAAGGGAGAGTTAAGGTGCGCGCATTGACCATTTCAGTCGTGCTGGTTCTGGGTCTGACGGCGCTGCCGGCGCGAGCCCAGATGTATGATCCGGCTTACCCGGTTTGCCTGCAGTCGTACGGGCCTCAAGGCAGCATTTCATGCCGCTTTGGGTCGATGGCGCAGTGCAAGGCGGTCGCATCCGGCCGCTCGGCGCAATGCATTACCAACCCGTACTACGGGAAGCGGCGTCGCTGATGCGCTCGAAGCGAGCGCGGCCGGTCAGGTCAGCCATGCACCGCGGCGTAATACGCAACGCCCCAGATCGCCGCGGCGGCAAGCCATAGCACCCACACAAAATGCGCGCGCGGCTCGAGGGTGGCCTGCGCCGGATTGCCGGGGTTGACCCATACCTTCACGCTGGCGCCGTTCCTGTAATCGGTCGTCGATTTGCGCACCAGCCAGCTCGAGGTGGACGCGACGCTGCTTGCGAGCGTCGCATGCGTGTTGGTGTAGGTGAGATCGTTGTACTTGTAGGTATAGGACACCCGGCGCTGATACATGGTCTGGCCGCGCGAGCGTCCGTCCGTCGGCGCGGCGCGATATTGCTCGATGTCGGACAGTTTTATCGTGCCCGTCACGACGGGCCATTTCATCGCCAGCGATGCCTGCCGGTGCAGCATGAGCGCGAACAGCGCCACCGCCGTACCGAAGGTGGCGAAGGCGACGGCCGCCGCCGGATTGCCGGAGGCAGGAATCTGCGTCGAGACATATTCGGTGATCTTGTGCAGCCCGATCGCCGAGCCGAACACGATCGCCAGCACGATGGCGGTGCCGATGCCGAGACAACCCCACAGGCCCTTCGGCAGGTCACGCTCCAGCACCGCCTGGTTCGGATGCCGCGGGTTGTAGTAGACGGTGACGATGGCGCCGGCCGGATATTTCGCAAGCGTTTCGGCGATCTCGAAATCGCCGCGGTCCTCGCCGATGCTGACGCGGTTGTTGCGCAGCTTCTTGCCGGCCACGGAATATTCGTAAACCACATTGGCGAAGTTGCGCTGCTCCATGCGGAAGCCGTCTTCGCGCTCGCTGTCGATGACCTTGACCTCGCGCAGTTCGGCTGCCGAGACCACCACGTTGCCGGCGGTGGACGGCCATTCGCGCGCGGCGCGCACCTCCAGCGTTTTGTAGACGGCGGCGCCGAGCAGCAGCCCGAGCGGGCCCAGCAGTATCAGATAGACGAACCAGGGCAGGTCGGGCAGCACGGCTTGTTCCCCCAGAGGCGGCCTTGCGATTATACGCGATGCCGCCGCCTTGGGTTCAACGCGTGCGGCCTACCGCGCCCTTGTCAGCGCCAGCCAGATGCCGCCGCCGATCATGACGCCGCCGGAGACACGTGAGACCAGCCGCGTCCGCTGCTTGGAGAAGAACTTTCGCGCACGGCCGGCGAGCAGCGCATAGATCGCATCCGTCGAGGCGGCGATCACCATGAAGGTGATGCCGAGCAGTGCCACCTGCGGCAGATGCGGCTTCTCCATGTCCATGAATTGCGGAATGAACGCGCCGAAGAAGATCAGCACCTTCGGGTTGGAGAGCAGCACCACAAAGCCCTGCAGGAAGAAGCCGCCGCGCGGCGGTGGCGGCGGCTCGTCGGCGTTGACGCCCTCCACCGGCTCGCGGATCAGCTTGATGCCGAGCCAGATCAGGTAGGCCGCGCCGGCGAAACGCACCCAGTCGAACCAGTAGCCCATGGTCGCCATCAGCGAGGTCAGACCGATCGCGACGGTGCCGATCACGATCGCCATCGCGGTCTGCACCCCGGCGCAATTGATCATCGCCGCCTTCGTCCCGTATCGCAAACCGTTCGCGATCAACAGCGTGACGACAGGACCCGGCAACAGCGCGAGCGCGATGCAGGCGGCGACAAAGGCGAGATAGACCTGAAGGGACATGTGGAGGTTCCGGCTGTGAGGGCGGTTAGGACATTATGCATGTGGAGGCCGCGGATGGAAGCCACGCTCTACCTCCCACTCCCCGTCCTTCACGGGGTCGAGACAAGCGAAGCTTGCTCTGAGGACAAGCGAAGCTTGCTCTGAGAGGGTCGGGGTGAGGGGCTCTCTCCACGAGGCGGTGTTCGCCGAAGGACCTGTACCCCTTCACCCGGATCGCATCTTCGATGCGATCCGACCTCTCCCCGCAGGCGGGGCGAGGTTAAGAAGCACGCGTCACCGTCCGTCCATCGCGGCCATCGTCCAACGCGTCATTTCACTGGTCGCCAAGAACGCCAGCGCGGCGCGCCGTATCTCCGATGCGTCGCCATTACCGTGCGCGACCGCAACGAGTAGATCGCAGCGGCGCGAAACGGCAATACCTACCGCATGTCTTGCGCCGGCAGCCGGCGGCAACTCGTACGTCCTGATCCGCCCGACCATATCGGCTACCCGGACGACTTCACCCGGCGCGAGCGGCACGAAATGCTCGCTCATCAAATCGACATCGGCGACACGATCGACCTCATCGTCGTCGGCGACGCCACGGTCGCAATTGCAGAAACCGATCTTCGGCCGCACAGAGATCGCGACATCGCTGCCGCATCCATCGCAGCGAAACGCCTTGCCGGCAGGCCAGCCATCGCGCGGGAACGGCCAGGCGATTTCTCGCCATGTTCTCTGTTCGCCCTGGCGCGGTCCTGCTTGCTGGTAGGCCGCCGCGCCCGACAGCGCGCCAAGCAGCGTGATGCCGAACGCAATGAGCGGCCAGCGGCGCATCGTCGGCGCACCCTACGGCAGGCCGGCGACGGCGCGCGCCGGGCCGGTCAGTTCCAGAATGTGCAGGCCGGTATTGGCGCGGTCGACGATGTAGACATAGCCGCGCTCGTCGGTTTCGACGTTATTGGTCTGGATCGCGACCTTGCAGCGGTTCTTGTCGTCGATCTTGACGCAGCGCTTGTCGGTCGCCGCCGTGATCGCCGGAATGAAATAGCCGACCTCGACGGGATGAAAGGGATCGCGAATATCGAGCGCGCGGACGCCGGCATTGAAGAAGGCGATGAACGCCATCTTCTTGTAGAACACCGGCGCCATGCTCTCGTTGGAGGAATGCGCGCCGAACCGCCCGCCCCGCTCGCAGAACGTGCCGCTCGCTTCCGGCACAGTGTAGCTCGAGATCATCATGGGACGGTTTTCGACGGTAACGTCGGCGAACCACACCATCTGCCGCGGCTCGTTGCATTCGTTGAGGATCGCCTCATCGACGATCATGACGATGTCGCGGGTCTTGCCGTCCTTGTCGCGCGCGAATTCCGCAATCGGCATGCCCAACATCGGAAAGGTCGTGTGCGCGCCGTTGAAGGCCGACATCGGCAGCCGCGCAATTTCCGGGAGCCGCAGATTGTCCGCGGTCGGCTCCTTCGGACCGTTGAGCAGTTTGTCGCGATCGACGATCTGCAGAATGCCGCCCTTGTTGGTCCCGTAGCCGAAATAGACCCGGTTGCCGGATGGCCCCGTCGAGATCGGCCCATGCAGTTCGGTCGGCACCGCGCCGGTCGAGCCGGGCTCCTGGCCGGGAAGGCCGAAATCGCGGATTTTTTGCGGATGCGCCGGATCGGACAGATCATAGACCTGCGTCATGCGGCGGGTTCGCCAGTCCGGCGCGCCCGACACCAGGAAGGCAATGCCGGTGTCGCACTCCCACCAGTTCTTGTGCGTGTCCTTCAAGCCCGCGATCCGCGTGATCAGCACGGGATTGGCGGGATCGGCGACGTTCCAGATCTCATGCGCCTCGCCGCCGAACGTCCTGAGCATATAGACCGCGTTGCGATCGCCCTTCGGCAGCGCCTTGCCGTCACAGATCCGCACCATCTGCGCGCCGCCCGCTTCATATTTGCCTTCCTGTCCCGGCAGGTGCCGGAGATATTTCGGCTGCGAGGGATTGGTGACGTCGACGATCGAGGTGCCGTTCGGCTCCGCCTTGCCGGTCTGCGGATTGACCGGCGCCGGAATCTCGTCGCTGCCGCCGTGATGGCCGATATAGGCGATCCAGCGGTCGCCTTGATGGTGGATGGTCGGCTGGTAGCTGCTGCGCGCCTGCAGGTCGCTGGTTCCCACCAGCTTCATGTTTGAAGCTTCGGGTGGCGCGCCAATCACCTGTTGCTGCGCGCAAGCGGCCGAGCATGCGANGGAAATAGATCGCGCACCAGGCTGCGAGTTTGAGGCGATCGCCCATGTTCCANCCCCTGACTGTTCAAGGCCAATCTGCGTTGGCTGAGCGCAACGTAACACAGCCTTCGGCTGCGCCCAACACACGCCCTTGACATGCAACCTTTTGGTTGCCTATTATCTCCGGCATGGATGAAGTCTTCAAAGCGCTCGCCGACGCGTCGCGGCGCTCGCTGCTGGATCGGCTTCACGCCAACAACGGACAGACGCTGAACGAGCTTTGCGACGGCCTCGACATGACGCGGCAGGCCGTGACCAAGCATCTTGGCATTCTCGAAGCAGCCAACCTCGTCACCACGCTCCGGCATGGCCGCGAGAAGCTGCACTACATCAATCCCGTCCCGATCCATCAGATCGGCGAACGCTGGATCAAGAAATTCGAGCGCGGGAAACTTGCCGCGCTCAGCGAGTTGAAACGGCAGTTGGAGAAGCGTGATGAGTAAGCCGGAATTCGTCTACGTCACCTATATCGAGACCACGCCGGAGAAATTGTGGGAGGCACTGACGTCCAGCGAGTTCTCCAAGAGCTACTGGTTTGGCACTGAAGTAAGGTCGGACTGGAAGGTCGGTTCGCCCTTTGCGCTGGTCACCGACGGCAAGACCACCGATACCGGTACGATCCTCGAAGTCGATCGCCCGCGACGACTGTCCTACACGTTCAAGCATGAGCTGTACGAGACCATGCGCGAGCCCGCGACGAAGGTCGCCTTCACGATCGAGCCTTATGGCAATCTCGTGAAGCTGACGGTGACGCATGAAGGCTTCGTCGAGGGCAGCAAGCTGATCGGCGCCATCTCGACCGGATGGCCGGCGATCCTGTCCGGCCTGAAGAGCATGCTTGAAACCGGAAGGCCGCTTGCGATCCCGCGGGCGGCGCTCGGCAAGGAAGAACTCACCCGGTCATGAAGATCTATCGAAGGACCAGACCCGACATGAAGATCGAGCAGTTCAAGCCGGCGATCGTCTACACGATCTATATCGCCTCCACGCCCGAGAAGGTGTGGGAAGCGCTGACCACGGCCGAGTTCAGCCGCAAATATTTTTTCGGCTTTGCGATCGAGGCCGATCTGAAACCAGGCGGCGCCTTCATCTCCCGCGCGCCCGACGGCTCGGTCCATATCGACGGCGAGGTGATCGAATGCGATCCGCCGAAAAAGCTGACCGTCACCTGGAACGTGAACTGGCCCGCGCTGGTGGAGAAGCTCGGGCCGACGCTCGTCACTTACGAGATCGAGCAGGCCGGCGACGCGGTGAAGCTGACGATGCTGCAGTCGCACGACCGCGACATCAGCGACGACATCCTGTCCGGCGGCCGTGCCGGCTGGCCCGCGATCCTGTCCAGCCTGAAGAGCCTCCTGGAGACCGGCAACGCACTGGCCATCAAGATGCAGCCGCCGGAACGGATGCTGGCCGCGCTGAAGGAAATGGGGATCGGGACGCCGTAGGCGGCGTCCTTCGCGACACAGCCACCGCTGTCATCCCCGCGAAAGCGGGGCCGGAACTTCTCGATTCATCACTGCNATACTGGATCACCCGCCCCAGTGCGCAATTGCGCACAAGGCGGGTGATGACGGATGAAAAAGCGGGAACGACGCGCTGGAAGCGTCGCGCACAAGTGGACTTAGGCCGGTCTAGGGGATATTCCAGCATCAGTAGATGAGATGGCTGCCTCGCGGGTAGAGGCCGACGTCACTCTAATTTACAACAAAACCGTTGATTTGAGCGCGGAACCACGCACCGATGAGCCTGCGTACCCGGCTATTAATTCTTGTTATTGCCGCGATGCTGGTGCCGGCCATCCTTGTGGGATTGCGCTTTATCCAGAACCGCACCAGCGATATCGACGCGGCGCTGGCCGGCCTGTCGGCCGCGGCCAACGACATTCTCGCCGATCTCGACGAGAAAATTCAGGGCACGGCCCAGCTTCACTACGGCCTCGCCCGCGCCCGCGATCTCCATACCAGCGACAAGGCGGCCTGTTCGGCGTTCCTGTCCGCCGTGCGCGAGGAATACACGCGCTACACCGGCATTCTGACCATCAATCCGGACGGCAGCCTGTTCTGCGACTCGCTTAGAACCAACCGGACGCTGGATCTGAGAGACCGCGAATATTTCAAGCAGGCGCTGACAGCCCACGGCATCGTCACGCTCGAGCCCGTGTTCGGCCGGCTGACGGGAATCTCCGTGCTGCAGATCGCCTATCCCGTTCGCGCCGATACCGGCGAATTGAAATTCATCCTGCTCGCCTCGTTCAATCTGAAGAAATTCGCCGAGGACCATGACAGGCGCCTGTCTGACGACAGCGAGATTCTGCTTGTTGACAGGAAGGGCACGGTTCTCGTCGCGCCCGACAGCAAGGACTGGACTGAGCCGGCCGGCGCATCGATTGCAAATGCGGAGTTGTTCCGGTTTGCGGCCTCGCCGAACCGCGAGCCATTCCATGAAGCGGCCGGGCGCGAGGGCCGAACCCGTGTCTGGGCTGCGGCTCGCTCGCCCTCGGCACGCGATGCCGGGCTTCACATCATGGTCGGGCGGCCCAAGGACAGCCTGGTGGCCGCGGCCAACCGCCGGCTTTACGAGGACCTGGCGATCCTTGCGGTGGCCTCGCTGCTGCTGCTCGCGGGCGTCTGGCTTCTGGCGACGATGAGCATCGGACGTCAGGTCGGACGTTTGGCCGCGATGGCGACGAAGCTCGGGCTGGGCGACCTGAGCGCACGAATTGCCCAACCCCATCCGGGCGGCGAGCTCGGCGGGCTGATGACACAGTTCAACAGCACCGCTGAATCGCTCGAGCGTCAGCGCTCCGCCATTGACGAGCTCAACCAGAAGCTCACCCAATCCCAGAAAATGGAGGCGATGGGTCAGCTCACCGGCGGCGTGGCGCATGATTTCAACAATCTGCTGACTGTGATTCTCGGCAATGCCGAGCACCTCGCCGAACGGCTGGCGCCGCACAAGGAGCTGAGCAACATCGCCGAGAGCATCGCGACCGCCGCCGAGCGTGGCTCGGATCTGACCCGAAGCCTGCTCGCGTTCGCGCGCAAGCAGCCCTTGATGCCGAAGCGCATCGACATCGGCCAGAAAATTCTCGGCATGGAGCAATTGCTGCGCCGGACGCTCGGCGAACATGTCGAATGTGAATTCCACCTCGATCAGGACTTGTGGCAGGCAAGCGTCGATCCCGGCCAACTGGCCTCGGCACTGCTCAACCTGGTGCTGAATGCACGGGACGCCATGCCATCAGGAGGCAAGCTGACGGTCGAGGTGAAGAATACGTCGCTCGGTGAAACCGACGTCGACGTCAACGGCGAAGCGCGGCCCGGCGACTATGTCATGGTCGCCGTGACCGATACCGGCACCGGCATGACGGCCGAGGTCGCCGGCCGCGCCTTCGAGCCGTTTTTCACCACCAAGGAGGTCGGCAAAGGCACCGGCCTCGGCCTGAGCATGGTCTACGGCTTCGCCCAGCAATCCGGCGGAGCGATGCAGATCCGTTCCGAACCGGGACATGGCACCGCCGTCAGGCTTTTCTTTCCCCGCGTCGGAACATCTCAGCCAAGCGCCGCGCCGTCCAGCGATCAGCCGGCCACCCCAACTGGCAGCGAAACCATTCTCGTTGTCGAGGACGACGACATGGTGCGCGGCTATGTCGAAGGCGAATTGAGAGCGCTCGGCTATCGGGTCATCGTCACGCCCAACGCATCAGCGGCGCTCGAAATTCTGCGCGGCCCCGAGAACATCCATCTCCTGTTCACGGACGTCGCGATGCCCGGCGGCATGTTCGGGACCGAGCTCGCGAAGCAAGCCGCCCGGCTGCGGCCTCAGTTGAAGATTCTCCTCACCTCCGGCCATACCGAGCATCCCGCCGAGGCGATCGACGGGGCCGGCCGCGACGTGCGGATCCTGAACAAGCCCTACCGCCGGCATGATCTGGCATCGATGCTGCGCGCGGTCCTGAAGGCGAATTGACCGCCGGTCTACGCCGCCACCGGCGCGATGATCCGGCGGTAGAGGTGCCAGGTGGTGTGGCCAAGCACCGGCAGCGTCACCAACAGGCCGAGGAAGTAGGGCATCGCCGAAACCGCGAGCAGGATCACGATCAGCGCCGCCCAGCCGATCATCGGCAGCGGACTCGTCACCACCGCACGGACGCTCGTGATCATCGCGGTGACGAAATCGACGTCGCGGTCGAGCAGCAGCGGAAACGACACCACGGTCAGCGAAAACAGGATCAGCGACAGCGCGGCGCCGACCGCATTGCCGATGGCGAGGAACAGCAGCCCCTCATTGGTGGTGAGCACCACCGTAATGAATTCGCGCAGGCTGGCGAACGAGGCGTTGAGCCCGAGCAGCAGAGCGATCAAGAGCCGGACCTGGTACATCCAGATCACGAACACGAACAGCGTGACGAAGGCCATCCAGCCGATCTCGCTGCGTGACCTTATCGTGGCCCAGATCGCGCCGAACGAAACCGCCTGCCCGGCTTCGCGCCGCCGGCTCACCTCGTAGAGCCCGATGGCGACGAACGGGCCGAGCATCGCAAAGCCCGCGGCGAGCGGATAAACCAGATAGACCATGCCGAACGCCGTCAAGCAGAGCAGGATCGCGATCCCGCCGGCGGCATAAAACGCGCCGAAGGCGAGCCCGTAGAGCGGCATCGCCTGAAAATCCCGCAAGCCCTGGCTCAGCGCCTCCGCGATGTCGGCCGCCGTAATCGGCCGCACCACCGGATCGGCCTTGCCGGAGATCGACATCGTGCTCCTCCTCCATGATCGGAGGTATTGGAGCCGATCCACGCCGACGCATATTGATCTTCGTCAAACCTTCGGGCGCCGGCATTGCCGCCCGAGGGCTGCCCTCACCGCTTCGGCGGCTGGAAACGCGAACAACGCTTGTCAGGAACGGGGCAGCAGCAGGAGTGCCACAACGAGGTTCGCGACAAACAGCGCCGCATCGATCACGAAAATCCGGAGCATCGGCCCCTTCAACACGGGCCAATACGCCACCCCGACCCGTCCGCCGCGCATCAGGACCGGAAGGTTGTAGGCGAACTGGCTGAAGTGACACGCAGAGAAAAACAGGAACAACGCGAGCTGCGCGTCATACGTCTGAAAGAAGGGTGGCCGGAACAACAGGAGATACAGCGACAGGAGGCCGATCGGCAGATTCATCCCGCCCAGAAACGCCACGCTGGCCGACAAGGTCGGCGCGATCGGATTTCCGCGCTCCTCCCGAGGGACCAGTATCTTCAGCGTATTGCCCTGGGCAATGCTGAACTGGATGAACGCGCCGCCGAACCAGAGCGTATTGAGAAGCAGAACAATGTCCGAAAATCGCATGGCTACTTTCCGTAGAAGGCCTCGCTGCGCACCACACGGCCAGCACCGTCGAAGTCCATGAACTCGCTGGCGCGCGCGTCGCCCAGCTGCCACCACACCGTCAGGCGCGCGATCGTGTCGTCCCAGCTCCAGTTCAGGATCTTCAGGTCCGCGCTCTCGATGTGGCCGTAGGCCTTCTGCCAGTAGGCACGGATGTTCTCGGCGCCTGCAACGACGGGGGACTCCGTCAATTTGAGCGCCAATGGGCTGCGCATCTCGGCGTTTTCGGCAAAGTGCGAAACGACGGCGTCGATATCGACCTTGCACCAGTTCACGCACCACGCCTCGACAAAGCGTCCGGCCGCCGCGCGATCCATTATCTGTTCGCTCATGCTCGCGCCCTCCCTCGGTGCAACTGCCAGGAAGAGATGACACGGGGCAATCCTAACGTCAACTATGTTGACATGAAAAAGCGGTCAGTTGCTGTCTGCAATGGCCCCCATGACCGCCATCCAGGCAGCGGCGCCGGGCGGACCGACACGATCAAACGCCTCGCGCAGGACCTTGCGCTCGTAGCCAGATGCCCGCTGCTCGATGCGCTGACCGGCTTCCGTCAGCCGCAGCAATTTGGAGCGATGCTGCTCGGGCGATCGCTTCGAAATCAGCAGCTTACGCTCCAGCAACAGGCCAAGCGGCCGGTTCACGGCTTGCTTGGATATGCCGAGGATCTCGATCAGCGACCCGATCGAGATGTCTGGCTGCCGCGCAACCACATAGAGAATGCGGTGATGCGGGCGCGACAGGCCAAGCGTGGCGAGATACTCGTCGGCCGAAAGCGTCATGCCGCGCCAGCCGTAATACATGAGCTCCAGCGCAGCGTCCAAATCATGGAGCTTCTTGAGCGAGGCGCGGTGCAGGCCCGCGGCGTGAGACGTTTTCTTTTGCATTTTTGTACCGCGTCGAATTGACCGAAGAGCCCTAACCCAGCGCCCGCAGTTCCCGCCGCAGCACCTTCCCCGTCGCCGTCATCGGCAGCGTCTCGGCAAACTGCACGAAGCGCGGGTATTCGTGGGCGGCCAGCTGAACTTTTACGAACTCCTGGATCTCGCGCGCCAGTGCGTCGCTCGCCGTAAAGCCGGGGCGCAGCACGATCCAGGCCTTGATGGATTCGGTGCGGATCGGATCGGGAATGCCGACCACCGCCGACATCGCGACTGCCGGATGCTTCATCAGGGTATGCTCAATCTCTGCCGGGCCGACGCGATAGCCGGCGGTGGTGATGACGTCGTCCTCGCGGCTGACGTACCAGAAATAGCCGTCCTCATCCTGCACGCCGAGATCGCCGGTCAGCAGGAACTCTCCGGCATATTTCTTCGCGGTCGCTTCCGGGTTCTTCCAGTACTCGATCATCGTGCAGGGGCACGGCTGGCGCACGCCGATGATGCCGCGCGCGCCCCGCGGCAATTCCTCGCCCCTGTCGTTGACGATGCGGACGTCGAAGCCCGGCGTCGCCTTGCCCATCGAGCCGGGACGGATCGGAAACAGGTTCGAATTACTGCCGATCACGAGATTGCATTCGGTCTGGCCGAATACTTCATGCGCGTCGATGCCAAAGGTTTCGCGCACCCAGCCGTGCAATTCGCCGCCAAGCGATTCACCGCCGGTGAAGATGCTGCGCAGGTTCAGGCCGGGATTCTTCACGCCGGCCTGCCGCATCAGTTTCAGCGCGGTCGGCGGCAGGAAGGTGTTGCGGATGCCAAGCTCGGCCATCATCGTCATCGCCGCCTGCGGCTCGAATTTGCGCGCGCGATGGCCAACGAGCGGAATGCCGTGATACCAGAACGCAAAGAGGCAATTGATCAGCCCGCCGATCCAGGCCCAGTCCGCCGGCGTCCACATCAGGTCGCCCGGCCGCGGCAGGAAGTTATGGCACATCTCGACATTGGGGAGATGGCCGAGCACGACGCGATGCGCATGCAATGCGCCTTTCGGATTCCCCGTGGTGCCTGACGTGTAGATGATTAGAGCCGGATCGTCCGCCGAGGTATCAACGGTAGGGAATACATCGTCCGCCTCCTCGATCGCCGGCCAGAACGGCTTGGCGCCAGCGTGCGCGATGCTGGTCGTGACATAGATAGCCTGAAGATAGGGCAGCCGGTCGCGGATCTTCGAGAGCTTCTCCCATCCGCTTTCGTCGGTAATGATGGCCCGTGCGCCGGAATTCGACAGCCGGAATTCCAGCGCGTCCTCACCGAACAGCGCGAACAGCGGAAGCGAAATCATGCCGGAACGGAACGCCGCGAGATGCGCAATCGGCAATTCAAGGGATTGCGACAGGAACACGGCGATGCGGTCGCCGCGCGAGAGGCCGTCGCCCTTCAACACGTTGGCAAACCGGCGCGACATCTCCGCGACCTCGTCGAACGAGGTGCGCGTGGTGACGCCGTCCTCGTCGACATAAATCAGCGCCAGCCGGTTGCTGCCGTCAGCATGTCGATCGCAACACGCCGTCGCCATGTTGAAGCGATCCGGGACGTCCCAGCGGAAGTTGCGGTAGAGCTCGTCGTAGGTTGAGGCTTCGGTAAGCATGGTGGCGGCCTTGGTCGTTTCCGTCTTTCCTTCCGTCATGGCCGGGCATAGTAGTCTGTTTTTGCGCAGACTACGTACACTTGTCTGCGCTCCCGGCCATCCACGTCTTTCTTGCTACTAGTTTTAGAGACGTGGATGCCCGGGACAAGCCCGGGCATGACGTGGAGCGGCGTTTTGTAGCCGCGACTTAATCTTACTTGCTGCGTTACATCCGTTCAAACCCTCATCCTGAGGAGGCGCGAAGCGCCGTCTCGAAGGATGGGCCGCGGGCCTCATGGTTCGAGACGCGCTTCGCGCTCCTCACCATGAGGGGCTTATGACGCACTGGAGTTAAGGCGCCCGCGCTCGCTCCATCGCCAGCTCTGCCTCGAGGCTTGCGATGTCCCGATAGATCGAGGCGACGGCCAGCACGCGGCCATTGCTCTTGTACTGCAGCAGGCAATCCTTGCCGGAGATGTCGCCGTCGACGGTGATCTCGTCCCATTTCTCGGCGTGACCGACATAGTTGATCGGCACATCGTAGTGCTGGCTCCAGAAAAACGGCACCGCATGGAACGGCTCGCGCTGCCCAAGCATGTTTCGCGCGGCCGTCTGGCCCTGACGCTGGGCTACCACCCAATGCTCGACGCGGATGGTCTGAAGGGAATGCGGATCGGGCCAGCGCGCAATATCGCCCGCGGCGTAGATGCCGGGGATGCTGGTTTCCAGATAGGCATTGACGGTGACGCCGCGGTCGATCGCCAGCCCCGCCTTCTGGGCCAATTCAAGGCGCGGACGCACGCCGACGCCGACCACCACGACATCGGCCTCGATCGCGCCGCCGCTCTTTAGCGTGGCGCGCTTGCCCTCGATCGCGGTTACGGTGTCGCCGAGATGGAAGATGACGCCGTGCTCTTCATGAAGGGCGCGGACGAAGTCGCCCAATTCGGGCCCCAGCACGCGCTCCATCGGCCGCTGCTCGAGGCCTACGACATGGACCTCGACATTTCTGGCGCGCAACGAGGCCGCGGCTTCCAGCCCGATGAAGCTCGCGCCGATCACGACCGCACGCCGCGCGCCGTCGGCCAGTGCAATGATCGCGCGGGAATCGACGAGCGAGCGCAGCACGTGGACATGGGGCTGATCCATGCCCGGTATCGGCAGGCGCACCGGCTCGGCGCCGGTCGCCAGCAGCAACCGGTCGTAGGGGATGGTCTCCCCGCCTGATGTGACGACATGGCGCGCGTCGGTGTCGATGGCCGTGACCTCGGTGTTGAGGCGCAGGTCGATCTTCGCTTCGGCGTAGAAATCATCCGGCCGCAACGGCACCCAGTCCTCCGGCGCGCTGCCGGCGAGATAATCCTTGGACAAATTGGGCCGGTCTACCGGGGCTGCCGCCTCATGGCTCAGCATCACGATGCTGCCGGGATACTCCTGCCGCCGCAGCATCTCGGCTGTGGCAAAGCCTGCCGCGCCACCGCCTATGATAACGATCCGGCCGGGCGCATCGGTGATACCAATCACCTGCGGCTTGGGCTGTTCACGCTTCTCCCGAACGAAGATGCGACCGTCTTGCTGCTCGACCTTCCAGACCGCGATCGGACTGAGCGCCGGCGCCCTTGTGGCTTCGCCAGTGCGCAGGTCGAAACAGGCGTGATGCCAGGGACAACGGATGCCCCCGCCGGTCACCAGGCCCTCCGCGAGCGGCCCGTGATAATGGGTGCAATGGGCGCCGACCGCGAAAATCTCCGCTTCCCGCCGCACCAGCACGACTTCTTCGTCGCCGACATAGCCAAGCAAGGTCTCGCCCGCGAATTCGGACAACAGGATGCCCTTTGACAGATCGGGACCGGCGGGCGGAGCTTGCTGATCGGCCATGTCGTCCTCCGCTTGGGTTGCGTCAGGTCGCCATTCCCAAAAATTCCTGACGGGTCAGCGCGTTGTCGCGAAAGCAGCCGAGCATGCGGCTGGTCACGAGATCGGAGTCCGGCTTGTGCACGCCGCGCGTCGTCATGCAGTGATGCGACGCCTTGATAATGACGCCGACGCCTTGCGGTTCCAGGACGTCATTGATGGTGTTGGCGATCTGCGCGGTCATCTTTTCCTGGATCTGCAGACGCCTGGCATAGACGTCGACGACGCGCGCCAGCTTGCTGATGCCGACCACGCGGCCATTCGGAATGTAGGCCACCCAGGCCTGGCCGACGATCGGCGCCATATGGTGCTCGCAATGGCTCTCGAAGCGGATGCCGCGCAGCACGATCATCTCGTCATAGCCTTCGATCTCTTCGAAGGTCTTCCTCAGGATTTCGACGGGGTCCTGACCGTAGCCTGAGAAGAACTCCTCGAACGCGCGCGTCACCCGCGCCGGCGTCTCGCGCAGGCCGTCCCGGTCAGGGTCTTCACCCGTCCACCGAATGATGGTGCGAACAGCCGCCTCGACCTCGGCTCGACCGGGCCTCTGGATATCTGACAGCGATGCTCTTGCGCGATTAAGTGCCTGTACATTCGGATTCATCGAGATGCCTTTCCACGACGCTTGCCAACGGAGCTTGTGCCGGTTGGATGCCGCGTCGGAGGAAAGGTTCCCGAGAAAAACCAGGGCGCGCACTGAGAGAAGTCGGCCGGCGTTTGATGTCCGCTTGTGCCCCAGTTGTGGCTCAGAAGCAGAAATGCCGGAAGGTCGGCTACGGGCCCAAAAGCCGGCATCGCTGATGCTTTACTCAATCACTTCGTCTGCGATGCCCAGTGTGGGCGGTATCGTTACCCCCAGCACCTTCGCTATCTTGCGGAAATTAACGCGCAAATTTGTAGTAAGCGAACGCCGCCGAAGCGACCGTAAGCAATGCCGAAGCAAGCCAGATCGGCCCCAGCAAGAAGATGGCTAGCACGCCTTGCCCACAGGCACCGCATGCAACCCAAAACACTATTGGAAAAAAACATAGCAGGATGACTACGGCAAATCCTGAACTGAGCCAAACTCCTCTCGCCCCCCATCGCGCACCAAAGAACCATGGCATGGCGGGAAAGCCGAAAGACAGAATGACCAAGAGGTTTACCACAACGTCGAACATGATCTCTGCCCGATTGGCTTTCTATGATAGCGCTCCCCCTTGGTTGTGAACACGAGGCAGATGGTTCAAACTCATACGAGAATCGCGCGAGCCTTTGTCATTGCTGCTATCCTAACTCCGGGCGCATAAGTCGAATGCCAGCAATTGACATTGCCACTTGACGACTGCTTTGGGTAAAAGCTGGCCTCGGCGACGATGGCGTATAGGGTCCGCCAGGGGCGCCACACCAGACATCAACAGGACGATGCCAGAGTAATGGCAGCTTGTCGGCTGTCTTAGTCCTATGCGCTTTTTAGCTTTGCATTGATCGCAGCGCCCTCAATCTGGCCCGACAATCCGTGCAGAATTTCCGCGCGGGGAAGCCTGCTCTTGAACGTATTGTTCGGCAAAGACGCCAGCAAACCAACCGACAGCGAAAGCACCAATGAGCATCATGAGATGGATCGTGGTGGAGGGGGCAAATTCTTGCTTGTCTTGAATGCGATCAAATCCGATTAGCCCCAACGCGCAAATGCCTGCGCAGAGAGAGGGCCAGACCGCCGCGAGCCGCCCCTGAAAGTTGCGTGATAGAAGCCTGGATCGACGAAACGACACTACGGCGCTCAAGACCAACATAATCAGACAGGCCGTGAGGAACATTAGACGTTTTCCTTGATCAACCATCGCCATCTTGAGGGCAACAGGCGAGGAAATAGCGTAAATTGATTGTCTCAACCTTAAAGAGATGGCGAAAACATCAGCCAAATTGGGAGAGCTTTAGCCGTCGAACTTTCACGACTCCCGCTTTGGGTCAAAATCCGAGGGGCTCACGTTGAGCACAATCGGTCTGCTGCGCCCCCGGAAAGCGGACTCCCATCCGGCCATTTTTGAGTACATGCCCTGGCCAAAACTATCCGGCCAGCGCCGCCTTCACCATGCCGCTGGCCTTGCCGAAATCCATTTGTCCGGCGAACTTGGCGCGCAGCACGCCGATCACCTTGCCCATGTCCTTCATGCCGGCGGCGCCCGTCTCGGCGATGGCGGCCGAGATCGCGGCCTTCACCTCGTCGTCCGACATCTGCTTGGGCAGATAGGCGGAAATGACCGCGATCTCCTCGCGCTCCTGCGCGGCGAGCTCGGCGCGGCCGCCCTTGTCGTAGAGCTCGACCGATTCCTGGCGCTGCTTGATCATCTTCTGCAGGAGGCCGAGCAGGTCGGCATCGGAGAGCGGCGGCTTTCCCTGCCCGCGCGCGTCGATATCGGCGTTCTTGATCGCCGAATTGACCATGCGCAGGGTGGAGAGCTTGCGCTCCTCCTTCGCCTTCATGGCCTCCTTGACCGCATTGTTGATGTCGTCGCGCAGCATGGTGCCTCACTGAAAATAGCGCCGCTGGAAGGGCCTTGGGTCTATCTGATGATTCCGCGTCTATATAGGGGCTGGGCGAGCCGCGCCACTGTGGGGGTGGCCTGCGGGCCGGCCGGCGGGACGGGAACGAGCGGAATCGGCTCGAATTGGTTAAGCCCAAGCGGTCCGTTTCAGGCGGATTTGGCCCAAAAGCTGCGGGACCGACGGAACTGGCGGTCAAATATGCAGCAAACGCATGTGAATCCCGCTGTTTTCTTGCCTTCCGGCTTTGACGCGCGGGGGCGCTTGCGACTATGAAGTGCGCTCATGACAACATCCGATAATTCCTCAGCTTGGCCGGACCACAAACCGACCGCGCTCCTCGTGCTTGCCGACGGTACCGTGCTGGAGGGTTTTGGCCTCGGCGCGGAAGGCCACGCTGTCGGCGAAGTCTGCTTCAACACCGCGATGACCGGCTATGAGGAGATCCTCACCGATCCCTCCTATGCCGGCCAGCTCATCACCTTCACTTTCCCGCATATCGGCAATGTCGGCACCAACGACGAGGATATCGAGACGGTGAACATGGCGGCAACGCCCGGCGCGCGCGGCGTGATCCTGCGCTCGGCGATTACCGATCCCTCGAACTACCGCGCCACCAAACATCTCGATCAGTGGCTGCGCGCCCGCGGCATCATCGGGTTGTCCGGCATCGACACCCGCGCGCTGACCGCGCTGATCCGCTCCAAGGGCATGCCGAACGCGGTGATCGCGCATTCGAAGAGCGGCACGTTCGACCTGCACGGGCTGAAGGAAGAGGCGCGGGAATGGCCCGGCCTCGAAGGCATGGACCTGGTGCCCATGGTCACCTCGGGCCAGCGCTTCACCTGGGACGAGACGCCGTGGGCTTGGCAGCAGGGTTTTGGCCAGCAGACCAAGCCGGAATTCAACGTGGTCGCGATCGACTACGGCATCAAGCGCAACATTCTGCGGCTCTTGGCCGGTGAAGGCTGCAAGGTCACGGTGGTGCCGGCGACGACATCGGCCGAAGACATTCTGGCGATGAAGCCTGACGGCGTGTTCCTGTCGAACGGCCCGGGCGACCCGGCGGCCACCGGCAAATATGCGGTACCCGTGATCCGCGAGGTGATCGCGTCGGGCACGCCGACCTTCGGCATCTGCCTCGGCCACCAGATGCTGGGACTGGCCGTCGGCGCCAAGACCAAGAAGATGCATCAGGGCCACCACGGCGCCAATCATCCGGTGAAGGACGAGACCACGGGCAAGGTGGAGATCACCTCCATGAACCACGGCTTTGCGGTGGATCAGGACACCCTGCCCGAGGGCGCCACGCAGACCCATATCTCGCTGTTCGACGGCTCCAATTGCGGCATCGAGCTCAAGGACAAGCCGGTATTCTCGGTGCAGTACCACCCGGAAGCCTCGCCCGGCCCGCGCGACTCGCATTATTTGTTCAAGCGGTTCGCGGACCTGATGCGGGAGAAGAAGCACGGGTAAACCTGCGTCGGAATGCCCCCGGCGTCACCCCTTCAAGACGCTTGAACGCCCGGTGGAACGACGCTTCGCTTCGGTAACCGACACGTTCGGCGACGTCGATCATTGCAAGATCACTGTCGCGAAGCAGTTCGGCTGCCTTGGTCATGCGCCAGCGGGCGAGATACTCCAACGGAGGATCGCCAACCAGCGCGCGGAAGCGTTCGGCAAAGCCGGAACGGGACAGTCCGGCAGACTGCGCCAGTTTCTCGACGGTCCAACCATCGGCCGGTCGTTCATGGATCAGCGCCAGCGCCCTTGCGATCGACCGGTCCGAAAGAGCACGCAAGCCGTGCGCCGCGCATTCGTTGCCGGCAATATAGAAGCGGATCGTCTGCACCAGCAGGACGTCCGCCAGCCGACTCATGACCACCATGGCTCCCGGCTCCTGCGAAGAACTCTCCGCTACGAATTGCTCAACGGTGGAAGCGAACCATGGCGGCCGCGCTGCATGCGTGGCGGGCACATGAATTGACCGCGCAAGCCTTTGCATGGAGAACGTGCTATGAGCGGCACGAAACTGGAAGGCACACACAACAAGCACCGTCTGCAGGCCGCCCCTGCTCAATTTGACCGATCGGGTATCGCGGAAACTACGGCATTCGGACTCGCCGAATGCAAATAGCGCGCTTCCCTTGGAGTCGCGCAGAATATGCGATCCGCCGCGGGGAACGAAAACGACGTCGCCCGCGGAAAGATTGAGTGGTGCCCGGCGTCCATCCACTTCCAGCCGAGCGCTTCCACGGCCGACAACGACAATGTGTGCGGCACCGCGATCCGGAAGCTGGAAACCCCATGGCGCTCCCAGCTCGAGACGACCGTAGACCAACGTCCCAAGCCGCATGGTGTCCAGCAGGTCAGTCAACACGTCCGTCATCGACGACGCTCCGGTTTGGACGATCTATCAATTTAATTGGATATTACGACATGGATAGTCCAGGCAAGGCCCGGCATCGTCAGACGGTCGTCAACATTCAGAGCAGGAAAACCGATGCCCCTCGTCAACATCTCACTTCGTGAAGGCACGACACCAGACTATCGCCGCGCCATCGCGGACGGAGTCCACCAAGCCATGATGGACGCATTCCGAATTCCTGCCGATGATCGGTTCATCCTGATTTGGGAACATTCACCCGAGCATATGATTCAAGATCGCACGTTCTTCGGGATCGAACGCAGCGACAAATCGATCTTCCTACAAATCGTGGTCAACCATCGTCCCGTCGAGCAGAAGGTGAGCTTCTACGAATTCGTCGTCAAGAATCTCGGCAATGCTCCCGGCCTTCGGCAGGAGGATATTTTAATCGGTATCGTCGAAGTGGCACCCGAGAACTGGTGGGCATTCGCGCGGAACGTCAACGCCAGCGGGATCGACGACCGCGCCAGTCCGGCAGCGTAGACGCCGCTGCATTGGTCATGGCCGGGTCAAGCCCGGCCATGCAAGCAAGTTGTCCCACTGGCGTTCCCTCATATCACATAATATGATGATCATAATTGGACAAAGGGATTGCCATGGACGATAAAGCCACCGCCACCGTCGAATACGGCGTGACCCCGACGCATGTGATGGCTTCGATGTCGGGCCTCGACTTCGTCCGCGCCATGTTCGAGGGCAAGCTGCCCTCGCCGCCGATCATGCAGAATGTCGAGCCGTTCGATTCCACCGCCGAGAAGGGCCATGTCGTGTTTCACAGCGTGCCGGGCTTCCGGCACTATAATCCAATCGGCTCGGTGCATGGCGGCTATGCCGCGATCCTCTTGGATTCCGCGATGGGACTTGCGGTGCAAACCGCGCTTCCCGCCGGCAACGGCTACACCACGCTGGAGTTCAAGATTTCCTTCATCAAGGGCATGAGCAAGGATACCGGCCCGGTCCGCACCGAGGGCAAGACGCTCAATGTCGGCCGCCGCGCCGCGACGGCGGAAGCGCGCATCACCGATGCCAATGGCAAGCTGCTCGCGCATGCGACGACGACGTGCCTGGTTTTCGAGATTTCAAAGGGAACGTGAGACGCGGATAATGTATTGAAGTGTAGTATCAGACCTCATCCTGAGGAGCGGCGTTAGCCGCGTCTCGAAGGATGAATGGCACCAGCGGGGCCTCGTGGCTCGGCGCTATGCGCCTCCTCACCATGAGGGTTTAATAGCGGAGAACAACCATGTCCGTTGTCAGCGCCGATATCGAGCCGCTCACCTTCATCTTCGACGATGACGGCCTCGTGCCCAACAGTCCGCTGCCATTCCTGGTCTACAAGGGCGCGATCGATGTCGCGAACGATCATCCGGAAAAGACCATCGAGGGATTGTTCGGCGCCAATGGCTGGGGCGCGATGTGGCGCAACGGCGTCTATGACTATGTGCATTACCACGCCACCGTGCACGAGGCGCTCGGCGTCGCCCGTGGCCGCGCGCGCGTCCGCTTCGGCGGCAATAGCGGCCAGGAGCTCGAGATCACGCCCGGCGACGTCGCCATCCTGCCCGCCGGCACCGGGCATCAATGTGTGTTCGCGAGCCCCGATTTCTGCGTGGTCGGCGCCTATCCGCCGGGACCGCCGATGCAGATCACGCGGCCGACGCCGGAGAACCACGCCAAGGCGTTGAAGACGATCCCCGAGGTGAAACTGCCGAAGACCGATCCGGTGCGCGGCGCAGACGGGCCGCTGGTCAGGCTGTGGAGGCGCGGCGCGCGATAAGACGGGACGCCGTCATCCGCGCCTGGCGAGCGGGAATTCCGGCTCGGCCAAAACAGCCGACGCGGAGTCATTTGACGAAACGCGCATCGACGCAATCCGCGCGACGAATAACCCGATGACGAGATTGGTTCGCTCGATCTCCAGCTTCTCGCGGATCGGCCCGTTCGGAGTGGTCGCGCACATCGCCTTGATGGATTCCAGCGTGCGCGACAGTGAATCGACCACCGCATAGATCGGCTCGATCGACGGCGGCTGTGATGGGTAGCCTGGCAAGTTGCCGACCGGCAGAGCGGGCCGGCCGGTAGCACGGCCGGACGATGCCACATCAGGGAAATCGATAATTTTCTGCATCGCTTGATTCCAAACTTTATAAATTGCTCTTTAAAGTTGCATTTACAAAGCCGCACATTCCAATTGCCGGCTGCTTTGGAAACATAGGGCCGATCCTGCCCAGGCTCGCTTAAATTGATTATCGGAATCTTGCAGCAGCACGCCATTTTTGCGCGCGACGTTCATGCGCATTTTAGCAAAGAGCGGGCGCGAGGGCTGATCATTCGGCCTGACCGCGACTCGCCATCTCTTCCTGACTGTTCAAGCACGCACACGTAGCGGTAGCTCAACACCTTGAGGTTTAGGCGTTCTGGCATCACTTCCTCAAAGACATTGACTTACATCAACATTCGCTGCGGCGCTTTCTGTTGCCGATAGCATGGCACCTCCGTCCCTGCTGCACTTCTGCGAAAGCAATGCAGATCATCAGCACTGACCGCGCCAGATGCCTGAGCGTCAAGCCATGCGAAATTTCAAGCAACAAGCGATATCAGAAAACGAGGTTCGACATGTTTAGACGAATCCTGCCCCTGACTTTGTCTCTTTGCCTGTGCGCTGCGCCCGTTGCACTAGCGCAAACGGCGGCGCCCATTACCGAACAGGAAGCGCACGCCATCGCCGTCGATGCCTACGTTTATTTCTATCCGCTGCTGTCGATGGAAATCACACGAAAGCAATTTTCCAACATCGGTCCAGACAAGGAAATGGGGAAGGGACCGATGAACATGTTCAACAACGTACCCGAATATCCACCCGCGGATTTCAGGGGTGTCGTTCGTTCGAACTTCGACACTTTATACTCCAGCGCATGGCTGGACATGTCGAAAGAGCCCGTGGTGATATCCGCGCCAGATACAGATGGACGCTATTATCTGCTGCCGATGCTCGATATGTGGACCGACGTGTTTGCTTCTCCCGGTTGGCGAACGACGGGCACCAAGGCCGGCACGTTCCTGATCACGCCGCCCGGCTGGCGGCCGGACCTGCGCGACAGGTTTGCGGAGGAGTTCAAGCTTCCGAAAGACACCCAACGGATCGAAGCGCCAACGTCTTACGTCTGGGTGATCGGCCGGACCAAGACCGATGGCCCGCCGGACTACGATGCGGTCCGCAAAATCCAGGCCGGCTACAAGATCGCCCTGCTTTCCGAATATGGCAAGACGCCCAGGTCGGTTGAATTCAAGCCGGACCCAAGCGTCGACATGAAGACGCCGCCGAAGGTGCAGGTCGACAGCATGACGGCAGGCGTGTATTTCGCCAATGCCGCCGAGTTGCTCAAGCTTCACCCGCCTCATATCACCGACGAGCCGATCATCGCGCAGATGAAGAAAATCGGTATCGAGCCCGGCAAGAGCTTTGACATCGGCAAACTCGATCCGGTGGTGCAGCGAGCCATGGAGACCGCACCACAGGACGGACAGAAGCTGATGGCCTGGAAAGTGCCGACGCTGGCCCGCGTCGCCAATGGCTGGTCGATGAACACCGACACGATGGGCGTCTACGGCAACTACTATTTGAAGCGGGCGATCGTCTCGCAGGTCGGGCTCGGCGCTAACCTGCCCGAGGACGCCATCTATCCGCTCAACCTCGCCGACGAATCCGGCAAGCCGCTCGATGGCGCGAACAAATACACCATCACCTTCGAGAAAGGCGCAGCCCCGCCGGTCAACGCGTTCTGGTCGATCACGCTCTACGATCAGGAAGGCTTCCAGGTCGGCAACGTGCTGAACCGCTTTGCGGTGAGCAGCTGGATGCCGTTCAAATACAATGCGGACGGCTCGCTCGACCTTTATTTCCAGAACGCCAGCCCCGGCAAGGAGCTCGAAGCCAACTGGCTTCCCGCGCCGAAAGGGCCATTCAATCTGACGATGCGCCTGTACGCACCGAAGTCCGACGCGCTGACCGGCAAATGGAATCCGCCGCCGGTCACGAAGTCGCAAACAACGGTCGGCTTGTCGGCGCAATGAACGTTGACGGCATGCCGGCGCCTCAGCGCCGGCGTAGCCTGTCGGTATGAACCTGTCGGTATGAACCTGCCGCGCGGTGCGGCCTGTGCAGCGTCACCGCGCTCCATGCGTCGTCCCTCGTGGTGCAAACTNCCCTCGACACCCTCGCAATGCCCGTTGAAGTGCATAGCAGACGTTGTCTCGTNGGCATTGGCGCAACAGCCGCGACGGATTTTCGACTTGCATGGTTTTCCCACGCCGATCGCCTACGACGAGACATTCAATCTATGTCAATCTCGAATTGATCACTGTGATCTCCAGTATTGGGAGCGAGCAGATGGCGTACAAACCAACCGATCGAGGACTCAACGCCCTTCTCAAATATACAGGTGCCGGCCTGTCGATTGCGATGCTGTCCGCCCTTACCGGCGTGGCACACGCCGATGAAGGCGGTGTCAGCTTTTGGGTACCCGGCTTCTTTGGCAGCCTCGCCGCCGTCCCCGCGCAGGCGCCGGGCTGGTCGGTGACCTCGTTTTTTTATCACACCTCGGTTTCCGCCGGCGCCGACGTGGCGCGGGCACGAGAGATCACGCTCGGTCGCATTCCCGCGAATCTGAACGTCAACGTGAACGCGAACGTTCATGCGAATGTGCCTCTTGGCCTTGTTGCCGGGACCTACACCTTTGCGACACCCGTGCTGGGCGGCCAGGCCTCTGCTAGCCTGTTAGCGTCCTACGGCGCCAACTCCACGTCGCTGGCGGGATCGCTGGTGGGGACACTGACGGGACCAGGCGGCGGAGTATTCCCATTCTCGCGCTTCGACAGCATCGACAGCTCGATCATTGCATTTGGCGATCTGCTCCCGATGTTCCAGCTCAAATGGAATGCCGGTGTGCACAACTACATGACCTACATCACCGGGGACATCCCGGTCGGGGCGTATCAGTCGGATCGTCTTGCAAATATGGGGCTCGGACATTGGGTAATCGACGCCGGCGGCGGCTACACCTATTTCGATCCAA
>NZ_LLYB01000060.1:174513-174637 GCF_001440475.1 Bradyrhizobium lablabi | reverse complement strand
ATATCAAAGCGGCGTCGACATGCACTTCGACTGGGGCGCGTCGCAATTCCTCACCAAGCAGTGGCAGGTCGGCCTCGTGGGTTACGCCTATCAAGAGCTCGGCTGCGACAGCGGCTCCGGCGAC
>NZ_LLYB01000060.1:147079-174506 GCF_001440475.1 Bradyrhizobium lablabi | reverse complement strand
GTCGCGGGTGCTCGGCGTCGGACCGCAGGTCGGCTACATTTTCCCGGTCGGCGACATGCAGGGATATCTAAACCTGAAGGCCTACGGCGAATTCGCCAATGAAAATCGGCCGGCGGGCTGGAACGTCTGGCTGACGTTCAATCTTTCGCCCGCAGCGGCAACGCCGCCGGCGCCGACAAGACCAGTGTTCAAAAAATAAGACGCGCTGCGGCCAATCCATCGCTCTTGTCATTGCTGCCTAGTGGCGTTGCTGCGGGAGACGCACCATCCGGGACCGTTCCTTACCCTCTCTAGGAGGTGGTCATGAGGAATCTATTTCTTGGAAGCGTTGCACTGCTTGCAATCTGTGTGAATATCACCGCGCGTGCCGCGGATATACCGGTAAAGGCTCCGCCCGCTCCCCCGCCGCCGTACAATTGGTCAGGATTTTATCTTGGCGCCAATGTCGGCGGGGCGTGGACCAGTGGCAGCCTCAACATTCCGGGCAACAATCTGTATGGCGGCCTAACCGAATTCATCGGTGGCATTCAGGCCGGCTACAATTTCCAGGCGGGCCACCTTTTATTTGGCGTGGAAGGTGATTTCGGTGGGGCAACTTTTGCTCATCCCACGCTTCCGACACCTACGCTCGGCTCCGTGAGTCAGAACTGGATTGGAACGATTGCCGGCCGCGTCGGCCTCGTGGAGGATCGTTGGCTTGTGTACGGCAAGTTTGGCGGTGGCTGGGTGCAAAGCAATGCCTCGTTGAACTTTCCCGGCGTCACTTGGCAGGGGTCCAACACCAGCTCCGGCTGGCTGGCCGGCGTGGGCATCGAGTACGGCTTTAAATCGCATTGGACGATCAAGCTCGAATACGATCAAATTTTCCTCGGAAACTGGACTTCCACTACGGTCCCACCAATCCAGTTGAACCGTGACGTTCAAATGGTCAAGTTCGGTGCGAACTACAAATTCCAGAGCGGGCTTCCCGATACGATCGCGCCGACAAAAACCGGGCATTCTGCAAAACCCGAGCATTCTGCCCACCCCTCCGAAAACGAAGACCTGGCGAAGCAATCGCAGAACCCCATTGCCGATCTCGTCAGCGTTCCGTTCCAAAGCAACACGAATTTCAACGCCGGGCCGTTCAACCGCACCCAGGAAGTGCTCAACATTCAGCCGGTTGTGCCGCTGCGCCTCAACGCAGACTGGAATCTGATCTCGCGCACCATCATGCCCGTGATCAGTCAACCTAGCCCGTTTTTTAACAGCAACACGAATGGCATTGGCGACATTACTCAGGAATTCTTTGTGTCACCCACCCATCCGGGTCCTCTGATCTGGGGCGTCGGCCCGGTCTTTACGATTCCGTCCGCGACCGATCCTATTCTTGGACAGGGAAAAGTACTGCTCGGTCCAACGGCCGTCGCGTTAGTAACGCCGGGACATTGGGTGATCGGCGTATTGGCCAACAACCAGTGGTCTGTTGGCGGCAATCCGTTGCGCCCGAGCGTGAATCAATTTCTCGTGCAGCCGTTTATCAACTACAACATGGCGCACGGATGGTACCTGACAAGTTCACCGATTATGACCGCGAACTGGCTTGCAGCGCCGGGCCAGCAATGGACCGTACCGATCGGTGGCGGCTTTGGTCGGTTGTTCAAGCTCGGCGACCAGCCGGTGAGTGCGTCGATCCAAGGCTTTTATAACGTGGTTAGACCGGATGGCGCGCCGACGTGGCAATTGCGAGCTTTTTTGTCTCTGCTGTTCCCGGAAAAGTGAGAGCCGTCTGCTGCGGGTCACGAGCGTCGTCCTCTGCGATTCGACGGCGGCCTGTTGATTTCCGCTTCGCCGGTAAGCGACCGAGGTCGTGTGGCGGTGCTAAAAGTCGCGACGGGCCAAGGGCAGAGGCAGCCCGCGCCGATTGCCTGAGTGAAGACCAGCCCAGAGCAGCTAACGGGTCCACTGACCCATCTGCATGCATGTCAGCAAACTGACATAACTCGGCGTGCCGCCGATGCTCTCCTGCGAGGTGCAGCTTGCCCGGCCTGGCGCAGGGAATTTCGACCACTGGCCCTGCAAGTTGCCGCTTCGCTTTCTGCTCATCGTTCACGCAGCTCTTCATCGGCTGGTCAACGGAGAGGCCTGTGGTGGCGGCGACGTCGAGCTTGCAACTTCGCGCAATGTCGAGTTCGGCATCCCGTCTGCCACCGCAACGACCATCTGCGAGCTCAAAACGATCATCGAGAAAGAGATAGGCATCTCCCGCCTCCTTCGGATCGCAGCAAAGCTTCGGGCAGCCGTTTCTCTGTTCGAAGCTGCGGCACCAGCCTATCGCAAAACTGGCCGGGAGGCGACGGGAATGTCCTTTCGGAAGGCAGCCGCCGCAGAACGCAGGGATGACAAAGCCCGCCCTGCGCGCCTGCGAATCGCAACCGCCCTATGCCGCGTTGGCGCCTTCCTGACGGCTGGCCTCGAACAGGAACCAGGTGCGGCGCTCGGTCTCGTCGATGAACAGTTCGAGCAGTTGCGCGGTGCCCCGGTCCTCATTGTCGTCGGCGAGCTTGTGCGCCTTGCGCATCGCCGCCGCCATCTTCTTGTTATCTTCCATCAGTTCGCGCAGCATTTGCCGCGCCGGCACGTAAGCCTCGTTGTTGTCCTGGATGGTCTGCAATTTGCCGATCTGCCCGATCGAGCGAATCGTGGTGCCGCCGATCTTGCGCACCCGCTCGGCGAGCTGGTCGGTGGTGCCGAAGATCGCTTCCGACTGCTCGTCGAGCAGCAGATGATAGTCGCGGAAATGGCGGCCGCTGACGTGCCAGTGGAAATTCTTGGTCTTCAGATAAAGCGCGAAGGCGTCAGCCAGCAGGACGTTGAGCGACGCCGAAATCTTCTCGACGGCGGCCGGCGCCAGGTCGGTCGGTGTATCGAGATCGGGGGATACCTTGTCGGATTTGTTGTGGGCTTTGCTCACGTTGCACCTTCCTGTTAGGAACCGGACACCGGCGGCGGGTGGACATTGGCCGCCGGACGACCTAACGCATCACTTTCAGGCTGGTTCCGATCGCCGGAACCCGCTGTTTTGCGGGATATTGCGCGCATGGATGAATGGATCGACTATTACGATTCCACGCATACGATTTATGCGAGCAAGCTGCATCGCGACCTGCATTTCCAGGTCATTGCGCGCGACATCATCGGCTATATCGCGTCGCCCGACGCCGTCGTGCTGGACTACGCCTGCGGCGAGGCGCTGTTCGCTGCCAAAGTGGCGGACGCCTGCGCCAAGCTCTATCTGGCCGAACCGGCGCCCGGCGTCCGCGGCCGGCTGATCGCGCGCTTCGCCCCGAACACCAAGATCCGCGTCCGTTCGCTCGATGAACTGCGGACGATGAGCGAGGGCTCGATCGACCTCGTCGTCATGAACTCGGTCGCGCAGTACATGACGCCGGGTGAACTGGATTCGGCGTTTGCCATCGTTCGCCGGCTGTTGAAGCCCACCGGCCGCCTGGTGCTGGGCGACATCCTGCGGCCCGAAGTCGGCATGGCCCGAGACGTGTTGGCGCTGCTGAAATTCGCACGCGCCCACGGCTTCCTGAAAGACGCGCTCTACGGCCTCGCCAGTACGGCGCTGTCGGACTACCGGCAGCTACGTACGCGCGTCGGACTGCAGCGCTACAGCGAGAATGAGATGATTAAAAAGCTCGCCCAGGCCGGCTTCTCCGCCTCGCGCGCGCATCAGAACATCGGCCACAACCCCTGGCGGATGACTTTCGTGGCCCGGCACGCCCTCCAGCTCAACTAACGTTCTTTCGCGCGCTAAGGTTGTTAACCCTAAGGCGCGGTAAGGGTGGTTCACCGCGCCGTGATAGGCAATGATTGCCTCGGCCCGGTGGCGGAAGCGACGACGCGGGAGCAGTGCAATGCTCTTTATCCTGGTTCAAATCCAGGCCGGGCCTCCAGCCTTCGCTGGCTTCGCCAGCTTCGGCCAGGCACGCCAGCCGCCAAGAAGGCGGCGCCGTATCCCCGCCGTTCTGAAGGCGGGCTTACTTACTCCACGCCAGGCAATTCGCATTCCGGAAACTGCAAGCGGTCGGCGTCGAGCGCTGCGGATTTGAGGATAGTGTCGATCAGCCCGGGGAAACGCGCGTCGAGATCGTTACGACGCAGGCGCATGTAGCGCGTCGTTCCGACAACGCGGGTCTGGATCAGGCCGGCTTCACGCAGCTTGGCGAAGTGATACGCCAGATTGGATTTGCCGCTGAACGCGTTGAAGTCGCCGCAGCGCAGTTGGGTCGCGGCCTGATCGGCCTTCGCGATGGTGCAAACAATGCCGAGCCGGGTCGGATCACCGAGGCAATCCAGCACCATTGGCAGTTCGATTTGATCGCGGGTCGGATGCGGAAGCGAGCGGCTCATGCGCCCGCAAATAGCAAGGCGAGGCTCTGGCCGCAATGTTCAATATTTATTGAACCAATTGACATCTAGCTTCTGCTTCAATAGTTCAATGATTATTGAACTTGGAGATCCATGGGCGTGTTTTGGCTGGCCTTGGCTGCGTTCGCGATTGGCACCGAAGCGTTTGTGATTGCTGGACTTTTGCCGGTCATCTCGGAGGATCTCCAGATTTCCGCGGCCGCCACCGGCCAATTCGTCACGGCCTACGCCTTGGCCTACGCTTTGGGTTCGCCGATCCTCGCTGTCGCCTTCAACAATTTCGACCGCCGGCATGTCCTGACGCTGGCGCTCTCCGGCTTCATTGCCGCCAACCTGCTGGCGATCGCCTCCACCTCGTTTCCGTTGCTGCTGGCGTCGCGCGTGCTGATGGCGATGGGCGCCGCGCTGTGCACGCCCACGGCCCTCGGCGTTGCTGTCGCGCTGGCTTCCCCCGAACGGCGCGGCCGCGCTGTCGCGCTCGTGACCTCGGGCATCACGGTCGCCACCGTGATCGGCGTTCCCCTGGGCACGATGGTCGGCAACCAGTTCGGCTGGCGCGCAACCTTTGTCATGGTCGCTGCGCTTGGCGCGGTCGCGCTGGCTGGCGTGCTGTACGGCGTGCCGCGCGGCCTGCCGAACAGCACGGCCACGCTCGGCGAGCGCCTGGCCGTTGCGCGGCATCCGGGCGTGCTCTACGCGCTCGCTACCACGGTGCTCTGGGCCATCGGCGGCTTCACCGTCTTCACTTATCTAGCGATTCCGCTGCAGGGCCTTGGATTCAATGCCGCCGATATCAGCCTTGCGCTGCTGATCTTTGGTTCGGCCGCGGCGATCGGCAACATGCTCGGTGGCACGCTCGCGGACCGGTTTGGTCCGTTGCCGACGGCTGCCGTCGGTCTTGCCGGCATGGCGACGGCGCTTGTTCTGCTGTCGCTCGCACTGAAGTCGACTACGCCAGACCACACCCGATATGTCGTGCTGTTGCTGGTCTTTGGCTGGGCCATCGCGGGATGGGCATTCTATCCGGCGCAGATCGCCAGCATCGTCCGGATCGATCCGCGAACCTCGGTGATCGCACTGTCGCTCAATGCCTCCACCATGTACCTCGGTTTCGCCCTTGGCGGCGCCGCCGGTGGCATCGTGCTGTCGATCCTGGGTCCAACCGATCTCGGCTGGGTAGGCGGCTCAAGCGTCGCCGCCTCACTGGCGGTGCTGCTGTTTCGCGGCCGGCAGGAGCGGCTGAAACCTTATAAAATTGCCGGTTGATGGGGGGCTTTTGGGGGTTTCGCGGGTGCAAAATCTGGTCTAAAGACCACCCGCGCGCGAGGGTGACCCGCGCTCTTGGCTTAGGGGACGCGCGGCTGCGCGCCCTTTTTTTGTGCCCAAAATCCTGTCTGAGAGCTGATGCCCAAAAGAACAGATATCTCCACCATCCTGATCATCGGCGCCGGTCCCATCGTGATCGGCCAGGCCTGCGAATTCGACTATTCCGGCACCCAGGCGGTGAAGACGCTGAAGGAAGAGGGCTACCGCATCGTCCTCGTCAATTCCAATCCGGCCACCATCATGACGGATCCGGAACTGGCTGACGCTACCTACATCGAGCCGATCACCCCCGAGATCGTCGCCAAGATCATCGAGGCGGAGCGCCATGTCATCCCGGGCGGCTTTGCGCTGCTGCCGACCATGGGCGGCCAGACCGCGCTGAACTGCGCGCTGTCGCTGCGCCGCCAGGGCACGCTCGACAAATTCGACGTCGAGATGATCGGCGCCACCGCCGATGCCATCGACAAGGCCGAAGACCGCCAGCTGTTCCGCAACGCGATGGAGAAGATCGGCCTGCAGACGCCGAAATCGCGGCTCGCCAACGCCTCGGCGCTGAAGAAATCCTATCGCGACAAATACCTCGCCGAACGCGAGAAACTATCCGGCGACGCGCTGGATGAGCTCGAACGGCAATGGACGATCGGCGAGAACGAGCGCCGCAAGCGCTACCAGGAGCACGCGCTCGGCGAGGCGCTGATGGCGCTGTCCGAGATCGGACTGCCGGCGATCATCCGCCCCTCCTTCACCATGGGCGGCACCGGCGGCGGCATCGCCTACAACAAGGAAGAGTTTCTCGACATCATCGAACGTGGCCTTGACGCCTCCCCGACCAACGAAGTGCTGATCGAGGAATCCGTGCTCGGCTGGAAAGAGTTCGAGATGGAGGTGGTGCGCGACAAGAAGGACAATTGCATCATCGTCTGCTCGATCGAGAACCTCGATCCGATGGGCGTGCACACCGGCGATTCCATCACGGTGGCGCCGGCGCTGACGCTGACCGACAAGGAATACCAGATCATGCGCGACGCCTCGATCGCGGTGCTGCGCGAGATCGGGGTCGAGACCGGCGGCTCCAACGTGCAGTTCGGCGTCAATCCCGAGGACGGCCGCATGGTCGTGATCGAGATGAACCCGCGCGTGTCGCGCTCCTCGGCGCTGGCATCGAAGGCGACGGGATTCCCGATCGCAAAAGTCGCCGCCAAGCTTGCGGTCGGCTACACGCTCGATGAAATCGCCAACGACATCACCGGCGGTGCGACGCCGGCCTCGTTCGAGCCGACCATCGACTATGTCGTCACCAAGGTGCCACGGTTTGCGTTCGAGAAATTTCCCGGCGCCTCCACCACGCTGACGACCTCGATGAAGTCGGTCGGCGAGGTCATGGCGATCGGCCGCACCTTCCAGGAAAGCCTGCAGAAGGCGCTGCGCGGCCTCGAGACCGGCCTGACCGGGCTCGACGACATCGAGATCGAAGGCCTCGGCCACGGCGACGACAAGAACGCGATCCGCGCCGCGCTCGGCACGCCGACGCCGAACCGCATCCTGCAGGTGGCGCAGGCGATGCGGCTCGGCTGGTCGAACGAGGAGATCTTCAATTCCTGCAAGATCGATCCCTGGTTCCTCAGCGAGATGCGCGGCATCATCGACATGGAAGCCAAGATCAGGGCGCACGGCCTGCCGCCGAACGGCTATGGCATGCGCATGCTGAAGGCCATGGGCTTTTCCGACGCGCGGCTTGCCGTGCTGTCGGAGTCCACAGAAGCCGAGATCACCGCGAAGCGTCATGCGCTTGGCGTCCGTCCCGTGTACAAGCGCATCGACACCTGCGCTGCCGAGTTCGCCTCCCCCACCGCCTACATGTATTCGACCTATGAAGCGCCGTTCGCGGGCAAGCTCGCCGATGAGAGCGCGCCGTCGGACAAGAAGAAGGTCATCATCCTCGGCGGCGGCCCGAACCGGATCGGCCAGGGCATCGAATTCGACTATTGCTGCTGCCACGCCTGCTTCGCGCTCGACGACGCCGGCTACGAGACCATCATGGTTAACTGCAATCCGGAAACGGTGTCGACCGACTACGACACCGCCGACCGCCTCTATTTCGAGCCGCTGACCGCCGAGGACGTGCTCGAAATCGTCGCCACCGAGCGACAGAACGGCACGCTGCACGGCGTGATCGTGCAGTTCGGCGGCCAGACCCCGCTGAAGCTGGCGCGCGCGCTGGAAGCCGCCGATGTACCGATCCTCGGCACCTCGCCCGACGCCATCGATCTTGCCGAAGACCGCGACCGCTTCAAGCGCGTGCTCGACAAGCTGCGCCTGAAGCAGCCCAAGAACGGCATCGCCTATTCGGTCGAGCAGGCACGGCTGGTGTCGGCCGATCTCGGCCTGCCGCTGGTGGTGCGTCCGTCCTACGTGCTGGGCGGCCGCGCGATGCAGATCATCCGCGAGGAAAACCAGCTCAACGACTACCTGCTCGGCACTCTGCCCGAGCTGGTGCCGGCCGACGTCAAGGCGCGTTATCCCAACGACAAGACCGGGCAGATCAACACCGTGCTCGGCAAGAACCCGCTGCTGTTCGACCGCTATTTGTCCGATGCCACCGAGATCGACGTTGACTGCCTCTGCGACGGCAAGGACACCTTCATCGTCGGCATCATGGAGCATATCGAGGAAGCCGGCATTCACTCCGGCGATTCCGCCTGTTCGCTACCGCCGCATTCGCTTGACGGAAAGATGATCGAGGAGCTCGAGCGGCAGACCCGCGAGCTCGCGCTCGGCCTCGACGTCGTCGGCCTGATGAACGTGCAGTACGCGATCAAGGACGGCGAGATCTATGTGCTCGAAGTCAATCCGCGCGCATCGCGCACCGTGCCGTTCGTCGCCAAGGTCGTCGGTACGCCGGTGGCAAAGATCGCAGCAAGGATCATGGCCGGCGAAAAGCTTGCCGACTTCAAGCTGAAGAAGAAGCAGCTCGGCCATGTCGGCGTGAAGGAATCCGTCTTCCCGTTCGCGCGCTTCCCCGGCGTCGATACCGTGCTCGGTCCGGAAATGCGCTCGACCGGCGAGGTCATGGGCATCGACCGCTCGTTCGAGGTTGCGTTTGCCAAGAGCCAGCTCGGCGGCGGCACCCGCGTGCCGCGCAAGGGCACCGTCTTCGTCTCGGTGCGCGAGACCGACAAGGACCGCATCGCGGATGCGGTGCGCTTGCTGCACTCGCTCGGCTTCAAGGTGATGGGTACCTCAGGCACCCAGCGCTTTCTGACCGACAAGGGCATTCCGACCGAGAAGGTTAACAAGGTGCTGGAAGGACGCCCGCATATTGTCGACGCCATCACCAATGGCGACATCCAGCTCGTCTTCAACACCACCGAAGGGCCGCAGGCGCTGGCGGACAGCCGTTCGCTGCGGCGGGCTGCCCTCTTGCATAAAGTGCCGTATTACACCACTCTTTCGGGTGCTGTAGCGGCCGCCCAAGGCATCCGCGCCTATCTGGGCGGGGACCTTGAGGTCCGCACACTGCAGAGTTACTTTTCCGAGACCTGATCGTCGGCCGGGCGAATGCCCGCTAAACGATTGGCAATAAAGCCGTATGGCTGGAACTCACCGCTCGTTTGGATGTTGAATCGGCCCCTGAAGGGGCCGAAATTAATAGGCTGGCGGGCTCGTTATCGGGCCACGAAAGCCCGAATCAAAATCTAGGAAGTACCTCGTGCGTTCCGCGCAATGGGCGGCTCGTGCGATGGAAGGAACGGAAGAATGGTAGACAAGGTTCCGATGACTGCGAGCGGCTACGCCGCGCTTGAGGTCGAGTTGAAGAAGCGCCAATCGGAGGATCGTCCGCGCATCATCGAGCATATTGCGGAAGCGCGCTCGCATGGCGACCTCTCCGAGAACGCGGAATATCACGCGGCCAAAGAAGAGCAGTCACACAACGAAGGCCGCATCGCCGAGATCGAGGACAAGCTCGCGCGCGCCGACGTGATCGACATCTCGAAACTCTCCGGCGACACCATCAAGTTCGGCGCTACCGTCACGCTGGTCGATGAGGACACCGAGAAGAAGGCGGTGTGGCAGATCGTCGGCGAAGTCGAGGCCGACGCCAAGAAGGGCCGCATCTCCATCACCTCGCCGCTCGCCCGCGCCCTGATCGGCAAGAAGAAGGGCACGACCGTCGAAGTGATGGCGCCTGGCGGCGCCAAGGCCTACGAGATCACCAAGGTCGAGTGGCGCTAAGGCGCGATCCGCCTGGGATCATGCTGTAGTCACCTGCAAGTTACTGTTGCGACAAAGCCGCGTTTGCCACGCGGCTTTTTTGTTGCCGCCGCGCTGACAGGATTGTGAGTGGTGGCGCCGCGGATTTTTGAATATCCGCTCCGGACGATGCTTATGGATTATAACTAAGTCGATCGGCGGAAATCCCGGCATTTCGCGGCGATGGACTGAGCGTCGCGATTTGCCGGGATGTCATCTTGCTGCGTTGCATCAGCGACAATGTCGCGCAGCGGCGGCGTGACGGGGAATGATTCAATTTCAGGGGTGTTGTGTCGGCATCACACGCAATCAGCCAACACCGTGTAATCTCGACACGCCAAGTTCTGGCGCGTCAAACAAGGGGGACGAAGACATGGACCAAATCGACAAACTGCTCGGCAAATGGCAGCCGCAGGCGCTGAGCCTGTTTCGCTTCATCACCGGCTTGCTGCTGTTTCAATACGGCGTCGCCAAGATTCTCGGCTTTCCGGCCGTACCGATGTTCGCAAAGATACCGCCGCTGATCGTGGTAGCCGGCACGATCGAGCTCGTGCTCGGCGCGCTGTTGATGATCGGCCTGTTCACGCGCCTCAGCGCGTTCATCCTGTCCGGCCAGATGGCGTTCGCGTATTTCATCGGGCACATGTTCAAGACGCCCGCCGCGCCGGTCTTTCACCCGATCCTCAATGGCGGCACCGCCGCGATCCTGTTCTGCTTCGCCTGTCTCTACCTGGCGACCGCGGGCGGCGGACCGATCAGCGCCGACGCGATTATGCGGAAGAAGTAGTCGCGAACCGTAGGGTGGGCAAAGGCGCGCCTTCGCGCCATGCCCACCATTCGCGGTTACGAAAAAAGTTGGTGGGCACGCTTCCGCCTTCGCTCGTTGAGCTACGGCGGACAAGTCGCTTTGCTCCGCTACGGCGCTGTCANNCTCATCCTGAGGAGCCGCGCAGCNNNNGTCTCGAAGGATGAATGGCACCAGCGGGGCCTCGTGGTTCGAGACGGCGCTGCGCGCCTCCTCACCATGAGGGTCTAGCGGTTGCGACGAAGCTTCAGCGCCTCAGCCCGCCACCTTCACATCGAGCGGCACGGCTGCTTCGTATTTCGAATTGTGCAGCACTAGTGACGTCCTGACATTGCGTACATGCGGCGCAGCGGTCAGGTGCGTGACGAAATCCTGGAACGTCGCCATATCGGGCGCGACGCATTTGAGGATGAAATCGACCTCGCCCGACAGCATCCAGCATTCCCGCACCAACGGTTCGGCGCGAACAAAATCCTCGAACGCGCGTAAATCCGCGTCCGCCTGGCTGGACAGGTGGACGGACGCGAACACGGTGACGTCGAAGCCGAGCCGGCGCGGATCGAGCAGGCCGCGGTAGCCCTGGATGTAACCTTCCTCCTCCAGCGTGCGGACGCGGCGCAGGCAGGGCGGCGGCGAGATACCGACGCGCTTGGCCAGTTCCACGTTGGTGATTCGGCCATCCGCCTGGATTTCCGCAAGGATTCGGAGGTCGATTTCGTCAAGATTCTTCGACACGCGCGTCGGGTTCCCTAATTCTGGCTGCACTCGGCAGGTCTTACCGGCAACTCTTTAGCGCAGGCCGCGCCGCTTGCGCAATTTTATTGCGCGTGCAGCGCGACATTTCGCAAAAGTGACTTCAGTTCCGGGGAAAATTCGCCGGTATGGATTGCAATTCTTGCATAGCTACCCAGATGTCATAGACTTGGATTTGACACTTTCAGCGCCGCCGCGACCTCCTGCCGGGCGCTTTCTGCTCAGTCAAAACAAACCCCCGAATAAGAGAGGGATCCGCCGATGCCTGCGCCTATCCATGCCAAGGTCGTCATTATCGGTTCCGGCCCCGCCGGCTACACCGCGGCGATCTACGCGGCGCGCGCGATGCTGGAGCCGGTGCTGATCCAGGGCATCCAGCCCGGCGGACAACTCACCATCACCACCGACGTGGAAAACTACCCGGGCTTCGCCGACGTCATCCAGGGCCCCTGGCTGATGGAGCAGATGGAGAAGCAGGCGGCCCATGTCGGCACCAAGATCGTCACCGATCTCGTCACCAAGCTCGAACTGGCGCAGCGACCGTTCCGACTGACCTGCGACAGCGGCGACGTTTACCTGGCGGAGACGGTCGTTCTCGCCACCGGCGCGCAGGCGCGCTGGCTCGGCATTCCCTCCGAAGAGAAATTCAAAGGCTTTGGCGTTTCGGCGTGCGCGACCTGCGACGGCTTCTTCTACCGCGGCAAGGAAGTGATCGTGGTCGGCGGCGGCAATACCGCGGTCGAGGAAGCGCTGTTCCTGACCAACTTCGCTTCCCAGGTGACGATCGTGCATCGCCGCGATCATTTTCGCGCCGAGCGCATCCTGCAGGACCGCCTGTTCAAGAACCCGAAGATCAAGGTGGTCTGGGACTCCGCGATCGACGAGATCCTCGGCGTCGAGAACCCGAGCAAGGTCACCCATGTGCGGCTGAAGAACGTGAAGACCGGCACGCTGACGGAAGTGCCGGCGGACGGCGTCTTCATCGCCATCGGCCACGCGCCGGCGACCGGGCTCGTCAAAGGCCAGATCAAGCTCAAACCTTCCGGCTATGTCGAGGTGGCGCCGAACTCGACCGCCACCTCGATCCCCGGCCTGTTCGCTGCGGGCGACGTGGCTGACGAAACCTATCGGCAGGCGGTCACGGCCGCCGGGCTCGGCTGTATGGCGGCGCTTGAGGCCGAACGCTTCCTGGCTTTGCGCGCGAGCGATCGCGCGGCGGCAGAATAATCATGCCTCGAACAAGGGACGGATTTACGGACATGGATTGGGACAAGCTGAAGGTGTTTCACGCGGCGGCGGAAGCGGGAAGCTTTACCCATG
Source organism: Bradyrhizobium lablabi (assembly GCF_001440475.1). Taxonomy (GTDB): domain Bacteria; phylum Pseudomonadota; class Alphaproteobacteria; order Rhizobiales; family Xanthobacteraceae; genus Bradyrhizobium; species Bradyrhizobium lablabi. The sequence continues at coordinate 161,635 of NZ_LLYB01000060.1, read as the reverse complement.
CCGGCGAGCAACTCGGGCTGTCGCAATCGGCGGTTTCACGGCAGGTCAGCGCGCTGGAGCAGGAGCTTGCGGTGTCGCTGTTCCACCGCCATGCGCGCGGCCTCATCCTTACCGAACAGGGCGATCTTCTCTTCCGCACCGCGCATGACGTGTTCATGCAGTTGCAGGCGGCGCGCGCCAAGCTCACCGACAGCCGCGAGCGGCCGAGCGGCGACCTCAAGATCACGACGCCGCCGGCGCTCGGCATCAACTGGCTGATCCCGCGGCTCGACGAGTTCACCGCGCTCTATCCGGACATCCGCATCTCGCTGATCGTCACCGACGAGGATCTCGATCTGTCGATGCGCGAGGCCGACGTCGCGATCCGGACCCGCAAGCCGACCCAGCCGGACCTGATCCAGCGCAAGCTGTTCTCGATCGGCTTCCATGCCTATTGTTCGCCGGAATACATCAAGCGCTTCGGCACGCCGCGGACGCTCGACGATCTCGACTCGCACCGCATCATCATGCTCGGCGATGCACAGGTGCCGCCGCATCTGCAGAACCGGAGCTGGCTGATCGACGCCGGCCGCAACGGCTCCGGCCCGCGCGAAGCCTATTTCAAGGTGAACAATATCTTAGGATTGGTCCGCGCCTGCCAGCAGGGGCTCGGCATCGCCGCCCTGCCCGACTATCTGGTCGAGGAAAACAATCGCCTGGTGCAGCTGTTCGGCGAAACCGACTCGATCGCGGTGGATACGTATTTCGTCTACCCCGAGGAACTGAAGACGGTCGCACGCGTGCAGGTGTTCCGCGACTTCGTGGTCAGCAAGGCGCAGCGCTGGCCGTCCTAGAGCATGATCCGGAAATGCATGCCCCGCACTTGATGCGGGGTGGGCGCCGGTTTTCCCTCGGGACAAATGCGGAAGCGTTTGCAAGCCGCGTTCCGTCACTGCGGATTAGCCTATTTAATAGAGGGCGCGCTCACCGCATGTCTGACATGCGGCTTGTGCGCTTGCTGCAGGGCACTGATGAGGATCATAGTGCTCGAACGCTGAGTGATCGCGTCGCGCATATGTCCCCCTCCTCCAGTGACGCGGTGGTTCAGTAATCCCTCTTGGAAGGTGATTGTGTCGGCCTCACGTGGCCAATACCTCGAGCCGGGCTCTTTCGGGCCCGGCTTTTTTTTAACTCCGTGTCATGTTCCCGCGCATTCCCGCGCAGATTGACATTGAGGTTCTCGGCCTCCATCATCCGCACATGATCACGAGTTCGTGCGCAGCCCTGTCGTCGAAAAAAGGTCCCCGCCCGGGGACCCGAGATCGACGCGCGCGCTGAAACTGCAGCAACCCGCGATCCGAAGCCCCGCCGTCTGGACGGGGTTTTTTTATTGGTCCCGTCTCCGGCTCACCCCATGAGGAGATGGAACGATGACTGCCCCCACCACCAACGACCTGACAAGCCGGCTGCACGGCCTGTGGCTGCCGCTGATCACGCCGTTTCGCGACGGCGAACTCGACGAGGTCTCGCTTCGCCGCCTCGTCCGCCACTATGCGGCCGGCCCGATCGACGGATTCATTCTCGCGGCAACCTCGGGCGAAGGCATGTCGCTTCGCGCGGACGAGCTCGAGCGGCTGGTGACGCTGACACGCAGCGAACTCTCAGCCAGCCAGCGCCATGTGCCGATCCTGCTCGGCCTATCCGGCGCCTCCACCGCCAAGATGAAGGACGCGCTCGACGAGACGGCGGCGTGGCCGATCGACGGCTATCTGATCGCGAGCCCCTATTACATCCGCCCGTCGCAGAGCGGCCTGCTGCAGCACTTCACCGCGCTCGCCGACCACGCCTCATGGCCGATCGTGCTCTACAACATCCCCTACCGGACCGGCGTCAGCCTCACCAACGAGACGCTGCTGCAGCTTGCCGCGCATCCGAACATCGTTGGCATGAAGGATTGCAGCGCCGACCGCGCGCAGTCGATCGATCTCCTGGCGCGGCGGCCGTCCGGCTTTCGCGTGCTGACCGGCGAAGACGCGGAGTATCACGATGCGCTCGCCGACGGCGCCGATGGTGCGATCCTGTTGTCGGCGCACCTGGAGACCGAAGCCTTCGCAGCGATGCGGACGCTCATCAGACAGGGTGATCGCGACGGCGCGCGGGCGTGCTGGAAGGAGCTCTCGCGGCTGACGCGGCTGTTGTTCGCCGAGCCGAGCCCGGCGCCGGCCAAGTATTGGCTGGCGCGCAGCGGGCTGATCGACAGCGCCGAGGTTCGCTTGCCGATGGTGGAAGTGAGCGAAGAACTCGCGGCGTTGCTGGACGAGGAAATCGAACGGCGCAGGCCGCCAATGTTGCGGCGGGCCTGATGGATGCGATCGGCTCCCTCTCGCTTGCTATGGCGAGAGGGAGCAATGGCTTTAGCTCACCAGCAGGCGATAGGTCATCACGGGCGCGAAGCCGAGCAGCATCGCCCAGATCGCGAATGACGCAACCAGGAGAACATCATGCATGCTCTGGGCGTGATCGCCGATCGCAAATTTCTTGCCGTGAACGGTCATCGCTTCCCCCGATGTTTTTCCGAGAGAACTGCATACGCTTAAAATTTTAACGTCGCGCGCGCGGCTTCGCTCGACTTTGACGCCGTGTGATCAGGGAATGTTAACCAGGCGTGGTGGCGGTTAATCGCGGGTAGCAGCTGCGTCAAATGCAAGCGAAATCGGAACAGGTTTTTAAAACAGGTCGCGTATCGGGATAGACGGAACAACAGGAAACGCGGGGGCGCGTCGTGCATTTCGAAAACAATAGCTTTAATGACCAACAGGGTTTTTCGACCGAGGACATCGTGTGGGCCGTCGGCATCTGGTCGGTGATCCTGACCATGTCGCCGGTCGTCGTGTTCTACGTGCTGATGGTGGCGTAAGAGCGTTCACTCTCGCCCGTCATTGCTTCGTCGCTTCGCTCCCTTGCGCAAACGCTTCGCGCTTGTCGCAGGCAATCACGCGAAAACAATTTTGCACCCCTAAAAAGAAAAACGCGCGGAGCGCCGCGCGTCTTTGTCAGTCAGAAAAGAAAGCGGCGTTGTTACGCCGCCTGCTTGTGCATGGCGCCCGAAGCCGACGCCGTTCCGCGGATCGCCTTGATCGAACGTTCGATCGCGCCCCACAGCCTGGAGATCTCCGCCGCAGCACGGCCTTCCGCGTAATATTCGCGGGCGCCTTCGCCCTGGCTCAGTGCCATGATCAGATCGGCGCGGTTGGTGATCTGGCCGCTCCACACCGGCGCGCGGAATTTCGCCAGCGCTTCACGTGCGATGGTGACGATGCGGCTCTCGGCGCCGTCACGCTCGGCAGGCGCGCCGTTGACCACGACCGCGTAGGGCTTGCGCGCCGCCCGGCAGGTCTGAATCGTTTCCTGCACCGCGTTGACGTCGAACACGCCGGGCCGCGCCGGAATGATCACCATCGTCGCGTTGCGGATCGCGTCGTCGACGACGGCCGACAAATTCGGCGGCGTGTCGATGAACACCCATTCGACGCCGTCGCGCTTGGCGGCGGCGACAATGCCGCTGACGGAATTCACCGCGGCCTTGATCGGCGGTTCATTGGTGCCGCGCAATTTATGCCAGAGAGTGAGCGACCCCTGCGGATCGGCGTCGACGAGCAAAATGGGCTTCGTTGCCTTGTGAACATGGGCAGCGAGGTGAGCAGCCAGGGTACTTTTTCCCGAGCCTCCCTTACGTGATGCAAAAACAATTACGTTCATACCTTGGCCTCCAGTTGACCCNCAGAAGCCGAAAATGAATCAGCGCGCTGATTCGTGAAAGAAAAATTTATCGANCCGCCGCGATGAAGCCACTTAATTGCCAATAAGGCTGGTTTTTGAGTCACACCGTGCAACCCCGGTTAGCCGAAAACGGAATCGGTTGAATGCCTTGCAGAGTGCCTTGACCGCTCACTGCATCCTTTTGACGCGCTCGCGTTCGAGCTTTGCGCGCTGACGCTCCAACCATTTGCGTTCGATCCATCCGAGCCCCTGCGCCATCGGCTTCTGCAGCGGCGGCACATCCTGCGCGAACAAAAGGAGTCCGAGCGGCAGCATCCATAGCCCGAGCACCGGCAGGAAGCTGAGGAAGCCGCCGATGACCAGAAGAAACGCGAGCGGAATCCGGACGTAGATCGAAGACGGCTTGCGCACCCAGCCGACGAATTGCGCCGGACGTGGCGGCAGCTTGTTCTCGAACCAGGCAAAATGCCGGTCGAGTTCCTTTTGATGCTGACTCAATGAACCCTCTCCTCGTGTTCGAGCAGATGTTCATTGGAACGGCCGCCGGCAAGCGTCAGTCTGCCGCGCGGAAGAGATCTTGAATTGACGTGATTGCCGTCAGGTCGCGGGCTTTTTCGGCTTCTTGCGCGTCTTGGCAGCCGCGACCTTGCGCGAGGCGGCCGGCCGGATCTCGGTCGGCCGACCGGCCGGTCTCGCCGAAACTTCACCCGGCTCGGGGCCGGCCCTGAAATGCGCCCGGCACGCCGGCGAGAGTTGGGACTTGTTGCGGATCATGCACGCGGTGATGCGGTCGACATCGGGAATGTCGGAACTGCAGAGCCGGAACGCATCGCCGGTACAGGCCTGCTGTTGTTCAGGGGTGTAGGCGTGGCCGGCGACGGACCAGGCCGAAACCGACAGCACCGTGGCCAGCATCAATCCAAACCGGAAATTCCCTGCCCGAAAAATCGTCATCGAATCCCCCCGAGCGCAAAGTTTGGCGGAATTGTGGGTGAATGGATCGGGATTCGCAAGCAGGGGTGGACAGCACGCCACAGCACAAGTGTCGCGGCAGTCGAGCGGCAAATTCAGGGGCGTAAGGGGTGGTACAGTTGGGTGGGCTCGAACCACCGACCTCCTGTTCCACAGACAGGCGCTCTAACCAACTGAGCTACAACTGCATCCTTGCGGGGCCCCGAGAGGGGTCGCGAATTGGCCGGAAACTAGGTGCAACGCCTCGCTTTGGCAAGTGCGCGAAGTCACACAATATTGGTCATCCGGCAAGCATAATTCGTTCAACGTGCGGTATCCGCAGACGGCGGCAGAATCGGCCAACGGCAGCAAAAGGCCCGGGCCGATCGACCCGGGCCTTTGATAGTCGATGCGCTGCTACAATCAGGCGGCCGGCTTATAGTACTTCGAGGCGGAAGCCTTGATCGGCTCGACAGTCTCGCTGGCGACCTTCTGGCCGAGCTCGGCGAGCTCCTTGGCCTGGGCGGTGAAGGTCTCGTACTGCTTCTTGGCGTGCGCGGTCCACAGCTCGAGCGCCGCGGCCGGCGTCTTCACGCCGAGCAGCTCCTGCGCGAAATCGAGCGAGGACGAGGTGTTGGCCTTGAAGAACTCGATCAGCTTGCCGTTGTATTCGCTGGCGCCCTTGCTGGCCGAGGTGAACACGGCCTCGATGGTGCCGTTATGGGTTTCGGCGGCATCCTTGAACTTGGCGTAGCTGTCGCGGGCCTGCGAGACGCCCTTTTCGGCGAACGCACGCACCTGCTCGGGGACTTCGAAGGGGATAATGGAGGCGGAGAAGGGATCGGTGGAGCTGGTCACGGCTTGCATCCTTCACAACAGGGTTAAACGATATTTCCCCTCGAGGAGGCCGGGCAGGCAGCGGCCGAGGGGTCACGCACACACAGTCACGGAAGTGCCCATCCACGGGCTCGCCTAATAAGCACCCATATCATGTCAAATTTGTGCAACGCAATGCAATTTGTGGTGCGATGCCGCAAATAAACTCGCCCAGGGTGCGAGTTCCAGCCGGGCAACCCAGCGATTGCACCTCCGCCTGACCGGGAAGATCAGGTTTTCGGCTTGGCGGCTTCCATCGCGGCCTTGCCGACGATCTGGCTCATTTCGCTGGCCTGCTCCGCCAGCGCGCGCATTTGCGCCTGCACATATTCGCTTTGCAGCCGCATCACCTCGGGCAGGTCCTTGGCCTTCAGCAGCGACTGCGCGTGATCGAGCGAGGCCTGCACGTTCTTCTCGGCATAGGCGACGGCCTTCTCGCGGACATCCTTGGCGCCCTCGCGCACCGTGGCACCGCGCTCCTCGATGGAGCCGGCGGCGGCCTGTGCCGCCTCGACGAATTTCTCGAACGTCTTGCGGGCCTGCTCGAAGCTTGCTTCCGCCATCGTTCGCATTTCCATAGGTATCTCGAAACGGTCTCGCGCTTCATCGTTCATGAGTGCTGTCCTTCTTTGCAGGGATTGCGTCCAGATGCCGCCAGGGCGCGGCCGGAACGGATGCGGTGCCCGGGAGATCTCGCCATCGTTGGCGCCCTGGGCTTTGCAACCCACCCAACGCAGCGGTCGGCCAAAGGGTTCTGCCGGTTAAGGTTATCCATGGGTTAAATTAACGCCGGAGCGCCGGGCCGTGGACCTGCTGCCGCCGGCTTGCAATAGTAATCTTCCCTTAACGCTGTCGGCATCTGGCTGCCGATGCTGACGCCGGGCGGTCATGTACTTGCGATGACGGACGCGGAATTTCAGTGGCGGGCGCTCGGCGATCCGCGATTGGCAGCCTATGCGGCGAGTGCCCTGCCTGCCTGGTTGTGGACAGCCGACGGTAAGCGGATCCTGTGGGCCAATGCGGCCGGCGCCCGTGTGCTCGGCGCCGCCAGCGCCGCGGCCCTTGCGGAAAAAACCTTCGGACCGGCCGACCAGCACCGGCGGCAGGTCGCGCGGCTGGCCGGCCGGTTGCTCGCTAACGGCGCCATCCGGCTGGAGCGCCTGCAGGGATTTGGCGCGGCGCTCGGCGGGCTTGCGACCTGCGGCTGTTCGCGGTTCGACCTTCCCAATGGCGGCCACGGCATTCTGATCGCCGCCGGCAACGTCACATTGACTGCGCCGCGGCCGGTGCAGGCACAGCGCCAGAACGAGATGCCGCCAGAGGCCGCATCAGAACCAATCCCGCAGCCGGCTGCGCCCGTCGCACCCGTCATCGAACTGCCGGTCGAAGCGCCCGCCGGCTTTGCCTTGTTCGATGCGCTTGCCGAGCCCGCCGAGGAGCCGCGCGCGGCCGAACCCACTCCGCGTCCGCCGGCGCCTGCGATCCGAACCTTTGCCGGCCAGCTGGCGCCGCAGCTGCGACGCCTGCCGCTGCGCTTCACCTGGCGGATGGATCGAGAGAGCCGCTTCACGCTCGGCACCGATGAGTTTACCGGACTGATGGGTCCGCGCACGACGGCCGCCTTCGATCGGCCATGGCGCGAGATCGCCGAGACCTTCGGATTCGATCCCGAGGGTCGGGTCATGAAGGCGTTCGCCACCTGCGCGACCTGGAGCGGCATCACGCTGAACTGGCCGGTGGACGGCGGCAGCTCCCTGCCGGTCGAATTGTCCGGCCTGCCGATCTTCGATGACGCGCGGAATTTCGTCGGCTATCGCGGCTTCGGCGTCTGCCGCGATTTCGATGCGCTGGCGCGGCTCGCGGCCCTGCGCCTTGCGGAATTGTCAGGCGAAGCGACGCCGCCGCAGGAATCGCCCGCCGCGCCAGCTTCCGAGCCGACCAGCGCGACAGCGCCTTCGCCCGATGAATTGCCTGAGCCGATTACTATCGAGCCTTCGCACCAAAAAGATCTGGAAACGCCCGTGGAACCTCCCAAGGAATCGTCCAAGGAATCTTCCAAGGAAGCCATGCAGGACACCCCGACCGAAGCCGCAGCCGAATTGCCGGTGGACGCCGCGAACGTTCTGCCGTTCCGCGTCCCGGGCGAGGCGAAGCCGATGTCGCTGACGCCGGTTGAAAACAGTGCCTTCGACGAACTGGCGCGGCAATTGTCGGCGCGGCTCGAACCCGAGAACGGCAACGAGGTGGCGATAGACGCCGCCGGCGAAACCATCTTCGAACCATCGGCCGCATCGCCTGTGCGCGAGGCCGCCAGCGAGACGCCGGAATGGCTGGCACAGCCGGAGCCGCCTGCGCATGGCGAGGCCGCGCGCGACAAGGCGCTGCTCGATTTGCTGCCGGTCGGCATCCTGATCTACCGGCTCGACCGGCTGCTCTACGCCAATCCCGCCTTCCTGACGCAGATGGGCTATCCGAGCCTGCATGCGCTGGAGGAAGCCGGAGGCCTTGACGCGCTCTATGTCGAACCTGGCGCGTCGAATGCATCATCGACATCGGACACTGGCAGGCCAGTGACGATTTCCGCAAGCCTGCCGGCGGAGGCGGATGCGCCGTCATCGGCAGCCGAAGCCCGCCTCTACACGATTTCATGGGATGGCGATTCCGCGCTCGCACTGATCTTCTCCGGCACGCGCCATGAGGCTGCGGCGGTCGCAGCCGCCATTTCGCAAGCCGAGCCGGCACCGGAGCCTGACGTGTCAGAGCCTTCGGCCGTCGGCCACGCCAATGCCGAAGAACTCGCCGCGATCCTCGACACCACGGCCGAGGGCATCGTGATGTTCGATGCCGAAGGCAACATCCATGCGGTCAACCGCAGCGCCGAAGCGCTGTTCGACCGTGACGGCGACGAACTCGCGCAGTGTAATCTCGCCGATCTCTTTGCGCCGGAAAGCCGGCACGGTGTGTTCGAATATCTCGCCGGCATCAAGGCTGCCGGCGTCGAGAGCCTGCTCGATCAGGGACGCGAGGTGCTGGGCCGCGAAAGCAAGGGCGGCATCATTCCGCTGTCGATGACCATGGGCCGCACCCGCGCCGACGGTCCGAATTTCTTCGCTGTGTTTCGCGACCAGTCGCAGGCCAAGAAGACCGAGAGTGAATTGCGCGAGGCGCGGCGACTGGCCGAACGCGCGGCCAACGCCAAGGCCGACGTGCTGGCCCGGATCAGTCATGAAGTGCGCACGCCCCTGAATGCCATCATCGGCTTTTCCGAAGTCATGATCGGCGAGCGTTTCGGCGCGCTCGGCAACGAGCGCTATCTCGAATACATGAAGGACATCCGCGCCTCCGGCGAACGCGTGATCGCCATCGTCAACGACCTGCTCGACCTGTCGCGGATCGAAACCGGCAAGCTTGATCTCGCCTTCACCAACCAGAACCTCAACGAGCTGGTCGAGAGCTGCGTGGCGGTGATGCAGCCGCAGGCCAATCGCGAGCGCATCATCATTCGCACCTCGCTGGCGCATACGCTGCCGCCTGTCATCGCGGATGCGCGCGCGCTGCGCCAGATCACGCTGAACCTGATCGGCAACTCGATCCATCTCGCCAATGCCGGCGGCCAGGTCATCGTCTCGACCGCTTTGTCCGATTTCGGCGAGGTGATGCTGCGGGTCCGCGACACCGGCCACGGCCTCAACGACAACGAGGTCGCCGCAGCGCTGGAGCCGTTCCGCACCCGGGCGCCCTCGGACCAGGCCGAAAACGCGGCCGTCAGCCTGTCGCTGACCAAGGCCCTCGTCGAAGCCAACCGCGCCAAATTCCAGATCAAGACCGGCGGCCGCTCCGGCACGCTGATCGAGATCGTGTTTCCGCACGCGGTCGCGCGGGCGTAGTGTCGATCACCTCGCTATTGGCGAGAGAAACGCTGGAACGCTGCGGCCGTCGCTGCGCAGATAATCGGCCATCGGCGCGACGACCTTGATGACGGCCGGTCTTGCCGTCATGCGCTGCCGCCATTGCAGAAGTCTTGGTGTCTCATTGGTCATGTCGGCCCCCATTCGGGCACCGAACAGCTGGGCCATATAGAACGCGATATCGGCAAAGGAATATTCGCCGGCAAGAAACTCGCGGTCGCCAAGCGCGTGCTCCATGGCTCGATAATAAGCGGCAGCGGCCTCGCGCGCGGGCTTGCCGGCGGGATCGTCGGGCGTTTTCCAGAGCGGCATCAATTTGATGATATGCGGGAAATAGACCTCGTCCGATTCATGCTCCAGCCGGCGGGCCCAGGCTCGCGCTGCCGGACTGGCGGGCCACAACGCGGGATGCGGTTTGATGTCTTCGAGATACTCGAAGATCTGGGTGGAGTCGAAAATCTCGAGATCGCCGTCGATCAGCACCGGGACCTGGCGCTTTGGATTGATGCGCAGGACTTCCGGATGTTTTGGGGCATAACCTTCCTTCTGGGTGAAGGAGACCATGACCAGCTCGAAGTCGATGTCCTTCTCGTGCGCGGCAATCTGAACCTTGGCGCCGAACATGCTCAGGGCGCCGGAGAACAGCCGCATCTTGCGGCCGCTGCTTCGATCCGCTTCTCGAATTGCTTGAGCATTTTCTTGCATCGATTTCTCGCCTCATCAGAACGGCATAATCCAAAACAAACAGGTTGCCCTGTTTTTGTCAATTCGATACACCGCCTGCAGTTCCGACAGGACGGTGGAGTCGCTTCATGCCTAAAAAGCCAGCCAGCGGACGCACGCGAACCAACGATCCCGCCGGAGTCAGAAAGCGCATCCTGGATGCGACAGCGGACGCCTTCCAGAAGCGCGGCTACCACGCGACCAGCACGCACGACATCGTCCGGGCGGCCGGGGTGACGGCGGGCGCGCTCCACCATCATTTCCCGACCAAGAAAGCCTTGGCGCTTGACGTGATCGAGGAGCGCGTTGCGCAAGCCGTCGACAAGCATTGGCTCGAGCCGGTCAGGTCGGCGCGCGGCGCGGAGGAAGGAATACGCACGGCGTTCGAACAGATCGCATCGGCGCTGGACCGGTCCAGGATGATCCTGGGATGCCCGCTCAACAATCTGGCGCTCGAGCTTTGCGCAGCCGATTCCGAATTTCGAGAGGCGATCGAGAAAATCTATGACGATTGGCGCAAGGTCATCGCGGACAAATTGCGCGCGGATTTCGCCGGCGCGTTCGACCCCGAGGCCGTGGCCACCTTCGTCATTGCATCCTATTCAGGCGCCATAGCCCAGGCCAAGGCGACGCAAAGTACCGCGCCGCTTCGGACATGCGCCGAGCAATTGGCGCTTCACTTTCGGTCAAGGCAGGCGGCGAAGGCGAAAGACGCACGCACGTCAAAGCGGTAGCGAAATTTTTGAGATTCGGTTCGCTCACGCAAAGGTCCGTCTGGACAGCGGACGGCATTTCCGGTTGAAATGCGGCGAATTGACACACAGAAGCTCCGCGTGAGCCTGGAGGAAATCCCATGATTGCGTTCCATGCGCGCCTGTTCGGCGCGGTCGTCGCACTGTCGCTTGCGGCGAGCAGCCCTGCCCTCTCGCAGCAGCTCGAGCTCAAGATCATGGCGCCCGCAGCCCCCGGCGGCGGATGGGATCAGACTGCGCGCGCGATGCAGCAGGCGCTGGTCGCCGCGAAAATCGCCCGCAGCGTTCAGGTCACCAACGTGGCAGGCGCCGGCGGCAGCGTCGGCATCGCACAGTTCGTCAACGGTGCCAAGGGCGACGGCAACCAGATGATGGTGAACGGCTTCGTCATGGTCGGTGCGCTCGCGATGAACAAATCGCCGGTGACGCTCGAACAGGTGACGCCGATCGCGCGCCTTACCGAGGAGATCCAGGTGATCGTGGTGCCGGCGAATTCACCGCTCAAGACGGCGCAGGATCTCGCCGCTGCCGTGAAGGCCGATATCGCCAAGGTGACCTTTGCCGGCGGCTCGGCCGGCGGTGTCGACCATGTGATGGCGGCGCTGTTTGCGGGCACGATCGGCGCCGACGCCAAGAAGATCAACTACATTCCGTTCTCCGGCGGCGGCGAATCTTTGGCGGCCATTCTCGGCGGCAAGGTCACCGCGGGCATTTCAGGCCTGAGCGAATACGAGGGGCAGATCAAGTCCGGCAAGCTGCGCGCGCTCGGCGTCACCTCGGAGAAGCGCATCCCCGGCGTCGACATTCCGACCTTCAAGGAACAGGGCATCGATCTCGTGATCGCCAACTGGCGCTCTGTCGTCGCGCCTCCCGGCATCACGCCGGAGCAGCGCAAGGTCCTGAGCGAAGCGGTGGAGAAGATGGTCAAGTCGGACGCCTGGAAGGACATCCTCAAGCAGAAGGGCTGGGAGGACGCCTATCTCGGTGGTGATGCCTTCGCCGATTTCCTGAAGAAGGAAACGACGCGCGTAACCGACGTCTTGAAATCGGTCGGCCTCGTCAAATCATGACGGACAGCGATCTTCCACAGGGACCGGCCTCGCGCCGCATCGATCCCGCGGGTCTGGTTGTCGCCGCCGTTCTCGCCGTGCTTGCCGTGGTGCTGGTTTTGGACGCGCGGCAACTGCCCGCCACCACGATGTACGGCATGGGGCCTGAGGCGATGCCGGTCGTCATCGCGATCGGGCTCGGCCTGCTTGCGATCGGCAACCTGATCGACGCCCTGCGCGGCAACCTGCCGCCGCGCGAGAGCGCCGATCCCAAGCCCGTGCTGCTGATCCTCGGCGGACTTGCGCTGCTGATCGCCATCATCGGCCTCGGCGGCGGCTTCATCCTGGCGACATCGGTGCTGTTCGTCGCGACGTCTGCGGCCTTCGGACGGCGCGCCATCCTCACCGATCTCATCATCGCGCTGGTGATGAGCACGCTGATCTATCTCGCCTTCGATCGGCTTCTCACCTTGAGCCTTCCCGCCGGACCTCTGGAAAGATTGCTGTAATGGAAACCTTCGCCGCGCTCGCGCATGGCATGGCCGTTGCCATCCAGCCGATGAACCTGCTCTACGCGCTGATCGGCGTGTTCCTCGGTACTGCGGTCGGCGTGCTGCCCGGCATCGGGCCGGCGCTCACCGTCGCGTTGCTGCTGCCGGTCACCTACAAGCTCGATCCCGGCGGCTCGCTGATCATGTTCGCGGGCATCTATTACGGCGGCATGTATGGCGGATCGACCACCGCCATTCTGATCAATACGCCCGGCGAGAGCGCATCGATGGCGACCGCGCTCGAGGGCAACAAGATGGCCAAGGCCGGCCGCGGCGGTCCGGCGCTGGCGACGGCCGCGATCGGTTCGTTCGTCGCGGGCACCATCGCCACCATCGGCCTCGCCTTTCTCGCGCCGTTGCTGGTCGATTTCGCGGTGAAGTTCGGGCCTGAAGATTATTTCGCGCTGATGTGCGTGGCCTTCGTGACGGTGTCGGCGACCTTTGGCGATTCGCCGATCCGCGGGCTGACCAGCCTGTTCATCGGACTGACGCTCGGCCTGATCGGCATCGACAAGCTCACGGGACAGGCGCGGCTCGCGTTCGGCGTGCCTGAACTGCTCGACGGTGTCGAGGTGACGACGCTGGCGGTCGGCCTGTTCGCCGTCGGCGAAGCGCTCTACGTCGCCTCGCGCCGCCATCATGCCGAGGAAAAGATCGAGCCGGTGCGCGGCTCGCTGTGGATGACGATGGAAGACTGGAAGCGGTCATGGAAGGCGTGGCTGCGCGGGACGATGTTCGGCTTCCCGATCGGCGCGCTGCCTGCCGGCGGCGCGGAGATTCCGACATTCCTGTCCTACTCGACCGAGAGGCGGCTATCGAAACATCCGGAGGAATTCGGTAAGGGCGCGATCGAAGGCGTCGCCGGGCCTGAGGCCGCCAACAACGCTTCCGCCGCCGGCACCCTCGTGCCGCTGCTGACGCTGGGCCTTCCGACCTCGGCCACGGCCGCGATGATGCTGGCGGGCTTTCAGCAATACGGGCTGAACCCGGGGCCGCTGCTGTTCGCCGAGCGGCCCGATCTGGTGTGGGGCCTGATCGCGAGCCTCTTCATCGCCAACGTCATGTTGCTGGTTCTCAACCTGCCGCTGGTGGGCTTGTGGGTGCGGCTGCTCGCGATCCCGCAGCCGTGGCTGTACGCCGGTATCCTCGTGTTCGCGACCATGGGCACCATCGCCGCAAAGCCGTCGGTGGTCGAGCTGTCGATGCTGGCGGGCTTTGGCGTGCTGGGCTTTCTGATGCGCCGGTACGATTTTCCGATCGCGCCCGTCGTCGTCGGCCTCATCCTCGGCCCGATCGCCGAAAGCCAGTTGCGCCGCGCGCTGGCGATCAGCCTCGGCGACCCCATCGTGCTGCTGCAGAGCCCGATGTCGGCGACGCTGCTCGGCATCGCGCTGATCGCGCTATTGGCGCCGTTCGTGCTGAAGGGACTTGATCGCTTCAAGGCGAGCGAAGATTAGCGCGTGGTCTCATTGGGGCGCAGCCAAATTCGGATTAAGGCGAGTTTGAATTGACTTCCGCTTTCGGCCTCATGGCTGGACTTGCCGCTGGGTCGCCCCTGTAGCGAATTCCCCATTTCCGACGTGCGCATAGCCGGACATGGGCCCACAATTGTGCTATATGAACATTCAACTTCCCCCAGCCTTGGGGGTGCATCTTGAGCAGCGATCATGTAGAGCGCCGACTGGCGGCTATTCTGGCGGCANTCGCGGGCTCTTGCCGCTTGATAGGGATCGACGAAGAAGGCACGCTGGCGCGATTGAAAGCGCTTAGAAGAACGATTTTCGATCCCAAAATCGCTGAGCATCACGGACGTGTTGTCAAGAATACCGGGGACGGCGCTATTGCCGAGTTCGCCAGCGTGGTCGACGCCGTGCGATGTGCCGACGAAATTCAACGCGGCATGGCCAAACAAAATATCGACGTGCCGCAGGACAAGCGTATCGAACTCCGCATCGGCATTCACGTCGGTGATATTATTATCGAAGAA
>NZ_LLYB01000060.1:146044-147013 GCF_001440475.1 Bradyrhizobium lablabi | reverse complement strand
CGCTCGTCGGCAAATTCGTGGCAAGGTAGATGTAACGTTTGAGGATTTGGGCTCGCAATCCTTGAAGAATATCGCCGAACCGATGCGGGTCTGGCGCGTCCAAAACGGTCGCGCCGTGCCAGCTGTGCCGAACCGCCTGCCTGTTGGTGACGCCCTTCCGCTCCCCGAGAAGCCCTCCATCGCTGTTCTGCCGTTTATCAACATGAGCGGCGACCCGGAGCAGGAATATTTTGCCGACGGAATGGTCGATGACATCATCACGGCGCTATCTCATTTCNGGCGCTGTTCGTCATCGCCCGCAACTCGAGCTTCACCTACAAGGGGCGCGCCGTCGACGTAAAGCAGATCGGGCGCGAGCTCGGGGTGCGTTACGTGTTGGAAGGGAGCGTTCGCAAAGCGGCAAATCGAGTCCGCATCACGGGACAGCTCGTCGATACCACCACTGGGGCACATCTTTGGGCGGAACGGTTTGATGGTGGGCTCAGCGACGTCTTCGATCTGCAGGACCAGGTGACTGAGAGCGTTGTCGGGGCGATCGCGCCAGCGGTGGAAAAAGCCGAGATCGAGCGTGCCAAGCGCAAGCCGACCGAGAGCCTCGACGCCTATGCCCTCTATTTGCGCGGTTTGGCCAAGGTATATCAGTTTGGTAACCGGCAAACGAACGAGGAGGCATTGCGCCTCTTCTACCGCGCGATCGATCTCGACCCGGATTTTGCGTCCGCCTATGGTCGCGCCGCCAATTGCTACGTCCGGGCCAAGATCAATGGCTGGATTTCAGACGAAGCGAACGAGACTGCCGAAGTGAAGAGGCTCGCCCAACGGGCGGTTGAGTTGGGCAAGGATGACGCGATCGCGCTCGCCACCAGCGGGCATGCATTTGTGTATGTTGTTCGCGATCTCGAGGCAGGCGCCGCCTTGATCGATCGCGCGCTTGTGCTCAATTCCAATTTGGCCGAGGCATGGGCTTGG
>NZ_LLYB01000060.1:84145-145983 GCF_001440475.1 Bradyrhizobium lablabi | reverse complement strand
CTCGATCCGTGGGTAACAAGAATGCGAGGCGGGACCGCGTATGCACATTTCTTCCTGGGCCGCTATGACGAAGCTGTGTCATGGGCGGCAATGGCATTGCAGGACAGTCCGGACTATCAACCTGGTTTACGCATCGCCGCCGTTAGCAATGCAATGGCCGGACGGCCGGAGCAAGCACACAATGCCATGGCTCGGCTGCGGCAACTCAATCCCGCGCTACGTATTTCCACTCTCAAAGACGTGCTCCCCCCTATTCGGCGTGCCGAAGACCTCTCGCGATACGAAGAAGGATTGCGGCAAGCCGGGCTGCCCGAATGACCATCGCAGAAAGATGCTCGCCCGTTGGGACGAGATGATCGAACAAGCGCGAGTTCCGTTGTTGGCACTTAGCGTCGTTCGCTGTGATGCAGAATTTGGTCCGCTATCCGCGAATGTCGGACATCGAGTAGCCATCAAGCTCGATTTATGGGTATGCGCCCTGATCCTTCCAGGGGGCGATGAATCCCCATTTGAGGTCGCGACCGGCACAATTCTTGCTCGAATCCACTATGCCTGAATGCATCCGCCTGCGGATCGCCTCTTTCCCGGGCATTTTTGGATTTGAATCATTATGCGATGCCTTGTCGTTGCCGATTTGCATTATTCATTGCCGCAGTTCGACTGGCTGCTGGCGGCAGCTCCGCAATTCGACGTCGTCATTTTCGCCGGCGATGCGCTCGACATCGGATCGTTCGTCGATTTCCGCGCACAGATTCTGGTGGTGAAAAAATACCTGTCGCTGCTGTCGCAAACGACGCGCGTCATCCTCTGCTCGGGCAATCACGATCTCGACGACCGCAGCGCGGAAGGCGAGAAGATCGCGCGCTGGGTCGGCGATATCAGCGAGCTCGGCATCGCCTGCGACGGCGATAGCCTGACCATCGGTGACACGCTGTTTACGGTGTGTCCGTGGTGGGACGGGCCGCTGGTCAAGAGCCGTATCGAAACCCAGCTGCGCGACGCCGCGGCCGAGCGGGCGCCACGCTGGATCTGGGTGCATCACGCGCCGCCGGCGAACTCGCCGACGAGCTGGGGCGGCAAGCGGTTCTTCGGCGATGTCGAACTGGTGCAATGGATCGCGCAACACCAGCCGTCGATGGTGATCTCGGGCCACGTGCATCAGTCGCCGTTCATTTCGGATGGTTCGTGGTTCGACCGGCTCGGCTCGACCTGGGTGTTCAACGCGGGGCTGCAGCCGGGTCGTCCGCCGGTCTATATCGTGCTCGATCTCGATGCGGGCACGGCGTTCTGGCTGCCGGCGGGCGAGGCGCACTGCATCGATCTCACGGCGCCGCTGCAGCGGCCGGCCGCGCCGGTCACGATCGTTCCAGCGTGGCTCAAATCCTTGGGTCGGATTGCCGATCCGAGCCTGGCGAGACCTGCGTCGGTGGCAGGTTGATCATGCTCTGCAGGAGTTCGCCGACCATCGAGAGATGATTGCCCTGGCCGGCATACTGGTGCATCAGGTCGGCCAGATAGGTGTTGGCGACGTTGAGGCGCTGCGCCAGCAGGCGCGCGATCAATAGCGCCATCGCGGGCTGGTCGCGCAGGAAGGCTGCGGCGTCATCGAATTCGTAGACGACGGAATCGGCGGCGGCGCGCACGGTGGCGGTATGCGGCTGCTCGAGCAGGACCGACATTTCGCCCAGCAGCGCCCCCGGCTCGGTCAGGACCGCGACGACGCTATCGCCCTTGATGACCTCCAGCCGTCCTTCCAGCAGCACGTACAGGTGCCCGGTCCTGCTGCCCTCCTGGAGCACGAGCGTGCCCGCCGGCACGGCGCGCTTCGTTCCTCCGGTACAGTAGTCCAGCACTGCGCGCATTTGCATCATCCCCGTTTCGGCCAAGACTAGGCATGGATGATGCCAAGGTCGAACGGATAACCGCGCTTCGCTGCTCAAAATGTCAGCATAGGAAAATCCGGCATTCCCGCATCAGGGCGCGGCGATGGCCGAACATCAGATCCTTTCGAGCATGGCGGCCTTCAGCTTGGCGATGCGTGCTTCATCGCGCTTGTAAAACGTCCACTGCTTGAC
This sequence comes from Bradyrhizobium lablabi, assembly GCF_001440475.1. GTDB lineage: Bacteria > Pseudomonadota > Alphaproteobacteria > Rhizobiales > Xanthobacteraceae > Bradyrhizobium > Bradyrhizobium lablabi. Next base: position 143,908 of record NZ_LLYB01000060.1, on the reverse strand, counting down.
GCGCTTGGCGCTCAGCAGCCCCGCCTGCGACAGTATTTTCAGGTGCTCGCTTACCGTGGGCTGGCTGACGCCGAGCTTCTCGGCGATCAATACCCCGCAGACCCCGTCCTTGACGAGATCACCGTCGACCTGCTCGCGAAAATGCGCCCGGGGGCGTTTCAGCCACTCCAGTATCAACAGCCGGCGATCGCTGGCGAGCGCGCGAAAAGCAGACTCGACGTTGCCTTCCAAAGAAGTCATATTGCTAATTAGCTAAATGACTAATTCCTGTCAATGATCCGTGGGAGTACGTTGCAATGAAAGCGCCGGTCGATGCCGTCACCTCCGAGACGATCGCCCAATGCGACCGGCTGATCCGGCCCTTCATCCGCCGGACGCCGATCGTCGAGGTCAACGGCGCCGAGTTCGGCCTGCCCGGCCATATGCTGACGCTCAAGCTCGAGCTTCTGCAGCATTCCGGCTCGTTCAAGGCGCGCGGCGCTTTCGCCAATTTGCTGACACGCGAGGTGCCGCCGGCCGGCGTCGTCGCGGCATCGGGAGGCAACCATGGCGCGGCCGTCGCCTATGCGGCGATGAAACTCGGCAAGCCGGCCAAGATCTTCGTTCCCAGCATCTCGTCACCGGCCAAGGTGCAGCGCATCCGCGACTACGGCGCCGATCTTGCGATCGAGGGCGACCGCTATTCGGATGCGCTCGCAGCAAGCGAGGCATGGGCCCAACAAACCGGCGCATTGCCGGTGCCGGCCTTCGATCAGAACGAAACCATCATGGGACAGGGAACGGTCGGCCTTGAACTCGCAGATCAAGCACCGGAGATCGATACAGTGCTGGTGTCGGTCGGCGGCGGCGGACTGGTCGCTGGCATCGCCGCCTGGTACGCCGGCCGCATCAAGGTGATTGGCGTCGAACCACTGGCATCGCCCACGCTGACCAAAGCCTTTGAAGCCGGCCATCCGATCGATGCGGAGGCCGGCGGTCTGGCGGCGGATTCGCTGGCGCCACGGCGCGTCGGTGAAAGGGTCTTTCCGATTGTCCGGAAATACGCGCCACGAACGGTGCTGGTCTCCGACGCCGCGATTGCCGACGCACAGGCGACGCTTTGGCGCGCCTTGCGCATTGTGGCCGAGCCTGGCGGAGCAGCCGCATTCTCCGCGATCCTGTCCGGCGCCTACAAGCCCGCCTCGGGCGAACGGGTTGCTGTCGTCGTCAGCGGTGGCAACATAGCTGCCGTTGATTTCGACCGTCTCCGTTGATTACCGGCAGGTCGCGTGAGAGCCGCGCCCCATTTGGAATCACTCTAAATTACGATCTGGAATCGCTCTAAATGAAGCCGTTCGCGACATACAGTCGCTGACGCCGTCGTGGCTGCTGCGCTACTGAAACCGGCATCTCCACCAGCTTTGTCGGGCAGCTCTCATGATGAATTTTCGCGCTACCGCCGCAACCGCGGCGTTGCTCTATTTCACCGCGTTCGGAGCCTCGACGGCGTCCGCCGACGGCGAGGTCAATGTCTACACCTATCGCGAAACCAAGCTGATCCAGCCGTTGTTCGACGCCTTCACCAAGGACACCGGCATCAAGGTCAACGTGGTCTCGGCAAGCTCGGGTCTCGAGCAGCGGATGAAGGCCGAGGGCGCCAACAGCCCCGCCGACGTGCTGCTCACGGTCGATCTCGGCCGCCTCGACGACGCCGTGCAGGCCGGCGTTACCCAACCGATCAAGTCGGTGGTGCTCGACGAGATCGTGCCGGCGCAATATCGCGATCCGGACGGCCAGTGGGCCGGCATCTCCATGCGCGCGCGCGTGATCTACGCCTCGAAGGACCGCGTCAAGCAGGACAAAATCACCTATGAAGAGCTCGCCGACCCGAAGTGGAAGGGCAAGATCTGCATCCGTTCCGGCCAGCACATCTACAACAACGGCCTGTTCGCGGCCTATGTGGCCAAGCACGGCGAGGCCAAGGCCGAGGAATGGCTCAAGGGCGTGAAGGCCAATCTGGCGCAGAAGCCGTCGGGCGGCGACCGCGAAGCGGCGCGCGACGTCGCGGCCGGCAAATGCGACATCGGCATCGGCAATACCTATTACTGGGCGCTGATGATGAACAACGATCCCGAGAAGAAGCCGTGGGCGGAAGCCACCAAGGTGATCCTGCCGACGTTCGAGGGCGGCGGCACCCACGTCAATCTCTCCGGCGTGCTGCTGGCCAAGCACGCGCCGAACAAGGCCAACGGCGTCAAGCTGATCGAGTGGCTTGCGGGTGAGAAGGCGCAGCAGATCTACGCCGATTCCAACTACGAATACCCGATCCGCGCCGGCGTCGCCGTCAACCCGACGATCGCGGGCTATGGCAAGCTCACCGCCGATCCGATGCCGATCGCCAAGATCGTCGCCAACCGCAAGGCGGCCTCAACGCTGGTCGACAAGGTCGGCTTCGATAATTGATCGCAGTGTGGGCGAAGCATTAGACCCGTGATCGCGCCCTGCACACAACTGTGTTCCCTCCCCCCTTGCGGGGGAGGGTTGGAGAGAGGGGCAAGCCGCAACGGCGGCGCCCTTCTTGGCTACCCCTCTTCCCCACCCTCCGTCACGAGGGAGGGAGCCCGCCTGAACAAGCCGAGAGGCTTTAACTCGCTTCGTGTGTCGACGTGAATCCCGCCACGCGCTCGGGCCGCGTCGCGGCAGCGATTGCGGTCGCGACCGCTATCCTTGTCGCGGCTCCCGTCATTTCCATCATTGTCCTCGCGCTGCAGCCGGCACCGGATATCTGGCGGCACCTGATCGACTACGTGCTGCCGGCCACCCTCCTCGACACCACGCTGCTGCTCGGCGGCGTCGCCGCCTTGTCGCTGGCGATCGGCACCGGCACGGCGTGGACGGTATCGCTGCATGAATTCCGCGGCCGGCAGATGCTGCTGTGGCTGCTGCCGCTGCCGCTGGCGATCCCGACCTATCTCGCCGCTTACGTCTATGTCGACCTGTTCGAGCCGCTGGGCCTGATCCACAAGACGCTTTCGTTCTGGCTGCCGCTGCCGGACGCGGTGCGCATGCTGCCCAATCTGCGCTCGCTGCCCGGCGCCATCATCGTGATCGCGCTGGTGCTCTACCCCTACGTCTATCTGTCGGCGCGCACGATGTTTCAATTCCAGAGCGCGGAGTTCGCGGAAGCCGCAAAGACGCTGGGCGCCGGCCGCTGGACCACCTTCTGGCGTATCTCGCTGCCGATGGCCCGCCCCGCGCTGGCGGTCGGCACGGCCCTGGTGTCGCTGGAAACGCTGAACGACATCGGCGCCAGCGAATATCTCGGCGTCCGCACACTCACCGTGTCGGTGTTCACGACCTGGCTCAACCGCGGCAGCCTGGCCGGCGCCGCGCAATTGTCCTGCTTCATGCTGGCGATCGTGGCCGGGCTTATCGCGATCGAGCGTTACGGCCGGCGCAATGTCACGACGGAATTTTCCGCCGAAAGCCCGCGGCTGACGCAGCGGACGAAGCTCACCGGTATCAAGGGCGCCTGCGCATTGGCGGCCTGCCTGCTGCCACTTTGCCTCGGATTTCTGGTGCCGCTCTTGTACCTCGCGCATCAGAGTTTCAAGCGCGGGCTGTTTGCGAATTTCGACATGGCGTTGTGGCGCGACGCCTTCAACTCGATCGCGTTCGCAAGCCTTGCCACGACAACGGCGCTGCTGCTCGGCTTTGCCACGATTCTGGCCTGGCGCTGGCGGTCGACGACGCTGCGCTTCGTCGCGATGAACATCGCGCAACTGGGCTACACGCTGCCGGGGCTGGTGCTGGCGCTCGGCCTACTCGCGCCGGTGCTCGCCATCGACAACGCGATCAACGCGTTAGCCGGCTGGCTCGGACGATCGCTGCCGGGACTGATCATTGTCGGCTCGGGCGCTGCCGTGGTGATCGCCTATGTGATCCGGTTTCTGGCGGTGCCGACCGGATTCATCAAGGCAGGGTTCGAGCGGATCCCGCGCGACTATGACGACAGCGCACGCGCGGTCGGCGCCGGCCAGACCACGACGATGCGGCTGATCCACCTGCCGCTGCTGCGCCCCGCCATGCTTGGCGCTGTTATCGTGGTGTTCGTCGATTGCCTGAAGGAATTGCCAGCGACGCTGCTGTTGCGGCCGCTCAACGTCGACACGCTGGCGACCTCGATCTACCAATACGCCAGCCGCGGAAGCTTTGAGGAAGGCGCGCTCGCCGCGCTGCTGATCGTCGCCGCCAGCATCGGCCCGGTGGCGTGGCTGACGCGTTTTTCGGATGTGCCGGCCGGGCCGGCGTGACGCCGATGCCGTAGGGTGGGCGAAGCGCAAGCCTGCCCACCATTGCGCCCCGAGATTGAGGACAGATGGTGGGCACGGCGCTACGCGCCTTTGCCCACCTTACGCAGTCGCTCGCACAAAACGGCGAAAGCCCGGCGAACCGGTGAGCTTTTCGAACGCCGGATCGCGCTTCTCTTCGGCGAATGCAAAGCCCGCTTTCGCATAACATCGCTCCGCCGCCTCGTTGCCGATCAGAAAGGAGATCGATGCCCGCGCGAAACCCGCGGCCCTTCCGGCGGCGAGTGCATGTTCGATGAGCGCCTGCACCAGCCCGAGTCCGCGATACTGGGGCAGCGTGGCGACATGCTCGATCAGCCAGTCGCCCTCGCCACCCTGCACCCAGCAATTCCTGGCATAGCCGCTGCGCTGGAAGATCGCGGCCACATCGGATGCAGTCAGCCCGCTCCCGGCCGCCGCCATTTCAATCGCCGCTTTCGCGGCAGGGCCGGTGCCGGAGGCAGGCAACGCGCACAGCGACGCCGCCGGCGTTCCCTCGACCTCGGCGATGATGAATTGCGAGACGTGCCACCATGACGGCTGTTTTGCTGTGGCAATCCGTTCGACGAACGCCAGGCATTCCGGCTCACTCCAGCCGAGCGTGATGTCGAACCAGCCGCGCGGCAGCGGGCCGCGCTGCGAGGCCAGGATATTACGGGCAATGAAGCCGGCGTCGTCGTTGCGCGCGGGACGGATCGCAGGCTGCGACCGCCCCGCCGCCATCGCGTCAGGCGTTCTTCAGCGCGACGCGGAACTCGGCTTCGGTCTTGGCCTTGACCTCGTCGAGCGTGACGCCGTCAGCGAGTTCGATCAGCGCCATGCCGTCCTTGCCGTGCTTGTCGATGGTGAAGACGGCGAGATCCGTCACCACCATGTCGACCACGCGCTCGCCGGTCAGCGGCAGGTTGCAGGTCTTCAGAAGCTTCGGGCCATCCTTGGCGGAGTGCTCCATCACAACGACGACGCGCTTGACGCCGGCGACGAGGTCCATCGCGCCGCCCATGCCCTTCACCATCTTGCCGGGGATCATCCAGTTGGCGAGATCGCCGTTCTGCGCCACCTGCATCGCGCCGAGGATCGACAGATCGATATGCCCGCCGCGCACCATGCCGAAGGAATCGGCGGAGGAGAAATAGCTGGTCGACGGCAGTTCGCTCACTGTCTGCTTGCCGGCGTTGATGAGGTCGGCGTCTTCCTCGCCCTCATAAGGGAACGGGCCCATGCCGAGCATGCCGTTCTCGCTCTGCAGGTTCACGTCGATACCATCGGGGATGTAGTTCGAAACCAGCGTCGGAATGCCGATGCCGAGATTGACGTAATAACCGTCGCGCAGTTCCTTCGCGGCACGAGCGGCCATCTGTTCACGGGTCCAGGCCATGTCAGTTCTCCTGTGTCGCGCTTATGCCGCAGGCCGCGGGCGGGTGTTGCGGAATTCGATCCGCTTCTTGCCGGTGCCGACTTCGATGATGCGTTTGACGAAAATGCCGGGCGTGTGGATGTGGTCGGGATTGAGCTCACCGGCCGGAACCAGTTGCTCGACCTCGGCCACCGTGACCTTCGCTGCGGTCGCCATCATCGGGTTAAAGTTACGCGCGGTCTTGCGATAGATCAGGTTACCGGCGGTGTCGCCCTTCCAGGCATGGACGATGGCGAGATCGGCGAACAGGCCGCGCTCCATGATGTATTTCTCGCCGTCGAATTCCTTCACTTCCTTGCCTTCCGCGATCAGCGTGCCGACGCCGGTCTTGGTGTAGAAGGCCGGGATGCCGGCGCCGCCGGCGCGGATGCGCTCGGCCAGCGTGCCCTGCGGATTGAATTCGAGTTCAAGTTCGCCGGCGAGGTATTGCTGGGCGAACAGCTTGTTCTCGCCGACATAGGACGAGATCATCTTTTTGATCTGCCGCGTTTCCAGAAGCCGGCTGAGGCCGATGCCGTCGACGCCCGCATTGTTGGAAACGACCGTCAAACCCTTGACGCCGGAATCGCGGATCGCGTCCGACAGGGTCTCGGCGATACCGCACAGACCGAAACCGCCGGACATGATCATCATGCCGTCCTTGAGAACGCCATCGAGTGCCGATTTGGCGTCGGGATAAACCTTGTTCATGGAAATCTGACCTGATGGAGGGAACGGCCGAAAGCCGGCATTATCCGGATTATTAGGCGAATTCTTCGCGGTGCGTCAATGATGCGGGGATTATGCCGCCGAACCGCCCGCCCGGCGCCATCTCGGCCTTGAAAGCGTCAAGAAAACCCTTCAAGTTGCGTGGGTTGGCACGGGCTGACCGATGCGGCGCCTGGCCCTGATCAGCGCCCCTTAATCAGTAAGACCCTAGAGACAGTAACCCGACTTCGGTTTAATCAGATCCGGATATGTCATTGACGATGGCCCAAGGAATGAAGCGCCTCGGGATGCCGGTCGCGGCGCTGTTTGCCGCGGCTGTTATCGGCCTGATCAGCACGTCCTGGTTCCTCAACCGGGACGCGCTGCGCCAGGCGGTCGAGGCGCAGATCCGCGCAGTTACCGGGCTCGATCTCGTCGTGTCAGGCGCGATCGACGTGTCCGTGTTTCCGGGAAGCTACGTCTCGTTTCACAATGTCGGACTGAAGGGCGGCGGCACCACCGACCCCGCGCTGCAGGTCGACGTGCTGACGGCGAACCTGCGCCTGCTGCCCTTGCTGCTGCGCCGGTTCGAAATCGCCGATGTCATGATGTTGCGGCCGCATATCCGCGTCGTCAGAGAAGCCGGCGGCGAGAGCAACTGGACACCGTTCGTCGAACGGATCGCGCGCACGATGAAGCCCGGCGCGGAGAACCAGGTGTCGTTCTCCGAAATCAGGATTCAGGACGGCGTGCTGAAATACGAGGACGCCACCAACAACGTCAAGGAACAGCTCGGCGACATCGATCTGTCGCTGGCCTGGCCATCGATCTCGCGCTCGTTCGCGGCGACCGGACAATTCGACTGGCGCGGCGAACGCGTCGACGGCTCGATCTCGGCCAGCGACTTCGTCGCGATGCTGTCGGGCGACCGCTCCGGCCTGAAGGCGCGGCTCGTCAGCGCGCCGCTCAAGCTCGCCTTCGACGGCTTTGTCGCCAACCGCACCAGCCTGATGATGGAAGGCACGGTTTCGGTCGACAGCCTGTCGCTGCGCAATGCGCTGCGCTGGATGGGACAGGCGGTGCCCGGCAGCGGCGGGTTCGGCCGTTTCACGCTGAAGGCCCGCGCCAATGTTGTCGGCGCCTCGATCGCCTTGACCAATGTGAATGTCGAACTCGACGGCAACGCCGCCGAGGGCGTGATGACGGTCGCCAATAATGGTCGCCAGACGCTGCAGGCGACGCTGGCGGCAGGAAACCTGGATTTCACGCCTTACATCTCGACCGTCCGCCTGCTCGCGAGCGGCGCGCGCGACTGGAACCGGCAATTGTTCGATCTCTCCTCGCTCTCCGCCACCGACCTGGACATGCGCCTGTCGGCAGCGCGGGTGACGGTCGGCCCCACCAAGCTCGGCCGCACCGCGTTCGGCGCCAATCTGCGCGGCGGCGCGCTGGCGCTCTCGATCGGCGAAGCGCAGATGTATGGCGGCATCGCCAAGGGCTCGCTCGGGATCGCGCGCTCCGATGCCGTCGCCGACGTCAAGGCGCAACTCCAGTTTACCGATGTCGACCTGCAGACCTGCGCCAACGAATTGTTCGGCATCACCAAGCTGTCCGGCCGCGGCAATCTCGGCCTCTCGCTGATGGCATCCGGCTCGAGCCCGTTCGGCCTCGCCTCCTCGCTTGACGGCACCGCGACCTTGACCGGCCATGACGGCGCGATCGCGGGTTTTAATGTCGAGCAACTGCTCAAGCGGCTGGAACGGCGGCCGCTGGCCGGCGGCGGCAATTTCCGTTCGGGCACGACGCCCTACGACAATCTCAACGTTTCCGTGCGCTTCAACGACGGCGTCGCCACCGTCGAGGACATCCGTGTCGACGGCCCGACGACACGCCTGTCGCTGACCGGCACGGCCTCGGTGCCGTCACGCGAATACGACCTCAAGGGCGTCGCCAGCCTGACGCCGGCGGCCGCCGGCGGCGACAAGGGTTTTGAACTGCCCTTCGTGGTGCAGGGCCCGTGGGACGATCCGCTGGTGTTTCCCGATCCGGAAAGCCTGATCCGCCGCTCGCCGGGCGCTGCGCCCTTGCTCGACGCGGTGAAGGATCGCAAGACGCGCGATGCGGTGCGCTCGGTGATCGAGAGGTTTACGGGCGGACCGCGACAGCCCGCGCCTGAGGCCGCGGAGAGCGCGAAGCAGAACTAGCAGCAAGCGTTAGCCCGGATGAGCGAAGCGAGATCCGGGATCTTGCCGTCCTGCATGTTGCTGCACTCATGCGGGCCACTTCAGGGATATTATTATTGCTGCGGCCGATACTATGCGGCTTGTTCAGGAAATAATCCCGATTGCCCAGCGCCGCCTCGGCATATTGATCGATCGCGACGACGCCTGGACGTGGGCGTGGCACCACCCTTCACGCGTCGCCCTGATCCGGACCTCCGCCAGAGCTTTCAGCCACGGCGGATTATCCGCGTTGTGATCGTACCATCTGAGCTGTGCTGACATCGCCGGCCTCTGTGAGGTCTTTCAGCTCCTCTCGCAAGCGCGAGAGCAGAAGCTGCGCCCGCGCGTTGTCGAGGCCGGATTGATCGAGCTGACGCGCGAGCTGGTCCAGCTCGGCAATCCGCCGGCGCAGAGCTTGTATCGGATCATCGCTCACGGCGGTCGACCGCCCCGTTCGAAGGCCTCCTGCTGACGGCGCGGACATCCAGCTTCAGCCGCTCGTCGACATTGAGCAGGCGCTCCTCGCCGCCGAGCCTGTTCCGTTTGCCGATGAGACCGACCATGGCCGCCCGCATCGCCATCAGGCGCGTGGCCGCTTCCGAGCAGTCTTCATCCCGGTTGACCTGCCTGCGGATATTATCCCCGGCGGTCAGCATCTCCGTCCGCAAGAGCCTGATTTTTCTACGAATTTCGTTCAACTTGTTGTCCATAGGCCACCTCGCTGCGGTTGAGCTCCATAAGAACAAATAAAGAACAAATTTCAAGTTAAGAATCAGCCCCGGATCAAAGAATCTTGGAGTTCTCCCGATGCCCCGCCTCCCGGACCAGCTCGACGCGCCGATGACGCCGCGCCAATTGGCGACGCTGCGTACGCTGAGCGCCGAGGCGTATCAGCCAAAGCTGTTCGAGAAGAACCTGACGGCGAGGGAAGCCGAACGGCGGATTGCGGCGCTGAAGGCAGAGATCGAACTCGCGAACTCGTTCTGAGCGAGCGGCTGCCATCCAGGAACCATGCTCCGCGCTGCGTGCTTATTCCCGAAGGGAAGCCCGGCATAGGAGGACCTGGATGAGCGAGCCGACCGAAAAGGAAATCCAGAACCGCGCCTATCAGATCTGGGAGCGCAACGGCAGGCCCGAAGGCAAAGAGGACGAATTCTGGCGCCTAGCCGAGCAGGAGCTGCGCAACGACGACAAATCGTCGCCCGTCCGCACGCCCGATACGCTGTAGGCAGGCGCGAGCAGCTTGCCCATTGCCCCCCGGATCAGCAAAGCGATATCCGCCGGCGACGGAATGGCGATCATTGATTAGGCAAGCGGACTGCCGCTGATTGTTCGCGAGGGGACATCGGGCTGCTGGCCGATTGCCACCGTGCCGCAACAGCGGCAAGCCTGTTGCCGACCCCGATCATGGGGCGTTCGATGATCCGCCAGGTCAGGATGGAGATGATCGCGCTGGCAGCCAGTGTCGCGAAGCGCCACGGCTCGCACATCCAGTTGGGTGGCGCCACCGCGACACAAAGATACACCGAGCCGATGAAGACGATGTAATGCAGCAGATAGATCGAATAGGAGGCGTCGCCCATCGCAACCATCCAGCGTAACGGCCAACGATCCCACGGCAGTTGCAGATGGACCATCCCCAGCAGGATGATCCCCATCGACAGGGGAATGTGGACCACGTTCGGGCTGGCATGCGTGAAGACCAGCAACGCTACCCCCGAGACGAGGGGAATGATTGCCCCGAGAAATCTGGCGTGCGTGCCAAGGAGAAATACCACGATGCCGGCCAGAAAGTCGGCCTGCGTCGTCGATATCAGATGGTAGCTCCACGGATTTTTGAAATACCAGCCGGCTGTAGCGAGCGACGCCATGACGAGCGCAAGACCGCGTATGCCGGCTATCGGAACAACAAGCGCGGCCGTCGCGTAAAACACCATCTCGCGTTCGAGCGTCCAGCTCAGATCATAAGCCGGTGCGCCCTGCTGCGGCAGCAGCGTCATCGAATAGAGAAAATGCCCGATCGGTTCCTGACGATATTTTCCGATGGCGATCAGACCCACGATGCAGGCCATCGCGACCCAGTATATCGGGTACAGCCGGAATACACGCTTGATGGCGAAGGGTAATGTTGAGAACGAGGGCTTGGCTGCGACCAGGCAAATCACATAGCCGCTGATTGCGAAGAACAGATTTACGCCCAAATAGCCCCACTGCTTCAACGGCGGGATCGGTATCTGGGCGGCCTCGGGGAGCGCCCGTAGCGCGATGTAGGAATGAAAATAGGCGACGCTCAATGCCGCAATGGCCCGCGCAACCTGTACCCCCGGCAGCCTTTGCTGATCAGCCGTTGAGAACTGCATCACCAACCCCAGACGAAGATTGAATATCCCCAAGAGCTCAACCTTAATGCGATTCTGGCGCAGATTCTGAATATTTCTCTTTCTCCACCAGCAACGTGGCGGGCCGATAACCAGCAAATGACTGGTCACGGATACGCGGCCCGGCAATTGGCGGCCGACAGAGGTTCGAGCGGCGGAAGGCGTTCGGGACCTTCAACGCTCACCAACCGGTAGCGAGGGTCCGGCGTTCCACCACGTCCGTTAAGGACAGCATTGTGAAGGGCTCCGGCGCTCCGCGTTGCGGGCTCGCGCATTCATGCCATGCATCCAGCCATTCTTCCTCGGCTCGCGGTATCCACGGACGCAGGATGATGGCTGGCCCAAAATGATTGAACCATGAGGCCAAAATGGTTGAACCAACGCCTGGACGTGCGCTGGCGCCTTGCCGCATTTGCGCCGCGAACATCCCCCTACAGAAGTTGGCACCAGCCCATCTGGATCGCGCCGCTTGGTTGCGCTATCATTATCCAACCGGTTAACAAGCCGGGTTTTCAGGGAGAACAACGTGATATCCAGGAGATCAGTTTCACTCGCGGTCGCTGCGGTCGGGCTGTTTTACGCCACTGCACCCGCGCTCGCCCAGCAGAAGACCATCACGGTCTGGTTCGGCAAGGGCTTTTACAAATCCGAGGACGACGCGCTCCTCGAGGCGATCAAGAAGTTCGAGGCCAAGACCGGCATCAAGGTCGAACTGTCGCAATACGCCATTCAGGACATGATTCCGAAGACGGTGGCGGCGCTGGATTCCGGCACCGTGCCCGATGTCGCCTATTCCGACAGCTATGACGTGCAGGCGCAGGGCAAATGGGCGTTCGAGGGCAAGCTCGAGGATCTCGGCGACATCCTGACGCCGATGAAGTCGGCGTTCGCGCCAAACACGCTGGAGACCGCGCTGCTCTATAACGACGTCGCCAAGAAGAAGGCCTATTACGGCTTTCCGCTGAAGCAGCAGAGCATGCACGTGCAGATCTGGCAGGACATGCTGGAGCAGGCGGGCTTCAAGCAGAGCGACATTCCGACCAAGTGGGAAGATTACTGGTCGTTCTGGTGCGACAAGGTGCAGCCGGCGATCCGCAAGGCCACCGGTCAACGCGTCTACGCCGTCGGCCAGCCGATGGGCGTGGAATCCACCGACGCCTTCCAGTCGTTCTACACCTTCATGGACGCCTACAACGTCAAGCTGGTCGACGACGACGGCAAGCTCCTGGTCGACGATCCCAAGGTACGGGAAAACCTGATCAAGGCGATGAAGGATTATACCGATACCTACGTCCGCGGCTGCACGCCGCCCTCCTCCACCACCTGGAAGGATCCGGACAACAACGTCGCCTTCCACAACAAGACGATCGTGATGACGCACAACTTCACGATCTCGATCGCGGCGAAGTGGCTCGACGACGCCAACAACCCGGCGCTGACGCCGGAACAGCGCGCGCTCGGCAAGAAGAACTATGATGAAACCATCATCACCGCCTCGTTCCCCAATAAGCCGGATGGTACGCCGATCAAGTACCGCTCCGACGTCAAGACGGGGCTGATGTTCACGGTCGCCAAGAACAAGGCCGAGGGCAAGGAGTTCATCAAGTTCCTGCTGCAGGAAGAGAACGTGCGGCCCTATATCGAAGGCGCGCTCGGCCGCTGGTTCCCGGTGACGACCGCCAGTCAGCAGAGCCCGTTCTGGCAGGCTGACCGGCATCGCAAGGCGGTGTACAACCAGTTCACCGGCGGCACCACGCCGTTCGACTTCACCAAGAACTGGAAGTTCACGATCCTCAACAACGAGAACGTCTGGGCCAAGGCGATGAACCGCGTGGTGAGCGAGAAGGTGCCGGTTGACAAGGCCGTCGACGAACTGATCGCCCGCATCAAGCAGGTCGCTGGTTAGACGTGACTCTCCCTCGCCCCGCTCTTCGCGAGGAGAGGATCGGGGTGAGGGGCTCGCTCCGCGAGTACCGCTCGCGGTGAGTCCTGTACCCCCTCACCCGGAGCGCTTCGCACTCCGACCTCTCCCCGCAAGCGGGGAGAGGTAAAAAGGTCAGGCCTTCTTTCTTCTGTCCGCTCTTCGCGGGAAGAGATACACAGACAACACCGGCCGCTCTCGCCGCGGTCGGCATCTCGTTTCAAGAGTAAACCTATGGCAATCACGCTTTCGGGCGATCAGGCAATTCCAGGTCCGCCGCTGTCGGCCCGGCTGACCACGCCGCAGGTCTGGGGCATCGTGCTGCTCGCGCCCTATCTTCTCGTGTTCCTGGCCTTCGTGGTCTACCCCGTCGGCTACGGGCTGTGGCTGGCGCGACATCCGGCGAGCTATGTCGCGCTCTGGCACGACCCGATCTTCGCGCGCGCCGCGGTCAATACGCTGATCTTCCTCTTGGTCGGCATCAATCTGAAAATGGCGATCGCGCTGTTCCTGTCCGGCTTCTTTGCGCAACAGCGTACCTGGATCAAATGGCTGTCGGTGCTGTTCATCCTGCCCTGGGCGGTGCCGTCGATTCCGACCATCCTCTCCGTGCGCTTCATGCTCAACCCGGAATGGGGCGTGATCAACCAGCTGATCTTCAAGTTCACCGGCGAGGACGGCCCGAACTGGCTGAACGATCCGACCGTGGCGCTCGCGATGGCGATCGGCGTCCACATCTGGAAATCGCTGCCGTTCTGGACGCTGATCCTGATGACCGGGCGGCTCGCAATCTCGCATGACCTCTATGAGGCCGCCGAAGTCGACGGCGCGAGTTGGACGCAGAAATTCCGCTACATCACCTGGCCGTCGATGCAGACGCTCTACGTCACCTGCACGCTGCTTTCGATGATCTGGACGCTCGGCGACTTCAACAGCGTCTATCTGCTGACCGGCGGCGGCCCCGCCGACCTCACCCATGTGCTGGCGACCTTGGGCATCCGCTATCTCCGGCTCGACCAGCTATCGCTCGCGATGGCCTCGATCGTCTGCGCGCTGCCGTTCGTGCTGCCGCTGGTCTATTTCATGATGAAACGGTTGTCGCGATGAAGCTGCCAACACTCCGCGAAATCGGCACCGAAGCGAAGCTGCTGCTGATCGGCATTCCCGTGCTGATCTGGACCATGGTGCCGATCTATCACATGTTCCTGTTCGCGATCTCGCCGAAGGAGGATGCGTTTTCGGGCAAGCTCTGGCCGGCACATCCGACGCTGAACAATTTCAAGATCGTGTTCTACCAGGAGCACTACTTCCTGCGCGATTTCTGGATCCAGTTCTTCAATTCGGTGGTGATCGCGCTTTCAGCGGGCGCGCTGACACTGATCATCGCGACCGCGGCGGCGTTCTCGATCTCGCGGCTGCGTGTGCCCGGTGGCCGCTGGGTGATGAATCTGGCGCTGTTCACCTATTTCATCCCGGCGGCGTTCCTCGCCGTGCCGATGTACCGCACCATGGGCAATTATGGCCTCCTCAACAATCACTGGTCGCTGATCCTCGCGATGGTGACGATCGCCTCTCCTTACGCGATCTGGGTATTGAAGCAGGCATCCGACAAGCTGCCGGTCGAGCTGGATGAAGCCGCCACCATGGACGGCGCCACCACGCTGCAACTGTTCCGCCTGGTCTATGTGCCGCTGATGATGCCCTCGCTGGTCGCAATCGGCACCTACGCCATCCTGCTGGCCTGGAACGAATATCTCTACGCGTTCCTGCTGCTCTCGAAGGACACCGAGATCACGCTCCCGGTCGCACTCGGCAACTTCCTGGCCGCCGACGATTCGCCGTGGGAATTGCTGATGACCACGGGCTTCATCTACGCGCTGCCGCCAGCCGCGATCTATTACGCATTCAAGCGATATATGGTCGGCGGGCTGACTGCGGGCGCGGTGAAGTCTTGACGCAATGACGGAGAGGTTCGTCCTGCGCCGCGATCAGGTCACGCAGCGACCGGGTTGAAGCAGCTTGGCTACTTCGGTCAGCACGCTGACCGGCGGTTCGCAGGCGATCGCCGTCTTCGATTTGTTGGGCTTGGCCGGCAGCGGCGGGCGGTTTCGTGCTTCGTCCTTGACGACGGGAACCCGGACCACCACCGACGTATCCTCAAGGCCCACGCTGCGGATCGTAATCGTCTCGCTCTCGCCAGGAGCGGTCCTGAGCGTTGCGCGGTCGGCCTTGGCAGCACGGTTGATGTCCGTCGCAGGCGCGGGCGGGGTAAGTTCCCGGCGCCCGGTGAGATCATGACCGGAAGCAAGCTGGACGGCGCCAAACGTGGCGGAGACGGCGAGTGCGGCAAAAATTACTTGGAAAATCTGTGACATGACGGTTTGTCCCTCGCCCCATGGCGATCACGGACACAACCCGAAGCGAGCCGCCGGAGGTCCGGCGTTTCTCGATCACTTAACCGTGTACGAAAAATATTTGCGGCACCATGGAACGACTCCGGGGGCCTCGGAGTCATCCCGGCAGCCGGTTATTCCCCCTGCCCCATTGACCGGCGACGTAGGGCGCGACCGTGGTGATGCCGGTCGCGCCCTGCTTTTTTTTGTGCGGATGCGATCGACGTCGAGCAATGCTGAACTGGCGGCGCGATCCGGCTACCATCCTGACGAAACTCTGCCCCGACAAACTAACGAGCTAGCTGCCGAAGATCTCCGGGTTATAGTGCCGGGCGGGGAAGAGATCATGGGCCGCCCAACAGAACTGCCTGCCGCCGTGGCGCAGGTTTTCACGACCGACGAGCTCTTGGTTCGTCCGGCGCCGGCGCCCGATTACCTCAGCGAAAAGCTGGCGTTGCAGGACCTCGCCAGCAACATGGCGGATCATCCCGCCGAAGTGTTGCCGCGCCTCGTCAGGCTGTCGATGGAAGCCTGCGACGCGGACTCGGCAGGCGTCAGCGTGCTCGACGGCGACGTGTTTCGCTGGAACTCCCTGGTCGGCAAATTATCCGTGTTCGAGGGCGCGACCACGCCCCGGAGCTTCAGCCCGTGCGGCGTTTGTCTCGACCAGAGCAGTCCGATCCTGATGGAGCGGCCCGAGCGCGCTTATTCCTGGATTGCGGAAGCCAACATCACCGTCCCCGAGGTTCTGCTGGTGCCGTTGTTGAGAAACGGCACCATCCCGGTTGGCACGCTTTGGGTGGTCGCCAAGGAGGGACACAAGTTCCACTCGGGTCATGCGCGCGTGCTGTCCGAAATGGCCGTGTTCACCGGCATCGCGCTGCAGATGATCCACGCCGATCTCAACTTGAAGAAGGCGCTCGAAGCCCAGGAGATCCTGGCCAACGAGATGAGCCACCGGGTCAAGAATCTGTTTGTCGTCACCGGCGCGATGATCAAGATGACCGCGCGGTATACGGAGACCAAGGAAGAACTCGCCGAAGCCCTGACCGGCCGTCTCAACGCGCTCTCCGATGCCCATTCGCTGGTTCGGCGCTCGTTCAATGCCGGTAACGCCCTCAAGGGCGTGGACATGGCAGAAGCCATCCGTACTGTCCTCAGGCCCTACACCATGCCTGACCTGAACGGGCCGATGGTGTCGCTGGGAGAGCGCTCCACCAACAGCATCGCCCTCGTCTTCCACGAACTCGCAACCAACGCCGCCAAATACGGCGCTCTTCGGGATGACGGAAAGGTCGCCGTGGCATGGCGGATCGAAAACGAAAACGTCGACATCGTCTGGCGTGAAATCGGCAAGCCGGTCGAGGCGCCAGCCCAGTTGGGGTTTGGCAGCAATCTCGTCGCCTCAACGATTGCCTCGCATAACGGCCGCATCGACTACGATTGGTCGCGGAACGGCCTGGTCATCAAGGTGCAAATCCCGCTGGCGAATTTGGCGAACTGACAGCACTCCAGTTCAAACCTTCAGTTCAGCGCTCTTATCAGTTCGTCAGCCTCGCGCAGATCGCCGGAAGTTTCCGCAGAGGCAAATTTCGCCCTGGTTGATATCAGCAGTTCTCGCGCTTCAGCCCGCCCGGATGCGCCATCGCCAGCGATCAGGCGCGAGATGCTGATCGCAGTGCGCAATTCCCAGCCAACCGCTCCAAGCTTCCTGGCCGATTCAAGCGAGCGCTTGAACAGGCGCATGGCCGCCCGGTCGTCCCGCAAGGGTTCCTGGCACAACAGCGTGCCGTGAACCCGATAAATCTCGGGAGCAGCCCAGCGTTCGCCGGTTTGCTTCATCAGGGATTCGGCCGAAGCAGCAAAGCTTCGCGCCCTTTCTATCTGCCCGATCCTTCCGAACTCCGTGGCGAGCAGGATTCGATAGAACGGCATCTGGATACACCTGTTCTCGGTAGGCAGTTTACCGAGCAGGCTGCACAATCGTTCGAGCACTTCCGGCGCAGGGCCTCGCGCCGCCAGCGCAGGGGTCGCCCACAATGGACCGATCACCCGGTACATCGGATAGCCAAACTCCTCAGCGACCTTCAAGCCACGCTCGACGCTGGCCAGATTGGCCGCAAGATCGCCCTCGTACCAGTGATCGCTAACGCCAAGAATGGAGGCGAAGGCCAACATGAACGGATGCCCGATCTCGCTCGCGAGCTGGCGCGCCGTCTCACAGCACTCTCTGGCCCGGCCGGGCCGGCCCAACAACCATTCGATGTGTCCGGAAAAGACCAGCGACACGATCAATGGATCATGCTGATAGATCTGGACCAGCTTGCCATGATCGCGGGGATTGTAGCGCGCGCCGATCAGAGCCGCGAGTTCGGCCGCCTGCTCCAGGCGGCCGAGAAAGAAATTGGCGATCACAGCAGCGGCGTACGCCATGAGCGCCGCTTCATCGTCACGCCACTGCTCGGCCCGCCGGACGAAATCCTGTGCGTGTTCGAGACCCTTGGTGAGCTCGCAGTTGACCAGTTTGGCTATGGTGCTGCCCCACAGCACCGTCGCCTTCTCGCGAACGGTGCCATAGCTCGCGCAAAGTTTGAGAGCGCGGCTATAGGGTCCATAGACGTGCGGATCGGACCATCCTGCGTTAGCGGTGTATGCCATCGCCAGGTTCGATTGCAGCGCGATTTCGGCTTCGAAGCGCCGTGGTGAAGCAGGCAGCTTCGGTATCAGCGAGAGGCCCTCGCGAAGATGGGCCACGGCTTCCTTGGTGGCTGATCGGCCAAGCGCGGATTTGCCCGCTTGAAGCCAAGCCTCGATCGCCTCGGGAATGTTGCCTGCGCGTGCATAGTGATGACCGAGCACGGCGGGCTGACTGCTCTCCTTGGCCTCCTGGAGCAGCCACGATGCGACGCGCGCATGGAGTTCGCGCCGTTCCTCCTTGAGCAGCGAGGAGTAGGCGGCCTCCTGTATCATCGCGTGCTTGAACATGAACGGCGCAGTCTGGTCTTCCACGAGGCGATACACGACCCCGGCGCTTTCCAGTGCCTGCAACGCGTGCCTCAGCGTTTCGTCTTTGCCCGGAAATACGTGGACAATACCTTCATAATTGAACTGCCGTCCGAACACGGAGGCGATCTGGGCGACACGCTTGGCCGGACCGAGACGATCAAGGCGCTCCATCAGTGAATCGTGAATACTCGACGGCACTAATGGTTTGGGCAGCTTTTCGGCCACCGCCAAGCCGTCACCGGCGCGCTCGATCGCGCGGGAATCGAGCACGGCCCGCGTAAACTCCTCGACGAAGAGCGGCACGCCATCGGTTCTTTCCACAATCTGGGTGGTAATCCGGCGCGAGACGATATCGTTACCTGCGACGGCTGCGATCATCTGCTCACATTCGTGCGGCGCCAGCTTGTGAAGGGCAATCCGTCGGACTGCCAAGCCCGACAACCAGTCCGCCCGGTAGTCATCGCGATGCGTGATCAGGATCATTACCCGCTCGCCTGAACAACGAACTATTGCCCGTACCAGCAACTCAATGGTGGTCGGGTCCATCCACTGGACGTCCTCGAAGATCATCAGCACAGGGTGCTTGTGCGAGGCCCCGACGAGAACGTCCATAACCTCCCTGAAAGCGCATTCGCGCTGGAGGGGAGATCCGAGATCGGCGGGTTCGTAGTCCGAGCAGGCGGGTATCGACAGGATCGCGCCGTAGTAGTGAAGCGCGCGCGCGACATTGGGGGCTCCCGCAAGAAGCGCTCGCAGTTTCGCCAATGCGAGTTCCGGGTCGTCGGTTTCCTGGATGCCGGTCGCGCGCCTGAGCCGCTCGATTTCGGGGGCAAGCGGGGTGTTGACGTGAAAGGGGGAGCACTGAAACGACAGGGTATTACGCGGAGTCGCACCGAGATGTCTGCGGAACTCGCGGATCAGGCGTGACTTGCCGATGCCAGGTTCGCCGGAAATGACGCCGACCTGTCCTGACCCCGCTACACTCTGCTGCCACATCTCGGCAAGCGCTGCGCTTTCGCTGGCGCGGTTAATCATCGGAGCGAGCGGCGACCTCCGCGCTCTCTCGAACCTGCTTTCGTTGGATGTCAGGGCTTCTGCGCGCCAGGCTTCCACTGGCTCCTCGACGCCCTTGAGCACGCGTCTGCCCAGCGGCGCGTAACTGAATGTTCCGCGCGTCAGCTCGTAAGTGCCGGAACCGACCACAACACCATTCTCGCCGGCGAGCCCCTGCAGGCGGGCAGCGACATGAGCCGAGCTGCCGAATACTTCCCGCCGATCGGCTGGTTCGCCGGGTACGCTGCCGACGACGACCTCCCCGGTGTTCACCCCGATACGCACGCCAAGGCGGACGAAACTGCCATCCGACAGCAGAAACTTCTGCTTCTTGATTGCCGCAGCAACCGCCAGCGAGGCGCGCACCGCACGTTCGGGATCATTTTCGTGGGCTTGTGGCACACCAAAATATGCCAGCAACCCGTCGCCAATCATTCTGGCAATGTGACCGCCGTAGCGTCGAATATGCTCGTCGCAGATATCGCGATAGGTTCGGATCACCGCAAAAAATTCTTCGGGATCAAGCCGCTCGCTCAACGGCGTTGAGCCGACGATGTCGACAAATACCACGGTGAGCTGCCGGCGCTCGGCGTGCAGAGCTTCGCTCTCGATGTGCGGCGGCGATCGCGTTCGCTGAAGTCCGCCCGATCGAGCGGGCAATGGCTGGCTGTTCACGGCGCCACCCCATTCAGTTTCCGCCTCATCTGCCGCGAGGCAAGATAGACGGCAAGCCGCATCCGGTTGACGCTGCCAAGCGGCCTGTGCTCAGGCAGGCAGTTCCACGGGTTGAACACCATGTGCTCGGTGTCGTAGAGTTGATTTTGCGTCAGAAAGCTCTGCCTTGGAATGGCAATGCTCCCCAGCCGCACGACCTTGTCGTTGCGGCGGGTCCACCACCGGGACGCGTCCTCGACGTCATCCGTCGTGGCGCCGTCCCGCACCCGTATGGAGAAATCGAACACGACATCATGGCCGGGCTGATGCGTATGCGGGTCCAGATCCCGCACAAGCGCATCCTGAAGAAAGCTGTCCGATCGAGCCCAAAACATGAATGTCCACCATCGAGCGGATTTATCCGGACCGCCGGCAGGACCGACCAGATAGCGCACGACCCTGTGTTCGCCGAACAGGAACGGCGACATGCTGTGATAGGTGGCGGTCAGCGGATTTCGGATGGTGAAAAGGCCTTGCAGCGCCGTCCGCAGAAACAGGTAAAATTGGCGCGGACGCTGAACGACGAACCCGAGCCATAACGCTGCCTTGTGAAGCTTTTCCCGCCAGGTTGCCTGTGGTGCACTCACCGCGTTCATCAACTGCGTATAATCGACCGCATCCTTGCAGAAGAAGATCGGAAAGCTGCTAAGCGCGAAATCATGCTCGCCGGGTGACGCCTTGTCGGGCGCCAGCGTGGCAAGAATGGTCTTCGTCCCGACCTCGCGAAGCTTGATGGACATGCCGCGCGCGTCCACCTTGCGGTCGCTCTGGCGCCGACCGAGCCCGTTGGAAAACCGCACCATGGCCGGATAGCGAGCGCCTGGACGAAATAGCGCCGTGGTGAACTCGGCCGGAAGATCCTCGCGAACGATCAATTCCGCGGTCACGCATCCGTGCGACTTCGCGTGCTGGTCGCGCATCGCAGGGACGAAGCAGTCCGAGACCCTGCTCTCGCAGTAGTTGGTAATCACCGCTTCTGCGGCAATGCGCGCCATTTGCCGGGTCATGGTTGCCTCGCCAGGCACGGCCCGCTCAAGCACATGCAACGGCACTGGCCGGTCCGGCGGCAGCTCCAGCGCGTTCACGAGCTGCTGGTATCGTTCCGGCGTCGCAGACGATCTCCGCGCGTCGCCCCTAGGCGCCGGGAGCGCGATCGCGCGCAGCATCTCCCTGAATTCGGAGATGCGGCGCAGCGCACGGAAGCCGAGGCTGACCGGCTGATCTCCCAGCAGGCGTGCCGTGAGCGTCTTCCCGCCTGCGGGATCGTCTAACCGTCGCCGTGTGCCTGACCGGGTCATGACGCGCGAACCCTGCCGGAGGCCAGCAGCCTGAGCGCGGCGAGACTCGGGACAAAGAAATAATCGCCGCCCTTGGTTTCGACAAAACGCGGAATGTTGAAACAGATAAACGGCCGCCTCCCCGTGGTCTCATCGCCCGGGATCACCATCTGGCCGCCCTGGCTGCTACCGGCAATCGGATCGCCGTCATTGCTCTGCTCGAAATCGTCACCGAAGTTGACCCATAATTGCTGCACGAACTCGAACTGATCGAAGCCGGAATTGAAGGCGATGAAGAGGATGCCGCGCCTTTCGTCATCCCGCTCGTCGGGCGGAAGAGGCTTGCCGTAGGTGATGCCGCGCCGGATCAGGCGGTGCCGGCTCATCGTCTTGCCGCCGAAACCGAGCGCGTCGCGCGGATTGGTGCGTCTCACATGCGCTCCCAGCGGACACCGTGCACCCGCGGGATCGTCGGCATAAGCGAATCCATTATCGAGCGCCTTGGTCGGTCGATCCGGATGCTCGATCAGCGAAGATCCGTCTTGCCAACGTCCCATCATCTTAGCCGCCAGAAAGTCTTCCGCGGTCACGCCGTTCGGCAGGCCGCCTGGGATCGTCCGGGCAAACGACCTGGCTTGCTCCGCAATGTAGTCTCGAAACAGCGGCACGTTCTGCTCGAGCTTACGGAACACAAGATAAGTCGAGTTATGCGAAAGCAGGTTCGGCAGCGGCATCGGCGCGAGATCGCCACCTTCACCGGGATAGCCGAGGATGAACTCGCCGAGCGGAATCTTGCGAAATCGTCCCCTCTCATCGGGATTGCCGATTTCCTGTGACCTTCCGGCGCCGCCGTCGCGCGATACGCCCTCGACGGCGGGATTGCTCAGCCCGTCGACGAAGCCGAAATGCTCGCGGCGGGCCTTCTCGTTATCCTTACTGAAAAATCCAGCAGGTTGATCGGGACCCAGCTCCGTTACGCCGGCGGGCAACGATTGCCGGAACGTTCGGCAACGCTCCTCGAGCGCCCCCTCGGTCCTGCCGTAGATCATGACCAAAATATCGACACGGCTGGTTTTCCAGGGTTCATCCCACCATTGCGGTGAACTCTTGCCGACATCTCCGAGTGCTTTTGCACGAACCTTCATGCCCTCGCGAAACTCGGCCGGAAAAGTCGCGAGACTTTCCTCCGGAAGGCCCAAGGCCCGCAGTCCGGCGAAGGTCAGGGCAAGATTGAGCGCCGCGTCCGGCTTTTCGCTCCACTGCGCAGGAGTAACGGAGCCCGAATCCAGCAGGGCCTTCAACAACGACCTGCCATCGCCCGCATCGTGAACCGCCAAATACAGGAAACGTGCGTGCGGAAAGGAGGCGTAGCCACGAAGAATATTGCCTTGAATATTGGAAAAATCGAACATCGCGGGCCTCACTTTCAATCGCTATGTCGTCACAAATCTCCTGCGAGTGGCCTGACTTCTTGCAGCCTTTGCCACAACGTCGCGAAGTCTTGCTTGAGTTCTGCCGGAGTTGGCTGTTTTTCCTGAACGTGCCTGATGAATTCCCCGAGCCCTCGCCGGTACATCAGTCCCAGCAGAATTTCGTTCACGGTGGCGTCGGGCTGGTCGGCCAGCAGCAAATTGGTCCCAACCTCACATTGCTCAAAATACACAGAGAGACCGTCGCGGCTCTCGATGCCCGGAAAGCCACGGCAGTGCTGCCAAATGGTCTTCAATTGATCCGGGATATGCTCGATCATTTCACGGATCAGTACGTCGATGCTGAAACCGTCGAAGTCGCAGGCGAACAGCAGGTAAGTCGACTTCAGCGTATCGATCTTCGCCGGGATTCCCTGATAGGTAAGCCTGTCGATTACGACAAAGCGGGCCATGTGGACGACCGGCACCTCGCTCAACGGCGAACCGCGCGGGTTGTCATCCAGCGTGCGCAGAAAGGTGCGCAAGGCGGCTGTATGCCCAGGCTTGATTGGAAACAGTCCGGTAAAACCGTATTTTTCGCCGTTCTGATTTGCCATACGCGTACTCCGCTCAAACAGCCCGCTACTCGGGAATGGGACCGAAGCTACCCAGCTTGTTCTGCACGCTCATGAGCAGGCGATTGAATTCCGTCGCAAATTTATCGGGCGGCAGATCGCGCGAATTTTTCTCGAACAATTCGAGTTCGCGGCGCACTTCGAGGCCCGCTCGAACGTCGCGCACGGAGGCGCCGGGGTAAGCGCTGTAGGAGTGATCCGACTCGACCTGGTTGCGCTTGATGTACCGCTTCAGCGGCGCGACCGGCCGGGCCATGGGATAGCGAATGCTCCAGAACCATACGAGGTCGAGCGGCACATAGAGGACGTCCGCGAAGGCCTCGATGTAGGTTTCCCATGGGCCATTGAACGTGCTCAGAAAGAACAGATAATCGTAGTTCAGCTTTTCCGCCGGCTGACCTTCGAGTTGCGGGAAGCGATCGCGTTTGATGACAACCCAATGAACGAAAGGCAGAAACGCCAACGCCTTCGCGGTGTTCTGGGTTCGCTTCCAGCGATCGAATATCCAGAGCAGCACGCGAACGACGCAGGTGCCGAAGCGATTCATCGGCGTGATGACGTTGAACGTGACGGCTTTGCCAAGCCCGTCCTTATTGCGCGCACGATCGGCCATGAGAACCTCGTCGCGAAGAGGGGTGAATGAAGCGCCGTTGCTTGGCCCCCCACCCCTACGAAAAACACCACTAGTTAAATAAGCATCGATACCAGCGCTCGAGCTGCAACACCCATTGTTTGGAAGTCGCATCGGGCAGGAGACGAATTTGAATCAGCCTTGCAGTATTATCGGCATCCAAGAAACGACAATTGCGCGCGTCCGCTCTTCTCCAAGACTAGTCGCCGCAGATGGGCGCGCCGGGAGTGGTGATGGGACGCGCGGGCGTCATATCAAATTTGGCCACATGGTGTCTGTGAAATACATCACAAACATCGGGCTTGAGCCCAAGCGGAGTATTTGTCCATCCCGTTGGGCGGCGCAGAAGCTTGGGCCGCGCCCTCCCGCTACGCTCGCGCCGGATCGCGAGCACCCTTCATCTCGTCGCTCGGCTTGACGTCCTGCGAGCGGCTGTAGATCGCGACTGCCGTGATCAGCACCAGTGTCAGCGTGCCGAACAGCGCGCGGTAGGCGTCTTCCGTACGGGCGCCGCTGCCAAGCGGCTCAAACGCGCCGATGATGATGCCGGAAAGCGTCTGCATGCAGGCGACGCCGAGCATCACCGACGTGTTCATGGTCGCGATGCCGCGGCCGATCAGGCGGTCGGGAAAGATGCCGCGGCCGTGCGTCATCACCATGGTGCTGGAGGCGGAGAAGAAGCCCATGGCGATGATGACGGCAACCGGCAGCCAGGCCGGCGGCTGCGAGAACAGCGCTAGGATCGCGAGCAGACAAACGATCACCAGCGTGCCGCCGATCGCGATGCCCTTGCGGGTGTCGAGCCGGCGGTCGAGCGGGCCGAAGGCGAGCATGCCGGCCTGGTAGGCGATCACGGCGCAGAGCAGGACATTGCCGGCCGCGATCGGGGTCAAGCCATGGACCTCGCGCAGAAACGCGCCGCCCCAGAGGCCCTGCACGGTGAAGGTGCAGGCGTAGTTGCAGAAATTCAGCGCCAGGATCGGCTTCAGGCGCGGGTTGCGCAGCACTTCCAGGAAGCCGTTGAGCATCTCGCCTGATGGTTCCACCTTGCGGCTCAGGAAGGGATGGCCGGGCGGCGCGTCGCGCACCACCAGAAAGATTGCGACCGTGGCGAGCGCGATGAAGATGACGACGGCGCCGAACACCGGACGCCAGCCGACCGCCTGCGACGCCCAGGCGAGCGGCGTGGTGGCTGCGAGGTTGCCGAGCAGGCCGATCGACAGCACCATCGCGGTCAGCGTGGAAAAACGATCGGGCGGAAACCAGCGCGAGATCACCACCATGCTGCCGATCAGCATCACGCCGCAGCCGGCACCCATCAGCACGCGGCCGGTGAGCAGCACCGGCCAGCTCGGCGCCAGCGTGAACATCGCGCCGCCGATCGAGGCCACGATCAGCATGCCGACCACGGTATAGCGCGGTCCGAAACGGTCGAAGAAGAAACCGCAGGGGATCTGCATCGCGGCAAAGCCGAAGAAGAACGCGCCGGTCAGCGCCCCCAGCGCTTCCGGCCCGATGGCGAGATCGCGCATCAGATCGAGGCCGATGGTGACATTGGACGCGCGGAAAAAATGGCTGGCGACATAGGCGGTAGCCAGTGTCGCGACGATGATCAGGCCCCGGCGGTGGGGAAAAGGCCGCTCGGCGGACTGCATCGATGAGAGGACGTTTCCGGTTATTTTCTTGTTGCTCCAGCGAGCCTATGCGGGCCGACCGCGCAGTTCAACAAGCAATGCGGCTTACGCCCGCTGCAGCGCCAGCGCCACGCCGGCGAGCACCAGCACCATCGCCACCACCTCCCGCAGGCCGAGCGGCTCGCCGAGGATGAGCGCCGCCGAGATCACTCCGATCAGGGGCACCAGTAGCATCCCGGTGGAGGCCGATGACGGCGGCAGGCGGCGCAAGGTCTCGAACCAGGTGAGATAGCAGAGGCCCATCGGCACCAGCGTCATGTAGACGAAGCACGCCAGGCCTTGCGCCGTGAGCGCGCCGTAGTTCGGTTGTTCGAAGGCGACGCCGAGCAGCAGCATCACAAGGCAGCCGAGCCCGACCTGCCAGGCGACCACGACCAAGGGCGGCATCGGCAAGGCGACGCGGTTGAGGATAGTGCCGATCGCAAACAGGATCGCCGCCGAAAACAGCAGCAGGATTCCGGCGATCCGCCCGCTGTCGAAGGTCAAACCGTTGCCGCCCAACAGCACGGCAATACCGCCGACGCCGAGCACCAGCGCTGCGATGTCCACGAGCTTGGGCCGGATTCCGGCCAGCGGCCATGCCAGTAGCGTGGCCCAGATCGGCATGGTGTAGACGATCAGCGCACCCTCGCCGACGGGGACGAACTTCATCGCCACCGTGGAAAATCCCATCCAGGCGAACACATTGGTGAACGACGCGAACGACAGCCGGACCAGCGCCTCGCGCGGGACCTGCAGCGACTGTCCCCACGTCTTCGCTAATCCGAACAGGATGACTGCCGCGGCGACGCCTGCCAGCCCGCGGGCAAACAGCGGCGGCCATTGCTGCAGCAACAGTTTCATCAGCGGCCAGTTCAGCGCCCATCCGACGGCGGTGACGCCCAGGCAGAGAAAGCCGATCCACTTGTCGCGCCGCGCCGCATCCATGCCCATCGCTTAGCAGCTTGCAGACAATGGCTCCACGTCGGCGCGCACAAAAAAAGATCCGGCGCGCGCTGGGTGTAGCGCGCCGGATCAGTCCGACCAGCTTTCAGATCGAAGCTGGTGGCCCAGCCAGGGGGAGGTGCCTGGCCGCGAACTTGGGTCGCCCGTCCCGAGGCGTCGTCTCCGTGTCACGACGATAGTACCGCGAGCCCGGCCAAGACGACGTGAACTGGTTCACACGGCGCGCGCTAGCCCGGCACCCCTGCCGATCAACCGATCAATCACTTCCCGAGGCCATTTCCATTGACCGTCGCGCGTGAAAATTGCGGCGATTGGCGGAGCTCGCGTGCCGGCGGCCGCTCCAACGGATCGCGGCCCAGCTTTGGCTTCAAATCCGCAAGGTCGAGAAAGGTGTCGGCCTGACGGCGCAGTTCGTCGGCCACCATCGGTGGCTGGCTGGCCAGGGTGGAAACGACGGTGACGTGGACGCCGCGGCGCTGCACCGCCTTCAGCAGCGGACGGAAGTCCCCGTCGCCGGAGAACAGAAACATGGCATCGACATGATCGGCGAGCTCCATTGCATTGACCGTAAGCTCGATATTCATGCTGCCCTTCACCTTGCGGCGGCCGGTGGCGTCGACGAATTCCTTGGTGGGCTTGGTGACGACGGTGTAGCCGTTATAGTCGAGCCAATCGACGAGCGGACGGATCGACGTATATTCCTGATCCTCGATAATGGTGGTGTAGTAGAAGGCGCGCAGCAGCGCGCCACGCTCCTGGAATTCCTTCAATAGACGCCTGTAGTCGATATCGAAACCGAGCGCCTTGGCGGTCGAGTATAGATTGGCACCGTCGATAAAGAGCGCAATTCTTCCGGACAATGACATCGGGCACTGACCCCTCATTCAGGATACGCAGGCCAAGAGAAACATTCGCTCAGAGTTTGGCCGCAGGCAATAGCGCCTAAATTGACCGAGGTGACGAGGCAGGCGGCGTCGGCGACCGGGAGGAACAGACAACGCGCCGAGCAATGCGAGAGTGCGCACCTGCCTCGACATGCCGACGGTATGGTCGATTCGCGCCATGCTCAATTGTACCGAAGTAAATGGCCGACATCGAAACGGATGGACAGCCTATACGAAGGTTTATGGTCTCCTGCCGGCAAGAGGCTGCTCTCATCGAGCCGGCATATCCTGACCGCGTTGCAGCAGACGCTTTAGCGATTTCCATGCAGGCGCGAACACAAATCCGACCGCCGGAATCGCTGCGGCGCCGACCAAGAGGCCGATGACGCCGGATATGGCCGCCTCTACCGCCCATTCGAGGATCGCGGCAAGCGACGGAAATGCGTGAGCCACGGCCTCCGCCGCGGTCTTGACGGCGTGGTGGATCGCGGGAGGGCCGTAGACCTCGACGCCATGCAGGATGATGCCGCCGCCAACCCAGATCATGGCAGCAGTCCCGACCACACTGAGGACTTTCAGGAGCCCAGGCATGCCGCGAACAATGCCGCGTCCGAGCGCGCGGCCGGCGAACGAGACCCTTTCGCTCCGTGCCAGCGCCACGCCGACATCATCGGCCTTCACGATCAGGGCCACCACGCCATACACGGCGACGGTGATTCCGATGGCCACCACCGCCAGCACCAGGGCCTGCTTCCAGATGCTCCCGACGGAAAGGGCGGCCAGCGTGATCGCCATGATCTCGGCCGAAAGGATGAAGTCGGTCTTGATCGCGCTTGCGACCTTCTCATCTTCGACCGACGGCGCGTTCAACGCCACGGTGCCGAGTTCGGCTTCATGCTGGTGCGCATGATGGGGCATGACGGCCTCGAGCACCTTCTCTACCCCTTCGTAGCAGAGATACGCACCGCCCAGCATCAGGAGCGGCGTGATCGTCCAGGGCAGGAAGTAGCTTAGCATCAGGGCAGCCGGCAGCAGGATCAACAGCTTGTTGCGTAGCGATCCCGCAGCGATCCTGCCGACAATGGGAAGTTCGCGCTTCGGCTCGAACCCGATCACGTAACCGGGCGTGACCGCGGTGTCGTCGATGACGACACCTGCAGCCTTCGCACCCGCCTTGACGGCCTGGCTGGCGACATCATCGAGCGAGGCTGCGGCCACTTTCGCAATCGCGGCAACATCATCGAGAAGGCCTATCAGCCCGATACTCATCGATTGCACCCATCAAAGATTCGTTGCGGTGACATTGGCGGGTGCACCGCTTCCAGCACATGACCAGTATGGGCAACCAACAATTCACGCAAAAAAAATCCGGCGCGCAGTGGGGCGCGCCGGATCCATTTCTACTCACTCAACAAAGAACTGTCAGCCCGTAGCCGCCCGTGGCGCACGGTTGCGCGAGTTGCGCTGGAAGAACAGCGCCTGGCTCGCCACCGCCGAGACCATCGCGGGCTGGAACGGTTTCGAGATCAGGAACGCCGGCTCGGGGCGCTCGCCGGTCAGGAAGCGTTCGGGATACGCGGTGATGAACACCACCGGCACCTCGAACACGCGCAGCAATTCATTGACCGCATCGAGGCCGGACGAGCCGTCGGCGAGCTGGATGTCGGCGAGGATCAGGCCGGGCTTCTTGTTCTTGGCCAGCGCCACCGCATCCGCATGGGTACGGGCGACGCCGATCACGTTGTGACCGAGGTTCTTCACCAGGCTCTCGAGGTCCATGGCGATGAAGGTCTCGTCCTCGATGATCAGGACGTCGGTGGCGATTTCCGCCGCCATCTCGCGGCCGGCGGCATCCGTCAACTGCCGGGTCTCTGCGATGTCGGTATTGAGGATGAACGCCACCTCCTCCTCGGAGAAGCCTTCGAGCGACAGCAGGAGGAAAGCCTGCCGCGGCAGCGGCGTGATGTTCGACAGCCTCCGCTCCGGCGGCAGCGCCAGCGTCGCGACGTCAGGGTTGTCGTTGAGCGAGACCGAATTCCAGATCTGGGTGAACAGTTTGAACAGCCCGGCGCGCGGGCCGTAGCGTTCGTCGAGCAGGGAGCCATCCTGCAGCAGGGCCTCCAGCATGGCGGCCACATAGGCATCACCCGAGGCCTGGTTTCCGGTCAGCGCACGGGCATAGCGCCGCAACAGCGGCAGATGTTCAGCAACAAGCTGTGATCGGGACATCCCCATTCCATCCTTATCTTAGGCCGTATCCTTGGCCGTAGTTAGGGTCTCAGCCGGGCGGACGTAACCTTGAAACGCCGTGGCGGGCGTCAAATTTAGTTTCTTGCTGGGGGACCCGGGTTCCCCTGTCCCCCCGATTACTCGCGAAGGGCAAAAAAGTTCCAGAAAAAGTTCCAGGAATTCGGAACCTTCCGGGCGTATTCGCATTAGCCTGTGACCTATAACGCGGCGGCCTATGCCCAATTTCGAGGTAACCTCTTGAAAACACAGAGAATTAACTCTCGGGGAAGCGTGGATCACACCATGAAGGAAGTAAAGAAGCAGGGCGGGCTTAACGCCGAGATTCAATCCAGGATCGGCCATCAGCTCCGCGCCATGTACGACGACGTGGTCCGACAAGGTGTGCCGGACCGCTTTGCGGAATTGATCCGAAAGCTCGATGGGCCGGAAGCGGCAGCGGCCCAAATCGACGAAACAGCAAAAAATGACGGGAGGGACTAATGCCTCTCACCGACTCTCTTCGCGACGACATTTTGGCGTCGGTACCCAGCCTGCGCGCGTTCGCGATCTCGCTCTCAGGTAATGGCGACCGTGCGGACGACCTGGTTCAGGAAACGTTGCTGCGCGCCATTGCCAACATCGACTCGTTCCAGCCCGGTTCGAACCTGCCGGCCTGGTTGTTCACCATCCTGCGCAACCTGTTTCGCTCCGACTACCGGAAGCGGCGGCGCGAGGTGGAGGACGCCGAGGGCAATTATGCGAAAACCCTGAAGACCCAGCCGTCGCAAGGCGCGCATCTGGAATTCGAGGAGTTTCGCACCGCGCTCGACAAGCTGCCGCAGGACCAGCGCGAAGCGTTGATTCTGGTCGGTGCCTCCGGCTTCTCCTATGAGGACGCTGCGGCGATCTGCGGCTGCGCAGTCGGCACCATCAAGAGCCGCGTCAACCGCGCGCGCTCGAAACTCTCCGCGCTGCTCTATGTCGAGGGCGCCGAGGATTTCGGACCTGACGAGACCGTGCGCGCCGTGATCGGCGGCAATGGCGGATGATGACGCTATCGAAATGACATGGAAAAGGCGGCCCCGCTGGGCCGCCTTTTTGTTTGAGGTGTAGCCCGGGTGAAGCGAAGCGCAACCCGGGATTCGCTTGCCGCGCCGTCGCCCCCGGATTTGCGCTTTGCTCCATCCGGCCTACAGGTCAAACTCAATGCAGGCCGCCGAAAGCGTAGATCAGGATCAGAATCGGAATTGGCACGCCCAGCAGCCACAGCAAGAGATAACGTCCCATGACGAACTCCTCCCTTTTGATGAGGGCTAAATGCGTGGGGCATGCAGGGGTTCCGAAGCCATAGGGTGGGCATGGCGCAAATGCACCTTTGCCTACCTTGCGATCCCGTCAACGCAGTGGAGCGGAAATCTCGCCGGTGCGGTCGCGCTCGGTCATGTCGACGACGGTGACCATCGGAGCAGTGAGTTCGTAGACATAGCTGACGTCGGTGAAGTAGCGCTTCGCGGTGCCGCCCATCGCTTCCGGCGCGACGCGGTCGAGCAGGATGAGGCCGAAATCACTGTCCTCTCGCCGTGTCGCCGCGCTGGTGTTGAACTCCTCCCAGCGGAAATGGAAGACCTCGTCCGGCTCCTCGCCGGTGACCTCCCAGTTGGCGACGATATGCGGATGCTTGCCGACCAGCGACAACCCCTCATCGGAATGCGAGGCCAGCTCGAAAAACAGCAGCGACAGCGACTGCGCGGCGCGCGCGCTCACCGAAATGTCCGGGCCGTTGACCACGATGCGGTCGGCATGCGGTATCGCGCGCGACTCGAACAGGCCCCTGAGCTTGACGCCCTGCCACTGGCTTTCGCTGAGCAGCGTCACCACGTTCGACATCGCGTGGATGCGGCCGATCAACAGCTCGCGCGACACGTCCATGTCGGAGCCGTGGCGCAGCGTGCGCGTCACGATCGACTGGATCACGGCCAGGATGTTCTTGACCCGGTGGTTGAGCTCGTCGATGACGGCGGTCAATCGCCGCTCGAAACCGATCCGGACCTGGATCTCGCGGCTGAGCCGCAGATTGTTATAGGCGACATAGCCGAACAGGCCGCAGACGATACCGGTGAGCGCCAGGCCGATCGCCGCCACGATCATCGCCGTTTGCTGCGCGCGCTGCACAGCGTTGTTCTTGGCATAATAGCCGAGCGACCAGTCACGACCGCCGAACGTCACCGTGCGCACCACCGACGGCAAGGGGTCGCCCTGCTTCACCGGCCGCAAGGTGACGACACCCTGCTCGTTGGCGACATATTCGTCGCTGACGTCGTCGGGGTCCTTCAGCACCACCGCAAACAGCGAGCGGTCGTCATTGGTCAGCATCAAGGGCGCCAACTCATACGAAAAGGTGACGAAGCCTGCCGGCTCGGTGCTGCCTTCCGGCACGATGGCGGACGCCAGCACGATGCCGATCGGCCCGTTCTGGCGCAACAGCGGGATCGGATCCGACGCCAGCGGCTTTCCGGCGGCGGCCGCCTGCACCAGCATCGGCCCGATCACCGAATGCCGGTCGTAGGCCCGGCCCGGCGCGCCCAGCGTATCCGCGTTGCGCGGCTCAACGTCCATCAGCACGTCAATCGGCTTGTTGATCGTCTTGATGTCCAGCGGCTTGTCGTCGAAATCCCGGATCGTCGGATTGGTGAAGCCCGCGCCCTTCAGCTCCGCCTGCGCCACAGGCAGATCGCCCGGCTTGAGCCGCGCGATCCACGACGCGACCACGAAATCGGTCTTGAAGGCATAGATTGCCGAACGCAGCGGCTGCAGCATGTTGGCCTTCACTACCGACGGTGCGCGGAACAGGCCGGATGCAACGCGGGCGAGCAGTTCGCGCTCGGTCAGGCGGTCCTGCACCAGGCTGGCATGAACGTCGATGGCGCGGGCCAGCGCGATCCCGTCGAGCGCCAGCTCCTGATCGTGGACGCGATAGGCCGCGAGACCGGAGAGCAGAACTCCGATCAGCGCGATAAAGCCGATAATGAAGCCCAGCCGAACCACTCGCTTACTCAGGAATGACGTGTTGGCGAAGACGTATTGAAAGCATTTTGGGCTCTGCCGGGGCAGAAACGCATTGGCAATAGCGCGCAAGCCAACCGCGGCGAATATGACGGAGCGATCATCAGCACGCAACTGAGAGGTTGGCAGCGGGCAACAACACGGCCGCCGTTAACGCTGATCTTGCGGGGCCAGAGATTGATAATCTGACAGCGCCGATTTGGTTCCGCTGCGGAGCGACAAATCCGCGGGCCATGGCGGCGGACGGCATATTAAGATTAACGTTCGGCTCGCCCGGCCGCTGGCCTGACCGCTTGTCCGGCCGCTCCGAGCCCGGCCGGACCGATTAACCAGGCCTGCCTGTCTTCCTGGATTATTTGGCCTTCGCGGCCGGGCGCAGGCCGCCCTTGGCCTCGATGAAGCCGATGATGCGATCGAGCCCCTCGCTCTTCTTCAGGTTGGTCATCACGAACGGCCGCTCGCCGCGCATCCGTTTCGCATCGGTATCCATCTTCTCGAGCGATGCGCCGACATAGGGCGCCAGATCGATCTTGTTGATCACCAAAAGATCCGAGCGGGTGATGCCGGGTCCGCCCTTGGAGGGGATCTTGTCGCCGGCGGCGACGTCGATGACGTAGATCGTGAGGTCGGCGAGTTCGGGCGAAAATGTCGCGGCGAGATTGTCGCCGCCGGATTCGATCAGCACCAGATCGAGATCGGGAAATTTCGCGCGCATGTCGGCAACCGCCGCCAAATTCATCGAGGCGTCCTCGCGGATAGCGGTGTGCGGACAGCCGCCGGTCTCTACGCCGGCGATGCGATCCGGCGTCAGCGAACCCGAGCGCACCAGAAATTCCGCATCCCATTTGGTGTAGATGTCGTTGGTGATGGCGGCGATGTCGTAGCGCTCGCGCATCGACTTGCAGAGCAGGTCCATCAGCGCGGTCTTGCCGGAGCCGACGGGGCCGCCGACGCCGATCCGCAAGGGCCCGTGAGAATTAGACATGGCGAATGCTCTTCCAATTGCGCGTGAACGATCGTAGCCCGGATGGAGCGCAGCGCAATCCGGGACAGGTTGATCCGAGTGTGAGACGGCCCCGGATTGCGCTTCGCTTCATCCGGGCTACGGCTTGCTGCAGCGTCATGACCGGAACAGCCTCGTATATTGCGTCTCGTGGCGGAGGCTGGCGAGATCGGCGCGGAAGGTAGCGCTGCCGAGATCATCCAGCGAGGCGGCGAGCGCGCGCCTGGCGGTGGCGGCAACATCGGCTTCGAGGCCGGCGAGAATGCGCTGGCTGTCGGTCTGTCCGAGCGGGACGAGGCGCGCGCCGGCGGAAATCCAGTTGGACACCAGCGCGTGGAGGAACGCGTGCATTGCAGGCGGCAGCGGGACGGCATGGGCGGCGCCGACGATGCCGACCGCAACGGGATAGACGATCGCGCCACCGCAAGCCGCAACCGTCGCGTCGAGGCCGTCGCACGCCCAGGCCGACCGGGCGATATCGATGAAGGCGCGGCCCTGCGTCGTGGTTTCGAGTTGGCGTTCCCGCGAGGGCACGAAGGCAGCCGCCAGTTCGGCAGTTTCACGCAATTTTTCATCATCCCGTGCGACCGCCGCGCGATGCGCCTGCGCCACGAACACGGCGTCGCAGAAACCTGCCCCATCGGCCAGCAACGCCGCCAGCCAGTTGCGCAGCGATGCGGCATCCGTGATATCGCCCGCCTCCACCGCCCATTCGATACCGCTGGAATAGGAGAACGCACCGACCGGAAACGACGGCGACAGCCACGTCATCAGCCGGTACAGCGCCGCGGCTTCCTCCGCCGTCATCCCGCCGCTTGCGTCGACGGGCGTGGGCTCATTTGTGGTCATGAGCATGGGAGTGATCGTGGTGGTGATGATCGTGGTCGCAATGCTCGTCGTGATGATGATCGTGATCACCGTGGT
Source organism: Bradyrhizobium lablabi (assembly GCF_001440475.1). Classification (GTDB taxonomy): domain Bacteria; phylum Pseudomonadota; class Alphaproteobacteria; order Rhizobiales; family Xanthobacteraceae; genus Bradyrhizobium; species Bradyrhizobium lablabi. The sequence continues at coordinate 109,095 of NZ_LLYB01000060.1, read as the reverse complement.
GATGGTGATCACTGTGGTGATCGTGATCACCGTGGTGGTGGTGCGCGTGATCATCATGGTGATGATGACCGTGATCATGATGGTGGTGGCCGTGATCATGCGCGGCATGATCGTGCGTGGCTTGCGCGTAGGCGCCGCCCTCGGGATCGAACGGCGCCTCGATCTCGATGATGCGCCCGCCGAGCCCCTTCACCATCGCCTCGATGACGTGATCGCGGCGGATGCGCAGGCCCTTTGGCATGATCTGCGTCGGCAGATGGCGGTTGCCGAGATGCCAGGCGATGCGAACCAGGTGCAGGGGATCGGCGCCGCGGATCTCGATCAGGGGCTCGGCCGCCGCCACCACTTCGATCAGCCTGCCGTCCTCCAGCACCAGCGCATCGCCGCCGCGCAACGCGACCGCATTTTCCAGATCGAGCAGGAATTCGAGCCCGCGCGTACCCGTCATCGCCATCCGCCGCCGGTGCCGATCGTCAAAATCGAGCACGACGGTATCGGCTGCTGATTGCGTCCAGCGATGCTGGCCCAGGACGTTGGTCGCGCGGATCATGAGAGCCTTTTATTTTGACGCGTTTTCTTCATGCGAACCGGTTCCCACTTCGCTTGAAAACGCTTTGCTAGAATTTCTCCACTTTGCCGTCGCTGATTATCTCGATCACCGTCGGCGCCGTCTTCATCTGCGAGGAATACTCCCGCCACACCTTCATGTGGGGCGCGCGGCCATGCGCATTGAGGTCGTCGCGGGTTTCCCAGCGCTCCACCACCACATACAGGTTGGGATTGTTCACGCTGACATGGCCTTCATAGGAGATGCAGCCCTTCTCCTTCAGCGTTTCGACGGTGCAGGCCTTGTGTCCCTTGATGAAGTCGTCCTTGTTTTCCGGCTTCATCGGCGTGGTGGCGATGACATAGATCATGAGTTCGCTCCCGTGGCTTTTCTTGTTAGCGGGTTTCGACTTTTTCGGGCGTGATATATTCGATCTTCGGCGGCGCGCTCATGCATTTCACGGCAACGCGGCCGAACGTCTTCATGTGCTCCGCCGTGCGATGCGGCCCCAGCGCTTCCATGTTCTCCCACTGCTCAACAAACACCATCTTGGCGGGATCGGTGACGCTTTCGTGCAGGTCGTAGGCGATGTTGCCCGGCTCTTTGCGGGTTTCCTTGATGCAGGCGGTGGCAGCGGCGATGAAATCGGCGCGCGTTTCGGGCTTGATGGTCAGCGTGGCAACGACGTAAATCACTTAAGATCCTCCCGGACTTTTGTTCTGGCTCAAGTTCCGGGACCGACCTTAGAACATGAAATAGCGCTGTGCCAGCGGCAGGACCTCGGCTGGCGCGCATGTCAGAAGCTCGCCGTCTGCGCGCACCTCATAGGTCTCGGCATCGACCTCGATTTTCGGCGTGGCGCCGTTGTGGATCATACTCTTCTTGGAGATGCCGCCGCGGGTATTTTTGACCGGATAGAGTGTTTTGCTGATGCCGAGCTTGCGCGCCAGCCCGCCGGTGATGGCGGCCTTTGACGTAAACACCACGGAGGACGCCGTCAGCGACTTGCCGTAGGCGGCAAACATCGGCTGATAATGCACCGGCTGCGGCGTCGGGATCGAGGCGTTGGGATCCCCCATGGGGGCGGCCACGATCGAGCCGCCCTTGATGATGCAATCCGGTTTCACGCCGAAGAACGCCGGCGACCACAGCACGAGGTCGGCGAGCTTGCCCTTCTCCACCGAGCCGATCAGCTTTGACACACCATGCGCGATCGCGGGGTTGATTGTGTATTTCGAAATGTAGCGCTTGACGCGGAAATTGTCGTTGTCGTTGCCCTTGTCCTCGGGCAGCACGCCACGCTGTTTCTTCATCTTGTCGGCGGTCTGCCAGGTGCGGATGATGACTTCCCCTAACCGGCCCATCGCCTGCGAGTCCGACGACATCATCGAGAGCGCGCCGAGATCGTGCAGGATGTCTTCCGCCGCAATCGTCTCCTTGCGGATGCGGCTCTCGGCGAACGCCAGATCTTCCGCAATCGAGGGATCGAGATGGTGGCACACCATCAGCATGTCCAGATGCTCGTCGATGGTGTTGCGGGTGAACGGCCGCGTCGGATTGGTCGAGGACGGCAACACGTTCTTCAGGCCCGCAATCTTGATGATATCTGGCGCATGGCCGCCGCCGGCGCCTTCGGTGTGGAAGGCGTGGATGGTGCGGCCCTTGAAGGCCTTCACCGTGTCCTCGACGAAGCCGGATTCGTTCAGCGTGTCCGAATGCAGCATCACCTGGACGTCGTAGTCGTCAGCCACCGCGAGACAGTTGTCGATCGCGGCCGGCGTCGTGCCCCAATCCTCGTGCAGCTTCAGCGCACAGGCGCCACCCTTGATCATCTCGACCAGCGCGGCGGGTCGCGCCGCGTTGCCCTTGCCCGAGATGCCGAGATTGACCGGGAACGCGTCGAACGACTGGATCATCCGGCCCATGTGCCACGGGCCTGGCGTGCAGGTCGTCGCAAACGTGCCGTGCGAGGGACCGGTGCCGCCGCCAAGCATCGAGGTGACGCCGGACATCAACGCGTGCTCGATCTGCTGCGGGCAGATGAAATGGATGTGGCTGTCGAACCCGCCGGCGGTGAGGATTTTTCCTTCACCCGCGATCACGTCGGTGCCGGGACCGATCACGATGGTCACATTGGGCTGGATATCGGGATTGCCGGCCTTGCCGATGGCGGCGATCATGCCTTCCTTGATCGCGACGTCAGCCTTGACGATGCCCCAGTGATCGACGATCAGCGCATTGGTAATGACGGTATCGGCCGCGCCCTGCCTGTTGGTGACTTGCGACTGCCCCATGCCGTCGCGGATCACCTTGCCGCCGCCGAACTTCACCTCCTCGCCATAGGTGGTGAAATCCTTTTCCACCTCGATGATGAGGTCGGTATCGGCCAGCCGCACCTTGTCGCCCGTGGTGGGCCCGAACATGTCGGCGTAGACGGAACGTTTGATTTTTACGGACATGTCAGGCTCCAGCCTTGTCGGTCGTTGTTGTCGAAATCCCATGCATGGGGACTCGCGGCTTACCCCTCTCCCCAACCTCGAGAGCGAGCTTCGCTCGCCTCGGACCCCGCAAGGGGGGAGGGAGCCCGACCAGTATGCTCACCTCACCGCGGATCACAGCGCGTCCCTACAGATCACAGCTTCCCCTGCACGTCGCCGCGGAAGCCGTAGATGGTGCGCTTGCCCGCGAGCGCGACGAGCTGGACGTCGCGGGTCTGGCCGGGCTCGAAACGCACCGCGGTGCCGGCGGCGATATCGAGGCGCATGCCGCGGGATTTTTTGCGGTCGAATTTCAGCGCGGGGTTGGTTTCGAAGAAATGATAGTGCGAGCCGACCTGGATCGGGCGGTCGCCGGTGTTGGCGACGGTGAGCGTCACCGTCTTGCGGCCGGCATTGAGTTCGATCTCGCCGTCCTTGATGAAGAGTTCGCCGGGGATCATGCCGCGCTCCTATCGGATCGGTTCGTGGACGGTGACGAGCTTGGTGCCGTCGGGAAACGTCGCCTCGACCTGGATGTCGTGGATCATCTCCGGAATGCCGTCCATGCACTGGGCGCGGGTAATGACCTGCGCGCCTGATTGCATCAGTTCGGCGACGGTGCGGCCGTCACGGGCGCCCTCGACGATGAAGTCGGAAATGATGGCAACCGCCTCGGGATGGTTGAGCTTGACGCCGCGCTCGAGCCTGCGGCGCGCCACCATGGCCGCCATCGAGATCAAGAGCTTGTCCTTTTCGCGGGGGGAGAGGTTCATGCGAGCACTCTGGTAATTGAAGATCTAGTTGAGCCACAAGCGGGGTAGCGCTGCGCCGCTGGCGCGGCCGAGCACAGTCATCATGTCGGCGCGCAGCCTGGCCGCATCTTGGGCACAGAAGCGCGCCATTGCAAATCCATTCCACGAGGAGATGCCGACCTCGCCGCCGAACGCGTCCGACGCCTCGCGAATCCGCTCCACCACGGTCTCGTCGCCGGGCACAATCAGCGCAGTGCCGATAGCTGCGCCGCCTTTCGCAACGGCCGGTCGCGCCAGTTTTGCGCCGATGTCACCATCGAGCCGGACGGTCTCGGCAAACACGAGGCGACCGCCGCGGCGCAGCCGCCAGCGGTCGACGAATTCGCCGTGCTGCATCGTTTCGCCCATCGCCGCGCGGCCGAACACGACGATTTCGCAGAGCAGAAGCGAGGCGTCCTCGGCCAGGTCGATATCGATCCGCCTGATGATCCGCGCACGGTCGAACAGGATGGTCTCCTGCGGCAGCCAGGCGAGGTGCGCACGGGCCTCCGCTTTCAGGGCAATGGTGAGCTCCGCGGCAGGACCGGGTGCGCGATAGACCTTTTCGGCCGCCGCCGTCGTCAGCGTCAGCCGCGCCCCCTCGCCTGCCCTGATGTCGATGTCGAAACGGTCGCCGCCGGCAATGCCGCCGGCGGTGTTGACGAAGACGCCCGACAGGCCTTCCGTTTCAGGGGAAGGAAAACGCACGCGCAGCGAGCCGGATTCATGCAGGTCGCCGCGGCGCGTGACACCGTCGTCAAGATGCACGCCGAACCGAACCGAGCCCTGTGCCCGGTTGGCCGCGAAGGTGGCTGAAGTCCCGCGCGCAATTTCGGCCTGCATCCGTCCCCCAACGACGTTTACGACGCCCCCGATGCGCGAGGTTTACAGCGCCATCTGGCGGCTGATCTCGGCGGGATCGAGGTTGGAGCGGTCGCAGGCAAATTTGACCGCGCCGCGGTCCATGACCGCAAAATTGTCGCCGAGCTCGCAAGCAAAGTCGAGATATTGTTCGACCAGCACGATTGCGATGTTGCCAAGGCTGCGCAGGTAGGAGATGGCGCGGCCGATGTCCTTGATGATCGACGGCTGGATGCCTTCGGTCGGCTCGTCGAGCAGCAACAGCTTTGGCCGCATCACCAGCGCGCGGCCGATCGCCAGTTGCTGCTGTTGCCCGCCGGAGAGGTCGCCGCCGCGGCGGCCCAGCATGGTGTTCAGCACCGGAAACAGCGAGAACACGTCGTCGGGGATATGGCGGTCGTCGCGCTTGAGCGGGCCGAATCCGGTCTTGAGATTTTCCTCCACCGTCAGCAGCGGAAAGATCTCGCGGCCCTGCGGTACGAAACCGATGCCGCGCCGTGCGCGCTCATAGGGCTTCAAGCCGGTGATGTCGTTGCCTTCGAGCGTGATCGAGCCGCCCGCGATCGGATATTGCCCGACGAGCGCGCGCAGCAGCGAGGTCTTGCCGACGCCGTTTCGCCCGAGCACGCAGGTCACCTTGCCCGGCTCGGCGGACAGCGAGACGCCGCGCAGCGCCTGCGCCGCACCGTAGTAAAGGCTGATGTTGTCGACCTTCAGCATGGATCAGCGCCCCAGATACACTTCGATCACCCGCTCGTTCGACGAGACCTGATCGATGGTCCCTTCGGCCAGCACCGTGCCTTCGTGCAGGCAGGTCACCTTGACGCCGAGCTCGCGCACGAAGGTCATGTCGTGTTCGACGACCATGACCGTCTTCTCCTTGTTGATCTCTTTCAACAGCTCCGCGGTCTGATGGGTTTCGACGTCGGTCATGCCAGCGACGGGTTCGTCGACCAGCAGCAGTTTCGGATCCTGCGCGAGCAGCATGCCGATCTCCAGCCACTGCTTCTGGCCGTGCGACAGGCTTCCGGCGAGGCGATTGCGGGCATTGGTCAAGCGGATGGTTTCCAGCACGCGATCGATCCGCTCGGCCTCGGCCCCGTTGCCGCGCCAGAACAGCGTGCCCCTGACGCTGTGATCGACATTGAGCGCGAGCAGCAGGTTGTCCTCGATGGTCTGGCTCTCGAACACCGTCGGCTTCTGGAATTTGCGGCCGATGCCGAGTTCGGCGATGCGGGTTTCATCGAGACGCGTCAGGTCGGTCATGCCGTCGAACAGCACCGTGCCCTCGTCCGGCTTGGTCTTGCCGGTGATGATGTCCATCATCGTGGTCTTGCCGGCGCCGTTCGGGCCGATGATGGCGCGCATCTCGCCGGGCTCGAGCGTCAGCGAGAGATTGTTGATGGCGTGAAAGCCGTCGAACGAGACGTGCACGCCGTCGAGATAGAGTAGCGCCGAAGTGGTCCTTCCTTCCATGACACTCATGCGCTCACTCCGCGGGCTTCGGTTCGCCGACGCCGTCCTCGAGCGCGGCGCTTTCGGCATTGGCAGCTTCCGTGGCCTTGCGGGACTCCCGCCAGGCATTGAAAGTGCCGATGATGCCCTTCGGCAGCAGCAGCGTCACCAGGATGAACAGCGCCCCCAGCATGAACAGCCAGTACGGCGCTAGCGGCCCCGAGGTGAAGAAGGTCTTGGCGTAGTTGACGACGACGGCGCCGAGGGCCGCGCCCACCAGCGTGCCGCGGCCACCGACGGCGACCCAGATCACCGCCTCGATCGAATTGCCCGGCGCGAATTCGCTCGGGTTGATGATGCCGACCTGCGGCACGTAGAGCGCGCCGGCGACACCGGCCATGCAGGCCGACAGCGTGAACACGAACAGCTTGTAGGACTCGACGCGGTAGCCAAGGAAGCGGGTGCGCGATTCGGCGTCGCGGATCGCGATCAAGACCTTGCCGAGTTTCGAAGTGACAACCGCCCGGCAGATCAGGAAGGTCAGGATCAGCGCCAGGCAACTCAGCGCGAACAACGCCGCGCGGGTGCCGTCGGCCTGGACGTTGAAGCCCAGAATGTCCTTGAAGTCGGTCAGGCCGTTATTGCCGCCAAAACCGAAATCGTTGCGGAAGAACGCCAGCAGCAGCGCGTAGGTCATCGCCTGCGTAATGATCGAGAGATAGACGCCGGTGACACGGGAGCGGAACGCGAGCCAGCCGAAGCAGAACGCGAGCAGGCCCGGCACAAGCAGAACCATCAAGGCCGCGAACCAGAACATATCGAAGCCGTGCCAGTACCACGGCAGTTTTGGATAGTTCAGGAACACCATGAAATCGGGCAGGATCGGATTGCCGTAGACGCCGCGGCTGCCGATCTGGCGCATCAGATACATGCCCATCGCGTAGCCGCCGAGCGCGAAGAAAGCGCCGTGACCGAGCGAGAGAATGCCGCAATAGCCCCAGATCAGATCGATCGAGAGCGCGAGAATGGCGTAGCAGGCGTATTTGCCGAACAGCGCGACCAGATAGGTCGGCACCTGCAGCGCCGAGCCCGCCGGCAGCAGCAGGTTGGATAGCGGGATCAGCACGCCGAGGCCTGCGACGATCAGGATGAAGATGGTGGCGCTGCGATCCAGCGATCGCGTCAGGACATGCGGCGTCATGCTTCCACCGCCCGGCCCTTGAGCGCGAACAGGCCGCGCGGACGCTTCTGGATGAACAGGATGATCAGCACCAGAATGGCGATCTTGCCGAGCACGGCGCCGGCCACCGGCTCCAGGAACTTGTTGGCGATGCCGAGCGTGAAGGCGCCGACCAGCGTGCCCCAGAGATTGCCGACGCCGCCGAACACGACGACCATGAAGCTGTCGATGATGTAGCTCTGGCCGAGGTTGGGGCTGACATTGTCGATCTGCGACAGCGCGACGCCGGCGATACCGGCAATGCCCGAGCCTAGGCCGAAGGTCAGCGCATCGACGCGCGAGGTGGCGATGCCCATCGACGCCGCCATGCGCCGGTTCTGCGTCACCGCGCGCATCTCCAGCCCCAGCGCCGTGTAGCGCAGCATCGCGAGCAGGATGACGAACACCGCCAGCGTGAAGCAGAGGATCCAGAGCCGGTTATAGGTAATGGTGATCTGGCCGAGCTCGAATGCGCCGCTCATCCAGGAGGGATTGCCGACCTCGCGGTTGGTAGGGCCGAACATCGTGCGCACGGCCTGTTGCAGCACCAGCGACAGGCCCCAGGTCGCAAGCAGCGTTTCCAGCGGACGGCCATAGAGGAAGCGGATGATGCCGCGCTCGATCAGGACGCCGATCGCCCCCGCAACGAGGAACGCCAGCGGCACCGCGATCAGCAGCGAGTAATCGAACAGGTCGGGATAGCGGGTGCGGATGACCTCCTGCACCACAAAAGTGGTGTAGGCGCCGATCATCACCATTTCGCCATGGGCCATGTTGATGACGCCCATGACGCCGAAGGTGATGGCGAGTCCGATCGCGGCGAGCAGCAGCACCGATCCGAGCGACAGGCCGTACCAGGCGTTCTGCACCATTGACCACATCTGCAGATCGCTCTGGATCGAGGCGATTGCGCTGGCCGCAATGCGCGCGACGTTAGGCGGCACGTCGCTGCCGAGCCCGGTCAGGAGCGCCAACGCCTCCTGATCCCCGCGCGCCTTGATGACGGCAACGGCCTCGAGCTTTTCCAGCTCGGTGGCGTCAGACTTGTAGAGCAGGATGGCGGCGCGGGCCTCGGCAAAGGCCGCCTTCACCGCCTTGTTGGTCTCCTTGGCCAGTGCGCCGTCGATCACCGGCAATGCATTCTCGTCGTGGCTCTTGAACACCGACTGCGCCGCGGCGATGCGCTTGGCGGGATCGGGCGACAACAGCGTCAGGCCGCCGAGCGCGGCCTCTACCGCACGGCGCAGGCGGTTGTTGAGACGGACGGCGGCGGCATTGTCGGGCAGCTTGTCGACGGCCGCGCCGGTAGCGGCGTCGATGATCTTGCCGTCGGCGCCGGTGACGAAAACCTGCTTGGTGTCGGGATCGGCCGACAGCCGGCCGTCCTGCAGCGCGCTGATGATGGGAAAGGCGAGCGGATTGCCCGAAGTCGCGACGGCGCCGATCGCCTCGTCGGTGTCGGAGAAATCGTCATTGGCAAATTTGGCGACCGCATCCTCGAACGGACCGGCCAGCGCCGGCACGGCGAAGCAAGCGGCGAGCAGGATGGCGAGCAGAACCGCGCGAAAACGGTCAAGGAAATTGGCAGACACAATACGCCCCGGCAGGAGTGTGGGGAGAAGGCGGCGGCATCGCCGCCTTCTCCGTTCTTGCTTGTAGTTCAGGTTCTCTTGGAAGTTTTTTTAAAAGGCTTTTTTACGTCAGGAGGATCATGATCCTTCGGATCAGATCGGGATCAGGAGCCCTGACCGCCGCACTTGTTGGTCTTGGTGTTGTAGTTGCCGCACTTCTTGCCGACCCAGTCGCCGATCAGGTCCTTGGAGCCTTCGAGCTCCTTCGACCAGGCATCGCCGGCCACCAGGCCCGGGGTCTTCCACACCACGTCGAACTGGCCGTTGGCCTTGATCTCGCCGATGAACACCGGCTTGGTGATGTGATGGTTCGGAAGCATCTTGGAGGTGCCGCCGGTCAGGTTCTTGGCTTCGATGCCCGGGAGAGCGTCGATCACCTTGTCCGGATCGGTCGACTTCACCTTCTCGACCGCCTTGACCCACATGTCGAAACCGATGACGTGCGCTTCCATCGGATCGTTGGTCACGCGCTTCGGATTCTTGGTGTAGGCCTGCCACGCCTTGATGAACTTCTCGTTCTCCGGCGACTTGATCGACTGGAAGTAGTTCCAGGCGGCGAGATGGCCGAGCAGCGGCTTGGTGTCGATGCCGGCGAGTTCTTCTTCACCGACCGAGAACGCGACAACCGGAATGTCGGTCGCCTTGATGCCCTGGTTGCCGAGCTCCTTGTAGAAGGGAACGTTGGCGTCGCCGTTGATGGTGGAGACCACGGCGGTCTTCTTGCCGGCCGAGCCGAACTTCTTGATGTCGGCGACGATCGTCTGCCAGTCGGAGTGACCGAACGGCGTGTAGTTGATCATGATGTCTTCCTGCTTGACGCCCTTCGACTTCAAGTAGGCTTCGAGGATCTTGTTGGTGGTGCGCGGATAGACGTAGTCGGTGCCGGCCAGCACCCAGCGCTTCACCTTCTCGTCCTTCATCAGGTAATCGACCGCGGGGATCGCCTGCTGGTTCGGCGCAGCACCGGTGTAGAACACGTTGCGCTCGCTCTCCTCACCCTCGTACTGCACGGGGTAGAACAGGATCGAGTTCAGCTCCTTGAACACCGGGAGCACGGACTTGCGGGACACCGAAGTCCAGCAGCCGAACACGACCGAAACCTTGTCCTTGGTGATCAGCTCGCGGGCCTTTTCGGCAAACAGCGGCCAGTTCGACGCGGGGTCGACGACGACGGCTTCGAGCTTCTTGCCCATCACGCCGCCCTTCTTGTTCTGCTCGTCGATCAGGAAGAGGATGGTGTCCTTCAGCGTGGTTTCGCTGATGGCCATGGTGCCGGAGAGCGAGTGCAGGACGCCGACCTTGATGGTCTCCTGCGCTTTGGCGTTCGAGAACGCCGCCAGACCCAGAACCAGGCCGGCGGTGGCCGCCAGCCAGTGGCGGCGGCTCAGCGTCGCTATATCGTGAGTCAATTTTGTAAGCATGAAATGTCATCTCCCTGACGCAGGCGTTAAACGCTGCGAACGGCCCCACGGCCGCCTGCGTTAAGGGAATCGCAAGAACCATGCCACGGTTTTATGATGGCATAAGCTATTCTAATCGCTTGGAAATTCCGGCTGCGCGAAAACCGGTGACAGCAAATATGCCTATTTCCTAGGCTTCAGAAATGTATGCTTTGGCGGCAAACTATCTATTTTTTGTGCAAAAGCCGCAATTTGGCTAAATTTCTTGCACGCTTTTTGATCGTTTGGGTCTGACGCGGGGCACCACACGGGCCAGCCGATCAGTTTCCTTTAACCGCGCGGGCGGCGCACGCGGAATTCACCTTGAAAGCGCCTTGCGACTGCTCCATATGATCCCCGTGACCTAGAGAATCATCAGGTCCCTGCGAGCCGCGTGTTCTGATCCCGTTTTGCGGTTTCTGGCTTGCCCCCTTCAGCTAGCAAAACCGACGCCCCAGACACGCGGGTGTCTCTGGACACACTCGCGCGCTCCCTGGCCGAAACCGCCGGGCGCCTGCTCTTTATGGAAAGAACCACCCTTTTGACCTCCTTTCAGGATTTCGGCCTCGCCGATCCCATTTCGCGTGCGCTCAAGGAAGAAAATTACCACACGCCCACGCCCATCCAGGCCCAGACCATCCCCATCGCAATGACCGGCCGTGACGTCGTCGGCATCGCCCAGACCGGAACCGGCAAGACCGCGGCCTTCGCGCTGCCGATCCTGCACCGGATCCTGGAGAACCGCGTCCGGCCGCAGCCGAAGAGCTGCCGCGTGCTGGTGCTGTCTCCCACCCGCGAATTGTCTGGCCAGATCCTCGACAGCTTCAACGCCTATGGCCGCCACATCCGGCTGACCTCGGCGCTCGCGATCGGCGGCGTGCCGATGGGCCGGCAGGTCCGCTCGGTCATGCAGGGCGTGGAAGTCATGGTGGCCACCCCCGGCCGCCTGCTCGATCTCGTCCAAAGCAACGGGCTGAAGCTGAACCAGGTCGAGTTCCTGGTGCTCGACGAAGCCGACCGCATGCTCGACATGGGCTTCATCAACGACATCCGCAAAGTCGTCGCCAAGCTGCCGATCAAGCGGCAGACGCTGTTCTTCTCTGCCACCATGCCGAAGGACATCGCGGAACTAGCTGAATCCATGCTGCGCGACCCAGCGCGGGTGGCGGTGACGCCGGTGGCCTCGACGGCCGACCGGATCGCCCAGCGCATCATCCAAGTCGATTTCGCCGCCAAACCGGCGGTGCTGGCGCAGCTTTTGAAGCAGGAACCGGTCGACCGCGCGCTGGTGTTTACCCGCACCAAGCACGGCGCCGACAAGGTGGTGAAGGTGCTGGCAAAGGCCGGCATCGAAGCCAACGCCATTCACGGCAACAAGTCGCAGAACCACCGGGAACGCGTACTGGCGGCGTTCCGCTCCGGCGAGATCCGCACCCTGGTCGCTACTGACATCGCCGCCCGCGGCATCGACGTCGACGGCATCAGCCATGTGGTGAATTTCGATCTGCCCAACGTGCCCGAAACCTATGTGCACCGTATCGGGCGTACCGCCCGCGCCGGCAGGGAAGGTGTCGCGATCTCGTTGATCGCCGGCGCCGAGGAAATGGGCTATCTGCGCGACATCGAGCGGCTGATCCGTATTTCGCTGCCGAAGGAAGATCGCCGCACGCCAGGCAGCCGCGATGCCGCTCCGCCGGCCGCACATCACTCCGCCCAGCACCGTAACGGGCGTTCCGCGCCGCGCGCCCATGCCGGCCGTTCCAATGAGCAGGCACAACCGTCAAAAGGCCCTCGCCGACGCCGCCGCGGTGGTGGTAATAATGCCGCGCCGCAGCCGAACCGACATGAGTCGCCGCGTCAGCCGCAGCAGGGCAGCAAGAGCCAAGCCGGACACAGCGAGGGCATTCAAGGCGTCGCCTTCTTGCATCGCGAGAGCCGACCGAATAACCAATCGAACCGAAGCCACCGACCGCAGCGCTAGCCTCGATCGACCTGGAGACCACCATGGCTAAAGAAGAGCTGATCCAGTTCGAAGGACTGGTGACCGAAATCCTCCCCGATGCGCGCTATCGCGTGCAGCTCGATGCCGGACACGAAATTGTTGCCTATACCGCGGGCAAGATGAAGAAGAACCGGATCAAGACGCTCGCAGGCGATCGGGTCACGATCGAAATGTCACCCTATGATCTGGAGAAAGGACGCCTGATCTTCCGTCACAAGGACGAGCGTCCCAGCAATCCCGGTGCCCCGCGTGGGGCGCCACCGCGCGGCGGACAGTTCCGTCGCAGGTAAACGAACCCTTAACGTCCCACGAAAACGCGCCCGATACGCTCCTGTCGTGCGCGAATGCGGCCGGCTGGCCGGCCGAATCAAAAAATCGTGCACGTCAGGATTGTTTTGAATGATGCAATCGAATAATATTAAGCATCGATTTTCGGCCGGACGACATTAGCTATCCACCGGTACAGCCGGTTTAGACGCTGACGACCCTTCCAAAAATTCGATCTCACCAGCCCATCGAAGGGTGGGCTACGACTTGTATATCTGAGAAGGGACTACCCCAGTGAGCATGGGAACAGTGAAGTGGTTTAACGCAACCAAGGGCTATGGCTTCATCCAGCCGGATGACGGCGGCAATGACGTGTTCGTGCACATCAGCGCTGTCGAGCGTGCCGGCCTCGGAACGTTGCGTGAAGGCCAGAAGATCTCCTACGAAATCGTGGCAGATCGCCGCTCTGGCAAATCTTCGGCCGACAATCTGCGCGCCGCCGGATAAGCGATTTTCGGGCGCATGCGACAGCGTCCCGAAGATCGCCGCTGAACAATTCAGCCGAATAAATCAAAAGGCCGCGCCCATGGCGCGGCCTTTTTCATCTCATCATTTTCCTGGCAGTTCACCCGGCACGGGCGTCTCATTTCTGTTCGCAGACAGTGGTGTTGTACATCACGCAAAGCGACTGGCGCGGACGGGTGAGGCTGACATCGCTCAGCGTGATGCCATTCGCCTTGTTGAGGAACCAGGCGACGCTGGGAACATATTTGTATTTCACCTCGCTGTAGATCAGGTAGGTGTTGGCGATCTTGAGCGCCTCCGGAATCTCGATGATGTCGCCCGGGGAGTGCGCGTTGGCGCCTTTGCTCCACTGCACCCGCGCCTTCAGCGTGGTCGGATTGATCCAGAGTTCCGTGATCGTCCCCTCCACCGGGCTCGACGCATAAGGCGTCATGACGGCCTTGCTGGCATTGAAGAAGTTGGTGAACTGCGTATCGGTGACCTTCTCGTTCTGGGACGTCAGGTCCGACAGCGTGCGCGCCATGATCGTCACCTTGCGGTCGATGGCGACGCCGGCCGAGAACTCGTTGGTTCCCACGAGCAGCATCGCCATGAGCGGAATAATCATGGCGAATTCGACGGCCGCCACACCGCTGTTGTTGCCCCGCAACTCGAACGCGCGGCGGCGCATGCGAAGCCAGATTGTGCTCATCGGTTTCATTACCCTTGGCCCTAGTAAGGTTCGTTCTGGAACGCGGCGGTCGCCGTCAACAGCCGCTGGTTGCCGCTGATATTGGCGACGTTGTAGCCGAGGCCGGTGACGAACAGCGGCCATTTGTAGAACAGCCGCACGACGACGATGTCGCCGGGTCCACCCGGCAGATAGTTGTTCGGAGGAACGAAATTTCCCGAAACGATCGGGTCGGAAACGTTGACGCTGGAAAACGCCTTGTAGCTCTGCACGTCGATCGAGATGCCGTTGACGCAATCGAACATGATGGTGAGCTTGGCGCAAACGGCGTTCTTGAATTGCGCCTGGGTGAAGGAGGAGTTCTGCGCCTGGCCGGTCAAGATCAGACGCGACGTATCCTGCGTCACCGTCTCGAGGATCTGGCTGGCAAAGAACACCAGCGCCAGTTCGATGATCGCGAACAGGACGCCGAAGAATATCGGCGCGACCAGCGCGAACTCGACGGCGGCCGTGCCCCTTCGATTGCGACGAAACCGGCGCAGGATGCTTGTCTTGGGAGGTGTGGAAGGCGGCATCAACGAGACCTCAGAACGCGAGGGGATTGCCGCAAAAACCTATCCGAAACTGATTGTTGAATTGTTTCGGCCGATCCAGCCAGAACGACCCGCTCCGTCAACCGTCTCTTAACCCTGCCGCAAGCCCGCCGGAGATTGGCCGGCGGGTTTCTATCGCAGCAGACTCACCTGATGCCGCCCGCCGCGGCTCCCGCGGCCTGGCCGGAGAGCGAACCGGCCTGACCGATTGCGGTCCTGAAGTACATGTCGCCGTCGCCGAGGGTAACGCGACGCTGGCAAACCGGCATGCAGCTATAGGATTCCCGCTCGACGCCGCGATACACGGTCACGAGTTGATCGGGCGGGCCTTCGACCTGAATCTGGCGGTCCACCAGCACCTCGCCGTTGCGGTCCATTGCGATGAAGTTGGTCGCGCCGTAGCCCTTGCCAGTAACCACGATGATGCCGCCGCTCTGCAGCGTTACGTCTGCAATCAGCGGGTTTCCAACCACGATGGTGGAGACCTTGGCAGGAAGCTTCACGAGCTTCGCCTGATCGACATAGACGGCTATGCGGTCGGGATCGGCCGAGGCCAGGCAGACGGCCGGCCACAGCAGGATTCCTGCAGCGAGGGAACGCAATCCAAAACGCGCGCGTGCGCGAATACGCGGAAACTTGAACGACATACTCTACCCCGGGGCATCAACAGGCCGGCAATGGCGGATACACAGCGGAACCGGCGCCCGACAGGGTGAATCTGACGACAATTCATGAACAAAGGGCAAATAGGCCCGGCCCGGCGGCAAGAAATCCGCCATTTACCTACTTGCGGAACGGATAGGCCAGCTGCCCGAGGATCTCGCGGGGAAACGAGACCTGATCGTCCACGCCATACTGCTCCGGCAGCCGGTCTTTCGGCATCCGGAAAGTCCCGAACAGGAGGTCCCACAGCGGAAAGGTGCCAGCGAAATTGGTGTCGCCGCCCTCTTCGCGGGCGGTGTGGTGCCAGCGGTGAAACACCGGCGTGGCCACGACGTATTTGAGCGGCCCGAGCGTCCAGTTGAGGTTGGCGTGAACGAAGGCCGAATGGAAGATGTTGAACGGCCCGAGCCAGAGCATCACGCCCGGCGAAATGCCGGCCAGCAGCAGCGCGACGTCGACTCCGATGGTCCCCAGCAGCAGGTTGGCGGGATGAAAGCGCGCCGCCGAGATCCAGTCCACGTCCTCCGAGGAATGATGGATGGCATGGTATTTCCAGAACCCGCCGCCATGAAACATCCGGTGCAGCCAGTACATCATGAAATCGGCTGCGACCAGGAACAGGATCGCCTGCAGCCACAAGGGCAGCGTCGACAACGGGCCGTGGCCGTTGTCGTAGAAGGCGATCAGTTCGTCCGCATCGCGAATTCCAAACAGCAGCGCGGCGCCGAGTACGAGCAGCCCGATGCGGAATACGCGCGCGAACAGCGGCACCAGGAACCAGTAGCAGACGTCGGTGACGAGTTCGCGCTTGCGCCACCATGGCTTGCCGGGATTACAGGCCCAGAAATGCGAAAGCAGCGAGAACAGCAGTGCCAGCGCGATCGTGACCGGCAACACCTTGGCCAGGGTCTGGCCGAGCATTTCGACGATTTCGGTCGGCAGGTTCATTTCGACCGGCGTAGCAGAATCCCCGCCTCGCCGCCAGTTTGCACGACCGTCAGCGGGCTTCAGGCGGTCGTCACGACGGCTTTCGGGGCACTGCCGGCCGACGCCAGTGCGTGGCCCAGCCGGTTGAAGGGACGCTCGATCCGCGGCTCGATCAGATAATAGCTGAACGCCAGCGACACGGCCGAGACCAGCACGAACAGCGGCACCAGGCCCACCGGGACCAGTCCGGCTATCAGCGACACCACGGCGAAATGAACGAGATAGATGGCGTAGGAGTGACGTCCCAGCACCGTCATCCACGACAGCGAGACGTTCGAGATCAGTAGACCGAAGGCGAATGCAGCCAGCAACGCGACGTCGGCGCCCTGCGGCGTGACGATCAGCGCAGCGCCGAGCAGCACCAGCGCGGCGAATGTCGGCCTGTTCTTCAGCTCGATATAGTCATACAGCAGAATACCGAAGCCGAAGCAGATCACCTGGCGCGGCAGCCAGCTGGTGAAGACGCCTTCAGCCAGATACGTCTGGCTGGCGGGCAGCGACGCTGCCAGCCGCGGAATCAGATAGGGCTCGACGGCCAATTGTCCGATGACGCTGACAAGCGCGATCGACGCGTAACACAGCGTGGCGCCGTTGCGGCGGCGGAACAGGTAGATCAGCAGCGGGAACAGCAGATAGAACTGCATCTCCACCGCAATGCTCCAGCCGCCCGGAACCACCGAATTGTAGGCGGTGACGCTGCACGAATGCAGGAAGAAGAACGTCAGCAGCACCTCGCTCACGCCGACGCCGTCAGGCGCAAAGTTCGTGATGCCGCGGCCGCGCGTCGCCAGCAGGTAAAAAACAATGGCGACCCAGAACAGCGGCGCGATCCGGAAGAAGCGCCGGATGTAGAACGAGCGGGCGGCGACCAGATCGAGCCTGTCGCCAAATGTCAGCATCATCGTATAGCCGCTGATGATGAAAAAGAGCTGGACGCCGAGCCCGCCGTAATTCCTGGCAAACCAGGACAGGCCGGGAACGACGCCGGTGGACTCTTCCTGGCAGTGCACCAGCACGACCAGCAAGATGGCCACGCCGCGCAAAAGATCCAGCGACTGGTTGCGCCGTGTCATGGCGTGCCGGCGGTACGGACGTGCAATACGGCGTTGCCATCGGCGTAGACGCGCCGCCAACCCGCGGTGTGATCAAGCAGGCTGACCGCCGGCGTGAAAGGCGTCAGCAGCACGGCATCGATCTGCCAGGTCTTGAGGATATTGAGAAGCTCGTTCACGTCCTTGAGCTGCATCGCGCGGTAATAGGCCATCTCAAAGGCTTCGCCGTAGAGCTCGGCACGCCCGTCGATGAAGACCGGGATCTGCCGCCAGATCAGATAGCCGCCGAACGGGAGATCGTTGAGAACCCGCTTCGGATGATGCGCCATCAGCGCATCGACAGCCGCCGCCGGCGAATGGTTTTGGGGCGGTGCGAAGGTGGTGTTGGCTGCCAGCAGCCACGTCCAGCCGCCGAGCAGGGCGATTACCGCTGCAACCACGGACATCGGGGCACCGGCGCGGGCGGACCAGGCCGGCCGCAGCGCGAACTGCGAGGCCACCGGCGCGAGCACCACGATCGGCAGCAGCAGCGCGAAAATTTCGACGTTCCTGACATGCGACAGCGCCATATGCAGCAGGCCCAGCACCAGCGCGATCCGCGGCGGCGTAAGCTTGACGCCGCCGGAAAGCGCGCCGGCGATCAGCACGAGGATCGCCATCTCGAACGCACCGAATTTGCTGAAGTCCGCCGGCATCCATTCATAGATCAGATGCAGGAGTTCGCCGAGATCGAGGATCTTGCGGGCGGCGAGGATCGATCCCCACCCGTACGGCGTGGCGCAGCAGGCCACCAGCGCGCCGACGCCGAACGCTGCCCAGCGCAGCGTCACCGACCGTCGCCGGGCATGCTCGGCATTCCACAAGGCATCCAGCGCGAATGCACCGACCAGCACGAGGCCGAACACGAACCCGCCGTGCAGGTTCGCCCACAACGCGAGCAACGGCAACAGCCATGGCGACGGTGCCTCTCCGCGCTCGCTCGCCGACATCAGCCCGTACGCCCAGGCCAGCATGATCGGCAGCACCAGCACGTGCGGGCGCGCCAGAAAATGCCCCATCGAAAGCACCAGCGCCGCGATCGCGACCGCGACCGCATAGCCGGCGGGGATGCGGCGGCCTAGAATGTGGGTGAACAACGCGAAGGTTGCGGCGATCGAGCTCGCGGCGAGAACGACCGGCCCGGTCCAGCCCGCCAGATTGTAGCTCACCGCATACAGCACCTGCGCCAGCCAGGACGACGACGTCCACGGCTCTCCGGCCTTGGTGAAGGAATAGATGTCGACGCGCGGCAAGGCTTGATGGTCGAGGATCCACTGCCCCACGGCGATCTGCCAGTAGGTGTCGGAATCGTTCAGGAGCGCCGCGCCGCGGATCAGCAACAGCGCGTAGACGCCGATGCCGAGCCACAGCCATGCCGGGACATCGGCAAGGCTGAAGGTTTTCTCCCTCTGGATCGCCTCTGCTTCGATGCTCATGCGAAATTACCGGCGGGTCCTAGTGGCGGAATGGATAAGCCAGTTGCCCGCCAATCTCGGTCGGGACCTGCTGATCTTCGTCCACGCCGTAAGTTTCAGGCAGCCGGTTCTCGGGCATGCGGAACGTTCCGAACAGAATGTCCCAGAGCGGAAAGGTGCCCGCAAAATTGGTGTTGCCGCCCTCTTCCAGCGAGGTGTGATGCCAGCGATGGAAGACCGGCGTGGCCAGCACATATTTGAACGGCCCGAGCGTCCAGTTCAGGTTGGCGTGAACGAAGGCGGAGTGGAAGGTCGTGAACGGCCCGACCCACAGCATGATGTTGGGCGATATGCCCGCCATCAGCAGGACGACGTCGACCAGGATCGTTCCGATGAAGAGGTTGACGGGGTGAAAGCGCGCCGCCGAGATCCACTCGAGATCTTCCGAGGAATGATGGATGGCGTGATATTTCCAGAAGCCGCCGCCGTGAAACATGCGGTGCAGCCAGTACAGCATGAAGTCGGATGCGACCAGGAACAGTATCGCCTGCATCCACAGCGGAAGCTGCGCCAGCGGCCCATGGCCGTTGTCGTAGAATGCGATCAGTTCGTCGACCTCGTGAATGTTGAAGACGACTGAGGCGCCGAGCACCAGCAGGCCGATGCGGAAGATGCGTGCGAACACCGGCACGAAGAACCAGTAGCAGATGTCGGTAATGAGCTCGCGCTTGCGCCACCAGGGTTTGCCCGGATTGCAGGCCCAGAAGTGCGAGAGCACCGTGAACACAACAGCGAGCATGATCGTGACCGGAACGACCTTCGCCATCGTCTGGCCCACCACCTCGATGACTTCCATTGGTAAACTCGACATGACGGCCCCGCTCGATCAGACCTGCAAGGCGTATCCGCTTGCGCTTAAGGAGCCGTGAATCAAAGGACTCGACCGACACGCTGCGATCGCGACGAAGGCGCTTCGAAGTCGCGCTTGGATTTTTATCGAACGCTTTAATGCAGCGTTTACTGTGCTGAATAACAGCAAGTTCCTAGCATTTTTCGATGGTCGAATTAACTGCGTCGAAATTGTCGCACCCTAGGGTGACGCCATGGTCACGGTGCTGAGAACGCCGGCGAGACCAAACTTAAGTTCGACCAGCCACGTGTACACAGGAGTTATCATCTATGAAGAATCTCGTTTCGCGTTTCGTGAAGGATGAGTCCGGCGCCACCGCCATCGAGTACGGTCTGATTGCCGCCGGCATCGCGATCGCGATCATCACCGCCGTCAACGGTCTCGGCACCAAGCTGTCGACGAACTTCAACACGATCTCGAGCTCGCTGAAGTAAGCGACCGCTACGAGTTAGCGTGGAAGGCCCCGGAAAAAAGCCGGGGCCTTTTTCGTTTTCACCAGAGCGCGCACGCGCCGGACGCGGTGGTCAGGCACCGGATCCGGCAAGCGCGCGCCCCCCGCGACTTCCCTCGTTTCCCGATTGTTCATTTCTCGTGACTAGGCTCGGCCGGAGCCTGCACCCCGGTCAACCGCAGCAAGCGTGATTTCATGATCCTCGATACCGCCCGCCTCCTGCTGTTTCCGGCCCTGATGGCGTTCGCCGCCGCGAGCGACCTGTTCACGATGACGATTTCGAACCGGGTGTCGCTGGCACTGATCGCCGGCTTCGTCGTACTTGCGGTGCTCGGCGGCATGGGTCTGCACGACATCCTTCTGCATTTCGGCGCCGGCGCCGCCGTTCTGGTTGTGGCCTTTGGCTGCTTCGCGATGGGATGGGTCGGCGGCGGCGACGCCAAGGTCGCGGCCAGCGTGGCGCTTTGGTTCGGCTTCGACCACCTGCTCAATTATCTGCTCTATGTCTCGCTGCTCGGCGGCGCGCTGACGATCCTGCTGATTCAGTTCCGGCAATGGCCGCTGCCCGCCTTCCTCACGGGACAGGCCTGGCTGAACCGGCTGCACGACAAACAGAGCGGAATCCCCTACGGCATCGCCCTCGCGCTCGGCGCGCTGATCGTCTATCCCGAGACCGAATGGATCAAGGCGGTCGGCCTCACTCACCTCGCCATGCGCTGATCCGGCGTCGCTAACTTTCCGTTAAGGCAATTTACACACGCCTCATTAACCATGCTTTGACGAATAGCTGGTCAACTCCCATCACCGCGACGGAAGCGTCGCAGCGTAATGTGGAAAGTGAAGCGTATGAATAAGCCACGCATTGTGGTTCTGGCCATCGCGATCGTCGCCGGCGGCATTGCCGCCTATCTCGCCAGCGGGTCCGGCGACAAGCCAGCGCCGGAGCCGGTCGCGCAGATGCAGACCGTCGAAATTCTCGTCGCCAAATCGGACATCGGCCTCGGCCAGTCGGTCAAGCCGGACGATCTGCAATGGCAGATGTGGCCGGCCGCGACCGCCAGCAGCAACTTCATCAACAAGGCCAGCAAGGCCGACGCCATCACCGAAATCACCGGCTCGATCGCACGCTCCCCGTTCATCGCGGGCGAGCCGATTCGCGAGCAGAAGCTGGTGAAAGTCGACGGCTCCGGCTTCATGGCGGCGATCCTGCCGGCCGGCTACCGGGCCATTTCCACCGAAATTTCGCCGGAAACCGGCGCCGGCGGCTTCATCCTGCCGAACGACCGCGTCGACGTGCTTCTGACCAAGCGCGAGAGGAGCGCCAACGGCAGAGGTCCGGACGTCTCCACTTCGGAAATCATCCTCGCCAATGTTCGTGTTCTCGCGATCGACCAGGCGCCGAAGGAAAAGGAAGGCGCCAACTCGCTGGTTGGCAAGACCGTCACCCTCGAGCTGAAGCCCGAACAGGCCGAGACCCTGGCGCAGTCGCGCCAGAGCGGCACGCTGACGCTGGCGCTGCGCAGCATCGCCGACGTCAAGGCGACCGAAAATCCGGACGAGCAGCTACGCAACAGGCGCGGCGAAAATTTCAACGTCATTCGTTATGGCGTCGCCAGCCAGCAGACGATGCAGAAGTGACCGAAAGGACGCACGATATGAAGTGCAGGGAAATTCAGCCGATGATGCGAACGTTCATCGTCCGCGCCCTGTCGTTTTCGGCCGTGGCTGCTCTCACGCTCAATCCGGCGCTGACGCCGGTGGTAGCAAGCGATTACCGCGCGATGGCTCCGGCCGCCGCCGAAGGACAGATGAACGCGCGTTTCGTTTCGCTCGGAATCGGCAAATCGATGGTGGTCGATCTGCCGCGCGAGATCAAGGACGTGCTGGTCGCCGACCCCAAGGTCGCCAACGCGGTCGTGCGGACGACCCAGCGCGCTTATATCATCGGCGCCGCGGTCGGCCAGACCAACATCGTTTTCTTCGATTCAACCGGAGCGCAGATCGCAGCCTATGACATAGCGGTCAAGCGCGACCTCAACGGCGTGCGCGCCGCGCTGAAGCAGTCGCTGCCGAATTCGGACATCGTGATCGAAGGTGTCGGCGATGGCGTCGTGCTGACTGGCAGCGCCGCAAGCCCGGTCGAAGCGCAACAGGCCGCCGACATCGCCGCCCGCCTGGTCGGCGGCGCCGAGAAGGTCGTCAATTCGATCGCGGTCCGCGGCCGCGACCAGGTGATGCTGAAGGTGACGGTCGCCGAAGTCTCCCGCAATATCATCAAGCAGCTGGGCATCGATCTCTCGGCCAGCTTCACCTACGGCACCTCGGTGGTGAATTTCACCAACGCCAACCCGTTCACCGCCCTCGGCCGTTCGCTGGTCTCGGGCAACTCGGCGCAGGGAACGTTCGGCAGCGGCACTTCGTCGTCAGTGACGGCTACGCTGCGCGCAATGGAAAGCGCCGGCGTCGTTCGCACGCTGGCCGAGCCCAACCTGACCGCGATCTCGGGCGAATCCGCGACCTTCATTGCCGGCGGCGAATTTCCCGTTCCCGCAGGCTATGCCTGCGATCCGGTCACACGCGTCTGTACGACCCAGATCTCGTTCAAGAAGTTTGGCATTTCGCTCAACTTCACGCCGGTGGTGATGACCGAAGGACGGATCAGCCTTCGCGTCATGACCGAGGTGTCGGAACTGTCGAACGACAACTCGATCACGCTGACGCAGGCGCTCAACAACAACTCGACGAACGCGCTAACCATTCCCTCGATCAAGACCCGCCGCGCGGAAACCACGCTGGAGATTCCTTCCGGCGGCGCGATGGCCATGGCGGGCTTGATCGCGGAGCAGACCAAGCAGGCCATCAACGGCCTGCCCGGCCTGGCGCAACTGCCGATCCTCGGCTCGCTGTTCCGCAGCCGCGACTACGTCAACAACCAGACCGAGCTGATGGTTCTGGTCACGCCATACGTGGTCCGCGCGGTGGCGCAGAAGGACCTGTCGCGCCCCGACGACGGCTTCGCCGCCGTGGCGGACCCGCAGGCCGACCTGCTCGGCAGCATCAATCGCATCTACGGCGTTCCGGGCCGCGTCGAAAAGACTCGGAATTATCGCGGCACCTACGGCTTTATTACGGACTGAGGCGGGACGATGACATCACAGAGCACATTCCCAAGACCCGCCGATCGCAAGCGCGCGCTCCGCCTGACCGTAGCGCTGATCGGTCTTTCCGTGGCGCTCGGTGCCTGCAAGCATGCCGTCGTCGATCCGGCGACAACAGCCAGCGTGCCCGAGGATTACCGCCTGCGCCACCCGATCGCGGTCCAGGAAGCCGACCGCTCGATCGTCGTTTTCGTCGGTCGCGGACGCGGCGGCCTTTCCGCCTCCCAGCGCGCCGACGTCATGTACCTGGCGCAGACCTGGCTTCGCGAAGGCACCGGCGCCATCAGCGTCGACGTGCCCGTCAATACGCCGAATGCGCGGGCGGCCGAGGATTCATTGCGGGAGATCCAGGCGACCTTCTCCGCCGCCGGCGTGCCGCCGCGCGCGGTCAATGTCCGCCAGTATCGTCCCGAAGATCCCAGGCATATGGCCGCGATCCGTCTCAACTATCCGAAGATTTCGGCGGTGGCCGGCCCATGCGGCCTGTGGCCGGAGGATCTCGGTCCGTCGATCAACAACAAGAACTACTTCGACAACAAGTCCTATTACAATTTCGGCTGCGCCAATCAGCGCAATCTTGCGGCGATGGTCGACAATCCGGCCGACCTCGCGCAGCCGCGTCCCGAAACCCCAGCCTTTACTCCGCGCCGTGCCATCGCCTTCGACAAATATCGCAAGGGCATGACGACCACGACCACCTATCCCGAGGCCGACAAGGCCAAACTCAGCGATACCGGCAAATGATCACTTACTCGCGCCAGAATACAGAACAGCAGCAGCCGGAAATCACGGCGCCGTCGACCGAGGATCACATCGCGCCGGCGCCGCGGGTGTCGGTGCAGGCTTTCTGCGAGACGGTGGAAACGGCGGCCGCGGTGCAGTCGGCGGGCGAAGACCGCCGCCTGGGCAAGGCCCATCTCAAGATCCAGATGGGCGGCATGGCCGCCGCCATCGAGGCCTATCGCTCGGCCCCGACCCCCAACGTCATCATCCTGGAGACCGAAGGCCGCAACGACATTCTCGTCGGCCTCGACCAGCTCGCCTCTGTTTGCGACGCCGGAACCCGCGTGATCGTGATCGGGCGCATCAACGACGTCATGCTCTATCGCGAACTGGTCCGCCGCGGCGTCAGCGACTACGTCATCGCCCCGGTCAATGCCATCGACGTCGTGCGCTCGGTCTGCAACCTGTTCTCGTCGCCGGAAGCCAAGGCCGTCGGCCGCATCATCGCCGTCGTCGGCGCCAAGGGCGGCGTCGGCGCGTCCACCGTTGCCCACAACGTCGCCTGGGCGATCGCACGCGATCTGGCGCTGGATTCGGTGGTCGCCGATCTCGACCTTGCCTTCGGCACCGCCGGGCTCGACTACAATCAGGATCCGCCACAGGGCATCGCGGATGCGGTGTTCTCGCCCGACCGGATCGATACCGCGTTCCTCGACCGGCTGCTGTCGAAATGCACCGATCATCTGAGCCTGCTGGCGGCGCCGGCGACGCTCGACCGTGTCTACGATTTCGGCGCCGAGGCATTCGATTCGATCTTCGACACGCTTCGCACCACGATGCCCTGCATCGTGCTCGACGTTCCCCATCAATGGTCGGGATGGACCAAGCGCGCCCTGATCGCGGCCGACGACATCCTGATCGTCGCGGCGCCCGATCTTGCCAATCTGCGCAACACCAAGAACATCTTCGACCTCCTGAAGGCATCGCGGCCGAACGACCGCGCGCCGCTCTATTGCCTCAACCAGGTCGGCATCCCGAAGCGGCCGGAGATCCCCGCCGCCGAGTTCGCCAAGGC
>NZ_LLYB01000060.1:83769-84117 GCF_001440475.1 Bradyrhizobium lablabi | reverse complement strand
TCGGCTCGGCCGCCAATAACGGCCAGATGATCGCGGAAATCTCCGCGACCCATCGCACCACCGAGATGTTTCTGCAGATCGCGCAGCGGCTCACCGGCCGCGGCGAGACCAAGAAGCCGAAGAGTTCGTTGCTGTCACCATTGATCGAGAAGTTGCGGGCCAAGAAGTAGACAGCCCGCGTGGAGTGCCATCGTGTTCGGTAAGCGTAGCGGAAATGATAGTGATACGCGGGTAATGAAGCCCGCCATGCAGGCGCCGGAGCCGGCGGCTGCGCCGGTCGTTGCGCGCGAGATGGCCGCGCCGGCCGTCGCTTCGCCCCCAATCGCGCCCAAGGCGCCGCCACCGCCC
>NZ_LLYB01000060.1:15557-83739 GCF_001440475.1 Bradyrhizobium lablabi | reverse complement strand
ACAATTACTACCAGGTCAAGGCGACGATCTTCGGCGCCTTGATCGAGGCGATCGACCTCGCCCAGCTCGCCAAGCTCGACGGCGAGTCCGCGCGCGAGGAAATCCGCGACATCGTCAACGAAATCATCGCGATCAAGAACATCGTGATGTCGATTGCCGAGCAGGAAGAGCTGCTCGACGACATCTGCAACGACGTGCTCGGCTACGGCCCGCTGGAGCCGCTGTTGTCGCGCGACGACATCGCCGACATCATGGTCAACGGCGCCGGTACGGTGTTCATCGAAGTCGCCGGCAAGATCCAGAAGACCGGCATCCGCTTCCGCGACAACCAGCAGCTTCTCAACATCTGCCAGCGCATCGTCAGCCAGGTCGGCCGGCGCGTCGACGAATCCTCGCCGATCTGCGACGCCCGCCTCGCCGACGGCAGCCGCGTCAACGCCATCGTTCCGCCGCTGGCAATCGACGGGCCCGCGCTCACCATTCGTAAGTTCAAAAAGGACAAGCTGACGCTCGACCAGCTGGTCAAGTTCGGTGCGATCTCGCCGGAGGGCGCGCAAATCCTCCAGATCATCGGCCGCGTCCGCTGCAATGTGCTGATTTCCGGCGGCACCGGCTCCGGCAAGACCACGCTGTTGAACTGCCTGACCAACTATATCGAGCATGACGAGCGCGTCATCACCTGCGAAGACGCCGCCGAACTGCAGTTGCAGCAGCCCCACGTGGTGCGGCTGGAAACCCGGCCGCCCAACATCGAAGGCGAAGGCCAGGTCACGATGCGCGAACTGGTCCGCAACTGCCTGCGTATGCGCCCCGAACGCATCATCGTCGGCGAAGTCCGCGGACCCGAGGCGTTCGACCTGCTGCAGGCCATGAACACCGGCCACGACGGCTCGATGGGAACGCTGCACGCCAACAACCCGCGCGAAGCCCTGTCGCGCTGCGAATCCATGATCACGATGGGCGGCTTCTCGCTGCCATCGCGCACCATCCGCGAGATGATCTGCGCCTCGATCGACGTCATCGTGCAGGCCGCGCGCCTGCGCGACGGTTCACGCCGCATCACCCACATCACCGAGGTGATGGGCATGGAAGGCGACACCATCATCACCCAGGACGTGTTCCTGTATGACATGATGGGCGAAGACGCGAACGGCAAGATCATCGGACGGCACCGCTCGACCGGCATCGGCCGCCCGAAGTTCTGGGAACGCGCGCGATACTACAACGAAGAGAAGCGGCTTGCGGCCGCGCTCGATGCCGCCGAAGTCATCGAGAAAGTTTGAGGAAGGCAACAAGCATGCAGGCACTCGCACTGGCCTTCCTCGCCGCCACCGCCCTCGGCGGCTTGGCATGGGTGTTCATCTATCCGCTGTTGTCGGGCGAGCGGAAGGCGGAATCGCGCCGCGCCTCGATCGCCCGGAACGACGCCCCGGCGCGCCAGGCCGAAAAGAGCCAGCGCTCGCGCCGCGAGCAGGTCGAAGGATCGCTCAAGGAGCTCGACGCCCGCCGCAAGAAGGACAAGACCGTCGCGCTGTCGACCCGCCTCGCCCAGGCCGGCCTGGGAACCTGGACGACGCAGAAATTCTGGATCGTCTCCGGTGTTTTCGGCGCGGTCGGCTTCGTGGCCGCATTCGTCATCGGCGGCTCCCCGCTGGGCGCCGTCGTGATGGCTTTCGGCACCGGCCTCGGCCTGCCACGCTGGATGCTCAGCTATCTCAAGAAGCGGCGCGAGAAGGCATTCCTGAAAGCGCTGCCGGACGCCGTCGACGTCATCGTGCGCGGCATCAAGGCCGGCCTGCCGCTGTTCGAATCCATCAAGGTGGTCGCGGCCGACTCGCCGGAGCCGCTCAGGAGCGAGTTCAACGCCATCATCGAAACCCAGACCATCGGCATGCCGCTCGGCGAAGCCTGCGGCCGTCTGTATGAGCGGATGCCGGTGCCCGAGGCGAACTTCTTCGGCATCGTTGTCGCGATCCAGCAGAAGTCCGGCGGCAACCTCTCGGAAGCGCTCGGCAACCTCTCCAAGGTGCTGCGCGACCGCAAGAAGATGGCAGAGAAGATTCAGGCGATGTCGACGGAAGCCAAGGCCTCCGCCGGCATCATCGGCTCGCTGCCGCCGATCGTGATGCTGCTGGTCTGGCTTTCGACGCCTGACTACATCTCGCTGCTTTGGACCCACCACATCGGCCAGTTCATGCTGGTGTGCTGCGTCGGCTGGATGTCGATCGGCATCATGGTGATGAAGAAGATGATCAACTTCGATTTCTGACGGTAAACGGCCATGATTGAGTTTCTGATCGCCAAGATGCACGATGCGCGGTTCATGACCATGCTGCTTGCCGCCATCGCGGCAAGCGCGACCGCTTACACGCTGATCATGCCGCTGTTCGCCGGCGAGGGCCTTGCCAAGCGCATGAAGGCGGTCGCCAGCGAGCGCGAGCGGCTGCGCCAGCGCGAGCGCGAGCGGCTCAACAAGTCGGAGAAGGTGTCGCTGCGGCAAAGCCCGAAGCAGCTCGTTTCCAAGGTGGTGGAAGACTTCAACCTGACCAAGTGGCTGGCGCAGGAAGCCGCGCGCGACAAGCTGATCATGGCCGGCTACCGCGGTCACGCGCCCTACGTCACGTTCCTGTTTGCCCGCGCGGTGACGCCGATCGTGCTGTTTCTCGGCGCCGCGCTCTACGTGTTCGTGATCACGCAGATGGACAAGCCGTTGACGATCAAGCTCGGCATCTGCATCGGCGCCGCCTATCTCGGATTGCAGGCGCCGATGCTGTTCCTGAAGAACGCCATCAGCAAGCGCCAGCTCCAGATCAAGCGCGCCTTTCCCGACGCGCTCGACCTCTTGCTGATCTGCATCGAGTCCGGCATGTCGGTGGAAGTCGCCTTCCGCAAGGTCTCGACCGAGATCGCCTCGCAATCGATCGCGCTGTCGGAGGAGTTCGCGCTGACCACGGCCGAATTGTCCTACCTGCAGGACCGCAAGGTGGCCTATGAGAACCTCTCCAAGCGCACCGGCCTCGAGGGCGTCAAATCGGTCTGCCTGGCGCTGATGCAGTCGGAACGCTACGGCACCCCGCTCGGCCAGAGCTTGCGCGTGATGGCGCAGGAAAACCGCGACATGCGGATGACCGAGGCCGAGAAAAAGGCGGCCGCACTGCCGCCCAAGCTGACCGTGCCGATGATCCTGTTCTTCCTGCCGTGCCTGTTCATCGTCATTCTCGGACCGACCTACATCAAGCTCCAGATGATGCCGTGAGGCGAGCGGCGCGGCGGACCCGCGCCAGCTCTTCGGTCTAGACCAGGACGTTCCTTGCACTCGCGCGGTTGGGGCAGAGCCTGGGTAATCCCGCCGCACGATGGCGGCTTTGCGACGTCCTACGAAAGCGCGATCCGCGAAGCCGGCTTTGACGTTTTCGTGGTCCCGAACCAAGGGCAGGGCGCGGCCTCGGCGCGAATTGAAACGGCTCGGCGGCACTTCCCGCGGATCTTCTTCAACGCGGACACCACGGAGGACGGGCGCGACGCTATCGCCTGGTGTCACGAAAAAAGTCGGACGATGATCGCAACATCGGGCTCGGGCCGAACCACGATTGGAGTTCGCACGGCGCGGACGCCTTCGGCCTGATGTGCATCCATTACGATCAACCGGAGCATGAAGAGCCGGAGCCGGAGCGCGAGCGATACCGCAGCCAGCGCAGCTCGAGCCGGGGCGGCTCGTGGCAGAGTGCTTGACCGCTTGGCGAGGCTACAGGCGGTCAACCAATCGGGCCCCGCCCCATCAAAAAAATTTCTTGGCCCCCCTTGAACTTTTTTCCGCGTTGTAGATTTTCTTGGTCGCCGCACATGTTGCGGCCGGGGCGCCTGAGGGGCCCCGAAATCAAGGCGGGCGCCGGAAGGTGTCCGGTNGCCAGCTCGTACCCAACTTGCTCTTTNGGAGGATTTGGCTATGAGGTATGATTGGACTCCCCTGTGGAGGTCGACCATTGGCTTCGACCGCCTGTTTGACGTTCTCGACGAGGTTCATCGGACCGCCGAAGAGAGCTATCCCCCCTACAACATCGAACGGCTCGACGAGAACCGCTTCCAGATCTCGGTGGCGCTAGCCGGATTCACACCGGACGAGGTGGCCCTTACGGTGGAACAGAACGTCCTGACGTTGGAAGGCCAGAAAGCCGAGAAGGACGAGAAGACGTTTGTGCATCGCGGAATGTCGACGCGCTCATTCAAGCGGCAGTTCACCCTGGCCGACCACGTCGAGGTCAAGGGCGCTCGCTTCGAGAATGGTCTGCTGGTCATCGAGCTTCAACGCGAGATTCCCGAGGCCATGAAGCCACGGCGCATCGCCATCACGGGCGCAAGCGCCGGGCAGGTCAAGCAGATCGAGGGCAAGGCCGCTTAACCAACCCGCGGCTTAGGACCGATCACTGCCGCGCGGAGATTTCCGCGCGGCCACCCATCAACGCGTCTTTTATGATTGGAGGCAGCCATGCGGACGACGCCCGCGCACGACAACGTCTTCGATTTCAACTCTCTCCTTCACCCTGGCTCAGTGTTCGCGCACCCGCGCGATGTGGTAGCTCATCCGGAATTAAGCCTGGCCGAGAAGCGCGCCATCCTCGCGTCATGGGCTTCCGACGCTTCGGCGATCGCGTCTTGTCCAGCGCTTCGCGCGCCGGATGGAGTGAAGGCTCCGGTTCATATCGACGAAATTCTTGAAGCGCTTTGCGCGCTAGACGGGAACGGTCCGCGCCACCCGCCAGGAGGCAAGCCCATGCGGTTGCGCTCAACCGAGCGGCGAGCGGCAGCCTAACGGCAGCATCTGAGCGCTTTGCTCAACAAGCGTCTCTTGAGTAAGTCGCCTTGGCTGAAGATAGGCGCTTGCGCGGGTAATCCTCTGTTGCGGCTTTAGGCTCGGTTAGGTTCAACTTTAAAAACCTCGGGCGATGAGCGCGCACTCGCTCCCCCGCCCTCTCCAACGGATGGACAACAGCAATGGTCATCAAGCGTCGCCGTTTCAAACAAATCCATTCGCTTGAGGAACGACTTGCCCAAAATACAGCGAAGCTGCGCAGGCAAGCCAAGAAACTGCCGCCCGGTCCCGCTCAAGAAGATATTGAGCGTAAGATCAGGCAGAACGAGACTGCCACTGATTTTTGCGAAATGCTTCGCTCGCCGGGACGGCTGCAACTTTCTGAGTGAGCTTTTGGTGGCCCTCAACGCGCTTCGACGATCGGTTTGTGCGCAATGCCTTGGACATTCCATCGTGGCATTGCAGAGCCGCTGCGCGTGCCGTGCAATCTTTCGTGTTCGAGTTTGCCGGAACTCGTCTGCCGTTCTCATGTTAAGATCGCGCGCCATGTATGGTGAGGACCGCAATGAGCGAGAAGCCGCCGCCGGTCGTTATTCACGTAGCGAACCCTGATGCGTTCGCCGGGCAGGGAAGCGTCATTCTGCTCGAATTGGCAGATGAAGCTACGGCTAGAAAGGTGGCGCGGAAAATCGCCAACGAGACCGGGCGCCGCGTCACCGTTCGAGATGCAGATTTGATTTTAATCGAAGCCATCCCGCCCGCCAAAATTCACTAAAGCGGCAAGGCCGACCGCGAAGCTCCATTGCGATCAAGCGGAAACGGACGAGCGCGAACGATACCGCGGCCGGCGGACCCGATCGGGCGGCGGTTCCTGGCAGAGTGCCTGGGGAGCTGGCCGCACCGTCTCATGCGATGAGGTGAGAGATTGCGGCCCATCATCTCCCAGAGGTCGAATTCGCAGTGACGCTTCAACGCCTACCAGTAAATCCAACAACAATCGCATACGTCGTCGCACTCCATTGTGCCCCCCATGCGCTTGCAAAGGCTATCGATCCCTCTGCATCCATAGATGGGATCATTGAGCTTACCCATTTGCAGGAGCAAGAGGCGGATTCGGCACTTTCTTCATCGACGGATTTGAGATCGCAAGAACGGACAAGTTTCTTTCGATGCACCGAAATCGTTACCCGCATGGTCGCCTCGCCGAGGTGAAGCGGTGCGATAGCTCGCGAAACGAATTTGCTGCTCAATCCGGCCGGTTGAGGGCTGCGACCGGGACGGTCGCCTTGCTGCCGGGCGGACGCGAATTGTCCTTGTCCTTGCGGCTCAGCATTTCCCGCAAATAGGCCACGTTGGCGGTGGCCTCGTCGGCGGGCAGGTCGCCCTTGGCGATGGTCTCGGCTTCCGTGAAGCGGCCCTGCAGGCCGACCACCAGCGCGAGATTCTGGCGCACCCGTCCGTCGGCGCGCGGATTGGCATAAGCGCGGCGTAGCGTTTCCTCGGCCTGCGGCAATTCCCGCGTCAGCATGTAGGAGAGGCCGAGATTGGACAGCACCGAAGGCTCCTCCGGCACGATCTTCAGCGCAGCGGCGTAATAGCCGCGGGCCTCCTCGTGCTTGGCCATCTTGTCGAGCGTGGTGCCCTGCACCGAAAGAATGCGCCAGTCTGGATTGGTCGGCGAATGGGCGCGGCCCAGCACGTCAAACGCGGCCTGCGCATTGCCGTTATCGGCAAGCGCGCGGCCATAGGCGGCGAGCAGCGCCTTGTTGCCGGGATGGGCGATGGTGGCCTGTTCGAGCACGGCGACGGCCTGCGCCCGCTGGCCGGTGGCACGAAGCGCCTGGCCGTAACCCAGCGCCGCCTCGGCATCCTTGGGGTTGGCACGATATCGCTCGCCATAGACCTCGGCCGCCCGGCGCGGATCGTCGGGAACAGCCTGTGCCTTGGATGACGAGGAGGTCAGCGACCCCGTGATGTCGGACATGGTCTGGCAGCCGCCAAGGCCTGCGGCCAGAACCGCCGTTACGGCGGCGGAAGTCAGGAACCGGGCGAGGGATCCGGCGTGGCGGGGCTGTCGACGCATGGCACTTCAACTCACGGGAATGGCGGACGAATGGAGCCGTACGAGCCAGCAATAGAGTGTTAACCCTAACGGCCGGTTAATCGGCCGTGCTATGCCAGCTTCACCACACCGCCCCTGCCCCGTCCCCTTCGCGAGACAAGCATGCCATTCCCGTTCGAGACCGCGCCCACCGCCTCCGCCATTCCGATTACCTTCGCCACCAAGACGACCTGGAGCGCGATCGCCAAGGACCTTCCCGAACCGTCACGGCAGTTTGCCCTTGCCAATGATTTCACCGCCAAGCCCGGCAAATGCCTGACGCTGCCCGGACCCGACGGGCAGATTGCGCAGGTCATATTCGGGCTCGAGGACGAGAGCAGCAAATCCCGCGACCTGTTCCGGCCCGGTGCGTTGCCAGGCCTGCTGCCGCCCGGCGTCTATCGCTTTGCCAATGCGCCGCATGATTTGCACCTGGCGACGCTGGCCTTTGCGCTGGGAAGCTATCGCTTCAGCCGCTACCGCAAGGCGGAGAAGCCTGACGTCAGGCTGGTGCCATCAGACGGTATCGATGTCGCCGATATCGCGCGGATGGCGGAAGCCGCCGCGCTGGCGCGCGACCTGATCAACACGCCGTCGAACGACATGGGACCGGAACAACTGGCTGATGCCGCGCAGGCGCTCGCGGCCCGGTTTGACGCCGAATTCAATTGCATTGTCGGCGACGATCTCGTGAAGCAGAATTTTCCGCTTGTTTACGCCGTCGGCATGGCCTCGACGCGCGCCCCGCGGCTGATCGACCTCAGTTGGGGCGACCCCGCTAACCCCAAGGTGACTTTGGTCGGCAAGGGCGTCTGCTTCGATACCGGCGGCCTCGACATAAAACCGTCCAGCGGCATGCTGATCATGAAAAAGGACATGGGCGGCGCCGCCAACGTGCTGGCGCTGGCGCAGATGGTGATGGATGCGAAACTGAAGGTCCGCCTGCGCGTGCTGATCCCCGCGGTGGAGAATGCGGTCGCCGGCAACGCCTTTCGTCCGCTCGACATCTTCAAGTCGCGCAAGGGGCCGACGGTGGAGATCGGCAATACCGACGCCGAGGGACGGCTGGTGTTGGCGGATGCATTGGCGCTGGCGGACGAAGAGAAGCCGGATCTCTTGATCGACCTTGGCACCCTGACGGGTGCGGCACGAGTAGCGTTGGGGCCGGATTTACCGCCCTTTTACACCCAGGATGAGACGCTTGCCGAGAGCGTCGCGGCGCACGCGAAACGGGAGAACGATCCATTGTGGCGAATGCCGCTGTGGGCCCCTTACGATTCCTGGCTGGATTCCAAGGTCGCCGACATCAACAATGCGCCATCGGGCGGCTTTGCCGGGTCGATCACTTGCGCCTTGTTCCTGCAGCGCTTCGTCACCGACGCCAAAAGCTGGCTGCATGTCGATATCTACGGCTGGACGCCTTCGGCGAAACCCGCGCGTCCCGAGGGCGGCGAATGCCAGGCCGCGCGCGCGATCTACAAACTGTTGAGCGAACGCTATGCATGATCCGCGCCTGACGCCGGCACGACCCGAAATCGCCGCAAAATATCTCGAAGGCAAGGTGAAGGCCGCGCGCTTCGTCGACGGCGAGGAGTTTTGCGTGCGCGAAGCCATTGCGCCATTGTGGGAAACAGCGGACGCAGGCGCCATGATGGCGACGCAGGCGCTGAAGGGCGAACGCGTCACGGTCTACGACCGCAACGGCGAAGGACTTGCATGGGGTCAACTCGGCAGTGACGGTTATGTCGGCTGGATTCTAGACGGCGCGCTGGCAAAGCCGGTGGCCGCACCGACGCACAAGATCACCGCGTTGCGCACATACGCTTTTCCCGGCCCGTCCATCAAGCTGCCGCCGGTCGAGACGCTCACGACGGGCGCAAGGGTGACAATCATACGCGAAGACGGCCCATTCGCCGTGACCAACGAAGGCTGGTATCTGCCGCGTCAGCATATCGGCGGCCTCGACGCCACGGAGCAGGATTTCGTCACCGTCGCCGAACGCTTCGTCGGCACGCCCTATCTCTGGGGCGGCAAGAGCTCCCTCGGCATCGATTGCTCCGGCCTGGTCCAGGTGTCGTTAACCGCCGCCGGCACCGGCTGCCCGCGTGACAGCGATATGCAGCAGGACGGCCTCGGCCGGACGTTGAGCCAAGCCGAGATAACGAATCTGCAGCGCGGCGATCTGATCTTCTGGAAAGGCCATGTTGCGATCGTCCGCGACGCCGGCACCATCGTCCACGCCAATGCGCATCACATGGCGACGGTGGTGGAGAATACGCGGGAAGCGATTGCACGGATCAAGGCGGCGGGCAGCGAAGTGACGGCGATCAAGCGGCTCTAGTGCGATGAGAGGGGCCGCATCCTTCGAGACGCCTGCTGCGCAGGCTCCTCAGGATGAGGGAGACATCGGACCCTCATGGTGAGGAGGCGCGAAGCGCCGTCTCGAACCATGAGGCCGAGATGCCGACAAGAGCGTGCTACGTAGCGGCCGCGTCGCCCGGCACCGCCTCGATCCGGAACGCAGCGGCGAACAGTGCGCGGGTGTAGTCGCTCTTCGGATTCTTGAAGAGCTCCGCGGCCGGCCCCTCCTCCACCACCTTGCCGTGGCGCATCACGATCAGATGGCTTGCGAGCGAGGCGACGACGCGCAGATCGTGCGAGATGAACATGTAGGTCAGGTCGCGCTTGCGCTGCAGCTCGCGCAACAGATCGACCATCTGGGCCTGGAACAGCATGTCGAGCGCTGAGGTCGGCTCGTCGAGGACGACGAAGTTCGGCTCCAGCACCACCGCACGCGCGATCGAGATGCGCTGCCGCTGGCCGCCGGAGAATTCATGCGGGTAGCGGAAGCGCGTCTCGGGGTCGAGGCCGACATCGCGCAGCGCCTTGACGACGCGCGCCTCGCGCTCCTCATAGGACAGCGACTTCTGGTGCACGGAAAGGCCTTCGGCGACGATATCGCCGACCGACATGCGCGGGCTCAGCGCGCCGAACGGATCCTGAAACACGATCTGCATGTCGCGGCGATGCGGCAGCATGGCCTTGAAGCGCAGGCCCTGGATGTTGTTGCCAAGGAACACGATCGGACCATCCGAGGAAATCAGCCGGAGCAGCGCCAGTCCCAGCGTGGTCTTGCCCGAGCCGGATTCGCCGACGACGCCGAGCGTCTCGCCCTTGCGCACCGCGATGCTGACGCCGTCCACCGCCTTGATATGGCCGACGGTCGAACGCAACAGCCCGCGCTTGATCGGAAACCAGACCTTGAGATTGTCGGCGGATATCACCACCGGCTCGTCGGGGCGCGGCGGCGCCGGATCCGGCTTCGGCTCAGCCGCGAGCAGCGCGCGCGTATAGCTGTGTTTCGGCGCGGTGAAGACCTGTTCCACCGGCCCCTGTTCGACGATCTTGCCGGAATTCATCACGCAGACCACATCGGCGATGCGGCGGACGATGCCGAGGTCATGGGTGATGAACAGCATGCTCATGCCGAGCCGTGACCTGATCTCGGCGAGCAGCGCCAGGATCTGGGCCTGCACGGTGACGTCGAGCGCGGTGGTCGGTTCGTCCGCGATCAGAAGGTCCGGCTCGTTGGCGAGCGCCATCGCGATCATGACGCGCTGGCGCTGGCCGCCGGACAATTGATGCGGATAGCTTTGCAGCCTCGTTTCCGGATCGGGAATGCCGACCTGCGTCAACAGTTCGAGCGTGCGCGCCCGCGCCGCCGACCCGCCGATGCCCCTATGCAGCGAGAGAATTTCCCCGATCTGCGCCTCGATGGTGTGGAGCGGATTGAGCGAGGTCATCGGCTCCTGAAAAATGATCGAGATGTCGTTGCCGCGGATTTCGCGCATCTCGCGTTCCGAGGCATTGAGCAGCTCGCGGCCCTTGAAATGGATCGTGCCGGAGGGATGCGAGGCGGTCGGATAAGGCAGCAGCTTCAGCACCGACAGCGCGCTGACGGACTTGCCGGAGCCGGATTCACCGACCAGCGCCACGCACTCGCCGCGCTTGATCGAGAACGACACTTGATCGACGGCAGTGCTGTTGCCGAACGCGACCGAGAGATCGCGGACATCGAGCAGCGGTTGGTTGATGGCGTCCATGCCGCTATCCCTGCCGGAATGTCTTGCGCGGATCGAAGGCGTCGCGCACGCCCTCGCCGATGAAGATCAGCAGCGACAGCATGATCGCTACCGAGAAGAAGCCGGTAAAGCCGAGCCAGGGCGCCTGCACATTGGCCTTGCCTTGCGCCAGCAGCTCGCCGAGCGACGGCGAGCCCGGCGGCAGGCCGAAGCCGAGGAAATCCAGCGCGGTCAGTGTCATCACCGAGGACGACACGATGAACGGCAGGAAAGTCATGGTCGCCACCATCGCGTTCGGCAGCAAATGCCGGAACATGATGACGCCGTTGGAGACGCCGAGCGCACGCGCGGCCTGGATGTACTCGAAATTGCGCCCGCGCAAAAACTCCGCGCGCACGAGGCCCACCAGTGACGTCCAGGAGAACACCAAGAGAATGCCGAGCAGCACGAAGAAGCCGGGCACCAGCACCGATGACAGGATCAGCAGCAGATAGAGCGAGGGTATCGCGCTCCAGATTTCGATGACACGCTGGAAGATCAGATCGGTCCATCCGCCAAAATAGCCCTGCACGCCGCCGGCAATGACGCCGATGATCGAGGACAGGATGGTCAGCGTCAGGCCGAACAACACCGAGATGCGGAAGCCATAGATCAGCCGCGCCACCACATCGCGGCCCTGATCGTCGGTGCCGAGCCAGTTATATTCGAGGTCGCGGCAGCTCTTCAGGCCCTTCTTCTCGAGCACGGGCTTGCACTGCTCTTCCGTCAACATCCATGTCGGCGGCGACGGCGCCGGCGTCGGCAGGTCGAGATTATGGGTCGCGTAGGAATAGCGGATCGGCGGCCAGACGATCCAGCCACCCTTGTCCGCGATCAGCTTCTGCAGATAGGGATCGCGGTAATCGGCCGCGGTCTCGAAATCGCCGCCGAAGGTTGTTTCGGAATAGCTGACGAAAGCCGGCCAATAGAGTCTTCCGTCATACTTGATCATGAAGGGGCGGTCGTTGACGATCAGTTCCGCGAACAGCGAGATCATGAACAGCGCCAGGAAGATCCAGAGCGACCAGTATCCCCGGCGGTTGGCCTTGAAGTTCTGCCAGCGACGGCGGTTCAGCGGCGACATCGCAAAGGGATGCCGCGTTACCGGCACGGCGGTGCCTAGCGGCGACTGCGTCGAGGTTTCGACCGGTTGCGGCGCGAGCATTGTCATCAGACCTCCCGCGCCTCGAAATCGATCCGGGGATCGATCCACATATAGGTGAGGTCGGAGACCAGGCCGATCACGAGACCGACGAGGGAGAAGATGAAGAGATTGCCGAACACGACGGGATAATCGCGGTTGAGCACGCTTTCGAAACTGAGCAGCCCAAGCCCGTCGAGCGAGAAGATGGTCTCGATCAGGAGCGAGCCGGAGAAGAACGCGTGGATGAATGCGCCGGGGAAGCCCGCGATCACGATCAGCATCGCGTTGCGGAAGATGTGGCCGTAGAGCACCTGGCGCTGGCTGCAGCCCTTGGCGCGCGCGGTCATCACATACTGCTTTCTGATCTCGTCCAGGAACGAGTTCTTGGTCAGCAACGTCATGGTGGCGAAAGCGCCGAGACCCATCGCGATCAGCGGCAGCGAGAGGTGCCAGAAATAGTCGATGATCTTCCAGTACCAGGGAAAGTTCGACCATCCATCTGAGGTCAGGCCGCGCAGCGGGAACCAGTTGAAGAACGAGCCGCCCGCAAACAGGATGATCAGGAGAATCGCGAACAGGAAGCCCGGAATCGCGAAGCCGATGATGATCACCGCCGAAGTCCAGGTGTCGAAGCGCGAGCCGTCGGCAACCGCCTTGCGCACGCCGAGCGGGATCGAGATCAGATAGGTGAGCAGCGTCAGCCAGAGCCCGAGCGAGATGGAGACCGGCAGCTTTTCCTTGATGAGCTGGATCACGCTGGCGTCACGAAAATAGCTCTTGCCGAAATCGAAACGGGCGAAATTCCACACCATCAGCGCAAACCGCTCATGCGCAGGCTTGTCGAAGCCGAACTGCTTTTCGAGGTTCTTGATGAAATCCGGATCAAGTCCCTGCGCGCCGCGGTATTTCGAATTGACGGCGTCGGCGGAGGCGCCAGCCTGTGGCGTACGGCCGGCAAAGTCGCCAGAGGAAGAGCCTGAGATGCGCGAGGAGCCGCCGGTGTCGGCGCCGGAGAGTTGCGCGATCACGCGCTCGACCGGGCCGCCCGGCGCGAACTGCACCACCACGAAGGAGATGAAGAGGATGCCGAGCAAGGTCGGAAACATCAGGAGGATGCGGCGGGCGATATAGGCAGTCATTATGGCTTTGCCTGCTCGAGTTTGCCCGCCTTGGCGGCGTCATACCACCAGATAACGCGCTCGCCGGACCCCGATGCATCGATCTGATAGCGCGGCAGGTTCTTCGGGCGATCGAATATGTCCCAATAGGCCAGCCGATGGGTCTTGTTGTACCACTGCGGCACCCAGTAGCGCCCGGCGCGGAAAACGCGGTCGAAGGCATGGCAGGCGACGGTCAGCTCGGCGCGGCTCTCGGCCGCAATCATCTTTTCGATCAGCGCGTCGATGGCCGGGCTCTCTATACCGGCGAGATTGTACGAGCCCTTGGTCTTGGCGGCATGCGAGGAGAAGTAGGCGCGCATCGAGTCGCCCGGCGTCGTCGACATCGAGAAGCGCGTGATCGTCATGTCGAAATCGAAATCTTCCACCCTTGCGCGGTACTGCACAGCATCGACCACGCGCGGGCTCGCCTCGATTCCGAGCGTGCCCAGGTTCTTGATGTAGGGCGCGTGATGCGGATTCAGCGAGGGCTCCTCGTACAGGAATTCGATCCGGAACACTTCGCCGCTCGGGGTCATCCGCTTGCCGTCCTTGATGACGAAGCCGGCTTCGTTAAGCAATTGCTGCGCCTTGCGCAGCATGCTGCGGTCCTGCCCCGAGCCGTCCGAAACCGGGGGCGCGTAGGGCTGGCCGAACACTTCGTTGGGCACCTGGCCGCGGAACGGCTCGAGCAGCTTCAGCTCGTCCGGCGAGGGCGGCCCCATCGCCATCATGTCCGAATTCTGGAACGGCGAATGCGTCCGCGCATAGGCGTCGTACATGATGGTCTTGTTGGTCCACTCGAAATCGAAGGCGTTGATCAGCGCCTCGCGCACGCGGGGATCCCTGAACTTGTCGCGACGGGTATTGATGAACCAGCCCTGCGCGCCCGACGGTCTTTCGTCCGGCACCTGCTCGCGCTTGACGCGGCCGTCCTTGATCGCGGGGAAGTCGTAGCGCGTCGCCCAAATGCGCGCGGTGAACTCCTCGCGGAACAGATAGTTCTTGCCGGTAAAGCCTTCGAACGCGACGTCGCGGTCGCGATAAAATTCGTAGCGGACCACATCGTAATTGTAGTGACCGCGAGAGACCGGGAGGTTCGCGCCCCACCAGTCCTTGACGCGCTCGTACTCGATGAAGCGGTTGACCTCGAACTTGCCGACCTTGTACGGCCCCGAACCCAGCGGCGTGTCGAGCGTCGATTCATCGAACGGCCGCGTCTCATAATACTTCTTCGAAAAGATCGGCAGGCTCGCGACATAGAGCGGCACATCGCGGGCGCGCTTTTCGGCGAAGGTGACGGCAACGGTCGTATCGTCCACCGCCTCGGCGCCTTTCACATCGCGCATCTGAACCTGGATCAGCGGATGGCCTTTTGCCTTTAGCGTATTGATCGACCAGGCGACGTCATGCGCTGATATCTTCGCGCCGTCGTGAAATTTGGCCTCCGGACGGAGCGTGAAGCGGTAGATCAGCTTGTCCGGCGAAATCCGCACCGATTTGGCGACGAGTCCGTACATCGCATCCGGCTCGTCGCCGGCCCGCACCATCAGCGCTGAGAAGGTCAGATCCATGCCCTGCGCGCCTTCGCCCTTGAGGATGAAGGCGTTGAGCGAGTTGAAGGTCTGGTAGGACTGATTGTAGGCGCGTGTCGAGGGGATCGTCGAGAACATGCCGCCCTTGGGGGCCGCGACATTCACATAGTCGAAATTCCTGAAGTCGGCCGGATATTTCAGATCGTCGAATGCCGAGATGCCGTGCACCTCGGCGCCGTTTTCCTCTGTAGCGCGGACGGAGCCAAACCTCAGAACGCTTAGCGCGCCTGCGCCAAGGCCGAGGACGTGCCGGCGGGAGAATTGCGCCATGCGCGAAATATCCTTCAAGAGCGCTTGCCGATCCGGGCAGCCTTCTCCGCATCGTACCACCAGATGTCGGGGAAGGACGACAAGCCATATTTTGGCATTTCCGCGGGACGGCTGAAGCGATCCCAACGCGCCGTGCGCTGTTTCGAATAGGTCCACTGCGGCACGACGTAGTGGTTCCACAGCAGCACCCGGTCGAGCGCTTTGGTAGCCGCAATGAGGTCTTGCCGATCCGTCGCGAAGATGACGCGCTCGATCAGCTTGTCGATCGCCGGATTCTTGATTCCAATGTAGTTGTCCGATCCGGGCTGGTCAGCAGACTTCGAACTCCAGTGCTCACGTTGTTCATTGCCCGGCGACAGCGACTGGCCCCACGATTGAATCGTCAACATGTCGTAGTCCCAGTTGCGAAGCCTGTTCTGATACTGGATCGCATCGACACTACGAACAGAGACCGAAACGCCCAGCCGTTCCAGAGAAGGCTTGTAAAACAGGGCGACGCGTTCGAAAGCCGGATCATCGGCACGCGAAAACAGCTCGATTGAGAACGGCTCACCGCTTGTGGCGTTGACGAGCTTTCGATCACGAACCTCGAAGCCCGCCTCCTTCATCAGCCTCAGCGCCTGCTGCAGATTGCTGCGGACCGCTTCCGGACTTCCTCCAACTGGATTGGAGTAGGCGGTCGTGAAGACCTCCTTCGGAACCTCCGCCCGCACGGACTCGAGAATCTCCAGCTCCCTTCCGGTCGGAAGCCCGGTTGCCATCAATTCGTCGATGCCGTGGAAATAGCTGCTGACCCGCGTGTATTGCCCGAAGAAAATCTGCTTGTTCATCTCCTCGAAGTCGAACGCGAAATTCAATGCCAGTCGTACCCGGGGATCGGCAAATTTGCTGCGACGCGTGTTCGGCACAAACGCCTGCATCACTCCCGATCGACTGTTGGGGAATTCCTCCTTCAACACGCGCTTGTCGGTCACCGCAGGAAAATCATAGGCTGTCGCCCAGTTTTTCGCGCTGTTCTCGACACGAAAATCGACCTGATCGCCCTTGAAGGCCTCGAGCGCGACAATTGCATCTCGAAAATAGTCGTACCGGAGTTCGTCGAAATTGGCACGGCCGACATTGACAGCAAGGTTACGGCCCCAATAGTCCTTCACACGCTCGAACGTGATTGACCTGCCAGCAACAAACTCCTTCAGCCGATATGGGCCAGACCCGAGCGGCACTTCCAGGGTGGTTGCGGAGATATCGCGCTTGCGGCCCTCTCCGTCGGTGCCTTCCCACCAATGTTTGGGCAGGACCGTCAGCTGGCCGACGATCAGCGGGAGCTCGCGGTTGCCAGGACCATCGAAGGTGAATTTGACTTCGCGGTCACTGAACTTCTCGGTCTTCACGACGTGACGGTAGTATGCCGAATATTGCGGATGATGTTTCTTGAACGCCTCCAGCGAGAAGATGACATCATCTGCGCTGACCGGCTTGCCGTCGTGCCATCTGGCTTCCGGCCGCAGGCGATAGATTACCCAGGAGAAATCGTCGGGATGGCTGACGGCCTCGGCCAGTTCGCCATACTCGGTCGAAGCCTCATCAAGTGACTGTGTGGTCAAAGTTTCATAGATGAGTTGGACTCCACCGGCGAGCGCGCCCTTCACGCCGGAGACGACAACATTAAAATTGTCAAAGGTCCCGAAGGCGGCGTTCCGGACCGTGCCGCCCTTGGGCGCGTCCGGATTGACGTAGTCGAACCGCTTGAAGTCGGCCGGATACTTGATATCGCCGAACAGCGACAGCGCGTGCCGCCAGGCCGGCTCGCCGCCTGCGCCTTGCGCCTTTGCGGTTTCGATCGCGGGAAGCGCCGTCGCAATGCCCAGCGCAGGAGCCAAGGCGGCAGCTGCGCCGCCCTGGAGAAGATGTCGTCGGGTAATGGCCAAATGCAGAATTCCTGTTGCTGATACCAGTATCCGTGCTGTCGAGGTCCGCGGCGGCCCCAGACGCGAAACCCACAAGCACAGGGTCGAGCTAGTGAGGACCCAATATAAGGCAAGGGTTCGACGAATTACGTTGCTTTTTCCTCATGATAGCAGCTTGGGAATACCGCCGCTGCGGCGAATAGTCCCGGTAACAACTCCGCTAGCGAAGATGCGATCCCGCATAGCGAAACGGCCAGGCGATGCCTGGCCGTCATGTCGTGACAACGTCCCTGCCGGACGGTCAAAGATTTTACTTCGCCGCGGTCGGCAGCGGCGCCGGCTTTTCCGACAGCGAATTCAAGTAGGCGATGACGTCGGCGCGCTCGCTGTCCTTCGGGATACCAGCGAAGCCCATGGCCGTGCCCGGAACGAAA
This sequence comes from Bradyrhizobium lablabi, assembly GCF_001440475.1. Lineage (GTDB taxonomy): Bacteria > Pseudomonadota > Alphaproteobacteria > Rhizobiales > Xanthobacteraceae > Bradyrhizobium > Bradyrhizobium lablabi. The sequence continues at coordinate 66,200 of NZ_LLYB01000060.1, read as the reverse complement.
GCCTTGGGGTTGGTGAGGAACTTGTTGAGATCGTCAAAGGTCCAGTTGCCGCCCTTGCCCTTCATGGCAGCCGAGAAATTGAACCCGCCGTGACCTGCGCCCTTCGGCTCGTTGACGACACCATAGAGGTTCGGGCCGACGCGGTTGGGACCGCCCTTTTCGAAGGTGTGGCAGGCCCCGCACTTCTTGGCGGCGGCTGCGCCCTTCTCGACGGAGGCCGTCTGCAACAGCTTCTCGATCGGCTCGGAGGGAGCTGCGGCTTCCTTGGCTCCGCCGTGAGAGGCGTCTTCCTTCACCGCAATCTCGAAGCCCGGCTTTTCCGGCTTCACGGGGGTGAAAATCGCATGGGCGGCAAAGCTCGTTACCAGAACGACAAGGCAGGTGGCGAGGATGGCGCCGAGAATCTTGTTGAGTTCGAAGGAGTCCATAACGGATCAGGCTCCAGGGCCGGGAAGGTCGACTGAAGGCCGGCAAAACGGCCGCGGGTGGGCGCGAGGAATCAGCTTTTGCGCCGCACCCTCAGCAGGGTTGAGATATCGGTTTGCCCGGGCTCTGGCAACCCGTATAAACGCGCCGAATTTCATCCCATCCCCACCAAATCCACTAGTCCGGCCAGGCCCTCCGACGATGACCGATTCCCGCATTTTGGTGCTGATCCCCGCCCGGATGGCGGCGACCCGGCTGCCGGGCAAGCCGCTCCTGGATATCGCCGGCCTGCCCATGATCGTGCACGTGCTGCGGCGAGCCGAGGAGGCCAAAATCGGCCGGGTCGCGGTGGCGACCGATACCCCCGAGATCGCGGATGCGGTAAGGGCCGCCGGTGGCGAGGTGGTGATGACCCGCGCCTCCCATCCTTCCGGCTCCGACCGGATCCACGAGGCCATGCAGACGCTGGATCCGTCGGGTAAGGCCGAGATCGTGGTCAATTTGCAGGGCGACTTCCCGACCATCGCGCCGAACACCATCCGCGCCGCGCTGCCGCCGCTCGACGACCCCGCCGTCGACATCGCGACGCTGGCCTCGCAGATCCACACCCAGGAAGAGGACCAGGCCCCCAGCGTGGTGAAGGCGGTCGGCTCGCCGATCGGGGTGAACCGGCTGCGCGCGCTCTATTTCACCCGCGCCACAGCGCCCCACGGTGACGGTCCCCGCTATCACCATATCGGCCTCTATGCCTACCGCCGCGCCGCGCTGGAGCGGTTCGTGGCCCTGCCCCCCTCGCCGCTGGAGCAGCAGGAAAAGCTCGAGCAACTCCGCGCGCTGGAAGCCGGGATGCGGATCGACATTACCCTCGTCGATAGCGTGCCGCGGGGGGTCGATACGCCCGCCGACCTCGAAACCGCCCGCCGCATACTGGCAAAAGCCTGAGCCGCTGTTAAAAGGCCCGATATGACCAAAAAGCTCAAAATCGCATTCCAGGGCGAGCCTGGCGCCAATTCCCATATTGCCATCGTCGAGGCCTATCCGGACGCCGAACCGATGCCGTGCGCAACCTTCGAGGACGCGCTGTCGGCGATCTCCTCGGGCGAGGCCGATCTCGGCATGATCCCGATCGAGAATTCGGTCGCCGGGCGCGTTGCCGACATCCACCATCTGTTGCCGGCGTCCGGCCTGTTCATCATCGGCGAATGGTTCTTGCCGGTCCGCCATCAATTGATGGCGCCGAAGGGAACGAAACTCTCCGACATCAAGACGGTCGAGAGCCATGTCCATGCGCTCGGCCAGTGCCGGCGCATCATCCGCAAGCTCGGCATCAAGCCGATCGTGGCGGCCGACACCGCCGGCAGCGCCCGCGACGTCTCCGAGCGCAAGGACAAGAGTGTTGCCGCGATCGCCTCCCGCCTGGCGGCAGAGATCTACGGGCTCGATATCCTGGCGGAGGATGTCGAGGACGAAGCCCACAACACCACCCGCTTCGTGGTGCTGGCGCGCGAGGCGGATTGGGCCAAGCAGAACTCCGGCCCGCTGGTCACCACTTTTGTTTTTCGGGTGCGCAATTTGCCCGCCGCGCTCTACAAGGCGCTCGGCGGCTTTGCCACCAACGGCGTCAACATGACGAAGCTGGAAAGCTACATGGTCGACGGCAATTTCTTTGCGACGCAGTTCTATGCCGATGTCGATGGCCACCCCGACGACCGGGGTCTCGCCTTTGCGCTGGAGGAACTGAAGTTCTTCTCGCGCGAATTCCGCATCGTCGGCGTCTACCCGGCCCATCCGTTCCGCGCGACGTTCAGCGAAAAGCAGGATTAGATCGTTATGGGGGCACGCGAAGCGTGCCCCCATGTGTCCTAGCCGAACCGCTTCAGAGCTGCCAACCACAGCTCCCAGATTTCCGTGGTCTGCTCCAGCCCGGTGTGCACCATCACGATCTTCGAGGCCGGATCGACGCAGATGCGCTGGCCGAAATCGCCGAACATCGCGAACTGGCGCTGTCCCCAGGGCAACAGCCACAGCAGGTAGCCATAGCCGAAATCGTGATCGGCTTTGCCCGGCGCGAGATGGCCGTCGGACGACCGCACCGTCGTCGCATCCATCAGCCACTGCGCCGGGATGATCTGCCGTCCGTCCCACACCCCATCATGCGCCAGCAGGCGCGCGAGCCGGGCATAGTCGCGCAGCACCGCGTTGAAGCCGAAGTGGGGCAATTCGAACCCTTCGGCATCCAGCAGCCATTTGGCATCGGCCTCGGTCCCGATGGGTTGCCAGATTTTTTCCTGCAAATAGTCGGACAGCGATTTGCCGCTGGCGCTACGCAGGACCATGCCGAGTACATCCGGCTCGATGCTGGCGTAATGGAAGCGCGTCCCCGGCGGTGCGATCCGATGATTGAACTGGATGATGCTGTTGACGGTGCCTTTGTCCGAAATCCAGCCGCCGGCGACCATATCGCGCCACAGCCGATTGAGATCGCGCCCGCCCTCCGCCTCTTCGCCGAAGTCGACGCCGGAGGACATGTGAAGGAGATCGCGGATCGGCGTGCGGCCATATTCGGATCCACGAAAACCAGGCACGTAGGTTTCGGCCGTGTCGTCGACCGATTTGATGGCGCCTTCGGCAACCGCGAGGCCGATCAACAGGCCGGTGATCGACTTGACCATCGATTGGGAAACGAACCGGTCGCGGTCGGTTCGGCCGTATTGGTAATGCTCGAACAGGATCTGATCGTCTTTGGCGATCAGGAGACCGGTGACGGGGTTGCACACGAGATAGGAGGTCACTTCGGGGCGAAAGGAATCGGACAAATCCGCGGTTGCGCGCTTGAACGTCCAAGGCGTTGCAGCGTGCCTCACCTGCCGGGTCGGATAGATTTCGTCGATGTGGGTGAACGCGCCGACGCGCTCGGCGGGCTGCCAGGGATTTCCCTGCCATCGCGCCTTGACGGCATCGGGGACCGGGTATCCGGCCTCAGCGCCGTAGAACTCGGCGTTGGGACCGGTAGGAGAGAAGATCGGCCCCGCGTCCGCCCACGCCCGGCGCGTTGGAGCGGCAAGGCCTGCGGCACAGGTCGCGGCAAGGCCGGCTAGCGTCGTCCGACGGGACAGAGTGGTGCGCTGCTCACTCGACATGGGACAGCTCTCTCAACTAGTCGTCCCTGCGAACGCAGGGACGACATCGATTTACGCAGCCACCTTCTTGTTCAGGCCGAACGCATCCGCCAAGAGACCATACGATTTCTTCCGCGCGTCGTGGTCGTAGACCGCGGTGATGATCATCAGTTCATCCGGCTGGCTCGCCGTGATCATCGGCTGCAGCTTCGCCATGATGGTTGCCGGGCTGCCGACGAAGAAGCGTGAACGGTTGCGAGCGATCGAAGCGCGCTCGGAGTCGGTATAGTTGTAGGCCAGCGCTTCCTCGACGCTCGGCAACGGCAGATATTGTCCGCGGTCGCGCCGCAGGCGGTTGAGGTCCATCGAGGTCGCAAGCTGTTCGGCTTCCGCATCGGTTTCGGCGGCGACCGCGGCGACGGCGAGGATGCCGTGCGGGCCCTCCCGCCAGCCGGACGGCTTGAAGTGGCTGCGGTAGTTGGTCATCGCGGCGATCGCGTCATAGGACGCAAAATGATGCGCGAACGCAAAGCCCATGCCGACCTGCGCGGCCAATTCCGAACTGTAGTCGGACGAACCGAGCAGCCAGATCGGCGGCAGCGGCGTATCGTCGGGCATCGCCACCACATTGTTGTAGGGATGGCCGGCCGGGAAACCGCGGGTTTCCCACAACACCAGTTCGCTCAGCCGTTCGAGAAAATCGTCGCCCTCGCGGCGGTCGAGCCGGCTGCGCAGCGCATGCGCGGTGGCGCCGTCGGTGCCGGGCGCGCGCCCCAGGCCGAGGTCGATGCGGCCGGGAAACAGCGCCTCCAGCATCTTGAAGCGCTCGGCCACCACCAGCGGCGCGTGGTTGGGCAGCATCACGCCGCCGGAGCCGACGCGGATGTTCTTCGTCACCGCCGCGATCTGACCGATCATCAGGTCGGGCGCGGGACTCGCCACCGAGGCCAGGTTGTGGTGCTCGGCAAGCCAGTACCTGACATAGCCGAGCCCATCGACATGGCGCGCCAGATCGATGCTGTTCTGCAGGGCGTGGGCCGGACGGGTGCCTGTGGTGACGACGGAGAGGTCGAGGACGGAAAGCGGGATCATGGCGCTAAACTAGTGCGGCAATCGGGGGCGACAAAGGCCCGGCCGGCGCAGATCAGGGCCGCGATTGTGGGAAAGCCGGCACTGGGCAGCTCCTTGAGAAGTGGGACAAAGTGCAACAGAATCAATTCAACTAGCTCAGCCCAACGCGCCTACGCAAGCCTGACGTAAAGCCAAACTTCACTCAATATATTGTTTTTGCTAGATAAAATATATAAACACCTCAGCCCACTATTTTTTCTAAAACGGCTTACATTTCGACTATTTTGCATAAAGTGGGCTACTTCCCATATCCGATGGGCTGTTTGGTCGGTCCCATTTGGCCTATTTTAGCTGACCGCCGCTAAGGCCTGATGTTCGCCCTTTCCTTTTCGGAGCTTTGTGAGTGCCATGACCGACGTTACGCCCCCCGCTTTCGACGGCCATCGCGCGCTGCATTCGCCAAAAATCTCCTTCGAGTTTTTTCCGCCCAAGACGGAGGAGATGGAGCGCAGCCTGTGGGAGACCATCAACCGGCTGGCGCCGCTCGCGCCTAATTTCGTCTCCGTGACCTATGGCGCCGGCGGATCGACCCGGGAGCGCACCCATTCGACCATCGCCCGCATCCTGAAGGAGACCAGCCTGGTCCCGGCGGCGCATCTGACCTGCGTCGGCGCACCGAAGGGCGAGATCAACGACGTGGTGGCGCGCTATCACGAGATCGGCGTCCGCCATATCGTCGCGCTCCGCGGCGACCCCACCACCGGCATCGGCACCGCCTATCACGCCCATCCCGATGGCTATCAAAGCTCGCCCGACCTGATCGCAGGCATCAAGAAGCGCTATCCCGATATCGAGATCTCGGTCTCGGCCTATCCGGAGAAGCATCCGGAGAGCCCGACCATCGACGCCGATATCGATACGCTGAAGGCCAAGGTCGATGCCGGCGCGGCGCGGGCCATCACGCAAGTCTTCTTCGATAACGATCTCTACTTCCGCTATCTCGATCGCGTGCGCGCCCGCGGCATCGATATTCCGGTCGTGCCCGGCATCATGCCGATGCACAATTTCAAGCAGGCGCGGAGCTTCGTGACCCGTGCCGGCACGACGGTGCCGACATGGCTCGCCGACAAGTTCGAAGGCCTCGATGACGACGCCGACACGCGCAAGCTCGTTGCCGCCACCGTGGCTGCCGGCCAGGTGCACAAACTCGCCAAGCACGGCGTCGACACCTTCCACTTCTACACCATGAACCGCGCGGACCTCGTGTTCGCGATCAGCCATCTGCTGGGCATTCGCCCCAATGGCGCACAGAAAGCCGCTTGATCCGATGACGTCCTCTATTTCGCCAAAGCGTACCGCCCTGCTCGCCGCCGCGCGCGAGCGCATCCTGGTGCTCGACGGCGCCATGGGCACGATGATCCAGGGCCTGCAGTTCGACGAAACCGCGTTTCGCGGTGAACGATTCAAGGACTTCCATCGCGACGTCAGAGGCAACAACGATTTGCTGATCCTGACGCAGCCAAAGGCGATCGAGGATATTCACGCCGCCTATTTGCGCGCGGGCGCCGACATCGTCGCCACCAACACCTTCTCCTCGACCTCGATTGCGCAGGCCGACTACGACATGTCGGACCTCGCCTATGAGCTGAACCGCGATGGCGCCAGGCTGGCGCGTGCTGCCGCCGAGCGCGTCTCGGCCGAGGACGGCAAGCCGCGTTTCGTGGCCGGCGCGCTGGGCCCGACCAACCGCACCGCATCGATCTCGCCCGATGTTTCCAATCCCGGCTATCGCGCCGTGACCTTCGACGACCTTCGCAAGGCCTATGGCGAACAGGTCAACGGCCTCTTGGACGGCGGCGCCGACCTACTGCTGGTCGAAACCATTTTCGACACGCTGAACGCCAAGGCCGCGCTCTACGCGATCTCCGAAATAACGGAAGAACGCGGCATCGACGTTCCCGTGATGATCTCCGGCACCATCACCGACAAATCCGGCCGCCTGCTCTCCGGGCAATTGCCGGAAGCGTTCTGGAATTCGATCCGCCACGCCCGGCCGATCACCGTCGGCTTCAACTGCGCGCTCGGCGCGGAAGACTTGCGCGCCCATATCGCCGATATCGGCCGCGTCGCCGATACTTTGATTTGTGCTTACCCGAATGCCGGCCTGCCCAACGAATTCGGCCAGTATGACGAGACGCCCGAATACATGGCGCGGCTGATCGGCGAGTTCGCCGAGGCCGGCCTCGTCAACATCGTCGGCGGCTGCTGCGGCACCACGCCGGACCATATCGCAGCGATTGCCGCAGCCGTCGCCCCGCACAAGCCGCGCATCGTGCCCGTGATCGAGCCGCGCCTGCGGCTGTCGGGGCTGGAGCCGTTCGCGCTGACACCTGCGATTCCCTTCGTCAACGTCGGCGAGCGCACCAACGTCACCGGCTCGGCAAGATTCCGCAAGCTGATCACCGCGGGCGACTACACCGCGGCGCTGCAGGTCGCGCGTGACCAGGTCGAGAACGGCGCGCAGATCATCGACGTCAACATGGACGAGGGACTTCTGGATTCGGAAGCCGCGATGGTGACGTTCCTCAACCTCGTCGCCGCAGAGCCCGACATCGCCCGCGTCCCTGTCATGGTGGACTCCTCGAAATTCAACGTGATCGAAGCCGGCCTGAAATGCGTTCAGGGCAAGCCCGTCGTGAACTCGATCTCGATGAAGGAGGGCGTAGAGAAATTCATCCACGAGGCCCGCATCGCGCACCGCCATGGTGCAGCCGTCGTGGTGATGGCGTTCGACGAGGTCGGACAGGCCGACACGTTCGCGCGCAAGACCGAGATCTGCAAGCGCGCCTACGACATTCTCGTCAACGAGGTCGGCTTCCCGCCTGAGGACATCATCTTCGATCCGAATATCTTTGCGATCGCGACGGGCCTCGAAGAGCACAACAATTATGGCGTCGATTTCATCGAGGCGACGCGCTGGATCCGGCAGAACCTGCCGGGCGCGCATGTCTCCGGCGGCGTGTCGAATCTCTCGTTCTCGTTCCGCGGCAATGAGCCGGTGCGCGAAGCCATGCACTCGGTGTTCCTGTATCACGCCATTCATGCCGGCATGGACATGGGCATCGTCAATGCCGGGCAGATGATCGTCTATGACGACATCGACCCTGAATTGCGCCAGGTGTGCGAGGACGTCATCCTCAATCGCGATCCCGGCGCGTCCGAGCGGCTGCTGGCGCTGGCGGAAAAGTTCCGCGGCAAGGAGAAGCAGAGCAAGGAGCAGGATCTCGCCTGGCGCGAATGGCCGGTCGAGAAGCGGCTGTCGCATGCCCTGGTACACGGCATCACCGAATTCATCGAAGAGGATACCGAGGCCGCGCGTAAAACGGTGGAGCGGCCGCTCAACGTGATCGAAGGGCCGCTGATGGCCGGCATGAATGTCGTCGGCGATCTCTTTGGCGACGGAAAGATGTTCCTGCCGCAGGTGGTGAAGTCCGCCCGCGTGATGAAGCAGGCGGTCGCCTATCTGATGCCGTTCATGGAAGAGGAAAAGGCGCGCAACCTCGCCAATGGCGTGACCGGCGACGGCCGCAACGCCGCCGGCAAGATCGTGCTCGCGACCGTGAAGGGCGACGTCCACGATATCGGCAAGAACATCGTCGGCATCGTGCTGCAATGTAACAATTTCGAGGTGATCGACCTCGGCGTCATGGTCCCCGCCAACAAGATCATCGAGACCGCCAAGGCCGAAGGCGCCGATATCATCGGGCTATCAGGCCTGATCACGCCCTCGCTCGACGAGATGAGCTTTCTGGCCGGCGAAATGGAGCGGCAGGGCATGAAGATGCCGCTGTTGATCGGCGGCGCCACGACGAGCCGCGTGCACACCGCGGTCAAGATCGACCCGAACTACAAGGGCGGGCCGGTGGTTCACGTCAACGACGCCAGCCGCGCCGTCGGCGTCGCGTCGTCGCTGCTCTCGCCCGACAAGCGCGAGGCCTATGCCGCCGACATCCGCGCCGAATACGCCAAGATTTCCGACGCGCATTTCCGCGCGCAGGCCGACAAGAAGCGGCTGAAGCTGGCAGATGCACGCGCCAACGCGGTCAAGGCCGACTTTACGAAAACGCCGCCGAAGAAGCCGGCATTCCTGGGCATCAAGAGCTTTGACGCCTATGATCTGGCGGAGCTTGCCGAATACATCGACTGGACGCCGTTCTTCCAGACCTGGGAACTGACCGGGCGTTTCCCGGCCATCCTCGACGATCCCAAGATCGGCGAAGTCGCGCGTTCGCTCTATGACGACGCGCGCAAGATGCTGGACCGCATCATCAAGGAGAAATGGTTTACCGCGCGCGCCACCATCGGCTTCTGGCCGGCCAATGCCGACGGCGACGATATCGCGGTCTATGCCGACGATACGCGCAAGAAGAAGATCGCGACCCTCCATACGCTGCGCCAGCAGTTGGAGAAGCGCGAAGGCCGCTTCAACGCGGCGCTGTCGGATTTCATCGCTCCCGTGCCTTCGGGCGTATCGGATTATATCGGCGGCTTCGTCGTTACCGCGGGGATCGGCGAGGACGCGGTGGCCGACCGCTTCAAGAACGCCAATGACGATTACTCCTCGATCCTGTGCAAGGCGCTGGCCGATCGTCTGGCCGAAGCCTTCGCCGAGCGGATGCATCAGCGCGTCCGCAAGGAGTTCTGGGGCTACGCGCCGGACGAGGCGCTGACCTCCGACCAACTCATCCTGGAACAATATGCGGGCATCCGCCCTGCCCCGGGCTATCCCGCGCAGCCCGATCACACCGAGAAGGCGACACTGTTCCGCCTGCTGGATGCGGAAAACACCGCCGGCGTGAAGCTGACCGAGAGCTTTGCGATGTGGCCGGGCTCGTCGGTATCGGGGCTCTATTTCTCCCATCCCGAAAGCTTCTATTTCGGCGTCGGCAAGATCGAACGCGACCAGGTCGAGGACTACGCCGCGCGCAAGGGCATGGCGGTGGCGGAGACCGAGCGTTGGCTGGCGCCGGTGCTGAACTACATTCCGTCCCAGCAGGCGGCAGCGAAGGCACCGGTGGCGGAAATAATCCCCGCCAACGACGTCGCCTCGCATCCGCCCGGCTGCACCTGCGCCGTGCACCTCGCCTGGCGCAAAAAGGCGGTGGGGGCGGGGTAGAGACTTCCTTCCCTTCTCCCCTTGTGGGAGAAGGTGGCATAGGCGGCCTTTGGCCGCCGTCACTTAACGCCGATGCTTTGCATCGGCTATGGCGCCGGATGAGGGGTCTCTATCCGCGGAAAGAACCCCTCACCCGTCTCAATCGTGCTTCGCACGATTGATCCACCCTCTCCCACAAGGGGAGAGGGGAAGAGAAGTGCGGGGTCCCCCATGAAATTCTTCTCGTTCTGGCGATCGCTGGCGAGCTTTCGGGTTCGCATCGCGCTCAATCTGAAAAATGTCCCGGCCGAGGTGGTCTTCGTCGACATCGACGCCAGCGCGCATCGCGATCCCGAATACCGCAAGATCAATCCGCAGATGGCGCTGCCGGCGCTGGTGGAAGATGACGGCACCATTCTGGTCCAGTCGCTCGCCATTCTCGAGTATCTCGACGAAAAGTATCCCTCCCCGCCGCTGCTGCCTGCCGATGCCGCCGGCCGCGCCCGCGTGCGCGCGCTGGCGCTGATGGTGGCTTGCGAGGGCCATCCGCTGCTGACGCCGCGGGTGCGCCGTTATCTTGATCACGAACTCAATCTGCGCGACACCCAGCAGGCGGCCTGGCGGCGGCACTGGATCGTGGAGACGCTGGCGGCGCTGGAGGGCCATCTAGCCGATAACAAGGACACCGGAAAATTCTGCCATGGCGATGCGCCGACGCTGGCCGATATCTGCATGGTCGGCCACGTCACCTTCGCGATCTCGCAGCAGATCGATTTGAAAATCTATCCGACCGTGAAGCGCATCTTCGAGACCGCAATGGCGCTGCCGGAATTTGCGAAGGCGCATCCGCTGGCGCAGCCGGATACGCCGGAGGCGATGCGGGCGAAGCAGTAGGGTGGGCAAAGGCGCTCTTGCGCCGTGCCCACCATTTATCGGCAGATCCATCCTGGGTCGTGGGCACGCTTCCGCCTTCGCTCGTTGAGCTACGGCGGACAAGCCGCTTTGCCCACCCCACGCTTCCTGATCCATGCCTGAGGCGACCTCTCCCTTGAACCCGCGTTCTCGTCCGGGCGACAAAACGCCAGTCGCGCTGACGCTGCGGGGAGGTCGTCATTCAAACCGGGCTTAAACTCCTGATCATCTATCTCCTTGCGATCAGCCAATTTGCAGTGGCGGCTTCCGGTCGCGAACTCGTTGCTGAAACGGAGGCACACATGGCCGCAAAATCCATGCTGCCAACGATCCAGAAACTGTTGTCAGAGAACCGTACAGCCTCCCGCGACGATCAGCTTTATGCCGCCGCGCTCGCTCTGTTCAAGGCGATCGAGGCTGGACAGGAGCCCGCCGAAAGCCGTGACATGCTGGCCAAGGCGCTACATGAGGTGGCGGTGGGCGGCCATGCGAACGCATGGATCGATTATGGCCGCTGCCTCTGGAACGGCTGGGGCGTCCCCGAAGATCGGGAAGCAGCACTCGCTGCCTACAAGCGTGCTGCCGACCTCGGTTCGGACTATGCAGCCTATCTCGCGGCTTACAATCTCTATTGGACATTCGGGAGATATGACGAAGCCCACGCTTACGCATCCCGGGCGCTGCTGACGGCCGGGGACCCGGACGGAGCCGTTCGCTATCTCCTCGGCATCATGGCGTATCATGGTCGCGGGCGATCGAAAGACGTCGCAGAAAGCCGTCGGCTGCATCTGGAAGCCTCTCAACGAGGAAATGCCGACGCCTATTTCGAGCTCTTCGTCTATGCCATGAACGGCATAGGAGATCGCAGCAAGGCGGCTTTTTATCTGAAGGAAGCCGGGCAACGCGATCAGCCCCGCGCCTGCGCCAATCTCGGTGCGCTTTATGCGACTGGGCAGCTGCCGGGAATTGACAAGGACCTCACTGAAGCAGTCCGCTGGTACAAGCGCGCCGCCGATCTTGGCGTGGCCAGAGCCGCCGCCGCCCTCGGTGTCATGGCGCTGCGCGGAGAAGGAATGGCGCGCGATCCGGAAACAGCCGAAGCGTTCCTCAAGCGCGCCGAGGTTTCAGGTTTTGACGTCGATGAGTATCTGCAAGCCAACCGGCTTGAACGCCCGTCTCGAATGAGCCCGAGCGAACAAAGATAGGCGGCTTGCAAGCGTTCAACGAACGAAGGCTACAATTTTCCGTCCTTCTTCCAGCGCCGCAATGTGCTCTCGGCGACCTCAAAATGCATGGCGTCCTCGGTCGGGAAGGAAACGCCCCAAAACCAGCCCGCTGCATTGAAGTAGCGCGACAGGATCAGCAGTCCCCGAAAGCACTTCTTGTCACCCTGCAGGTCGAGAGCACCGTTCAGTTTGATATCGACCGCCAGGCCCCATGAATGATTCGACGGGTTCCTGCCCAGTTTGATCGTACCGTTAGGTTGCCGGATCTTTACCTTCCGCGCGCACGTCATGCCGGCGGTGCCCACGATCGCATGGAGATCAGGAACCTCCCGCTTCACGGAGGCGAAGATGTCCTTCAGCGCTTCGACGGCCACATCAACGCCGGTGCACCTGAAAGGACCGACCGATTTGGTGACGATGCGCTTCTTGAAGGAACCGGTTACCGGCTGACATTCTCCGGTATAACTCGCGCGAGGCTCTCCCAGGATGCGCCGGAGCGTCGCCAGCTTCGGCGATGACAGGCCGACATTGACCGTCGAGGGATCAGGTCTCGCAATCAACTCAAGAAAATTTGTCATTTTGACCAACTCCTTATCGATGCAGCGATCAGATCTGAGCCCAGAGCGGCATAGAGAGATCGTTGGCCGACCTGAGCTTGCCAGGAGCGTCGCCGTAAAAAAAATTATGCAATCCGATAAATCAACCGACGGTTGACGTAGCTGTCAAGCCTGCAGGACACTTTCGGCAAATGAATTGTTCGCGCAATTCTGCGCCCGACCCACGCGGCGCTCGCGCCGCCTCAAACACCAGTTCGCTCAGAAGATCAAGGCTCGCTCAATCCCCGCTCGGCGGCGCCAGCGGCTGCACGATCTCCTGGAACGGCGGCAGCGCCTCGCACCGCTTGGAATGCGCCTGCAGCGCGGGATAGCGATCGCCGAACAATGCCGGATGCGCCTCGCCGGTGAAGCGCAGCACGCAAGCCACCGCGATATCGGCATGACCGATCTTGTCGCCGGACCAATACGGCGTCTTGACCGCGGCCCGCTCCTTCTCCAGCACCTCCAGCACGCCCGCGATCTGCGCATTGCAGCGCGCGACCCAGAGATGGAGCTGCTTCTCCTTGCGCAGCACGCGCTCGTACAACAGGCTCACCCCCTTGTCGCCGAGCCCCATCGCCAGCGCGCAGATGCGCAAATGCCGCCAGCGCGCCTCGCCGTTCCGCGCGATCATCGCTTTCTCGGCGCCGACGCGATCGTCGAGATAATCCAGCATCATCGCGCTCTCGATCAGCGCGTCCCCGCTGTCCAGCACCAGCGTCGGCACCCGCCGCAGCGGATTGTAGGCCGCGATCTCATCGGCGTCGCCGAAGGTCGACCACGGTTTGTGCTCAAATTCGACGCCATAGAGCCGCATGGCGATGGCGACACGGCGAACGAAGGGGGAGTCGAATTGGCCGATCAGGATCATGGTCGTTGTACTCTCAGCTTGTCATGGCCGGGCTTGACCCGGCCATCCATTCTTCTTCAGATAGAATCTTAGTTTGATGGATGCCCGGATCAAGTCCGGGCATGACAATCCGAGCTAGGAATTGACCATGTTGCGTTCACTGCCACCAGCCGCGCTGCTCTTGCTGACATTTGCTGCCACGTCGCACGCTCAATCCGCTCCCATCGGCTTCCAGTCGCCATCCAAAAACGTCGCCTGCCAGTATTTCGACTACGACAAGCAGAACGTGCTCCGTTGCGACATCAGCGCGATGGAAACCAAGCCACGCCGCCCTGCCGATTGTGAACTCGATTACGGCGGCGCCTTCGAGATGAACGCCAAGGGCGCGGCCGCCCGCATCTGCCACGGCGACACCGTGATGGACAAATCGCTGCCAGTGCTTGGCTATGGCGAGGTCTGGCAGCGCGGCGGGTTTACGTGCAAGTCGGAGCAGACGGGTGTGACGTGCTTCAATGCGGATCGCCGCGGCTTCTCGCTGGCGCGGGCGAAGCAGGAGCTGTTTTGAGGTCACGGAAACATCTGACGCAATTCAGGCTCCGCAGACATTTCCTTACACTATTCCTCTACAAGGCAGGCCAGCTGACTTGACTGCGCCAACAGAACCGCAGCTCGCTCCATATTTGCTCTTGTGACGGATTGAACGATCACCAAGTTCGGCTCGAAAAATGAGCCCTCACGCTGAAGCTCGCTTTCGATCTCCTGGCCGAGGCGCACAGGGTCGTAGAAGTTCAAGCGATATCGCTTCCCTGAAACAATGATCCGCGCATCGGAATACCAACCTTTCGCCTCGACTTCCCATTCGTAGTCCGCGAAGTCTGCTGGCAAATCAAACGAAAAAGGCGACATGCTGCTACTCAATCACCGGCACATGCTTCGCCACATCGCGCGGCGCGGCGTCGTCGAGCCTGGGATCGTCCCTCACCTCGATCTGCCGCCGGAAGGCGCGAAAGCCCGAGCGCTGGTAGAACGCGATTGCGCCGGGGTGATCGAAGGTGCAGGTATGCAGCCAGACGCGCGTGACCGGCCGCGACCATGCGAGCTCCAATGCGCGGTTCATCAGCCAGCGGCCGGCGCCGGTGCCGACCAGTTTTGCGGTGACGCCGAAGAAGACGATCTCGCATTCGCTGGGAATGCGGAAATCCAGCTCTAGCAGGCCTTCGTCGCGGCCGTCATGCACCAGCGCGTAGACTTCCACCAAAGACGATTGAATGATCGCCGCAAGCTCGGCGTCAGGCATCCGTATCCGCGAGACCCACAAAAATTCCTCGCCGACACGGCGATAGAGATCGCGAAACCAGTCGAGCGGCGGCATCTCGACACGGCGCAGCGTCCACGCACCGGGTGGATCAGGACGCGGCGCGGGGCGCACGGTCATCTCCAGATGCGTGACGACGGCGGCGACCTTGCCGGCGGGAATATCGGAATAGCCGTCGGGCACGATCAACTGACGTCACTCCCCTTCATCGCTCGCCAGCACGCCCTTCACCGCCCTCGCCCAGCCGGCGAGCTTGCGATCCCGCGTCGCCTTGCTCATGTTCGGCTTGAAGCGATGTTCGAGACGCCAGTTGTCGGCGAACTTGGCGGGCTCGGGATAGACGCCGGCATGCAGACCGGCGAGATAGGCGGCGCCGAGCGCGGTGGTCTCCTGGATCACCGGGCGGTCGACCGGCGCGTCGAGCAGATCGGCGAGGCGTTGCATGGTCCAGTCGGATGCGGTCATGCCGCCGTCGACGCGCAGCACGTTGGCGGCCTTCTCGCCCGGCCAGTCGGCGCGCATCGCCTCGCGGAGATCGAAGGTCTGGTAGCAGACGCTCTCCAGCGCCGCATGCGCGAGCTCGGCGGGGCCGGTGTTGCGGGTTAGCCCGAACAGCGCGCCGCGCACGCGGGGATTCCAGTACGGCGCGCCCATGCCGACGAAGGCCGGCACCAGATAGACGCTCTGCATGGAATCGGATTTGTCGGCGAGCGGGCCGGTCTCGGATGCCTGCTTGATGATGCCGAGCCCGTCGCGCAGCCATTGCACGGCGGAACCGGCGACGAAGATCGAGCCTTCCAGCGCATAGGTGCGCTTGCCGTTCAACTGATAGGCAATGGTGGTGAGCAGCTTGTTCTTCGAGGCGACCGGCGTGGTGCCGGTGTTGAGCAGCGCGAAGCAGCCGGTGCCGTAGGTCGACTTGATCATGCCGGGCTCGAAGCAGGCCTGGCCGATGGTCGCGGCCTGCTGGTCGCCGGCGATGCCGGAAATGGCGATCGAACCGCCGAACAGATCAGGCACGCAGTCGCCGAACTTGGCGGAGGAGTCCTTGACCTCCGGCAGCATCGAGCGCGGCACGCGCAACAGCTTTAAGAGCTCGTCGTCCCATTCGCCGGTGTGGATGTTGAACAGCAGCGTGCGCGAGGCGTTGGTGGCGTCGGTCGTGTGCACCTTGCCGCCGGTCAACCGCCACAGCAGATAGCAATCGACGGTACCGAACATCAGTTCACCACGCGCGGCGCGTTCACGCGCGCCGGGGACGTGGTCGAGGATCCAGGCGACTTTGGTACCCGAAAAATAGGGATCGATGATCAGGCCGGTCTTGGCCGAAATCGCGGGCTCGTGGCCCTCGTTCTTCAGTTTGGCGCAGATGTCGGCGGTGCGGCGGTCCTGCCAGACGATGGCGCGGTGCACCGCCTGCCCGGTGGCGCGGTCCCAGACGACGGTCGTCTCGCGCTGGTTGGTGATGCCGATGGCGGCGATGTCCTTGGCCGTCAGGCTCGCCTTTTCCAGCGCCTGGCGGCAGACTGCCACTGTCGAGGTCCAGATGTCCTCCGGCTCGTGCTCGACCCAGCCGGAGGCCGGGAAATGCTGCTGGAATTCCTGCTGCGCCGTGGCGGCGATGGAAATGTCGCTGCGGAACACGATGGCGCGCGAGGACGTGGTGCCCTGATCGATGGCCAGCACAAAGGACATGACGTTGCTTCCCCGGGAGGATTGTTGGTTGCCTGAAGCAATCCGATTGGGGGGCGAAGGTCAAGTTGTGGAAGTGATGCCGCCCCTTTCTTCCTTCTCCTCTTGTGGGAGAAGGTGGCGCGGAGGCACTCCGCGCCGGATGAGGGGTTCTCTCTGCGGAGACAGNTCGAATGAGCTTCGCTCATTCGATCCACCCTCTCCCACAAGGGGAGAGGGGGACGAAACGCATCACGTCGCCGCCGTAGTCACGCCGCCATCCACCACAATGGTCTGGCCGGTCATGAACGTCGACGCGTCGGACGCCAGATAGGCCACTGCACCGGCGATTTCGTCGGGCTCGCCGATGCGGCGCAGCGGCGTGCCTGATGTGCGGCGCTTGAGGTTTTCGGGGTCTTCCCACAGCGCGCGGGCGAAATCGGTTTTGACGAGGCCCGGCGCCACGCAATTGACGCGGACGCCCTTCGGGCCCCATTCGCCGGCGAGGCTGCGGCAGAGCGCGAAATCGGCTGCTTTCGAAATGCCGTAGGCGCCGATCACGGTGGAACCGCGCATGCCCCCGATGGAAGAGATGATCACCACCGAGCCGTTGCCGCGCTCCGCCATCTGCGGGATCGCCAGTGCGCAGAGCCAGATGTTGCTCTTGACGTTGGAGCCCATGATCTTGTCGAAGGCCTCGTCCTTGATGTCGAGCAGCGGGCCGTAATACGGGTTCACCGCGGCGTTGCAGACGAGGATGTCGACCTTGCCGTAATGCTTCGTGGTGCCTGCGACCAGCGCCTCGACTTCCTGGCGGCGGGAGATGTTGCAGGGAATGACATGGGCGTCGCCGCCGGCCTTTTTGATGCCTTCGGCCACTTCGTGGCAGGCGTCGGCCTTGCGGCTGGAGATCACGACCTTGGCGCCGAGCTTGGCCAGCAGTTCGGCGGATGAACGGCCGATGCCGCGGCTGGAGCCGGTGATGATGGCGACTTTTCCGGTGAGATCGAACGGGGTGTTTTTCATTGTTGTTGCCTCCCTGTTATCTGTCTCTCGTCACAACGACTCGTCATGCCCGGGCTTGACCCGGGCATCCATCTTTTCGAAGGGCGATGGATTGCCGGTTCAAGCCCGGCAATGACAGTTGAAACTACACTAGCCCGCCTGCATCGGTGACGCGGCGGAGGTGGTAGTCGGTGTCGCCAAACGTATTCTCAATCATGGTCAGCCGCTTGAAATAGTGGCCGATCTTGGCTTCCTGGGTCATGCCGATGCCGCCGTGGAGCTGGATCGACTGCTGGCCGATGAACTTGCCTGATTTGCCGATCTGCACCTTGGCGGCGGCGACCGCGGTCGCGCGCTCCTTGGCGCTGTCGAAATCGGCCGCCATGGTCGCGAACATCGACATGCTGCGGGCCTGCTCCAGCGCCACGAACATATCGGCGGCGCGGTGCTGCAGCGTCTGGAAGGTGCCGATCGCAACGCCGAACTGCTTTCGCGTCTTGAGATATTCGACGGTCGACTTCAGCGATTCGTCCATCGCGCCGACAGCCTCTGCGCACATCGCGGTGCGGGCTTCGTCCACCACGCGCTCGATCAGCGCCAGGCCGTTCTCGGGATCGCCGATCGGAGCATCTGCGCCGACCTCGACGCCAGTGAAGGTGATGTCGGCCGCATGCAGGCCGTCCTGGGTCGGATAGCCCTTGCGGGTGACACCCTTGGCACTGGCCGGCACCAGGAACACGCCGATGCCGGTCTTGTCCTGCCGGCCACCCTTGGTGCGCGCGGTGACGATCAGGGTGTCGGCGTTCTCGCCGTTGAGCACGACGAACTTTTCGCCGTCGATCACCCACCCCGAACCCTTCTTGGCAGTGGTGGAGACATCGGCGAGGTCATAGCGCGAGTTCTTCTCGAGCTGCGCAAAGGCAAACGTCTTGCTCCCGTCGATGATGCCGGGGATGTGCGCGGCCTTCTGCTCGGCCGAGCCGCCATGGCGCAGGAAGCCGCCGCCGATCACGACGGTCGCCAGATACGGCTCCAGCACCAGCGCCTTGCCGAGCGCCTCCATCACGATCATGGTCTCGACCGCGCCGGCGCCGAAGCCGCCATCCGCTTCCGCGAACGGCAGGCCAAGCAGGCCCTGCTCGGCGAGCTTGCCCCAGACGGCCTTGCTCCAGCCGCCCTTTTCCTTCTGGTACTTCTTGCGCGCATCGAAATCGTAGGAGTCGGTCAACAGACCGTCGATGCTTTCCTTGAGAAGGCGCTGCTCCTCGGACAAATCAAAATCCATGTTCGTTACTCTCTCCAGAATTCAATTCGGGCAACGCCGTTGCCGCGCTCTCGATTGTCATCCCCGCGAATGCGGGGATCCAGTAATCGCAGGCGCCTGCCGTAAGCCCGACCGCCGCGGCGTACTGGGTCCCCCGCCTTCGCGGGGGACGACAAGCGTTCTTGTGGCTAAAGCCCCAGCACCGCCTTGGTGATGATGTTGCGCTGGATCTCGTTGGAGCCGCCGTAGATCGAAACCTTGCGGTTGTTGAAGTAGCTCGGCGCGATCTGGGCGGTCCAGTCCATGGTCTCGTTGGAGCCGTCGTCGCCATGCACGTCATAAGGTGCGGCGAACGGGCCGATCACTTCCATCAGAAGCTCGGTGGTGGTCTGCTGGATTTCCGAGCCCTTGATCTTCAGCACCGAAGACGCCGGATTGGGCTTGCCCTTGCCATGCTTGCCCTCATCGGCGACGACGCGGAGCTGGGTCAGTTCGAGCGCCTTGAGCTCGATTTCGCAAGCGGCGAGCTTCTCGCGGAAGCCCTGATCCTCGATCACCGGCTTGCCGTTCTGTTCGACCTTGGAGGCGAGATCCTTGATGCGGCGCAGCCGCTCCTTGGAGACGCCGACGCGGGCGATGCCGGTGCGCTCATTGCCGAGCAGGAACTTTGCGTAGTCCCAGCCCTTGTTCTCCTCGCCGATCAGATTCTCGACCGGCACCTCGACGTCGTCGAAGAACACTTCGTTGACCTCATGGCCGCCGTCGATGGTCTCGATCGGGCGCACGGTGACGCCCTTCGACTTCATGTCGAAGACGATGAAGGAGATGCCCATCTGCTTCTTCGCATTGGTGTCGGTGCGGCAGAGGCAGAAGATCATGTCGGCGTGCTGGGCGAGCGTCGTCCAGGTCTTCTGGCCGTTGATGATGTACTTGTCGCCCTTGCGCTCGGCCTTGGTTTTCAGCGAGGCGAGGTCCGATCCCGAGCCGGGCTCGGAGAAGCCCTGGCACCACCAGTCGTCGACATTGGCGATGCGCGGCAGGTACTGCTGCTTCTGCTTCTCGTTGCCGAAGGTGTAGATGACCGGGCCGACCATGCTGACGCCGAAGGCGAGCGGCGCCGGCGCCGGATGCATCTGCAGCTCTTCGTTGAAGATGTAGTGCTGCACCGAGGTCCAGCCCGTGCCGCCATATTCCTTCGGCCAGTGCGAGACGCCCCAACCCTTCTTGTTGAGAATGCGCCACCAGGCGATCATCTCGTCCTTGGAGAGATGACGGCCCTCGACCATCTTGCGCCGCGTCTCCGGCGGCACTTTGTCCCGGAAGAAGGCCCTTACTTCTTCACGAAACGCGATTTCTTCCTTGCTGAAAGCGAGATCCATCGGATCCTCCTGTGAGCGAATGAACTTACTTGTCTCTCATTGTCGTTCCGGCGAAGGCCCGGACCCATAACCACCGAACTCTGCTATTGCGAAAGCCGTCTTCCATTGCGCCTCGAGCAAAGCCGCAGCGTATGGGTCCCGGCCTTCGCCGGGACGACAGCGGGGTTAGGAGCGGCCTCCTGTTGCGAATTGTTGTCTCTGAGCGCCTTGCGGCTGCGATTGCTGCATACGCAATTCGTGGCGCGAAAGTTTGCCGACCGGCGTGCGCGGCAGTTCGTCGACGAAATCGACGGCCGCCGGCAGTTCATGCTTGCCGAGCTTACCGGTGAGGAAGGCCCGCAGTTCATCCTGCGTGAACGGTTTTGCGCCGTCGCGCAGTTTGATGAAGGCCTTCGCCGCCTCGCCACGGTAATCATCGGGAATGCCGATCACGATCACTTCCTGCACCGAAGGATGGGTGTAGATCGCCTGCTCGATCATCTGCGGATAGACGTTGAAGCCGCCGGAGATGATCATGTCCTTCTTGCGGTCGACCAGGTAAAAATAGCCGTCGGCGTCCATGTAGCCGATGTCACCGGTGAGGAAGCGGTCGCCGACAAAAGCCTCCGCGGTTTCCTTCGGCCGGTTCCAGTAACCCTTGGTAACGTTCGGGCCGCGGATGCGGATTTCGCCGGTCTCGCCAACCGCCATCAATTTGGTCGGATCCTCCAGCGACACCACGTCCATCTCGATGCCGGGCAGCATCAGGCCGATCGAGCCGGGCTTGTCAGGCCCTTCCTTCGGGTGTGCGGTGCCGGGCGAGCAGGTTTCGGTCATGCCCCAGCCGCTCTTCAGCTTCATGCCGACCCTGTGCTCCAGGATCCGCGCGACTTCAACCGGCAGCGGCGCGCCACCGGAGCCAACGCTGACCAGCGAGGACAGATCGCGCTTGTCGAGGTCCGGCAAGGCGGCGATCGCGATCCACATCGTGGGCACGCCGGGGAACGCCGTCGCGCGCTTCACTTCGATGTCGCGCATCACGGCCTCGACATCGAAACGTTGATGCAGCGAAATCAGATTGCCGCGCCGGATCGACGACAGCAGCACCACCGTCAGCGCGTAGATGTGAAACAGCGGCAGCACGCAGATCACGCGCTCGATCGCATTGCGCTCGTCGCGCGACGGCCTGCCCCAGACGTCGTAGACCGACACCGCCGAGGTCAGATTGCCGTGGCTCAGCATCGCGCCCTTCGGCAGGCCGGTGGTGCCGCCGGTGTATTGCAGCAGGGCAACGTCATCGGCCGAGATCGGCGGCCACTGCCCGGGCTTTTCAGCGCCAACGACAAATTGCCTGTAGGTGATGATCTTCGGATTGTCAGGCAGCGCGGTCTGCGGCGTGCCGACCTTGCCCCAATGATCGTCCTCGCAAACGATCAGGCGATCGAGCAAACCCTTGTCGAGGAATTTCAGCGCGGTCGGCAAGAGCGCCGACAGATTGCTGGTGACCAGCACGCGCGCACCGGAATCGGTGAGCTTGTGCGACAGCGCGATCTCGCCGTCGAGCGGGCTGAGATGCACGACACGGGCGCCGGCCTTCAGCGCGCCGAAGAAATTGACGGGATGATCGGGCGAGTTGCCGAGGAACAGCGCGACCGAGCTGTTCTTGCCGTAACCGGCGCGGAGAAAGGCGCTGGCCGCGGTTTCCACCAGCGCCTCGAGTTCGCTGTAGCTGATCGGCCGATCACGGAATTCCAGCGCGGGCCGCGCGGCGAACTCGGCGGCCGCATCCGACAACAGATCCGGCAGCGTGCCGCGCGCGATCGCGTCGTCCCAGCGGACGCCTTGCGGATAGAATTGTTCGCCGGGATGGGTCATGCGCGGTTAGGCGATTGGTGAGGTGAGCACGGAACGAACGGCTCGGGCAGTCCCGATGCGGCTACCCCCTCCTTAGCCCTCCCCCGCAAGGGGGGAGGGAACGGAGAGAGTGTGCCGATCGTCGCCATCAAGCCGCTTTCGACTGCGCCAGCGACGCAAACGTCTTGCCTTCCGCGGCGAGGCGCTTGAGCAGCGGCGCCGGTTCGAGCGAGGGATCGTTGGTCTCCTTGGCGTAATAGGAGAGACGATCGGCGATGTGCTTCAGCCCGACCTGGTCGGCATAGAACATCGGGCCGCCGCGATAGATCGGCCAGCCGTAGCCGTAGAGCCAGATCACGTCGATGTCGCTCGGCCGCGCCGCAATGCCCTCTTCGAGGATGCGGGCACCCTCGTTGATCATCGGGTACATCATGCGCTCGAGGATTTCGTCGTCGCTGACGACACGCTTCTTGCGCCCCAGACGCTGCAGCGTCTCGTCGATCAGCTTCTCGACCTCGGGATCCGGCAGCGCCGCGCGCGAGCCGGCTTCATATTTGTAGTAGCCCTTGCCGGTCTTCTGGCCGAAACGTCCGGCTTCGCACAGCGCGTCGGCGATTTCCGACTTGATGCCGCGGTCTTTGCGCGAACGCCAGCCGATATCGAGGCCGGCGAGATCGCTCATCGCGAACGGGCCCATCGGCATGCCGAACTTGGTCACGACGGCGTCGACCTGCTGCGGCAATGCGCCTTCGAACAGGAGCTTTTCCGACTGCTTGCCGCGCTGTGCCAGCATGCGGTTACCGACAAAGCCGTCGCAGACGCCGACCACGGCCGGCACCTTTGCGATCTTGCGCGCGATCGACACCGCGGTGGTCAGCGCATCCGGCGCGGTCTTGTCGGCGCGCACGATCTCGCACAGCTTCATGACGTTGGCCGGCGAGAAGAAGTGCATGCCGAGCACGTCCTGCGGGCGTTTTGTCACTTTCGCGATTTCGTCGATGTTCAGATACGACGTATTGCTGGCCAGCACCGCGCCCGGCTTGGCGTGCTTGTCGAGCGCCTCGAACACTTCCTTCTTCACCGCCATGGTTTCGAACACGGCTTCGATCACCAGGTCAGCGTCCTTGACGTTCTCCAGACCGACCTTGCCGTCGATCAGGCCCATGCGCTTGGCCGGGGCATCGGCCGGAATGCCGCCACGGGCGGCAGTCGCCTCGTAGTTCTTCTGCATCACGCCCAAGCCGCGCTTGAGCTGCTCTTCGCCGGTCTCGATCAACGTCACCGGGATACCGGCATTGGCGAACGACATCGCGATGCCGCCGCCCATGGTGCCGGCGCCGATGATGGCAACGCGCGAAACGTTGCGCGCCTTCGTTCCTTCCGGAACCCCGGCGATCTTGGCCGCCTCGCGCTCCGAGAAGAAGGCGTAGCGCTGTGCCTTGGACTGATCGCTCGACACCAGCTTGAGAAAACCTTCGC
Organism: Bradyrhizobium lablabi; assembly: GCF_001440475.1. GTDB lineage: Bacteria > Pseudomonadota > Alphaproteobacteria > Rhizobiales > Xanthobacteraceae > Bradyrhizobium > Bradyrhizobium lablabi. The sequence goes on along the minus strand of NZ_LLYB01000060.1, from coordinate 42,899 downwards.
GCTCCTTCTTCAAACCTTCGTCGAACGGCAGCTCGATGGCGGCGCGCACGGCGTCTGCCGCCGCAAACGGCGCTTCCAACCCGCGCGCCTTCTTGGTCAAGGCAGCGACCGCGTTGGTAAAGATCGAAATGTCAGCCTTGGCGGCCGCCAGCTTGCTGTCGTCATCGCGCAGCTTGCGCAGCGGACGCTTCTCCGCCAGCACCTTGCGGGCGAAGGCCTCGCCACCCGATGCCGGCCCCTCGACGATTTCCTCGATCAGGCCGTTCTTGAGCGCATCCGCCGCGCTGATCGGATCGCCGCTGACGATCATCTTGACCGCGAGTTCGGGGCCTACCGCGCGCGGCAGCCGCTGGGTGCCGCCGGCGCCCGGCAGCAGGCCGAGCTTTACCTCGGGCAGGCCGAGCCTGGCTTCCTTGACCGCGACGCGATAGTGGCATGCCAGCGCAACTTCGAGGCCGCCGCCGAGCGCCGTGCCGTGGATGGCGGCGATGATCGGCTTCGGCGACTTCTCCATCAGCTCCAGCACCTCGGCGAGGCCCGGAGACTTCGGCGGCTTGCCGAATTCAGTGATGTCGGCGCCGGCGATGAAGGTGCGGCCGGCGCAGGTAAGCACGATTGCCTTCACTTCGGCATCGGCGATCGCGCTTTTCATGCATTCGAAAATACCGCCGCGCACGGCGGCGCTGAGCGCGTTTACCGGAGGACTGTCAACCGTGACGAGGGCGATGACGTCATGACGCTCGAGTTTTACCACTTCGCTCACGGGACTCTCCCTTGGATCGCTTGTTCTTGGATGCCACCAACTTGCGTTAAGTGGCTACGGTTTTCATCAATTTCGCACTGCGAAATTTAATTCCACATCTTGACAGGGAGGGTTATTTTGAAGCACGTCCGTTGTCAACGAGCTCATCAGCAGCAGTAGCGGGTAATGAAGCGTCCAGGGAAGAAAGTGGCGACTGATCGCAGCTTCGTCGTCGCACTCTCCCGCGGACTGGATGTGTTGCGCGCATTTCATCCCAACGACGGACTTCTGGGCAATCAAGAACTTGCCGCCCGTACTAATTTGCCGAAGCCAACCATTTCCCGGCTGACCTACACCCTGACCAAGCTCGGTTATCTTACACCCGTTCCGCGCTTCGAGAAGTATCAGCTCGCGCCATCAGCCATGGCGCTGGGGTATGCCGCGCTCGCCAATCTCGGCGTTCGGCATTTGTCCGAGCCTTATCGCGAAGCGTTGATGCGCGAGACCGGCGGCGCCGTCGCGGTCGGCGGGCGCGACCGTCACAGCATGATCTATTTCGGGCAGAGCCGCACCGGGCTGCTCGGTGTGCAGCTTGACGTCGGCTCGCACGTACCGATCGCGACCACCGCGATGGGACGCGCCTATATCTGGGCCCTGCCCGACGACGAACGCGCCTCGTTGTTGCGCGAACTGCGCGACCATTACGGCAATCGCTGGTCCAAAATGCGCGACGGCATCGAACGCGCGGGCGAAATGCTCGCGCGCCGCGGCTTCACCATCTCCGCCGGCGAATGGCAGGAAGACGTGCACGCGGTCGGCGTGCCGCTGAAGCTCAGCGACGGAACCGGACCGTACGCCTTCAATTGCGGCGCGCCCGCTTTCCGCTTCACGGAAGATCGCCTGGTCAACGACATTGGACCTCGCCTTGTCACGATGGTAAGGAACATCGAGACGGCGCTGGGCGGCGCAGCACCGCAATCCAAAAAAACAGAAAACAAGAAGCCCAAAGCAGGAGGAAAAGTTGCACGTTTGGCCGAGGGGATCAGATAGCGTTCACCGTGACCGGCGAAAAAATTCGCACGGCCATTCCCGCCCCGTGATCAGGGCGGGCGGGACGCGATGACGCAGGCACAGCTCGCGCAGGGCAATTCACCCCTGCTCGCGGTTCGCGACGTCAGTGTCGTGTTCGGCGGCATCATCGCGCTCAACGGCGTATCCTTTAACATGCACAAGGGAAATATCCTTGGGCTGATCGGACCGAACGGCGCCGGCAAGACGACACTGTTCAACTGTCTCTCCAGGCTCTATCAGCCATCCTCCGGCGATATCCTGATGGAAGGCGCGAGCATCCTGACGCGCCCGGCGCACAAGATCGCCGAGATCGGCATCGGCCGCACCTTCCAGAACGTCGCGCTGTTTCCCAACCTTTCGGTGCTCGACAATGTCCGCGTCGGCTGCCATTCGCGCACGTCGAGCGACATCATCTCGGACTCGCTGAAGCTCGCCTGGGTTCGCCGCAGCGAAGCCGACGTCAACAAGAAGGTCCACGAGATCCTCGCCTATCTCGATCTCGAGGAGGTCGGGCACACCGTGGTGTCGGGGCTGCCGTTCGGCACCCAGAAGCGTGTCGAGCTGGCGCGCGCGCTCGCCGCCGATCCGAAGATCCTGCTGCTTGACGAGCCCGCCGGCGGCCTCAACCACGAGGAAGTCTATGTGCTCGGCGATTTGATCAAGAAGCTTCGCGACGAGCGTCACCTCACCGTGCTGCTGGTCGAGCATCACATGGGTCTGGTGATGTCGATCGCCGATCACGTCGTCGCCCTCAACTTCGGCCGCAAGCTCGCCGAGGGAACGCCGGCCCAGGTCCAGGCCGACCCGGATGTCATCAAAGCCTATCTGGGGAGCAAGGACCAATGACCGCGATGCTCAACGTCAAGGACCTGCGCGCCTATTACGGTCAGGTCCAGGCTCTGCACGGCCTCACCTTTGCGCTCAACGAGGGTTCGCTGACCACGCTCTTGGGCGCCAACGGCGCCGGCAAGACCACCACCCTGCGGGCGATCTGCAACATGGTGCGCTCGACCGGCGCGATCGAGTTCGAGGGCAAGCCGCTTTCCGGCAAGTCCACCGAAAACGTCGTCCGGCTCGGCATTGCGCATGTGCCGCAGGGCCGCGGCACCTTCACCACCATGACGGTGGAGGAGAACCTGCAGCTCGGCGCCATCACCCGCACCGACAAGAAGAACATCGTCGCCGATATCGAGCGCATGTATGAGCACTTCCCGGTGCTCAAGGAGCGCCACACCCAGCAGGCCGGCACGCTGTCGGGCGGCGAGCAGCAGATGCTCGCGGTTGCCCGCGCGCTGATGCTGCGCCCGCGGCTGATGCTGCTGGACGAGCCGTCCTTTGGCCTGGCGCCGCTGATCGTGCGCGAGCTGTTCAAGATTCTCGGCAAGATCAACCGCGAGGACAAGGTCACGATCCTGGTGGTCGAGCAGAACGCGCAACTGGCGCTGGAGCTCGCCGACCAGGCCTATGTGATTGAAACCGGGAAGATAGTGATGTCGGGGAACGCGAAGGAAATCGCGAGCAACGAAGACGTCCGCAAATCCTATCTCGGCTACTGAGGAGCAGGACAATGGAGCTGTTTACCAACCAAGTCCTGGCCGGCATTGCCACGGGCGCGATCTACGCCTGCATGGCGCTTGCGGTGGTCATGATCTACCAGGCGATCGACCATCTGAATTTCGCCCAGGGCGAAATGGCGATGTTCTCGACCTTCATCTCCTGGCAATTGATGCAGTGGGGCGTGCCCTATTGGTGGTCGTTCGTGCTGACACTGGCGATCTCGTTCGCCGGCGGCATCATCATCGAGCGGCTGCTGTTCAAGCCGCTCGCCAAGGCGCCGGTGCTGACCAACGTCGCCGGCTTCATCGCGCTGTTTGCGATCGTCAACTCGGTGGCCGGCCTGATCTGGGATTTCACCATCAAGCAGTATCCGACCCCGTTCGGCTCCGCGCCGTTCCTCGGCAGCCAGTTGATCTCGACCCACCAGGCCGGGATGGTAGGCGTCACTCTCTTGATGCTGGTCGGGCTCTACATCTTCTTCCAGTTCACCCGGATCGGCCTTGCGATGCGCGCAGCGGCAGCGTTGCCGGAATCGGCGCGCCTGGTCGGCGTCAATACTTCCTGGATGATTGCGCTCGGCTGGGGCATGGCCTCTGCGATCGGCGCTGTCGCCGGTATCCTGATCGCACCAGTCGTGTTCCTCGAACCGAACATGATGGGCGGCGTTCTGGTTTACGGTTTTGCCGCAGCCGTGCTCGGCGGCCTTACCTCGCCGCTCGGCGCCGTCGTGGGCGGCTTCCTGGTCGGCGTCTTCGAGAACCTCGCCGGCACCTACATCCCCGGCGTGGGCAATGAACTGAAACTCCCGATCGCGCTTGCGCTGATCATCACCGTCCTGGTCTTCAAACCTGCCGGTCTCTTCGGCCGAGCCATCGTCAAGCGAGTCTGATCATGAGCGCCGCTGCAGAAGACACTGTTACAGAAGCCCCGGCCGTCGAGGCCGTTCCGAAGCGCGCCATGACGCTGGGCACCGGCACCTCGCTGGTGATCCTGGCCGCACTGCTCGTCACCCCGGTGTTCGTGAAGAACTTCGTCGTCTTCCAGATGACGATGGTCATGATCTACGGGATCGCGGTGCTGGCGCTCAACATCCTGACCGGCGGCAGCGGGCAATTCTCGCTCGGCCAGAGCGCGTTCTACGCGCTCGGCGCCTATACGTCGGCGGTCCTGATGGAAAACTTCAACGTGAATTACGCGTTGACGCTGCCGATCGCGGGGCTTGTCTCGTTCGGCGCCGGCTACCTGTTCGGCAAACCCGCGTTGCGGCTTTCCGGCATCTATCTGGCGCTAGCCACCTTCGCGCTGGCGGTCGCCATGCCGCAACTCCTGAAGCTGCATTTCCTCGAGCAGTGGACCGGCGGCGTGCAGGGCCTCACCGTCATGAAACCCGATGCGCCGTTCGGCCTGCCGATTGGACAGGACAAGTGGCTCTATTACTTCACGCTGGTGATCGCGCTGGCGATCTATATCGGGTCGGTCAACCTGCTGCGCTCACGCTCGGGCCGCGCCTTCATGTCGATCCGCGACAATGAGATCGCGGCCTCCGCCATGGGCGTCGACGTCGCCCAGTACAAGACGCTCGCCTTCGGCGTATCCGCGGCCATCACCGGTATCGCCGGCGGGCTCAGCGCCATCGTCGTGGCGTTCGTCGCGCCCGACAGCTACACGATCAACCTGGCGATCGCGCTATTCCTCGGCATGGTCGTGGGCGGCGTCGGCTGGCTACCGGGCTCGTTCGTCGGTGCGGCCTTCATCATCTTCGTGCCAAATATCGCGGAGAGCATCTCCAAGGGCCTCTCCGGCGCGGTGTTCGGCGTGCTCCTGTTCCTCGTCATCTTCCTCGTGCCGCACGGTGCAAGGCAGGTTGCGATTGTTGCGCAGCAGATGCTCGGCAATCTCAGGAAGAACTAAGAACCAAAAGAACGACCAACCAAAAAGAAGAAACTTAAGGAGCAACTATGCTTGCAACTCTACGGACTGCCGCCATCTCGGCGGCAGTCGGCGCTTTTCTTTGCACTTCCGGCGCCGCATTCGCGCAAAAGAAATACGACACCGGCGCGACCGATACCGAGATCAAGATCGGCCACATCGTCCCCTATAGCGGCCCCGCTTCGGCCTACGGCGTCATCGGCAAGACCGAAGAAGCCTACTTCAGGATGATCAACGAGAACGGCGGCATCAACGGCCGCAAGATCAAGTTCATCTCCTATGACGACGCCTACAGCCCGCCGAAGGCGGTCGAGCAGGTGCGCAGGCTGGTCGAGAGCGACGAGGCGCTGCTGGTGTTCAACGCGCTCGGCACGCCCTCCAACACCGCGATCCAGAAATACCTGAATGCCAAGAAGGTCCCCCAACTGTTCGTCGCCACCGGCGCCACCAAGTGGAACGACCCCAAGCACTTCCCATGGACCATCGGCTGGCAGCCGAGTTACCAGAGCGAGGGCCGCATCTACGCGAAATTCCTGCTGAAGGAAAAGCCGGATGCCAAGGTCGCCGTACTCTACCAGAACGACGATTTCGGCAAGGATTACCTCAAGGGCCTGAAGGACGGCCTGGAGGGCAAGGCGTCGATGATCATTGCCGAGGCCAGCTACGAGGTCTCGGAGCCGACGATTGACAGTCATGTCGTCAAGCTCAAGGCCTCCGGCGCCAACGTCCTGATCAGCATCACGACGCCAAAGTTCGCGGCGCAGACGATCAAGAAGGCCGCCGAGATCGACTGGAAGGCGCTGCAGATCGTCGCCAACGTCTCGGCTTCCGTCGGCAGCGTGCTCAAGCCCGCCGGCTTCGAGAACGCACAGGGGCTGCTGTCGGCGGCCTACGCCAAGGACGCCAGCGATCCGCAATGGCAAAGCGATCCCGGCATGCAGAAGTTCTTCGCCTTCCTCGACAAGTATTATCCGGAAGGCGACAGGCTCAACAGCTCCGTGGTCTATGGCTATGGTGCGGCACAGACTCTGGCGAAAATCCTGGAAATGTGCGGCGATGACCTGACACGCGCGAACATCATGAAGCAGGCCGCGAACCTGAAGGACTTCACGCCGGACACGCTGTTGCCCGGCGTCAAGATCAACACCTCGGCCACCGACTTTGCGCCAATCGAGCAGCTTCAGATGATGCGCTTTTCGGGCGAGAAGTGGGACCTGTTCGGCGAAGTGATCAACGGCGAACTCAGCCATTAACCAATATTCCGCCGGGCGGTAGTTTCCCGGGGATCAGACTAAATATCGCCCCCCGCGACACCGTCGCGGGGGGCTTTTTGTTGCTGGACGAAGCCGAAAGGTATTCAATGCAGTCAAGAGCCGCCAAGTGCTCCAATCAAAAACAATGACACAGTCATCGATCCCAGGGAGATCAAAAAATGCTCGCCATCAACTTGCGCTTGGGAGCCTTTTCGGCCGCCCTCGCATTGCTTGCTGCGACCAGCAGCGGCGCGCTTGCGCAGAAGAAATACGACACCGGCGCCACCGATACCGAAATCAAGATCGGCAACATCATGCCCTACAGCGGACCCGCTTCCGCCTACGGCGTGATCGGCAAGACCGAGGAAGCCTATTTCAGGAAGATCAACGCCGAGGGCGGCATCAACGGCCGCAAGATCAACTTCGTCAGTTATGACGATGCCTACTCTCCGCCGAAGACGGTGGAACAGGTGCGCAAGCTGGTCGAGAGCGATGAAGTCCTGCTCGTGTTCAATTCATTGGGCACCCCGCCGAATACCGCGATCCAGAAATATCTGAACTCGAAGAAGGTGCCGCAACTGTTCGTCGCGACCGGCGCCACCAAGTGGAACGATCCGAAAGACTTCCCGTGGACGATGGGCTGGCAGCCCAACTACCAGAGCGAGTCGCAGATCTATGCGAAGTACATTCTGAAGAACAACCCCAACGCCAAGATCGCGGTGCTCTATCAGAACGACGACTACGGCAAGGACTATCTGAAGGGCTTCAAGGACGGGCTCGGCACCAAGGCCGCATCGATGATCGTCATCGAGGAAAGCTACGAAGTCTCCGAACCGACCATCGATTCCCACATCGTCAAGATGAAGGCGACCGGGGCAGACGTCTTCTTCAATATCACCACGCCGAAATTCGCGGCGCAGGCGATCAAGAAGAACGCCGAGGTCGGCTGGAAGCCGCTGCACTTCCTCAACAACGTCTCGGGCTCGATCGGCAGCGTGATGAAGCCGGCCGGCTTCGAGAATGGACAGGACATCATCTCGTCGCAATACTTCAAGGATCCGACCGACGCGCAATGGAAGAACGACGCCGCGATGAAGGCATGGAACGAGTTCCTGGATAAGTATTATCCGGAAGCCAACCGGGCCGATGCGTCGGTGATGTACGCCTACATCGTCGCTCAAGGCCTGGTCCATGTGCTGAAGGCCTGCGGCGACGACCTGACCCGTGCAAACGTCATGAAGCAGGCGGCCAGCATCAAGGACCTCGAAGTCGGCGGCCTGCTGCCTGGTGTCAAGGTCAACACGTCGGCGACCGATTTTGCTCCGCTCTCGCAATTGCAATTGATAAGGTTCAAGGGCGAGACCTGGGAGCGCTTCGGCGAGATTCTCTCCGGCGACGTCGGCGGCTAGTAAGCCGGCACCGCCCGTCAAAGATGCAAGCCCTGCGGCTTTGCCGCAGGGCTTTTTGTTGTGAGGCTTCCAGCAAGATGCTAACCACGATGCCGTTAAAAGAGCTTCATTCAAGAGGCCTGACGGTACGTTTAATAAATCAAAAGGGAGAGACAGAAATGTCCACAATGAAAAAACTTGCGGTCGCTTCGGCCGCGTTTGGACTGCTCGCTGCATCGTCGAGCGGCGTTCTCGCACAGAAGAAATACGATCCCGGCGCCAGCGATACCGAGATCAAGATCGGCAACATCATGCCCTACAGCGGACCGGCTTCCGCCTATGGCGTGATCGGCAAGACCGAAGAAGCCTACTTCAAGAAGATCAACGCCGAGGGCGGCATCAACGGCCGCAAGATCAACTTCATCAGCTATGACGACGCCTATAGCCCGCCGAAGACGGTGGAGCAGGCACGCAAGCTGGTCGAGAGCGACGAAGTGCTGCTGGTCTTCAATCCGCTGGGCACGCCGCCGAATACGGCGATCCAGAAATATCTCAACAGCAAGAAGGTGCCGCAACTGTTCGTCGCCACCGGCGCCACCAAGTGGAACGACCCGAAGAACTTCCCCTGGACGATGGGCTGGCAGCCAAACTACCAGAGCGAAACCCAGATCTATGCGAAGTACATTCTGAAGGAGAAGCCGGACGCCAAGATCGGCATCCTCTACCAGAACGACGACTACGGTAAGGACTATCTGAAGGGCTTCAAGGACGGGCTCGGCGCCAAGGCGGCGTCGATGATCGTGCTGGAGGAAAGCTATGAAGTCTCCGAACCGACCATCGATTCCCACATCGTCAAGCTGAAGGCGACCGGCGCCGACGTGTTCATCAACATCACCACGCCGAAATTCGCGGCGCAGGCGATCAAGAAGAACGCCGAAATCGGCTGGAAGCCGCTGCACTTCCTCAACAACGTCTCGGCCTCGATCGGCAGCGTCATCAAGCCGGCCGGCATGGAGAACGCGCAGGACATCATCTCCTCGCAGTATCTGAAGGATCCGACGGATGCGCAGTGGAAGGACGACGCCGGGATGAAGGCGTGGAACGAGTTCCTGGACAAATACTATCCGGAAGCCAACCGCGCCGACGCCTCGGTGATGTTCGGCTACACCGTCGCGCAGGGCCTCGTGCATGTGCTGAAAGCCGCTGGCGACAACCTCACGCGCGAGAACGTGATGAAGCAGGCCGCCAGCATCAAGGACCTCGAACTCGGCGGGTTGCTGCCGGGCATCAAGGTCAATACCTCGGCGACCGACTTTGCCCCGATCTCGTCAGTGCAACTGATCAAGTTCAAGGGCGAGACCTGGGAGCGCTTTGGCGAAATCCTTTCGGGTGACGCTGGCGGCTAGTCTGGTCTCCAAAACCAACAACCGCATCAGGCCCCCTGCAGCACCGCCGCGGGGGGCCTTTTCGTGAGCCTTCTGCTATCGCCCGATCGGAAAAGCCGATTGGCCAGCCAAACCGCTTACACTTCGGCGGATCATGCGCTAGGTATCAGCCCGGCACCCCCAACAAGAAGCCGCAGCGCCTGTTTCCTCGGGCGCGAAAAAACAAGGAGCTTTGCGAAATGCCCCCGCTGACCCGACGCCGTATCGTGACCACCCTGCTCGGCCTTGCGATGGCCATGAGCGCTACCGCCGCACTGGCGCAGAAGAAGTACGACACCGGCGCCAGCGACACCGAGATCAAAATCGGCAACATCGTGCCCTATAGCGGCCCGGCGTCGGCCTATGGTGTGGTCGGCAAGGCGATGGGCGCGGTGTTCAAGAAGGTCAACGACGAGGGCGGCATCAATGGCCGCAAGATCAATTTCATCTCCTATGACGACGCCTACTCGCCGCCAAAGGCCGTCGAACAGGCGCGCAAACTGATCGAGAGCGACGAGGTTCTGCTGCTGTTCGGCACGCTCGGGACCCCCTCCAACACTGCGATCCAGAAATACGTCAACGGCAAGAAGGTGCCGCAGCTGTTCGTCGCCACCGGCGCCACCAAGTGGAACGACCCGAAGACGTTTCCCTGGACCATGGGCTGGCTGCCGAGCTACCAGAGCGAGTCGCGCATCTACGCAAAGTATCTCACGAAGGAGAAGCCGGCGACCAGGATCGCCGTGCTCTACCAGAACGACGACATGGGCAAGGACTATCTGAAGGGCCTGAAGGACGGCCTCGCCAAGGAGGCCTCCCGCGTCGTTGGGGAGGAAAGCTACGAGGTGTCGGAGCCGACCATCGACTCGCACGTAGTGCGGATCAAGTCGTCCAATCCGGATGTCGTGGTGTTCTTCACCACGCCGAAGTTCGGCGCCCAGGCGATCAAGAAGCTCGGCGAGATGAACTGGAAGCCGGTCACCATCATCTCCAATGTCAGCGCGTCCACCGCGACCGTGATGCGGCCCGCGGGGCTGGAGAACTCGCAGGGCGTGATCTCGGCCGCCTACGCCAAGGACGCCAGCGATCCCCAGTGGGAAGGCGATGCCGGCATCAAGGCGTTCGACGCGCTGCTGGCCAAATATTTGCCGGAAGTCAATCGCGTCGATTCATCGGCCATGACCGGCTACAACATGGCGACCACCATGGTCGAAGTATTGAAGCGTTGCGGTGATAGTCTGACCCGCGAGAACGTGATGAAGCAGGCTGCGAGCCTGAAGCAGTTCCCGCAAGGCGGGCTGCTGCCGGGCGTCACCATCTCCACCGGGCCGGACGACTTCCAGCCGATCGAGCAATTGCAATTGATGCAGTTCAAGGACGGGCGCTGGCAGTTGTTCGGCGATGTCATCAGCGGCGAACTCGCCCATTAGGACAGGATTGCCATGACCGACCGACGCCCCTTCCTGCGTTCGATCTTCGATGCAGCGGTTGCAGCCGCGCATCCCGACGTCGTGCTGTCGGCGCATCTGCGCCCGGTGCCGAAGCGCAAGGTGATCTGCCTTGCCGCCGGCAAGGGCGCGGCGGCGATGGCGGCCGCGGCCGAACGGCACTACCTCGATACGCTGGGGCTCGATCCGTTACGACTGATTGGGCTTGCCACCACGCGCCATGGCCACGGCGTGCCGACGCGGCGGATCAGGGTGATCGAGGCCGGCCATCCCGTGCCCGACGAAGCCGGGCTGAAGGCTGCCGACGAAACGCTGCGGCTCGCCGCCGAGGCGACCGCGGACGATCTGTTGCTGGTGCTGCTGTCCGGCGGCGGCTCGGCGAACTGGATCGCGCCGGCCGACGGCGTTTCGTTCGCGCAAAAGCAGCAAGTGAACCGCGCGCTTTTGCGCTCGGGCGCGCCGATCGGCGAGATGAACATCGTCCGCAAGCATCTGTCGCGGATCAAGGGCGGCCGGCTGGCCCGCGCCGGACAGCACGCCGCTGAAATCGTGACGCTCGCGATATCCGACGTGCCCCATGACGATCCGTCCGCGATTGCATCGGGACCGACGGTGCCGGATCCGAGCACGCTGGCGGACGCCCGCGCGCTGGTGGCCAAGTACAATCTCACGGTCGACGACGCGGTCAGGCGCGCGCTCGAAGATTCTGGGAATGAGAGCTGCAAGCCCGGCGATCCCGCCTTTGCCCGCGCGCATTTCGAGATGATCGCAAAACCGAAGGCATCGCTCGATGCCGCCATCAAGGTAGCGAAGGACGCGGGATATGAGGTGATCGGCCTCGGCGCGGATCTCGAAGGCGAGGCGCGCGAGGTTGCGGCCGACCATGCGCGGCTGGCGCTGAAGGCGCGCAGCGAAGGCAAGCGCATCGCGATCCTCTCCGGCGGCGAACTCACGGTAACCGTGCGCGGCAATGGCCGCGGCGGTCCCAACCAGGAATATGCGCTGGCGCTGGCGGATCTTCTCAAGGACACGCCCGGCATCGTGGCGCTGGCCGCGGATACCGACGGCGCCGACGGTGGCGCCGGCAGCGCGACCGATCCGGCCGGTGCCGTGATCGATCAGACGACGTTTGCGAAGATGAAATCGCTCGGCCTCGATCCCGCGGCCTATCTCGCCAACAACGACGCCACCGCGTTCTTTTCAGCCACCGGCGATCTCCTGCTTACGGGCCCAACGCTCACCAACGTCAATGACGTCAGGGTGATCCTGGTGGACCCCGCCTAGGTTTTTCGGGCGGTCGCCGGCATCCTGTACGTGCGATAACGGCGTTAACGCTTGGTTGAGCATGTTGCGAGGAACAGGCGTACACCCGCCAGCCTCGAAGCTGCGATTCACCAGCATGGTCTTCTAATGACCCGCTCTCCTGGGGGAGGAGAGCCGCCATCGCGGCCGGGGAAATGCTACATGACGGATCACGGCCAGGTCACGGCCTCGCGGTCGGCGCAGTCGAGCGCGCGGCTCGAAGAGGCGATCAACCATTTGTCGTTCGGAATAGTCATCTTCGACGACAAGCGCGAAGTCGTTTTCTGCAACGGGCGTTACCGGGAAATGTACGGGCTCTCGCCTGAACAGGTGAAGCCGGGCACACCGACCCATGAACTGATCCGACACCGGCTCAATCTCGGCCTGAAGGTGCAGGTCGCAGGAGATGACTACATCCGTGAGCGTGTCGGCCGCGAGATCGCGCTCGACACCACGATGCAGGAATTCACCGACGGCCGGATCATCGCCTACACCGTCTACCCGATACCCGGCGGCGGCGGGATGGCGACCCACGAGGACGTCACCGAACGCGAAGAGATCAATGCGCGGCTGAAGAAGCAATACGAACTCGGCCGTGAGCAGGAAGAGGCCCTGCGCGTCAGGAACTTCCAGTTCGACACCGCGATCAACAACATGTCGCAGGGGCTGTGCTTCTTCGATTCCGGCCACCGCCTGATCGTCTGCAACGATCGCTTTGTCGAGATGTACGATATAGCGCCCGAGCGCGTCAGCCCCGGCATGTCGCTGGTCGAAATCGTCGATCTGCGCTTCGAAGCCGGCAGCTTCCCCGCCATGACGCGGGACGAATATCTGCAGTGGCGTACCAACGTGGCGGTTTCCAACGAAGCGAAAGACAGCATCGTCGAACTGATGAACGGGCGCACCTTCAAGATCCGCCATCGCCCGATGCCGGGCGGCGGCTGGGTCGCGACCCATGAGGACATCACCGAGCAGCGCCAGTCCGAGGTCAAGATCGAATACATGGCGCATCACGACGCGCTGACCGACCTTGCCAACCGCGTGCTGCTGAACGAGCGGCTCGAATATGCGCTGGACAGGATTCAGAACGGTGAAATGGTCGCCGTGCATCATCTCGACCTCGATCAGTTCAAGGCCGTGAACGACACGTTCGGCCATCCCTGCGGCGACAAGCTGCTCCGGATCGTCGCCGACCGCTTGCGCGTCCTCGTCGGCGCGGCCGACACGATCGCGCGGATGGGAGGCGACGAGTTCGTGATCGTACAGGCCGCGATCGCCGATCCCGCCGACGCCACTTCGCTGGCGCAGCGCGCCATCGACGCGCTGAGCGAGCCCTATGACATCGATGGCCAGCAGGCCGTGATCGGCGTCAGCATCGGCATTTCGGTCGGCCCCGGCGACGGATCGAACCCGGACAAATTGTTGCGCAACGCCGACCTCGCGCTTTACCGCGCCAAGAGCGACGGCCGTGGCACGTTCCGCTTCTTCGAGCCCGCGATGGACCTGCAGATGCAGACCCGCCGCATCATGGAGCAGGACCTGCGCAAGGCGCTGCCGGCAGGCGAGTTCGAGCTGCACTATCAGCCGGTCGTCAACCTGGCGAGCAAGGAAATCAGCGGTTTTGAAGCCTTGATACGCTGGAATCATCCGGCCAAGGGGTTGATCTCGCCGGCCACCTTCATTCCATTGGCCGAAGAGATCGGCTTCATCGTGCCGATGGGCGAGTGGGTGATCCGGCAGGCCTGCGCCACCGCGGCGCAATGGCCCGACAACTTTCACGTCGCCGTCAACATTTCAGCGATCCAGTTTCGCAGTCCCGGCCTGATGCAAGTGATCGTCAGCGCGCTCGCCGCTTCCGGCCTTGCGCCCACGCGGCTCGAAATCGAAATCACCGAGACCGTCCTGCTCCACAACAAGGAAGCGACGCTCGCACTGCTGCATCAGTTGCGCGAGCTCGGAATCCGGATCGCGATGGATGATTTCGGCACCGGATATTCGTCGCTGACGTATTTGCAGAGCTTTCCGTTCGACAAGATCAAGATCGACCGTTCGTTCGTCAAGAACATCACCGAGGATTCGAGCTCGCTCAACATCGTGCGGGCGGTTGCCGCGCTCGCCAATGGCATGGGCATGACGGCCACCGCCGAGGGCGTCGAAACCGCGGAGCAGCTCCACAGCATCGCTTCCGAGGGATGCACAGAGATGCAGGGTTTTCTGTTCAGCAAGCCACTTCCCGCCGCCGAGATCGAGCGGCAATTCCTGTCGGGCCGCGGGCCACGCGAAATTCAGGGCCGCATCGTCGCGGCCTGATCGCGTCGCTCAAAACTCCGTCGCGATTTTCGACAGCATTTCGAGCAGCGCGACACGGTTAGCCGGCCCCAGCAATTCGTTGAGCCGCGCCTCGTGCTTAGAGGCAACGAGCTTCTTGGCGCGCGCCAGCACCGCCCTTCCCTTGTCGGTCAAAACCAGGATGTGCGAGCGGCGGTCGTTGGTCGAACGCATCCGCGTGCACAGATCACGGCTCTCCAGCGCGTCCAGCATCGAGACGAAGTTCGGCCGGAGGATGCCGAGCGTATTGGCGATTTCGGTCTGGTTGCGCCCGGGATTGCGGTCGAGCAAAAGCAGCACCGAGAACTGCGCCGGCGTCAGTTGCAGCGGCGCGACGCAATGCAGGAAGTCTTCGAACACCTTGAGCTGCGCACGCTTGAGCGAATAGCCGAGCAGCTCGGCCAGCTCACCCAGTTGCAGCCCGGCATTGTCAGCGCCGCCATCGGCCATCTCCTTGCCACTGCTGCGCGACGGCTTGACGGCATCGGTCGCTGCCTTGGAAACTGTCATGGCGTGAGGCTCGCACCCGGAAAGCGCCTCGGCAGATAGCCGGGGCCTTGATGTTATATTTGATAATTGTTATTGAATATATCAAATATCGGCGCCTTTTCAACTGCCGAGATATGGGACGGCCGGCAGACCACGTGAGGTCAGGACCGGCGACGCTTTTAGGGGGAGCGCCAGTCTTGAATACGACGATCATGCTGTTCCTGCTACAGGACGGCATCACCAATGGCGCGATCTACGCGCTGCTCGGGCTTGCGCTGGTGCTGGTGTTTGCCGTCACGCGCGTCATCCTAATCCCGCAGGGCGAATTCGTCACCTTCGGTGCACTGAGCTACGCCGTGCTGGCGACCGGCAAGGTGCCGGGCACGGCGTGGCTGGCACTTGCCATGGGCGCGGCGGCCTTTGCCCTCGATCTGTTCGACGCGCGGCGATCGCTACGGCTCAAGCGGATTCTGCGCTCCCTTGCCCTCAACATCGCTCTCCCCGCCGCGATCCTGGCCCTGACTTACGGCCTCGCCGGTCCCAGGACGCCGATTGCGGTCAACATCGCGTTGTCGCTCTTGATCGTCGCGGCGATCGGACTGTTCCTCTACCGCATCGCGTTTCAGCCGCTCGCTCATACCTCGGTGCTCGTGCTGCTGATCGCTTCCGTCGGCTGCCATCTCGCGCTGCAGGGCCTCGGGCTGGTGTTCTTCGGCGCCGAAGGTCTGCGCGGCCCGGCGCTGTCGAGCGCGGCGCTGACCATCGGCCCGCTCCGCTTCACCGGCCAGAGCCTTGCAGTCTACGGGCTGACGATCGCCTTCATCGTAGCACTTTGGCTGTTCTTCGGGTTCACGCTGATGGGCAAGGCCCTGCGCGCCACCGCCGTCAACCGCCTAGGCGCCCGACTCGTCGGCATCCGCACCACGCTGTCGGGCCAGATCGCCTTCCTGCTGGCGTCGTTGATTGGCGCGATTTCTGGCATCCTGATCGTGCCGATCACCACGCTCTATTACGACACAGGATTTCTGATCGGCCTGAAAGGTTTCATCGCCGCGATCATTGGTGGCCTCGTCAGCTACCCGCTGACCGCGGTCGCAGCGCTCATCGTCGGCAGCGTCGAGGCGTTCTCCTCGTTCTACGCCAGCAATTTCAAGGAGGTCATCGTCTTCACGCTGATCCTGCCCGTGCTGGTGCTGCGCTCGCTCGCAGCGCCCGCGGTTGAGGAAGAGAAGGACTGACGGCGATGAAGCAGCGAACCCCTCTCCTCATCTTCGCACTCGTCATGGCGGCGATCCCGTTCATTCCGGGCATCCCGCCGTTCTGGATCGTGCTGCTCAACAATATCGGCCTCGCCGCACTGGTGGCGATGGGGCTCGTGCTGCTGACTGGCGTCGGAGGCCTCACCTCATTCGGCCAGGCCGCCTTCTGCGGCTTCGGCGCCTATACCACGGCGGTACTGACCACGGCCTACGGCGTCTCGCCGTGGCTGACGCTGCCGCTCTCGCTTCTGGTCAGCGGCATCGCCGCCGTTCTACTCGGCATCATCACCGTGCGGCTATCGGGCCACTATCTGCCGCTCGGCACCATCGCCTGGGGCATCGGCCTGTTCTATCTGTTCAGCAAGCTGGAATTCCTCGGCCGCAATGACGGCATCTCCGGCATTCCACCACTCTCGATCGGCAACTTCCGCATGCTCGATCCCGGCACGATCTATTTCGCGATCTGGATCGGGGTGCTGGTCTCGGCGTTGCTGACCATGAACCTTTTGGATTCCCGCACCGGCCGGGCGATCCGCGCATTGCGGCGCGGCCATATCGCCGGTGAAGCATTCGGCGTGCAGACGCCGCGCGCCAAGCTGCTGGTGTTCGTTTATGCGGCGGTTCTCGCCGGCCTCTCCGGCTGGCTCTATGCGCATTTCCAGCGCGCGGCCAATCCGACCCCGTTCGGCGCGCATGCCGGCATCGAATATCTCTTCATCGCGGTGGTCGGCGGCGCCGGCTATGTCTGGGGCGCGGTGCTTGGCGCAGGCATCGTCGTGATCCTCAAGGAGATCCTGCAGAGCTACCTGCCCTATGTCTTCGGCGGCCAGAGCCAGCTCGAGACCATCGTGTTCGGCATCCTGCTGGTGGTGCTGCTGCAACTGGCGCCGACCGGCGTCTGGCCCTGGCTGACGGCGCGATTGCCGTTGAAGCCTGCGCGCAAGGAGCCCGATACATCGCTCCCGCTTGCCAAGCGCGAGCGAGCGCCGGCCTCTGCTGGGACGCTGTTGCAGATCGAGAAGGCGCGCAAGCAGTTCGGCGGCGTGATCGCCGTCAACGACGTCTCCTTCGACGTCCAGGCTCGCGAGATCGTCGCCCTGATCGGCCCCAACGGCGCCGGCAAAAGCACCACCTTCAACCTGATCACGGGCGTACTGACCACGACCGGCGGCACCATCTCGGTGCTCGGTCACAAGGTCGACAACGCCCCGCCGCAAGAAGTCGTCAAGCTCGGCGTCGCCCGCACCTTCCAGCATGTCAAGCTGGTGCCCGACATGACCGTGCTGGAGAACGTTGCGATCGGCGCCCATCTGCGAGGGTCCTCGGGCGCCATCTCCAGCATGTTCCGGCTGGACCGCGCCGACGAGGCAAAGCTGCTGGCGGAAGCCGCGCGCCAGATCGAGCGCGTCGGCCTCGGCGACCAGATCGACCAGTTGGCGGGAAGCCTGTCGCTGGGACAGCAGCGCATCGTGGAGATCGCGCGCGCGCTGTGCGTCGATCCGCTGCTGTTGCTGCTCGACGAGCCGGCCGCGGGACTGCGCCACATGGAGAAACAGCGGCTCGCCGCCCTGCTCCGCCAGTTGCGCGACGGCGGCATGTCGGTGCTGCTGGTCGAGCACGACATGGGTTTTGTGATGGATCTCGCCGATCGCGTGGTGGTGCTTGATTTCGGCACCAAGATCGCCGAGGGCACGCCGGCCGCGATCAAGACCAATCCCGACGTGATCAAGGCCTATCTCGGAGCTACCGCATGAGCGCGCTGTTATCGGTCTCCGACGCCCATGTTTCCTACGGCAAGGTCGAAGCCGTGCGCTCGGTGTCGCTCGACGTCGCCGACAACGAGATCGTCACCATCATCGGCGCCAACGGCGCCGGCAAGACCACGCTATTGAACGCCATCATGGGCGTGCTGCCGCTCAAGGGCACCACCGCCTTCGCCGGTATGGACATGGCCGCGCTCGACATCGAGGACCGCGTCGCAGCAGGGCTCAGCCTCGTGCCCGAGCACCGCGAATTGTTCGGCACCATGAATGTCGAGGACAATCTGCTGCTCGGGGCCTTCCGGATTCCGAAGGCGACGGCGGCACAATCGTTCGAGCGCGTCTATGCGCTGTTTCCGCGGCTGAAGGAGCGGCGCAAGCAATTGGCCGGCACGCTGTCCGGCGGCGAGCAGCAGATGCTGGCGATGGGCCGCGCGCTGATGGGCGCGCCAAAGCTGCTCATGCTGGACGAACCGAGCCTGGGGCTCGCGCCGATCATCGTCGCCGACATCTTCCGCACCATCGGCGAACTGCGCGCCGCCGGGGTCTCGGTGCTCCTGATCGAGCAGAACGCGCAAGCCGCCCTCAAGATCGCCGACCGCGCCTATGTTATGGAACTCGGGGAATTCATCCTGTCGGGATCGGCGAGCGATATTGCGAGCAACCAGCGCGTCGCGGCGAGCTATCTCGGCTTCCAGCACGAAGGCGCGAGCGAAATTTAGGCGCGGCACGCACTACTTTTACTTACACAATCTTAAGCATGATATGAGTTCCGCCCCTATCGGGTGAGTTGCACAACTTCCTGAACGCTCGCGATCTCCTAATTTGCAGTACTGCAAACCACTTTCCGCCCGACGCCGGGCGTCGAGGGCGGCTGGGGGATTACAAGGTCAGACGATGCGCGCCTCCGATTACCCTGATGTCGAGACCACCGAATTCCTGCTGGCGGCGCTTGAGCAGGCCAGCGAGGCTGTCGTCATTGTCGACGCTGATCTGCATGTAAGCCATTTCAACGCCGCGGCGGAATCGATCTGGGGTGTCGCCCGTGCGGATATCCTGGGTCTCGATGCAAGCTGTCTTGGTCTCGCGGACCTGCAGCCGCACTCTGAAATCACCATCCCGCGCAGCGACGGCACCCGGCTTCGGGCATCCGTATCGGTCTCGCGCGTCGAGATCGGCGGCCGAAGCAGCTACATGGTTTTCGTTCGCGACATCACGACCGAGGTCGAACGGCGCGAGCGGATCGCGCTGTTGAACCTGGTGGCCGACAAGACCACGCGCGCGGTCGTCGTCACCGATCGGGCCTTGCGCGTCGTCTATACCAATGCGGCGTTCTCCGGCGTTTTCGGATACTCGGCCGCGGAGGCGCAGGGACGGCAGGCCAATGAGTTGCTCGCCGGGCAGCTCACCGACCGCAAGACCCTGGCGAGGTTGCGCCGCCGCATCTGCGACGGACGCGGCGACGAGGAGGAGATCCTCGCCTACGACAGGGATGGCAATGAGATCTGGGTCTCGGCCACGGTCAAGGCGTTCCGTAACGATCGCGGCCGCATCAAATACGTGTTCGCCCTGCTCAGCGATATCTCCGAGAGCAAGCAACTGCGGTCGCTGCAGCAACTCATCATGGGCGCGCTGGCCGACGAACTTCCGCTCACCGAGATCGCCGACCGGCTTTGCCGGCGCGTGGAAGTCATTGCACCCGATGTCGTTGCTTCAGTATTGCACGTCGACTCCGACGGATTGGTGCATCCGCTGGGAGGCCCCAGCCTGCCCGACGACTACTGCCGCGCGCTCGAAGGTGTCGCCATCGGTCCGAACATCGGCTCGTGCGGGTCGGCTGCGTATTACGGCACGCCGGTACTGGCCGAAGATCTCGACACCGATCCGCGCTGGCAGCCGTTCAAGACGAGGCCGCTCGCGGTCGGCCTGAAGGCCTGCTGGTCGACGCCGATCAAGGCCAAGGACGGCCGCGTGATCGGAACCTTTGCCTTCTATTTCCGGGAGCACCGCGCCCCGAGCCGCTGGCATCAGCGCATCGTCGACGCCTGCGTTCAGCTTGGTGCGCTGGCGATCGAGCGCAAGGAGGCGCGCGCCCAGATCGCCCGCCTCGCCTATCACGACATGCTGACCGGGCTGCCGAACCGCGCGCAATTCCGCCAACTGGTCAACCAGGCAATCGACGATGGCCAGGGCAAGCAGCTTGCGCTGATCTTTCTCGATCTCGATCACTTCAAGGACGTCAACGACACGCTCGGGCACTCGGCCGGCGACGCGCTGCTTGTCGAATTTGCCAAACGCCTGCGCGCCCGCATCCAGCCGACCGACCTGCTGGGACGACTGAGCGGCGACGAGTTCGTCATCGTCCTGCCGAATTGCGACCCGGCCCGCGCTTCGTTGTTCGCCTCCAACATCACCGCGGCGCTGACCTCGCCGATATGGATCGACAACCGCCAGGTGCCGATTTCCGCCAGCATGGGCATCAGCATCTATCCGGACAACGCGACCGACATCGATACCTTGATGCAGCAGGCCGACGCGGCGATGCACCAGGCCAAGCAGGCCGGCCGTTCGACACACCGCTTTTTCAGCGCCGACATGAACCGGCTCGCCGAGCAACGGCTCGTCTTCAGCACGGCGCTCCGCCAGGCCATCGCCAATGACGGATTGAGGCTCGTCTATCAACCGCAGACCCGAACCGTCGACAGCGCGCTTTACGGCGTCGAGGCGCTGTCGCGCTGGCATGATCCCGAGCTCGGCGAGGTCCCGCCCTCGAGATTCATCCCGCTGGCCGAGGAGGTCGGCCTGATCGAGCAGATCGGCCTGTGGTCGATCCGCGAGGCCTGCCGGCAGATGGCCGCGTGGCGCCGCGCCGGACTGGACGTGCCCTGCGTGGCCGTCAACCTGTCGCCGCTCAATTTCCAGAACGCGAAGCTCGCGGCCGTGGTGGCTGAGACCATCGCGGCCAACGGCCTGCCGCCGGAAGCCTTGATGCTCGAGATCACCGAGGGCGTGCTCGTCAACGAGCGTACGGTCGCGATCGAGACCATGAATGCGATCCGCAAGCTTGGCGTCGGCCTGTCGCTGGACGATTTCGGGACCGGCTATTCGAGCCTGAGCCGGCTGGCGCATCTGCCGATCCGCGAATTGAAGATCGATCGCAGCTTCATGCGCAACATCGAGCGCGACGCCAGCGCGCTCGCGGTCGCGACCGCCGTCGTCCGTGTCGGCCAGAGCTTGAAGATGGCCGTGGTCGCCGAAGGCGTCGAGACCGAGGGGCAGCGCAAGCTGTTGGCCGGACTCGGCTGCGACGTCGTGCAGGGATATCTCTGCGCGCGTCCGATGGCGCCACAAGCGTTCGAGCGATGGCTGGTCGAGCATGCCGCCGAGCAAGCGCGGGCGATGCGCAAGAATGTCGATGAAGCCCGTTCGCAGCCGAAGCCGTCGTTGCTGGTCGCGTCGACGGGCGGTTAGCTGTCGGGTGGGCAAAGGCGCGCTAGCGCCGTGCCGACGATCTCTCCCATTCGCCGCTCCATGGTGGGCACGCTATCGCTTTGCCCACCCTCCCATACTGTCCGACCTCATCCTGAAGAGGCGCGTCAGCGCCGTCTCGAAGGATGAATGGCACGAGCCGGGCCTCATGGTTCGAGACGGCGCTTGCGCGCCTCCTCACCATGAGGGTTGCCAGCCTACTTCGCCGGGACGTACTTTCCGTCCTTCACCGTCAAAATGATGCGCGAGCGGTCGTCGAGGCCGTAGCGATCCTTTTCGGTGAAGTTGTAGACGCCCTGGCTGGCCGCGATTTCTTTCTCCGAGATCAGCGCCAGGCGGATCGCTTCGCGGAATTCCGGCGTTCCGGGCTTCGCCGTCTTCAGCGCCACCGGCACCACGCGCTTGAGCACTTCGAAGGCGTCGTAGGAGTGGCCGGCGAACTGGCTGCGGCTGTTGGCGCCATACTTGGCTTCATAGGCGGCATTGAGCGCAAGACCCGGCTTCTTAGTCAGCGCGCTATCGGGCTGCGATTCCGGCGACATCACCGGACCCGAGGCCATGATGACGCCCTCGGCCGCTGGACCCGCGATGCGGATGAAGTCCATGCTGGCGGCGCCGTGGGTCTGATAGATCAGGCCCTTGTAGCCGCGCTCGCGCAGCGTGGTCTGCGGCAGCGCCGCGGCGGTGCCGGAGGCGCCGACGAGAACGGCGTCGGGATTGGCGGCGACGAGCTTCAACACCTGGCCCGCCACCGACGTATCCGGGCGCGCAAAGCGTTCCTCGGTCGCCAGCGTCATGCCCATCGGGATCGCCTGGGCCTTGAAGTCGTTGAACCAGAGATCGCCGTAGGAATCGGAGTAACCGATATAGCCAACGCTCTTGATGCCGTGCGCCTTCATGTGCTCGTACAGCACCTTGCCCATGATCGGGATCGGCTGCGGCATCGCGACCGACCACTTGACGCGCGCTTCGGTGATCGGGAACGGCGCGAGGCCGATATGCGGAATGCCCGCCTCGTTGGCAACGGTTGCCACCGCGACCGTCGAAGGCGTCGTCGACGAGCCCATGATGATGTCGGCCTTGGACTCGGTGACGAAGCGCCGCGTATTGGTGGTCGCCGTTGTCGGATCACCGCCGTCATCGAGCGTGATGATCTTGATCGGCACGCCGCCGATTTCCTTCGGCACGAAGTCGAGCGAGTTGCGTTCGGGAATGCCGAGCGCCGCCGCCGGGCCGGTAGTGGTGATGGAAATGCCGACCACGATCTCGTTGGTCTGCGCGACCACCGGCGACCCCGCCAGAACGAGCGCCGCTACGGCGGAAGCTGCGGACAGAAAGGCCTTCTTCATTCATTCCTCCCTTGATTATCTCTTTATTGTCTTAAGCAAAACTCGTTGGACTATTCAGCCCCTTCTTTAGGTCATGCCGGGAACTTAGTCAGCCCCCGGGACATCGAGTCAGCCCCGCATGAACCGCTCGATGATCTCCGGCGGCATCGGCGCCGATTTCAGCTTCGCCGGATCGTCCGGATGCTTGCCGACCAGCACGCGGGTCTCGAACGCCTCGATCGCCAACGCATCGCCCTTGAACACGTTATGGACCACCTCGAAGCTGGAGCGCTTGAAGCTCTCGATCCGGCTTTCGATCCTGATCCAGTCGCCATGGGTGGAGGGGATATGGAATTTCGCCCGCGTGTCCACCATGGGGATGCCGACCAGGCCGTATTTGTGGATGATGTCCTGTTTCGAGAAGCCGGCGGCCTCGAACATGATCGAGGTCGAATCGTCGAACATCGCGAAGTAACGCGGGTAGTAGACGATGTTGGCGGGGTCGCAATCGCCCCACTGGATCTGCACGTCGCGCCGGTTGACGAACATGGATTACCCCCGGTCATGATACGATTTTACAGGTCGCATCATGATCTCCTTTCCTTGTTTACGTATGAAATCCGCTTCGCACTTTCTAGCGATCATGCGCTAGCGCGGCGCCATGCGGAGCGCGGCATCGAGCCGCACCACTTCGCCATTGAGATACGGGTTGTCGATCATGTGCAGCGCCAGCGAGGCAAACTCGTCGGCCTGACCGAGCCGGCGCGGGAACGGGATCGCGGCCGCGAGCGAATCCTGCGCTTCCTGCGGCAGGTTGGCGAGCAGCGGCGTGAGGAACAGGCCGGGTGCGATCGTCAGCACGCGGATGCCGAACTGCGCCAATTCGCGCGCGATCGGCAACGTCATGGCGACGATGCCGCCCTTGGAAGCCGAATAGGCCGACTGACCGATCTGGCCGTCATAGGCCGCGACCGAGGCGGTGGAGATCACCACGCCGCGCTCGCCGGTCGCAAGCGGCTCCAGCTTCGACATCGGCGCCGTCGCCAGCCGCAGCATGTTGAACGAGCCGATCAGATTGACCTTGATCACCTTGTCGAAATCGCCGAGCGCCATCGGGCCGTCCTTGCCGATCACGCGCTTGGCAACGCCTATGCCGGCGCAGTTCACCAGCACGCGCGCCGGACCGTGGACCGCCTCTGCCTTGGCGATGGCCGCCTCGGCCGAGGCTGCATCTGAAACGTCGCAGATCACGGCTGTGCCGCCGATCTCGGCGGCGACAGACTCCGCAAGCTTGGCGTTGAGATCGCAGACCGCGACCTTGGCGCCCTGCGCCGCGAGCCGGCGCGCGGTCGCTGCGCCCAATCCCGATGCACCACCGGTGACGATGGCGGCTTGATCCTTCAACTGCATGGTGCTCTCCCTACGAAACGCTTGTTCGACTTCAGTACAGCGTGATCACCCGTGCCGGCGGCGCGGGCGAGTAAATCTCCTCGATCAGCGCGCTGCGGTTCTCCAGAACCGCGCGCTGGTTGATCGAGCCCTTGTCGGTGACCTCGCCGCGGTCGATCGACAGCGGCGTATCGAGCAGCACCGCGCGCACGATCCGGGTCGACGAGCCTGTCGCACCCGCCAGCAACTGCTGAAAGCGTTCGCGGAAAGCCGCCACGATCAGCGGATCGGACGCCACAGCGGCGAGATCATCGGATGGAAGCGTCGGATTGATCAGGCGGCAGCCGTCGAGATCGAGCACCACCAGCGCCGAGATTTCGTCGCGGTTGATGCCGGCAATGACGACGTCGCGCACCAGCGGCGCGCAGGCCGCGACGAAGCGCGCCCGCAACGGGCCGACGCTGACCCAGGTGCCGCTGGCGAGCTTGAAGTCTTCGCCGATGCGGCCATCGAAATCGAAACCGGCGTCGAAATTATCTGCAACGGCCGGCTTGAGCGCATCGCCAAGCTTGTAAAAGCCTTCCTCGTCGAAACACTTCGCCGTGATATCAGGCTGACGCCAATAGCCCGGCATCACGTTCGGCCCCTTGGCGCGAACCTCGAGCTTGCCATTGTTGGGTACGAGCTTCGCGTCGTTGCCCAGCACCGGCAACCCGACATGGCCGGAGCGGCTGGTGTGCGGATTGACCGACATGAAGAACGGCGCGGTCTCGGTGGCGCCAAGCCCGGTCAGCATCGGCACGCGATAGCCGGTTTCGCGAACGGACAAGTCGTCGAGGCTGTTCCAGACGAAGGCCGAGAGCGCGGCACCCGAGAAGAACATGGCATGGAGGCGGGCGAAGAATTTTTTGCGCAAGGCTGCATCGTCGCGCAGATAGGGCAATAGCGATTCATAGCCCTTGGGCACGTTGAAATAGACCGTCGGCGAAATCTCCTGGAGATTGCGCACGGTCTCCTCGATGCCGCCGGGCATCGGCTTGCCCTCGTCGAGATACATCGAGCCGCCATTGTACAGCGTCAGCCCGATATTGTGATTGCCGCCAAAGGTGTGATTCCACGGCAGCCAGTCGACGATAACCGGCGGCTCGTCCTTCAGGAAGGCCAGCGTATCGCGCAGCATCACCTGGTTGGCGCAGATCATGCGCTGGGTGTTGATGACGGCTTTTGGATTGCCGGTCGAACCTGATGTCAGCAGGAACTTTGCGATCGTGTCCGGGCCGATGGCATCGTGGACAGCGTCAAGGCGCGGATGCAGCGGCGTCGCCATCAGATCGGCCAGGCTAGTCACCTCACGTCTCGCCACCGTGCCGCGCGAGGCCGCGATCTCGGTGCCGGGGGACACGTTGGCCGTGAGCGCATCGGCGAATTTCGTGGCGTCGTCGGCGAAGACGAGGCCGGGTGTCAGCAGTTTCATCAGATAGCTGAGCTTGCCGTAATCGCGCGACACCAGCGAATAGGCCGGCGATACCGGGCAGAAGGGAATGCCGGCATAGAGCGCGCCGAACGCGACCAGCGCATGGTCGATCGAATTGCCGGACAGGATGACCACGGGCCGCTCGGCGGAGAGCCCACGCGCGAGCAATGCGGAGGCGATATGCCGCGATGACGTCAATAGCTCGGCATAGGTGATCTGCCGCCAGCCGCGCGCGGCGTTGCGCTCCGCCATGAAGACGCGATCGGGCGCGCTTGCTGCCCAATGATGCAGCCGGTCGGTGATGCGCACCGGATAGTCGGTAAGTTGCGCCTTCGGGCGCAGATAGATGGTGCCGTCGTCGCGGCGCTCGATATGCACCGCAGGCGTGCCGAACGAGATCGGACGCAGCGGGTGATTTTCGCGCGCGGCTGAATCGGTCGAGGCGGACATCGAGGGCGTGGCGCTCATGTCAGGTCGGCTTCACCTTTGCGGTCTTGTGGTCGAGAAACGCGCGAATGCGGCGTTTGGCTTCCTTGTCGCTTTGCGCCACCGTCGCCATCAGGGATTCCATCAGAAGACCGGTTTGCGGATTGGCCTCCGCGATCATCGGCAATGCCTGCAGCACCGCAAAGTTGGTCAGCGGCGCATTCGCCGCGACGCGCTCCGCAAGCTCCAGCGCCTTGAGCAGCGCGCCACCGGCCTCGGTGAGGTATTGCGAGAAGCCATAGGCCGAGCCTTCGGTCGCCGAATAGACCCGCCCGGTGAGCATCATGTCGACCATCCGCGCCACGCCGATCAGCCGCGGCAACCGCACCGATCCGCCGCCGCCGACGAAAATGCCGCGCTGGCCTTCGGGCAGCGCGAAATAGGCGGATGGTTCGGCGACACGGATATGCGCCGCGCAGGCCAGTTCCAGCCCGCCGCCGATCACCGCGCCCTTCAGCGCCGCGATCACGGGAACGCGGCTGTACTGGATGCGGTCGAACACCCGGTGCCACATCTGGGAATGCAGCAGGCCGCCGGTCGCATCGTGCTCGGTGAGTTCGGACAAATCGAGGCCGGAGGAGAAGTGATCGCCGACGCCGTGGATGACCACAGCCCCGACGTCGTCAGGCAGGCTGGAGAAACAATCCTGGATCGCCAGGATGATGCCGTCGTTCAGCGCATTGCGCTTGGCCGGACGGTTGAGGCCGACGGTCAGCACCGCGCCCTTCTGCTCGATCTTGAGCAGGTCGGATTGACCCGCTGATGCGGTGGAGCCGGCGTTTCCCATGGGCGTATATTACTTCCTCTGCAGAATAGTTATATTTTATAACGATTTCGGGAGGAGTCAAGGCGGGCTGTCGGGGAGGCATTGGTTTTAGGGCCGTAGCCCGGATGAGCGAAGCGATATCCGGGGCGGTGTGAGAGTGGACCCGGATGTCGCTGCGCTCATCCGGGCTACAGATTCCGTGGGCACCGGTCCCTCCCCGTCATTGCGAGCGCAGCGAAGCAATCCATGCCTCAGCACGGGGATAGATGGATTGCTTCGCTGCGCTCGCAATGACGCAGACACAGTTTCGCGTTCTCGCGACGTATCCGCCCGAGGTTTGCATCTGATGTTCTCTCCCCGAATAAGGGAGCAGGGAATGCCGGGTGCTTGCTGCACCCGCGGTCTCGTGTGCAATGGGTGTAGAAAAATGCGCACACGAGCATACAGGTACAGCCGAGGCACG
>NZ_LLYB01000060.1:15451-15539 GCF_001440475.1 Bradyrhizobium lablabi | reverse complement strand
TTATGCCGTGGTCTCCCCGGAGCCGAATTCCTCTGGCCTCCGTCACTGCCGAATTAGCGGTTCATCGAAACCCGGTTGGGTTTCGATG
>NZ_LLYB01000060.1:15295-15444 GCF_001440475.1 Bradyrhizobium lablabi | reverse complement strand
CAGCTTGGCACCAGCCACGGGTGTCAGGACCACACGGTTTTGCCGTACGCATCGAGCGCCGTCATCTTGCGCGCCGTGGGCCGCTCACGACTTTGACATCGCCCTGCTGCCGCCTTGCGCGCCGACGCCCTCGCGTCCACCGCATCCCG
>NZ_LLYB01000060.1:2476-15287 GCF_001440475.1 Bradyrhizobium lablabi | reverse complement strand
TACGCCCCTCTTGCCGGGACGAGACGCGCGGAAATTGCCGCTGATTTGGGTGTGAGGGAAAGCAATATATTTTTGCGCGGACGACTGGACCGGGCAAATCACGTTGAAGCCATTGCGGAAATTCGCCTGAACGCGCAACGGCCGCCGCCATGGCAACAGATCGTAGCCCGTAGGGTGGGCAAAGCGAAGCGTGCCCACCATCGAGCCGCGCGATCGGTGATGGATGGTGGGCACGTCGCTAACGCTCCTTTGCCCACCCTACGGCCTACGGCTCTAAAAAAACTCACAACACCTGGTGCACGTCGATGACGACGCGGTCGGCGTGGCGGGCGGCGGAGGCGATGAACAGGTTTTCCATCAGCCAGCGATACTTTTCACTGCCCGTCTCGAATTTCGGGACGGTACGGAAATAGATCAGTTTGGGATCGACCGGCTCGCCGCGCTTGAGCTTTTGCAACAGTTCGACCGGGCCGAAGCGCAGGCCCTTGTTCTCGACATAGACGACTGCGCCGTCATCGGTTTCGAAGGCATATTTGGCTTCGAGCTCGATCAGCTCGTTCGGGCGGATGATCTGGAAGTCGGCGCCGAAGGGAAGAACCTTGCCGTTGACCTGCTCGCCCCTCACCTCGCCGCCTGTTATCGGAATGATCCGGCGCACGCCGGTGCCGATCTCGCCGGCCGAGGTTACCTCGCCGATCCGGGCGGTGATGGTGAAGACGTATCTGGTCTCAAGCTGCGGGGTCATCGCACCAATATCCTTTAGCACAAGCCCCTCATCCTGAGGAGTGCGGAACGCACGTCTCGAAGGATGAAGGCCCGACGGGGGCCGCATGGTTCGAGACGCCGCTGACGCGGCTCCTCACCATGAGGGGTTAGAGCGGTTATGACGTAGCAACACTATCCGGCCATGCGTTGCGGCAACCACAGGGCAAGTATCGGAAATGCGATCAGGATGACCAGACGGATCAGGTCCGTCGCCACGAACGGGATAACCCCGCGGAAGATGGTCGAGAACGACACATCCTTCACCACGCTCTTGATCACGAACACGTTCATCCCGACAGGCGGATGGATCAGGCCGAGTTCGACCGTCATCACGATGATGACGCCGAACCAGATCGGATCGAAGCCGAGATGCATGATGACCGGGAAGATGATCGGCACGGTGAGGATGATCATGGCCATCGCGTCCATCAGGCAGCCCAGCACCAGGTACATCACCATGATCAGCGCAAGGATGCCGTAGGGGCCGAGACCAAGCCCGGTGAGGAGCTCCGTCACCTTCTGCGGCGTCTGCGTCACCGTCAGAAAATAGCCGAAGATCAGCGCGCCGATCAGCACCGTAAACACCGCGGCCGCGGTGCGGGTCGCCTGCAGCAGCGAGTTCAGGATTTTCTCCTTGTCGAGCCGCCCGGTCAGCACGCCGATCAGGAACGCGCCGGTGGCGCCGACGCCGCCGGCTTCGGTCGGCGTAAAGCGCGGCAGGAATGGCAGGCCATACAGTCCGCCGATCACGAAGATGAACAGCAGCACCGGCGCCCAGATGTTCTTCAGCCCGGCGAAGCGCTCGCGCCAGGTGGTTTGCTTACCCGTCGGCAGGAAGTCCGGGCGAAACCAGCCGATCAGCGCGATGGTCACCATGTACATGGTCATCGCGAGCAGGCCTGGAATGATGCCGGCGATGAACAGTTTTCCGATGTCCTGCTCGGTGATGATGCCGTAGACCGCCAGCACAGTGGACGGCGGCAGCATCGCGCCCAGCGTGCCGCCCGCCGCGATCACGCCGGTGGCAAAGGATTGCGGATAGCCGAAGCGGCGCATTTCCGGATAGGCCACGGCCGAGAAGGTCGCAGCGGTCGCCACCGACGAGCCGCAGATCGCGGCAAAGCCGCCGCAGGCCGCAACCGTCGCGATCCCGAGCCCGCCGCGCAGATGGCCGACGAAGCCATTGGCGGCGCGGAACAGTTCACGGCTCATGCCGGAATTGCTGACGAACGTTCCCATCAACAGGAACATCGGGATCACGCCAAAAGTGTAATCGGTCACCGTGCGCATCGAGGTCTGGCCGACCAGTTTCAGCGCCGGCGCGAAGCCGACCAGGTAACCGAAGCCGCAGACACCGACGAGGCCCATCGCCATGCCGACCGGCACGCGCAACAGCATCAGCGCAAACAGCGAAACAAATCCGAGAACGGCGACGGCGTCGGTACTCATGTCGCCTACTCCACCGTCTTCACTTTGGCATCGTGGATATCCTCCGGATGGAAGATCAGCCGGTAGGTGCGGATCGCGATCAGCAGAACCGCGGCGCCGTCGCCGGCCCAGGCGATGGCGAAGAACGGCCAGGTCGGCATGTGCATGTCGAAGGTGAGCACGTTGTCGTTATAGGTGGTGCGCACCTTGTCGAACAGCGTCCAGGTCTGCACCGTCACCACGAACAGCAGCACCAGCGTGGCGAACACGTCGATCATGCGCTGATATTTCGGACCGACATTGGCCCAGACCAGATCGACGGTGATGTGGCCGCCGCGATAGCTGGTCGCGGCGATGCCCCAAAAGATCAGGATGCCGAGCAGCATGCGGCCGATGTCGAAGGAATCCGGGATCGCATAATTGAGGGTGTTGCGCAGCAGGACGCCGACGAAAATGTTGAGCGCCACGATACCGACGAAGCCGGCGGCGATCCATTCGATCGTGTCGATGAAACGATCCATCCACGCGCGATTCATGTCCGCTCCGAACGGCTGGCAATGGCTAAGGAGAAAACGGCGGCAGGATATTTCCCGCCGCCGGAAGGATGTTTACGCGTTTACTGCGCGAGCGCGTTGTATTTGGTGAGCGAGGCCTTCAGCTCGGCCAGCGCCGCATCCGGGTCGCCGCCGTTCTTCTTGACGCCGTCGCCCCAGGTCTTGACCAGCGGTTCGGCGGCCTTCTTCCAAAGTCCGATCTGCTGGGGCGTAAGCGTGTAGACCTCGTGGCTGGACTCCGCCTTGATCTTCGCGATCCCGGCGTCCTCCATCTTGCCCCAGTGCTCGCCGACCTTGCCGGCGGTCTCGGTGTTGCAGTTGTTGTCGATCGCCTTCTTCTGCTTGTCGGACATCTGGTTGTACTTGTCCTTGTTGATCACGAAGGCGAAGGTCGTGACATAGAGCGGCGCCTCCATGTCGTACTTCGTCACCTTGTCGATGCCGAACAGCAGCAGCGAGCCCCACGGAAAGGTGACGGCGTCAGCGACACCGCGCTCGATGATGTCGCGGACCTCAGGCGCCGACGACTGCACATTGGTGCCGCCGAGCTGGGTCACGAAATTGGCCATGGTGGCGTGGGCGGGACGGATCTTCATGCCCTTGATGTCGTCGGGCACGACGATCTTCTTGGTGCGGGAATGGAACGACGACGGGGAATGGACGAAGCCGAGGCAGAACTTGACGTCCTTCATCTCCTTCTCGGCATATTTTCGGTACCAGGCGTCCAGCGCCATCGAGCCGCCCTTGGCGTCCGACATCAGGAACGGCAGTTCGCCGGCGCCGATCAGGGGGAAGCGTCCGGGCTGGTAGCCGGGGTTGACGTAGGTGACATCGGCGATGCCGTCGCGCGCCATGTCGTAGTGGTCGAACGCCTTGCCTAGCTGCTGGGCCGGAAACACCTTGGACTTGATGGAACCGCCGGAATCCTTTTCGACCGCGGCCGCCCAGTCCTCCAGCGACTTCTGCAGGGGATGCGACGACGGCACCCAATGCGAAATCTTCAGGTCGAAGGTTTTTTCCTGCGCCAGCGCAGGCGTCACACCGGCCGCAAGCAGCAGCGCCAACAACGCTTTTCTCATGGACATTCTCTCCCCTGGCAGTTTCCTTGGCAGTTTCTTTGGCAGTCTGATGACAGGCCCGTTTACCCGGTCCCGTTAGTTAACATGTTATCTAACGCGCCCGCATTTTCAAGACGGGCGCGCGTTTTCAAAACGGACGTTCGGCCGCACCTCTTTGTGCGCTGCGGCGAATATCCATCATGGTTTTTGCACCGACGTCCGTTGCCAAAACTGTTATATGATATAATCATCAAGGCAAGTTCGCGGGCCGCGCCCCGCACACTACAGCAATCGGGGAGCCGGTCTTGAGGACAAAAGTCGCAATCATAGGTGCAGGTCCGGCAGGATTGTTGCTTGGGCAACTATTACACCTCTACGGAATCGAAAACATCATCCTCGAGCGGCAGACGGGCGAATATGTGCTCGGCCGCATCCGCGCCGGCCTGCTCGAGGAAGGCACGGTGGCGCTGCTCGACGAGGTCGGCGCCGGCGCGCGCGCCCATCGCGAAGGGCTGATCCATCACGGCGTCGAATTGGCGTTCGGCGGCGCCCGCCACCGCATCGACATGCACGGCGCCACCGGCAAGACCGTCATGATCTACGGCCAGACCGAGGTGACGCTCGACCTGATGAACGCGCGCAAGGCCGCCGGCCTCACCACCGTCTATCAGGCCGCCGACGTCAAGCCGCTCGATTTCGACACCGACCGCCCGCGCGTCAGCTATGTGAAGG
This sequence comes from Bradyrhizobium lablabi, assembly GCF_001440475.1. GTDB lineage: Bacteria > Pseudomonadota > Alphaproteobacteria > Rhizobiales > Xanthobacteraceae > Bradyrhizobium > Bradyrhizobium lablabi. The sequence continues at coordinate 10,750 of NZ_LLYB01000060.1, read as the reverse complement.
ACGGCGCTACCCACGAGATCGAATGCGACTTCATCGCCGGCTGCGACGGCTTTCATGGCGTCAGCCGCGCCAGCGTGAAGCCGTCGGCGATCCAGACCTATGAGCGGATCTATCCGTTCGGCTGGCTCGGCATTCTCTCGGAAACCCCGCCGGTCAGCCCGGAACTGATCTACTCCAACCATGCGCGCGGCTTTGCGCTCTGCACCATGCGCTCGATGCGCCGCAGCCGCTACTACGTGCAATGTCCGCTCGACGATCATATCGACCAGTGGCCGGACGAGCGGTTCTGGGACGAACTGAAGCGCCGGATCGACCAGAAGGCGGCCGACGAACTCGTCACCGGCCCCTCGATCGAGAAGAGCATCGCGCCGCTGCGCAGCTTCGTCGCCGAGCCGATGCGGTTCGGGCGGATGTTTCTGGCGGGCGATGCCTCCCACATCGTGCCGCCGACCGGTGCCAAGGGGTTGAACCTCGCCGCCAGCGACGTGCATTACCTTTCGCAGGCGTTGCGCGAATATTACGACGAGAAATCCTCCGCCGGGATCGACGTGTACTCGGCGCGTGCGCTGGCGCGGGTCTGGAAGGCGGTGCGCTTCTCCTGGTGGATGACCTCGATGCTGCACCAATTCCCCGACGAGGGCGAATTCGGCGCGCGCATCCAGCTTGCGGAGCTGGATTATGTCGTCAACTCGAAGGCGGCCTCGGCGTCATTGTCGGAGAATTATGTGGGGTTGCCGTTTTAGGCGAACATGTTCGTGAAATAACCGCGCCGTCATTGCCTGCGACAAACGCGAAGCGTTTGCGCAAGGGAGCGCAAACGACGAAGCAATCCATCGTCCCGCACACGCGGAAGCATGGATTGCTTCGCTCCGCTCGCAATGACGGGGAGAGAGCGCGGCATTTCAAACGACCACCGAAATCCCGTTTAAAACTTTGTAGGCGGTGACTTCGCGCGCGCGTTGCGTTCAATGACGACAAACGTCGTCAACATGCGAGCCGCCAATGACAACTGCCGACATTCCCGCAGGCTTCACGCCTCATACCCGCAAGAGCCCACTGACCGATCCCTGGGAGCCACTGTATTCGAAGCGGACCGACAAGGCGGTCATCATCGGGCTGCGCCTTGCAAAACCGCACACCAATGGCCGTGGCATGATCCATGGCGGGCTGATCGCAGCGCTGGCCGACGGCGCCATGGGCCATAGCTGCGCCCATGTGATGGGCGGCGTGTCATCGCTGGTGACGGTCGGGCTCGCGGTCGATTTCGTCGGCACCGCGGAGGTCGGGCAATGGCTCGCGATCGAGAGCGACGTCGTCAAGACCGGCCGGACGATCTGCTTCGCGCAAAGCCTAATCAAGGCCGACGACGTCGTGATCGCGCGGGCGAATGCGACGTTTCGCGTGGTGCCGAAGAAGGAGCCGGTGGCCTAAAGCGTGATGACTTTTCTTCGAATCGTCATCCCGCTTTAGCTTTTTGTTTGCGCATGATCTTTTCGGAAAACCGCTACACACTTTTCCGGGTCATGCTCTAACCGAAATGCCAGTCGGCCAGCTCGGTGACGAGATCGATGAAGGTGCGGACCTTGGCCGAGAGCAGGCGCGAGGTCGGGTAGACGATGTGGATCGGCATCGCCGGCTGTTCGAACGAGGCCAGCACGATTTTGAGCCGGCGTGCTCTCAGCGATTCGGCGGCCTGATAGGCCAGCACCCGCGTCAGGCCGCCGGCCTGTTCGGCGTACTGGATCGCGGCGTCCGAGCTGTTGGTGGCGAAGCGCGGCGTGCTGGCGATGCGGACCTCGCGGCCGTCCTCGACGAAGCGCCAGTCGAGCGCCGCCGTCATGGCGCCGAACTGGATCGTGTCATGCGCCGGGATATCGCCTGGCCGCCGCGGTTCGCCGCTCGCCCTGAGATAGCCCGGTGAAGCCACCACGATCCGTCGCATCTCGCCGACATGGCGCGCCACCAGCGTCGAATCGGGCAGATGCCCGATGCGGATGGCAAGATCGACGCCGTCCTCGACCAGGTTGACCATGCGGTCGGACAGACGGAGGTCGACGCTGACATCGGGAAAACGCTTCAGATAGGCTGTCACGATCGCGCTGACATGCAGCCGGCCGAAGCCCACCGGGGCCGAGATCACCAGTTGCCCCTCCGGCCGCGTCCGCTCACCGGCCACCGCGCCCTCGGCCTCCTCGATATCAGCCAGGATCCGCCGCGCCCGCTCCAGATAGCGCGAGCCCGCGTCGGTCAACGTCACCTGCCGCGTGGTCCGCTGCAGCAGCCGCGCGCCTAGGCGCTCCTCCAGCGCCGCGATCAGCCGGGTGACGGCGGACGGCGACAGGCCGAGCTTGCGCGCCGCGGGGGCAAAACCCCGCAAGTCGGCCACCGCGACAAAGGCCTGCATGGCATCGAGCCGGTCCATTCGACTATTGCATATCCAGCAATAGTGAAGTGTCAATTGCCCGGATTGTTTATGCTACGGAAACGTCCATTTTAGGGGGCGAAGGACGACCGTGTTGGCGCTCCATGAGGAGGCTCAGATGTCTGACGTTCACACCTATTCCAGCGACGTGGCGTTCACGCCGGCGGTGAAGGCGATCCAGGCCCGCAAGGGCTCGCGCGACGCCTATGCCAATGTCGAGGCGCGCGGCGGCTGGCGCACCGAGATCGACGAAAACCTCGCCGGCTTCCTCGCCGAGACCAACAGCTTCTTCCTTTCGACCGCCTCCGCCGACGGCCAGCCCTATATCCAGCACCGCGGCGGGCCGAAGGGCTTTATCAAGCTGCTCGACAAGAACACGATCGCGTTCGCCGATTACAGCGGTAACCGGCAATACATCACGCAGGGCAACCTGTCGGAGAATCCCAAGGCGCATATTTTCGTGATGGACTATGCGCATCGCCGGCGCGTGAAGATCTGGGGCGAGGCGCGCGTGGTCGAGGACGATGAAGCCCTGACGAAGGCGCTGATGCCGCAGGGCTACAAGGCGCGTCCCGAACAGGTCATCCTGTTCAGGATCGCGGCGTGGGACACCAACTGCCCGCAGCATATCCCGCAGAAATTCGATGCCGCCGATGTCGCGCAGGCGCTCGCCGTGCGCGATGCCCGCATCGCCGAACTCGAGGCGGAGCTGGCCGTCTTGAAGGGGCAGCCTGCCGCGGCGGATCCCACCTAAGCGGCCTGCTGCACCGGCGCCCAGGCGAATTCCGGGTAGTACAGCAGCATCATCCGGTCGACATAGGCGGTGAGGTTGGCGAACTGCTCGGTGCGTTGCCGAAGCTGCGATTCGAAGAACGGCGTGAGGATGCCGGCCAGCGCACCGAAGGCGGTGGCATCCATGCCGCAGGGCGTTTCGCCCATCAAAAACGGTTTGTCGCCAAGCTGGACCGACAGTGCAAACAGCGAGCGAACGGCAAGATCGATATCCTCGTCCGGCGCGTGGCGGCCGAGGCCGCTGAGCAGATAATTCTCGGCGACGCGGAACTGGGCGTCCTCGCGCATCTTCTCGCGCAGATGCAGCGGCGCGCTGTCGAAGAAATGCGACGGCCCCTTGGCAAAATTGTCGCCATCGACCCAGCGTGCGCCGACCAGCGCCCAATAGATGTGATGCTCGATCATCCGCTCGAAGGCCCAGGCCTGCGCCCGCGCCTGCAGGCTCAGCGGCGCGTCGAAATCGAAGCCGTATTTGGCTTCAAGATGGGCGCGGATGAAGGTGGAATCGGCGATGGTCTCGGCCTCGTCGACGATATAGGGCAACTGCCCCTTCGGGGAGGCCGGCGGCTTGGCCTTTTCCTTGCGATAGGCCAGACCCGCCATCTTCAGCTGGACCTCGGTCTTGGTCACAAAGGGGCTGATCTCCGGCAGGCCGAAGCCGGCGCCGAAGCCGTAAAGGACAATCATGCTGGTCTCCCGATCTCAAAACGTGCCCCGAGGCTAGCGCCCCCCTGCTGCCACCATGGTGTCAGCAGCAGCAATGCCGGCTATGGCGTTCCTCCTCCCGCGGAGTACGGTGCTTGCGCGCCCACGCCACGAGTTGCGCTCGCGCCAGGGCGCACATTGCCGTGAGCGAGCGGCATGCCAGCTCGACCATCGCCCAACGCAGGTCTGACGTGACGCACTGGATGGAAACCAGTTGTTCGAGGGCTAAGGTCTGGGCATCTGCGAGCGGCAGGCGGTTTCCCCGGAGGCCGAATTCGCTGAAAATCGTCATGGACAAGTTCCCTTCAATTGCGGTGTTGTCCCTTGATACAAAAGGCCTGCTGCCAACATGCTGTCAGCATGGCGCAGGCCGCCTTTAGGACCTTTAGGAAAAGAGAGCCATGAGACGGGCCGACCGGCTGTTTCAAATCATTCAGGTGCTCCGGCGCACCCGAAAACCTTTGACGGCGGATGCGATCGCAGCGGAGCTGGAGACGTCGAAGCGAACCATCTACCGCGATATAACGACCCTGATCGAACAGCGGGTGCCGATCCGCGGTGAAGCCGGCGTCGGCTACATCCTGGAAAAGGGCTTCGACCTGCCGCCCTTGATGCTCACGCCCGACGAGATCGAGGCCTGCGTGCTCGGCGCCCAATGGGTGGTCGGCCATGCCGATCCCGCGCTGGCGCGGGCCGCCCAGGACCTGATGGCGAAAGTCGCCGAGACAGTGCCCGAGCGCCTGCGGCCATTCGTGCTGGAACCCGCGAGCCGCGCCCGGCGGGCATGGAACCGGGAGCCCGACCGCATCGACATGGTGCGGACCCGGTCGCAGATCCACGACGGCAAGAAGATCACGCTGAATTATCGCGACGAACACGGCCGCGACAGCCAGCGCACGATCTGGCCGATCGCGGTCGGCTATCACGAGGCGGTGCGTATCCTGGCGGCGTGGTGCGAGCTGCGGAAGGATTTTCGCAGTTTCCGCACCGACCGCGTCGTCGACGCGGTCTATCACGACGAAAAATACCCTGAACGGCGCGACATCCTGCGGGCGAAGTGGCGGCGCAGCCTGGTCTGGGAAGCGCCGAAGGATACCTGAGGGCCGCTGGCCGGGGCCGTCATTCCGGGCTAAAGGCTGTTCATGCAAGGAAGCGTCGCCGATAACCAAAGCACCTGCCAAAGTCCCTGCCAGGCCTGCGGCGCCTGCTGCAGCTACTCGCGGAACTGGCCGCGCTTTACCATCGAGGACGATGCGGCGCTCGACCTGATCCCGGAACGGTTCGTCAACGAACGGCTGTCGGGCATGCGCTGCGAGGGCGACCGTTGTTCGGCGCTATCAGGCAAGGTCGGCGAGGCGACATCGTGCATGGTCTACGCGGTGCGGCCCGAAGTGTGCCGCACCTGCATGCCGGGCGACGTCGAATGCGCGATGGCGCGAAAGCGGCACGGATTGCCGATTCTTCCCGTTGTCCCTGCCTAGAACGGTAGCCCGGATGGAGCCAACGGGTCGCGCGAATGCGCCCGATGACAGGCTCCGCGTAACCCGGGAACGGTTTAGCGGCGTGTAAGAAAGCCCCGGGTTGCGCTGCGCTTCACCCGGGCTACGCGTATCAGGCCGTTACGGCTTCCGCAAAATCTTCCTCGTCGATCTCGTCGTCGATCGGCTTGAAGGTCGAGAGCGGCTTGGTCGAGAGGGTGATCGGCTTGCGGCCATTTTGGGAGGACGACGAGGCGGAACGCGCGGCGGGTTCGCGCGACAGCGCATAGAGCGTGGAACCGACCCGGCCGCCGAAATGGATCAGCTCGCGTTCGGTGCAGCTCGCGGCGATGGCCAGGGCCAGCGCGTGCAGATGGCTGCGGCGGTAGCAGAACAGCGCCAGCATGGCGCGGACCTCGGACGAAACGCTGTCCACCAGCAGCGGCAGGCCGTGCGCATTGGCGCGATACATCTCGCCCAGGAGCTCGTCGCGGACTGGACAGAAATCATTCTCGAAGGCTTCGCGGCTTGAAAACATTGCGGGTTCTCCCTTTTCGGAAGATGCCGCGCAATTCTCTAATGAAGGGTTAACCACGCTAGCCAGTAGTGTTCCGGGGGACTTTCCAATCACGACTGAAGCGGAATCGACACATGATTCGTAGCCGAAGCGGAGGCGACGTTTTCCGATGTCGAAGGATGATTGAAACCAGGAGCGCGACCGCGCCGAATGCGGGATCAGTTCGCCGCCATGAAGATCGCCAGGCCGAAACCGGTGAGATGGTGCAGCGCCTGGTCGACGCCGATCAGCGTCCAGAACCACGGATGCTCGTTCTCCTGCGTCACGCCGAAGCGGGAGGCGATGATCCCCTTGAGGCGGTCGACGATCAGGTGAATGAAGAAATCGATAAAGGCGACGAACCAGAAGCGCGGCGCGACGATCAGGATCAGCACCAGCGATACCGCCAGGTGCACGAGGCAATGCGCCAATAGCGGCATGGCCCAGCCGGTCTTCTGATCCTTGCCGATCGCCATCCAGGAAGTTTGCAGCATGAAGTCGGCAATGACGTGCTTCACGGTCAGAAGCAGCATCCATCCTATCAGCGCACCTACCGGGACCGAGGACGACATCGAAGGAAACAACAAAGCTGACGCCCTCTGCTGGGACTGACGGGGTGGCGAAAAAACCGGGGCCTAGGCTGTCAGCGCAATGTTTTTTTCAAACCCGGACTACTCTAACGTTGCCTTTATTTATGACATCTCCCGGGCCAGAATGCACCTCTCGGTAGTCTGAAAATCGCACGGTGTGGCGGAACTGCGATACTGCGGCTCCGGCGTGCAGCGGGCTTATGGGGGCAAGGTTACCGGCCCGCGCGATTTGCAATCCCATAGGAGCGGGCTATCATTGCCCGGGAGGCAAAATTATCGTTCTTTTCTAGGCATTTACGAATTCATTCGGACGCCTGCCGCGCCAGTTCGGCGGCGACACGTCCCAGCCCTTCCGGGTACGAGCCATGAGTGCTGAAGCCCCAACGCCGCATCCGAAAATGCCGCGTCGCCGCATCCGAACCGTCAAGAGCAACCGGGCCCAGATCCTGCTGTTTTCCATCCTGACGCTGGTCCTCACCGCTGCCGTGGTCTGGGGCGGCCGAACCCTGCTGCGCAATTCCGAGACGCTGGTATTTGCGGTCGGCGATACCAACGGCCCCGAGGCGCGCTTCGCCGCCCGTCTGGCGACGGTGCTGAAAAATAATTCCTCGCGGCTGCGGCTCAAGATCGTGCCGAACGGCGACAATGCCAGGGCTTTGTCGCAGTTCGACCGCAAGGAAGCCAACCTTGCGATATTGCGCACCGACGCCAGGATACCGCCCCGCGCCCGGGCACTGGCGATCCTCGAACACGACCTGCTTCTCTTGATCAGCCCGAGCGGCAAGAAGATCAAGACCATCGCGGACCTGAAGAAAAAGAAGATCGCGGTCATCGCCGACAGTGAGAGCGGGGCTGCGCTGGTGCGCAATATTCTCGAATTGTCGGATACGCCGGACGCGGCGACGCGGGTGCAGATGGCGCCGCCGGGCCAGACCTTCGACCAGCTTTTCTCCGCGGGCTTCGGCGCCGTGATCAAGATTGCGCACGCCTCGCAGATCGTAAAGGACAAGAGCTACGAGCAATATGCCAGGCGCGGCGGCTTCACGCTGAATGCCATCGAGTCGGCGAAGGCGATCGCGCGGAAATATCCGGCGCTATCGGAGGAAACGGTGGCGACCGGCATGCTGTCCGCCTCCCCCGCCCTCCCTGCGGAAGACGTCGACACGATCGGGCTCGAATGGCTGCTGGTCGCGCAGTCCAAGCTCTCGACCACGACCGTTGGCGACCTGGCGCGGATCATCTACGAGAACAAGGCCGAGCTCGCGCTTCCCGATGGTTTCGCCTCCAAGATCGAGCCGGCGGCGACCGACAAGGACGCCTTCATCGTGGCGCATCCGGGCGCCGCCGAATACATCAACGACGAGATCAAGTCATTCGTCGAGCGCTACAGCGACCTGATGTATGTCGCACTCGCCGCGCTCAGCATCATCGGCACGATCTTTGCCGCCATCTATGCCAAGATTACCCGGGTGGCGCCGGAAAAGGCCAGCCAGCTCGCAACCGCCATTCTCGATGTCGGCGAGCGCATGGAATACGCCAACTCGCTGGACGCGCTCGACGAGCTGCAGGACGAGCTGGAAACGATCCTGCGCGGCGTGGTGATCGGCTTGCGCGATGGCACCATCAGTAGCGACGGGCTTGATACCTTCAAGCTCGGCTATGAATTCGTGCGCGACGAGATCGGCCTGCGCCGCGAACATCTCAAGCGCCACGCCGCGCAGGATGAAAAGG
>NZ_LLYB01000060.1:0-2370 GCF_001440475.1 Bradyrhizobium lablabi | reverse complement strand
CCCTACCAAACTGCTTCGACCTAAATCGGACACGGCAAGATGATCGAAGCAAGTTTAATGTTGCCCTTCATCGGTCCGAAGGACGGCGTATCTAGTCTTGAGAGCATTGTTGGCGAGGTCCGATAACGGCGAGAGAGCGATGTCCTTGAGATCTGTGACCGAAAGGATTGACAATATTATCTTCAGCGCTGTCGCAGTTATTTGCCTATTGATCTGGGCGATCATCGGCTTTCCTCTCGTCATCGAGATAGCAACGACGGCAGTGTCTGTGATCGTCATTTATTTCTTTTTGCGATGGATGGAGTCTCGACTTTGATGAAAGACGCCGCATTCATTCTTGCACGCTTTCGACTCAGCCAGAAAGCACAGGCAAAGCGAAATGAATTGACTGACACTGCATCCAAGTCGAGCAATCGGACTATTGCAGCAGATGTCGGCCTTGGCCCGTAGCGGTCATCCCAACGGACATTGCTCATTGCGGCTTCTGCGCCGGGGCCACGCACGGCCCACGACACAAACTCTCGCTTTGATGGTCGGCCGCTTGATTGCCAACACCGCCATTACGAGACGCTGGCGGAGAAATAATACTTCGAAAGACAGGGCACAGCCTGGGGTCCAAAGGGCGTGCACCCGCGCCAATTTTGGTCCCAGGCGCGGAGAATATCGCCCCCCTCTGCGGGCGGAACCGCCCGCACGGCATTCGCCGGGTTATCCGCTAGATCGTAGAACTCAGCACCAGCGGCACCGTCCCCAGCGTGCGCAGCAGCCGCCGCACCCCGCGCAACCACCGCAGCCACGCCAAACTCGGCAGCCACGGCAACCACCGCAACCTCTGCAGCCCCGGCAACCCCGAACAACAACGGCGGCCAACTGCATGTCGCTGCCAACGTTTTCCTTATCGAAGAGATGGAAAGTGGCGAGACTGACGTCGGCCATTTCCTCTTCACCAAGAACGAAGCGGTGATTGGGCGAGATGTAGTCAGATTGCGGGCTATCAGCAGCGGGTGTCGTGGTTGCGGATGCGCTTCCCGCTAGCGAAAGACCCAGTCCGGCCAGCGCCGTCACCGCGGCGGTCTTGGTTGTGCGCTCCTGCTTCGCAGTTTGATCTACCCGTGGCATGGTCGCATCCTTCGCAAGTTTGTTGTGAAAGGCAGCTGATCGTCGAAAGTGCGCGTCTACGTCCAAGAATGCGACGCGGCGCATACAGTTCCCCTTCGCGCGAGGCTTTTTATCGCTTTCGAAAATCGCGAATACGATCAGTAACGTGCGGCCGGCCGGCAAACCGACGCGGACGACCCGTGGGAGACATCAAAGCCTCTTCCTCGCCTTTCGCGAAGCGAAAATAAGGAGAAGGGAGATACAAACCAGACAGGCCAAGGAGAACCGCGGATATGCTCCGGGAATCACATGGTGTCTGATGTTGAAAGCGCATTGGTAGCCATCGCCCGCAAAGGCCAGCTGATTTATTCCGAAGCTACCCCTAACACAGCTTCATTGCTTGGGTCTGTTTTGGTAGATCCCCGAGAACGACACGTTCGCGCCGCCGCAATGAAGATTGTCGCCGACAACCAGAAACTTTCCGACGAGATGCATGGTGACCTGGCAGTCGAGTTCGTCCGTCCCGTCGCCAAAGCTGATGGTTTGGGCGGCAGGTTCTGCTTCGTAGTCGAACTCCCCTGTATGGGTACGGCTGCCCGAACCCCATGTCGCTTCGCCCTTTATGGCCAGCTTACCAGGCTCTTTCGCTTTCGTGATGCGAATGAAATTGTCGTAGCCGCGCCATTCGCCCAGCCAATCCCGTTCCGTCGGGGGTCGAATGCCCTCCTGCCACGCAAGGCTGTCGGTCTCGATCCAGCCTACCGTTTCCGTGCCCTTGCGAGGTTGAAACCAGCTGCATGCGAACTTGCCTAACGTCCGAGAAACGATGACTTCATCGTTCCGAACGACATAGCTGTTCAGACGGCAGGTTCGGTCGTCTGGGCAACGCTCGTTACCATCGCCATGGAAATGGATCCTGTCGCCGGCCGCGCCCCTGATCTTCGCCAGCCTGTAGTCCTTGCTCTCGCGCGGAAAGAAACCGTTCCGACAAACGTTGTCGGGGTTGCCCTTCAGCTGGGCGAACACGGGGGATGTCAGCAGGAGGCTCCACGAGAGGAGCCCGAGCGCAGCAAGACGCCTCATTGGTTTTCCATCGTCGGTTATTTTCCACGTGAAATAGCGCCGCGTGAGTACGAGGTGGCTCCTTGCGCGCGACACGTTTGGACAGCGCTGTTACCCGGTATGAGCCTGGAACGTAGCATCGGACCTGCCAGCCCCTCTTTTGCCCACCCTTCTGTAACGGGCCTCGATTAGTCAATCCCTTTGCGTTGT
>NZ_LLYB01000059.1:61397-61500 GCF_001440475.1 Bradyrhizobium lablabi | reverse complement strand
GTAGGCCTCGCGGTAATTGACCGTGATCCAGTAGCCGTACAGCTTGGCGACGCCGTAGGGCGAGCGCGGGTAGAACGGCGTGGTCTCCTTCTGCGGCACTTCG
>NZ_LLYB01000059.1:61061-61194 GCF_001440475.1 Bradyrhizobium lablabi | reverse complement strand
GTAGATCTCGGTCGGCCTGATCTGCTGCATCAGCCGGATCAGGTTGGTCGAATCGGTCATGTCGCCGTAATGCAGCAGGAACGGCACTTTCCGCGAATGCGGGTCCTGGTAGAGATGATCGATGCGCGCGGTA
>NZ_LLYB01000059.1:3618-61044 GCF_001440475.1 Bradyrhizobium lablabi | reverse complement strand
GCCGTGGACCTCATAGCCGAGCCCGAGCAGATATTCGGCGAGATAGGCGCCGTCCTGGCCGGTAACGCCGGTGATCAGCGCCACCCGATTTGGATTTTGAGCCGTCATGGTCTCTGTGCCGAAAGCTTCCTGCGTGGCGCAGGCCATAGCATCCGCCAGAGACCAAGTCTAATCCGAAGGCCGCTCAATTTCAGACATTTAGGCCGAGTGCCGTCCGCATCGACTGATGGTAGTGGATCATGGCCGGCTCGTTGCGGCCGTAGACCGTGTGCGTCTGCGCCCCCGAAGTCAGGCCGATCTGGATGCTGCGTCCGGTCGGGAAATCCTCGCCGGTGACCACATCGAGAACGAGCTGCATGTTCTTGTCCCAATGGATGCGCTCTTCCTCGGTGCTCGGCGCCTTCGGCACGTAAAGCCCGAGGTCCATGACGGCGCGGTCCGTGCGTCCGTCACGGGGAAACACCCGCGCGAGCTCGACATGGTCGCCCTGCACGAGCAGAACCGTGTTGGGAAACAGCGAATAGACCAGCGTCGTGTTCCACATCAAATCCCAGCTGTCCTCGGGCTCGGCCTTGAGCCGCTCGAGTTTCCTGCGCGGAAACGTCAGGCGGTGATTGAGACCGAACGCCTCGAAATCGTTCACGTTGCCATGCAGGATGTCGCGCAGGGAATCCCGGTGCAGGAAGCCGATGTGGTAGCCCTCGTTGAAGGTATCAACGACAATCTTCCAGTTCATGGTCTCCGGAATCTCGCGCCGGTCGTAGAACGACCAGGACGCAAATCCAAACGAAGCGAGTTCGTCTGCGAGCCCCCCAAGCCATGGATCGATGTCGAAGTCCGTCGAACCGTCCGCGGTCGGGATCACCCACACAAGACCATGCTTCTCACACAGCGGCAGCTCGACGAGCGATGCGCGCTCGCCGCGCACGTCGGGAAAGCAGCGCTCGTCGGGAATGCCCATCAGCTGGCCGGCGAGATCGTAGGTCCAGGCATGATAGGGGCATGAGAACAGCCGCGCCTTGCCGCAGCCTTGCGCGACCTTGGCGCCGCGATGGCGGCACACGTTCAGGAATGCGCGCAACTTGCTGTCGCGTCCCCGCACGATCAGAACGGGCAGACCGGCATAGTCGTCGGTGCTAAAACTCCCCGGCGTGGGCCAGTCCGAACCGAAGCCCATGACAAGAGGATGCTTGCGAAACAGAACCCGCTGTTCCTCTTTGAGGCGCTCTGCATCCGTGTAGGCCGACACCTCGTTGCGCCAGGGGCTGTCAGCCATCGCCGTGGTCCGGGTCTCCACGTAGTGCAACAGCCGCTTCAACAGGTTGACCTGATCCTGCCTGCTCATTGAACACCTCCGCCTGGCTGTGGTCCGAAACCGATCACGCATCTTTGATACGGCGCCGTATCAATACCACTTGCAGTTTTGGTTTTCAATACGGCACCGTATCCGATGTAAACACAACAACGCGAGCGATCCCGCAGGATGTTGCCCTTTATCAATTTTCAGAAGACGTCGAGGCCGATTTCATTCGCCGTAATCGCGCAGCTTTTCGGGGTCGAGAATCGTCACCCCACCATATTCCAGTCGCAGCAGACCTTCCTTCTCCAGCCGCTTCAGGCACTGGTTGGCATTCTGCCGGGACAGGCCTGACAGGGCACCAATCTCCTCTTGGGTGATCTCCAGATGACGCGTCAGGTCCGGATACAGGATCGGATTGAACAGCGAGGCGATCGAGCGCGCGACGCGGCCGGTCGCATCGAGCGTGCGGCCATGTTCCAGCGCCCCGATGAACTGGCCGAGCCGCTCGTTGAGCTGCCGGACCAGAAAGCGGTTGAACGCAACGCTGTTCTCGAACAGCCAGAAGAAGGTGGCGCGGTCCATCAGCGCCAGCCGCGTGTCCCGCAAGGCGACCACGTCGTAACGGCGCGGCTCGCTTTTGAGCATCGAGCCCTCGCCGAACCAGGCGCCGGCCGTGAGGCCGGCGAAGGTCGCCGCCTTGCCGCCGCTCGACACCGTACTCATCCGGGCAAGGCCCGTCACAATGCCGGTCCAGTAGTCGAAGGGATCGCCGCGCATGAAGATGTGTTCGTTGGCGCGATAGGATTTCTCCACGATGCCGGCACGCGCGGCCTCGATTTCCCGCTCGTTCAGTTCACGCGACCAGGCCGCGATGCGCTTGAGGTACTCCGCAGCAATCATGACCGCATCAACCGTCGCGTCCCCATCGATTCTCTTGCTGCACCGCAACAGGAGTACAGCTGGCGAAATTTCCCGACGAATTGTCAGGCAAAAGACATTTCAAACTACCGCATTGCCCTAAGGAGGGCCACCTCGGCACGTGCGAGCGGGCGCGGCGGCGGGGTGCGGCGTTACCGCGCGCGAAGCCGGCGTTGGCCGTCATCGTTAGTCGGATGGCCCGCAGGTCACGGCCGATGTAGAATCACGAACGATATAAAGAGCGCTGCCCAGGCGCCACATCTGGAGGGAAGAGTGGCTCATACATTGGAAGTGCGCGGGGTGTCGCTGCGCTTCGGGGGCGTCCGTGCGCTGACCGAGGTCTCATTCGGCGTGAACGAGGGCGAATTGTTCTCGATCATCGGCCCGAACGGCGCCGGCAAGACCTCGATCGTCAATTGCATTTCCGGCCGCTACAAGCCGACCGAAGGCAAACTGTTCTACCGCGGCAAGGACATCACCGGCCTCAATCCGAACGCGCGGCCACAGCTTGGCATCGGCCGCACCTTCCAGAACCTGGCGCTGTTCCACCACATGAGCGTGCTCGACAACATCATGGTCGGGCGGCACCATTTGTTGAAGAACAACTTCATCACGGGCTCGCTGTACTGGCTGACCGGCGCCCGGCGCGAGGAACTCGAGCATCGCCACAAGGTGGAGGAAATCATCGACTTCCTCGACCTGCAGTCGGTGCGCAAGGCGACCGCCGGCACCCTGCCCTACGGGCTGCGCAAGCGTGTCGAGCTCGCCCGTGCGATGGCGTTGGAGCCGCAACTGATCCTGCTCGACGAGCCGATGGCCGGCATGAACTTCGAAGAGAAGGAGGACATGGCCCGCTACATCGTCGATCTCAATGAAGAGTTCGGCATGACCGTGATGATGATCGAGCATGACATGGGCGTGGTGATGGACATCTCCCACCGTGTCATGGTGCTGGATTTCGGCCGCAAGATCGCCGAGGGCGATCCGGCGTCCGTGCTCGCCGATCCCCATGTGAAGCGCGCCTATCTCGGCGAAGAGGACGAGGTCCTCGTCGATCCCGACGACAAGCCCGCCGCTCCGGAGTGCGCGGCATGATGGATTACGCCGGACGCGTCGCCAAGGCCGATACGTTTCCGAAGCTGTTGCGCCTCAACGCCAAAGAGCACGGCGGCGAGATCGCGCTACGTGAAAAGGACCTCGGGCTGTGGCGCATCTTCACCTGGAGCGACTACCAGACCCGCACACATGATTTGGCGCTTGGCCTGGTCGAGCTGGGTCTCAAGCGCGGCGACGTCATCGGCATTATCGGCGACAACCGCCCCGACTGGGTCGCGGCGGAAATCGCAACGCATGCCATCGGCGCCATGAGCCTTGGCCTTTACCGCGACGTGCTGGACGAGGAAGCCGCCTACCTGCTCAGCTACGGCGAAGCCAAACTGGTGTTCGCCGAGGACGAGGAGCAGGTCGACAAGCTGCTCGTGCTCGCCGACCGCGCGCCGAACCTCAAGCACATCGTCTATTCCGATCCGCGCGGCATGCGCAAATACGACGATCCGCGCCTGATGGAGGCGGAGAAGCTCGCCACCATGGGCCGCGACCGCGCCGCGCGCGAGCCCGGTCTTTACGATCGGCTGGTGGACGAGACCCGCGGCGAGGATGTCGCGATCCTCTGCACCACCTCGGGCACGACGGCCAATCCCAAGCTGGCGATGCTGGCGGCGGGACGCGTGCTGAAACATTGCGCGACCTATCTGGCGTTCGATCCGAAGGGGCCGGACGATGAATACGTCTCGGTGCTGCCGCTGCCCTGGATCATGGAACAGGTCTACGCACTCGGCAAAGGGCTGATCTGCCGGATGAAGGTCAACTTCGTCGAAGAGCCCGAGACCATGATGCACGATTTCCGCGAGATCGCGCCGACCTTCGTACTGTTCGCGCCGCGGCTCTGGGAATCAATCGCCGCCGACGTGCGTGCCGGCGTGATGGACTCTTCGCCGCTGAAGCAAAAGCTGTTCGACATCGGCATGAAGAGCGGGCTTTCGGCGCTGGCGCAGGGCAAGCATTCGATATTTGCCAATCAGTTGCTGTTTCGCGCGCTGCGCGACCGCCTCGGCTTCACGCGGCTTCGCTCGGCCGCAACCGGGGGCGCGGCGCTCGGACCGGATACCTTCAAGTTCTTCCAGGCGATGGGCGTGCCGCTGCGCACGCTCTACGGCCAGACCGAGCTGTTGGGCGCCTACACGCTGCATCCGGCCGGCAAGGTCGATCCGGATACGACCGGCGTGCCGATGGCCTCTGATATCGAAATCCGCGTCGACAACCCAGACGTCAACGGCGTCGGCGAAATCGTCGTGCGCCACCCCAACATGTTCCTGGGCTACTACAAAAATCCCGAGGCCTCCGTTGCCGACATCAAGGACGGCTGGATGCACTCCGGCGACGCCGGCTATTACAACCGCGACAGGCAGCTCGTCATCATCGACCGCATCAAGGATCTCGCCGAGACTTCGCGCGGCGAGCGCTTTTCGCCGCAATATCTCGAGAACAAGCTGAAATTCTCGCCCTACATCGCCGAGGCCGTCGTGCTCGGCGCCGGCCGCGACACACTGGCGGCGATGATCTGCATCCGTTACTCGATCATCTCGAAATGGGCGGAGAAGAACCGCATCTCGTTCACGACCTATACCGACCTCTCCTCGCGCCCCGAAGTCTATGCGCTATTGCGCAAGGAGGTCGAGAGCGTCAACGCGACGCTGCCGCCGGCGCAGCGCATCTCCCGCTTCCTGCTGCTCTACAAGGAGCTCGACGCCGATGACGGCGAGCTGACGCGCACCCGAAAGGTCCGCCGCAGCGTCATCAACGAGAAATACGCAGATATCATCGACGCGATCTATGCCGGCAAGCACGACATCCCGGTCGACACCGTGATCCGCTTCCAGGACGGCACCACCCAGCGCATCCGCACCACGCTCCGGGTGGTCGATCTCGGCGGACCTGTGCCGATAGCGGAGGCCGCGGAATGATGGCGCAACAACACTGCGCGGTGCCAGTTGATGCGCCCTCTCCCCTTGTGGGAGAGGGCTACACCACCGGTCGTCACGAACTCACTTTGGTGAGGGGTCTCTCTCCACAATTGCGCATGCGGAGACAACCCCTCACCCGTCTTCGCTTCGCGAAGCCACCCTCTCCCACAAGGGGAGAGGGAAAGAACCCCGCAACTCACGCCCGTTGTAACGCATGAACACCCAGCTCCTGATCCAGCTCCTGGTCAACGGCCTCGTGGTCGGCACGCTCTACGGCGTGGTCGCGATGTCGTTCGTGCTGATCTACAAGGCAACCCAGGTCGTGAACTTCGCGCAAGGCGAACTGCTGCTGGTCGGCGCCTGGGTGTGCTGGTGGCTGCTCACCAAATATCAGGTGCCGTTCTATCTGGGCATGCCGATCACGCTGGTGTTCATGTTCCTGTTCGGCATAGCCATCCAGATCGTCATCCTGCGGCCGATGATCGGCGAGCCGATCATTTCCGTGATCATGGTGACGATCGCGCTGTCGACGGTGTTTTCAGCGCTGATGAAGTGGATGTTCGGCGTCAATCTGCAGCCGTTCCCGCGCATCTTCCAGACTCAGAACATCAATATCCTCGGATTGCAGGTGCAGACCGTCTATCTGATGAGCCTTGCGGTCTCGGTGGCGATGATGGTGGGCATGGCGTGGTTCTTTCGCCTCTCCAAATACGGTCTCGCGATGCGCGCCACCGCCTTCAACCAACAGGTCGCGCAATCGCTCGGCATTTCCGTCAAAAGCGTGTTCGCGATGGCCTGGGCGATCTCGGCCACCGTCTCCGCCGTCGCGGGCGTGGTCGTCGCCGTCGTCAACGGCGTCTCGGCCGGCCTCTCCGCCTATGGCGTGAAGGTGTTTCCGGCCGCGATCCTCGGCGGCCTCGACAGTGTCGGCGGCGCGGTGCTCGGTGGCATCATCATCGGGCTATTGGAAAACGTCGCGCACTTTCTCGACAGCGAATATCTGCACTGGGGCAATCTCTACGAGATCGCACCGTTCTATGCGCTGATCATTATTCTCATGATCAAGCCGTACGGCCTGTTCGGCACCAAAGACATCGAGCGGGTGTAATTATGGCTGGTCAAACCCTCATTCCCGCCGGCGATTTCCGCACCAGCTACGCGGCGGATACCACCGTGTTTCCGACCACGACCAGCCGCAACGCGATGATCCTTGGCATCGTCCTGATCTGCTTTGCGCCCCATGTCGTCAGCGCTTACGTCCTCAGCCTGCTGATCCAGATCGGCATCTTCGGCATCGCCGCGCTCGGGCTCAACATCGTCGTCGGCTTCACCGGCCAGATCTCGATCGGCCACGCCGCCTTCTTCGGCTTCGGCGCGTTCACGTCGGCCTATCTCTCGAACCGGTTCGGCATACCCGTCTTCTTCTGCATTCCGCTCGCGGGCGTCGTCACTGCAGCCGTCGGCCTGATCTTCGGCCTGCCCGCCGCGCGGCTGAAGGGGCTTTATCTCGCAATCGCGACGCTGGCCGCGCAGTACATCCTGCTCGACTTCTTTGCACGCGCCGAATGGTTCACCGGCGGCAGCGTACCCGCCAGCGCCGAGCCGTTCTCGATCTTCGGCTACATGCTGCGCGGCGACAAGCAGTACTTCTACGTCGTGCTGGCCTATGTCGTGGTCTGCTATCTCCTGGTGACGAACCTGATCCGTTCGCGCGACGGGCGTGCGCTGGTCGCGGTGCGCGACCATTATCTGTCCGCCGAGATCATGGGCATCAACCTGACAAAATACCGGACGCTGTCGTTCGGCCTCGCCGCCTTCTTTGCCGGCGTCGGCGGCGCGCTCTATGCGCATTACAATCAGGTGGTCTCCAACGAAGGTTTCGGCATCGATCGCTCGATCATCTTCCTCGCGATGATCATCATCGGCGGACTCGGGTCGATCATGGGCACGCTGATGGGCACGGCCTTCATGGTGCTGCTGCCGGAATCGATGGAATGGCTGAGCGTCGCGCTGCGCGACAGCCCGATCGATCAATTCCTTGGACTGAAGAACAACATCGCCTTCCTGCGCGAAATGGCCATCGGCGTGATCATCATCGTCTTTCTGGTGTTCGAGCCGGATGGATTGGCGCATCGATGGCGGCAGATCAAGGCATACTGGAAACTCTACCCGTTCTCGCATTGAGGTCGGAACGGGACCAACAACGAGAAGACCTCGAGAAGCAACTGGAGGACTATGTCCATGACGATGAAGACTCTATTGAGCACAGCCTCGCTCGCTTTGCTGGTGGGTTCTACCGCGGCATCGGCCCAGGCGCCGATTGCGCTGGGGCACCTCACCGACTATTCGGGGCCCACTTCGGACGTCGGAACGCCGTTCGGACAGGGTGTCGCGGACACGTATGCCTGGATCAACAAGAACGGCGGCATCGGCGGCGCCAAGGTCAATGTCGACACCGTCGATTACGGTTACCAGGTGCCGCGCGCCATCGCCCAGTACAAGAAATGGTCGGGCGCCGACAAGGTCTCCGCCATTCTCGGCTGGGGCACCGCCGACACCGAGGCGCTGACGGGATTCCTGGCCCAGGACAAGATCCCCGATATTTCGGCATCTTACGCCGCGGCGCTCTCCGATCCGACCGGCGCCGGCGGCAAGGCCAAGCCCGCGCCCTACAACTTCTTCTATGGCCCGAGCTATTCGGACGCGCTTCGCGGCATGCTGACCTGGGCAGCCGAGGACTGGAAGACCAAGGGCAAGCCTGGCAAGCCGAAATACGTCCATATGGGTGCCAACCACCCCTATCCGAACGCGCCGAAGGCGGCCGGTGAAGCGATTGCCGCCGAACTCGGCTTCGAGACCCTGCCTCCGATCGTGTTCGCATTGACGCCCGGCGACTACAGCGCGCAGTGCCTGACGCTGAAGAGCTCGGGCGCCAACTACGCCTATCTCGGCAATACCGCCGGCTCGAACATCTCCGTGCTCAACGCCTGCAAGGCCGCCGGCGTCGACGTGCAGTTCCTCGGCAATGTCTGGGGCATGGACGAGAACGCCGCCAAGGCCGCCGGCGCAGCCGCTGACGGCGTGGTGTTCCCGCTGCGCACCGCGGTGGCATGGGGTGGCAATGCGCCCGGCATGAAGACCTTTACGGAAATCTCCAAGATGTCCGATACGGCCGGCACAGCCTACCGTCCCGTGCATTACATCGCCGGCGTCTGCACCGCGCTCTACATGAAGGAAGCCGTCGAATGGGCCGCCAAGAACGGCGGCGCCACCGGCGAGAACGTCAAGAAGGGCTTCTACCAGAAGAAGGATTGGGTGCCCGCCGGCGGCGAAGGCATCTGCAACCCCTCGACCTTCACCGAGACCGATCACCGCGGCACGCTCAAGGTCGATCTCTATCGCATGAAGGTCGCCGGCGCGACCGACGCCCCGCTCAACGATCTCGTCAAGAACGGCGGCATCAAGATGGAAAAGGTGAAGACGATCGACCTGCCGCGCAAACCCGATTGGCTCGGCTGGTAATTTCATGGGTTGCCTCCGGGCAACCCCAACACTCCCCGTCATCCCCGCGAAAGCGGGGATCCAGTACGCCGCGGCTTCTCGATTGAGCACAGGCGCCTCTGGAATACTGGATCACCCGCATTTCGCGGGTGATGACGGCAAGAGGTGATCGGACATGACTGAAGCAACCGAACTCAATCGTCCCGCGAAAACCACCGTGCAAACCGTCCCGCTCCTCAGCGTCCGCAACATCGAGGTGGTCTACGACAAGGTCATCCTGGTGCTGCGGGGGCTCAGCCTCGAAGTGCCGAAGGGCGCGATCGTGGCGCTGCTCGGCGCCAACGGCGCCGGCAAGTCGACGACGCTGAAGGCGATCTCGGGCCTGCTCAAGACCGAGGACGGCGAAGTGATCCGCGGCGAGATCGTCTTCGACGGCGAGCGCATCAACGGCATCGATCCCGACAAGATCGTCCGCCGCGGCATCTTCCAGGTGATGGAGGGACGCCGCATCATCGCGGACATGACGTCGATCGAAAATCTCAAGCTCGGCGCCTTCACCCGTACCGACAACGAGGTCGCCGACGACATCGACATGGTGTTCAGATATTTCCCGCGGCTGAAGGAGCGCACCGGTCTTGCCGGCTACCTCTCCGGCGGCGAACAGCAGATGCTGGCGATCGGCCGCGCGCTGATGGCGCGCCCGAAAATGATCCTGATGGACGAGCCGTCGATGGGCCTCTCCCCGCTCCTGGTCAAGGAAGTGTTTTCCATCATCAAGGAGATCAACCGCGATCTCGGCGTCACCATCCTGCTGGTGGAGCAGAATGCACGCGCAGCGCTATCGGTCGCGAGCCACGGCTACATCATGGAACAGGGCAAGGTGGTGCTCGACGGCACGGCCGACGAATTGCGCGACAACGAGGACGTCAAGGAATTCTATCTCGGCGGCGCCGGCGACCAGCGCAAGAGCTTCAAGAACCTGAAGAGCTTCAAGCGGCGAAAGCGGTGGCTGTGAGCGCCATCCATCAGCTAGCCGATCACCTGCTCCGCTTCCGCGACCGCACAAAGCACGTGATAGAACGAGGACGCCGGGATCGTAGCAACCAGCGAATTGCCGTCGCGGTCGAACTGGTCGTACCAGCCGCCGGCGACAGGGTGGCTGAGATAATGCCGTTCGAGCCGCGCCAGCGCCGCGCGCGCTTCATCGGCCGCGCCCGCCTCGCCGGCTTCGGCCTGCGCGATCCACGCCTTGGCGATTTCGGTCTGCGGCCACAGCCGCCGCGTATGCCGCCTGATCTTGCCATTGGCGTCGCCCTCGTCGACGAGACAACCGGTCGCCTCGTCGCGATAACGCAGCGCCGATGCCAGCAACTCGCCGCGGTAGCGCCCCGTGGGGCAGCCCGTGATGCGTTCAAAACCCTTCAGCAGCCAGGCCCATTCCGCCTGATGCCCGGGCTCGACGCTGACCGGCTCGATTTTCGACCAGTCCTCCTCGAAATATTCGCCCAGCACCTGCCGCTGCTTGTCGTAGAGATTGGCCAGAAACAGGCTGAAGAAACTCCCGGCCCGGTTCTGGAACACGAGGTCGTGCGTCGCGTCGAACGCGGCGATCATCGCCTCGAACAGGTGCATCTGCGGGTTCTGCCGCCGCGGCATCGATACCGGCAGTCCCTCGTGAACCCCGCCATGCGGCGAGCGCAACTCCGTCTCGATGAAGCGGCACAGCGCATCGATCTCGGCGCGGATCTGCGCATCGCGATCGAGACCATAGGCGGTGGCAAGCGCCAGCAGGATAAAGGCGTGGTCGTAGGAATCGCGCAAGGGGTCCAGCACCGTGCCGTCAGGCTTCAGCCTGTGCACAAAGCCGGGCTTGCCGTCGGGTGCTTTCGCCTTCGCCAGAAGGTGCTCCAGCCCCTTCAGCGCGACCGCGCGGCCTTCCGGATACCAGCCCATCTGCGCCGCCTTGGCATAGCAATAGATCTGGCGCGCCTGCACGAAAACCCGCCGCGGCGCCAATGGATCGGCGCGCCCGTCGGCGTGGAGCCGATCGATAAAGCCGCCCGCTCTGCCGTCCCAGCCTTCGCTCGACCACAGCGGCAGGCAATGCTCGATCATGCGAAGCTTCAGCCGCGCGACGATATCGGCCGAATCCAGCGCATCTGCCGCCACAGCGGTATCTCTTTCAGCCATTGCGTTCCCTGGAACATCAACACCGGTAGTAGCCGTCTGATAGCACGTCAGAGGCGGCACGCAATCGATGTAAATCTAAGGCATCCGTCATGACCGACCACTACGACGCCCTCGAAACGCGCGAGCCGGCCCAACGCGAGGCCGAGTTGTTCTCACGCCTGCCGGATGTCCTGCGCAAGGCGCTGGCCGCACCGGCCTATGCCGAGCGATTGCAAGGCATCGATCCCGCCGCCGTGATCAGCCGGGCCGCGCTGGCGCGCCTGCCGGTGCTGCGCAAGGCGGAACTCCCTGCCCTGCACAAGGCCGCGCCGCCCTTCGGCGGGCTCGTCGCGGGACCTCTGGGGTCGTTCGGACGGCTGTTTACCTCGCCGGGGCCGATCTTCGAACCCGAACCTGTTCACACCGACCCATGGCGCGGCGCACGGGCGCTGTTCGCGGCAGGCTTCCGACCCGGCGACGTGGTGCTCAACACCTTCAGCTACCATCTGACGCCGGGTGGCTTCATTTTCGACGCCTCGGCGCGGGCATTGGGCTGCGCGGTGATTCCAGCCGGCCCCGGCAATGCCGAGCAGCAGTTCGAGTTGATCGAAGCCTATCGACCGGTCGGCTATAGCGGCACGCCCGATTTCCTGAAAATATTGCTCGACGCCGCTGCGTCAGCCGGACGCGACGTCTCCTCGATCAAGCGCGCACTGGTATCCGGCGCGGCGTTTCCGAAATCGCTGCAGGACGAAATGAAGTCGCGCGGCATCGATGCCTATCAGGCATTCGGCACCGCCGACCTCGGCCTGATAGCGTTCGAGACGCCGGCGCGCGAAGGCATGGTGGTCAACGAAGATCTGATCATGGAAATCGTGCGTCCCGGCACCGGCGATCCCGTCGCGCCCGGCGACGTCGGCGAGATCGTCGTCACCTCACTTGACCCGCAGCATCCCTGGATCCGCCTCGCAATCGGAGACCTCACGGCAACATTGCCGGGGACGAGCCCGTGCGGGCGCACCAACATGCGCATCAAGGGCTGGATGGGCCGCGCCGATCAGACCACCAAGGTCAAAGGCATGTTCGTCCGCCCCGAACAGATCGCCGAGATCGGCAAGCGCCACCCCGAGCTCGGACGGCTGCGCCTCGTGGTCACGCGATCCGGCGAGAGCGATTTGATGACGCTAAAGGCGGAGACGGCTTCGGTTGCCGCAAGTCTTCAGGACGAACTCACGGCAACGCTGCGCGCGGTAACCAAGCTCGGCGGCAAAGTCGAACTTGTTGCTTCAGGCTCGCTGCCGAACGACGGCAAGGCGATATCAGACGAGCGCACTTCGTGAACTATCGACGCGACTACGTCCTATCTAATTGCTGCACCCATGCCGAAGCTGCGCCCCAACCAATAACGAAATCATGGTGATTGCTGCACAACAAATAACTGGCGCTTTCGTCACACACATAGAACTCTATCGGAGGACACTCGCTCAACACTCGGAGCAGATCGGAACCGCACTGGAATCTCCAAATTGCGTGCGCGCCTCCCAAGAATAGTAAGCAAGTCTTTTTCCCAACGAATCGGGGAATTAGCTCCCAACCGTTCGATTTCAGCCTGCATTTGGGTGCAGCCTCACTGTCCCACGGTGCATCACCGGTAACATCAACACTGAGCCTTTCGAGCAACCTGACCACCAATGCGTGGCGCGCTCCTTGATCCAACATCTCGGTCAGCGTTCCGGTTTCGCGAACCACTGAAGAAACATGATCGTAGCTCATCTGTTGACAAGGACGCCGTCTAACGGGATGTAACTTCGGATCGTGCGATCATCCCGTGTCTGCCGGCACATCAGAACTTGCGCACCAGTTCGATCACTTCATCCTGCTGCTTGCACGTGATCTCCGCGAACATCGGCAGCGACAGGATTTTTCCCTGATCGCTGGCCGCATTCGGAAATTGCTCGGGACGATGGCCGAACCGCTGATAGGCGGCAAGGAACGGCAGCGCCGTCGGATAGTTGATCGCGGTCTGCACGCCGTTGGCGTTCAGGTGCGCGGCCAGCGCGTCGCGGCGCGGATGCCTGATCGTGTAGAGGTGATAGACGTGGCTGCGCTCCGGCGCGACCTCAGGCACGATCACGTCCTCGATCTGGTTGAGGCCGGCATTGTAGACCTCAGCCGCGTTCTGGCGCGCTTCGGTCCAGGCCGCGAGATGCGGCAGTTTGGCCGACAGGATCGCGGCCTGCATGCCGTCGAGCCGGCTGTTGATGCCTTCGATATGATGTTGATGCTTCACCAGCCCGCCATGCCGCGCCAGCATGGTCATGTGCTCGGCGAGCGCGCCGTCGTTGGTGACGATGGCGCCGGCATCGCCCATCGCGCCGAGATTCTTGCCGGGATAGAACGAATAGGTCGCCGCCGCGCCGAAGGTTCCGACCTGCCGGCCCTTGTAACGCGCCAGATGCGCCTGCGCGCAATCCTCGATCACCCAGAGCTTGTGCTTGCGCGCGATCGCCATGATCGCATCCATATCCGCCGGCTGGCCGTACAGATGCACGGGAATGATGCCGACGGTGCGCGGCGTGATCGCGGCCTCGATCGCCGCCGGATCGATCGTGAATGTCGCGCCATCGGTATCGCAAAACACCACGGTCCCGCCGGCATGCGTGATCATCGCCGAGGTGGAGATCCAGGAATGCGCCGTGGTGATCACCTCGTCGCCTGGCTTAACCCTCAGCGCGGCCATGGCCAGATACAGCGCATCGGTGCCGTTGGCGCAGGACACGCAATGCTTGACGTCTACCGCCGCAGCGAACTCCCGTTCGAACGCGTCGACGTAGGGCCCGCGAATGAAGGCGTTGTCGCGGATGACGGCGGCGATCGCGCCGTCGATTTCGCTTTTGATGGTCTGATACTGCAATTGCAGATCGGCAAAGGGCACCGGCATTGATGTCTTCCCTACTTCTCCGTCAACAGCCGTCGCGCCGGATTGCCGGCATAGGTTCCCGCCGTCGTGATGTCCCTGGTCACGACGGCGCCTGCGCCGATGACAACGTCATCGCAGATCCTGACCGGCATGATGGTGGCGTTGGAGCCGATCGAGACGCGGTTGCCGATCACGGTCTCGCGCCACAATTCCTTGTTGCCGCGGGCCGGGCCGCCGATCGAAAACGTGTCGTTCACGAACATCACGCCATGGCCGACAAAGCAGTCTTCGCCGATCGTGACGAGTTCGCAGACGAAGGCATGGGACTGCACCCGCGTGCGGGCGCCGATCACGACGCCTTTCTGGATTTCGGTGAACGGCCCGACGAAGCATTCGTCGCCGATCTTGCAGCCGTAGAGATTGCACGGCTCGACGATCTTGACGCCCGTGCCGAATTCGACGTCGCGCATACCAGCCTGATGGATCTCCGGCTCCTTCATGGCGCGACACCGAGCCGGCCCAGCCGCGGCGCGAAGCGAAGCGGCACCTCGGCGCCGGTCTCGATCGATTCGTAGAGCGCCGAAATCAGTTCCAGGCTCTTGCGCCCTTCGAGACCGTCGACCAGCGCCGAGCGCTGGTTCACCAGACAGTCGATCACGTGCTGATAATAGGCCTGATGGCCGAAGCCGTAGACGTTCGGCGGATTGACTGAGAACTTCTCGATCACATCCTTGTCGGACGCAAGTTCCTCGACAAAGCGCCAGTGCCGGATCTGGTTGACGGCAAAGCCGGCGATCTCGACCGTTCCCTTCTCGCCGAGGATCGAGAGCGAGCCTTCGAGGTCGGTCGGACGCACGGCCGTTGTCGCCTCGATGATCCCGAGCGCGCCGTTGCGGAATTTCAGCGTGGCGACCGCGGTGTCCTCGGCTTCGATCTTTGCCAGCGCCGTGACGGCGCGGGCATGAACGCTGACGACATCGCCGAAGAACCATTCCAGCATGTCGATGTGGTGGCTGGCCTGATTGGAGAGCACGCCGCCGTCATAGGCCCAGGTGCCGCGCCAGGCATCCTGGTCGTAATAGGCCTGGTCGCGGCTCCAGCGGACGCGGACCGTGCCGAGGATCAGGCGGCCGAAGCGGCCGGCCTCCAGTGCCTCGCGCGCCTTCACCACCGGCACGTTGAAACGATTCTGCTTGACGACGAACAGCTTGATGCCGGCAGCGTCGCAGGCGCGCACCATGTCGTCGGCATCCTGCAGCCGCAACGCCATCGGCTTCTCGACGACAACGTGCTTTCCGGCCCGGGCGCAGGCGATGACATGGGCCGGATGCATCCCGCTCGGCGTCAGCACCGCCACGGCATCGATATCCTGCCGGGCGAGGAAGTCATCCACGTCATAGGTCGCCGGAACACCGAACTTCGACGCGATCGCATCGGCACGGCTGCGAACGGTGTCACACACGGCAACGAGCCTGGCTCTATCGATATGATTGCCGCCCAGAAGTTCCGAGTGGCGCTTGGCGATACGCCCGCATCCGAGCAGGCCGAATCTGATCATGAGCCTTGTTCCATTAGCCGTCAGAATCGACGTTAGCCGCCTGATCGACCCCCGCCAACCCTCCAGGGCGGCACACCCCCACGACTCCGGCCGCACGGCCCGGGTTCTCTCGCCGGTCCGCGGGCGTTGCCCCCCCGAGAGGGGCAACATTGCCGCACTGGCCCCCACCAATTGCAGGATTTCAATCCTTGGCGGGCCGGTTAATTCAATCCTTGGCGGGCCGGTTAAATAGCTCGATGGGATTTCAGTTTCCAAACACGGCCGGGCGCGGTATCCCCTGCTGATGCAGTCGGAGGCCGCTTTTCGCCGGCGAGGGTCAACCCTTGGTTGCTCTCATATGATTCGCCGGCCTATAGTGGGAGCTGGTTTTGTCAGGTTCATGCAACAGGAAATTCAGCAGCGAAAAGGTGGCCTTGGGCTGATGAATTCAGGCCCCTCACCTGCCCCTGATGCTGCCGGCGCACAGTCGAGCGCGGTCTCCGATTTGCAATGCAGCCGCAACGGCAAAAGGACCAGGGTGCTGGTAACCGGCGCCGACGGATTCGTCGGCCATCACCTGGTTCCCTATCTCGTCGCCCAGGGATACGCGGTGATCGCGGCGTCGAGAGCCGTGAATGCCGTCGACAGTCCGAACGTGACCGCCGTTCGGCTACCGGATCTCTCGCGACCGTTCGACTGGCAGCCCCTGCTGGACCGGAGCGATGTCGTGGTTCATCTTGCGGGCATCGCTCACAAGAACGCAGGCGACGACTTTTATGACCGCGTCAATCATCACGCGACGTCGGCGCTGGCGCAGTCGCTATCGCGCGGTGCGCCAAAGCATCTGGTGTTCATTTCCTCGATCGCCGCCCAGTCCGGCTCCTGTGCGGATCATGAGCTGACCGAGGATGATTTTCCGACGCCGAACAATGCGTATGGGCGGTCCAAATTTGCCGCCGAACAGGCGATACGTGCGGCCGGCATTTCGTTTACGATCCTGCGTCCCGTCGTGATCTACGGCAAAGGCGAGAAAGGAAACTTTGCGACCATCCATCGGATTTCGCGCCTGCCGATTCCGCTCCCCTTCGGGGCGCTATCGGCACAAAGGTCCGTGCTGTCAATCGAGAACTTCAACTCGGCCGTCGCAACCGCGCTCAGCAATCCGCGTGCGCGCGGCGAAACCTTTATCGTGTCCGACCCGGCGCCTGTCACGGTCGCCCGTCTCATCGAACGCCACCGTGCGAGCTGCGGCCGGGCTCCCTGGCTGATATCGGTACCTCAAACCTGGATCAAGCTGTCACTCAGGGCCACCGGCAAGGGCGCGATTTGGGAGCGGATCGGCGAGCCTCTGGTCGCACCTCCGACAAAGCTGCTGTCGATCGGCTGGAAGCCATCCTGAAGAAGCGCCGATCTTCAGGATCCCGGCGGCGCAAACACGACACTGCCCGGCCCGCGTGAAACGCGGCGCTGACGGTGCCGCAGGCTGGTCATTCCATGACCATGCAACAGCATGTCCAGCTGGAATCCACAGCGGCATCGAAGCCTTGCGCGATCTGCCCCCCTGCCGTATCAACGACCGGAAAATAGAGGCCTTTCCGGGCCGAAACCGGAACCGGGTTGCCGCTTTGGACCGCCAAATTGCCAGACAAGAACCACCTTACCATCGCCGAGAGCGACACGATCGAGCAGGCATTCCAGCGGCTCAATGCCAACAAGCTGGGGATTCTGTTTGCCCGTGACGCCGAGGGGCGCGTGATCGGCGCCGTCACCGACGGCGACATCCGCCGGCGGCTGCTGACGGGAATATCGATCCAGGGCGAGGTGGCGAGTTGCATCAACCGCGATTTTGTTTGGGCGCGCGCCGGCGCCCCCCGCGAACAGATCCTCAAGCTGCTCGACCAGCGGGTCCATGTCGTTCCGATTCTCGATGCCGACAGCCGCCTGGTGGACGTATTCAGCCGCGATCTGTTCAATCTCGGCGAGGAGAGCGAAGTATTTGCCCGTGCGCGCTCGCCGGTACGAATCAGCTTCTCCGGCGGCGGCACCGACCTCACGCACTATTTCGTCGACAATGACGGCGGCTCCGTCATCAACGCGACCATTGCGATGTACGCGCATGCGACGTTGCGCCGGCGTAACGACAACCGGATCCGAATCTACTCGCATGATTTTCGCTGCACGGTCGAAGCCGACAATCTCGCAGGCCTCGGCAGCGGCGGTGAACTGGCGCTGATCAAATCGGTGGTCCGCCTGATCCAGCCGGCCTACGGTTTCGATCTCGACGTCTCAGCCGATTTTCCGGTCGGCTCCGGCCTCGGCGGCTCCGCGGTGGTGTCCTCCGCCATCATCGGCTGCTTCAACGAATTCCGCTCCGACCGGTGGGACCGCCACGAGATCGCGGAAATGGCGTTTCAGGCCGAACGTTTGATGCTGAACATTCCGGGCGGCTGGCAGGACCAGTACGCCACCGTGTTCGGCGGCTTCAATCACATGGAGTTTTCGTCCGAGCAGAACACCATCGTTCCGCTTCGGCTCGAGGCCAATATCGTCGCCGAACTCGAGGAAAGCCTCGTGCTTTGCTACACTGGCTCCAACCACGATTCCGGCTCGATCCACCGCGACCAGAAGCAGCAGCACGAGACCAGCGACGCCGTCGCGGCCGCAGCCAAGCAAAAGGAAGTGACGCGCGAAATCCGCCATCATCTGCTGCGCGGCCAGCTTCTGGAATGCGGCCGCCTGATCGACGAGGCGTGGCACGCCAAACGTCGCCTCAGTCCGCTGATCAGTTCCACCGAACTCGACGCGATCTATGATCTCGCCAAGGCCAACGGCGCGGTCGGCGGCAAATTGCTCGGCGCCGGCGGCGGCGGCTATTTCATCTTCTTCGTCCGACCGTTCCAGCGCTATCCGCTGATTGCGGCGCTGGAGCAGAAAGGCCTGTCCTGCTCCCGCATCGCGTTCGAGGAAAATGGCCTGCGGACCTGGAAATCGCGGATCAAGACCTGAATACTCACGGGCCGGATATGATGATGCAAGACAAGAGCGATCGTTCGATTGCGCTCGATGCTCCGGCCGACGAGGCCGGACGAATTTCACGCGATGCCTGCCCGCTCTGCGCATCTTCCAAACGAAGCCCGTTCAGAACGGTTACACGTCTTGGATCGAACCACGAGATCGTCAAATGCGCAGGCTGCGGCTTCGTATATGCCGCCACGGCGCGATATGACACCGCAGACCACGGCGAAATATCCACGCTCTACTGGCGCTTCCGCAGCCGCCATCATCAAATCAGACGCCTGATCCATCAGCACCTGAAGCCCGGTTCACGCATCGTGGAGATCGGATGCGGCCGCGGAGAACTCGGCTACATCATGAAGGACGATCCATATACCTATGTCGGCTATGAGCCGGCGGACGGACTGTCGAAGTTCGGCCAGGACCACGGCGTCAACATCGTCCACGACTTCTTCAAGGGCGAGACGGCGGGCGCCGCTGATGCCATCGTCATCGACAACGTGCTCGAGCACGTCCTCGATCCCCAGGGCCTGTTGTCCGATGCCGTGGCCACCCTTCGCGATGGCGGGCTGGCGATCGTGATCGTTCCAAATCGCGACGACCTGCGGCAGATCGTGCCGAGCTGGCGAGATGCCCGGCACTGGATCCCGCCGGACCACATCAACTATTTCGCAATGAGCGACGTGAGGCGAATGTTTGCGAGCTGCAAGCTCGACGTGAAGCCGTTTGCCTTCCATGCGTTGACCATGGCAGACTACCGGTATTTTCCTCGTGCAATGCTGGAAATTGCGAACATCTCTCTGCTTGGGCACAACGTCTACGCGATAAAGCGCCAAGCGTTTCAAAAGGAAGGCGCATCGGCGCAATGAACGCATCTTCGGGGAAGAATAATCCGAAACAATCGTTGACGATCGCCGACCGTCTGGTCGGAGATGACCATCCATGTTTCATCATCGCGGAAGTCGGCAACAACCATAACGGCGATTTCGATCGCGCCATCGCGCTGGTCGACGCCGCGGTCGCAGCCGGCGCGGATTGCGCCAAATTCCAGATGCGCAAGCTGGACGAGGTTTACCGCGCCTCGAGCCTTTCCGGCAAGGACGACGACCTCGCCGTCGAATACACCCTCGATTTGCTGCGCCGTTTCGAACTGACGACCGAACAGCAGCGCCGCGTCGCGGCCTATTGCGCCTCGAAGAACATCCAGTACCTCTGCACGCCCTGGGATGCGTCGAGCGTGGCGACGCTGGAGACCTTCGGCGTTCAGGCCTACAAGGTCGCCTCCGCCGATCTGACCAACCTGCCGCTGCTGGCGAAGCTTGCCGCGACCGGCAAGGCGCTGATCGTCTCGACCGGCATGAGCACGTCGGATGAAATCCGGGCTGCCGCGAAATTTCTCGACGACCGCTCGGCGCCATACGTGCTGCTGCATTGCCAGAGCACCTATCCTGCCGCGCTTCACAACATTCATCTGCGCTTCATGGAAACGCTGCGGGAAATTCATCCCCTCGTCGGCTATTCCGGCCACGAGCGCGGGATCGCGGTTTCGATCGGCGCGGTCGCGATGGGCGCGGTCCTGATCGAGCGGCACATCACGCTCGATCGCGAGATGGAAGGTCCGGATCACGCGGCGAGCCTGGAGCCGGAAGAGTTCAAGGCGCTCGTTTCGGGCATTCGCGAAGTCGAGGCCGCGCGCGGCAAGAAGCTCGCCGAACGCGCGCTCAGCCAGGGCGAACTGATCAACCGCGAGAACCTCGCCAAGAGCCTGGTGGCCGCGCGCGACATTCCGGCCGGCACCGTCGTCGCCGAGAGCGACATCGCAGTGAAGAGCCCGGGCCAGGGCCTGTCGCCGCTGAAAATGCCGGCGCTGATCGGCCGCCCGCTCAACCGCGCGATGGCGAAGGACGATTACTTCTTCCAGAGCGACCTCGACAACGGCGCCGCCACCGCGCGCCGCTATCGTTTCGACCGGCCCTGGGGCGTACCGGTCCGCTATCACGATACCGAAAGATTCCTGGAAATCTGCCAGCCCGACATCATCGAATTCCATCTCAGCTACAGCGACATGGAGCGCGATCCCGCCGCCTATCTGTCCGGCACCTACGATCTCGGCTTTGTGGTGCACGCGCCTGAGCTTTTTGCAGGCAGCAAGCTGATGGATCTGGCGACGCCGGACGAAGTCCTGCGCCGCTATTCGCTGGAACAGACCCAGGCCGTCATCGACATCACGCGCGGATTGAAGAAGTTCTTTCCCAAGACAAAGCGCCCGCCGATCGTCGCCAATATCGGCGGCTTTACCATGGACGAGCCGCTGTCGCCGGAGCGGAAAGCAGAGTGCTACCGCATCTTCGCCGCGAGCCTGAAGGAACTCGACATGGACGGCGTCGAGCTGATTCCGCAGACCATGGCGCCGTTCCCCTGGCATTTCGGCGGACAGCGTCACCAGAATATCTTCATCTTTCCGGAGGAGTCGGCCGCCTTCTGCGCCAAGCATGACTTGCGGATGTGCGTCGATATCTCCCACACCAAGCTTGCCGCCAATCATTTTGGCTTCGATTTCGGCGAAGGCCTCGCGCAGCTCGGCCCGCATACCGCCCACCTCCACTTCGGCGACGCCAAGGGTCTCGACGGCGAAGGCCTGCAGATCGGCGAAGGCGAGATCGATTTCGATGCGATCGGCGCCGTGCTGCGCAAGCACGCGCCCGGTGCCTCGTTCATCCCCGAGATCTGGCAGGGCCACAAGAACATGGGCGAAGGATTCTGGACAGCACTCGAGCGCCTCGAGGGCCGGATATGACAAGGCGCACGTCGGGGCGAACGCTGGCCGTCATCGCCGCGCGCGGCGGCTCGAAGGGAATCCCGCACAAGAACCTGATTGACCTCTGCGGCAAGCCGCTGATTGCCTGGACCGTCATGCAGGCGGCCGCGGCTGATGGCGTCGACGTCGTCGCGGTGTCTTCCGACAGCGACCAGATCCTGGCAGCTGCGGAAGCTGCCGGCGCGGTCTGCGTCCGGCGCCCCGACGACATCTCCGGCGATCTGGCGTCGTCGGAATCGGCCTGGCTCCACGCGCTGGAACAGCTTGAGGCAAAGCAGGGCCCGTTCGGACGCGTCGTCGCGTTGCAGGCGACCTCGCCGATCCGCGAATCCAGCGACATCGAACAGGCGCTCGCGACGTTCGAGCGTGAAGAGCTCGACAGCCTGCTCTCGGTCTGCGAGGTCGAGGATTATTTCAACTGGCGCGTCGGCGCCGACGGACCCGAGCCGATCAACTATGATTTCCGCAACCGGCGAATGCGGCAGCAGATCGAGAAGCGTTATTTGGAGAACGGCTCGTTCTACGTTCTAATTCCCTCGCTGCTGCGCGAACATAACAACCGGCTCGGCGGCAAGATCGGAATGCATGTGATGGAGCGCCACAAAATGTTCCAGATCGACCGCCCGGAAGACATCAAGCTTTGTGCGGCCATCATGCGCAGCTACGGCTATGCATAGTCCGGCAGCCTTTTCGCTCGAAGGCAAGACCGCCGTCGTCACCGGCGCCTCGCGCGGCATCGGCGCGGCCATCGCGAGCGGCCTGCAGGCAAGCGGCGCAAAAGTATTCGGCCTCAGCCGGACCGGCACGGCGCCCTCGCACATTACCGCGCTCAAGTGCGATCTCGCCGATGATGCGGCCATCCAGTCCGTATTCGACAATCTGGCGAAGACCGGGGAACGGCTCGACATCCTGGTCAATGCCGCGGGCATCAGCCTCCCAGCCTCCGCGACGAACGAGCTCCAAAGATTTCGTGACACGCTGGCCGTCGATCTCAGCGGCGTCTATGCGACGATCCTTGCGGCCTATCCGCTGCTCAAGCATGCCGACGGCGGCTCGATCATCAACGTCACCAGCATCAATTCGGTGCGCGGCTTCCCGGGAAACCCCGGCTATGTCGCCGCCAAGGCCGGGCTTGCCGGCCTCACCCGCGCGCTGGCTGCGGACTATGCGCGCGACGGCATTCGCGTCAACGCGCTCGCCCCCGGCTATGTCGCGACAGCGATGACGGCGAAGAGCTTTGCCGATCCTGACATGCATGAGGACCGCCGCCGCCACACCATGCTCGGTCGCTGGGGCAACCCGGACGACCTCGCCGGCGCCGCCGTCTTTCTGGCGTCGTCCGCTTCGGCCTATGTGACCGGCCAGGAATTGTTCGTCGACGGCGGCTGGACCACCAAGGGCCTTGCGATCAGCGAAGGTGACAAGCCGTGACCACGACGCTCGAACGCATCGGCTTCATGCAGGGACGGCTGTCGGCGATGGTCGACGGCAAGATCCAGGCCTTCCCGTGGAACGAATGGCGCGAGGAATTCCCCCGCGCCCACGCGCTCGGCCTGACCCGGATCGAATGGACCATCGACCAGGATCGCTTGCGCGAGAATCCGCTCAACACCGCTGCTGGGCAGAAAGACATTCTCGAACTGTCGCGCCGCCACGCGCTCAGAACCGCAAGCCTGACCGGCGATTGCTTCATGCAGGCGCCGTACTGGAAGGCCGAGGGCGAGACGCAGAAATCGCTGGTGGCCGATCTCGATCTGGTGCTCAGCTCCTGTGCGACCCTCGGCATCGAATTCGTCGTCATTCCGCTGGTCGACAATGGCAGGATCGAGAGCACCGCGCAGACCGAGACCTTGCTGCGCGTTCTGCTCGAGCGCGCCGCCTCGCTGTCGAGGCAGCGCGTCAAGATCGTCTTCGAATCCGATCTGCCCCCTGCCCCGCTCGCGCAGTTCATCGACAAATTCCCGCGCGAGGTGTTCGGCATCAACTACGACAGCGGCAACAGCGCCGCCCTCGGCCATGACCCGGCCGAGGAGGTTCCAGCCTATGCGCCGCGCATTCTCAATGTCCATGTCAAGGACCGGCTGCTCGGCGGCACCACGGTGCCGCTTGGAACAGGGGCAGCGGACCTCGCCAAAACCATCCGGCTGATCGAGCAATCCGGCTATCGCGGGCAATACGTCCTGCAAACCGCGCGCGCTGCCGACGGCGACCATGCCGGCGTACTGGCAAAGTATCGCGACATGACCGTTCGCTGGATCGAGGATGCAAGGCGATGAAACTCGATATCGAGGGGCGGGTCGCATTGGTCGTCGGCGCGAGCCGCGGCATCGGTTTTGCAATCGCCGACACGCTAGCAGCCGAGGGCGCCAGAGTGGCCCTGGCGGCCCGCGGTCTCGATGGAATCAAATCGGCCGCCGACAGAATCGGCCGCGGCGCCTCGTTCCACGTCGCTGACGTCACCGATCCCGCCGCAGCGCTTTCGCTGGTGAGCGAGATCGAAAAGCAATACGGCAACATCGACATCCTCGTCTGCAACGTCGGCAGCGGCGCTTCCGTGCCGCCGGGCAAGGAAACCGCGACCGAATGGTCGCGGGTGATGGACATCAACCTATTCGCCGCCACCAACACGATCGAAGCGGCACGCCCGCTGATGAACCGCGGCAGCGGCGACCGTGCGATCGTTTGCGTGTCCTCGATCTGCGGGCTTGCCGCGCTCGGCGCGCCGGTGACCTATTCGGCGGCGAAGGCGGCCTTGAACGCGACCGTGCGCGGCCTCGCCCGGCCGCTGGCGCTCGAAGGCATCCGGATCAACGCCGTTGCGCCCGGCAACATTCTCGCAGCCGACGGGACCTGGGCGCGCAAGATTGCCGAAAACAAGACCGCCGTGGATGAGATGCTGATTCGCGAGGTGCCGCTGCGCCGCCTGGGCAAACCCGAAGAGGTCGCGGACATCGTCGCGTTTCTCGGCTCTCCCCGCGCCGCATTCATCACGGGCACCGTGATCGTGGCCGACGGCGGACAATTGCGTGCTTGAACAGGAGCGCTCCATGACCGCCCCCCCCGCTCGATATGACCTCACCGGACGAACCGCGCTCGTCACCGGCGCCGGTGGTTTGCTGGGGCGTCAGCACGTCGCCGCGCTGGTCGATGCCGGCGCGCGCGTGGTGGTCAGCGACGTCGGACTGGCGCAGGCTGATGCGACCATTGCGGCCGTGAAGGAAATCGCGCCCGCGGCCGATCTTGTTGCCGCCGCCATCGACGTGACGTCGCAAGCTTCGGTTGCCGCGGCCGGCGATGATCTCGCCGGCCGCGGCATCGCCGTCGATATCCTCGTCAACAACGCCGCGATCGATCCAAAGGTCACCTCCACTCCCGGCGTCATGCATTCGTCGCGTTTCGAAGCCTTTCCGGTTCCACAATGGCAGACCGAGATCGCGGTGGGATTGACGGGTGCGATGCTGTGCTCGCAGGTGTTCGGCGGCGCGATGGCCCGGCGCGGCCGCGGCGTGATCCTCAACATCGCCTCGGACCTCGGCGTGATCGCGCCGGATCAGCGGCTCTACCGGCAGCCCAACATCACGCGCGACGAAGAGCAGCCGGTGAAGCCCGTGACCTATTCCGTCATCAAGCATGGCCTGATCGGTTTGACTAAATATCTCGCGACCTACTGGGCAGACCAGGGCGTTCGCGTCAACGCGATCTCGCCCGGTGGCGTCTTCAACAATCAGGACCCCGCCTTCGTCGAACGCCTGACGCGGCTGATCCCGATGGGCCGGATGGCCCGGGTCGATGAATATTGCGCGGCCGTCCAGTTCCTCTGCTCGGACGCCTCGAGCTACATGACCGGCCAGAACTTGGTCATGGACGGCGGGCGAAGCGTATGGTGATGCGCGTCGGTGCACACGGCTGGAGCCGCATAACGCTTCCTTATCCGTGTTCCACTTGCATTCGAGGATAGTAGGAAATAAGGGTCATTTGACCCTTCCAGCCTCGCGAGGATTCGTGGAATATCAGCTTCCCACCACGGCGCCGGATGCGAGAAGCGTCTTGAGATTTGTTGTTCCGTTGGTCTGGAAGTCGAAGTGGCTGATCGCGGCGGCGGCCGTGCTCGCCGCCACCGTGACCTTCGCGCTGATGTCGTCCGACAAGATCGAGGCCTGGAGCGGCCGCGCCAACCTGACGATCGGCCTTGCACCGGCCAGCGACTTCCTTGCGCAGAAAAGCGGACCGGCGGTCGCGCCAATCGAGACGCCGCGACGAACGATCGCACGGCTCTCCGATCCGGCCTTCAGAGAGCTGATCGTCAAGCGGGCGGTGTTCGAGCCGGCGACGGCATCGATTTCAAGATCGATGGTCGCATCCAGCCTGCGCGGAATCGCGCTGGACAAGGAGCGCGACGTCGCAATTGAGCTGACCGCCGGCTCGGCCGCCGATGTACAGTCGGCGTTTCGGGCGGTTGCCGCCGAAGTCGGCGCGGCACATGCTGCGATCCTCGATCGTCAGCTCGATGTGGTGGAAAGCAGAATCAACGAGGTCAAGCTACGGATCGCCGCGATCGAGAAGGAAATCGACGAGGTGAACGAACGCCTGCTCAAGCCGTTGCCGCCGCCCAGGAGGAACGAGTCCCAGCGTTCGCTGATTTCTCCGATGCTGGTGACAACGATCTCGGCATGGAACGAACTGCAAAGCCTGGTACGCAACGATACGATACTGAAGCAGTTGAGCGAGCAAACCGCCCTGCGCGTCGAAGCGGATCACGTTGTCGTCACGCATCGTTCGATCGAAAGGCTGCGGACCTCGCTGCTGGCCGGAGCTGGCATGCTTGTCGCGATGATCATCCTGACCATCGTCGTCAATCCACCGACACGGGCCAGCGGCAGGTTGGGCAAGATCGATTTGACCGAGCGCTGACAGCGGCAGAAAGCTCAGGCGATGGCCACGCTTCCAGAACAAATCGCTGTTGCGGCCTCCGGCGCCGCATTTCTGCTGTGCATCCTGTATGTCTCCGCCTATCGACCCATCATCCTCATCAGCTTCTTCTTCATCCTCTTTACGCTGGTCTGGCGCACGGCCGCGACCATGTTCATCGACCTCGCAGGACCGGTTCTGTCCTCGCAGACCGATCGCCATATCGGGCCAGGACTGGCGACGCCGTTGCATGTGCTGGCCTATTTCGCCACGCTGGCGCCGTTCTTCTTCCTGCTGAGACCGGCAGCCGTGCAGTACTGGCTGGCCGACGCCGACCGGGAGCCCGCCGCGCCCGGAACGATAACGCTGTCCGGCATTACCGTCGTCATCTCGCTTTGCTTTCTTTCCTATCTGTACTTCGATCTCATACGCATTGGATCCATTCCGCTGTTCGCCCGTCTCGAACGGTTCGTGTACACGACGCAGTATGCGGGCGCCGCGCACCGATGGCTGATCCTGTACGGAAATTTCGTGACGTTCTGGTGGGGCGTCATGTTTGCCGCCGAACGCCTGCGCAATCACCGGGTCGACTTCCGCCACCTGGGAATGCTCGGCATCCTCATGCTTTACATGTTCCTCACCGGAAACCGCTTCTCGGCGTTCTACAGTTTCGGCAGCTTCTTCGTGATGCCTCTCGCAGCGGCCATCGCGGCGGACATCCGCGATAACAGATCCACGGCTCCATTTTCCTGGGTCGGAAAAGCATTTCAACGCCGCGACCTGATCGCGTTCGGCACGATCCTCGTCCTTGCAGCGATCGTTTCGACCGTGGGCATCTACAACAATCTGGCCAACGTCCGGCAGTACCAGGGAGAAGAAATCCTCTCGC
Source organism: Bradyrhizobium lablabi (assembly GCF_001440475.1). Classification (GTDB taxonomy): domain Bacteria; phylum Pseudomonadota; class Alphaproteobacteria; order Rhizobiales; family Xanthobacteraceae; genus Bradyrhizobium; species Bradyrhizobium lablabi. Next base: position 34,046 of record NZ_LLYB01000059.1, on the reverse strand, counting down.
AGTTCTGGGAACGTCTTCTGGTACAGCCGAGCGAGCTTGGCTGGATCTCCTACGAGCGGGTCTTCAGCTTCGGCCAGTGGCAGCCGGACCGCGTCTACGATTTCCTGTTTCAGGCGCCGCTGGATGCAAGCAGGAACACCACCCCGCAATTTCTGATGCTCGAGACCATCGGCGAGCCGCGAACGTATGAGCACATTTCGGGCGGCTTTCAGTTTGCCGGCGGATTTCCCGAAATCTTCTTCGAATTGTTCGGTCCGATCTATGCGTGGCCTTTCCTTTTCGCAGCCGGCTACATCGCTGCCGGTTTGACGGCGGTGACCATCAAGGGCGTCATCCAGGGCCGCTACGCGTCCGCGTTTCTGTCGCTGTACGTCCTGTTCGGATTCTATGTGATGTATATCGGCGGAATGCTGAACTTTGTCTCGACCCCGCTCTACTGGGTCAAGGTCGCAGCTCTGGCCGCTGCGCTGCTGTTGGAGGCGCGCCTCGCACGGGAAGGACTGCCATTGGTTCCGTGGGCCCTGTTTCGGGTTCCGAGCTTCCGCAAGGCAAGAGCGGCCTAGGTCCGATTAGTTAGAGAGCATCAAAGCGGCGACTTTGTCAGGTGAATTCCGCTCAAAGGAGCAACACGGATCGGGCGTGGGAATCGGGCCTCGATCCTTGCGGTTCGGCCGAAATGCCGTTAAGAGACCGACCAAATGCAGGCTGAGCGGGGCCCGGCCAGAAATCGTTGCAGGATGGGTGTGACAGTGGAAAAGGCCGAAAGGGCCGGGGTCGAAACCTCGCACGCGCGGAGGTTTAGAAACTTTGTCGGACGGTCCCTGGTACCGAAATCTCCGGTCCTGCTGTCTATCAGGAATTATGTCCTGCTGACGCCGCCGGTATTCGCGCTCCGCTTCCATCTTCGGCGGCTCTATTGGCGCCTCACCGGACACAAGCTGCAGCAACTGGTCAAGGGAGAAGGCGTCGAGAGCGGGTTCGTCGCCGAAAAGGTGCTGCCGTACAACCTCGGCAACATCAACATCATCAACCGCGGACGGACCGAGCGCGTCATCGCCATCCTGCGTTCGATTCGCGGGCTCAAGCTCGGCGCGCTGAAGACGCTTGTCGTCGGCCCTCGCAACGAAGCCGAACTGCTACTGCTCGCGTCCTACGGCTTCGACCCCGCCAAGCTGACCGCGATTGATCTGTTTTCCTATTCGCCCGCCGTGCGCCTGATGGACATGCACGAGCTGAAATTTCCGGACAGCTCCTTCGACGCCGTCTACAGCGCGTTTGTGATCACCTACAGCGACGACATTCCGAAAGCCGTTGCCGAGACCATCCGCGTCGCCAAGGACGGCGCCCTGATTGTTTTCGTCTACGAACATCTTGCGCTCGGCGCAGGCAACCGGTTCGGCAAGAACAATCTGAGCAACGGCCCCGACGACCTGCTGGCGATATTCGGCGCCAACGCGGGTCACGTATTCTGGAAGGAAGATTTCGAGAACGACGGCAGCTACACTTCCTCCGTCGTGTTCCGTTTGACCAAACCCCAAGCTCAACAATAAATTCAATAACAGGCCAAATCGTCGGAATCGGAGATCCGAAAATGCAATCGCTTCGCAAGATCGCGTCGAGGGCACGTACGCAGACCCGCGTTGCGTTGTTTGGCAACAATCATTCGCTCAGGGTCAACATGCGCTACGCGGCCTATGAGGGCGCGGCGCGGCGCAGCTGGAAACCCCGCTCCAAGCCGACCACCGAACAGCTCGCCGCGGCGGGCCGCTTCAAGACCGAGGGCTTTGCCGCCCTCCCGCCCCCCGCCAGGATGACGGCCGAAAAGCTGCAGGCGATCCGGGAAACCGTCAATCGCCGCTTCGACGAGCAGAACAACGGATACGTCGTCAACTACGGCATGTTCCGCATGGTCGACGGGCTCGAGCTCATCCCTGAAATCATCGACTTCATCGACGAAGACATGGAAGCCATCGTCGAGAACTATTACGGCAGCCATTTCAAGATTTTCGCCGTGTCGTTCTATCGCACGCTGCCGACACCGGATAAGCCGGATTCGAGCTTCCTGTGGCATCTCGACAATTGCCCGAAGCAGGAAATCAAGCTGATGGTCTACCTCGACGACGTCGTCGCCGACACCGGTGCGCTCAGCGTCAAGGACAAGCCGTTCAGCGTCGGGCTGCGCAAGGAAGGCTTCTTCGACCGCAGGCGCATCAACCAGTTCGTCGATCGCCTTGACGACCGCAGCACCACGCGGGTGCTCGAGGGCCCGACCGGGACCCGGCTGCTGTTCGAAAATGGTGGCTGCATCCATAAGGCCACCTCTCCGAAACACGGCCATCGCGACGTCGTGACGTTCGTGCTGATTCCCTCCGACATCCCGTGGCGGCCGCACTTCGCCCGGAGCCGAAACCTGCTCAGCACCAATGCCGGAATTTGCATCGATCCGTTCCGGGATCAGCCGGAGCACGTCGGATACCAGTACTAAGCGTGGGCGCGCGCCACGCCCGGCTCTGCGGTTTCGTCGAGGACGCACTGTGCTGAGACAGGCTGTCATTCTGGTCGGCGGCCTCGGCACCCGGCTCGGCGAGCGGACCAAGACGACGCCGAAACCGATGCTGCCGGTCGGCGGCCGGCCGTTCCTCGACAGCCTGATCGACGAACTCGCACGCTACGACGTATTCGACGAAATCCTGCTGCTCGCGGGCTACAGGGCCGAGAGCATTCATGCGCGTTACGACGGCACGGTCCGGGGTCGCGCCCGCCTCGCCGTGTCGCTGGAAGAGGCTCCGCTCGGCACCGCCGGCGCGCTGGTTCACGCCGCCGGGCGGCTGCAGGAACGTTTCCTGCTGCTCAACGGCGACTCGTTCTTCGACTTCAACATCCTCGATCTGGTCGCGCGTGCGAATGGCAGTCTCGTTCACATGGCGCTGCGTGCGGACGTCGTGGGTGACAGATACGGACGCGTCGTGCTCGATGGCGACCGCGTCAGGTCTTTCATTGCACCCGGCCAGGGCGCGACCGGTCCGGTCAACGCCGGCGTCTACGTGATCGACCGCTCGATCGTTGGCCGCGTCGACAAACTTCCCGCCTCGCTCGAGCAGGACGTATTCCCTGCGTTGGCCGCCAACGGCGCCATGACCGGAACCGCCTATCGCGGTTACTTCATCGACATCGGCATCCCCGACGATCTCGCGCGCGCCGATGTCGAATTGGCCGAGAGACTGCGGCGCCCCGCGGTCTTCTTCGACCGCGACGGCGTCCTCAATCATGATTCGGGCTACACGTTCGAAGCCAGCAAGCTGCAGTGGATCGAGGGCGCCCGCGAAGCCGTGAAGGCGGTCAACGATGCGGGCTATTTCGCCTTCGTCGTCACCAACCAGTCCGGCGTCGCCAGGGGCTTCTACGAGGAAGGCCACGTGCACGCCCTGCACCGCTGGATGGCGGACGAAATGGCCTCCATCGGCGCCCACATCGATGCCTTCGAATACTGCCCGGATCACCCCGACGGGACCGTCGAGCGATATCGCCGTGTCAACGATCGGCGCAAGCCCGGCTGCGGGATGATCACGGATCTTCTCGGCCGCTTTGCCGTCAGGGCCGATGACAGCCTGCTGATTGGCGACAAGGTGAGCGATCTCGAGGCAGCCCATGCTGCCGGCCTGAGAGGGCACCTGTTTTCGGGTGGGAACCTCGAAACCTTCGTGAAGCGGTTGCTGCCGCATCCGCCGGCCAGCGCGCCATAACTGCCGCAGATCCCGATCCGGGACGCGTCCGCACCGCCGGCCCGATTGCTCCGAATGCCCCGGGTTTTCCCGTGTTATCAGTCGCGTTCGTTTGCGGCGAGCAGCGATTGTGCTATAGCGCCATCGCATTGCGAAGACTGCAATAATCGCCTTTCTGGGGTCCGGCATGGAAGATCTGAAGGACGCCCGCGTACTCGTTACGGGGAGCGATGGCTTCATCGGCTCGCACGTCGTCGAGGAACTGGTTCGCGCGGGCGCGAAGGTCAAGGCGGTTGTGCTCTACAACTCCTTCAACTCCTGGGGCTGGCTCGATACCGTTTCCGCCGACATCATGAAATCGGTGGAAGTGATCGCCGGCGACATCAGAGACCCGCACTTCATGATATCAGCTGCCGCCGGCTGCACCGACGTCATGCACCTGGCGGCGCTGATCGCGATTCCCTTTTCCTATGCCGCACCGGACTCCTATGTCGAAACCAACGTCCGCGGCACGGTGAACGTGCTGCAGGCTGCCCGCCATGCGGGTGTGCGCCGCTTCGTCCAGACCTCGACCAGCGAAGTCTATGGTAGCGCGCAATTCGTGCCGATCAAGGAAAGCCATCCGCTGGTCGGACAATCCCCCTACTCGGCCTCGAAGATCGCTTCCGACCAGATGGCGTTGTCGTTTCATGCTTCCTTCGACATGCCGGTGGTCGTCGTCAGGCCGTTCAACACCTACGGGCCGCGGCAATCGGCGCGCGCGGTGATCCCTACCATCATCAGCCAGATCGCTTCCGGCAAGCGCAAGATCCGCCTCGGCGCGGTCAGCCCGACGCGCGACTTCTCCTTCGTGACGGATACCGCGCGCGGTCTCATCGCGGGCCTGACGGCGCCGGCCGAACAGAGCGTCGGACAGACGATCAATCTGGGCAGCGGCTTCGAGATTTCCGTCGGCGCCACGGCAAGCATGATCGCCGAAGTGATGCAGGCCGAACTCGAAATCGAGACCGACGAGGCGCGGCTGCGGCCCGCCAACAGCGAGGTAGAACGGCTGTGGGCGGACAATTCGAAGGCCCGCCAGCAGCTCGGATGGTCGCCTGAATTCGGCGGGCTCGACGGCATGCGCCGCGGGCTGGAAAAGACGGCGCAATGGTTCATGGACCCGGCCAACCTCGCGCGCTACAAGGCAGACGTCTACAATGTATGAGGCGGATGTGGGCATCGCGGCAACGAAATCCGATCGCTTCGACGTGCAGAGGATCGTTGCTGCCGTTCAGCGCGCCGTGGGCACGCCCAATGGCACGCTGGCGCTGCACGAGCCGGTCTTCGCCGGCAATGAAATCGCCTACCTCGAGGAATGCATCAAGAGCACCTTCGTGTCCTCGGTCGGCAAGTTCGTCGACCGCTTCGAGAGCATGCTGGAAGAAGTCACCGGTGCCAAGCGCGCCATCGCTGTCGTCAACGGCACCGCGGCCCTGCATGCCTGTTTCAGGCTCGCCGGCGTCGAACCCGGCGACGAGGTGATGTCGCCGGCGCTGACCTTCATCGCCACCACCAATGCGATCGCCTATTGCGGGGCGAGCCCGCATTTCATCGACTCTTCGTTCAGGACGCTCGGCATGGATGCGCAGGCGCTCGGCGCCCGCCTCGATGCGATAGCGCAGCGCGGCCCCGAAGGCACAATCAACCGCGAGACCGGCCGCAAGATCGCGGCGATCGCGCCGATGCACACCTTCGGCCATCCCGTCGACATGGACGAGATCGTCGCCATCGCCCGCAACTGGGACATTCCCGTGGTCGAGGACGCCGCCGAATCGCTCGGCTCGACCTACAAGGGTCACGCGGTCGGCTCGCAGGCCCGCCTCGCGGCGCTGAGCTTCAACGGCAACAAGATCGTGACCACCGGCGGCGGCGGCGCGATCCTCACCAATGACGAGGAGCTTGGCCGCCGCGCCAAGCACATTACGACCACCGCCAAGCTGCCGCACAAATGGGCCTTCGTGCACGACGAAGTCGGCTTCAACTACCGCCTGCCCAACCTCAATGCGGCATTGGGCTGCGCCCAGCTCGAACAGCTCGACGGCTTCCTCAAGAGCAAGCGCCGCCTGGCGGCCGCCTATCAGCGCGCCTTCGCCGGCGTTCCCGGCGTGCAGTTCTCGCGCGAGCCGGAAGGAACCACCAGCAATTACTGGCTCAACACCATCCTGCTCGACGAGGCGCATGCCGCCTTGCGCGATGACGTGCTGACCGCGCTCAACGCCTCCGGTTTCGGCGCGCGTCCGACCTGGACGCTAATGCACCGGCTGCCGATGTTCGCCACCTGCCCGCGCGGCGATCTCGGCACCGCCGAATCGATCGAGCGCCGGCTGATCAACCTTCCAAGCAGCGCCAGCATTCAGGCCCGCGATGACTGACACGCCCCGGAAAATCTGTTTCGTCACCGGCAGCCGCGCCGATTTCGGCCTGCTGATATGGCCGATGCGCGCGATCCGTGAGACGGCCGGGCTGAAACTGCAGCTGGTCGCTACCGGCATGCACCTCTCCCCCGAGTTCGGCTACACCATCGACAATATCCGCGCCGAAGGGTTTGACGTCGACGACACCGTCGAGACGCTGCTGAGCAGCGATTCCGGCGTTGGCGTCGCCAAATCCGTCGGCCTCGGCGTCATCGGATTCGCCGATGCGTTTGCCCGCCTCGCGCCCGACCTCGTCGTCGTGCTCGGCGACCGCTACGAAACCTTCGCAGCGGCGCAGGCCGCGATGTACATGCGGCTGCCGATGGCGCATCTGTTCGGCGGCGACGTCACCGAAGGCGCGATCGATGAATCGATCCGCCACGCCATCAGCAAGATGTCGCATCTGCATTTCACCACCAATGCGGATTCCACGCGGCGGCTGACCCAGCTCGGCGAGGATCCCTCGCGCATCTTCACGGTCGGATCGCCCGGCATCGATTCGATCAAGCGGCTGAAGCTGATGGACCGCGAGACCATCGGCCGCGAAGTCGGCATGGCGCTCGGCGCGCGCAACGTTCTCGTGACCTTCCACCCCGTCACGGTGGAAGCGGACCGCTCGGTCGGCTCGCTCGACGAACTGTTCGCCGCACTGTCTTCCCTCGACCCGGACTACCGCCTGTTCTTCACGCTGGCCAATGCCGATGCCGAAGGCCGCGCGCTGAACGAGCGGATCAAGGCATTCGTCGCCGGCCGGCCGAACGCGATCGCCGTCGCCTCCCTCGGCCAGTTTCGCTACATCAGCCTGATGAACCAGGTCGACGTCGTCGTCGGCAATTCCTCGAGCGGCGTCTATGAAGCGCCCTCGCTGAATGCGCCGAGCGTCGATATCGGCGACCGGCAGAAGGGCCGCGAGCGCGCCGCCTCGGTGTTCCACGCGGCGCCGGAACGGCAGGCCATCAGTGCGGCCATTGCAGCGGCGCTCGGCCGCGGCCGGCAGCCGACGGTCAGCCCCTATGGCGATGGCGAAGCCAGCCGGCGCATCGCCGACGGCATCGCCGCGATTTCGGATTTTCGCGCGCTGCTGCAAAAAGGCTTTCACGACATCGGGGATGCGACATGACGGGCCGCACGCTCATCATCGCTGAAGCCGGCGTCAATCATTCCGGCAGCCTCGATACCGCGCTGGCCCTGGTCGACGCCGCGGCGGATGCCGGCGCCGACATCGTGAAGTTCCAGACCTTCAACGCCAATTCTCTGGCGGGGCGCGCGGCGCAGAAGGCCGATTATCAGCAGCGCACTACGGATGCGGCCGAGAGCCAGCGCGCCATGCTGAAGCGGCTGGAATTGCCGCCATCGGCGCATGCCCCGCTGATCGAGCGCGCCAAGGCGCGCGGCATCGAGTTTCTCTCGACGCCTTTTGATCCCAAATCCCTCGAATTCCTGCTGTCGCTCGGCCTGCCGCGCATCAAGATCGGCTCCGGCGACCTGACCAATGCGCCCTTGCTGCATACGCTCGCCAGGGCTGGCTCGACGCTGATCCTGTCGACCGGCATGGCAACGCTCGGCGAGGTCGAGGAAGCTCTCGGCGTACTGGCCCATGGCTATGGCGGCAGCAATGAAGCCCCGGGCATTGCCGCGTTCCGCGCGGCGTGGCGCGATCCGGTTGCACGGCAGCATCTCGCCGCGAAAGTCAGCCTGCTTCATTGCACGACCGAATATCCCTGCCCGCCCGAAGACGTGAACCTCGCCGCGATGCAGGCGATGCGCGCGGCGTTCGCCCTGCCCGTCGGCTACTCCGACCACACCGACGGTTTTGAAGTATCGCTGGCCGCGGTCGCGCTCGGCGCCACCATCATCGAAAAACACCTCACGCTCGACCGCAACGCCGAGGGGCCGGACCACGCCGCCTCGCTGGAGCCCGATGATTTCGCCCGCATGGTCTCGGCGATTCGCAACATCGAGGGCGCGATCGGCGACGGCATCAAGACGCCGAAGAATTCCGAGATCAAGAACATGCCGATCGCGCGCAAGAGCCTGGTGGCGGCAAGGCCAATCAAGGCCGGCGACGTGCTGGGACCCGGCGATATCGCGAGCAAGCGGCCCGGCTCAGGCCGCCCGCCGATCGAATACTGGTCGCTGATCGGCACCAGGGCCGCGCGTGCCTATGACGAGGAAGACCCGTTATGAAGATCGGGTTTTTCGGCGATGGGCCGTGGGCCGAACGCGCGCTCCTGCCGCTGGCCCAGGATTCCCGTTACACCGTCGTCTTCGTCGCGGTGCGCGCCTCAAGGCCCGATCCAAAGCTGATCGAGATGGCAAAAAGCCGCGGCATCCCGGTGCTGTGTCCGGCGTCCGTCAATTCGGAGGAGAGCCTTGCCGAGATCGGCAAGTTCGGCGCCGATCTGCATGTCTCGATGTCGTACGACCAGATCCTTCGCGAGAAGGTTCTGGCCCTGCCGCCGCGCGGCACGCTGAACTGCCATGCCGGAGCCCTGCCGTTCTACCGCGGACGCAATCCGCTGACCTGGGCCATCATCAATGGCGAAGAGGAGTTCGGCGTCACCGTGCATTGGGTCGATCTCGGAATCGATACCGGCGACATCGTGCTGCAGGTCAAGACGCCGATCAGGCCAACCGACACCTACGCCACGCTGCTGACGGCGGCGGAAGAGCTCTGTGCCGGCACGCTGGTCCAGGCGATCTCGGATGTCTACGAGGACCGGGATCAGCGCATCGTGCAGGACACGATCGATCCGGTCGGCATGTATTGCTGCCGGCGCCGCGAGGGCGACGAGGAGATCGACTGGACTACCGGCACGGATAGCATCGAGCGCTTCATCCGCGCGCTGGTGCCTCCGGGACCCGGCGCGCGCACGACCTGGAAGGACGCGCCCTATGCGATCCTCGCCGCCGAGAAGATCGACGGCGCAAGACCCTATGCCGGCGCGCCCGGCGAAGTGATCGGGCGGGACGAAGGCGGGATCCTCGTCAAATCCGGCGACACGTTCCTGCGGCTGACACGCTGGGCGGCGGTTCAGCCCGACGGGTCGCTCGGCGCCGCCACGGTTCCGAATGCGCTGCGCGGTCAGCGGCTTGGGCGCGACCTCAAGGCGCAGCTCACGCGGGCCGAGGCCCGAATTATGTTGCTGGAATCAAGGCTTGGCATCCGTTCAAGCGGGGATTGACGCCCCGGTTGGCAGCCGCGATATACCGGGGTTCTTGCTGGCCGCGCGGGCGCGGGCAAAAGCACGGCTGTAAGGTCCTGAAGGCATGAAATCCTGGCGCAAAGCCATTGTCGGAACGGACGCGACGGTGAGCGAAGCCATTGCCGCGATCGAGAGCGGCAGCATCCAGGTAGCGCTGGTACTGGATGCTTCCAGCCGCCTCGTCGGCATCGTCACCGACGGCGACATCCGCCGCGGCCTCTTGCGCGGCATGCAGCTCTCGGGGCTTGCCACCGAGGTCATGAACCGCTCGGCCGTATCGGCGCCGGCGACGCTGTCGCGCGAGGAGCGGCTGCACCTGATGCGGCAGAAATCCATCAAGCAGTTGCCGCTGCTCGATGGCAATGGCCAGCTGATCGGTGTCGAGACCTTCGACGAGCTGATCGAGGCGCCGCATTATCCAAACCCGGTTCTGATCATGGCGGGCGGACTCGGCGAACGGCTCGGAGCGCTAACCCGCGAGCGGCCCAAGCCGATGCTCAATGTCGGCGGACGGCCGCTGCTCGAGACCATCATCCGCAATGTCGTGCAGCAAGGTTTCCGCAACATCTTCATCTCGGTGAACTATCGGGCCGAAATGATCGTCGAGCATTTCGGCGACGGCTCCGCAGTCGGTGCTGCGATCCAGTATGTTCATGAAGCCGAACGGCTGGGCACCGCCGGCGCGCTCGGCCTGTTGCCGCAGCGGCCCGAATTGCCTGTTGTCGTCACCAATGGCGATATCCTGACCACGATCAATTACGGCGCCCTGCTCGACTTCCACAACGGCACCGCGGCGCAAGCCACGATGGCGGTTCGCGAGCACAAGGTACACGTACCCTATGGCGTCGTTACCGCCAGCGACGGCTACCTCGAGACCATCAGGGAAAAGCCGACCGAATCCTGGTACGTCAGCGCCGGCATCTATGTCGTAGGCCCCACCGTGTTCGATCATGTCGAACGCGGCGTGCGCATTGACATGCCGTCAGTGCTGGAGCGCGTCGTCGCCAACAAGGGCCGCGTCGCCGTCTATCCGATTCGCGAATACTGGCTCGATATCGGCCGGATGGAAGACTTTGAGCAGGCGCACGCGGAATTCAACGAGGTCTTCCCGTGAGCCCCATCCATGCCGTTGTCGTCGGCCTCGGTTCGATCGGGCAACGGCATGCGCGCGTGCTGAAAGAACTCGGCCACGGCGTGACGACAGTCAGCCGTCGCGGCGACGGCGACCACACTTCCATCGCCGGCGCGATTGCCGCGGCCCGTCCGGAATATGCGGTTATCGCAACTGAGACATCGCAGCATGCCGAATCGCTTCGTCAGCTCGCCGAGGCGGATTTCCGCGGGACCGCCCTGGTTGAGAAGCCGCTGTTCGCGCAGGCCGCGCCTGCGCCGGATTATCCCTTCGCCAGCCTCGTGGTTGGCTACAATCTGCGCTTTCATCCGGTCATGACCGCCCTTGCCGAGCGACTCGGCGGAAGAAGCGCCATCACCGTCTCCGCCTATGTCGGGCAGGATCTCCGCGACTGGCGGCCGGGACGCGACCACCGCACGACGGCGTCGGCGACGCGGGAAGCCGGCGGCGGCGTACTCCGCGACCTCAGCCACGAACTGGATTATCTGCTATGGCTGTTCGGTCCGTGGCAGCGTGTCGCGGCGCTCGGCGGCTCATCCGGCGCGCGGGACGTCGATGTGGACGATCATTTCGAACTCCTGCTCGAAATGCAGCGGTCGCAGGCGGTTCAGGTGCACATGGACTATCTGGATCAACCCGGCATCCGCAAAATTCGCGTAAACCTGCCGGAACAAACCATCGAGGCCGACATCCTCGGCGGACGCCTCACGGTCAACGGCAAGGCCCATGAATACAAAAGCGAGCGCGACGAGAGCTACCGGAGCATGCACCGTGCCGCCATCGAGGGCCGCGCGCCGATCTGCAGCTTCGCCGAAGGGCTCGCCGTCATGGATCTGATCGACGCCAGTGAACGCGCCTTGCGGTCGCGCATGTGGGTATCGGCATGAAGTCGATCTGCACGATGTGCGCGCGCGGCGGCTCCAAGGGGGTCATCGGCAAGAATGCCCGTGAACTCTTGGGAAAGCCCCTGCTCGCCTGGAGCATCGAGCAGGCTAGGCAGACCGGGCTGTTCGAAGCGATCGCATTCAGCAGCGACTCCGATCTCTTGCTGGAAACGGCGCTGCAGGCGGGCGCTGACCTCGCCGTCAAACGCCCGGACGAAATGGCCACCGACACTGCCCCGAAAATTCCCGCGATACGCCATTGCCTCGAACAGGCAATCGCCCGCACCGGAATTACACCCGATGTATTCGTCGACCTCGACGTCACCTCGCCGCTGCGGCTCCCGTCCGACATTGCCGGCGCGGTGGAACTCCTGAACAGGTCCGGTGCGCGCAGCGTCATCACCGGCGCGCCGGCGCGCCGTTCGCCCTATTTCAATCTGGTTGAAGAGCGCGCCGATGGTTCGGTCGGCCTGTCGAAATCGGCTGATCCCCCGATCGTACGCCGGCAGGATGCGCCGCGCTGTTTCGACATGAACGCCTCGATCTATGTCTGGCGCGTTGCGCCGTTCCTCGAAAGCCCGGCGGTGTTCTATCCGGACACGCAACTGTTCGAGATGCCGGAAGAGCGATCCGTCGACATCGATTCCGATCTCGATTTCACGCTGGTGGAACTGCTGCTGCGTAAACGGCTGGCGCTCCCGGAGACCCAATCATGACCGCGTTCAAGGATCTGTTCGACCTCAAGGGACGCACCGCCGTCGTGACCGGTGGCTGCGGAATCCTCGGACGCCGCTTCACCGAAGGTCTGGCTGAATTCGGCGCCAAGGTTGCGATCATCGATCTCGACGAAAAGGCGGTCGCGGCCGCGGCGTCCGAGCTGGGCAGGCGCTTCTCCGTTGATGCAATGGGCTATGCCTGCGACATCACCCAGCCTGAAGCCATCCGCCGTACCGCCGATGCCATCGAAGCCGCCCTTGGTCCGGTCTCGATCCTGCTCAACAATGCCGCCAGCAAGACCCGCGACGTCGATGCCTTCTTCGCGCCCGTCGCGACGTTCTCGCTGGAAACCTGGCGGGAGATCATGTCGGTCAATCTCGACGGCATGTTCAATGTGGCGCAGGTGTTCGGAACCCGGATGGCCGAACGCGGCTACGGCAGCATCGTCCAGACCGCTTCGATCTACGGCCTGATGGCGCCGGACCAGCGCATCTATGAAGGTTCCGAATATCTCGGACGCGCGATCAACACGCCCGCGGTCTATACCGCCTCCAAGGCTGGCGTGATCGGGCTGACAAAGCACCTCGCCACCTATTGGGGCGCGCAGGGTGTGCGCGTCAACACGCTCACCCCCGGCGGCGTCGAGAGCGGACAGAACGACACGTTCAAGCAGCGCTATGGCGCGCGGGTCCCGCTCGGCCGGATGGCGCGCGCCGACGAGATGGTCGGCGCCATGCTGTTCCTGGTATCCGATGCCGCATCCTACGTCACCGGTCAGAATATCGCGGTCGATGGCGGGCTGAGCGCATGGTGACGCGGTCCCGATGATCAAGCGGCTGATCCACAATACGATCATCTCTACCGTCGCGTTCGGCGCCGCCGCCATCCTTGGTCTGATCGTCATCCCGGTGATCATCCGCACCTGGGGCGTCACCGAGTTCGGGCTCATCGTTATCACGCGGCTGCTGCTGCCGTCCGGCATGATGGCGGTTCTGGACCTCGGCCTGTCCGAGGTCGCGACCCAGGTGGTGGCCCGCGCCAGGGAACATCGCGACTGGAACCTGGTTGGCCGCCAGCTTTCGTTCCTGACGGCGCTGTCGATCGCGTTGGCCATCACCCTGTGCGGCGCGATCTGGTTCGGCGCGCCGTATCTTACCGTCCTGATGAAGGTCGACCCCGCCCATGTCGACAAGTTCATCGAGATCCTGCACTACACCGCGCTCGCCAATCTCGTGCTGGTGCCGGCGCTGGTCTGGGAGGGAACCGTCAAGGGATTCGAGCGCTACAACCTTTTGCGATTTTCGGAATTCACGTCGACCCTGGCCTATGTCGGCCTGACCGTCTGGGCTTCCACGGCTTCAGCCTCATTCGAAATCGTCGCCTACATCTATCTGGCCACCCTCGTGCTGCGGGCGCTCGCGGTGCTGGTTGCCACCGTTACCGCTTTGACGACCAAAGGCGCGCGGTTTGCCGCATGGACCGCCCCGATTCGTCGCGAGCTGCTGCACCGATGCCTGCTGCTGCTCCAGGGCAAGCTGATCGGCGGAATCACCGGGCCGATTCAGCCGTTCGTGGCCGGGCTGTTTTTCGGGCCGACGGCTGTCGGCACCTATGACGCGCTGGTCCGGCTCGCGCGCGTATCCAAGGTTTTGGTCGGCCTTCTCACCTCAGCCTTGCTGCCGGTCGCAAGCCGTCTCGACGAGCGCGGCAGTTCGACGACATTCCAGCGCCTCGGCGAACTCGGCCTGATCATGCTGCCGATGTTCACGCTGCCGCCGCTCGCGGCCGCCGCGATCCTCTCGCCCGAGATCCTGCAGATGTGGATCGGCCCCCTGCTCGCACCCTACGCGCTGTGGATGGGCCTGAGCTTCGTGATTCCGATCTGCACGCAGTATCTCGTGATCGGTAACGTTATCTTCCTGACGCGCCCGGGCGTGCAGGCCCGACTGAATTGGCTGCTCAGCCTGCAACTGCTGATCTGGGCCGTGGTCACCGCCGCGACGCTGGGATTCTTTGCCGAGCGGTCGCTGATTCTCGGCCAGGCGGTCGGAAGCCTCGCCGTGCTGCCGTGGCAGATCAGCACGCTGCGCCGGGCCTTGAATCTCGAACGCCAAAGCTTCCTCAAAGCGGTCGGAACCCAGGCCATCATCCTGATAATTGGAAGCATTCTGCTGTGGTTTGTTGCCGGTTATATTCGGGTTGACAGCCTGATAAAATTGGCCTTGGTAGCGGGAACGTTCTGCCTTGCCAGTTGGCTTGCACAGTATTTTCTCGTCCTGGATGCAAGGCACCGCGCCGTTTTCCCCGCAATCGGCCACCTGATGGGCCTGGCGCCAAAGAGCAACTGACCGAACGTTGACTGGACCTACGGAATGAAGACGACTGGCGCGAACGACATCCTGGGATCGCCGTCTCCGGCGTCGCTGCCGGACCGCGCGATCACCTATTCCATCGATGTCGCCAAGAGCGTCTATCGCTTGATCCTGCGGCGGATGGAGCGCACCCAGGACAAGGTGAACTCCGAATACAATCTGCTGCACTGGCAGAAGATCCTTTCCAACAAGGCGTGGCTCAAGGCCAAAGACGTTCCCGGCTTTCTTGCCCCGCCGGACATGAACGAGCACCTGAGAAAAGTCGACAATCGCATTCTCAGGATCAGCGCCCAGAAGTATTATGAGTATCGCATCGGCGCGCTGGGTGACCTGGTCGCGCCCTACTGCCGTGACGCAAGGGGAATCGTGGAGCTGGGAACCGGCTACGGCTACAACCTGTTTTCGCTTCATCACAGCCACCCCGAGTGGACGCTCAAGGGCTTTGATATCTCGCCGAACGGCATCACCGCCGGGCGCGAGATCGCCGATCATTTCGGATTGGCCGACAAGATTTCCTTCGACCGCATTGATCTGACCGACGCTTCGGATCCAAACCTTGCACAGATCAAGGACGAGGTCGTTCTGACCTATTTCTGCATCGAGCAGATTCCCTATGACGTGCGGAAAGTGATCGAGAACATCATCGCCGCCGGGCCGAAGCGCGTCATCAACATCGAGCCGACGACCGAACTGCTGAGCCTCACCCATCCCCGCGATCTGGTCAGCCTGCTCTACATCCGGTCGGTCGATTACCAGACGCAACTGTTCACGACGCTCGATGAACTCGAACGCCAGGGCCGGATTCGCATCATCGCGCGCGAGCGGATGCCATTTGCTCCATCGATCAACAATGACGGGTTTCTGTATTGCTGGGAGCCGATATGACCATGAGCAACGCCGCCTCCGCCGCACCGGTCGCCAAGAAGCAGAAGATCAGCCAGTTCCGCCGCCTGCTCTGGCATATGAACCGGACCGATCTCGGCTGGGTGACGAAGACCGCCCTCACCAGCCTGCAACTGGGCGCGCGCGCCAAGCGGATCGAGTTGCTCAAGACCCTGCCGGTCAAGCCGGAATGGAGCGCGGCCAGCCGCCAGCTCAGCGAACAAGGCTATGTCGACGTCACCTCGATCGTCGACCGCAGCCTGGCGGAAGCCGTCGCCACCGTCGCGCAGAACAAGGTCGACCGGCTCGACGAACTGGCCGGCAAGCAGGTGCTTGGGCACAAATCATTCTGGGTGAGCCTGCTCGATGAAGACCTGGTCGACGGCGCCTTCGCCACCGACCATCCGTTCGTGCGCTACGCGCTGCAGCCCGCGGCGCTGCGCATCATCGGCGATTTCATGCACGAATTGCCGCAACTGTCCGATGTCCTGTTAACGCTGTCGCGGCCGACCGAGAACCAGCCGCTGAGCTATTCCCAGCTCTGGCATCTCGACCACGACGACAAGCGGGTCTGCAAGCTGTTCATCTATCTCACCGACGTGCGCGACACCGCCGACGGACCGTTGACCTTCATTCCGGCGCCGGCCTCGAAGCCGTTCCGCAACACGCTCAAGAGCCACATGAGCGACGACAAGGTCTTCTCGCGGGTGGGTCGGTCCGAGGTCAAGGAAATGGTCGCGCCGCGCCTGTCCTCGTTCATCGTCAACACCGCACGCTGCCTGCATATGGGCAGCCGCATCCTGTCCGACCGGACCCGCCTGCTCTACACCGCGACCTACATTCAACCGCCGCGGATCTATCCGGAGCCGCCCGCCCGTTTCCGCGCCGTCGGTTCCTTGAACGAAATCGAGCGCACGGCGATGCGCCTCTGATGCGGGCGCGCTGGGGGAGCTGACGATCGTGCGTATCGGATGGGTGGTCGATCACCCCAAGCGTGACTTGGCGGGAAGCGTCCTGGCTGCGTATCAGCTTGCCTCGCGCGGCGCCTCCGTCGTCATCATCCCGATGTATGAACAGGGCGTCGACGTGCCGCGGCTCGGTCTCGATACGCTGGTCGCCAACTACGCCCGCGCCGCCAATCTCGACCTGATGCGCAGTTTTGCCGCGGCGGGACTGGCGCTCTATGTTCTCGACACCGAGGGCGGCGTGCTGGCGGAAAAAGGCGGCAACTCGCCGCCCGCGATGGCCGCGCACATCCGCAGTAGCGGTTACGCCGATATCCTGTCGGGATATTTCTTCTGGGGCGGCCAGTTGCACAAGGCGTTCAACGACACCGAAACCATGCCGCCCGGCCAGCTTCACCTTACCGGCTGCCCGCGTTTCGACTTCGCTGCGCCACGATGGCGGAAATTGCTCGACGGCAAGCGGCGCGGCTATCTGCTCGTCAACGCCAATTTCCCGCTGGTGAACTCCCGCTTCTCCAGCAAGCCCGGCGCCGAGCGCGAAACCATGGTTCGCGCCGGATGGGATGGCGCCTATATCGACCGCTTCCTGATCGATCTCAAACAGGTCTTTGCCAACTACCTTGCGGAGATCGCCCGCCTTGCGGCCGCGCGGCCGGACCAGGCGATTCTGGTGCGGCCGCACCCGTTCGAGAGCGAGGAAGTCTATCGGAATGCGCTGGGCCAATATTCCAATGTGACCGTCGACGGCACCGGCAGCGTGCTCGACATGATCCAGAATGCCGCGGCAATCATTCACCTCAATTGCGGTACGGCGGTCGAAGCGGTTCTGCTTGAAAAGCTTCCGATCCAGCTCGAATATCTGAACACGCCGACAACCGCCGGACATGCCCGCCTGCCTGCGCGCGTGAGCCGCGCGGCGGCCTCGTTCGACGAACTGCTGGCCATGGTCGACGACCTCGACGCGGAAACGGCCAGATTCGATTTCGCAGGCGTCCACGCCGCCGATATCGATGCCTTTTTCTACCGCAACGATGGCCTCGCCGCCGAGCGCGTCGCCGACGTTCTGGTCGGCGCCGCGCATCCCCGTAATGCCTTTGTGTCGCTTTCCAGCGCGCTCCGCGGCACGCGGCCGAACCCGAGTATCGGACAAATCGCCAAGGGTGCCGCGAGCGTGCTGCTGGGCTCAGCCGCCACCGAGAAGCTACGCACCTTCGTCAGTCCGGCCCGGCGCGACAAGCGGATCGCGCCGTCAACGGTAGCCGCCATGCTCGAGCGGATCGCCGTCCACGACGGCCAGGCCCCCTCGCTTTTCACCGCCGCGCGCGCCCGGTGCCAGACCACCGGCCTGCCCCTCGCCAGTATCGCCATCGAAAAACGTCCCACGCGCGCATGACCGCTTCGTCCGAAACAATCCTGATCACGACCCTTGCCGAATACCAGACCCGGTTCTGGATTCCGGTGGCGCAGCGGTTGCGCACCGCCGGGCGCGAGGTGCAACTGCTCGCATTCGACGATCGCAGCGCCGAAATGGCGGAGGCGAAAGGTATCCCCGTCGTCAACATGTACCGCACCGGCCTCGAGGGCGGCGCGCCGGTCGAGGACGAGCGCGCCTTCGCCGCACGGATCGCCGAATACGGCCTGGGTGGATCGAACTTCCTGTTCAGCCACGAGCGCGTCACCTTCGGCATTCGCGATACCGCCGCACTGCGCCGGCGGTTCATGATCTACACCAACGCGATGGAAGCCGCGCTAGATCGCCTCGCCGCCGCGGGGCGGCAGGCCGTTGCCGTTCAGGAGCTCGGCGGCTTTCTCTCGGTGATCGCCTGCTTCTACGCCGCCAAGAAGCGCGGCATCCGCAACTGGTTCATCGAGCCGTCGTTCTTTCGCGGCAGGCTCTACTATACGCCGGACAGCCTTGCCGCCCCCGATACCATGCGGACGCCGGCAGACTCCGTCTCCACCGACGTGCGCGGCTATCTCGATGAGACCTTGCGGCAGCAATCCATCGTGATTCCGCAAAAGGACCGTCACCAATATTCGGCGGCGTTCAACAAGATCGCCAATGCGCGGAATGCACGCCGCCTGGTCGAGAAGCTCTGGGATCAGTTCGCACTCGGCAAGCATCAGGAGTTCGGACACAATCTCCGCCATGCCCGCGCCCATGCCGCCATGGCGGTCGGCGCGACGCGGCTTCGAAAGCTCTACCGCCCGATGCCGGACGGCCCCTTCGTCTACTATCCCCTGCACGTGCCGGCCGACATGGCGCTGACACTTCGCTCGCCGGAATATCTCGACCAGGTCGCGACCATCGACTTCCTGCTGCGCATCATCCCGGATACGCACACCCTCGTCGTCAAGGAACACCCGGCCCAGATTGGTGCGATTCCGGCCAGCCGCCTGTTCGAACTGGCGCGCCGCTTCGATAATTTCGTCCTGCTGCCGCCGCAGACCAACAATTACACCGTGCTTGGCCGCGCGGATGCGATCGTCTCGGTCAACAGCAAGTCGGGCGCCGAAGCGGTGCTGCTCGGCAAGCCGGTCGTGGTGATGGGCGATGCGTTCTACCGCTCCTGCCCGCTGGTGTTCGCCGTCGACCGCCTGGCCGACGTTCCGCAGCGGCTTCGCGACGCGCTGGCGGCGCCGCCGTTCGACCCCGCCGACACCGCACCCTATTTCGAAACCGCCTGGCGGCAATCGTTTCCCGGCGAACTCTATATCAGCGATTCCAAACAGCTCGATACGTTTGCGGCCTCGTTGCTGTCTGCGATCGGCGAACCGCGCCGCGCGGATTGAAAGGTTTTTTACGATGCCGCTCGTTTCGATCATCACCCCGTCATGGAACGTGGCCGCGCTGATCGGCGAAACCATTGCATCGGTCCAGGCCCAGACGATGACCGACTGGGAGCTGTTGATCGCCGACGACTGCTCGACCGACCAGACGGCCGCCGTCGTGGAAAGCCATGCGGCGAGCGATCCGCGCATCAGGCTGATCCGCCAGCCACGTAACGGGGGCCCAGCGCTGGCGCGCCAGGCCGCGATCGACCAGGCGCAGGGCCGCTTCGTCGCGTTTCTCGACAGCGACGATCTGTGGCTGCCCGCCAAACTCGAACGGCAGATCGCCTTCGCCCAGGCCAAGCGCGCCGCGCTGAGCTACACGGCATTCCGCCGCATCAATGAGACGGGATCGCTCACCGGCCGCCTGATCGAGGTGCCGGCCTCCCTGAACTACGAGCAGTTGCTCAAGAACACCTCGATCGCCACGCTGACCGCGCTGGTCGACCGCGACATCGCCGGCAACATCGCCATGAAGAACGAGCCGTATGACGATTTCTGCCTCTGGCTGAGCATCCTCAAGCCGGGACACCTCGCCCACGGGCTCAATGAGGACCTCGCCCGCTACCGCGTGCGGGGCTCATCGGTCTCCAGCCGCCCGCTCCGGTCGGCCGGATGGGTCTGGCACATCTACCGCAACGTGGAACAGCTTTCGCCGGTCAAATCCGCCTCGTGCTTTGCGCATTGGGGCACGCGCGCCTGGCTGAAGCGGCGAGACTTCTGAAGACCGCTACCCGCGAAAACCGCTCCGGATTCGGGCGGCCCGCGCCTCCGAGACCCACGGCCGGGTGCTTGTGGGCGGATCTTGGCCCATCGGCGGCGCCTTGGTCGCCCTGCTGGTCCCTTCAAGGACTTACTGGGGTATAAGGTATTTTGATACTGCCATCCCGGATAATGCTATTGGCGAACTTTGCCGTTGCCGATACCACTCCGCCAGCCCCTCGCAGACCGTGAAGCAACCCCGGGAACCACGATGTCGTTTGACCGAAACTACAAAGACAGCCGCATCCTCGTCACCGGCGGCGCCGGCTTCATCGGCTCCCACCTCAGTGAACGGCTGCTCGCCGCCGGCGCGGAAGTGGTCTGTGCGGACAACTACTTCACGGGTAGCCGGAAGAACATCGCCCACCTCCTGTCGAACCCGATGTTCGAGGCGATCCGGCACGACGTGACGTTCCCGCTCTACATCGAGGTCGACGCGATCTTCAACCTCGCCTGCCCGGCCTCGCCGATCCACTACCAGCGCGATCCCGTGCAGACTACCAAGACCAGCGTGCATGGCGCGATCAACATGCTCGGCCTCGCCAAGCGCCTGCGGGCCCCGATCTTTCAGGCCTCGACCAGCGAAATCTACGGCGATCCCCTGATCCATCCGCAGACCGAGGATTACTGGGGCAACGTCAATCCGATCGGGATTCGCTCGTGTTACGACGAGGGCAAGCGTTGCGCCGAGACCCTGTTCTTCGACTATTGGCGGCAACATTCGCTTCCGATCAAGGTGGCCCGCATCTTCAATACCT
Organism: Bradyrhizobium lablabi; assembly: GCF_001440475.1. Taxonomy (GTDB): domain Bacteria; phylum Pseudomonadota; class Alphaproteobacteria; order Rhizobiales; family Xanthobacteraceae; genus Bradyrhizobium; species Bradyrhizobium lablabi. The sequence goes on along the minus strand of NZ_LLYB01000059.1, from coordinate 13,358 downwards.
ATGGCCCGCGGATGCAGCCCAATGACGGCCGCGTCGTTTCGTCCTTCATCGTCCAGGCGCTCAGGGGCGAGCCGATCACCGTGTTTGGCGACGGCGGCCAAAGCCGGTCGTTCTGTTATGTCGACGATCTCGTCGAGGCCATTACCCGGCTGATGCTGACCGGCGACGACTGCACGGGACCGATCAATCTCGGCAACAATTCGGAATTCACCATTCTGGAACTGGCCGAGAAGGTGATCAGCTACACCAATTCGCGCTCCAAGCTCATTTTCAAGCCGCTGCCGCAGGACGATCCGCGGCAGCGCCAGCCCGATCTTTCCAAGGCGAAGGCGCTGCTGAATTGGGAACCCAAGGTCCCGCTCGCCGATGGCCTGAAGGAGACCATCGCCTATTTCAAGCGTACGCTGGACTGACATAGGCCGGACAGGACTGTTTCGTTTCAGACACACCGCGTGGCGGCGCGATGTTCATGATGCACTCACCAGAAAGCAGGCCTGCCGTAGCCATCGTGGAACGCATCCGGCTGGCCTCCGGCTCGCGTTTCAGCCTGTACGTGCTCGTGTGCCTTCATATCGTGGTATGCTGTCTCTCGCTGGTCCAGGTCGCAAACTGGCAGTCGTACATGTTGTACGACGACATCTGGTTCCGTCCCGCAATAGCTGCAGTCGCGGCCTTCTCCACCGTCTCGCTGCTGTTCATATTCGCCCGCTTCAGCTTCGGCTACTTCGTCGGCTTCAGCCTGTTCACGATGGTGCTCGGCTTCATCTGGCTCCTGAACTTCTCCAGATTCAAATACGACTACCGGCTGGCCGGTCTCTCGGCCGCCGCTTCCGCGCTGGCGTTTCTGCTGCCCGCCCTGCTCATCAACAGGCCGCTCAAGCAGAAGCATGTGCTCTCGCCCCGCGCCCTCCAATACGTTCTGAATTCCATTCTGGCCCTGGCGATCGGCACCATCGTCGCGGCTTCCTTCTACAACTTCAATCTGGTGTCGATCAGGCAGATCTACGACTTTCGCAATGAACTCTATTTTCCGGCGCCGATACGTTATCTGACTGGAATTATATCTACCGTGCTGCTGCCGTTCGCCTTTGCCTGTTACCTGGCGCTCAATCGCCGCTGGTGGGCGGTCGTGCCGCTCGTTCTGATGCTGCTGTTCTATCCGATCACGCTGAGCAAGTTTGCGCTGTTCTCGACGGCGTGGATAGTTGTCGTGCTGATACTTTCGAGGCTTTTCGATCCCCGCGCGGCCACCATCCTGTCGACCCTCCTGCCGATGCTGCTCGGCGTGATCCTGGTGTCGGTGCAACTCAACAACCATACGCAGCTCTATTTCGGCCTGGTAAACATCCGAATGATGGCGGCGCCGTCCAGCGCCATGGATCTCTATAACGACTTCTTCGCGAGCCATCCGCTCACCTGGTTCTGCCAGGTATCCTTCGTCAAGCCGCTGGTGAGCTGCCCCTATCAGGAACAGCTATCGCTGGTGATGGAAAAGACCTACCAGCTCGGCAACATCAACGCGTCCCTGTTTGCGACCGAAGGCATCGCCTCGGTCGGGCTGTATCTCGCGCCGCTGGTGGCGCTGCTGTGCGGGCTTGTCATCGCGCTCGGCAATCGCGTGTCCGCCGGACTGCCGCCGGCCTTCGTGATGGTCTCGGGCGCGCTGCTTCCCCAGACCTTTCTCAATGTGCCGTTTACGACGGCATTATTGACACATGGCACCGTATTCCTGTTTCTGCTGTGGTACGTCATGCCGCGCACGATGTTCGATCCCAGAATCGAGCCGGCGGCTTCGTGACCGGAGGTTTCGATGCAGAGCGTTCTGATTACAGGCGGCGCTGGCTTCATCGGCCAGAACCTGGTGCATGCATGGCGGGCGGCGCAGCCGGCCGACCGCCTGACGATCGTCGATGCCATGACCTATGCGGCCAATGTCCGCAGCCTGGAGCCGCTGATTGCCGATCGAAGCATCGAGTTCGTGAAGGGCGACATCGGCGATGCGGCGCTGATGCAGCGCCTGTTCGACGAACACAAATTCTCGCGCGTGGCGCATCTCGCCGCCGAGTCGCATGTCGACCGTTCGATCAGCGATCCCGAAGCCTTTCTGCAGACCAACGTGCTCGGCACGTTCACGCTTCTGAAAACGGCGCTCGATTTTTGGCGCGCGGCTGCGATGCTTGATACGGCGCGATTTCTCCACGTCTCGACCGACGAAGTCTATGGCTCACTCGGCCCGGCCGATCCCGCCTTCACCGAATCCTCGCCCTATCGCCCCAACTCGCCCTACGCGGCGAGCAAGGCATCCAGCGACCACCTGGTCCGCGCCTTCGTCGCGACCTACGGCATGCCTGCGCTGATCACGAACTGCTCCAACAATTACGGCCCCTATCAGCACCCGGAAAAACTCATTCCGCTGATGATCATCCACGCGCTGGAAGGCAAGCCGCTACCGGTTTACGGGGACGGCTCCAATGTTCGCGACTGGCTGCATGTTTCCGATCATTGCGATGCCTTGATGAACGTGATCGAGCGCGGCCGCACCGGCGAAACCTACAATGTCGGCGGCGGCAACGAACGCAACAACCGCGACGTGGTCGGCCTGATCTGCGACACGATCGATGCGGCCTTCGCATCCGATACCCGTCTCGCCGCGCGCTTTCCAACCTGTCCTGCCGCGGCCGCCGGCTCCTGCCGTACGCTCATCACCTATGTGACGGACCGCCCCGGCCATGATCACCGCTATGCGATCGATGCCACCAAGCTGGCAACCGAACTCGGCAGTCGCTGCAAGGTCGATTTCGAGCGCGGACTGAAGCAGACTGTGCAATGGTATCTCGACCACGAAACATGGTGGCGCGACGTCACCAGCGGCGCTTACAAGGCGTGGATCGACAAGAATTACGGCTTCCGGCGCGCGGTCTAGCCACTCATGCGCATCCTCGTGCTCAATGCGGACTACCCGCGCTTCCTGAGCTGGATGTACCGCCGCCAGCCGGGGCTCGGAAGCGCCGGTTACGCCGACCAGATGGTGGCGCGCAACAACAGCCTGTTCGGCGTCGCCGATTTCTACTCGCGGAATTTTGCCGCGCTCGGCCATTCGGCGGCGGAGATCCACGTCAACAATGCCTGGCTCCAGACCGCCTGGGCGCGCGAGCATGGCATGGCCGTCAAGGCGGCGGGGCCCGAGACGACGAGCGGAAGCACCTCGATGCCGGCATGGCTGCAACGCGCCGTGACGCCGCTGAAGCCGATGCTGCGGCCATTGGCCCGCAAGGTCGGCCTCAGCCCGCGCCTTGACGCGCAGGCCGAGGCAATCCTGCTTGCCCAGATCGAGGATTTCACACCCGACGTGGTGCTCAACCAGGACACTTTTCACGTCGACCCCAGGCTGATGCGGCGCATCAAGGCGATCGGCAACCCGATCCTGATCGGCCAGATCGGCATTGCGCCGTCCCGCGGCGTGGACTGGTCCGTCTACGATCTGATGATGTCGCAGCTCTCGGCGACGGTGGATTTCTTCCGCCGCCTCGGCGTGCGCGCGGAGGTGAATCATCTGGCGTTCGAGCCCGCCATTCTCGATGCGCTGCCACCGGCGCCTGCCGTCGACATCGAGGTTTCCTTTGTCGGCACGGTGTCGCCGGATCACCAGCAGCGGATTGCGCTGCTCGAGGCGGTCGCCGAACGTTACGATCTCAAGCTGTTCGGCAACCCGCCGCGGACGCTGCCGGCCTCTTCGCCGCTGCATCGCTGCTTCCAGGGCGAGGTGTGGGGTGCCGACATGTATCAGGCGCTGCGGCGCTCGAAGATCACGCTCAATTCCCACATCGACATGGCAGGCCGCGAAGCCGGCAACATGCGCCTGTTCGAGGCGACCGGGGTCGGCGCTTTCCTGCTGACCGACTTCAAGGACAATCTGCACACCTTGTTCGCGCCGGATCGCGAGGTCGCCGTCTGGCGCTCGGTCGACGATTGCCTTGAGGTCATCGGCCGCGTCCTCGATGACGCCAAAGGCCGCGCCGCAACGGCCGCCGCAGGCCAGGCGAGAACCATGGCGCAGCATACCTATCGCCATCGCGCCGCCGAGATCCTGGGTTTCGTCGAAACGTTGCGGCCATCGCGATGAAGCTGCCGCGCCTCGTCAGGCAGATTGGCAAGCGCGTCGTCAAGGCGACGCCGATCCTGCGCCGCCATATCCTGACCTCGACCGACTACAAGGTGCTGGGCGGGCTGGAGGAAGCCCGCAATGTAGCCGCATCATCGGGCGGCTGGCTTTCCGCGCGCACCGTGGCCCGCCAGGAGCGCGCCTATCGGGCGTTGATCGCCGACATGAAGAGCGGCGAACCACGGCTCGATTTCACCGTCGCCGCGGAGGCCGTGGCGGCGACCGGCATTGCCAGGCCTCGCCTGATCGAAATCGGCTGTGGCAGCGGCTACTATTCTGAGGTCTTCGCCAACCTCGTTCCCGGCGGCCTCAGCTACACCGGCATCGATTATTCGGAGGCGATGATCGCGCGCGCCCGCTCAAACTATCCGTCCGTTACGTTCGAGGTCGCGGATGCGACCCGGCTACCGCATACGGACAATGCATTCGACATCGTCTTCAACGGCGTGTCGCTGATGCATATCATCGACTATCCGGCGGCGATCCGGGAAGCCGCGCGCGTTGCCGGCCGGTATTGCGTGCTACACACCGTGCCGATGTTCGACGATCATCAAACCACCTATTTGAGCAAATTCGCCTATGGCGCACCGGTCGTCGAAATCGTGTTCGGCAAGCGCGAATTGATGTCGCTCTGTAACAATGCCGGGCTTCGGCTCGCGCGCCAATGGCCCTGCATCCCCTATGACGTTTCCGACGTGACGGGTCACCACTCGACCACAGAAACCTACCTGTTTTCGAAGGCGTGACCGTTCGTCATTCGTGCTAGAGCGGCGCGATGATCGTCCGCACGAAGGGGCTCAGCACATTGTCGATCAGGGCGAGCTCCTTGAGCTGGCTCAGGCTCGCCCAGCAAAACATCGCCATGTCGGACTCGATCACGCTCTCATCGTCGACGAAGACGATGATGTTCTCGTTCGACTTCCGCCAGAACCGGCCCCCCTCTTCATTGTGCGCGGCCCGGTAGATGATCCGCACGCCGGCCTTGGCGGTGAGCACCTCCAGCATCGGCGATAGCTTGCCGCCATGCGCGCGCCTGATGTTGGACCACGTGCTTTGCACGGAGGGCGAGAGCTGGAGCACGCCGAGGTTGCCCGGCTCGGCCTTGGCATACAGCAGAAACTGCACGCCGCTATCGCCTGTCTCACGGGTGATCAACCCCAGCAGGCCGCCTTCAGGCTGGGTATAGATCGGCTGATCCCACGAAGTGACCTCACGCAAGTCACCGCTTTCGATCCGTACGCCCTCAACGCTGAAAAACTGTCCGCTCTTGTGCCGGACATTACCTTGGGCGTCGCGCGACCAGCCGCGAACCTCGTCGAGGCCGATCAATTCGGCCTTGAAGCGGATCGCCTGGCAGCGCTCGTCCCGCCATGCCAGGATCGGCGCAGGATCCTTCGGCTCGATCGCGGCGGATGCTGCGAGCCGTTTGCGAAACCAGTCAAGATGCGCGCGCTCGGCCATCAGACCACGTCCCTGAGAACTTCGATCACGGTATCGACTTCCTCCTCCTTCAGATGCGGATACATCGGCAGCGAGAATATCCGCTGCGCCTTGCGCTCCGCGACCGGGAATTGCCCCTCGGAATAGCCGAGATCGGCGCTACCCCGCATGGTGTGTATCGGCCAACGGTACGACACATTGCAGTTGATGTCGCGCTTCGCCAGCCGCTCCAGCACCCCGTCGCGGTCCGTCGGATGCTCCACCACATAGACATAGTAGGAATGGCGGCTGTGTGCGTTCTCGCGCGGCAGCACGAGACCGCTACCGGCAAGCCCGCGATTGTAGCGCGCGGCGATCTCCCGCCGCCGCTCGATCCAGCCCTCGATGCGCGGCAGTTTCAGCGACAGGATCGCGGCCTGCACCTCGTCGAGACGCGAATTATAACCGTGGCGCTCGGAATAGTACTGCGTCTCCATGCCGTAGAAGCGAAGGCTACGCGCGAGCTTGATCGCCGCTTCGTCGTTGCTCAGCACCATGCCGCCATCGCCATAGGCGCCCAGCACCTTGGTCGGGTAGAACGAGAACGCCGAGGCGTGACCGACACTGCCGGACTGATGGTTCTTGTAGAGCGCGCCTTGCGACTGCGCGCAGTCCTCCATCACCTTCAGCCCGTGCCGCTCGGCAATCGCCATCAGCGGATCGAGGTCGACACATTGGCCGTAGAGATGCACCGGCACGATCGCCCTGGTGCGCGGCGTGATCGCGGCTTCGACCTGAGCGACATCCATCAGGAAATCGTCTTCGCGCACGTCGACGAAGACAGGCCTGGCGCCGAGCGTGCGGATCGCCGAGACCGTCGGCACCGCTGTATTGGGCACGGTAATGACCTCGTCGCCGGCCTTGACCCCGAGCGAGGCCAGCGCGATGTAGATCGCATCCGTTCCGCTGTTCACGCCGACACTGCCCGCGACCCCCAGATAGGCCGCCATCTCACGCTCGAACCTGATGCCTTCCTGTCCGAGCACCAGCCGCCCGGAGCGGAATACCCGGTCGACGGCAGCGAGGATCTCCTCGCGCAGCTCGTCGTATTCCCGCAAATAGTCCCATACGTTGATTGGCATGTCTCTCACATGAACGGTTGCGCCGGATTTTGCGATGCGAGTGCGGTTGCGATCATGTCCCGGCACGTTGCGTCGCTCAGGAGATCGCGATGGAATCGTTCGTGATCGCCGCTCGCAATCGCTGCCGTCACCGCCTCGAGGAAACGTGCAAACGTATCGGCCGGCTCGAAGGTCACGACATCATCGGCATTGCGTACGCGCCGGCGCCATTCCATCTGATGATCGGCGGGTGGAGTGAAGACGCGCTCCATTAACACGGACCCCGAACGGCCAACAACGAGCAAGCGGTTCTGATACTCGCCCTCAAAGCTGAAATGACCGGAAAATGCCCCGCCATTCCCAAGCCGGGCCAGCACCGAAAATCCCATGTCGACGCCGGTTTCGGCATGCCGGCCGCCGGCCAGCGCCGTCACGTCAGCCACGCCGTCGCCGCCGAGGATTCGCATCGTGGCGGCGGCGTAAGGTCCCATGTCGAGCAGACAGCCGCCGCCCAGTTCGGCGTGATTGCGGAAGTTGCCGATCGGTAGCGGCGGAATGATGAATTGCGCGGCCGCCTGCGTCAACGGACCGGTCTCGGCGATGAAGGCCGCCAGCGTCTCGAACTGCGGATGATAACCGAATACCGTCGCCTCCGCGACGAGGCGACCAGCGCGCCGCGCCTCGCTCACGGCGCGCTCGCTGCCCGTCAATGTCATCAGCGCCGGCTTGTCGACCACGACGTGCTTGCCGGCGGCGAGCGCGGCCATGACCCAGTGCTCGTGCCATGCGTTGGGTAGCGAAAGATAGACGAGATCGCAGTCGCTGCTGCGCAAGGCAGCCTCGTAGTCGTCGAAGAACTGCCCCTGCTTCGGCCAGCCCTCGGGCCTCTTGCGGCTCTTGCTTGCGATCGAAATCTCCTCGATGCGGCCGACCTTCGCCGCGGAGGGCATCACCCGCCGTTCGACGATCGAGGAGTAGCCAAGGATCAGCAACCGCATTCGTAATAATCTCTCGAAATCATGGATCGGACTAGCGAACGGCGATAGCCCGTCCGGTGACGATATCGAGCCCGCGATAGGCCATCATTCGCATCCTGCGCAACGCGTTGAACAGCCGATCGACCGGATTGGCGACCACCGGCTTTCGGATCGCTTCGATCTGCTCCCCCTGCAGGTAAGGAGCCGATGTTCGCTCGGCCTCGTCGAGCGCCGCCACGTACGGTTTGTACAGTTTTTCTCTCATCAGGCCGGAAAATGGCGCGTGATAGACCCGGTGGCTATTGAAATAATGGCCGCCGCTGCGTTTGACCCCGTAAAAATGAAAGAACAGCAAAGGATCGCGCCGCTCGATCTCGACCATGCCGTTGTTCCACTCCAGGCGGCAATCGGCAATGTTCCAAGGCGCGAGATTGGCGCCGAGATGCGATATCACGTGAACGCCACTGAACATTTCAGGCATGCGATCGAGGTAGCGCTGGTCGGCGAAACGGTCGCCTTCGACCCGGTCGTAGCACCATTCGATGCAGCGCTCGCGCCACCAGCGGAGCGCCGCGATGCCGTCGTCGCGCCGGCGCGCGCTGACCCAGCCGACATTGTAGAGCCCGAACCTGCGCTGATCTTCCAGGCCGCGGGAGAAGCGATGCGGAACGATGCCGAACGCGGCATCCTTCATTTCCGCATAGATCGGATCGGGCGACGCAAAGAAGAACAGGTCGCTGTCGAGATAGGTTGTCCACTCCGCGTCCCGGCTGCTTTCCAGCACGAAGAGGATCCAGGCCGGTGAAGACGTAAAATAATATTCGATCTGGCTGCGGGACGGCCGGGTCGCGGCGACGTCGGGATTAGCGGCTTCAAACTCCGCCATGCGCACCGCCACCAGGTTGGGAAGATCAAGTGCCTTCAGGGCCCGATAGCAAGCCTCGCTCAAGCACAGCACCCAAAGCTCCGCACCCGGTGCGTGGCGTCGCAGCGAATGATAGAGCGCCAGCCCGCGCGGCAGGTAGTTGTGATCGAAGTAGGTGCAATAAAGGCGGTCGGCCATGATCTCCGTCGCAGTCCAGATCGTGAATGGCGCTGCCGTCACCGACATTGCGTTGCCAACCGCCGCGATGGTGCCATTCCTAACCCACAAGCATAGACGGCGCAACGCAGTCATTTCAGGCGTAAGCCATTGAAATATTTCTGCTATGGAGAGCAAGAAAAGGCCCTTTGTAGGCCCGCTGGCGCATGCTAACGAGGCTGCCAAATCCCCGCCAACGGCGAAGGGTTCGGCGCATGAATCGCAAAGGCATCATTCTGGCAGGTGGCCGCGGCACGCGGCTTTATCCGCTGACGCTCGCGACCTCCAAGCAGCTATTGCCGGTCTACGACAAGCCGCTGATCTATTATTCGCTGACGACGCTGATGATGGCTGGCCTGCGCGAGCTCCTGATCATCACCACGCCGGAGGAGATCGACCAGTTCAGGCGCCTGCTCGGCGACGGGCGCCAATGGGGCATCGAGCTTTCCTATGCCGTCCAGGATCACCCCGGCGGCATCGCGGAGGCTTTCCTGATCGGGCGGGATTTTCTGGCCGGCGGATCCTCCGCGCTGATCCTCGGCGACAACATATTCTACGGCGACAATCTGCGCGCACTGTTGCGCACCTCCGCGCAGCAGGCAAGCGGCGCGACGGTGTTCGCCTGCTGGGTAGACGATCCCGAACGCTACGGCGTCATCGAGTTCGATCCCGCGCATCGGCCGCTGCAGATCGTGGAGAAGCCGAAAGCGCCGAAATCCAACTACGCCGTAACCGGGCTTTACTTCTACGACGAACGCGTCGTCGATATCGTGCGCGAGATGAAGCCGTCGCCGCGCGGCGAGCTTGAAATCACCGACGTCAACCAATGGTACCTGCAACATGGCGAGCTGCACGCCGAACGCTTCGGCCGCGGCTACGCCTGGCTCGACGCCGGCACGCATGAATCGCTGCTCGAGGCATCGCAGTTCATCCACATCGTGGAGAAGCGCCAGGGCCTGAAAATCGCCTGCCCCGAGGAA
>NZ_LLYB01000059.1:438-3589 GCF_001440475.1 Bradyrhizobium lablabi | reverse complement strand
GGCGGAGCCGATGAAGAATACCGGCTACGGGCGATATCTCATCCGGCAGGCGGCGGTCCTGCGCTAACGCGGAATCGCTGCGGTCAGCCGCGCGCGCACGCGCTCGCTCACAAGCGGACTGGCGGCCACCGCGACGACGGCCAGCCACAGGGCGCATTCGACGAAGAAGCGTAACGGCTCTGCCAGCGGCGTGGCCAGGCGGATGGCCGCGCCCAGCGCCCAGCCGGCGAGCGTCACCGCGATCATCACCGCAGCCAGAAAGCCCACATGCCTCAGCGGATGCTGCAACGTGTCCTGCAGGATGATCCGCCCGAGGACACCGAACTGTATCAGCAGTTCGCTGGCCACCACCGCAATCGCCGCCCCGATCAGTCCGGTCGAAGGGATCAACACCGCCGACAGGACCAGGAAAACGACGAGCTGCAGTCCCTTCGTCCGCACCAGAAGATCGCCTCGATTGCTGTAATTGGCATAACCCAGCGCCAGGATCGAGGGTGCCGCCGCGGCGGTACCGATCAGCAATGTCACCGTCAGCGCCGGATCGTAGGGCACGACGCCGCGGGTCCAGAGCGCGAAAAAATCCGGCCAGAACGGCAGCAGGCCGGAGACCACGACGCTCGCCAGCAATGTCACGAGCACCGATCCGCGGACATACAGGCTTTGCAGCCGTTGCACGTCTCCCACCGCATGATCGTGGCCAAGCTCCGCGGCGAGCGGAAGGCTGGTCTGAACGCAGAGGACGCGAAGCAATCCGGCGACCACGCGGGTAAGCCCCCACTGCGCGACGGCGACGCGATCGGACACGAACGCGCTGACCAGCAGGACCGGCAGATTGAGCAGCGCCAAGTCTGTAGCGCCCGCCACGGCAAACGGAACAGCCTTGCGAAACTGCCCTAGACTCCAGCGCCACGAAGGGGTTGCGCCAGGGCCGCGCAGATACGGAAACAGCCGCGGCGCGTCGACGACCAAAAGCCAGATCGCAGCAAGCACCTGCGCGGCTACGTAAGCAAGGGTAACCGCCAGCAGGCTTCCCGTCGCGACAATGGCGATGAGCTGGCCGATCTGCCCGAGGAGAACGGCGACGTTCTGCACTTTTCCTGCGCGTCCATAGAGCCCCCGCGCGCGATAGAGTGCGGCAACGAGATTGGACGGCACCGCCCACAGCATTCCACCGGCCATCACGACAAACGCCGCATCGAAATGCGGGACCGTCGCAAATCCGAGTACCTTGGAGGGGGCCAACAGCATCGCGCCGACCAGCAGCGGCAATGTCAACGTAGCAACGAGCCCGAGATAGATCCGCAGTATCGCGGCATAGAAGCGCGCGGTGCGGCCGTCGCAATCGGCGCCCGACTTGAACTGGAAAAACCGGTTGATCGCGCGGAATTGCAGCCCTGCATCCGCAATGAGAACGAGATTCCCCACGGCATAGATTGCAAGCCACGCCGCCAGGGTGTCACCGGTCCAGTAGTGCAGAAAGACCGGAATGAGCGCGACCTGCTGGGCGATCCCCAGCGCCATCTGCAAAAGATTTGCCGACCAGCCTTCCGAGAGACGGCGCGCGCGGCTGGGGGAACCGGTCATCTCTGCTCTTTCCGGGACCGCGCCTGCCGCGACCGCGATGGCCTAGCCATACATTTCGACCGGTGTCTGGGATGCGACAAAGTACAGATTATGCCGCGTCGGATAGATCGTGTCCCATACGCGCACGAACTTGAAATGCGGCGTCAGGAAGCGCCGCAGATCCTCCTTGTCCTTGAATTCATACTCATGCAGCGCGTTGCTCTTCCTGCCGCTCTTGTCTTCGGTGAGCGTGTAGCCGCTCAGGATGCCATCGGCGCCCAGGCGCTCGACGATCGCGCCCATGATCGTGTCGATTTCCTTTTCGGTGAAATGCTCGATCGCTGCGTCCCAGACGACGTTGTCGAACGGTCCCTCAGGCAGACCGGCGCGGATGTCCTGCTTGATGAAGGTGATGTTCGGCGCGGAATTGTATCGCCTGGCGTGAGGAATCGCCTCCTCGTCAAAATCAAGCGCGATGATCGACTTCGCTTTGGTCGAGTAGAAGTGGCGGGTGTTGAAACCATCGCCGCAGCAGATCTCGAGCATGCGCGAATTCTCCTTGAGGACGAGCCGCGAAAAGACGCCGCGCTCCACCCAAAGGCTGTTGTTCGTTGCGCCCCACTGCCAGTATTGATCGAGAAAATGGTCGAACCATTCCGGCCTCGGTCTGGTGCCCCACTGCAAGGCAAATTGCGCAAAATGGGTCCAGCCGACCAGTACGCGCATGAACCAGTTGATGCCTTTGAGGATGGACACCAGAAACCGCTTCAAGGAAAATCTCTCCCTCCTGGTCGGCAATTCCGGGCCCCCGGCCCGCCTCGGCGCGTGCTTCCGGCCGTCACTAACGCAAGCGACCGCGATCATCAAGCCTGCCGGAACGCGGCAGTCTCGACGCACCATGCCTTTGGGATGTCGGACTTCAGCAGGACTGCGATGGCAATTGGACGGACCCGCCTGCAGCCCTGGTTCGATCTCACCGGATCATGAAATGGTGGTCTAAGAGCAGTTCAGCCAAATGGCTCTCTGATGGCGCGGCCGGTACCGCGCCAAGATCCGAATGCAAGCCTGCCATTCCTGACGCGGCAAGTTGGATCTGGTCATGAACAATCCCGGCGCCCAGCAGGCTGGCCAATGGCCCGGTGCTTGTGGCATCTGCATGAGCCGCAAGATGATCAGTCCTGAACACAAAGCTATCCTGACCGGCGATCCAGTCGGCAATCGGAGTTGTTGCAGCGCCTTGTCCCAGACTGGCCGAACTTAGCGGGGTCGACGAGGTGCTGATAATTCCGTCGCCATTGAGATCCTGGTTGAAGCTCAGCTCGAGTGACTTGATGGCGGAGTTCGATCCCGAGACGATGACGCCGCCGGTCCCGTTCGAGACCCAGTTGCCGTTGGTGTCGGTATTCCAGACCGTATACTGATCGGTGCCCTGGATACGCATGGCCACNCTTGTAACCGCCGGCCGTCTGCTCGACGCCGAGGAAGCTCCATTCGTACTGCCCCACTGCCACCGGGGCGCCCTTGTATTTGAATTGCGGCCCGCTGCTGCCGCCGACGGGGTAAAAGTAATAGTAGTTTCCTACCTGCA
>NZ_LLYB01000059.1:0-138 GCF_001440475.1 Bradyrhizobium lablabi | reverse complement strand
CCGCTGCTGCCGCCGACCGGGTAGAAGTAGTAGTTGTTCCCTACCTGCACCAGGCTGGTCGAACCGAGGGCTTCGATCACGGTGGAGGATGCACCGGCGCCGGCACCGATGATTCCGTCGCCGTTCAGATCCTGGTTG
>NZ_LLYB01000058.1:52596-91915 GCF_001440475.1 Bradyrhizobium lablabi | reverse complement strand
CCGGCCCAAGCACGACGGCGCCGGCGACTGCGCCCAGCGCGGCATCGCCGGCGCGCTGCGCGAGCGCGGCGGAGGGCGCGAGGACCAGAAGCATTGCGGCGGCGGTGAAGGCCTTGATCATATTTTTTCCCATCCGTGAAAGACGGAATGCTGATCTGCCTTTATGGCGAGATGCGTGATGCTTTGTGGCCGCAGCATGGACTTTACGGTTCCACGGCTTGCTGGACGCGATTGTGGCTTTCCTGCCGGGTCGATTATGCGGTTCGACGCCGTGCGCGCTCCAGAATGTCGCCGACACCTGCAGGATTTCGCACGCAGCGGNGGTGTAGTCGGTATCTGGAGAGCGGGTCGATCTTCCCGACGCGAAATTGAGATGGCCGGCGCCGCGGCCGATGTCGGCTATCTCGAATGTCTTGTCCATGTCTTCAAAGTGCGTCGCCGACACCGTCGGTTTGCCCCAGGCTGTGCGCACGATCAGCGCGCGCCGATTGGTGATCGCGAACAACGTCTGCAGGTCGTGCAGCCACATCACGAAGGGAGCGGCGACCATCATGATGCCGACCATCAACAGCGGCACCGTTGATTGACCGACCCAGCCCCTGGAGATCGCGATAGCGGTGACAAGCAGCCAGGGAAGTCCAATCCACCACAGAAACCGCCACATCATCATCCGCGCGACGCCGTCGGGCTGGCCCTGCCAGAGCACGCGCTCGCCCGGTTGAAGTGCTTCGGTCAATACCCGCCGTAAGGCACGGGAAAATATCGAGGAAAATATCGTGGTGCGGAGTTCGTCCATGCCCGGTTGGTCGCGACGGGAAAAGGAATGGTTCGGCGCGCCGGGACGGGGCGATCCGTGTCAGACCGCTTCGCCGCGCGCCAGCGCCGCCGCGTGGCGGATCGCGGAAATGTTGGCCTTGTAGCTGTCCACGGTGCCGCCCTTGAATACCGCGGAGCCCGCGACCAGCGCGTTGGCGCCGGCGGCGGCGAGCTGGCCGGCGACGTCAGGGCCCACGCCGCCATCGACTTCAATGTCGATCGGACGTCCCGCCGTCATCGCCCTGATATCGCTGACCTTGCCGAGCGCGGACTTGATGAAGGCCTGGCCGCCGAAGCCGGGGTTGACCGACATCACCAGCACCAGGTCGATCAGGTCGATGACATATTCGATCGCGCTCGCCGGCGTGCCCGGGTTGAGCGAGACGCCGGCCTTCTTGCCGAGCGCGCGGATCGCCTGCAGCGAGCGGTGCAGATGCGGGCCGGCCTCGGCATGGACGGTGATGTGATCGCAGCCGGCTTTCGCGAACGCCTCGAGATAGGGATCGCAGGGCGAAATCATCAGATGGGCGTCAAAGATCTTCTTGGTGTGCGGGCGCATCGCCTTGATGACGTCGGGGCCGTAGGAAATGTTCGGCACGAAATGTCCGTCCATCACGTCGAGATGGATCCAGTCGGCGCCCGCTGCATCGACGGCGCGGACCTCTTCGCCCAATTTGGCGAAATCCGCCGCCAGGATCGACGGCGCGATGACGAGGGGACGTGACACAAATTGCTGAGACATGTGCGCTTTCCCGAAACGCTTGCGAGAGGGCGGAACGGCCCCGCGTATCATGCAGAGCGGCCGGGGGCAATGCGGCCGAAAACGTCTCCTGTGGGCGGAAAAATCTGCCGCAGCTTGGCAGTTATTGCCGACCTTGCGGGATCGCAGGGATTCGGGAAAGCCCTTTTTATTGGGTTTTTCGTACTGGCACGGCGCTTGCTGAGGAAGGGGGAACACGGTCAGCCGCTGTCTGTGCGGCATGTTGGAGTTCCGCCATGTTCTTTGCTCTGGGCGCCGCGTCGTCCGTCATCGATGCCTTTAAGGCGCTAGCGTCGAAATCGTCAACGTCATCCACGGGCGTTAGCGAGAACTCCGCAAACCCGTTCGCTTCGATGACCTCGAGCGCGTCGGCCTCGATCGCTTCAGGGGCAGGCTCGGGCGGCAGCGGCGCATCGTCGATATCGCCGGAAACCATGAGCGCGCTGCTTGACGCGCAAAGCCAGTCCTCGACGGGATCGACCACGGCATCCAAGAGCCGCCACAACGCGTTGAAGGACCTGTTCGGACAGATCGACGGCGACGGCGACGGCAAGATCAGCAAGGAAGAATTCGAGGAGGCGCTCGGCGCCGGCGGCACAAACCTCACGAATGCCGACAGCGTGTTCGGCAAGCTCGACAAGGATGGCGATGGCTCGGTCAGTTTGAAGGAACTGGCCTCGGCGCTGCGGCCCGGAAAGGGGCACCGCAAGCCTGACGACGCCAGCGGTAGCAACGGATCAGGCTCCGATCCATTCTCGCAGGCCCTGCAGGGCGCCTCCACCACGACCGTCACCAACAGCGACGGTTCGGTGACGACGTCGCTGACCTATGCTGATGGTTCGAAGGTGACGATGACGTCACCCGCGAGCGGAAGCTCTTCCACATCAGCAACATCATCCTACAATTTCATCGAGCAGATGATCCAGCGCCAGGCCCAGGCGATTTCGTCCTCGTCCACAGCATCGCTCTCGATGAGCGCCTGATCACGAGACCCGGCGAGATCCTTTCGGACTGCGACCTTTTATCTTGAGCATGGTCTCTTCGGAAAACCGGTATCCACTTTTCCGGACCATGCTCTAACCGAAGCGATCGCTCCACGCCGGTAGCGCACCCAGAAAGGGTAGCGCGGTCGCAGCATGGACGCCGCGCGCAATCGCGCGCGCGACCGTGTTGGCGGCCACCATGCCGAGTTCGGTGACGCCGAACAGCGGATCGACCGGCTTCTTGCCGGTCGCTGCGGCAAACACCACGTCACCATCCGTCGTTGCATGGACGGGATAGATGGCGCGCGCCATGCCGGTGTGTGCGATCATCGCCAGCCGTTTGGCCTGCGCTTTTGTCAGCACGGCGTCTGTGACCACCACCACCAGCGTGGTGTTCTCCGCAGGCGTTACCGCCGGTCCGCCCTTCAGACGCGCCCGCAGCATATCCGGCGTGAACGCGGGCGGCAGTCCGCGCCCGCCAAATTCGTTATCCTGTTCGAACGGTGCCGCCCAGAACCACGGGCCGTCGCCGACGGTCACGCTGCCCACCGCATTGACCACCGCGAGCGCACCGACGGTGACGCCGCCTTCTGTCTGTGCGGAAGCGGAGCCGAGTCCGCCCTTGAAAGTCGCAGTCGTCGCGCCGAGGCCGGCGCCGACGCTGCCCAGCGCGAAATCGGTATCCGCCATATTCGCCGCCGCGTAGGCGAGATCGCGATAGGGCGGGAAGCGTCCCCATGCCTTGTTGCCGCCGTTGAGCAGGTCGAAGCAGATCGCGCCCGGAACGATCGGGATCACCGCGCCGCGCACCCGAAAGCCGCGTCCCTGTTCGGCAAGCCACGCCTGTACGCCGCCCGCGGCATCCAGCCCGAGCGCCGAGCCGCCGGAAAGCGCGATGCCATCGATCGCCTCGAGGGTGCTTTCGGGCTTGAGCAGGGCGCTCTCGCGGGTGCCGGGACCGCCGCCGCGGACGTCGATGGAGGCGACGGCGGGAGTGTCGAACAGGATCGCGGTGACGCCGGAGGCGACGCTGGTGTCATGGGCGTGGCCGACGCGGACGCCGGAAACATCGGTGAGGAGATTTTTCAAAACTTGGTCCCTGGGCTGCCCCCGCGTGGGGCGTGCCCTCCACGGATATATCAGCCGCAGGGCTTGCTCAACTGGCAAGCGCCAGCCGGATCATCTTTGCGAGCTCTGACTTGCGATAGGGCTTTGCCAGCAACAGCACGCCGGAATCCAGCCGGCCATGATGGACGATCGCGTTCTCGGTATAGCCCGACGTGTACAGCGTCTTGAGGCCCGGCCGCCGCTTCAGCGCCTCGTCGACGAGCTGGCGACCGTTCATGGTGCCGGGCATGATCACGTCCGTGAACAGCAGGTCGATGGTGGGGACGTCGTCGATGACGCGCAAGGCATCCGAGGCGTTGGCCGCTTCGAGCGTGGTGTAGCCCAGGCTCTCGATCTGGGTGATCACATAGCGCCGCACCAGCGCATCGTCCTCGACCACGAGAACCGTTTCGCTGCCGCCCTGGACGTCGGCCGCGACTTGCGCCTCGGCCGCGGTCTGATCCAGGCCCGTCGCCCGCGGCAGGTAGATCTTGACGGATGTGCCGTGGCCTTCCTCGCTGTAGATCTTGACGTGCCCGCCCGACTGCTTGACGAAGCCGAACACCATGCTGAGCCCGAGGCCGGTGCCCCTGCCGACTTCCTTGGTCGTGAAGAACGGTTCGAATACGCGCTCGAGCAAAGCGGGCGGGATGCCCGAACCGGTGTCGCTGACCGCGATCATCACGTAATGGCCGGGCGCAACCTCGTTGTGCATGCCCGCATAGTTTTCGTCGAGGAAGATGTTGCCGGTCTCGAACGCAAGCTTGCCGCCATTGGGCATGGCGTCGCGCGCGTTGATGGCGAGGTTGAGGACGGCCGTGGTGAGCTGGTTCGGATCGGCCAGCGCGGTCCAAGCATCCTCGGCCAGCAATGGCGTGATTTCGATGTGCTCGCCGAGCGTGGGGTGCAAAAGCTTCGCCGCTTCCAGCACCAGCGCATTGACGTCGATCTCGAGCGGCTGCAGCGGCTGCTTGCGGGCGAAGGCGAGGAGGTGCTTGGTCAGATTGGCCCCGCGGTCGGCGGCCTCGTCGATCAGCTTGGCAACGGCGGCGAGCTGCGGCTGATCGGCGACGGCTTCCTCGAGAATGCCGATGGTGCCGGTGATCACGGTCAGGATGTTGTTGAAGTCGTGGGCGACGCCACCCGTGAGCTGGCCGACCGCATCCATCTTCTGCGCGTGCCGCAATTGGGCTTCCGCCGCCTGCTTTTCAGTCAGGTCGCGGCCGATGAAGAAATGGCGGCGGACCGGTTCCGACCACGTCCCGGTCCAGTTCAGCGTGACGGACTTGCCGTCCTTGCTGACATAGCGCGTCTCGAAATTGCGCTTGCTTCGTCCTCGCCGGCCCGCCCGCATCTCCTTGCGGGTGTGTTCGAGATCGTCGGGGTGGATGAAGTTGATCGCGTTGTGTCCGACCATTTCAGACGGCTGATATCCGAGGATGTCGATGACGCTCGGGCTGACCTGGATCAAATTCCCCATGGAGTCGCTCACGAGGATGAGGTCGTTCGAAGATTCAAATATGCGTCGCCGCTCTTCCATCTCCTGGCTGAGCGCCTGCTCGGTTCGCCTGCTTTCGGTAATGTCGCGCGCAATCTTGGAAGCGCCGATGATCTGGCCGGAAGCCGACCTGATCGGAGCGATGCTGAGCGAAACCTCGACGGTGCGTCCGTCGTTGCGGACGCGCGAGGTTTCATATTGCTCGATCCGCTCGCCGCGGCCGACTCGCTCCAGTGTGTCGCCGATCTCCGCGCGCCGGTCCGGCGGCACAATCAGATCGATGCTCTTGCCGACCGCTTCCGCCGCCGTGAAGCCGAACAAGCGCTCCGCGGCGCCGTTCCAGCCGGAAATGGTTCCGTCGAGCAGGTTGGTGATGATGGCATCGTTGGACGATTCCACGACGGCGCTGAACAGGCGTTCGCGTTCGGCCCGAAGATTTCTTTCCGAGACGATTTCCCGGCGCGATGTTCCGAGCAGGCGCGCCAGTTTGCCCTGCAGGGCGACGTTATCGATCAGCAACACGGTGAGCACGAAACTCGCGGCGCACAGGCCGTAGATGCGGCCGAGATAGAAGCCGACATCGAAGCGCGCCACGTTCAGGATCGCCGACAGGGCGATATCGAACAACCAGGCGCTCATCACGACCATCAGCCAGACGTCGAGGACGAAATGCGGCCGGCGCAGCCACAGCACCGCCAATGCAGCCAGGCTCAGGCACCATACGGTAGAGACCACTCCAAGCATGACCGGCGTGTAATGACCGCCGCCGAGAAGGATCGGCAGACGGTCGTGCTGGGCGGTGACGATCCAGGTGAACGCGGCCATCATGGCACCGACCGCGACGATGCTGGTAACGACGGCCATGCCGGCCGAACCTCGCATCCTGTCGTTGTCCGTCGCCTTCAGCAGCGCATAACCGAGCACCAGTAGCGGAAATACGCCGTGCCATATCATGTAGAGCCAAACGGTGGTCTGCGTTCCCGCACCGAGCAGCCCGCTTGGTGCGAACAGGCCGGGAAAGGTAAGGGCGTGGACGATGGCCGCCATCGCCGTGAACAAATACCCGCTCGCCAGCAGCAGCAACGCCCGCGAGCGGATAATCGCGAACTGCGAAAACAGCAGAACGGTGGTGATCAGGTCGTTGATGGCCAGCGCGGACTGGTAGCTCGCAACGAATGCCGGCATCGGCGGAAGCGGCACGCCGGCGAACGGCACGGCGGTTGCAAACAGCACCGCCGAGAGGCCGACCACGACGAGCGCCACCCTGCGATCGCTGCGGGTCGCCGGCATCGTGGAAAGGAAGATGTTGCGCTCGTCACCCAAACATCATCTCCGGAAAAGTGGCAGCGAACGCACCATCACGAAAGTGTCAAATACGCATAAACAATGCGGCCGAACATTCGGTCGACACGCGGGAATCGTCTATCCAAGGTTACGCTAGCGGCGCCTCGACAGGAATCAACCCGCGGTATTATCTGTGGGGCGGCAGAGAGGCCGGGGGTAACCACCTCTTTACCGAGCGGCCGAATAATGCCTGCGGAACCGCCGCATCCCGCGAACTTCATCTTAGGCTGTTCGCGCGACCGATCCGGGAGGCTTCGATGCCCCGCGTGCTTGTTGTTGACGATCAGGCCGACGTTCGTACGATGATTTGCATCGTGCTGCGCATCCATCAGTTCGAAATCGTCGAGGCAGACAGCGCCGCATCCGCGTTGAAGCTGTTCGGGCAATCGGGCTTCGATCTTGCGATCGTCGATATCTTTCTGCAGGGCACCAACGGCTCCGATCTGATTGCAGCGCTGCGTGCCCGCGTGCCGGGCCTGCCCATGATTGCGATTTCGGGAATGACCGCGCTGGACTTTCTGTCCGGAACGCCTGAACTCTCCGACGTCGTCTGTCTGCAGAAGCCGTTTCGTCCGCCGGATTTGATGCGCGCGATCGAAGCATCGATGGGATCGGTTGGCCAACGGGGCGGTGCCGTCGCAGGGGCCGCGCTCTAGCCGTCCGGCGTATGACAAGCGCTTCTGCATGGCCGCTGGTCCGCCGCCTTACCGCTCGGCGCGTCGCAGACCGTTGCCGTCGGTGACAGCCTCGGCGAGCGAAACCGGACGGGTGGCAAACTGCCGTTGCGACAAGGGCACCGAGAGGTGGCACAGCAGGCCTTCGGGACGCCAGTCGAATTCGGCCTGGCCGCCGAGCTGTGACTCGATGCTGGCGATCACGCTTCTGGTTCCGAACCCTCGTGACACCGGCTTGACGACCGGCGGTCCGCCGGTCTCGGTCCACGTGAGCCTGAGAAGGCCTGCCTGGTCCTCCCAGCTCACCGACAGCCGGCCCGACAACGCCGACAGGGCGCCGTACTTGGCGGAATTGGTGACGAGTTCGTGCAGCGCCAGCGCGACGGTCTGCGCTGTCGCCGGCTCGAACTGGACCTCCGGGCCGGACAATTCGATCTGCTCGCCGGTGGAATAGGGCGCCAGCTCCTCGGTGATCAATTTCCTGATTTCGGCGCCTTGCCAGCTCGACAATGAGAGCACGGTGTGCACCCGCGCCAGCGCATTGATCCGCCCCTCCACCGAACGGGCGTAGGTCTTCACATTCTCGCCGCGCGTCAGCCGGACGATGGATTGCGCCAGCGCCAGCGCGTTCTTGGCGCGGTGATCGACCTCCCGCGCCAGGAGGTTCTGCCGCTCTTCGGCCTGCTTGCGCTCGGTGATATCGACGGTGACGCCGGAAACGCGGATGACGCGGCCGCCCTTGTCGGTGGTTGCCGCCGCCGTTCCCGCACACCAGCGCATCTCGCCATTCGGCCGGATGATGCGGAATTCGGCCTCGTAGGATTTCGCGCCGCGCGCGAAGCTCGCCCACGCCTCGTGCAATTCACTGATGTCGTCGGGATGAAACAGCGCCTGGATATTGGCCGGCGTCAGTTCGAACGTGCCGGGATCGACGCCGAGGATCTGATACTGGCCTTCGTCCCACATGAAGTCGCCGTTGACCCAGTCCCAATCCCAGGACCCCATCTTGCCGGCTGCGATTGCCAGACTGCGGCGTTGCTCGCTTTCCAGGAGTCTCGCGTGCGATTCCTCCAGTTCGGCGGTGCGGGCGCGAACGCGGTCTTCGAGTTCGACGTTGAGCCGCTCGAGCTGGCGCGTCTTGCGATAGAGCTCCGCGAATACCTTGATCTTGGCGCGCAACACCTCCGGCACGACCGGCACCGGAACATAATCGACCGCGCCCATCTCATAACCGCGCAGCCGGTCGAAATCGCTGACCTGGATCGCGGAGATGAAGATCATTGCCGTCTTCTGGAAGCGCGGATGCTCGCGGATCATGGCGGCGAGCTCGAACCCGTCCAGTTCCGGCATGCAGACGTCGACCAGGATGATGGCGACGTCGTTCTTCAGCAGGAACTCGAGCGCTTCGCGCCCGGACGAGGCCTTGACCAGGTTCTCGCCCAGTTCCTTCAGGATGACTTCATAGGCGAGCAGCTTCGCCGGCTGATCGTCAACCAGAAGAATGTTTACCTTCTCTTGATCCATCATCTGCTTACGCCGGTCAACGGTGCAGCCACATTCGTATTGCGAGCAGCAACTGCTCGGTATTGACGGGTTTGGCGAGATAGTCCGAAGCGCCGGCTTCGAGGCATTTCTCGCGGTCGCCTTTCATTGCCTTGGCGGTCAGTGCGATAATCGGCAGGCGTCCGAAGGACGGGTTTTGCCTGATGACGCCAATGGTCTGATATCCGTCCATTTGCGGCATCATGATATCCATCAACACGATCGCGATGTCGGGGTTCGATTCGACCAGAGCAATCGCCTCATGGCCGGTGGTTGCGGTTAACACCTTCATACCGCGACGTTCCAGCACGCTGGAAAGGGCAAAGATGTTGCGGGCGTCGTCGTCGACCAGCAGCGCGGTCTTGCCAATCAGGTCCTCATCGGAACTGTTGAGCTTCTCAAGCATCCTCTGCTTTTCGATCGGCAATTCCGTGATCACACGGTGCAAAAACAGCGACGTTTCGTCGAGCAGCCGTTCCGGCGACTCGACGCCCTTCACCACGATGCTTCGTGCCATGGTGTGAAGTTCCGCGTCTTCCTCGGCCGAAAGTTCCCGTCCGGTGAACACCACGACCGGCACGTTCGACAGCGTTTCGTCGTTGCGGAGATGGTCGAGCACCTCGAAGCCGCTCATGTCGGGCAGTCGCAGATCCAGAACGACGCAGTCGCAGGGCTGGTTCCGCAACGTCGACAATGCATCGGCGCCGGTGTCGGCGGTCAGGATCTCGATGTCGTCGTGCCCGAGCAGTTCGGTGATGCTCATCTGCTCGGCAGCGTTGTCCTCCACGATCAGAAGACGCTTGCGGCGGGGTTTGGCGTATTCCTTAATCTGCGACAGCGCCGCGCTGACACCCTCGGTCGTCGTCGGCTTGTTGACAAAGGAAAACGCGCCGCGCGCCAGCGCATGCTGGCGGTCTTCGTCGAGCGTGATGATCTGTACCGGAATGTGGCGCGTCAGCGGATTGTGCTTGAGCTGGCTCAGCACGGTCCAGCCCAGCATATCCGGCAGGAAGACGTCGAGCGAGACCGCGGCCGGCTGGAACTGCTTGGCGAGTTCGAGCGCCTCGGCGCCACGGCTGGCGACCAGAACCTTGAAGTTCTTGTCGCGGGCGAGGTCGATCAGCACCCGCGCATAATGCGGGTCGTCCTCGACGATCAGGAGGATGGTGTCTCCCGGCTCGAGATTGAGACGGTCGTCGGGCAGTTGCTCGATGGCCCGCTCCTGCGTCGAAGCGACCTGCAGCGCCGGCGCCGCCGTGAATGACGAGGGGGCAGGGGTGCGCGGCGCGATCGTGGGACCTGAATATTTCAGCGGCAGATACAGCACGAAGGTGCTGCCCTTGCCGGGCGCGCTGCGCAAATGGATTTCGCCGCCGAGCAGGCTGGCGAGCTCGCGGCTGATCGCAAGGCCGAGGCCGGTGCCGCCGTATTTGCGGCTGGTGCCGGCGTCCGCCTGCTGGAACGCCTCGAAGATCAGTTTCTGCTTCTCCAGGGGAATGCCGATGCCGGTGTCGGTCACCTCGAAGGCGACGACCGCGGGTGCGTGATTGAGGATCGGATGCTCGGCGCTCCAGCCGCCGACAGCGGCCGATACCTTCAGCTCCACGCCGCCCTCGGCGGTAAACTTGAACGCGTTCGAGAGCAGATTTTTCAGGACCTGCTGCAGCCGCTTGGAGTCGGTCACCATGCTGCGGCTCAAATTCTCGTCGACCGAGATCTTGAACGACAGGCGGCGATTTTCAGCCTCATGCTTGAACGGCCGTCCGACGGTCTCGAGCAGGTTCGAGGTCAGGATCTCCTCGGCATCGACCGTCACCGTGCCGGATTCGATCTTCGACAGATCGAGAATGTCGCTGATCAGGTTGAGAAGGTCGGTGCCGGCGCCGTGGATGGTGCGGGCGAACTCGACCTGCTTTGCCGACAGATTGCCGTCGGGATTCTCGGTGAGCTGCTGTCCCAGGATCAGGATGCTGTTGAGCGGCGTGCGCAGCTCGTGCGACATGTTGGCGAGGAATTCGGACTTGTACTTCGACGTCAGCGCAAGTTCGGTCGCCTTTTCCTCGAGCGCGCGCCGGGCCTGTTCGATTTCCTGATTCTTTCGTTCCACCTCGACGTTGCGTTCGGCGAGTTGCTGCGCCTTCTGCTCGAGCTGGTCGTTGGTCTGCTGCAATTCCTTCTGCTGCGTCTGCAATTCGCCGGCGAGCTGCTGGGATTGCTTCAACAGGCCTTCGGTCTGCATCGTGGCCTCGATGGAGTTGAGCACGATACCGATAGAGTCGGTGAGCTGTTCGAGGAAGGTCATCTGTGAGGTCGTGAACGAGGAGATCGAGGAAAGCTCGATCACGGCTTTCACCTGGTTCTCGAACAACACCGGAAGCACGACGATGTTCCGGGGGATCACGCGCAGCAGCGCAGAATTGACCGGCGCCGTATCGGGAGGAATGTCCGCTATCAGCCGCTGGCGCTTGTCCGTGGCGCACTGGCCGATCAGGCCTTCGCCGAACTGCACGACCAGCGGATGCGGGATGGCGCTGTCGCCGGCGTAGGACGAGAGCAGGTGCAATTGCGGGTAATCGGCGTTCTCGACCTGGTAGATCACGCCCATATGCGCGTTGACGAGCGGCGCCAGTTCGGTCAGCAGCAGCCGGCCCACGGTGGAGAGCTCGCGCTGCCCCTGCAGCATGTTGGTGAAGCGGGCGAGGTTGGTCTTCAGCCAGTCCTGCTCGGTGTTGACCTGCGTCGTCAGACGCAGATTGCCGATCATGGTGTTGATGTTGTCCTTGAGTTCGGCGACTTCGCCGCGGGCGTCGACCTGGATCGAGCGGGTGAGGTCGCCCTTGGTCACGGCGGTCGCCACTTCCGCGATCGAGCGCACCTGCGAGGTCAGGTTGGCGGCGAGCAGGTTGACGTTGCCGGTGAGGTCCTTCCAGGTGCCGGCGGCGCCGGGCACGTTGGCCTGGCCGCCGAGCCGTCCCTCGACGCCGACCTCGCGCGCCACGCTGGTCACCTGATCGGCGAAGGTCGCCAGCGTCTCCGTCATGTTATTGATGGTGTCGGCAAGCGCTGCGACTTCGCCCTTCGATTTCACCGTCAGGTTCTGCTTCAGATCGCCGTTGGCGACCGCGGTCACCACCTTGACGATGCCGCGGACCTGTTCGGTCAGGTTGGCCGCCATGAAGTTGACGGTATCGGTGAGGTCCTTCCAGGTGCCGGCGACGCCGGGGACCTGCGCCTGACCGCCGAGCTTGCCCTCGGTGCCGACCTCGCGCGCCACGCGCGTCACTTCGCCGGCGAAGGCGTTGAGCTGGTCGACCATCGTGTTGATGGTGTTCTTCAGTTCGAGGATTTCGCCCTTCACGTCCACGGTGATCTTGCGCGACAGGTCGCCGCGCGCCACGGCGGTGGTGACTTCGGCGATGTTGCGGACCTGCGTGGTGAGGTTGGCGGCCAGCAGGTTGACGTTGTCGGTCAGATCCTTCCAGGTGCCGCCGACGCCGGGCACCACGGCCTGGCCGCCGAGCCGCCCCTCGGTTCCGACCTCGCGCGCGACGCNNNNGCGTCACTTCGGCGGCAAACGAGCGTAGCTGCTCGACCATCGTGTTGAGGGTNNNNGTCCTTCAGCAGCAGGATTTCGCCGCGCACGTCGACCGTGATCTTCTTCGACAGGTCGCCGCCGGCGATCGCGGTCGCGACCTCGGCGATGTTGCGGACCTGCGCCGTAAGGTTCGAAGCCATGAAGTTGACGTTGTCGGTGAGGTCCTTCCAGGTGCCGGCCACCTCAGGCACCTGGGCCTGGCCGCCGAGCTTGCCTTCGGTGCCGACCTCGCGCGCCACGCGGGTGACTTCCGAGGCGAAGGCGTTGAGCTGGTCCACCATCGTGTTGACGGTGTTCTTCAGCTCGAGGATCTCGCCCTTGACGTCGACCGTGATCTTCTTCGACAGGTCGCCTTTCGCCACCGCGGTGGTCACTTCGGCGATGTTGCGGACCTGGCCGGTCAGGTTGCCGGCCATCGAGTTGACGTTGTCGGTGAGGTCCTTCCAGGTGCCGGCGACGCCGGGCACGTTGGCCTGACCACCCAATCGTCCCTCGGTGCCGACCTCGCGCGCGACGCGTGTCACTTCGCCCGCGAAACGGTTGAGCTGGTCGACCATCGTGTTCAGCGTTTCCTTGAGCTGCAGGATTTCGCCGCGCACGTCGACCGTGATTTTTCGCGAGAGGTCGCCGCCGGCGATCGCGGTCGCCACTTCGGCGATGTTACGGACCTGGGCGGTGAGGTTGCCCGCCATCGAGTTCACCGAGTCCGTCAAGTCCTTCCAGGTGCCGGCAACGCCGGGCACTACGGCTTGTCCCCCGAGCTTGCCGTCGGTGCCGACTTCGCGCGCCACGCGCGTCACTTCACCGGCAAAGGCGTTGAGCTGGTCGACCATCGTGTTCAGCGTTTCCTTCAGCTGAAGGATTTCGCCCGATACGTTCACCGTGATCTTCTTCGACAGGTCGCCCTTGGCCACGGCGGTAGCGACGTCGGCGATGTTGCGGACCTGAGCGGTGAGGTTGCCCGCCATCGAGTTGACGTTGTCGGTGAGGTCCTTCCAGGTACCGGCGACGCCGCGGACGTTGGCCTGGCCGCCGAGCTTGCCTTCGGTGCCGACTTCGCGTGCGACGCGCGTCACTTCGCCGGCGAACGCATTGAGCTGGTCGACCATCGTATTGATGGTGTCCTTCAGCTCCAGGATTTCGCCGCGCACGTCGACCGTGATCTTCTTCGACAGGTCGCCATTGGCGACCGCGGTCGTCACCTCGGCGATGTTGCGGACTTGCGCGGTCAGGTTGGAGGCCATCGAGTTGACGCTCTCGGTGAGGTCCTTCCAGGTGCCGGCGACGCCGAGCACGTTGGCCTGGCCGCCGAGCCGTCCTTCGGTGCCGACTTCGCGGGCGACGCGCGTCACTTCGCCGGCAAAGGCGTTAAGCTGGTCAACCATCGTGTTGAGCGTTTCCTTCAACTGAAGGATTTCGCCCGACACGTTCACGGTGATCTTCTTGGAGAGGTCGCCGCCGGCGATCGCGGTGGCGACGTCGGCGATGTTGCGGACCTGCGCCGTCAGGTTGGAGGCCATGAAGTTGACGTTGTCGGTGAGGTCCTTCCAGGTGCCAGCCACACCGGGCACCTGGGCCTGGCCGCCGAGCTTGCCTTCGGTGCCGACCTCGCGGGCGACGCGGGTCACTTCGGATGCGAACGAGTTGAGCTGGTCGACCATCGTGTTGATGGTGTCCTTCAGCTCCAGGATTTCGCCGCGGACGTCGACCGTGATCTTGCGCGAGAGGTCGCCGCGGGCGACTGCGGTGGTGACGTTGGCGATGTTGCGGACCTGGGCGGTGAGGTTGCCGCACATGGCGTTGACGGAGTCGGTCAGGTCCTTCCAGGTGCCGGCGACGCCGGGCACGATCGCCTGGCCGCCGAGCTTGCCGTCGGTGCCGACTTCGCGGGCGACGCGGGTCACTTCGGAGGCGAACGAGCGGAGCTGGTCGACCATCGTGTTGATGGCTTCCTTGAGCTGCAGGATTTCGCCGCGAACGTCGACCGTGATCTTCTTCGACAGGTCGCCATTGGCCACCGCGATGGTGACCTCGGCGATGTTGCGGACCTGGCCGGTCAGGTTGTTGGCCATCGAGTTGACGCTCTCGGTGAGGTCCTTCCAGACGCCGGTCACTTCCGGCACCTGGGCCTGGCCGCCGAGCTTGCCCTCGGTGCCGACCTCGCGCGCCACGCGCGTCACTTCCGAGGTGAACACGCCGAGCTGCTTGATCATCGTGTTGACGATGTTGGCCGATTGCAGGAATTCGCCGCCGAGCGGACGGCCGTCGACATCGAGCTGCACGGTCTGCAGCAGGTCGCCTTGAGCCACGGCGGCGACTGCGCGCGTGACTTCGCGGGTCGGCCACAGCAGGTCGTCGATCAGGGTGTTGACGGAGCCTTCCATATCGGCCCAGGAGCCGCTCGCAAGGTCGAACTTGACGCGCTGGCGCGTCTTGCCTTCGCGCCCCACCACCTGGCCGACGCGCTCCAGCTGCTGCGCCATGCGCTGGTTGGCGGCGACGATCTCGTTGAAGGTGTCGGCGATCTTGCCCTCGATGCCGATGTGGTCGCCCGTCATCCGGACCGAGAAATCGCCGGCCCGCATCGCCTGCAAGGCATGCAGCAAATCCTGTAGCGGATCGGACGCGCCGTTGGCGGCAGGTGGTTGGGATTTGGCGACTCGGCGAACGGAGGGTGATGCTCCAGGGGAAAGATCACTCATGGTGTTTCCTCGGCCAGTTCGCTCGAATCCCATGGCTGAGATGCGATTTCACAAGATAGAACCGCTGCCCCATCAGCAGATCAAGTCGGAACAACGGTTAAGGTCGTGAAATCAATGACATGGAACTCAGCCCCGCGTTCCCAATGCGCCGGGAACTCGATAGTTCCATCGCTACAGAAATTATTTGGAACCCGAAACCAAAACGCCCCGGCCATGGCCGGGGCGTCGATCTTTTTCATCCGATCTCCGAGGGATCAGGAGCCCTTCGGATTGATCTCGGCGTAGTTGCCCTTGGCGTCCCACTTGTAGACGACGTAGTCGATCACCTTGATGTCGCCCTTGGCGTCGAAGCCGAGCTTGCCGAGCACCGTATCCCATTCACCGGCCTTGATGGTCTCCATGACCTTCTTCGGATCGGTGGTCTTCGCCTTTGCCACCGCCTGCGTCCAGACCTGCATCGCGGCGTAGGTGTAGAGGGTGTAGCCTTCGGGATCGATGTTCTTGGCCTTGAACTTCTCGACGATCGCTTTCGCAGTCGCCTTGTTGCGCGGGTCGGGACCGAAGGTGAACAGCGTGCCTTCGGCGGCCGGACCCGTGATCGAGGCGAACTCCTTGTCGTTCATGGCGTCGCCCGCCATCAACACCGTCTTGNGTCGCGCATCTGGCGCAGGATCAGGCCGGCTTCCTGATGGTAGCCGCCGACAAACACCAGATCGATATTGTCGCGCTTCAGGCGCGAGACGATCGAGTTAAAGTCCTTGTCGCCCTTGTTGTAGGACTCGAACATCTTCTCGGTGACGCCGGCCTTGTTCAGCGCCTTCTTGGTTTCGTCGGCGAGGCCTTTGCCGTAGGTGGTCTTGTCGTTGAGGATGGCGACGTTCTTGCCCTTGTAGTTCTTGACGATGTAGTCGGCGGCAACCAGGCCCTGCTGGTCGTCACGGCCGCAGACGCGCGCCACGTTCCAGAGCTTGCGCTCGGTGAACAGCGGGTTGGTCGAGGCCGGCGTAATCTGCAGCACGTTGCCGTCAGCATAGGCTTCCGAAGCCGGGATCGACGACGACGAGCAGAAGTGACCAGCCACGAACGGGATCTTGGCGCTGGCGAACTTTTCCGCCACCGAGCGCGCCTGCTTCGGGTCGCAGGCATCGTCGCCGACCTGCAGCGCCAGCTTCTTGCCGAGNGCCGGCGGCGTTGATGTCGGCCACCGCCTGTTCGGCGCCGTTCTTCATCTGGCGGCCAAACGCGGATTCGCCGCCCGTCATCGGACCCGCCACTGCGATGGAGATGTCCTGCGCCAGCGCCGTTGTCGACAGCGCCAACGATGCGCCCAATGCCAGGCCGATGAGTTTCAGTGATTTCATGAGATATCCTCGCAGGTCAGTCGATTTCGGGAAATACCCGGCAGGCCGGGTACGAAAATCATGCCCATTGTCGGCTGATTTTACGGCGAAGTCATCGGCAATTTTCGGGCAAAATCACGGTCGGCTCGCAGCATGTTGCCGCAGCACGCGCCAGAGTGGTGCAGGGGGTGGTGGGAGCGCTACTCCCGCCGGCCGCCCTCCAGATAGGCGGCGCGGATTTCCGGGCGTTGCAGCAATTCGCTGCCGGTTCCGGACAGCGTGATCAGGCCGTTGACCATGACATAGCCGCGATGGGCCAGTTTCAGCGCGTGGTTGGCGTTCTGTTCGACGATCAGGACGGTGAGGCCGTCCTGCCGGTTCAGCGTCCTGATCGCATCGAAAATCTGCCGTGCGATCAGGGGGGCGAGCCCCAGCGACGGCTCGTCCAGCATCAACAGGCGAGGGCGGCTCATCAGGGCGCGGCCGATCGCCAGCATCTGCTGTTCGCCGCCGGACAGCGTGCCGCCGCGCTGGGTCATGCGTTCCTTGAGCCGCGGGAACAGCGCGAACACGCGCTCCAGCCCGCTCGCCCGGTCGGATTCGCTCGAGTCGGTTGCATCCGCCCCCATCTGGAGATTTTCGGCCACGCTCATGCGCGGGAAGATGCGCCGGCCCTCGGGGGATTGCGCGATACGCAGCCGCGCAATGTCATGCGTCGGCACGCCGGTGATGTCCTGGCCGTCGAATTCGATGCGGCCGGAACGGGCGCGCGGCCGGCCGAAGATCGTCATCATCAGTGTCGACTTGCCGGCGCCGTTGGCGCCGATCAGGGCGACGATCTCGCCGGCATTGATATCGAGATCGACGCCCTTCAGCGCCTCGATCTTGCCGTAGGCCGCGCGCAACGAGCGGATCGCGAGCAGGGGAGTTGCGGATGCCGCGCTCACGTGCCGCTCTCCATCACCGCGATGGCTTCTTCCTCGTCGGTGCCGAGATAGGCGGCGATCACCTTGGGATCGTCGCGGATGTGTTTTGGCGTGCCTTCGGCGATCTTCACGCCATGGTCCATCACGACAACGTGGTCGGAGATTTCCATCACCACGCTCATGTCGTGCTCGATCAAAAGGATCGAGGTGCCCTGGTCGGCGCGGATCGAGAGCAGCAATTCGCTTAAAGCCGCGCTCTCCCGCGCATTCAGTCCGGCGGCCGGCTCATCGAGGCAGAGCAGCGCGGGCTCGGTGCACATCGCGCGCGCGATCTCCAGGCGCCGCTGGTCGCCATAGGGCAGGTTGCCGGCGGCATCGTCCGCGCGGTCCAACAGCCCGATGCGATCGAGCCATGTTGTCGCCAGATCGATCGCGGCTTGCTCGGCCGTTCGCCAGGACGGCGCGCCGATCAGGCCGAGAAACGTCAGGCCGGAGGCGCGCATCAGCGCGTTGTGCTGCGCCACCATCAGGTTTTCCAGCGCCGTCATGCCGGGGAAGAGCCGGATGTTCTGGAAGGTGCGCGCGACCTTCGCCAGTTTGGCAATCCGGAAATCGTCCAGCCGCTCGAGCCGGATGGCATGGCCGTCATCATGCGTGAGGCCGATGGCGCCCGAGCTCGGCTTGTAGAAGCCGGTGATGCAGTTGAACACGGTGGTCTTGCCGGCGCCGTTCGGTCCGATCAGCGCGGTGATCTTGCGCCGCTCGGCGTTGAAGGAGAGGTCGTTGACGGCGACGATGCCGCCGAAGCGCATCGACAGCCGGTCGACGGAGAGGATGGAATCGCCGCTCATCCGTGGCCCTCCTTGACGAGGTCGGACGAGATCGCCTCCTTGCGTTCGAGGAACACGGTCGGTGCGCGATGGCCGATCAGGCCGCGCGGCCGCCAGATCATCAACAGCACCATCGCCATGCCGAACACCAGCATGCGGTACTGGTCGAGCCCGCGGAACAGCTCGAAGCCGCCGATCATGGCCAGTGCCGCCAGCGCCACGCCAAGCTGCGAGCCCATGCCGCCGAGCACCACGATCGCCAGCACCAGCGCCGATTCATGGAAGGTGAAGGATTCCGGGCTGATGAAGCCTTGCCTGGTGGCAAAGAACGCGCCGGCGAAACCGCCGAACATGGCGCCGGTCGCGAACGCGGTCAGCTTGGTCGTGGTGGTGTTGATGCCGAGCGCGCGGCAGGCGACCTCGTCCTCGCGCAGCGCTTCCCAGGCGCGGCCGATCGGCAGGCGGCGCAGGCGGATCGTGACCCAGTTGGTGAGCAGCGCCAGCGCCAGGATCAGATAGAACAGGAACACGATGCGGTGCGTCGGCGAGAACTCGATGCCGAGCATGGCTGCCAGCCCATCGTCGCCGGGCGTGAGCGGAATGCCGAACAGGGTCGGACGGGGGATGCCGGTGACGCCGTTCGGCCCGCCGGTCAGGCTCTGCCAGTTGATCAGCACGAGGCGGATGATCTCGCCGAAGGCGAGCGTCACGATGGCGAGATAGTCGCCGCGCAGCCGCAGCACCGGAAAGCCGAGCAGCACGCCCCAGAACGCCGCGAGGATGCCGGCGAGCGGCAGGCAGATCCAGAACGACAGCCCGAAATTGGTGGCGAGCAGCGCATAGGAATAGGCGCCGACCGCGTAGAACGCGACATAGCCGAGGTCGAGCAGGCCGGCGAGACCGACCACCACGTTCAGTCCCCATCCGAGCATCACGTAGGTGAGCACGAGGATGCCGAGGTCGAGAATGTAGCGCTCGTCGTAGAACAGCACCGGCACCAGGAAGGTGAACGCCAGCAGCACCGGGGCGATCAGGCGTCCGGCCAGCGACAGCGCACCCTGCACCGGCGCGGGGACAATCCTCGCGGTATCAACCGGTCCCCACCATTGCCGGAACAACTCGATGAGGATGCTGCCGCCGAACACGGCCGCCACAATGGCGGCGAGGTCGCCGAAGCGCGTCCAGTAGGTCAGTTGTCCGTCGGGTCCGGCTTCGGTGCGGACGCCGATCATCAGCGAAAACAGCACCAGCGCGACCAGCGCGCTGATCAGCGACTTCTTGAGGATGAAAGCGGCGCTCGGTGCGCGCGAGGTTTGGGCGGCAGGGTTTGCGCTCACGCGGGCAGCCCGTCAGACTTTTTCGACTTCGGGCCGGCCGAGCAGGCCGGTCGGAAGGAAGATCAGGACCACGATCAGGATCGAGAACGCGGCGACGTCCTTGTATTCGACCGAGAAATAGGCCGACCACAGCGTCTCGATCAGGCCGATCAGGAGTCCGCCCAGCATCGCGCCGGGCAGCGAGCCGATGCCGCCGAGCACGGCGGCGGTGAACGCCTTGATGCCGGCGACGAAGCCCATGAAGAAATCGACCAGCCCGTAATAGAGCAGGTACATCATGCCGGCGACCGCGGCGAGCGCGGCGCCAATCACGAAGGTCATGGAGATGGTGCGGTCGACGTCGACGCCGAGCAGCGAGGCCATGGTCTGGTCCTGCTCGCAGGCGCGCATGTCGCGGCCGAGCCGCGTGCTCGATACCAACCATGTAAAGATTGCCAGCAGCACCACGGTGGTGACGACGACGATGATCTGGATGTTGGAAAGCTGCACGACGAAGCCATCGGCGCCCTCGTGCAGGGTGTGGCCGCCGGTGATGATCGGCGGCACCGGCTTGACGCGGGCGCCCTGGGCGACCTGCGAATAATTGGTCAGCACGAATGACATACCGATGGCGGAGAGCATCGGCGCCAGGCGGAATGAGTGCCGCAGCGGCCGGTAGGCGATGCGCTCGACCGTCCAGCCATAGAGCGCGGTGATCGCCATCGATACCAGCAGCATAACCAGGAGGATCAGGGGAATGGCGGTGAGGCCGAACGAGATCAGGATCAGGAAGGTGATCAGGGCAATGAAACCACCGATCATGAAAATATCGCCATGGGCGAAATTGATCATGCCGACAATGCCGTAGACCATGGTGTAGCCGATGGCGATCAGGCCGTAGATCGAGCCGAGCACAAGGCCGTTGATGAGTTGCTGGGCGAAGTAATCCATGCGCTGCCGTGCGGGCCTGTTCAGGACTGAACAGGCCCTGGTTTTCCTTTTAACGCGTTTTCTTCACGCGAACCGGTATCCACTTCGCTCGAAAACGCTATGAAGAGCCTCTACGACGCGGCGAGAGCTCCGGCAGCCCGATGCGACGCGTCGTGCCGTTTTCTAACAGGTGGGAACCGGGGGCGGCAACAGCGCCGGGTGCGGCTTAATTGGCTTGTACAGAGCTAGTTTTTGCGCAGCGGTTCCGGTGCCACGGTCCGGACACGCCTTCGCCTTGCGATGATCGCAACCGGAACCGCTGTTCCCCTGCAACCATCCCGGCGGCGCTTCGTTGAGCCCGTCTACGTCTAAACAACGGAGGTCCCTTGATGAACAAGATGAATCAGAACCCGGGCCAACAGAACCAGAATCCGGGTCAGAAGCCTGGACAGCAGCAGCAGGGCGGCGGCCAAAAGCCGGGCCAGCAGCAGCAGGATCCGGGACGTCAGGGACAAAATCCTAGCCAGGACCGGTAGAGGGACTGGTTGGTTAGACTAAAGAAGGTCCCGCCGAGAGGCGGGACTTTTTTCTGCGCGTGCCGCCGTCGTCATGGCGGCCCGGGCTTTCGTGTCCCGGACGGCGGCGCAGCGCCTCTTGGCGGTGCACCGTAGAGCCGGGACCCACGCAGTCCCATCTGGGTGTCTCGGCTTTGCGTCGCGTCATTTCATGCCGCGCCGCATCCGGGACACGAGCGGGGCCGTCCGGGCCATTAAGGTAAACAAATGGTTTAAATTGCCGCTCCTGATCGACAGGCGTTACGCCACCCGCCTAAACCGCCGCGTTCCACCGGGCCGGCGGAGCAAGCGGGAAGCGACATGGCCGGAAACTGGCGGATCAGCTCATTCAACGGCGTGCTGCTGGCGGCCTATTTCATTCCGGTCTGGACCATCACGGCCTTCAACATCATCGTTTCGCCGATCCATGGCCTCTACCAGCGGCCTAACATTTCGCTGGCGCTGTTCGTCAGCGATCATCTGCAGCTCTCCGGCCTTTCCACTGTTCGCGTCGCCTGGCTGCTGGCGCTGGGACGCATGACCGTGGTGGCGTTCCTTGCGGCGTTTCTGGTTTTCGTCAGCCGCGCCTCGCTCCGCCGGAGCGGCGGCTGCGACGAAGCGCTCGGTATCGCGCTCGCGCTCGGCAGCGTGATGAGTTTTGCCGGCGTGGTGATGGCCTCGCAGGTCGGCGAGACCGCGGCGCTGCGGCTGCATGCGGCTGAACTTCTGATGATGCTCGGCACCGCGATCGTCATGCTGGTCGAGCGTCCCGCGCCGCCGCAGGCTGGCGTGGCGCCCGCCGGACTATCCCTTCAGCAATCCTAATTCCGCGATGATCGCGCCTGCTTCCTTGACGGCGTGGTTGGCCGCCGGCACGCCGCAATAGATCGCCTGCTGCAGCAATATTTCCTTGATGTCATCCGGCGTGAAGCCGCCTTCGCTAAGCGCCGCGCGCACATGCAGGCGGAATTCATCCCACTGTCCGAGCGCCACCATGGTGCCGATCACGAGCACGCGGCGGGTGCGGTGATCGAAATGCGGCCGGGTCCAGATATCGCCCCACGCATAGCGGGTGATCAGGTCCTGGAAGTCGGTATTGAACGCGTTGCGGTTCTTGATCGACTTGTCGACCCACTCATTGCCGAGCACCTTGCGGCGCTGGGCCATGCCTTCATCGCGGCGTTGGTTGTCGTCCATCAGTGTCTCCTCCCGTCATTGCGAGCGAAGCAATCCATTTCACCGCTTGCGGAGACATGGATTGCTTCGTCGCTTACGCTCCTCGCAATGACGCCGTTGGTTGCGGTAACTAGCGTTGCGTCAGAAATCCGATCACCGCATCGGTGAAGGCGTGCGGCTGCTCGACGTTGGAAATGTGCGCGGCATCGAGCAGCGTCATGCTGGCGCCGGGGATCCGGCTGCGCATGAATTCGCCGTCCGCGACGGTCGTCGACATGTCGTGGCGGCCGGCGATGATCAGCGTCGGGCTCTTGATCCTGGGCAGCAGTTCGCGCTGGTCGAGCGTCGATAGCGCCTCGCAGCAGGCGATGTAGCCCTCGACCGGCGTGGTCAGCATCATCGTCTTCATGTTGGCGGCGATCTGCGGCTCGCGCTCGCGAAAGTCGGCGGTCAGCCAGCCCGCCAGCACGGTATCGGCGACCGCGGCGATACCGCCTTCCTTCACGGCCTTGATGCGGTCGTGCCAGCGCGTCGGGTCCGGGTAATAGCAGGAGGTGTTGGCCAGGATGATCTTGCCGAACCGGTCGGGCGCATTCGCCCCCAGCCATTGCCCGACCATGCCGCCCATCGACAGGCCGCACCAATGCGCCTTCGCGATATTGAGGTCGTCGAGGATCGCCAGCACGTCGCGGCCGAAGCGCTCCAGCGAGTAGGGGCCGGGCGGGACGCTCGACTTGCCATGGCCGCGCCGGTCGTAGCGGATGACGCGGAACACCTGCGTCAGCGCCTTCATCTGCGGCTCCCACATCTGCATGGTCGAGCCCAGCGAATTCGACAGCATCAGGGTCGGTCCGCCGTCGCGGCCTTCGACGGATACGTTGAGCAGGCACCCGTCGGCGTCGATCATCGGCATCTTGTGTTCCTCATCATGTGCGGCGCGAAGCGGGGCTTTGCACGCGAGCCCGCGCAGCCATCCAGACGAATCTATTCCAGTAGATGGATTGCCGGGTCAAGCCCGGCAACGAGATCTGGACCAAGCCGCAGCCTCACGATGCGAATTTGACGAATGCCAGATAGTTGGCTGCGAGTCTGTCGTATCGGGTCGCGACACGTCTACAGGTGGCCCGAAGCTGACTCCGCGTTGGGCGCATGGCGGTCACAACGGATGTCGTGCGTCGGTTCTTCAAATGTCAGGTACCCAATCCGCGCGACAGCCGCACTCTTCGGCCGCTATCGAGTTTTCGTATTTTTCCGTAACAATGAGGTTTTCTTTCAGACCCTTCCAAGGGTAGTCTTTTGGCTCATAACAGCTCAGCGCGGTGGAGTGAACGGCAATCCTGCCTCCCCGAAGTGAGGCACCGATATCTCGCGGGCCGGCCGAGCCATATCGCCATATTTTTCGAGGCGGCGGGGGCTCATTTTCGAGGTCCTGGCGCGGGCAGCGGTCAACAACGCGCCAAAGAGTCCACCATGCGCAGTCTTTCCAAAAAATCCACCGTCGCCAGTCTTTCCATGTTTCATGTCGAGCCAGCTCGTCGTGCAGGTGCCCTTTGGTGATTGTCGTGGCAAGTTCATTCACCTCCGCCTCATGGGAGATCACCAGACCATGCGCT
Organism: Bradyrhizobium lablabi; assembly: GCF_001440475.1. Lineage (GTDB taxonomy): Bacteria > Pseudomonadota > Alphaproteobacteria > Rhizobiales > Xanthobacteraceae > Bradyrhizobium > Bradyrhizobium lablabi. Next base: position 68,209 of record NZ_LLYB01000058.1, on the reverse strand, counting down.
CGGGCTTCTTCGAGCATCCAGCGCAGCGACACATCCGCCGGCGAGGAGCACTCTTGCGGATAGCCGCCACCCACATCCGAATGACACCCGGCAAACCAGACCTCCTTCACGTCCTGCCATCGAATTGCTGGGCCGTACCTGCCTGAACCCCAACAGGCAGGCACGTATACCGCTGGTCGCGTATCGGCATCGAGTCCACCCCATGTGGTGGGGGCATAAAACGACCGCCGCTCATGCAGTGAGAGTGCATGACACACCGTTTGCACGATTGGATTATGACGGGTGTGGGGAAGGTTCTTTGGAAGCAAATACCCCACCGACTTCACGGTATCAAAAATCCCAAGAAATCGGATGTTGCAGGGATGCGAGTACTTTTCGCGGAATTTCCGAACTTCTTCTTTCTTCCTTCGCAACTCCTCGGAGCTCTTCGCCTGTTCAAAGTGTTTGCGGTATAGACCGTAGCCCTCATCGATTTTGTCTCGATGGCACCGCTTGACTAGGCCGCACCTGTAGATCAATCCCGCGAGGGCGCGCGCGGTGAACGCGCCACGGCTGAAGCCGAAGAGATACACGCGGTCGCCTGGCTCGTAGTGCTTTGCAAGCTCGCTGTAGAGCCGCTTGATATTCCGCTCAGTACCATACCCGAAGCCTAATCCGAGCAACCAGGCCGCGAGCCTCTTAAGGAGGAATGGCTCGATAGAATCCTCGATTGGCAGGGGACCGTTACACTCACAGGTGCTGCCCGGCCTCCGAAACTCATCCCTTAGCTCGGCAGGGGTCGCACGCGTGCCGACCCCAGGATCGTAAATGACCAGCTGCCCATGTGGATTCCGGATGTCGGCCATCTTGCAGAGCCGGAGCACATTGGTAGGGCACTTTCCGACCGTGTTGCCGGTCCCGTCAGCAAAGATCGCGATGTTTTTGCCCATGAATCGCTCCTGCGCTGGCCGATGGAGATCCTCCAGATTTCGATACGCGGGCTTCCGGTCGTCAACGCCACCGACGCTACTGACTCCAGCGCAGGACCATCGCAGATGCTGTTCGAAGATTCAGGACAGGATCCTGCCGGCTGCGATGGAATCGAGGTGTCGCAACGAACAAGCCGGCATGTGCCGCGCAATCGATCGGACGGCGTCTGACGTAAAAAGCCAGGCTAGCAGATTGGAGAGCTGCCGACTGTGAGTTCGGTTACAATTGGATATCCTCGGGCATCGGGAAGCCCGCACCAACGAGTTCGATTTATGAGGTGCGCGCGCGATCTCCAGCGACTGGTTGTGCCGGACCTAGTCTTCATCGAGTGAGGCGAGCAGCCGGTCGATCAGCGCCTGCGAGGCGCCCTGATAGGCCATCGGCTCGAACAGTTTTGCAATCTCATCGGCGCCGAGTTGTGCTGTGACCCTGGCATCCCCGCACAGCACATCGCGCAGATGCTTCTTGTCCTTGACCGCCTTCTTGCTGGCCGCCTCGACCAGATGATGCGCATCGCTCTTGCCGATCTTTTCGGCGAGTGCCATCGCCACCGCTTCGGCCATGATCAGCCCGTCCGTCGCGTCGAGGTTTTTGCGCATGCGCGCGGCGTCGACTTCCAGCCCTTCGGCGATATCGACGACCGCCGCCAGCGCCCCCGAGGTGACCAGCAGCAGCGTCGGCAGGGTCGGCCATTCCGCGTGCCAGGGGCCGGCGCTTCGCTCGTGGTCCTGCACCTGTGCGGCAAAGACCGTCGCAGCCAGATTCGGCGCCATGGTCGCCGCGGCAAGCGCGCTCGCGGCCGCGACCGGATTGCGCTTGTGCGGCATGGTGGAAGAGCCGCCGCGGCCTTCGCCCGAGGGTTCGAAGGCTTCGCCGACATCGGTCTGCATCATCAGCGACACGTCGCGCGCGATCTTGCCGCAGGTGCCGGCAACAATCGCAAACACGCCCGCGGCTTCCGCGATGCGGTCGCGGTGGGTGTGCCAGGGCGCGTCTGGTAGCGGCAGCTTCAGCTCTTCGGCAAGTCTTTCCGCGACCGCCAATCCCTTGTCGCCGAGCGCCGCAAGCGTGCCGGCTGCGCCGCCGAATTGCAGCGCGAGCGTCTCGCTCCGCAGCCGCTGCAGCCGTCCCTTCGAGCGATGCAGTGCCGCGGCATACTCCGCGAGCTTCAGCCCGAACGGCATCGGCAGCGCATGCTGCAGCCAGGTGCGGGCGACCACGGGCGTGTTGCGGTGCTGTTGTGCCAGCTTGGCAAAGCCTTTGATCGCGCGACCGATGTCCGGCAGCAGCGCGTCGATGCCGGCGCGAAGGCCGAGCATGGCACCGGTATCGATGACATCCTGGCTGGTCGCGCCCCAATGGACATACCGCGCCGCCACGGCGTGCGTTTTGGCGACATTGGCGGTCAGCGCCTTGACGAGGGGGATGGCAAGGTTGCCGGCCCTGGCTGCGGCATCCGCCAGCGCGGCGATGTCGAATGATTCGGCCCGGCACGCATTCGTGATCGGCCCGGCGGCATCAGCCGGGATCACCCCGGCCGCGGCCTCGGCGCGCGCCAGCGCCGCCTCGAAATCCAGCATGTTCTGCAGGCTTGCCACATCGTCGCAGACCGCGCGCATCGCGGCGCTCGACAACATCGGAGCCAGAAGAGGGGAAAGGGATGTGCTCATCTCTGTGCGACCTAACCATCCCGGCCTGTCAAAGCCAATGCTCTTGTCGGCAAGCACTTGTTGCACTTGCGAAGATGCATCGCTCATCGCCCTTCCTTTTGGCCCGGGCGTGCTTTACTTGGGGGAGATCAGGTAAGCGACCCAGGAGGCACCCCCATGGCCATGACAATGAATGGCGAAGTCCAGCTTGCGGCATCGCGCGAGGCCGTGTGGGCCAAGCTCAATGATCCGGAAGTGCTGAAGGCCTGCATCCCCGGCTGCGAGGAGCTGGAAAAGACTGAGGATAACGGCTTCCGCGCCACCGCCAAGATGAAGGTCGGGCCGGTGTCCGCCCGCTTCAAGGGCAAGGTCATGCTGAGCGATCTCGACCCGCCCAACGGCTACAAGATATCCGGCGAAGGCGAGGGCGGCGTCGCCGGCTTCGCCAAGGGAGGCGCCACGGTGGCGCTCACCGAAAAGGATGGTGGCACGCTGCTCAGCTATAATGTCGAGGCGCAGATCGGCGGCAAGCTGGCCCAGCTCGGACAGCGCCTGATCAACGGCGCGGCCAAGAAGCTGGCCGACGAATTCTTCACCAATTTCGGCAAGGCCGTGCAGGGCTGATCAAAGGCTGATTCTCGCGAATCCGATCCCGTGAGCCCTGTCCGATAGCCCCGCCAAGTCACCCAGGCCATGCCCCAAACGAGGGGCTCCCGAGGTTGCTCATTACCGGGATGGCCCATATTATGGGCTTTGGAATGACTATAAATCACCTGCGTTGCCGGTATATCCGGCGGTGCAGCCCAAGAGAGTGCTGATGGCCAAGATTTCCCTGATCGTGAACGGTAACCCCGTAAACGCCAATGTCGATTCCCGTACCCTGCTGGTCCAGTTTCTGCGGGAAAATCTCCGGCTGACGGGCACCCATGTCGGCTGCGACACCTCGCAGTGCGGCGCCTGTGTCGTCCATCTCGACGGCAAGGCAGTGAAGTCCTGCACCACGCTCGCGGTCATGGCCGACGGCCATGAAGTCCGCACCATCGAGGGCCTGGCCGCCGACGGCGCGCCGCTGCATCCGATGCAGGAAGCCTTCCGCGAGCATCACGGCCTGCAGTGCGGCTTTTGCACCCCCGGCATGATCATGACCGCGGTCGATCTGGTCAACCGCAAGGGCCACGATCTGTCGGACCATGTCATCCGCGAGGAACTCGAAGGTAATCTGTGCCGCTGCACCGGCTATCAGAACATCGTGACTTCGATCGCCGCCGGCGCCAAGGCGATGGCCAAATCCGCTTAATCGATTTTCATCGCGAATAGCGATCAGGAAGTTCTCATGTACGAATTCAAATATCATCGTCCGGCGACCGTGCGGCAGGCTGCCAATCTCCTGGTGAAGAATGAAGACGCCAAGGTGATCGCCGGCGGCCACACGCTGGTCCCGGTCATGAAGCAGCGGCTCGCCAGCCCGCCGCATCTGGTCGACCTCTCCCACATCGAAGGGCTCGACACGATCGAGATGAAGGGCCGCTCGCTGGTGATCGGCGCCACCGCCAAGCATGCCAGTGTCGCGACATCGCCGATCGTCGGTGAGGCCATCCCCGCGCTCGCCGAACTTGCCGGCGGAATCGGCGATCCCGCGGTGCGCCACAAGGGCACGATCGGCGGTTCGCTCGCCAATAACGATCCCACCGCGGATTATCCGGCGGCCGTGCTCGCGCTCGGCGCCACCATCGTCACCAACAAGCGCCGCCTCAAGGCGGAGGAATTCTTCCAGGGCCTGTTCTCGACCGCGCTGGAAAACGACGAGATCATCACCAAGGTGATGTTCCCGCTGCCGAAGAAGGCGGCCTATATCAAGTTCCGCAACCAGGCCTCGCGTTATGCGCTGGTCGGTGTGTTCGTCGCCAAGCGTCCGTCGGACGTACGCGTCGCCGTCACCGGCGCGGGCTCGGATGGCGTGTTCCGCGCCACCGCGTTCGAGGAAGCCTTGAAGAAGCGCTTCTCGCATAAGGTGCTCGACGGGGTTTCGGCCTCGGCCGAGGGGCTGAACAGCGATCTGCACGGCAGCGCCGAATATCGCGCGCACCTGATCGGCGTGCTGACGCGGCGCGCCGTCGAAGCGGCGACGGCGAAGTAAGTTTTGCCGATCTTATCAAGGCTTGTTGTCCCAAGGCTCGTCCCATGAGTGCATCGGCGCTACCGAAATCCGTCGATGGGATGCTCGAGCTCCTGACCTCGCGCGGCTATCTGGCCGAGCGGTCGCTGGCGACGGTGACCTATCTCTCGCTGCGCATGGGCCGGCCGCTGTTTCTCGAAGGCGAGGCCGGCGTCGGCAAGACCGAGATCGCAAAGGTTCTGTCGGCGGCGCTCGGCCGCAAGCTGATTCGTCTGCAATGCTATGAAGGCCTCGACGTTGCCTCCGCCGTCTATGAGTGGAGCAGCGCGGCGCAGATGATCGCGATTCGCCTCGCGGAAGCCGCCGGCGATACCGATCGCGAGCAATTGTCCTCGGACATCTTTGCCGAGCGCTTTCTGATCAAACGCCCGCTGTTGCAGGCGCTGGAGCCTGACGTCGCCGGCGCGCCGGTGCTCTTGATCGACGAGCTCGACCGCGCCGACGAGGCGTTCGAGGCTTACTTGCTGGAAATCCTCAGCGACTTCCAGGTCACGATCCCCGAATTCGGCACAATCAAGGCGCCGCAGCCGCCGATCGTCATCATCACCTCGAACCGCACCCGCGAGATCCACGACGCGCTGAAGCGCCGCTGTCTCTATCACTGGGTTGATTATCCCGACGCCGAGCGCGAGCTTGCGATCGTCAAGTCGCGCGTGCCGGGCATTTCCGCGAAACTGTCGCAGCAGGTCGTGAGTTTCGTGCAGGCGCTGCGCGACCAGGACTTCTACAAGTCGCCGGGCGTCGCCGAGACCATCGACTGGGCCACCGCGCTGACCGAGCTCGACGCCCGCTCGCTGACGCCGCAACTGGTCGGCGACACGCTGGGCGCGCTGCTCAAGTACCAGGACGACATCGCGCGGATGCAGGGCGACACGCTGCAGAAGGTTTTGAAGGAAGCGACGAGCGAGAATTAGCTCGCGCATCGCGCACCCCGGAGTGACGGGGAGGTTAGTTGCACCATGACTAACATCGATCATCTCAATCCGCCGACCGGGCATATGGCCGACAACGTCATCGGCTTTGCCCGCGCGTTGCGCGCCGCCGGCATCCCCGTCGGTCCCGGCGCGGTCATCGACGCCCTCAACGCGCTGCAGGTGATCGAGATCGGCAACCGCGGCGACGTCTACACCACGCTGGAAGCGATCTTCGTCAAGCGCCACGAGCACGCGCTGATCTTTGCCCAGGCCTTCGACCTGTTCTTCCGCGCGGCCGAGGACTGGAAGCACATGCTGGATTCGGTGCCGCTGCCGGACCACGCCAAGAAGAAGCCGCCGCCGGCCTCGCGCCGCGTGCAGGAGGCGCTGGCGCAGCCCTCGATGCGCGACGAGACGCAGGAAGTGCAGCAGCAGGAACTGAAGCTGTCGGTCTCCGACAAGGAGATACTGCAGAAAAAAGATTTTGCGCAGATGAGCGCGGCGGAGATCGCCGAGGTCACCCGCGCCATCGCCAACATGAAGCTGCCGCAGGCGGAATTGCGCACCCGCCGCTATCAGCCGGATGCCAAGGGCCTGCGCCTCGACATGCGCCGCACCTTGCGCAGCAGTCTTCGCACCGGCGGCGAGATCATCGACATAAGAAAGCTCGGCCGGATCGAGAAGCCGGCGCCGATCGTGGCGCTGCTCGATATATCGGGATCGATGAGCGAATATACCCGCCTGTTCCTGCATTTCCTCCATGCCATCACCGACGCCCGCAAGCGCGTCTCCGTGTTCCTGTTCGGCACGCGGCTGACCAATGTGACGCGGGCGCTGCGGGCCAAGGATCCCGACGAGGCGCTGGCGAGCTGTTCGTCCTCGGTCGAGGACTGGGCCGGCGGCACCCGCATCGCAACCTCGCTGCACTCCTTCAACAAATTGTGGGGCCGCCGCGTGCTGGGGCAGGGCGCCATCGTGCTCCTGATATCAGACGGGCTGGAGCGGGAGGCCGACGCCAAGCTCGCCTTCGAGATGGACCGGCTGCACCGGTCCTGCCGCCGCCTGATCTGGCTCAATCCATTGCTGCGCTACAGCGGGTTCGAGGCCAAGGCGCAGGGCATCAAAATGATGCTGCCCCACGTTGACGAATTCCGCCCGGTGCATAACTTGACGTCGATGGAAGGGCTGATCGAGGCGCTTTCGGCGCCGCCGCCGCCCCACCACATCAGCCGCATCCGATCGGCAGCCTGAAGGAGGGTCTCCCATGCTCAACCGCGACGAAGACATTCTGCAGGCCGCCGAGAACTGGCAGAAGGCGGGCCACGGGGTGGCGCTGGCGACCGTGGTCGAGACCTGGGGCTCGGCCCCGCGGCCGGCCGGCTCCAGCCTCGTCATCAACGATGACGGCACGTTTCTGGGCTCGGTCTCCGGCGGCTGCGTCGAGGGCGCTGTCGTCACCGAGGCGCTCGACGTGATCGCCAGCGGCAAGCCAAAAATGCTCGAATTCGGCGTCGCCGACGAGACCGCCTGGAATGTCGGTCTGTCCTGCGGCGGCACCATCCGCGTCTTCGTCGAGAAGGTGGGCCAGTCGTGAAGCTCGAAACCCTCACACAGGTCAACGCCGAGCGCGCTGCGCGCCGCCCGGTCATTGTCGTCACTGACGTGGCCAACGGCGACCAGCGGCTGGTGAAGGCCAAGGATATCGCGACCGATCCGCTCAGCGCCGAGCTTTCAAAGCAGCTCCGCATGGGCAAGAGCGGCACAATCGAGTCCGGCGGCAAGAAACTGTTCCTGAACGTCTACGCGCCGACCGCGCGGCTCGTGATCGTCGGCGCGGTTCATATCAGCCAGGCACTCGCGCCACTGGCGCGTTCGCTCGATTACGACGTGACGGTGGTCGATCCACGCACCGCCTTTGCCAGCCCCGAACGTTTCCCCGACGTGCCGCTGATCGCCGAATGGCCCGATGTGGCGCTACCGCCGCTCAACGTCGATCATTACACCGCGTTCGTCGCCGTGACGCATGATCCCAAGATCGACGATCCGGCGCTGCTGCACGCCTTCGAGCGCGACTGCTTCTATATCGGCGCGCTCGGCTCGCGAAAAACCCATGCCAAGCGCGCCGAGCGGCTGAAGGCGCAGGGCGCCTCCGACGCCGACATCGCGCGCATCCATGCGCCGATCGGGCTTTCGATCGGCGCGGTGTCGCCGTCGGAGATCGCGGTCGCGATCATGGCCGAGATCACCGCCGAGCTGCGGCTGCCCAAGGAAGGCGAAAAGCAAACCGCGAAGGTCCAGGCGGCATGAAGTTCGGTCCCGCCAGTCCGGCCGACGCGATTGGCGGCGTCACCGTGCATACGCTCCGGCAGGGTTCGCTGGTGCTCAAGAAGGGCACCACGATCGGGCCCGCCGAGGTCGAGGCGCTCAACAAGGCCGGCGTCAAGGAAATCGTCGTGGTGCGGCTGGAAGCGGGCGACGTCTCAGAAGACGAGGCCGCCGCCAGCATTGCGCAGGCGGTTGCGGGCGAGGGCGTCAATGTCGAGCGCGCCTTCACCGGCCGCGCCAATCTGTTCGCGGCGCAAGCCGGCGTGCTGGTGGTGGATCGCGCTGCGGTCGACCGCATCAACGGCGTCGATGAAGCCATCACCTTTGCGACGCTCTCCGCCTTCAAGCCGGTCGTCGAAGGCGAGATGATCGCGACGGTAAAGCTCATTCCGTTCGGCGTCGAAGGCAAGCTGCGCGACGCCGCCGTCAAGGTTGCGGGCAAGGACACGCTGCGCATTGCGCCTTATGTCATCAAGCGCGTCGGCGTGGTCTCGACGCTGCTGCCGGGCCTTGCGACGAAAGTCATCGACAAGACCTTGCGCGTGACCGCGGAGCGGCTGGCGCCGGCTGGCGCCAGCATTATTGCCGAACGTCGCGTGCCGCATGACGAGGCAGCGCTGGCTGCCTCGATCAAGGAATTGCTCGGCCTCGGCGCCGAGCTTGTGATCGTGTTCGGTGCGTCCGCGATCGCCGACCGCCGCGACGTGATCCCGGCGGCAATCACCGAGATCGGCGGCGCCATCGAACATTTCGGCATGCCGGTCGATCCCGGCAATCTCTTGCTGATCGGCAGCGCCGGTGGCGTGCCGGTGCTGGGCGCGCCGGGCTGCGCGCGCTCGCCGGTCGAAAACGGTTTTGACTGGGTCTTGATGCGGCTGCTCGCCGGGCTGAAGGTCACGCGCACTGAGCTGACCGGCATGGGCGTCGGCGGCCTGTTGATGGAAATCGTCACGCGGCCGCAGCCGCGCACCAACCTCGAGGGCGAGGCCAACCGCAACGTCACCGCCATCGTGCTCGCCGCCGGCCGCTCGACGCGAATGGGCGGTCCCAACAAGCTGCTTGCCGAAATCGACGGCAAAAAACTGGTGCGGATCGTCGCCGAGCAGGCGCTGGCCTCGAAGGCGATGGATGTGGTCGTCGTCACCGGCCATCAGGCCGAACTGGTCGAGCAGGCCCTGGCAGGGCTGAATGTAAAATTCGTCCGCAATCCCGATTTCGCCGGTGGGCTGGCGTCCTCCGTCAAGGCCGGCATCGCTTCGGTGCCCGAAAATGCCGACGGCGCCATCGTCTGCCTAGGCGACATGCCGTTGATATCAGCCAAGCTGATCGACCAGCTGATCGAAACCTTCGCGCCGGACCGCGGCCACCTGATTGCCGTCCCCGTCAGCGACGGCCGCCGCGGCAATCCCGTGCTGTGGTCGCGCCGCTTCTTTAAAGAATTGATGACGCTCGACGGCGACGTCGGTGCCCGTCACCTGATCGCCAAGCACGCCGAGGCGGTCGCCGAAGTTCCGGTCGACGGCCAGAGTGCGTTTCTCGATATCGATACGCCCCAAGCGCTGGAAGCTGCGCGCAGGGGGTAGGGCACTCACCGCCGCCGTCCCGGCCTTGAGAGATCGTAGGGTGGGCAAAGCGAAGCGTGCCCACGATCTCTCTCATTGCCGCTCCCGCCAGACCTCATCCTGAGGAGCCGCGTAGCGGCGTCTCGAAGGATGAATGGCACCGGCCGGGCCACATGGTTCGACACGCGCTTCGCGCTCCTCACCATGAGGGTTTAACACCGTTCACCAACTGGAAACTCCCCGCGGCTAGATTCTCCCCATTACCTCGGGGGAGGGGATTTTGATCGTCTCGACCGTCGCGGCACAGCGCCGCGCGTTGTTCGTTGTTGCATTGACGCTGCTACTGGCCGTTTTCAGCACCATCACCAAGGCATGGGCCGCCGGCGCGCTGGCGGTCGGCAAATGCGGTGCCTATGGCCAGGCCTATGATTATGCCGCCGAAGCCGACGCGCGCTCGGCCGCGCTGAAGCAATGCAAGGGCAACTGCACCGCCATTGCGATGAAACGCGCCTGCGCGGCCCTTGCCGTCGACATGACCAATCCCTGCGGCGCCCACGGCTATGCCGTGAAGCCCAGGATTTCGAGCTCGCTCAACGCCGCGACCAAAAAGTGCTACGAATTCGGCGGCAAGGAGTGCGTGATCCGCGCCTGGGCCTGCGACGCCAAGGGGTAAATCTGCTTTCGCGATTCCGCGGGCGCGCGTCAGCGCGAACTATCCGTCCGCGCTCGGTTCTCATCCATTGCCAACACTGATGGTGCCCGCACCCAGGCGCCGAGCGCCCGGGTGCGGAAGCGGATCAATGCTGCGGTCTGGTCAGGAGGGAATCCTGACCCGTGACGGCGTCATTCGACACGGCCGCCATGATCTGACCGGGATCGCCGCGGCCAGAACTGCCGGCCAGATACTGGTTCAGCAGCGCAAAGCTCCGGTTTGCCAGGGACGATGCGGTCGAGCCGTTCGCATGCGGGATGGCAGAACCGTGACCTGCGGGCTCCCCTGTGCCCGTGCCGGTCGCTGGCGTCTGACCACTGGTGACCGAGTCGCGAAACTGGCCCCACCATCCAAAGCCCTGACCACCATGCGGTGCGGTCGTTCCACCGCTGGCAATCCAGTTGTAATGGTGCAATTCATTCGGCTTCACGCCGACCAGGTCGATGGTCTCGTTGCCGACCTGCAACAATGTTCCCCCGTGATGGTCAGATGATTTCCTGACATAGGCATCGCTCCCCAGTTGCAGCTTGTCCTCACCCGGATCGAAGTCAGTGATGGTTACGGTGTTGTGTCTTCCCTTGATGTCGTCAAGGTTAATCACGAAGGTGTCGGCCCCATCACCACCGGTCATCGTCATGTGGCCGCTCGCCGCCACCAACGTGTCATCGAGATCCCCGCCGGTCAGGGTATCCTTGCCCGCCGATCCGACCACGAGTTGCGCCATGCCGTCGGCGGCCTCTTCTCCAGTCGGGTCTACGCCGCCGAGGGTGCCGCTGTGCCGCTCGGTGGCGACGAAAGCATCGGCCTGCATTGCCGTGGTATCGGTGTTGCGCAGGATCAGGTCCGACAGGGTGGTGCTCTTGATCTCCTTCAGGGTTGCCTTGTCGAAGTTCTGGTTCTCGAAATAGTACCGATCGCCGTCGCGCAAGGCCGCGAACTGATCGCCGATGATCTTGCCGAAGGTTGGTCCGATGATCGCGCCTTCAGCATGATCCTCCGCCAAGCCACCAGCCCACAAATCGACAGCATCGATATCGCCATAGGCCTTCTCGAACGCCGCCGCCGTCTCCGGATCGGAGCTCAGCTGATCGAAGCTGGTGTAGGGCGCAAGCCCCAGCGCCTCCCGGGTCTGATTCAGCGTACCCAAGCCAAGATCATGGCCGCGCTGAATATTGATCGCCGCCAGATCCATACCGTCAGGGGGATCGACCAGGAGGTTACGCAAGCCGTCGACAATGTGGGCGTCCAGCAGGTTAGCCAGGTCTCCTGCCAGATGCCGAAGCAAGCCGTCGGCTCCCGTAGCCGCGAAGACCTCCGGCTTTTCAAAGAACGATTCCGCCAGCGTCTGCTCCGACGTGAAGGCACCTAGATTGCTGATTGCGCTGATTTCGTCGGAGACGATCGAGTGACCAAAGCGAAACGCGGCGCCCGCAAACTCTTCGGTGATCCGCGGGTCCACCGTGGGGTTATAGCCGTGATACGGCTTGATCGCGTTCTCGCCCAACAGATGCGGCAGCCACTCGTTATAGGTGATGTTGACCATCTCGGCCGTAGTGATGGCCTTGGCCGTCTCGTACAATTTGTCGCCGCTCCAGTTCGGATGTTCCTCGTGCAGGCGATCGACCTGATAATTGTGCTCGCGCACGAACAGGACCTGCAAGGCGGTCAGGTCGGGGTTTTCCTGCGCCCGCACGTCGCCGGCCGCAAAGGCGGGGCCCTGAGGGCTATCGACAATGGGCAGATTGTCGCCTTCAGACATCTTCATATGACCGTCGGCCGTCCGCAGGCTCGCTGCGGTGGCAGCGTCGGATCCGTATATCTGTGATCCATCCAGCCAGCCCGTGACCGTATTGATGGCGGTTGCGGGCTTCCCGGGAACACCGGTCGCAGGATCGATAGCTACCCGCGTCAACGGGATGGGGCTGCCGGGCGTCAGAAACGGATCATCATCCGGAACTGTGATCGAGATATCAGTGGTTGTGGCGTTCTTCTGCAGATCCAGGTCGTGATCGATGAACTGGCCCCACGCATACATCATGCCTGATAGCGCGACGCCGTTGTCATCAGTCAAATGCGGGCCGTCCTCGCCGGCGTCCTCCTGCGCAACGACAATGTTGCTGATTGTGCGGGGGTTTGGCCCCGGCGTCATTTCATTGAACCCATCGGCGAAATTCGCCGGCCCCACCCGAGTAAAGTCGGTGTTGGCCTGGTTCAAGGTGGGATCGGCAAGATTGTTGTTGGAGCCGTCGATGGTTCGGAAATCGAGGGTACGGAATTTCAGTGCCATGGCTCACCCTCCCTGTAGAGTGTATGGCCCCAGCTCCTGGTTGTATTGACCGCCTCTTGCCAGCCCATGAAATGGCGCTTTCATGAATCATTGTGATTGTTGCGTGACTGTTGAGGGACGGCATGCGGGCTTTTCGGAGGCGGGCGCGAGCTGCGAACTTTTGTCAGGGTCATTCGTGCTTGCGCGAGTGCGGCATCCCCGACGGACGAGGTCGCAAACATTCGACTTCGATCGGGAAGCGGGAGGCCGCACCACTGAGCGAAAATTTTGGCCGGACGCCTCGAAGCCTAGCCCGCCTTTCGCAGCTTCAGGCTGTCGTAGAACGCGGTTTCGAAGTTCATGTAACCGACGAACGAAGCCGGATCGCCGAAGGGCAGAATTTGTGTGGCCCAGAATCCGCCAAACCCATTCGCCCGGTCGATCCAGTAGAAGAGATTGGCGAGGCCGGCCCAGCCGAGCGCGCCGGCTGGACGTCCGGTAGGCGCCTGCTGGTCGTTGATCATGAACGTCAGCGCCCAGGATTTTGACTGTCCCGGAAAGAACTCCGCGTCGTTGGACAGCGAGGGGATGACACCCGGAAGCGCCGTCACCTTCTTGTCACCCAGATGGTTCTGCGCCGCCATGCGGACGGTCTCGGGCTTCAGCACGCGGCCATTCTCGCCGGCACCATCGTTGAGCCACATGCGAATGAAGCGCATGTAATCGCCGACGGTGGCGTAAAGGCCATGGCCGCCCATGTGAACTTCCGGATTGGCGGGAAGCTCGAAGTCCATTGGCGTGAGCGAGCCGTCGGCGCCGCGTGCATGCACCCCGGCCAGCTTTGCGCGCATCGCCGCGGTCAGCTCGAAGGTCGTGTCCTTCATTCCGAGCGGTTCGAAGATGCGCGCCTTGAACACCTCGCCGAGCCGCTTTTCGGTGATGGCCTCGACGATCTGACCGCACCAGTCGATATTGGTTCCGTATTCCCACTTGTCGCCGGGGTCGAACAGCAGCGGGGTCATCAGCGACGCCTTGGAAGAAGTGATGACACTGGGCTGGCCCTTCTCCTGCGCCAGGCGATTGTAGGTCTGGCTGAAAAAGTCGTAACCAAAGCCTGCGGTGTGAACCATCAGCATGCGCGTGGTCACTTCGCGTTTCGGCGGGCGTAACTTCGGTTCGCCCTTGGCATCGAAGCCGTCGATCACCTGCAGCTTGCCGATGTCGGGCGCGTAGCTCTTCGCGGGCGCATCGAGATCGAGCTCGCCCTGTTCGACGAGCTGCAGGATCGCTGTGCCGGTGATCGCCTTGGTGGTCGAGAAGATGGCGAAGACGCTGTCCGTCGTCATTTCGGCCGCCTGATCGAGGCGGCGCTTGCCGGCCGCGCCTTCGTAGATGTTGCGATGCCGGTCCGTGACCATCGCGACCACGCCGGGGACGCGCGGGCTTGACGTAACGACCCCGTCGAGAACGGCGTTTGCCGCCGTATTAAAACCAGTGCTCATCGTTTCCTCCGCTTTTCGAGTGAATGCTTTCGAGAGATGCATCGCGCCGCCTGGAGCGCGCGGCCGGCCGCACGCGACCGCAAGCGATCGCGCGCACCGTTGTCACGACGCCTTCGCGGCGCCGCGCTCATTGCATGGTGAAGCCCGGGTAGCCGTTCGCGGCGACCTCGTTGCATTTCTGGTGATAGGTGCCTACACCGCCGGTGTAGGACAGCACCCGCCGCGGCTTGCCCTCGACGTTCGAGCCGAGATACCAGGAGCTGGTCTTGGCAATGAGTGTCGCATTGGCGGTCTCATCGTGATGCGCCACCCATTGATCTTCCGCATCCTTTGTCGGCTCGATGACTTTCAGATTCCTGCTGCGCAGGTATTTGATGCAGTCGTCGATCCACTCGACCTGTTTCTGCAGGCACGTTGTCATATTGCACAGGGCGGCCGAGGGAGCGAGCGGCACCGCAGTCGTGAACAGATTCGGGTAGCCGTGAATTTGCAGACCCATGGTGGTGCGGATATCTGCGCTCCATTCGTCCTTCAACGCCCTGCCGTCGCGGCCGCGGATGTCGATGCGCGTCAACGCACCTGTTCCGGCGTCGAACCCGGTGGCCAGAATGATGATGTCCAGCTCGTGGACCGTCCCGTCCGCCGTCTGCAGCCCGGCAGGGGTCACGCGCTCGATCGGATTGTCCCGGACGCCGACGATCTCGACATTGGGTCTATGAAAGGTCTCCAGGAAACGCTGCTCCAGCGGCACGCGATGCGTTCCGAACCCGTAGTCGGACGCGGACGGAATCAGCAGTTCGCACAGCTTCGGATCCTTCAGCCGCGCGCGCATTTTCTCGCGCACGAATTCGGATACCTGCCGGTTGACCTCGTCGTCGAAGAACATCTCGCCGAAGGAGGCGAGCCACAGCTTCAGGGAACCGTCTTCCCAGCATGCTTCAAGGACCTCGCGGCGGCGCTCGGGCGTGAGATCGGCCCAGGCATGCTCGAAATCATACTCGAAGCCGGTGAACGTACTCGGCAGCTGCTTGGTGAAGAACTGGAAGCGCGCCTTGTAGGCATCGACATCGGCAGCGCTATATTTGGGGTTTTTCATCGGGATGATGTATTGCGGCGTGCGGATGAAGACCTTCAGATGGCCGGCATCGCCGGCGATCGTCTGGATGACCTGGATGCCGGTTGCTCCATTGCCCACCACGCCGACGCGCTTGCCGGCAAGATCGACGCCTTCCTTGGGCCAGCGCGCCGTATGGAACAGCTCGCCCTTGAATGTCTCTTGCCCCGGAAACCGCGACGTGAGTGGCGCCGAGAGCATGCCGCAGCAGGTGATGAGGAATTGGGCGTCGATCGCCTCGCCGGTGTTGGTCAACACCGTCCAGCGCTGCGTCGCCTCGTTGAAATGCGCGCGCTCGACGGTCGTGTCGAACTGGATATCCTTGCGGAGATCGAGGCGGTCGGCGACGTAGTTCAGCCAGCGTTCGATTTCGGGCTGACCGGGGAATTTCTCGCTCCAGCTCCATCCCTTGTAGAGCTCTTCG
>NZ_LLYB01000058.1:40232-52545 GCF_001440475.1 Bradyrhizobium lablabi | reverse complement strand
GCCGCCGACGCCGGAGGCGGATTCAATTACTCTCACGTTCAATCCCTGCTCACGCAGGCGGTACAATTGGTAAAGCCCGGCGACGCCGGCTCCGATGACCACGGCATCGAAGCTCGCCGTCTTCTGCGTCCCGTTACCTTTCCGTTGCTCTGTTGCTGCTTGAGTCATGCTTCCCTCCATTGGCATTTGTTGCTGAAAGACACGCGACATCGTTCGCCCGTCGCAAGACGGACGGCGTGTCTGGTGTCGGTCACGGCAGAACTGGCGGCTGGACGCTAAAAGCCTCGCGTCTCTTCTGAATTGCCTGCTCTTATCCGTGTTGGATGAGGAAGCTAATGGCCATCCGGCGGTCGCGGCTTGGATGAATTCCGCATTCCTTTGAACGAAATGGCGGCGCTTGGAACGCCGTCTGTATTGGCCCTTGGCAAACTGCAAAACACTCGTATGCTCGCCGCCGCCGTCTGGCTAACGAATAGAGCGGTCAACCGCCCCAAAATTCCAGATGTGGGAGGTACGCGATGGGCCGATTGATCACGGTGGAGGAGCTTCCGAAATATGCCGGCGGCGAACTCAAGCTGGACAGCGCGGCGACGGGCATGCCGGAGTTTCGCCTGAGGGTGTTCCGCTACGCGCCGTCCGAGATCCTGGTCCCGGGGGCTGAGAATTACCTGATTGTCAATTATCGGGAAGGCGCGACATCCATGAACCGCCGCGTGAGCGGGCCGTGGAAGCAGGATCACGTCGGCCGCGGCGTGACGACGTTGCTGACGCGCGCGGAGCCTTCGAACTGGGTATGGCGACACGATATCGAAGTGTCTCATTTCTACATCTCGCCCGCGCTGATGATGAAGACGGCAAGCGACGCCTTCGACCGCGACGCGGAGCGCGTTGAACTCCATGACCTGGTGCGCGCGGAAGATCCGGTATTGGCCTGGATCAGCGATCAGATGGTGCAGGAGGTGGCCACCGGAGGGCCGGGCGGGCGGCTCTGCTACGACGCGCTGGCGCTTCAGGCCAATGTGCACATCCTGCGAAAATACGCCTCCGTGCAGTTCAAATTGCCCTGTGCGCAGGGACGTTTCAGGCCGGCCCATGCGCGGATGATCGAAGACTACATCGAGCAGAACATCTTCCGGAACATCACGCTCGAGGAGTTGGCCGGCATCTGCAACTGCACCTCGGTTCAGTTTGCGCGCAAATTCCAGGCGCATTACGGTACCCGGCCGCATGCCTATGTCCTGAAGCGCAAAGTGGAACGGGCGTGCCAGCATCTGCGTAAAGATCGTCTGCCGCTCAAGGAGATCGCCCTTCTGAGCGGCTTTGCCGATCAGAGCCATCTCAACCGGGTGTTTCGCCGGCACATGAACGTCACGCCGGCCGAGTATCGCCGTCAGCAATAAATAGCGATAAACAGTGAGGCTGCCTTCGGCCGGCACAGGATGTCGGCCGAATGAGCACCTGACACCTCTGGGGAAGTTCATGCAATTCGACACCAAGATCGCGGTCGTGATCCGGACCGATCTCGAAGCCTGGCAGAAACTCAACGTCGCTTCGTTCCTCGCCGGCGGCATCGCCGCATCGTTCCCCGACTGCATCGGCGAGCCCTATGGCGACGCGTCGGGCACCAAATATCTGTCGCTGATCGGCCAGCCGATCCTGATCTACGGCGCCGACCGCCCGGCACTCTCCCGCGCACTGGAACGGGCGCTCGCCCGCAACGTCACGCCCGCGGTCTATACCGAGGACATGTTCAAGACCACGCATGACGCGGCCAACCGCGAGGTCGTCAGCGCCGTGATCCGAGCCGAGCTCAATCTGGTCGGGCTCGCGATGCGCGCCGAGCGCAAGGTGATCGACAAGATCGTCGACGGGCTGAAGTTTCACAGCTAGCGTGCAGACCAATCATTCAGGGCGATCGGCAGAGGTCGCTCTGACGCATGGTTGTTCACGCTCAGAGATGCGAAAGCCTCGTTCTTTGCTGCCGTGCCCGAAGGATGCCGAACGGGTCTTCCCGTTGGGCCAGCTTCCGATAGGTGGCCAAATCATCCTCCTGGATTGCCGGTCCCTCGCCACGTCGTCCGACAGAGCCCACACCTGGTCCCAACGGCAACGAAGTGCCGACACCCGCATAAAGGTATCGGTCACCGAAAGCCTGCTTCAATGCTGCGAATGTCGGCTCGCCGGTGCAATGGCCCGGAGCGATGCTCTCAACCTTGAACGTGTCCTTGAGCGCTGCCACGGCTTTGGCAATGGTCTCGTCCGAGGCGACGACGAGGTGGAACCCGCCGGTGATCAAGCGAATTCTGGGATTTATGGCCTTGGTGGCCTCGAGGATATTTTCGATCCCCGAATGCGCGCAGCCGATCACGAGCACGACGCCGTCGGCGGTGTTGACGGCCAGGGACAGCTCCTTGAGCTCCTTCGTGCCGGGTGCATCCGATACAAGTGCTATCAACGTGATGCCTGGGGCGATTTCCGTTGTCTTGTCTATAGGCTCGATATTGGCTCGCTGCCACGCGGTGCCGAATTTCATGACTTCGGGCGGCTTGCCGTCGTAGTAGCGCATCTCGGCCGGCAAGGATTCATCCTTCCGGTAGAAGCTCGATGGCAGCGACGAGCCATAAATTCCGAATCCTTCCCTGGGCGCGTAGATTTTCACCGTCGGATTTACGCTCAGCACATGGTTCAGCCCGGCCATGTGATCGGAGTGGCGGTGTGACAGAACCACGAAGTCGATGCTGGTGAGGTCGACGTTCTTCGCCTTGATGTTCGCTGCGAAGATGTCCTGGTCGTTGCCAGTGTCGAACAGGATTCGTTTGCCCGATATTTCCACCAGTGCGGAGAAGCCCCAATCCTTCTTCATCGCTGGATCGGTGCCGAAGGCGTCGTAGAGGATGGTGATCTTGCCGGTGGGCTCAGCGGCTGCGATGCGCGTGGAAACCATGATGACGACGCCGGCAAGTGCGGCCGCAAGAACCAAATTTGTGCGAAGTTTCATGGAAGCTCCTCCTCTTCGAGAGACCCCCCATTTGCGCTCGCCTGTAGCTGCCTCACGTGACCTCGCGATTGGGTGCCAGGTCAGCTCGCCGTCCTTGCAGATGGCAATGATCTTCTGATCTGCCGTCGGCGGTCCTCAAGACCATTTGGACTCTTTCGATCAGGCTTTTTTGCCCGCTGATCAGCGCTCTGGAAAACTACGCCGGAAAACTACGCCTTGGCTTTGCAGGTGTCACTACGAAAGTCGGCATCGGGATGCGCACCGAGCGCAAAGTGATCGCCAGGATCGTGGACGGGCCGAAATTTCACAGCTGGCGCTTCCACCCATGCCTCGAAGTCCGTTATGATCAGGCCCGAATAGTCCCGGAAGGCGCATTGCCCCGCGCCGATGGACGTGCATCTAACGGAGTAAGCACATCATGAAACGCCGTACGTTCCTCAAGGGTGGCGCCGTTGTCGGCGCGACGACGCTGGTGGCGGCACCCGCGATCGCGCAGGGCTCGCCGGAGATCAAGTGGCGGCTGACCTCGAGCTTTCCAAAATCGCTCGATACCATCTACGGCACGGCGCAGACCTTTGCGAAATACGTGGCTGACGCCACCGAGAACAAATTCCAGATCCAGACCTTTGCGGCCGGCGAGATCGTGCCCGGCCTGCAGGCGCTCGATGCCGTGAGCACGGCGACGGTGGAGATCGCCCAGACCCCGCTCTATTTCTACATCGGCAAGGAGCCCGCGCTGGCCTACGCCACCGGCGCGCCGTTCGGCATGAATCACCGCCATCAGGGTTCGTGGTGGTCGTTCGGCGGCGGCGCCGAGCTCTGCAACGAGGCGCTAAAACCGTTCAAGGCGCATGCGATCCTGTGCGGCAATTCCGGCACGCAGATGGGCGGCTGGTTCCGCAAGGAGATCAAGACGCCCGACGACCTCAAGGGCCTCAAATTCCGCATCGCCGGCATGGGCGGCCATGTGCTCGCCAAGCTCGGCATCGTGCCGCAGCAGATCGCGGGCGGCGAAGTGTATTCGGCGCTGGAGAAGGGATCGATCGACGCCGCCGAGTTCGTCGGCCCCTATGACGACGAAAAACTCGGCTTCTACAAGGTGGCGAAGTACTATTACTTCCCCGGCTGGTGGGAAGGCGGCGCCATGCTGCACATGGTGGTGAACGAGGAGAAGTGGAGCGCGCTGCCCAAGCAGTACCAGGCGATCCTCAACCAGGCAGGAGCCGCGGCCGGCGCGTGGATGATCGAGAAATATGACAGCGTCAATCCGGCCGCGCTGAAGCGGCTGGTCGCGGGCGGGGCAGAGCTGCGCGCCTTCCCGCAACCGGTCATGGAAGCCTGCTACCAGGCGACGCAGGACCATCTCAACGAGATCGCCGAGAAAAGCCCGCTGTTCAAGAAGACGAAAGAGAGCCACGACGCCTACATGAAGGAAGTGCTGTTCTACACGCAGATCGCGGAAAACTATTACGACAACTACCTGCTCAGCAAAGCCCGCAAGGGCTGAGTGCGAGATCGCTGCGCAGCTGGCTAGTAGCTCGGAGGACGGAATACCGACCCGTCCGCCGTAGTTCGAAGAGTGAAGGCGGAAGCGTAATCCGCTGTCTTATGTGAGGTATTAATGGCGAAGCGAACGCGACTGCCGACGATAGTGTTGGGCCGCAGCATGACAACCGACCCGTCGACCGAGGAGGACCCTAAAGCCCGCTTCGAGCTGGAGGCGGAGACTGGCGAGATTTTTGAGGTCAGTTTTTCGCTTCGTGGAATCCTGAGCACAGTCATGGTAGCTAACGGCTGGCCTCGTTTGAGAGAGGAGCTTGCCCAACTGGAGCCGCCCGGCTTGCGCGGGCGCGACCCATCGGCATAGCGATATTCAAACGCGATCGTCTTGCCAGAGCCTTGAGGAAGGCGGTGATGGCGCGGACGCTATGCCACGGTAGCTACTTTTTGCCGGTCTTGCAGCACGCGCGCAAAACGCAAATACTCGTCCCAGTTGGATTCCCGGAAGGGGAAGTCCGGCCAAGAAAGCCCGGGGGCGGGCAACAAAGGGAGAGCACGTCATGGCGCGGGAAACCGAGGGCAATGTGGCTGATGGCAGCCATTTCGAAACCAGCCGGCGCAGATTTCTAGGCGGCACGGGGTTGGCCGCAATAGGCGCCGTGATCGGCGGCGCGATGCCGTTCTCGCGCGACGGCATCGGCATTCCGCAGGCGCATGCACAGGGCACACCGGCTGCTGCGCCCGCAGCCAAGGGACCGCAATACCTGAAATTCCCCGGCAAGAACGAAGGGCTCGTCGTGCTCGGCGAAAAGCCGCTGGTCGCGGAGACGCCGGAAAGCCTGCTCGACGACGACACCACGCCGATCGAAAAGTTCTACATCCGCAACAACGGACAGATTCCGGAGGAGGCGAAGGATCCCGATGCCTGGAAGATCACCATCGACGGCGAGGTCAACAACAAGATCGAGATCACACTCGGCGAGTTGAAATCGAAGTACAAGGCGGTGACGCGGCGCATGGTGCTGGAATGCGGCGGCAACGGCCGCGCGGGATTCTCGCCGCCGGCGCGCGGCAACCAGTGGACCAATGGCGGCGCGGGCTGTGCCGAGTGGACCGGCGTGCCGCTCGCCGATCTCCTCAAGAAGGCTGGCCTCAAGCCGTCAGCGAAATACACCGCGCATTATGCGGCCGATCTGCATCTGTCAGGCGACGCCTCCAAACCGACCATCTCGCGCGGCGTGCGCATCGAGAAGGCGATGGACCCGAACACGATGATAGTGTGGGCCATGAACGGCAAGCCGCTGCCGAA
This sequence comes from Bradyrhizobium lablabi, assembly GCF_001440475.1. GTDB lineage: Bacteria > Pseudomonadota > Alphaproteobacteria > Rhizobiales > Xanthobacteraceae > Bradyrhizobium > Bradyrhizobium lablabi. Next base: position 46,738 of record NZ_LLYB01000058.1, on the reverse strand, counting down.
CATCCATGGCGGGCCGGTGCGGCTGATCGTGCCGGGCTGGGCAGGCTCGGCCTCGCAGAAATGGCTGACCCGCATCACGATCCGCGACCGCGAGCATGACGGCCCCGGCATGACGGAGTTTTCCTATCGCACGGCGATCAAGCCGATGGTGCCCGGCGGCAAGGCCGATCCGGCGAACTTCCGTATCCTGGAATCGATGCCGGTGCGCTCGATCATCACCAACCCCGCGAACGGCGCGAAGTTCGCCGCCGGCACCAAGGAGCTGAAGCTGCGCGGTGCCTCCTGGGCCGGCGATCTCACGGTGAAGCAGGTCGACGTCTCGCTGGATTTCGGCGCGAGCTGGCAGCGCGTCACGCTGGAGAAGCCGAAGAACAAGTACGACTGGCAGCGCTGGATCGCGACCGTCAAGCTGCCGACCGACGGCTATTTCGAGATCTGGGCGCGCGCCACCGACTCCAAGGGCGCGATGCAGCCGCATCAGGCCGGCTTCTGGAATCCGCAAGGCTATGGCGGTAACGCCATGCACCGCATTGCGGTGCTGGTCGGATGATGCAGCGCCTTATCTGGTTCGCCGTGGCCGGTGCGCTCTGGATCGTGCCGGCCACGGCGCAAACAACTTTCACGCCGCGCGACGAAAGCCCGGAGGAGTTTGCGGCCGGCGCAGGGCGCGAGGAGACCTTCTACGCCTGCACCGCCTGCCACGGTTTTCGTCTGGTGGCGCAGCAAGGCATGACGCGCGCGCAGTGGGAGGATTCCATCGACCTGATGGTCCGCCGCCATAACATGCCGCCGCTCGACGACAAGGATCGCGACAAGGTGCTGAGCTATCTCGAAGCCGCCTATCCGCCCCGCGCGCCGGCGGGGCAGAGAGGCTGGGTCAACCCGTTCGCGAAGTGAGACGCGGAGGGCTATCCTCCTACGCCGGCTCCAGGCCGAGCGCCTTGGCGCTCTCGATCCAGGTCGGCAATTCGCGCTGATAGAGCGCATTGCTTTCCTTGAAGCCGAGCGTGGGCTCCAGCGCGAAGGTGGAGAGAACCTCCTTCACCTTCGGATCGGCATTGGCCGCCACGAAGAGTTCCGACAGCCGGTCGACGATCGGCTGCGGCGTCGCCTTCGGCACCGCCCAGCCGGTGAAGCCGCTGATGGTGAAGAACTTCGATTTCGCGCCCTGTTCGGGCAGGGTCTTGACGTTCGGGATCGCGTCGACCTTCTTCGTATGCACCGCGAACACGACGCCCTTGTCGCCCGCCAGCACGGACTGCGCGGCCGTGTAGCTGCCCATCGCGACATCGAGCGTGCCGTCCAAAAGGCCCGTCCACATCGGCGCTTCGCCGCGGTAGTGGATCGGCTCGATCTTGAGATCATACTGCTTGTTGAGTTCGTTGATCGTCATGTGCGGCGCCGAGCCCGCGCTATAGGTGCCGAAATTCACCTGGCCCTTCTTGCGCGCGAACGCGACGAAATCGTCCAGCGTCTTGACGCCGGATGCCAGGCTCGCGACCAGCAATAGCCCGGCGCCCGGGATGATGCTGACCAGCGTCAAATCCTTGTCCATGTCGTAGCCGGGGTTTTTGATCATCACCCGGTTCATGACGTAGGTGGTCGAGATCGAGCACAGGATGGTGTGGCCATCGCCCTCGGCGCGCGCCACTTCCGCCGCGCCGATCGAGCCGGAGGCGCCCGCCTTGTTTTCGATGACGACAGTCTTGCCCACCTGCCTGGTGATGAAATCGCCGAAGGCGCGCGCCAGCAGGTCGGTCTGTCCGCCCGCCGGGTAGCTGACGACCATGCGGATATTCCGCGACGGCCACCCGGCTTGCGCCGATGCGCCGCGCGACAGCAACGGCATTGCGGCAGCAGCCGCACCGGCGGCGATGAAGTGACGGCGATTGAATTTCGCGGACATGATTCCTCCCTGTTTTTTCAGGGAGCGTATCGCATCGCCCGGTTACTGCCATCCGCGGAGACCGGGACACTTTGGCGCATCGGGCAAAAATTTCGGTGTGCTTCAATGATTTGCAGGCGAGTCAACGCACAATGCAACCGGATTTTTTCCGCGCGGGAGAATATCTAATGAGGCCGCAAGCGGCAGTCGCGCTAGGTCGTCGCGGCGATATAGGGAATGCTGCCGACGACGGCGATGAGCTGCACCGCATTGGAAAGCATGCCGCCCCAATGCAGCCGCCGCAGCCGGCGCACCGCATCGGCATCGCCGGCGTCCCTGGCGTTGAGCTGGACATCCCATTGCCGCAGAAACCAGCGCCGCGACCAGAGCGCGTACGCCGTGATCAAGCCGACGCCGACGGCGAAACCCAGCCGGCCGGTTGCCGCAAAAACCAGCGTCCCGATCACGCCGGCGATGCTCGTCATCAGGAAATGCGCACTGAACATGCCGCGCAGGAGCTGAGTGACCGGCGGAATGTCGAGCTTCACCAGCAGAAAGGCGGGCGAGGCCAGGAAGAAATAACCCATCGGAAAAAGCAGGATGACGACGGCAGCTAAGGCAACTCCATCTGGCGTCATGCGATCATCCCTTCTTTTTCCCGTCATTGGGCGAGGGCCTTGCGGCGGCAACCCATGATGATACCGCCGGCTGTCTTGTTCCATTAGGCATTGGTCGGATACGGCCTCAGCCGCGCTTGCCGCCAACTGAGATGAAGGCCATTAGACACGGCTCCGGCAACGGATTGCGCCAGCGATGCCGCGTGCCGTTCTGCACGATGCAATCGCCCTGGCGCAGATGGACCTTCTCGCCGTCGTCCAGTTCAAGCGTCATCTCGCCGCGAACGACGACACCATAATCGATGGTGTCGGTGGTGTGCATGCCCGGCGCGCTGCGATCGAAATGGTCGCCCATGCCGGGGAGCTTGTCCGACAACTCTTTCAAGCCGCTTTCGAAGGTGACGCCCGGCGGCGGCTTGTAGCCTTCGGGGCGCTTCGGCGGATATGAAATCAGCCGGAAAATCGTGCCGCCCGGGCCGGGAAAGCCTTTCGTCCCCGGCAGCATCGGGTCCGGCTCCAGGCCGGTGAGGGCAGGCACGCCCTCCGTCCTGTAGAGCTCATAGAACGTCAGTCCCGGATTGGCATCGATCTCCACCACCTTGCTCGTGACGTCGAAGGACTTGAACACCGACTTGCCGGCCTCGTTGCGGCCGGTCAGGGCACGCTTGGGCGGCGGCAGCTCGCTCGCATCTTTCGCTTCGGCTGATGGCGACACCGCGGCCAGCGCGCCGCCGCCGACCAAGGCGGAGAGTGCCTGCAGCACCTGGCGCCGATCGCCGCCGTCAAATTGTTCTGACGGAAGTGCTCCGTCATCAGCGGATCGATTCTTGCCGCGTGGCCACCAGGACCAGGAAAGTTTGCTCGAAAGCCTGCCCATCTGCGTTCTCCCTTGTGCGCAATCGTCCCGCCGTTGTAACGCGCGTCAAGGATGAGCGGCAGGTTGTCCGCAACTGTAGCAAGGGGTGGGATATTGGCCACCCTACTTCCGGCTAGGGCGACACGGAAGGCGTGGGCGTGTGCCCCTTATCGCAACGGCGTGTTCAGCCTGTTGCCGATGACTTGATAGAGACGTGACGCGATCACGGCAGCGAGTGTCGATCCAATAAGCAGAATCGTGCCGAGCCACAGCAGGCCAGCGACCAATCCGCTCAGGCTCCCCGGCGAGAAGCGGAGCAGGGATACGACCGCGACGCCGAGCAATCCGATTGGAATGAACGGCAGGATCGTTACCGCAACAGCAAACCAGAACTGACTACGTGTATCGCCGATTGCATTTTGCCAACTCGCTCCCGGCGCATCGACAGCCACCGCCGGAAAAAGCACGAGCAACTGCTGGATCACGGCCCAGGCGACAATACGCGCCATCACGACAGGGAAATCAAAGGAGGATGATCGATCGAAATGATAGAGCGGATGGCTCGCCTCCGCGAGAGCGCTCAGCGTCGATGGAAAATTCATCAGAAAAACACTCACGGCGAGTAAGCCGAAGAACAACTGAAACCGCGAACTGGACGGTTTGAACTCGTATCGCGTTGGCTCTTCGCCGAGGAGCACGAACCGATGGACGGAAAGAAAAAACGGCGTTAGCAGGAAACATAGTCCAATCAGGATTGCCAGCCGCAGCGCCGCCTGGCCGAGCGGATCATAAGTCAGCAGCCTCGGCGCAACGATGGCCGCAACACTTCCGACCGAAAGGATCAGAAAGGCGAACAGGGCCAGGCGCCACGTCTTGCGCAGCGCATGGCACAAGTCCCAATAAGCCCAGAACAGCGCGGTGATGACGGAGGGGCGGGGGATCATGCAAAACTCTTGCGGCAATGGTTGGCAGCATTATCCGGACGCAACCTTAAGGAGGCCCTTGCGCGCATCGTTAACGCATGATGACGTCATTGGTGTCGATTTGCACGATCTGGTTGACAGAGCGTAGCCCGCATATCGCTCCGCTCATACGGGCTACTCGCTACCTCACCGCGATCGGCGAGACCGTGGAGCCCGTGCCGCCCTGAATCTTGAGCGGCTGCATCACGAAGGCGAATTCGCCGACGCCCTTCTGCGCGAGCTCATCGAGCTTGAGATTCTCCAAAAGGTGGATGCCGTTCACCACTAGCGCGATCTGGTGCACGGGCAGCGACAATTGCTTGTCCGGATTGGGCGCGACCTCGACCGGCCAGTTGTCGGCGCCGAGCAGCATCGGGTCTTTCGTGGCAAGCCAGAGCGCGGCCTGTACGCCGATGCCGGGACAGGATTTTACGTAGCGCGGATTGTCCTTGCCGTAGAGCTTGCCCCAGCCGGTGTGGATGATCACGGCGTCGCCGGGTTGCAGCGTCAGGTTCTGTTTTTTCAGCGCGCCTTCGAGATCCTCGACGGTGATTTCGTAATTGTCCTCCAGCATCTCGACGCCCTTGAAGGCGGCGACGTCGATCAGCACGCCGCGCGTGAACAGCGCGCCGACATTGTGGATGCCGAACTTCTTGAAACCGGAGCGGTCGGCATTCTCGTCGACCTTCTGGCAATTGTACCAGCTGTTGAGATGGGTCTGGTGCGCAAAGCCGTCGAACTGCGTGCCGACCTGTCCGAGCTCGGTGATGACGATCTCCTCGTTCGAGCCGCGCATGTTGGAGAACTGGTTCATGAAGGTGCGCTTGGTATGCACGTCGAAGCGCCGCGTTCCAAAGAACGCCATGCTGGGGCCGAGCACGTGCGCCAGCTCGATCACCTCGCCGGACTTGATCAGCTTGGCGGCGTTCAGCACCGCCGCCGGCTTCTGATGATTGGCCGAACCGCGCTCGTCGGCCGCGCCCCATTTCGACGGACAGCGCTGGCTTTCGGTCGGCACCGTCCAGGTCGGAGCTTGCGCATGGGCGGCTGTTGAAAACGCAAGTGCGATCGCCGCACCCAATGTGAATGCTTTCATCTGAATCCTCCCAAGTGAGGGCGCTCTGGCTCGGCACCCCTGACGCCGATAATGCGGTCGGCATCGCGGCCAATTCAAGTCCGACGATGTGCCGGAGGCGATATGCCATCGAAGGTTGCGGCGATGCCGGCGGACATGAAACGTGAGGAACCATTCGTCATCTGCCATCTCCGACTAACCAGCCGAATTGCTGCAGCAGCGAAGAGGCGAAGGCCAATTTCGAACAAGTCTGGCCGGCGCGCGGGGCAATAACTCTCAATTGCGCTGTACCGCAGCAATAGAACTATAAAACTAGTAATGTAGTTGTAATTCGCCGTCTTGATCGGCGGCTGCGTGCTTTGCATGGCGTGTGGCGCTGCTGCTTTTGCGGTCAAACGACCGCATTCTTCAGCGCGGGCGGCGATCAATTGCACCGGTGAGCGAATGCCATGACCGGCGACGAAATCACCATCGTTGCGGGAATCGAAATTCCTTCGACCGACCCGGTCTTTCTGGCTGTTGTTCTTGCCGTGCACATTCCCCTCGGTCTTGCGTGCGTTGCGATCGGCGCAATCGCGATGTTGAGTAAGAAGCGACGCGGGCGTCATTCGAAGTTTGGAACGATTTATTTCTGGTGTCTGCTGGCACTCTCTGCGTCTGCAACGTTCCTGTCACTGATGCGCTGGAACGAGAACTATCACTTGTTCATTCTCGGAGTGATGTCGTTTGCTTGCGCCTGGATTGGGCGCACAGCGCTCCGGCGGCGCTGGTGGGGCTGGGTCAGGCTCCATATCGCGGGCATGGGCCTGTCATACGTTCTGATGCTGGTCGCCTTCTACGTCGACAATGGAAGGCAACTGCCGCTCTGGAAGGACCTGCCTCATTTCATGTACTGGTTGATACCCATGGCGGTTGGGGTGCCGCTCATCATTCGCGCGCTTTTGCGGCCGCCGTTGGCGCCGGCCCGCGCTGGAATTTCCAGTTGATGCGGTTGTCACGAGCGTTGCGCGTAAAATCTAATTTCGCGAACAGATTCAAGCTGATTTGGGTCGTCCAGTCGTCGGCCGAAAAATATACTGCTTCCTTTTCACCCCAAATCAGCGGCAGTTTT
>NZ_LLYB01000058.1:40107-40205 GCF_001440475.1 Bradyrhizobium lablabi | reverse complement strand
TCGTCACGAACGCGGGATGAGATGCGGTGGACGCGAGGGCGTCGGCGCGCACGATGTCGCGGGGTGGGTGAACCTCATGAGCGATCGGCGGCGCGCAA
>NZ_LLYB01000058.1:39999-40086 GCF_001440475.1 Bradyrhizobium lablabi | reverse complement strand
CAAAACCGTGTGGTCCTGACACCCGTGGCTGGTGCCAAGCTGACGGAGGTTTGCGAAGCCCAACCGGGTTTCGATGAACCGCTAATC
>NZ_LLYB01000058.1:298-39884 GCF_001440475.1 Bradyrhizobium lablabi | reverse complement strand
CTCACATTGCACACGAGACCGCGGGTGCGGCGAGCACCCGGCATTCCCTGCACCCTCGTTGTCGAGGGGAGAGGAACATCGGATGCAAACCTCGGGCGAGTCACGCCGCGAGAACGCGAAGTCATATTCAGTCGTCATCACCCGCGAATGCGGATGATCCAGTATCCCAGAGACAGCAGTGATGGAATCGAGAAGCCGCAGCGTACTGGTTCCCCCGCCTTCGCGGGGGATGACGGTTGCTGTGGGCTTCAGCTTCGCTGTGCTCGCAATGACGGGGAAGGGCCACCCCACATCCGCGGCATATGAGGCTCCCTCGGCGGCACGCAAAATCATCCGGAACGGCGGGGCGACCGGGGGGATCTCCCGTCCTCACTCACGCCCATGTGAAAGGCCGTTTCCGGATCCAGATTGACAATGACTGACCAGTCAGTCATAAACAGCACATGACAAAAGAAGCTGCCAAAACCGCCAGGAAACCGGCCCCGAAGCCCACCAACCGTCGCGCCGGGGCGAGGGCGTCCGCGTCCTCGAAACCGCTGCCTCCATCCAACCGCGCCGAGCGCGCCGCCGAGCGGCGCGGGGCGATCATCGAGGCGGCGATGGACGAGTTCATTGCGCGCGGATTTGCGGCAACGCGGCTCGACGACATTGCCAAGCGCGCCGGCGTCGCCAAGGGAACGATCTACCTGCACTTCAAGGACAAGGAATCGATGTTCGAGGAACTGATCCGCACCGCCATCGTGCCGATGATCACTCGTCTTTGGGGCACGCCCCCTCGGCCCGGGGCGTCGGTACGCGACATGGTGGAGGGCTTTGCCAAAACCTTCATCGAGGAGGTGGCGACCACGCGGCGCGGCGACCTCGTGCGCCTGATCGTCGCCGAGGGACCGCGATTTCCCGAAGTGGCTGACTTTTATTACCGCGAAGTGGTGTCGCGAGGCCTCGCCGGCATGCGCGCGCTGATCGAGCTTGGCATCGCGCGCGGCGAGATCAAACAGAAAAACCTGGCGCAGTTTCCGCAAATCATGGTGGCGCCCGCGCTCATCGCCGTGATCTGGCAGAGCCTTTTCAGCAGACATGCGCCACTGGACGCCCTCGAAATGTTTCGGGTGCATCTCGATCTGATTTTTGGCGAACGGAGGACGACATGACCTCGTCGCGAATGACGACAATTCTGGCCGCGCTGGCGCTCGTTGCCGTGCTCGCAGGCTGCAAGGAACGCAAAGACCCGGGATTCCAGGGCTGGGTGGAAGCCGACATGATCTTCGTCAGCCCCGACGAAAGCGGACGCGTGACCAAGCTCAACGTGCGCGAGGGTGATGAGGTCAAGCCCGGCGATCCCCTCTATTCGGTCGACGACGATCTGCAGCAGGCCGAACTTTACCAGAACAACGCCACGCTCGCGAATGCCCAGCAGTCCTACGATCGCGCGGCCTCGCTGAGCAAGACCGGCTCGGGTACGCAGGCCAATTACGATTCCGCGCTTTCGGCGTTGCGCGTGGCCGAAGCCCGCGTCAACACCTCGCAGACACGGCTGGCGCGGCGCAAAGGTTTTGCGCCGGTCGGCGGCACCATCCAGCAGATCTACTTCCGCGAAGGCGAGATGGTGCCGGCGCAGCGGCCGGTGCTGTCGATCATGCCGCCCGGCAACATGAAGCTGCGCTTCTTCGTGCCGGAGACAGAACTGCCTAAGCTTGCGATCGGCGACGAGGTCAGGGTGACCTGCGACAATTGCGCGGCCGATCTCACCGCAAAGATCTATTTCATCGCGACGACGGCGGAATACACCCCGCCGGTCATCTACAGCCTCGATGAACGCAACAAGCTGGTCTACCTGATCCAGGCGCGGCCGAGCCGGCCCGACGTGCTGCGTGTCGGCCAGCCGATCAGCGTGTTCCTCAATCCCCGGACACCGGTGGCGGAAAAGCGATGAGCTCGGTTTCGACATCGGCGCCTGATATCGCCATCAACGTCGAAGGCCTGTCAAAATCGTTCGGCGGCCGCGAGGTCGTGCATGATCTCTCGATGCAGGTGAAGCGCGGCTCGATCTACGGCTTCCTTGGGCCCAACGGCTCCGGCAAGACCACCACCATCCGCATGCTGTGCGGGCTATTGACGCCGGATGCCGGCGAGGGCACCTGCCTCGGCTACGACATTCGCCGCGACGCCGACAAGATCAAGCGCCAGGTCGGTTACATGACGCAGCGCTTCAGCCTGTATCAGGATCTCTCCGTGCGCGAGAACCTCGAATTCGTCGCACGACTTTACGGCTTGCGCGATGCGCGGGCTGCGGCGCGCGACATGATCCAGCGGATCGGCCTGAATGGCCGCGAGGAGCAGCTTGCCGGCGAGCTTTCCGGCGGCTGGAAGCAGCGGCTGGCGCTCGGCGCCTGCACGCTGCCCAATCCGCAATTGCTGCTGCTGGACGAGCCGACCGCCGGCGTCGATCCCAAGGCGCGGCGCGATTTCTGGAACGAGATCCATGCGCTCGCCGCCGAAGGCCTGACGGTGCTGGTCTCCACCCATTACATGGACGAGGCCGAGCGCTGTCACGAGATCGCCTATATCGCCTATGGCCATCTGCTGGCGCACGGCACGGTGGACGAGGTGATCGCGAAATCGGCGCTATCGACCTGGACGGTCTCCGGCGACGACCTAAACGGCCTTGCCGCCGAGCTTACCGGCAAGCCGGGCGTCGACATGGTGGCGCCGTTCGGCACCAGCCTGCACGTCTCCGGGCGTGACAAGGCCGCGCTCGAAGCGACGATTGCTCCTTATCGCGACAGGAAGGGATGGCGCTGGGAGGACAGTGAACCGTCGCTGGAAGACGTGTTTATCGATCTCATGAACCGCTCAAAGGATAATTTCCAATGAGTGCTACCGAAATCGCTGGCCAGAATCGCGACGTGCCGGAGCCGCGTTTCGGCTTCTGGCGGCGCAGCTATGCGATGCTGGTCAAGGAATTCATCCAGCTCCGCCGCGACCGCGTCTCGTTCGCGATGATCGTGATGATCCCGGTGATGCAGCTGTTGCTGTTCGGCTATGCCATCAACACCACGCCGCGTCATCTGCCGACGGCGGTGCTGATCCAGGAAGACAGCGACCTGGCGCGCTCGGTGCTGAAGGCAATGGAGAATACCAGCTATTTCCGCTTTACCCGTGAGGTGCACAGCGTCGCCGAATTCGACGACCTGTTGCAGTCCGGCAAGGTGCTGTTCGGGGTCGAGATCCCGCGTGGCTTCGAGCGGGCGGTGCGGCGCGGCGATCGCCCGGCGCTATTGGTCGCCGCCGACGCGACCGATCCGGTCGCGGCAGGATCAGCGCTCGGCTCCCTCGGCGCCTTGGTGCAGACCGCGCTGGCGCACGACCTCCACATCGGCGATCCGCCCGAGATGCCGTTCGAGATCAGGGCGCATGCCCGCTACAATCCGGCGGCCGAGTCGCGGCTCAACATCGTGCCGGGCCTGGTCGGCACTATCCTGACCATGACCATGCTGATCTTCACCGCGCTGTCGGTGACGCGCGAGATCGAGCGTGGCACGATGGAGAGCCTGCTGTCGATGCCGATCCGGCCGGTGGAGGTAATGTTCGGCAAAATCATTCCTTACGTGATCGTCGGCTTCATCCAGGCCTCGCTGATCGTGAGCATCGGGGTCCTCTTGTTCGGGGTGCCGATCCTCGGCAGCGTGGTGCTGCTGGCGGCGCTGACGACGCTGTTCATCACTACCAATCTCTCGATTGGTTATACCTTCTCGACCATCGTGCAGAACCAGTTGCAGGCGATGCAGATGTCGATGATGTTCTTCCTGCCCAGCATTCTCCTGTCCGGATTCATGTTTCCGTTCGCGGGCATGCCGGTGTGGGCGCAGTATCTCGGCGAGGCCCTGCCGCTGACCCATTACATTCGCATCGTCCGCGCCATCATGCTGAAGGGCGCAGCGCCTTCCAATCTGCAATACGACACGATTGCACTCATTGCACTGATGCTGGTGGCGATGACGATCGCCGTAACGCGCTTCCGTCGCACGCTGGATTGAGGGTATAAATGCCTGCAGCAACAGTCAGCGGAGACGTGTCGCCACGTCATTGCCTGCAACAAACGCGAAGCGTTTGTGCAAGGGAGCGAAGCGACGAAGCAATCCATTTCTCCGCTTGTGGCGCCATGGATTGCTTCGCTTCGCTCGCAATGACGGTTGAGGCAGACACGCTTTGAGCGCGATGGACGGAAAGCTGGCAACAGGTGAGGTAATGGCAGGGTTCTGGGGCAAGGCGAAGAGCGACCAAGACACCGGCGTCTCCGCCGACTTCCAGCGCGCGCTGACGCGGGAAGTGATGGCGACCGAGCTGCTGCGCATCAAGGCGCTGATTGGAACGACCTTGGCGTTGTCCGTGATTCTCTGGACCGTATACTTCCTCGCACCCGAGAAGGTGAGCCAGGTCTGGCACGGCAATCTCAAGCCGCACTATCTCTATTCGGTTATGGTACCGTTCATCCTGTTCGAGCTCTGGGTGCACGGGGCGATCAGCCGGCACATGCGAGAGGGGCGTGATCTGCCCTTGTTCCGGCGCTACCTCGGCGCGCTGATCGAAACCTCGATGCCAACGGTTGCGCTGGCGCTGCACATCAACAGCATGGGCTCGGTGGCCGCGCTCGGCTTCGTGGTCCCGATGACCTATTTCATCTTCATCATCCTCTCCACGCTGCGGCTGGACTTCTGGCTCTCCACATTCACCGGCTTCGTCGCCGCGGCGCAGCTACTGGCGATGGCGATATTCTATCATCCGGATCCCGGTCAGGAGGTAAACGTCTTCTATCACGCCGCGCGTAGCCTGATTCTCTTGATTGGCGGCGTGCTCGCAGGCGCGGTCGGGCACCAGTTACGGCGGCAGTTCGAAAAGAGCATCATGGCGGCGACCGCGCGCGACCGCATCACCAACCTGTTCGGCCAGCATGTCTCGCCGCAGGTGGTCGAGCGGCTGATGGCCGAAGGCACCAAGACTGACAGCGACATCCGCCGCGTTGCCGTCATGTTCGTCGATTTCCGCAGCTTCACCGCCGGCGCACGCTCCCGTTCGCCGCAGGAGGTCGTGGACCGGCTCGACGGCGCCTTTGCCATCCTGGTCGACATCCTCGATCGCCACGGCGGCATCGTGAACAAGTTTCTGGGCGACGGATTTCTGGCGCTGTTCGGCGCGCCGCTGGAAGCGCCGGACCCGGCGCATCGCGCGGTCGCCGCGGCGCGCGAGATGCTCGAAGCCAATGCGCAGGTCAACGAAGCCACGAGCTGGCCGCTGCGCATCGGCATCGGTATTCACCTCGGCGAAGTCGTTGCCGGCAATATCGGCTCGCCGCGGCGCAAGGAATACACCGTGATCGGCGACACCGTGAATTTTGCCTCGCGGTTAGAGGCGCTCAACAAGGATTTCAATTCACAATTCCTCATCTCCGAAGCGGTTCGCGATGCGCTCGGCGAAGCCTGCGGCGATGCCGTGTCGCTCGGCGAGGTCGAGGTCAGGGGCTATGAGCGGCCGATGGCCGTGTGGCGATTGGGATAGGGGCTTGCCCCGAGCATTTAGGAATTCGCATGTCATCCAACGACAAGTCGGTTACCCAGTTTCTCAACGTTGATCTCGACATTCGTGTGCAGGGCGGATTGGAGACGCTCCTCGACGCCATGGGATCTTCCGTGGTCGTGTTGAACCAAGCTGCACAAACTGCGTCTGTAGAGCTGAATGCGTACGACTTATCGCTTGAGGAGGCCGCTGCAAGGCTCGCTGAGTTGGTCAATTCGTTGTCGCCCGAAGCGAGGACGATTTGGGGACAGTGCGAGTTGCGAAGTCTCAACATCGGCATCCTGGCAGGCGTTGAACCGCATTCGTCCGAATTTGCTATCTCGAAGGAGACCGTGTCGGCGATCGCCGATGCCGGGCTTGAAGTCGTCGTCACGGTTTATGCCCCACGTAATTGAGCATCAGGAGCAGCATATGCAGCGCCGTTACATCACTGTCGACGTTTTCACCGATCGCGCCTTCGGCGGCAATCCGCTCGGCGTGGTGCTCGATGCCGGCGGGCTGTCGACCGAACAGATGCAGGCAATCGCCAGAGAGTTCAATTATTCGGAGACGACGTTCGTGCTGCCGCCGCGCGAGCCCGGCCATGACGCCGAGGTTCGCATCTTCACCGTGAACCGCGAGATCCCGTTCGCCGGCCATCCCAATGTCGGCACCGCCTTCGTGCTGGCGACGCTGGCGGAAAAACCGCCGGCGCGGCTGTTGTTCGAGGAAAAGGCCGGCCTCGTGCCGGTCGAGGTCGTGACCGAACAGGGCAAGATCGTCAGCACCGAATTCACCGCGCCGCAGCCGTTGAAGCGGATGTCGCAGGTCAGCGCCGAACAGGCAGCAGCTCTGCTTACATTGTCGGCGAGCGACGTGAGAACCGACCGGCATCCGCCGCAGGTCATCTCAGTTGGACTGTCGTTCATCGCGGTCGAGCTCGCCTCGCGCGAAGCGCTGCGGCGCGCCAGGCCAGATGCGGCGGCGTTCGCAAACACCTTCCCGTGCGACGGCAGCGATGCGGTCTACTTCTACACGCGTGATGTGCCAGACGGTGAAAGGTCGTGCGACTTGCAGGCGCGCATGTTCCACCCCGGTGCCAGCGGGCTGTCAGAAGATCCCGCAACCGGCAGCGCGACGGCGGCTGCCGCGGCGCTGCTCGCCGACCTCGATGACATCAGGGATGGCGAACTGAAATTGCGGATCGGGCAGGGCGTCGACATGGGCAGGCCGAGCCTGTTGCTGACCCGCGTCCGCAAGCAGAATGGTGCCATCGCGTCCATTCACGTCGGCGGCAGCAGCGTGAAGATGATGGAAGGAACGTTCCACCTGAAGGGCGCGGAGTGAGCTTCGGAGCCCGGATGAGCGCAGCGACATCCGGGGCCGGTGTCCGAGTTGTCCCGGATGTCGCTCCGCTCATCCGGGCTACGGCTTCACACCTGCGGCGCGGCCAGATTCTCCACCTTCACGCCGTCGCGGTCCTCGATGATCTCGGCGATCCATTGCCGGTGACAATGCGCATGGTCGCGCTCGTAGCAGAGAATGCACACCGGCCCCGACTTCCGCACCAACGCTGATAACTCGTCGAGTTCCTCCTTCGCCTGCGCCGTCTTCAGGTGCGCGGCATAGATCTTGTGCAAGAGACCGAACTTGCCGCTGCGTGCGGCCTCACGGCCGGACTTCGGCGTGCCAAGTCCCTTCAGGTGAAGATAGGAAATGCCGCGCTCGTCGAGGCCGGCCGCGAGCTGATTCTTGGAAAAGCCCGGCCGCCGCGACGCCGCCACCGCGCGCACATCCACCAGAAGCTTGACGCCTGCGGCTTCCAGCTCGTCGAGCACCGCCTTCGCCGGCGTCTGCTCATAGCCGATGGTGAAGAGGCGTTTTGTCCTGCGGGCCATATCGATCCAGACATTATGTCGCTGGCACAAGGCTACGGTAATGGCCGTTCGATGGCTACATCCGCGTTGCCCATAGGGACGGCATACCGCATAGTTGCGGCAAAGAGCCAGTCGATGGCCACTGCCACAGGGGGAACGTGATGAACCGAATTTGCCGCTCGCTGACGTGGATGCTCGCGTTCCTCGTATTGGGCATTGCGGCAGCGCACGCCCAAGGCGGCTATCCCGATCGTCCCGTCAAAATCATCGTCCCGATTGGGCCCGGCGGCAGCTACGATCTGGTCGGGCGGCAGTTGGCGGACGCGCTGTCGAAGCGGATGGGGCAGGCCTTCGTCGTCGAGAACAAGCCGGGCGCCGGCACCGTCGTCGGCACGCAGGCCGCCAGCCAGAGCGATCCGGACGGCTATACGCTTGTTGTCGGCGGGCTCTCCAACATGGCGTTCAATTCGGCGCTGTATTCCAAGCTCGCCTACGATCCGCGCAAGGATTTCGTGCCGGTCGCCCTGATCTACAAGTTCGGCTACGTCATGGTCGGCCGCAAGGATCTGCCGCATGGCAAGCTGGCGGACATCGTTGCGGCCGCAAAGGCCAACCCGGGCTCGATCTCGGTGGCGACGGCCGGCGTCGGCACCGGCCAGCATCTGGTCGCAGCCGCGTTCATGAAGGCCGCGGGCGTCAAATTTCAGGAAATACCCTACAAGGGTTCGCCGCCGGCCTTCACCGATCTGCTCGCGGGCCGCATCGACCTGTTTTTCGATTCGAACGCGGCCGGGCTTCCCTACGTTCAGTCGGGCCAGGCGAAGGGCATCGCGCTGCTGTCGTCGAAGCGCAGTCCGCTGGCGCCCGATGTGCCGACCATGTCGGAAGCTGGCGTATCCGGCCTCGATGTCGATTCCTGGCTCGGGATCTTCGCGCCCGCCAAGACGCCGCCGGACGTGATCGCAAAGCTGCGACGGGAAATCCGCGCGTCGCTGCCCGAACTCAAGGACCGCTTCGAGAAGAGCGGCGGCGAGGTGTGGGATCTGCCGGATGACAAGGTCGACGCCTTTGTCGCCTCCGAATACGAGAGCTGGACCAAGCTGATCCGCGAAGCCGGCATCAAGCTCGATTGAAGGATTACTTCACCCGCTCGATCAATTCCATCGCACCAGCCGGCGCGCGCACCTTGCCCTCGTGGATCACGTAGGCAAACACATCGCGCGGCGCCTTCGCAGGCTTGGCGGCCTTGTCGACCCGCGGCAGATCGTCCGGCTCGCCGCCGGCAGCCCAGGCCTGGAAGCGCTTGGCCCAGGCGTCGAGCTGTTTCGGTGGATAGCAGGTCTTGAGTTCGTCATTGCCCTTCTGCAGCCGCGCATAGACGAAGTCGCTGACGACGTCGGCGATCGCGGGATATTTGCCGTGCTCGGCGAACACCACCGGCGTTTCGAACTCGCGCAGCAAGGCGACGAATTCCGGCACGCAGAAACTGTCGTGCCGCACCTCGACCACATGGCGCAGCGCGCGTCCCTCGAGTTTGCGTGGCAACAGTTCGAGGAACTTGCCGAAATCGGCACCGTCGAATTTTTTGGTCGGCGCGAACTGCCAGAGCACCGGGCCGAGCCGGTCGCCCAGCTCCAGCACGCCGGAATCGTAGAAGCGTTTGACGGAATCGCCGGCTTCCGCCAGCACGCGGCGGTTGGTCGCGAAGCGCGGTCCCTTCAATGAGAACACGAATCCGTCGGGCACCTCACGCGCCCATTTGCGAAAACTCTCCGGCTTCTGCGAGCCGTAATAGGTGCCGTTGATCTCGATCGAGGTCAGCTTCGAGGCGGCATAGGACAGCTCCTTCGCCTGCGCGAGCTTCTCGGGATAAAACACCCCGCGCCACGGCTCGAAGGTCCAGCCGCCGATGCCGATATAGATGCTGCCGCTGTTTTTCGCGGTCGATTTCGCTGGCTTGCTCACGGGAGGGCTCGTCGGAAAATGAGGGGGAGGGCTCCGGGCGATGTTAACCAAAACGGCCCTGATTGGCCAGTTTGTCGCAGTGGATAGCACGGCCTTGGAAATGCGGGATGGTCACCGTGTGCGACGGCCCGTTCTATGGACATGGGAGTTCCTTCGGCGGAGAATTGGCGTGCCTCTTGCAAAGCTTGCGGGGGCCGGAGCGGGTGCTCCATCGACGCAGCATAGGATGTAGGTTTGGCTTCGAGCGGATCAATGATGAGCAAGCACCACCCGTCGCAATCCACGTCCACTATCGGCAAGGCCGGTGCACCGCCGCAGTTCGGCGCGCTGCTGATGACGGACAGCGGCGCGCAGCGGAGCGGGCCGCCATATCTGTTCCATGGACTGACCGAAACCGAAATCGCGCACGTGCTGGGTTCGGGAAAGCGCAGGGTGCTGTACCGCGGCGCGCAACTGTTCAGCCAGGGCAGCCCGCAGGACGGCATCTACCTGATCGAAAGCGGACGCATCAAGGTATTCTACACAGCGCCGTCGGGACGCGAGATCACCCTGGCGTATTGGCATTCCGGAAATTTTGTCGGCGGTCCCGAAGTGTTCAAGCAGGGCCTGCATGTCTGGTCGGGCGTGGCGGCTGTGAACAGCACGGTGCTGCATTTGCCGGGCGATGTGCTGCGACGGATGGTGATGACGATTCCGGCGCTCGCGATCGGGATCATCGAGGGGCTCAGCTTCAAGGGACAATGCTATTCGGCGCTGGCGCAGATGCTGGGCACGCGTTCACCGACCGAAAGGCTGGCGCAGCTCCTGCTGCATCTGATGAATCTGTACGGCGTGGAAGAGCGCGACGGGACGTTGATTGCCGCATCATTCACCCATGCCGACCTCGCGCACATGACGGGCGTGACGCGCCAGTCCGTCACCATCAGCCTCAAGAAGTTCACTGAGCTCGGAATCCTCGCCGCGCACGGCTCCAACCTCGTGATCAAGAACGCGGACATGCTGGGCGAAATCCGGGATGGCAAGCTCGCGAAGACCACAGCCTCGGACGAAGCCTGAGGATCGACGGCACGGTCCGCTTCATGCATGCGGCACGCGTCGATGGCTTGACGATTCCATGCCTGGGAGCGGTCGTTGGCCGGCATTGGCTGGCTAATTTATAGCCACCGCGCTCATCCGATAGCCAAATCGGACGGCATTCCTGTCCATTAATTGAGCATCGGGATATTTCTTCGCAATACGTTGCTGGTTCGACGCGATCGTCGTTTCGGATTCAAAGGCCGCCGTTCAGAGTTTGCGTACCGGACGTCTCAAGCGTCCCGGATGGAAGCAAACGAGTTCACGGCAAATGACGTCTATCCCCTTCATTTTCCATGTCGTTCGCGAACCGGGCCATCGCGCGCCGGATGCGCCGCAGGCCGTCGGCAGGCTTCCCCATGGCATGTCGCTTGCACCATCAGACCATCAAGCCAGTCCACCTGCTCAGCGCCGAGCAACTCAGCCGCCTTTCGTCATGGTCGCCGGGGCGTCTCGCTTGGGCATTGCACAAAATCCAGCACAGTTCGGTTTGAAAGGATTTGTCTAATGAGCGTCGGCCCTGCGTCCAAACTCTCTGGCTTGCTTCCCTTGCTTGTCGCCGCAACCGTCGGGTTCGTGCCTGTGTCTGTTAACGCGGAGGTTCTCGAGATCGGCATCGGCACGCAGAACACGACGACCAATACCGTGACCGGCGGCGTTGTTCTGAAGGAGCTCGGCCTGCTCGAGAAGCACCTGCCGAAGACCGGCAAGTACAAGGACATTCAATACAAGCTGAGCTGGCAGAACGCGACGTCGGGCCCGCCGATCACCAACGGCATGATGGCCAACAATATCCAGATCGGCATGATGGGCGATTATCCGCTGATGGTGAATGGCGCCACCGGGCAGGCCACCAAGAACGAAACGCAGCTCGTTGCCATCATCGCCTACAATGCGGTGGGTGGCGGCAACGGCATCGTCGTCCACAAGGACTCGCCGTTCTATGAACTCGCCGACCTCAAGGGCAAGAACGTGTCGGTGCCGTTCGGCTCAGCCGCCCACGGCATGATGCTCACTTCGCTGCAGAAGCGTGGCCTGCCGCCGGACTTCTGGAGTCTGGTGTCGCAATCGCCGGAAGTCGGCACCACCAATCTCCAGGAAAAGCGTATCGATGCGCATGGCGACTTCGTGCCGTTTGCCGAACTGCTGCCGTTTAAGGGTTTCGCCCGCAAGATCTATGACGGCGCCGAGACCAAGACGCCGACATTCCATGGCGTCGTCGTGCGCAAGGATTTCGGCGAAAAATATCCGGAGATCGTGGTCGCCTACATCAATGCCTTGATGGAGGCGAACGACTGGATGCGCAAGAATCCCAAGCTCGCCGCCGAGAAGATCGAGGAGTGGACCAAGATCAACAAGGAAGTGGTCTACATCTTCCTCGGCCCGGGTGGCGTGCACACGCTCGATCCGACCGTCAAGCCGCAGTGGATCGAAGCGATCGGCGCGAATTATGCGATCCTGCAGAAGCTGAACATGATCAAGGAGCTCAATATCAGCGCCTGGGTCAACGACAAATATGTCCGGCAGGCCTTCAAGGAGCAGGGGCTCGACTACGACAAGCAGCTTGCCTCGTTCGCTACCTATAACGTGACCGGATCCGATCCGATCTGCAACGCGCCTGTCAACGATCCCAGGAAGACCGGGGAGATCTGGATCCAGGGCGGCGACATCGTCGCGCTCAGCTCGCCGATCTGCACGCTGCTGGGCGTCAAGAAGTACGGCGCCGAAGGCAAGAAGTTCAACGCGGTCTATCTGGTCGATCATCAGCTCGGCATCAAGGTGTTCGCCGACGCCGCGTTCTATTCGGTCGGCGGCAATGACCCGAAGAAGCCGGACGTGGTGCCGTTCCTGCTCAAGAAGGACGCGGAAGAATATGCGTCCAAGCAGGGGGCCAAGCTCGCGACCTATTCCGAAGTGCTGAGCGCGATCAACGTCGGACAATAAACGGGTGGTCCCATGGGCAGCATGGCAAGTGCGAAGGTTGTAATTCTCCCGATGATCGACAAGCAAACCGACCGCGAGCCGGCGGCGGTGAAGCCTTCCGCCACGCAAGGCGTGGCGGCTGTGCCTTCGGCTAATACGCCCGCGCCGGCTGCGGCGGAAATTCCGATGCCGGAGCCGGAGCAAATCCCGACCGTTTCACTGACCAAGTTGTTGCGGCGCCTGCTGGCGCAGATCACCCGGGAGCGGATCATCACGGCCGGGCTTGCATGCGTTTCGCTCGGGGCCTTGTTCCTGTTCTGGTATCTCGGGACCAAATATCGCCTCGAATTCTACATCCGCTTCAAGAATGTTCCGACGCCCTATGAGGTGTTTCAGCAACTGACGCAGGTCGGGCTGTCGAACAAATATCTGGTCAATATCGCCATCAGCGTCCGCCGCATCCTGACGGGATTCTTCATCGCCATCGCGATCGGCGTTCCGCTTGGGCTGGCGATCGGCAAATATCAGCGGGTGCGCGACCTGTTCATGCCGGTGGTCGAGGTATTGCGGCCGATCCCGGCGATCGCCTGGGTGCCGATGTCGATCATGTTGTGGCCGAACAACGAGGCCAGCATCGTCTTCATCACCTTCATTGGCGCGTTCTTCCCGATCCTGCTCAACACCATCCACGGCGTGCATTCGCTGGACGGCGTCTTGATCCGGGCCGCGCGGTGCCTCGGCGCCAGTGAATTCCGCCTGTTCCTGAACGTGATCCTGCCGGGCTCACTGCCGCACATCTTCACCGGGCTCGCCGTCGGCATGGGCGTGGCGTGGGTATCGCTGATCGCGGCCGAGATGATCTCGGGCCAGTTCGGCGTCGGCTATTTCACCTGGGAGGCCTATTCGCTGGTCGACTATCCCGCGATCGTGCTCGGCATGATCACGATCGGTTTCCTCGGCCTGGCCTGCAGCGGCATCATCCGCATGGTCGGCAATCTCCTGATGCCCTGGCTGGCATTCGCACCTGGAGGCAAGCGATGACGATGGCAATGGCAGAGGCCCAGAAAGGCTTCATCGACGTTCGCAACATGGGCGTGACGTTCGGCGCCAACGACAACAAGGTCGTCGCCGTCGAGAGTGTGTCGCTCAATGTTCAGCCCGGCGAGTTCGTTTCGCTGATCGGACCGTCCGGCTGCGGCAAGTCGACCTTGCTGAGCATCGTCGCCGGCTTCGTCAAGCCGACCAGCGGTGAGGCGAAGCTCGACGGCAAGGCGATCACCAGGCCGGGTTCGGATCGCGGCGTCGTGTTCCAGCAATATTCGCTGTTTCCCTGGCTCTCAGTCCGCAAGAACGTCGAGTTCGGCCTGAAGATGGCCGGTGTCGACCAAAGCAAGCGCAACACGACCGCGCGTGCTCTCCTTGATCTCGCAGGCCTGCTCTCGTTCGAGAACCATTATCCGGATCAGCTCTCCGGCGGCATGAAGCAGCGTATCGGAATCGTCCGCGCGCTGGCGACGAGTCCTCAAGTGCTGCTGATGGACGAGCCGTTCGGTGCGCTCGACACGCAAACCCGCGTCGTGATGCAGGAGATCCTCACCAACATCTGGCAGCAGTTCAAGATCTCGGTGCTGTTCATCACGCACGACATCGAGGAATCGATTTTCCTCTCCGACCGCATCTACGTCATGACGGCGCGGCCGGGTCGCATCAAGGCGGAAATCAAGGTGCCGCTGCCGCGTCCGCGCAAGGCCGAGATGACCGACACGCCGGAATTCATGAACCTAGTGCAGGAGCTCAAGGGCCTGATCCGCGAGGAATCGCTGGCGGCCATGGCTCCCGAGATCAAGGATCGAGGCCTTTCAGGCTTTGGAATGAAAGTGGGACCGAAAGGAGTAGGCGAAATCTTCTGACACAGTTTTGAACGTCGCGGCCGGACAGGCGCGAAATACCAATCAACTTCACCAACCAAGGAGAGACGCGAACAGGCGTGCGCGTCAACGATGACTCGCGCCTTCCGTCAGAATCGGAGAATTCAATGGCAAGGAAACCCAACATACTGTTTTTTCACGTCGACAACCTCGGCATGGGCGAGCTCGGCTGTTACGGCGGCGGCATTTTGCGCGGCGCCGATACCAAGCGCATGGATAGCTTCGCCAAGCAAGGCGTCAAGCTGACGCATTACGTCGTCGAGCCGCAGTGCACGCCGACGCGTTCGGCGCTGATGACCGGCCGTTTCCCGATCCGCTCGGGTAACCACACCATCGCGCTCGGCGGCAATGGCGGCGGCATCGTCAAGTGGGAGCGTACCATCGGGTCGATCCTCTCCGAAGCCGGCTACGCCACCTCGATCTACGGCAAGTGGCACATCGGCGCCGAGGACGGCCGCTTCCCGACCGATCACGGTTTCGACGAATGGTACGGACCCCTGCGTACCTACGACGAATGCATGTGGCTGACCGACCCGCATTATGTCGCGGAGCGCGACGGCTTCTCGCATATGCATGAGGGCGTCAAGGGCAAGGGCGCATGGCCGCTCAAGGACGAGCAGCTCACCATGGAGACCAAGAAGACCTGCGACCTCGAGTACCAGAAGCGCGCCATCAAGTTCATGGAGAAGGCGGTCCAGGCAGAGAAGCCGTTCTACTGCTACTTCAACCACTCGCTGATGCACTTCCCGATGAGTCCGCGCGACGAATTCGTCGGCAAGAGCACCAATGGCGACTGGGGCGACTGCCTGTTGATGCTCGACCACGATTTCGGCGTCCTGCTCGACAAGCTCGATGAACTCGGCGTGGCCGACAACACCATCGTCGTGATGTGCGGCGACAACGGCGCCGAGGATCATCTCGCCGGCCGGGGCACCGGCGGCTTCTTCGACGGCTCCTACTTCAGTTCGGCCGAGGGCGGCATCCGTACGCCGCTGCTGATCCGCTGGCCGGGCCGCATTCCGGCGGGAATCGAAAGCAACGAGATGGTGCACGTCACCGATATGTTCACCACGCTGTTATCGATGACCGGCTGCAAGGCGCCGGCCGACCGGCTGATCGACGGTGTCGACCAGAGCCCGTTCTTCCTCGGCAAGCAGCAGAACTCCAACCGCGAGTCCTGCATCGTCTGGCTGAAGGACGAACTGCATGCCGTGAAGTGGAAGGACTTCAAGATCAACTTCAAGCGCCAGCAGCATTTCCACGACCCGGAGCTGCCGCTCGGCTTTGCCCGCATCACGCATCTGCAGGAAGACCCGAAGGAGCGTGAAGCCGTCAACCAACGCTATGTCCGCTGGTGGGTGATGCAGCACGCCCAGCGCGTTATCAGGGAATTCGAGGAGAGCGCCAAGAAGGAGCAACTGATTCCACCGGGAGCGCCGCTCGACTTCGTGCCCAAACAGCACGAAAAGGCGTAGGTCACGATGACTGCACCGACGAGAGCGGAAACGATCGTGCTGGGTGCAGCCGGCCATCGCCGGGGGGAGGGCTGCTGTGCTCTCTCCGGCAAGGCCGCGGCGGGCAATGCGCCTGCTGCCGTCAACCCGGAATCCATGAACTGGATTCCGGGCGGCGGCTTCCTGATGGGCTCCAACAGCTTCTATCGGGAGGAACGCCCGGTCCGTCCGGTCTTCGTCGAGGGCTTCTGGATGGACATCTATCCGGTCACCAACGGTGAATTCCGAAAGTTCGTCGAGGCCACCGGATACGTGACTTATTCCGAGCGGCCGCCGAATCCGGCGCTGTATCCTGACGCCGTTCCGGCGCTGCTCGTGCCGGGCTCGTTGGTGTTCGTCAAACCGGATCGGCCGGTCAGTCTGCGCAACAATCTCGCCTGGTGGGAATACCGCCCCGGCGCGGACTGGCGGCATCCCGAGGGACCTGGCAGTTCGATTGCCGGACGTGACGATCATCCGGTCGTGCACGTCGCCTATGAGGATGCGCTTGCCTACGCCGCGTGGTGCGGCAAGGAATTGCCGACCGAAGCGGAATGGGAATTCGCCGCCCGCGGTGGCCTTGAAGGCAAGGCCTACCCGTGGGGTGATGCCGCCAATCCCGAAGGCCGCTTCCTGGCCAACACCTGGCAGGGCCGCTTCCCCCACGAAAATCTCGCCGAGGATGGATATGAGGGGACGTCACCGGTCGACGCGTTTCCGGCCAATGGCTACGGCCTGTTCGACATGGTCGGCAACGTCTGGGAATGGACGTCGACTCCCTATGACACCGCGCCGGATCAGCCGCCGCAATCCTGCTGCCACCCGAACGCCGGCGATGACCGATCCACGCGTCGCGTGGTGAAGGGCGGCTCGCATCTCTGCGCACCCAACTACTGCCTGCGCTATCGGCCGTCGGCCCGTCAGGGGGAAACGGTCGATTCCTCCACCTGTCACATCGGTTTCCGCTGCATCGTGCGCAAACCGCCAGGCTGACGAGCCTGCCGCGAGTTTCCAACGTGCAGCCAATATCGGGATAAGCTTTATGCAAGTCGCCAGCTCCGCCGCCACACAATCCGAGTTCGAGGACTCGCCATCGATCCTTGCGGTGCTCCGTGCGCCGAACCTTTTCGTCCGGGAATCGCTCGCTGGTGTCATCACGGCACTCGCCCTGATCCCCGAGGTGATTTCATTTTCGTTCGTCTCGGGCGTCGACCCTAAGGTGGCGCTGGTCGCCTCGATCGTGCTGTGCCTCGTGATGTCGGTTCTCGGCGGCCGGCCCGCCATGGTCACGGCCGCGGCCGGTTCGATTGCGCTGGTGATCGGACCGATGGTGAAGATGCATGGCGTCGGCTACATCCTGCCGACGATCCTGCTGGCGGGTATCATCCAGATCGCGTTCGGCCTTGCCGGATTGGCGCGGCTGATGCGCTTCATCCCGCGCTCGGTGATGATCGGCTTCGTCAACGCGCTTGGTATCCTGATCTTCACCGCGCAATTGCCTCACGTCTTCAACGTTCCCTGGCTGGTCTACCCCTTGTTCGCACTGACGATCGCCATCGTCCTCGTGATGCCGCGGATAACAACGGCGGTGCCGGCGCCGCTGGTCGCGATCATCGTGGTGACCGCGATCGTGATCATGGGGCACCTGGCGGTTCCCAATGTCGGCGGCGAGGGCGCCATGGCGCCGGGGCTACCGGGCATCACCGCGTTGGCGGTGCCGCTCGATCTCAATACGCTCCGCATCATCTGGCCGACCGCCATCAGCGTCGCCTTTGTCGGGCTGCTGGAGACGCTGTTGACGGCCAAGCTGGTCGACGATCTCACCGACACGCGTTCGCACAAGGGCAAGGAATCCTGGGCGCTCGGGGTGGCCAATATCGCCGCCGGCTTCTATGGCGGCATCGGCGGCTGCGCGATGATCGCCCAGACCATCGTCAACGTGAAGATCGGGCAGGGCTGTACCCGCATTTCGACGGCGGTCGCCGCCATCGTGCTGCTGGTGCTGGTGACCGGCCTTAGCGAGCTGATGGCGCAGATACCGATGGTTGCGCTCGCGGCTGTCATGATGATCGCGGCGCTCAAGACCATCGATTGGCATAGCGTCAGGCCGGCCACCTTCAAGCGCATGCCGCTCCCGGAGACATCGGTCATGGTGACGACGGTCGTGGTGACGGTCGTCACCGGCAACCTTGCAGTCGGCATCGCGGTCGGCGTGCTGCTGGCCATGGTGTTGTTCGCGCGGCGTGTCGCCCATGTCATCCGCGCCGAGCGCTCCGTGAGCGCGGACGGCGCATCGGTCCGCTACAGCGTCCATGGGCCGTTGTTTTTCGGAAGCAGCAACGACCTCGTGGAGCGCTTCTCCTATGGCGAGGACCCCAAGCGCGTCCTGATCGATCTCACCCATTCCCAGATCTGGGATGCGTCGAGCGTCGCCGCGCTGGATTCGATCGAGACCAAATACCGCGAGCACGGCGCCACCGTCACCTTCACCGGGCTCGACCAGCGCAGTTCCTCGTTTCACCAGCGGCTGACCGGCCAACTTGGCGCGTGAATTGCAAGATCGCAGGACGAAAGGATCAATCGATGGCCATCCTTCACTGGATATCGACCTTCACCCGCAAGATCATGCGGACCTGGGCCGGCCGTTACCGGCCGGAGCGGCACTATATGCGCGGGGCAGGGCCGGCGTCGAAACGAAGCCGGAGCCAGGGCGCCGGCTGAAACGCGCGATCCTTTGGACGTGATCCCTCGAAAAAAGGCTCCGGAAAACCGGAGCCTTTTACTTCCACCCATTCACCCCAAACAGTTCGCGCGATGCTCTAGGACTTGCCGCGTGTTTCCGGCGCCTTGCCCACGAAGCCCTGAAATGGCTGAAAGGTCTGCTTGGCGAGCTTGCTGTGGAGTTCGCAGATCCTCTGCGACTCGGCCACGGAGTTCTCGTAAGCCCGCTTCACAAATTCGCTTTGAACCGTCATCGCCTTGTCGAGTGAGCGAACGCTGCTGAGCTGTTCGACAAAGGACCCGAATTCCTCAAGCGATTTCCGGGTGTAGTCGCGATAGGCGTTGGCGATGGTCTGCAGGCTCACGGGCGCGGGCTCCGCCGCCGACTCGACCGGCGCGGGCCGAACCGGCACGGACTCGACCGGTGCAGGCTCGATCGACGCAACCTCGGCCGGCGCCGGCTCGACCGGCGAGGGGGCCGGCTGCAACTCGGGCGCGGCGACGGCTTCAACCGGGGTGTCGACCGCCGGCTGATCCAGCTTCGGGCTCTCCGCGTGAACCGGCTCCGGCTGCAACTGATGATCCTGATCCGGGCTTTGCAATTCAACCGGCGCCGGGCTCGCTGTCGGGCTCGCCTGGGCAGCGGCCTTCTTGCCCTTTTCTCCCTTCCGGTTGCGCCGTCCGGATTTCCCGGCCGGTTTGCCCTGATCTGTATTCGACATCTTCATCCCCTATTCCCTGTCAAATCAAAGGTCGAGACTCTGCCATGTTTGCGATCTAATAGCGGTTCTTGCTTGTCAGTTAAACGGCACTGGCGTGGTGAGATTTTGAAAGGCCCCCGTTTTCTCGATGGCCGACCTCAGGGCCTATTCCGCCGTGCGCTTGTTCCATGATATCTGTTCCCGGTCAGGTGAGGGGATAGCTAAGTATGAATTCGCAGTCCGTCGCGGGTCTCTTGGGAGCCATCGTCGCCTCGATCGTGATGGTGGTTGCGATCGCCTATGGGCCGATCGGCCAGTTCGGAAAGCCCGCCAAGCCGGCCAGCATCCAGCAACCGACGCCGGTGCAGGTGCAGCCGGTTCCGGGGCCGGCCCCGCGCGGGCCGGTGATTCGGGAAGTGCCGAACTAGGAGAGGCGGGACCTGCCCCTTGCGGAACGCTGCCGGCGTTCCCATATGGCTTCTAACGGCGACGTTGACGCTCCAAGGCTCCGGCGCTGGGACGACCATGAATAGTTTGGCTGCGCCGGATGTACGCGCGCCCTCTGTTCGTGGTCGTTGGCATTTTAGGCGCTTTTTTAAGGCCGTTTTCCCCTATTGAATGACGGTTCCGGAACCCCCGCCTTGGCATGTCGGGCGGCTGCGGATATACGCTGGCGGCCATGAATCAAGCCATCAAACCGGCCCCCGAATCGCCGCTGCAGGCCGGTTTGCCTGAGCTTTCGGTCGTTGTTCCGACCTTCAACGAACGCGACAATGTCACCGTGCTGTACCGGCGGCTGGAAGCCACGCTGGCCGGCATCTCCTGGGAAGTGGTGTTTGTCGACGACAATTCCCCCGACGGGACCTGGGAAGTGGTGCGGGGGCTGGCGCGGAAGGATTCCCGCGTCCGCTGTATCCGCCGGATCGGGCGACGCGGACTGTCGGGTGCCTGCATCGAGGGCATTTTGGCCTCAAGCGCACCCTATGCGGCGGTAATCGATGCCGATCTGCAGCACGATGAAACGCAATTGCCGAAGATGGTCGCGCTCTTGCGGAGCGGTGAGGCGGAACTCGTGGTCGGCAGCCGCTATATCGAGGGCGGCAGCGCCGACAGTTTCAACACGAAGCGGGCAGGGGCCAGCCAGCTTGCGACCGAGGTCGCCAAGCGCACGCTGAAGGTCGAGGTTGCCGATCCCATGAGCGGCTTCTTCATGATCCGCCGCGACCGCTTCGAGCAACTGGCGCCGCAGCTCTCGACCCAGGGCTTCAAGATCCTGCTCGACATCGTCGCGACCGCGCAAGGCAAGCTGCGCACGATCGAAATTCCCTACACATTCGGTTCGCGCCAGCACGGCGAGAGCAAGCTCGATTCCATGGTCGCGCTGGACTTCCTCGGCCTGGTGCTGGCGAAGCTGACCCATGATGTGGTGTCGCTGCGCTTCATCCTGTTCGCGATGGTCGGAGGCACCGGCCTTGTCGTGCATCTGGTGGCGCTGTTTATTGCGCATGAGATCTTCAGGGAGCCGTTCGCGGAGGCGCAGGCCGCCGGCGCGCTGGTCGCCATGACCAGCAATTTCATCCTGAACAATTTCCTCACCTATCGCGACCAGCGGCTGAAGGGATTTGCCATCCTGCGCGGCCTGCTGCTGTTCTATCTGGTTTGTGGTGTCGGACTGCTCGCCAATGTCGGCGTCGCGTTCGCGGTCTTCGACCAGGAACCGATCTGGTGGCTTGCGGGGCTTGCAGGCGCGCTGATGGGCGTGGTCTGGAACTACGCCATGTCCGGACTGTTCGTCTGGCGCAAGCGATGATCGGAAGATGACCTCGAACGAGGCGCGGGTTGCCCGGAATACGGGCCTTGCGATCCTGGCGCTGGTGGCATTGCGCCTGATCGCGGCGGCGTTCACGCCGATCACCTTCGACGAAGCCTATTACTGGATGTGGTCGAAGCATCTGGCCGGCGGCTATTACGATCACCCGCCGATGGCCGCCGTGGTGATCCGGCTCGGCACGCTGATCGCCGGCGATACCGAGCTCGGCGTGCGGCTGGTTTCGATCCTGCTGGCGCTGCCGATGAGCTGGGCGATTTACCAGGCCGCCGCCATCCTGTTCGGCAGCCGTCGCGTCGCGGCCTCGTCGGCTATCTTGCTGAACGTCACGCTGATGGCCGCGGTCGGTACCATGATCGTGACGCCGGACGCGCCGCTGCTGGTGGCTTCCAGCCTCTTGCTGTTTGCGCTCGCCAAGGTGCTGCAGACCGGCCGCGGCGTGTGGTGGCTGGCGGTCGGCGCCGCCGCCGGCTGCGCGCTGCTGTCGAAATACACCGCGCTGTTCTTCGGACCGGCGATCCTGATCTGGTTGATCGCCGTTCCCAAATTGCGGCACTGGCTGATCTCGCCCTGGCTTTATCTCGGCGGGCTTGTCGCGCTGCTGCTGTTTGCGCCCGTGATCCTCTGGAACGCCGAGCACCATTGGGTGTCCTTCATCAAGCAGATGGGGCGGGCGAAGATCGAGGATTTCCGCCCCGTTTACATCGCCGAACTGATCCCGACGCAGATCGCGTTCGCGACGCCGCTGGTGTGGATGCTCGGCGCGATGGGGCTCTACGCGCTGCTCCGCCGTCGGGCCGGCGCGCTGCCAGCGCGCGCGCTGGTCAATACGATGTTCTGGATCATCGTCGCCTATTTCGTCTGGCATTCGCTGCATGCGCGCGTCGAGGCCAACTGGTTTGCGCCGGTCTATCCGGCATTTGCCATCGCCGCGGCGGTCGCCGCGCATCTGGTCGAGTGGCAGCCGCGCTGGCAGCGCCTGGTCGATTTCTGCCGCCGCTGGGCGGCGCCGGGCGGCGTCCTGATGTTCGTGCTGCTGGTCGTGCAGGCCGATACCGGCCTGCTGTCGGGCTATCGCCGCGATGCCACCGTGCGCAGCGTCGGCATCGGCTGGCGCGAAACGGCCGATGCCATCGAGGCGGTGAGGGCGCGAACGGGGGCCACCTGCGTGCTGGCGTCGGATTACGGCACCACCGGCTGGCTCGCCTTCCATCTGCCGAAGGGTACTTGCGTCGCGCAGCAGAACCAGCGCATCCGCTGGGTCAACATGCCCGAGCCCGATGCGGGCCAGCTCGCAGGCCCGCTGCTCTATGTCCGCGAGATCTGGCCGGGGGATCCGCCGCTAGCGGACATGTTCGCCAGTGTCGAGAAGGTCGGCGAGGTCGAGCGCAAGCGTGGGCCGCTTCTGATCGAAACCTATGCGCTCCATCTCCTGCGCGGGCCGAAGGGCGAGGTGTTCGACCGCACGCCGCCGCCGGAACTGCAATAGCGGCGCGGCCAGTCACTCGGCGGCGTCGGGATGCGTGCGTCGATGCATGGCGGAACGTTCGTTCTGCCACAGCCAGACGGCGAGCGAGCCGGACCTGCCGCGAATCTGCGCCTCGACGGGGCCGGCAAGGCTGCCGGTCTTCAGCCGCGCGCCGGTACGTTCGGCGGNGAGCGCCAGCCGGACGTCATGGCGGGCCGCCACTTCCATCAGACGGCTCGCCACGTTCACGGTATCGCCGGTCGCGGTGATGTGCTGATGATTGCGGCCACCGAGCCGGGAGGCGACGATCGGTCCGAAATGCGCGCCGATCTTGAAGCCGATCCGATGGGCGATTGCCGGCGGCAGCGCCTCGATCCAGCGGTCGGTCTTGACGCAGAGCGCGATCGAACATTGCGCCGCGCGCACGGCGTCATCGGCCGCCGCCCCCGGCAGGCCGAACAGGATCATGGCGCCGTCGCCGAGGAAGCTCGTGATCATGCCGCCGCACCGCATTACTTCCTTGTCGACCAGCGCGTGAAATTCCTTGAGCAGGCCTCTCGTCACATCCGGATCGAGGGTTTCGCTGAGCGAGGTAAATCCCGAGAGATCGACGAACACGACGGCGGCGTCCTGCCTGACCGGCGCCAGCAGGAAATCGGGATCGCGCCTCAGCCATTGCTGCAGGCCCGGCGTGTGGAATTGTTCGAGCAGCCTGTTTTGCGCGGCGAGATGCTGGGCGCTGCGCCGGCCCGACCATAGCTGGACGGCCCCGAACAGCATCAGCGGCGGCGCTGCCGCGGCGATGGTCGTCGCGGCGTCGAGCCAGATGCCGTGCGCGAAAGCAATCGTGTTCGCTGCCGCCCATGCCAGCACCATCGCGCTGACCGCCACCAGCCCGATCGCGTTTCGCCGCCAGGCCAGGAGACCTATCAGCAGCAGCGGCAGCAGCACCGTCGTCACGGCCTCGGCGATGCGAACCGTCCGGTCGCGCACGACGCCGTCTCCCGCGATCAGATGCGTGATCGCGGTGGAAATGATTTCGACGCCCGGCATCAGTGAATCGAACGGCGTCGGGAAGAAGTCGCCGGCGCCGGTCGCGGTCGCGCCGATGACGACGATCCGGCCCTGGATCGCGCCCCTGTCGATCTGGCCGTCGATCACATTGGCGGCGCTGATGGTGCGGATGGTGTGGCGCGGGCCGTAATAGGAAATCGGCAACGCATAGTCCGAAGCGGTCGCGATCGGCCGGTCGCCGAATATGAGACGGTCGGGCTCGATCGTCAGCTTCTCGCCGATCGCAATCGAGGCGACACGCAGCGGAAACGACAATTCGATTCTGTCGCGGGTCCGGAACAGCATCGGGACCGACAGCGGCGTGCCGCTCTGGCCTGTCGCCACGTTGGCGATACCGACTTCCCCGCGCTCGGCAAATGCCGGTAGCGGCAGCAGGAAGCGGTCGGCCTTCGGCAGATGGGCCAGTGGCCCATCGCTCTGCGTCGCGGGTTGAACGATGTTCGGGAATACTGCCGCGGCCGCCAGCACCGTCGGGCGCGCCGCGAACGATTGTGCGAGCGCCGCATCGCCGTCGGCGGGACCCTTGTCGAGCAGCAGGAGATCGACGGCAATCACCTTCGGCTCCAGCCGCGCGATCGCCTCGACGATCTTGGCCAGTTCCGTGCGGGGCAGGGGATAGGTGCCGCCGAGCTTGACGATGGTGTCGTCGATCGCAACGATCGTGACGAGATCCGGCGGCGCCTTTACGCCACGCAGCAGCGTTCGCACGTCGGTCAATGCGGACTCCAGCCGGTCGAGAAACCGCAAATGGCCGCTCGAATGGCCGAGCCAAATCGCGCCTGCCCATAACCCCGTGCAGAGCAACGCAACCAGAATATGAAGACGTCGATGGCTCATCGGCTCGGCTTCTGTTGTCCCAGTCTTGCTACTGTCCCAGTCTTGCCATCAGCGCCGCGACGCGCGGGGGCGCCCAGCGCTTGACGGCCAGGTCGCCCGATGTCTCGACGTCGACGCCCTCGCCGGGGCCGAGCACGACGCTGCCGCGGCCAGCGGATCGCGCCACGCTCACACGGCCGTCGACGACGAAGACGGAAGTCTTTCCGCCCTCGGCATCCACAGCCCATTTAGTGCCGCGCACCGCGGCAATCGCCTGCGGCGTCACCACGTTGAACCGGGTGCGGCCCGCCTTCTTCGGCACCTCGAGCAACAGCGCCTTGTTGCTGAGCTCGACGGAATCGACATGGCCGTCGCGGTTGCGATCCCTGAGCTCGAACTTAGCACCGCTCTCGGCAACGATTGTGATCTCGCTCTCACAATGCAAGGTTTGTGTTCCCTGCGCCGTCTGGGCGGACGTGCAGCCTGGCTTTGCCGGCTGGGCCGCCGCGGGTCCGGCAAACAACAGCAGGGCGCTCGCAAGGGCGATCGATCCGGCGCGTGCCAGCATCATTGTCATGGCAGCTTCCCCTTTGGGTACGGGCGAATATAGCGTTAGGGGGTGATACGGCACCGTATCACATACCGTCTCCAGGGCAAAGCCAATGGCCGGCGATAATGTGTCTATGTGCGACGATTAAGGTTCGGCGATAGCTGCCATGCGAGAACAGGGCAAAAACCCCGCCTAAACGGACTGAAAACCAGCAGTTTAGCCCCAAAATTTTCGCTCGCCGCTGTCGGCCCGACAAGGCCTGTAACGTCTTCCAATCGTCCAGTCCAATGGAGGTGTTGTCATGTCCGGTTCCGCACTGAAACCCGCCGCCGAACTCGCACGCGGAAACGGCGTGCGCTTCCCCAACGAGAGCGCCGAGTATCGTCGCGCCCGCGAGCGATTGCTGGCGGAGGAGATCGAACTGCGCCGCCACATCGAGCGCGTGGCAGAGTTGCGTCGCGCATTGCCGCCGGGCGGCGCCGTGACGAAGAACTATGTGTTCGAAGGCGAGGGCGGCAAGGCGACCTTGTCGGACCTGTTCGGCAACAAGCAGACGCTGGTGATCTACAGCTACATGTTCGGTCCGCAGCGCGAGCAGCCGTGCCCGATGTGCACCTCCTTCATGAGCACCTGGGAAGCCAAGCTGCCCGATGTCGAACAGCGCATCGCATTCGTGTTCGTGGCGCGCTCGCCGATCGCGCGATTGATCGAGGCGAAGAGGGCGCGCGGCTGGACGCGACACCGGATCTATTCGGATATGTCGGGCGATTACACGCGCGATTACGTCAGCGCCGCGGATGCCGATGCGCCCGGCTACAACGTGTTCACACGCCGAGACGGCAGCATTCGTCATTTCTGGTCCGCCGAAATGGGACTATCGACCGCCGATCCCGGACAGGACCCGCGCGGCGCGCCTGACATCGATCCGCTGTGGACTATCCTCGACACCACGCCCGAAGGGCGCGGCAAGGACTGGTATCCGCGATTGGGCTACTAGCTAGGTCGTGAACCCATAAAGTGGGAAGGGCCCGCACTGTAGGATGACAAATATGCGCCAAGCCTTGAGCGCATTATGCGCCATCGACAGTCCGTTGCGCGACTGGCTTACCTTTGCGAGTTAGTACATCTAGTCCAATCCAGGAATGCTCAACTATGCTCACCGTCTATGGCGAAGGTCGTGGCTTCCGTGTTATTTGGCTGCTTGAGGAATTAGGATTGGCTTATCGGCTGCGCCCGGTCGATCTGTTCGCAGTCGAGAATGATCGCGATTTCCTCGCGATCAACCCCGGCGGCTTCATTCCCGTACTGCAGGACGGCGAGACGATCATGGTCGAATCGATCGCGATCGTTGAATACCTGCTCGCCCGCCACGGCTCAGGTTCGCTTGCCGTCGCCCCGGACGATCCCGCCTTCGCCTCCTATCTGCAATTTCTCCACTTAGGCGAGGCCGGGCTCGCCGGGCCGATGAACGCCGTCCTTGTCGGTCGCCAACTGGCGCCCGAAGCCGAGCGAAATGCCCGGGTTACCTGCTGGGCACTCGAGACCTTTGAGAGTCGGCTGGGGTTGGTTATCCGCCGCCTCGCGAATTACCCCTATCTCGCCGGCGACCGATTCACGGCTGCCGATATCTCGGTGAGCTACGCCCTCCTGCTCGGCCTGCGAACTGGCAACTACGTCCCCGGATCTAGCGAGCGGGACTATCTCGCCCGCACGACGGCACGCCCTGCATACGCCCGAGCGATGGAAAGCTGCCAGGCTACCAAGGCTTGGGCGGCGAGATCACCGGGATTGTAGTGCTCGCTTCATCGAAGCGGCCAAGCGCTTGGTTGAATAGTTGCGAAAAGCTCCTCATGGGCTTCCAGCTTTCACGTGCGGCCGCTACGACAAGCTCGCCACCGACTTCCTCGCCAAGGTCCAGCTCGCCTCGATCCGGCTGTGGCTCCGCGCTTACGAGTCGACGGCCTAGCATCCGCGACGCGCGGACGTTGTGAGTGCTATTTACAAATCCGGAAATTGATGTATGTGATCGCGCGCTTCCGCGATCTATGGAAATACGATGCTTCGTATAGACACCAACCCGTCAAATTATGCAGGCCAGCCGCTCGTCCGGCGCGGTCGCGCTTTGGCGTGCGTCCTTGGTGTGTATTCGATTTGTGAATCGTACCTCCAAGAAAGACTACTAGCGTAACGCGGCAGCGGGTGTTCCCCTGCCGCCTAGGCAGGGAGAATGATCCGCGGTAAGCCATTTTTGGCAAGCTCGACCTCCTAATTCCTCCCTGCCTGCAAACCCAACCGGCCTGTGTCGCGACTGACGCAGGTCGTTCCGGAGTCCTGAGCGGCTTTCGGAACGATATAGTGCAGTGAAGGAGAGTGAGATGCGATCCGATCCCTACCAGGAGCGCGCTCGGGCCCTGGCCGTCGAGGCCGGGCTCGACCCCGATGCAAAGATCGATCGGCCCGGCCAGCGGCCGATGCCGACCTGGTGCCTGTTTCGCGACGCCGCGCGCAAGGAGAAGCTTGCGCGGGACGCGGAGGCTGTTGCTTCCGATATCGCGCTCAGGCCGCAGGCTGAGCAGTACCAGAACAGTCCGCTCAAGATCTTCGGCAAGCACGACGACGCCACGATCGCGCAGATGCGCAATTGCATGTCGGTCGGCAACGCGGTCGCCGGTGTCATCTGCGCGGACGGTCATCTCGGCTATGCGCAGCCGGTCGGTGGCGTCATCGCCTATGAGAAGCAGATCAGCATCTCCGGCGTCGGCTTCGACATCGGTTGCGGCAACATGGCCGTGCGCCTCGATACACCGTTCAGCCAGATCGAGAGCAACGTCGGCACGATCATCAAGGATGTGCACAACGTGATCTCGTTCGGTGTCGGACGTACCAACGACGAGCGGGTCGAGCATGAACTGTTCGACGACGCCGACGCGTGGCGGGAATCCGACATGGGCGCTTACCGGCAGAAGGCGGTGTCGCAGCTCGGCACCGTCGGATCGGGCAATCACTATGTCGATCTGCTGCGCGACGAGGAGGGCTTTGTCTGGATCGGCGTGCACTTCGGCAGCCGCGGCCTTGGCCACACCAGCGCGACCCGCTACCTCAAGGCCGCGGGCGGCACGGACGGCATGAACGTGCCGCCCGCCGTCATCGACGAGGACAGCGAGATCGGACGGCGCTACATCGCGGCGATGCAGCTCGCCGGGCGCTATTCCTATGCCGGCCGCGAATGGGTGGTCGAGCGCGTCCGCAAGATCATCGGCGGCGAGGTCACCGACATGGTTCACAACCACCACAACTACGCGTGGCGGGAGAACCATGGCGGCAAGGATCTGTGGGTGGTGCGCAAGGGCGCGACCCCGGCATTTCCCGGCCAGCGTGGCTTCATCGGCGGATCGATGGGCGACGATGCTGTTATCGTCGAGGGCGTCGACAGCGAGGAGGCGAAGGCTTCGCTCTATTCGACGGTGCACGGCGCGGGCCGTCTGTTTGGCCGCAAGGAAGCCAAGCGGCGGTTCACGCGCACGGAGATGGACGCCTGGCTGCACTCCCGCGGCGTGACGCTGGTCGGCGCGGACCTCGACGAAAGCCCGATGGCCTACCGCCGGCTGCCGGAGGTGATCGCCGAACATTCCGGCTCGGTCAGGGTGCAGCACACGCTGCGTCCGTTCGCCGTGGCGATGGCCGGCGAGAACGAGTTCGACCCGTTCAAGGACTAATGCCTCAACTTGGCCCGATATGGGACATCCGGTGGGCAGAACCGCCGGATGTCCCTGATTGTGGCGAAATCCCCGCATCATTACGGAGGCAATTTCCCCAATAGTTCCATGCATTTGGGCCTTGCCTTACATCCGCCCGGGTTTAAGCCGGATTTAACTAAAAGTCGCCTTAATGACGCTCTGTGCCTCTGCGAGATGCTGCCGGGGACCTATCGGGACGCGGCATCAAACGGGGGACTTGGTGGAAGTGTTGTTCTGGGCGTTGTGTGAATGAGTAAGCGTAAGCGTGCGTACGGCCCTGCGGTGCACAACCGCAGGAAATCCTCCGGCAAAGGCATTCCTCAGTATTTTCTTGGCGGTGTCGCGGTCGCCGGCCTCGTGCTGGGCTGCGGCTGGACCGTTTACAGCAACGTGATCGGCGCCAGCATCTATCCCTCCGTGACCAGCGCCGCCTATGAGGCGCCCGCCGCCAGCAACTCGACCACGATCGCCGCCAGCCCGGTACGGCCGGCCTTCGACGAAATCTTCGCATCGCTGGAGCAGCGGCCGCTGGTGATGCCAGCCCCGGAGAACGTCGCGAGTTCGCTGATGTTCAACGAAAGGTTCGCCGCCGCGGCCGCGCAAGGCGCACCGTCGAGAGCTGGCGAGGCCAGGCCCGTCGAAACAACGAAACTGGCGGAGGCTTCGCCGCCGGCTGAACCGCCAAAGGCCGTCGAGGCGCCCAAGCGTGCGGAAACGCCGAAGCCGAAGGTTGCGGCCCCGGCGACCCAGCTTGCGCTCAATGTCCCGGCCCCGGCGCCGCAGGAACCTGCGAAAGCCTCCGGCAACTCCCTTCGCGACATGGCGCAGCGCGCCAAGGCGGCGGTGATGTCGATCGGCACGAGCGACAGGTCGAACATGGTCGAGAAGCTGTGGGGCAAGCAGCCGTCGAACTCGCTATTGGCCTATGCCTCCGCCGACGCCAGCGTCACCGGAAGCATCATCGATACGCGAAGCCAGAACCCGATGCTCGGTGGTTCGCCGCCTTATGATCGTCAGACCGCGGTCTACGATATTTCCGCGAAGATGGTCTATCTGCCCGATGGCACCAGGCTGGAGGCCCATTCCGGCCTCGGCTCCAGGATGGACGACGTTCGCTCTGCGCACGTGCGGATGCAGGGCGTTACGCCGCCGCACATCTACGAACTGAAGCCGCGCGAGGCGCTGTTTCACGGCGTGCCGGCGCTGCGGCTGACGCCGATCGGCGGTCAGGACAAGATCTTCAACCGCGACGGATTGCTCGCCCACACCTACATGCTCGGGCCGAGCGGACAATCCAACGGTTGCGTGTCGTTCAAGGATTACTACGCCTTCCTCGACGCCTACAAGAACAAGGGCATCCG
The DNA here is from genome assembly GCF_001440475.1 of Bradyrhizobium lablabi. Lineage (GTDB taxonomy): Bacteria > Pseudomonadota > Alphaproteobacteria > Rhizobiales > Xanthobacteraceae > Bradyrhizobium > Bradyrhizobium lablabi. Next base: position 9,815 of record NZ_LLYB01000058.1, on the reverse strand, counting down.
CCGCCTCGCGGTGCTGGCGAAGGTTCAGTAGGCGCGGCTTTCTGCTGGGGAAGACGACCATCCCAAAGTTTGTTCGGCTCGCACCTCTTCGACGGCGGCGACTTGGAATCAACGCAAGATTGCACTTGACGCCATCTCGGTTATCCTGATCGCGAGCGATCAGGATTGGGTAATCATGACGTTGGTTCAGAACGCAGGTCGATCCCCACGCAGATGGGGCAAGATAGCCTTGGTTGTCGTGGCCGTGACTTTGGCGATCCCGCTATTCTCGCCGATCATATTCCGAACGTTCCTGTTCCAGCCGTTTTATATTCCGGCCCGTTCGATGATGCCGACGCTGCTGGAAGGCGATAGCTTGTTCGTCTCGAAATATGCTTACGGCTACAGCCGTTATTCCCTGCCGCTTTCTCCGCGTCTGTTTTCAGGACGCATCTTCGGCTCGGTGCCGGAGCGCGGCGACGTCGTTGTCTTTCGAGCGCCAAGAAACGACGCGGTCGATTACATCAAGCGTGTCATTGGATTGCCTGGCGACCGCATTCAAATGCAGCAGGGGCTGCTCTACATCAACGGCGTGCCGGTACAACGGCAGAGATTGTCCGATGTCGTCGGCGATGAGCCGTGCGGGGCGGGTGATGGCAAGCGGACCAAGCGCTGGCGCGAAACACTGGTGAATGGCGTGAGCCATGAAACACTCGATTGCGTCGACAACGGCTTTTACGACAACACGAGAGTCTACGATGTTCCGGCTGGCCACGTCTTTGTACTCGGTGATAACCGTGACAATTCCACGGATAGCCGGGTGCTTTCGGCGATCGGCTACGTGCCGGTCGAAAACATCGTTGGTCGCGCCGGACTTATCTATTTTTCTCGCAAGCCCAGTACCGACGGAGATCTATCGATCGTGCGAACCGAACGCATAGGCACGCTTGTGCGTTGATCGCGATCTTCGCGTGACGACAGATCTCGTAGGGTGGGCAAAGCGACCTGTCCGCCGTAGCTCAACGAGCGAAGGCGGAAGCGTGCCCATCATTCAATGCAATGCTGTTGATGGATGGTGGGCTACTCCACGTCATTGCGAGCGCAGTGTGCAGCCCGGAGAGATAGCTTACACCTGTTCGGGGACATGGTTGACACTTTTGGATCACCCTAAATCGATTGCCGCGACCTGATGGGCGGCGAAGAATATTCCGAACCTGCCGTCCGTATCGAGTGGACGGATCGCAAGCCGCTCGCCACGAAAGGCCTGGGGGACTTTCCACAATTTGCCTTTGAAGCTGACGTAGGCCTTGGTGGTGGAGACGGAGCGGACGATCTCGTGCTCGTCGTAGTCCACCCTTGGCAAGCTGTCCGGCATCGTCCGCGAGCTGGGTCTGTAGCGGCTTGCCGGCACGTTGTAGTTCAACGCCTCATGCGGCCGATCGAGATTGTAGATGCCTCGCCATTGGTCGAACGCGCGCTGGACATCGGCAAGGTCACGGTAGCGCTTGAAGGCAAACACCTCGGCTTTCAGCGTGCGATGGAAGCGTTCGTTCTTGCCTCTGCTCTGCGGATGATAGGGCCGGCTGTGGATCACCCGAACGCCAAGCTTCAAAAGCCAGACGGTCAGCCCGGTCCAGGGGTCTTCAAGCGTAAAGCCCCAAGGACCGCCATTGTCGACGAACATCGCATCGGGCAGCCCGTAATGGCGGAATGTCTCCTCGAGATGTCCGCGTACTGTCGAGCCTTGCTCGTTGTCACAAGCAGCCAGGCACAACGAGAAACGCGAGTGATCGTCCAGCATCGTCAGCGGGTGACAGGAGACGCCGTTCTCGAGCGGACTGTGCCCCTTGAAATCCATCTGCCAGAGCTGATTGGGTGCTTCCTTCTCGAAGCGGATGTAGGGCTGCCCAGGCGTGCCCGCAGGCTCCGGCACGCGATCGTACCGGCGCAGGATCTCATGCACCGTCGATGTGGCCGGCACGGCCTGCCGGTCGCGCTTCAGGCGATGCAAAATCTTGCGCGCTCCCCAAGCCGGATGGGCATCCCGCAAAGCCACGATCTGCTGCTCGATCGCAGCAGCAGTGCGATCCGGACTATGATGAGGTCGACGCGACCGGTCCGCCAGTGTCGTATCGCCCGCATCGTACCGCTCAATCCACTTGTAGCCGGTCTGGGCACTGATGCCGAACTGCTGGCACAGCTTCCGCCGGTTTACTCCCTCCTGCTTGGCAAGCATCACGAACTCACGTCGTTGGTCCATGACAGACACCTCTCGCCACGGCATGGCTCGCCCCCTTGTTCGACGAATCCTGCCGATTTTGACGTGTCAACCATGTCCCCGAACAGGTGTAAGCTATCTCTCCGGGCTGAACAGCAGCGAAGCAATCCATAGTTCAACGCGGGGATANCTTCGTCGCGGAGCCTGTCATCGGGCGCGCATTCGCGCGACCCGTTGGCTCGTCGCAATGACGGTCGGATGTAGCATCGCCGTTGCCTTTGCCTATCCTGCGCGCTGTGCTCGCGCCGCAACAATCCATCTTGGCGACGAAAAAAATCCGGCGTGGGGGCTTGCAATCTCAAGCTGCTTGCTTTATTTCCGCGCTCCCTTGCTTTGGCCATGGGTTCGGGCTCGTTGTGATCCCGACTGGCGCGGGCCGTCTTACGGTTTCGTGTTCCGCCGAACGAGGATGCGACAGTAGCTCAGCGGTAGAGCGTCGGGATGTACCCGAAGGTCGCCGGTTCGATTCCGGTCTGTAGCACACACGAAGGATAGCTCAGTTTGGTAGAGCAGATGAATGTGAATCATCCTGTCGCGGGTTCGAATCCCGCTCCAGCGCTCCGTTTCAGCCTGAAAAGCTGATGCCTCTGAAGGGGACCGGACGCGCGCTTCAGTCGCGGTCCGGCCGTCTTGCCGAAAGGCTTTTCGTCCGAACTTAGACACTGTGAGACCGGCTTTGCGCCGCGGTGGATACCACCTGCGTTGATGCCGGGTGGCTACGTGCGAACGCTCGACGCAAGTCGAGCGATTGCACGCGTGCGCCCGTCGTCGCGCAGGCTCAAACCCGGCCCGCCGAGCTTTCAGGAAGCGTCGTCCGCGTCCCCACGTCCTTTGCAAACGAAACCCGCATTCCGACCCCGCGAGGGCCGGAGGCAAACCATGGAGGCGTGCCGTGACCTGGCATTTGCTGATGAAGACGCTGACGGTGAAGGATGGCGAGCGCGCATTGCTGACGCGTAACGGCAGGCTCGAGCGCGTGCTCGAACCCGGCCGTCACCGGCTGTTCGATCTGCGGCGTCAGTTGACGGCGGAGATCTTCAACGTCGTTCGCACCGAATTTCCCGCGGAGCGTTACGCGGTGCTGAAGGCCGCGCGGCCTGATCTGGCCGCTGAGCTGTTCGAGGCGGTGGAGACGAAGGCGAACGAGATCGCCATCGTCAGCCTCGACGGCCGTCCCGTGCACCTGATGACGCCCTGGCAGGCGCGCGTCTACTGGAAGGTTGCGACCTCGATCGACGTCGAGCGCATCGATGTGGCTGATGATCCCCGCGTGACCGCGCGTCACCTGGCGATGATCGAGCGCAACCGTCCCACCATCGTGACGGAAGCGGTGGTCGAGAACCACGAGGCCGGTTTGCTCTATGTCGAGGGCCGGCTGGTGGAGCGGCTTGTGCCCGGCCGGCATGCGTTCTGGATCGCCGGCCGCAAGATCGAGGTCAAGCGCCTCGACCTGCGTCCCCAGGCGGTCGAGATCACCGCGCAGGAAATGCTGACCAAGGATCGCATCGCGCTGCGTGTGACCCTGACGGCATTCCGCCGGATCGTCGACCCCGAGCGCGTGGTCGCGGCCGTGCCCGACGTGGATGCGTGGCTGTACCGCCTGGTGCAGTTCGCGATCCGCGAGGCGGTGGCGGGCCGCACGCTCGACGAGGTGTTGTCGGCGAAGGCTGCGCTGGATGCGGAGCTGCGCGACTATGTCCGCGACCGCGTCGCTGATAGCGGCGTGGAGGTTACGGAGCTCGGTGTGAAGGACGTGATCCTGCCCGGCGAGATCCGCGAGCTCGTCAACAAGGTCGTGGAGGCGGAGCGGGTCGCGAAGGCGAACCTGATCCGCCGGCAGGAAGAGACTGCGGCAACGCGCTCGCTCCTGAACACGGCCAAGCTGATGGAGGAGAACCCTCTGCTGCTGCGGCTCAAGGAGCTGGAGTCGCTGGAGCGGCTGGTCGAGAAGGTCGGCCGGATCGACCTGCATGCAGGCGACGGGCAGGGCCTCGACGCGCTGCTGAGCAAGCTGGTCCGCATCAAGTCCGCGGAGAATGCGTGACAAGGAAGGGTCGCCTACGGGCGGCCCTTCATCGAATGGAACGAACGACAATTCGTCGAGGCGGTAATCATGAGAGTATCTCAGACCATTGACGGTGACACCCTGATCGCCTGGGGCTTTAGACCCGGGCGCTGGTTCAAGGATGCCTTGGAGACCGCCAACACCATGCGCGCCGGCGGCGCGGATGACGATGCGATCTTTGTCGCGCTGCAGGCCCTGCAGCCGATTGAAACGTTGATGCGGACCAACGGTCTGCCGTTCTCGATGCTGATCGATGCCGAGAACGAGCTGGAGCGTGCCAACATCGCAGCCGTCGCCCAGCACATGGATGCGTTGATGCGGGTGCCGACAATCGTGGCCGGTGCTGTGATGCCCGATGCCTGCCCGTCAGGGACGACGGCCGGGACGATCCCGGTCGGCGGCGTTGTCGCATGCGAGGATGCGATCCATCCAGGATTCCATTCGTCGGACATTTGCTGCTCAGTCGCCATTACGGTGTTTGCCCGCAAGGATGATCCCAAGCGAATTCTCGATGCCGTTCAGAGTGTCACCCATTTCGGTCCGGGCGGCCGGGACGGCATTCACATGCCGCCCGACGAGATCATGTCGAAATTTGCCGTCAATCCATTCCTGAAGGGCCTCGAGAGGTTTGCGATCGGTCACTTTGCCACGCAAGGCGACGGCAATCACTTTGCCTATGTCGGTCACCTCAAATCGACCGGGCATGCCGCATTAGTGACGCACCATGGCTCCCGCGGCCTGGGTGCGCAGGTCTACAAGCGCGGAATGGCAGTCGCCAGAAAGCACACGGCGATTCACGCGCCGAAGATCCCCGACCACAATGCCTGGATCAAGGCGTCAAGCGAGGACGGCCGTGCCTACTGGGAAGCGCTGCAGATCGTGCGGCTCTGGACCAAGGCCAACCACCATGCGATCCACGACCTCACCGCTGCGAAGATCGGCAATAGTATCGTTGATCGCTTCTGGAACGAACACAACTTCGTCTTCAGGAAGGCAGATGGCCTGTTCTATCACGGCAAGGGGGCTACCCCGAACTGGTCCGCCTTCTCCGATGATGATGACGGGCGCACCATCGTTCCGCTCAACATGGCCGAACCGGTGCTGCTGCTGAAGCACAGGGACAACAAGAACGCGCTTGGCTTCGCGCCCCATGGCGCCGGCCGCAACGTCGGACGCAAGGCTTTCCTGCGCGAGAACAAGCCTCGGCTGCCGACCGGCATCGATGCCCGTTTCTACTGCGGCAAGCCTGACCTGTCGGAACTGCCGGAGGCTTACAAGAACGCCGCATCGGTACGATCGCAGATCGCGAAATACGGCCTCGGGGAGGTGATCGATGAGGTGATCCCCTACGGTTCGATCATGGCCGGCGATTGGGAGACCGATGCGCCATGGCGAAAAGCCAGATGAGCGTCTGCGTCCAGCATCCATGACGATGCTGTCAGGTTAAAGGGCCGCCCACGGGCGGCCCTTCATTTTTTGGTTTCAGGCACCACCTGGCAACGCTACATTCTCATGATGTTCCAGCCCGATTTTCAACCGACGCTTGTCGGCCCCAGCATCACCGTCAGACCCATTTCCAGGGACGACTGGACTGAGATGTTTGCGGCCGGCTGCGATCCAGAGATCTGGAAAGTGCATCCGGTGCCGGATCGCTACACCGAAGCGGGGTTTCGCAAATTCTTCGATGGCGCGGTCGATTCGAAAATGGGTTTTGCGTTCATTGACCAGGCGAGTGGACGGATCATCGGCTCGAGCCGGTATTACGGCTATGAGCCCGAATTGAGCGAGATCGAGATCGGCTGGACGTTCCTTGCCCGCAGTCACTGGGGCGGCCGCGCCAATCGCGAGGTCAAGCGGTTGATGCTCGACCACGCTTTCACCGTCGTCGATACCGTGATCTTCTGGGTGGGCGATGAAAACTGGCGCTCGCAGGGCGCCATGACCAAGATCGGCGGTGTCAGGCGCGAGGGGCTGTTCACCCGGGAATTGTCCGGCGACCGGCGCTATTTCATCTTCGAGATCACGAAGGATCGGTATCAGCAGGGTGGCCGCGCGCTGGTGGAATGAAGGGTGCGCCGACGCTGCCCTGGAACGCGGCGCCGACAGCCGCCGGCGGGTCCTGCACCTGAGCGAGTCCGGCCAGCTTCATCACGCGCGAGAAGGCGATGTTGCAGACGCTCGATTCCGCGGAGCGCCGTGAACTCGGCCGCCTGTTCGGCTAGATCATCGCGGTCGCAGACGCTGGGCGAAGACGTATTGACCGCTGCGATGCGCAGCCGGGCAGGGCGAGGGTCACAAGACAACATCGCATCGCTGCCGAATTTTCTTGCATCCTGTCCGAGGAATTGGCTGCAAGGCGATGGGCCGGTCGCCGGGTACATTTGCCATGCTCCGGAATTGGAACTTCCTGCACTGTTACCGTGCTACCCGTATTGTTACCGTATTACCCATGCGTATTTTGCGGTTGCGTCAGGCGACCCATTTGCATCTAACTTCTCACTGCGAGCGGAAAGCCCGCACGCAACCGGGTGTTTGGAATTTGTTATTTGGGGTGCCAGCGTTGTTGCATCAGTGCGCGTTGAGAGAGCAGCTTTAATCTATGTTAAAACGGCCGTTTCGCGGCTCTCCAAATGGAGAGCGCCGCAGACACGTCACTGCGGGATCCTCCGCAATGAACCCTGGCGATGCCATGAGCAATCGCCTTCTTGCAGCATTGCCTGCACCCGATCTCCATCTGTTGGAACCCGAGCTTGAGACAATCGCGCTCGAACAGGACGCGGTCCTTTTGCGGGCGGGGGACGATATTGAGTACGTCGTCTTCCCGCATAGCGGCGCTATCGCGTTGATGATCGACATGGCGGACGGACACACGGTTGCTACCGCGGCAGTCGGGCGTGAGGGAGCCGTCGGCATCCTTTCGGTGCTCGGGCCATCACCTTCGACGACGACGGCCATCGTTCGTGCGGCCGGCACCGCCTCGCGTATTCCTGCATCGCGATTTCACGGCGCCTTTAGCCGAAGCCCCGCGATCCGACGCATGGTTCAAATTCACGTCAGGGCGATGTTGATACAGTTCCAGCTCGGTTTGGCCTGCAATGCGCTGCACCCGGTCGAAGCCCGCATGGCTCGCTGGCTGCTTCAGCTGCGCGACTGTGTCGACCATGATGTGCTCCCGCTCACGCAGCAGGCCCTCTCGCAAATGCTCGGCGTGCGACGTACGACCGTGACGCTCGTGATGCGTAACCTGCGAACGTGCGGGGCAATCAGGTCCGATCGGCGAGGCCTGATCGAGATCGACCGGGCAGGGCTCGCGGCGGCAGCGTGCGAATGCCACAACACCATGCGTCTGGAGGTCGAAGAGATCTTCGCGACGAATTCGACCCAACCCCGGACGGCGATCGAGATCAAATCGCGCGACGCGATGTGAGCGCATTTCGCGCGACCGCGTGAACTTCCACGTCGCGACTTGCCGCGACCGCGTTACGGGAACGCCCCATCAGCCGCGGAGCCAATCAGGTTTTCGGCCGCCAATCACGTTCAGGCGCTGATTCGGATGCCGCCTCGAGCTTCGCAATTTCTCGCAACGCCTTCGCCGTCTGACGCAGTTCCTTGCGCTCGGGGCCCGGCTTCAGCCGTCGTGCTTCATCGAGAATGTCCTTGGCCTGCAGCAGCCAGGTGGATGTTTCGTTTGTGATTTGCATGCGTGGCATGGCGCCCCTCCATCGCGATCGTCACCCGATCTGTGTCGACGACTACGCCGGGGCACCGGCACGATGCCGCACCCGGATGCCCGGCTCGTCGACCCAGGCTTCGCGGGCAAACCACGGATGATCGGTGTGGCAGATCACGCAACGCGTACGCGAAAAAAACACCGGGCGACGGCCGAAGCTTTCACGATCAGTCTTGATTCCGGTGGGTATCGCCAATCCGGTTTGCGGACATTTGACCATCACCATACCCATGTCGATCTCCCTAGCGATTGTCTTTATCGTTGGTGCAAAAAGCTCCGGCCGGTTGGAAGGTGCCCGTTATCGGTGCGATTACTTGGGGGGGCATTTCGCACCTTGTCTGGTCGAGCACGGCCAGTGGGGGCTGCATGCTCGTCAGGCTCATCTCCAACCGGCCGGATCCCTCCTCAACACGAAATCCTTGGACGTGCTGCGCGGGCTGTTTTAGCCAGCTTGGCGGAAGACGTTGGTGAGGTGCTTCCTGATCGGCTCACCCGTCTCGGTCGCAAGCCTCTGGGCGAGGACCCACAACTCCCTGTTCTGGTTGGAAGCGGCATCGAACGCCTTGCGCGTTTGCGCCGCGGACAACGTAAGAACATCTGTCGCAGACTTGCTGCCACAGAGATCGATCAGGAAATCAAGCGCGGAGGCCGCGTTGGCGTTTGAGATTTGAAAGAGCTTCAGCCCGTAGTCGGTCGTGTTTCGGGAACTGCTCGAACAGGTCTCGCGCAGCGCTTCGGTCATCTCCTCCGAAGCGGCCTTGATCTTCTCGAAGCTTTCCCGCGCGCGCGCCACGACCTGTTCGTTGCTGCCGATGCCAGGCAAGGCGATGGTCGAGAAATCCGGTAGCGGCGTCCTGAAGACCTTGGTTCCGTTTGCGATTACTTTCATTTCACTTTCACTCACGCAACATTACTCCTTCTCAAGCGAAAGCATTCTCCGCGACGCTCGCATGCGTCACGAGAGCTCGCGCTCCGTGTTCCGATCAGATTTTGGATGAGCTTTGATTTAGCCCCGACCCGGATACAACTTTGGGCCAAGAGAAGCGGAACGTCGGTTCGAATTCCGACTCTCGCGAGAATTTTTTTTAAGATTGTCAACCTAAACGATCGTATATTTGCGGGAGCACTGTGCATAACAGGGATATCGCAGGGGGCAGGAAGCTTTTTGCTCAGGTCGCGTTGCAAGTGAGCCTTCACGGCTGTGGCGGTTATCCACATCGCCTCCCAAACAAAAACCCCGGCATCGCTGCCGGGGTTTTGCATTTCTTGCGTATCGCCTGAGTGGCTGGACTTAGAAGTCCATGCCGCCCATGCCGCCGCCGGGGGGCATGCCGCCGCCGGCCGGAGCGTTCTTCTTCGGCAATTCGGCGATCATGGCTTCGGTGGTGATCAGGAGAGCCGCGACCGAGGACGCGTTCTGGATCGCCGCACGGACCACCTTGGTCGGGTCGATGATGCCCTTGGA
>NZ_LLYB01000058.1:0-137 GCF_001440475.1 Bradyrhizobium lablabi | reverse complement strand
GGTCGTCGTTCTGGGTGCGGATGCGCTTGAGCTGCTCGGAGGCACGGAGCAAGGCGACGCCACCGCCCGGCACGATGCCTTCCTCGACCGCCGCACGGGTCGCATGCATCGCATCATCCACGCGATCCTTGCGCTCC
>NZ_LLYB01000057.1:209317-295942 GCF_001440475.1 Bradyrhizobium lablabi | reverse complement strand
CCCCATCTACGGAGTCGCCGCTACCCAATCCGCCACGAGCAATCCGGCGGTCGATGAGACCGCCGTCACCAACGCACCCCAGGCGACATCCACGATCGCCACCGGCCAGCTCCAGTGCTTGAGCAATGCCAGCGACGTCAGGTCGAAAGTTGCGTAGCAGAAGAAGCCGAACAGCGCGCCATAGAGCAGCGTCGATTGCCAGCTCGCCCCTGCCCCGCCGCTGACGAAGATCACGACCCCGGCGACATAGATCAGATAGAACAGCACCGCCGGCACGGGCTTGATCTCCCCCAGCATGTTACCGACCTGCGATGTGAAGAAATCCCTGGCGACGACGCCAAGGAACAGAAAATCAAGGGGCACGATGACGAACAGCGTCACCAGATAGAGCACGGCGTATCGGTTCACGGGAAGTCTCCAGCCCGCCAGCAAGGCGCAATCATTCGCAGTATAGGCAAACTACGAATGCGGAGACTTCAGGTTTCAGCGGCGGGGGTGATGCGCCGCCGCAACTGCTCAGGCGGCGCGGACGCGGTCGAGGAATTTTTCGACCTCGGCCTTCAGATGCAGGCTCTCGCTCGAAAGATTCTGCGCGGAGGCAAACATCCGGCTCGACGTCTCGCCGGTCTCGTCCGCACCTTGCGCGGCGTTGCGGATATTGGCGGCGACGTCAGCCGTGCCGCTGGCGGCGGCGCGAACGCTCTGCGCGATGTTCTGGGTCGCGCCGCGCTGCTGCTCGACCGCCGCCGAGATCGAGGTGGCGATATCGCTGATGCGCTCGATAGTCTGGCCGATCGCCTTGATCGCGCTGACCGACTCCTCGGTCGCAAGCTGCATGCTGCCGATCTGGCTGGAAATCTCCTCGGTCGCCTTGGCGGTCTGGCCGGCGAGGCTCTTGACCTCCTGCGCCACCACGGCAAAGCCGCGGCCGGCATCGCCTGCCCGCGCCGCCTCGATGGTGGCGTTGAGCGCCAGAAGGTTGGTCTGCTCGGCAATCGAGGTGATCAGTTTCACCACGTCGCCGATCCGCGAGCCCGCCTCCGACAATTCGTTGATGCGCTGGTCGGTGGCGGCGGCCTGCTTGACGGCGTCCGCCGCGATCCCGTTCGATTCCTGGACCCGGCGGGTGATTTCGGCGATCGAGCTGGAGAGCTCGTCGGAGGCGGCGGCCGCGGTGCGGACGTGCTCGGAGGCGGTCTCGGAAGCGCCGGCCGACTTGCCGGACAGGCTTGCGGTGGTCCGCGCCGTGTCGGTGAGCTGGCGCGCGACGCGCTCGAATTCGCTCGAGGAGTTCAGCACCTTGTCGAGAATGCCGCCGACGCTGGCCTGGAATTCCTCGACGAAGCCGCGCAATTCCGATTTGCGCTGCTCGGCTGAAGCCACAGCGGCGGCAGCCTGCTCATCGCGCATGCGCCGGCGCTCCAGCGAGTTGCTCCTGAACACCGCAAGCGTACGCGCGATCTCGCCGATCTCGTCCATCCGGTCGTCGCAGTTGATTGCGACATCGGCCTTGCCGTTGGCGATGGCCGTGAGCGAGGCCGTGACCGAGGTCAGCGGCTTGGTCACCCGACGCACCAGCACCATGGTCAGCAGCATCACCAGCAGCGCGGCGATGCCGGCGGCGATCGCCATGTTCTGGATGGCGTGTGACAGCATGGTCTCGTAGTGCGCCATCGGGATACCGACGTACAGAAGCCCGACCACCTTTCCGGCCGCATTCACGATCGGATAGTAGGCCGTCATGAAGGTCTTGCCGAACAGCGTCGCCGGTCCCTTATAGGCCTCGCCGCGGCGAACCACCGCCTGTCCGGGATGATCGGGGGCGAGCTGGGTGCCGACGGCGCGGTCGCCGTTCTCCTTCTTCACGTTGGTGGTGCGGCGGATGAACTGGTTGCTCGACTCGTCATAGACGAACAGCGTCGCGTTGCCGCCGGTATAGCTTACCGCGCGGTCGACGATTGCGTGGTCCTTGAACTCGGGCATCTTGGGAATTTCGGCGCGGACGACGGCCCCATCCTTGATGGTGATCTTGGCATCGCCGTAGGTCTCGGCAAACGCCAGTCCCAGCGTGCGCAGGTTGACCTCGATGTCGCGCAGCGCGCGATCGCCGAACTCGGAGGTCAGCGACCAATGGGCCGCGCCCACGACCAACCCGGTATTGACCACAATCAGGAGGATCGCGGAGATCACAGCCTTGGTGCCGAGCCGCAACTTGAGCGCCGGCAGAAACTTTCCAATGGAACGCGTGGTCATAACGAGAAATCCCCCAAAATCGCGCCCAATCTGACCCGTTTTGCTTACGATCACCTTAATGGGGCACAACTCAGGGAAACTACTGCGGTAGCTATTGAAATTTACGCGTGCACGCAGGCCGGGTGTTCTACTTCAAACTGAGCGCCGGTTGACCAGCAGTACCGCCGCAGCGCAAGCCACCATGCCCATGATCGAGACCACGTCCAGCCGCTCGCCGAACAGGACGTAGGCCATCAGCGATGTCACCGCCGGCACCAGATAGAAGAGGCTCGCTACCGAGGTCGCTGCCGAGCGGCGGATCAGCCAGTACAGCAGTCCGATCGATCCGATCGACAGCACCACGGTGAGCCAGGCCAGCGCCAGCATGAACTCGGTGGTCCAGTGCACGACATTGGTCTCGAACAGCCAGGCGCCGAGGCCGAAGAAGATCGTCACCGCGACGTATTGCACGAGATTGCCGGACCGCCAGTCGATCGCGCTGCAGTAACGGCGCTGGTAGAGCGTGCCGAGGGTGATGCTGACCAGCGAGACCGCCGAGGCGAGCCATCCCCAGCCCGCCTCCCCGCCCATCGGCCGGTCGTGCAGGATCAGCACGACGCCGGCGAGCCCAAGCAGCAATCCGCCCCATTGCAGCGGCGTGACGCGTTCGCCGAGCCAGCGGCTCGCCAGCGTCGAGGTGAGGATCGGCTGCAGCCCCGGAATCAAGGCCGAGAGCCCCGCCGGAATCGAATGCGCGATCGCGATCGCCGTGCCGCCGAGATAGATGCCGTGCACCAGAATGCCGGCGACGGCGCTGTGTGCGATGCCGATGCGATCCGGCCAACGGGGGCGCGCGACGGCGACGATGATCGCCATCAGTCCGACCACGAACGCCATGCGGATCGCCAGATAAGTCAGCGGCTCGGCACTACCAAGCACATATTTGGTGCCGATGAAGCCGGTGCTCCACAGCACGACGAAGATCGCAGGCGCCGCGCGTGCGGCAATTTTTTCGAGGTCGCCGGTCATTTGGCGTCCCTGTTGCCCGATCATGTGCTATGCGGCAAGCAGCGATCGCGCAGGGAGACCTGCGCGATTTCACATATTGAAGCCTGTCAATTCGAAGATTTTGAACGAGGAATGCCATGGATGTTCGCGCCGCCGTCGCCGTCGCTGCTGGAAAGCCGCTGGAAGTAACCACCGTTCAGCTCGAGGGACCGCGCGACGGCGAAGTGCTGGTCGAGATCAAGGCCACCGGCGTCTGCCACACTGACGAGTTCACACTCTCCGGCGCCGACCCGGAAGGGCTGTTTCCGGCGATCCTCGGCCATGAAGGCGCGGGTGTCGTGGTCGACATCGGCAAGGGCGTCACCAGCGTGAAGAAAGGCGATCACGTCATTCCGCTGTACACGCCGGAATGCCGGCAGTGCCCGTCCTGCCTGTCGCGCAAGACCAATCTCTGCACCGCGATCCGCGCCACGCAAGGCCAGGGCCTGATGCCCGACGGCACCTCGCGCTTCTCGATCGGCGGCAAGCCTGTTCATCACTACATGGGCACGTCGACGTTTGCGAACTACACCGTGCTGCCGGAGATCGCGGTGGCGAAAATCCGCGAGGACGCCCCCTTCGACAAGGTCTGCTACATCGGCTGCGGCGTCACCACCGGTATCGGCGCCGTCATCAACACCGCGAAGGTCGAGCAAGGCGCGAAAGCGATCGTGTTCGGCCTTGGCGGCATCGGGCTCAACGTGCTGCAGGGCCTGCGGCTCGCCGGCGCCGACATGATCATCGGCGTCGACATCAATAACGATCGCAAGGCGTGGGGCGAGCGCTTCGGCATGACGCACTTCGTCAACCCGAAGGACCTCGGCAAGGATCTGGTCCCTCACCTCGTCGACATGACGAAGTTGGGCGCCGACCAGATCGGCGGCGCCGACTACACCTTCGACTGCACCGGCAATGTCACCGTGATGCGGCAGGCGCTGGAAGCCTGCCACCGCGGCTGGGGTCAGTCGATCGTCATCGGCGTGGCGCCCGCCGGCGCGGAGATTGCGACGCGGCCGTTCCAGCTCGTCACCGGCCGGGTATGGAAAGGCACCGCCTTCGGCGGCGCGCGGGGCCGCACCGACGTGCCGAAGATCGTCGACTGGTACATGCAGGGCAAGATCCAGATCGACCCGATGATCACGCATGTGATGCCGCTTGCCGAGATCAACAACGCGTTCGAGCTGATGAAGCGCGGCGAGTCGATCCGTGGCGTGGTGACGTTCTAGGGCGGCGTCGCACGCGTCTCCCCTCACCATCGCTCGTCATACCCCGCGAATGCGGGGTATCCAGTAGGCCGTGGCTTGTCGATTCGATAACAGGCGTCTCCGGAACACTAAAACGCCCGCTGTCGCGGGCGATGACGAGGGCAAAAGCCTGAACTCAGTGAACCTGGCTCACCACTCTTCCGGGCAGGGATCGACGATCTTCCAGAGTTCTTTGCCGTTCTTGATCTTCTTCATCTCGGTGGTGAGCCCGCCATTGCGGCGAATCCAGTCCTTCACCGTTTCCGGATAATAGGACATCAGGTCCGACGTCCCCTCCGCACTGGTGACCTTGATGCCGAAGGTAAAGGCCTTGTCGTAATAGGCCTGGTGGAAACCGACACTCGCCTTCGGCGTCACGCAGATCTTGTTCATCGGCACGATGCCGAACACCAGCGTACAGGCCGAGTTGCAGATGCCGTCGATGATGACGCGCTCCTTGCGCTCGCGGATCCGCTTGTACTTGGTCTTGTACTCCTCGACATAACCGCCGTGGTCGCGCGTAATGTGCAGGTCCGCGCGCGCCGGGCTCGCGACCAGGACCGAGAGGAATAACAGGGCAAGGGGCGTGATGCGCATGGATCGATCAGGAACCGGATAGCCTCTGTCAGACGCGGAAGTAGGTCGGCCCGTCAAGCAAGACCGGACAGAACTCTGGCCGGACTGTGTTGGGAAAGCGTTAAGCATCCCTTGAGGCCAAAAATGGGCGCGCCAGGCTGGCTTTCCGCGGCTATTCTACCCGCCTCTCCTGGAACCAGGGGCCAGATGAGCTGGGATAGCAGGGGTGTCGACCTCGACCGAATCAGAGCTTACGCTTGTATCTCCTTGTTTTAACGTGATTTCTTTCGATGAACCGCCATCCGCTCAGCTCCAATCGCAACCAGTTCCAGTGAGACCACCGGAGAATCGAAATGACCAAAGCAAAGTTTTTCGTGGCCGCCGCCCTCCTCTCCACCGCGGTCCTGGCCCCAAACCTGGCCGACGCCCGCCATAATCGCCACCACCATCTGTACAATTGGGGCCTGCCCTACGAGATCAGCTTCCTCCACAATTACGGGCCCGGCCTGCAGCCCGGCACCTTCGCCTATTACGACGGCCCCTCCACCGTCCTCTGCCGCCAGGGCGCCGCCGCCTATATCGGCCAGGACCGCCGGCGGCATCCCTGCTACTAGCGCGTCACGGCTGGCTCTATCAGGCCAAGTCTGATACGAGCCAGCGCAAGGCGCTCGTAGCTCAGCTGGATAGAGCATCGGATTTCGATTCCGAGGGTCGGGAGTTCGAATCTCTCCGAGCGCGCCATTCCGACTTTCCCTCCGGAACATAGCTTGTCGGCTGGCACGATTGAGCACTGCAATGGATGTCGCTCGGACAAAACGGTGGAAGGCGACAGAAACCGTTCTGAAGCGCGCATGCGCTGCGTTGCCACCCCCGACACTTGCGGTTCGCGCACAATTTGAAGCGTCGATTACCCAATTTCGAGAGTATGTCAGCCACAATGAGCTTGGGCTGGCCTTTGATGAACTGTGTCTGGCCGCGGAGCTTGTTAACTGTCGAGGTGCTGTCTGGCGGGACCTCGAGCGCGCCGCTGAGTTCATGAGTCTCTCTGATCGCGCGCAGGAGATGCGCAAGAGATTCCTGAACGCGCCGGTCGGCGAAACTTGATGGGGAGCAACGGATTCGGCCATCCGTATGAACCGAACGATGCATCGTCTGGAATCTTCGATCAAAGAGCACCTGGCTCCGGTGCTCAAGGACGATGGCTTCGTCGGCTCTGGTCGCACTTTCCGTCGCATCTCGGGCGATCTCATCCACGTCGTTCAAGTACAGGGATCGCGGTACGGCGGCCAATTCGCCGTAAACCTCGGTATCCAGCCCGCTTCTATTCCAGATCTCGCTGGTAACTCACCGGACGCGACGAAAATCAGACCCGAGCTTTGCGAGTTTCGGCGACGGCTGTCCGAGGCGGAGAGCGATCAATGGTGGAACCATGCAGGGTCGAAGGAGAGCATGGACGCGGCTGTTCGGGCCGCGGCATCGGTCTATGCGACAATTGGTCGAAAGCTCTTCGCCGAGATGTCGGGACCGGAGTCTCCGTTGCACAACATCACGCCTGCGCAATTCGAGGCAGGATTGTATGGCTTCTCAGGCTTTGGTTCTACGAAGGTTCGAATGGCGCGATCGCTGGCTCTTATGCGGCAATCGCTTGGCAATCTGATCGACGCCGGCGCCTTCGCCCGGATTGCGTTGGTGAATCTCGGAGGCGCGCCCGCTCTTCGTGCGGAATTGGAGCAACTCTGCATGACAACCGAAGTAGCCCTTCGGACAGACGGGGAACCCGGCGGCAGGTCACGACAAGCATGACCTCACTCGCGATGCGATGGGCAAGCGTGGCAAGCCTCTTGTGCGTGGCTGGATGCGGCTTCGTGGCAGACGAAGTCCTTGATGGACCTTACCGGCTTGTCGCCATCGACGTTCGCGAGGATATGTCGCTCTGTCGTTCCATGGGCGCAGAGGGGGACTGCTCCGGCGATGGCCTGCCGAAACCAACTGTGTTCCAGGCCGGCGCGAACTCCCAATACGTCGTATTGGCTCGCCATCCGTGGCGCGGAAATGGGGCTCCCGATCGCTCTGTCACGGAATTCTATTACATCGTGCGTCAGGCAGACGAGCGGAATATTAGGAAACGCGTTCCGGTGATGGGTCCTTTCACCGAACTTGAATATCAACAGGAGAAAAACAGACTGCAGCTTCCGGAGTTCAGCAAAGTCTTCCGCGATCTCAAGTGATCCGTAGAGAGGCTAATGGCGCCACAGCGAAGCTGTCGTGCCATCGTTGGCCGTGGCGCGCCATTTCATTCTCCTACCGGAACATAGCCTCGCCTCCCGCGTAGATTGTGCGGGGCGATGCTAACGCCGGCTCCCTTGTGCTCCGGCCCGGAGACGAAAAATGCAGCTCGTGACCCATAGGAAGCTGAAGGCCGGCCGCCTGATGCCCTGGGGCAAAGGCACCGTCGTCACCGGGGCAAAGGGATTTGTCTTCCTCGCCGGGAACACCGCAACCACCGACGACTACGAGCCCTTCAAGAAAGATGGCGGCGCCGTGGGCGACGCGGCCGCGCAATGGCGCAGCATCCTGGCCAACATCAAGGCTGATCTGGAGGAACTCGGCACCTCGCTCGATCACCTGATCAAGCTGACGTTCTTCGTGAAAGGACCGTTCCCCAACGGCGGCGTGTTGAGTTCGCCCAACTTCCGTCAGGACGTGATGGACGCATTTTTCGCGCAGCATTGCCCGAAGCATTGCAGCAGCAACAATCCGCCTCCCTCCGAGGTCATCGGAGTTGCAGCACTTGCGCATCCCGACCTCGTCATCGAGATCGTAGCCGTTGCGGCCCTCCCCGATTAGCCTCGCCCCATGCCCTGCCACGCCCCTTCATAGGGACGCCGTTACGGAACAGGCAGCATGCCGATCAGGAACAAATCCAAATGATCGCAATCGCAATCGGAACTCCCAAACCAAGCGCCCCGAAAATCGCCGCAACGAATTCGGAAAGCAAATTTGCTTGGTGTCGTACGCCAGGTGACGACATGACGTTACTCCTTGGAGCCCCGCGAGCTCGCGCTCGCCCCCAAGATGAACCATCAATCGCGCCTACGGGCTAACGTCCGTGGCGACTCCCATTGACGGCCATGCTGGGACGTTATGGTTAACAAGACGTTAACCGACACGGAAAAGCTTGAGTGGCGCCTGTTTGGCGCCACTCCTTTTAGGCGTTCTTGGGCCGATCAGAACGAACAGCCATAGGCTGTGAGCGAGGCCTTCGTCGCGTCCAGGGTCTGCTTGCAGGTCGCTTCCATGGTCGCCTTGGTCGACGGGTTCTTGGCCATGTCGACCCACGCCTTGCGCGTCTGATCGATCTGCGTCTTGTACATCGCGCGCTGTGCCTCCGGGACCTTGGAGACGATGCAGGCGTCGTACTTGGTCAGAAAGTCGTCGCAGGAGGCGATACCCGTGCTCTGTGCGTTGGCTGCCGCGACGCCTGCGAACAGGGCGATGCCCGTGATGCCCGCGAGCGAGAACAGCTTTCGACGGCTGGCCTTCGAACCTGCCACGGCCTTCGATGTTGCTTGACGCATATTTCTTATCTCCCATGTAAAACAACTAAATGGTTAGTTCACGAGCGGGCCCCGGCTTCGCCTCATGTCTCCGGTTTGACGCGCACAGCATCGCGCACCGGCAATCGGCCGGTGTTGCGCACACGTCGAGCAGTTGGAGCGTTGAGTAGTTCGAGGCGAGACCGGGCACCATCGTACCCGCGACGAACAAATGTTCTGTCAATTTGGCGACATTATGGGTGACGGCGCGGTGACATTGTGATGGCCGCTTGTCGGCGACAGACCGGCGCCATCATGTTCTCCCGCGATGGCGTTGCGACGATCCGCAACGCACCATCGCTCCGGATGCGACAGCCAGGATCGATCCTACCCGGCCGCGGCGACCAGCCGCCGATCGCCGGACAAGCCAAAATCGGCGATGAAGGCCTCGACCTCGCCCTGCGGCATCGGCCTGGCAAAGAAATACCCCTGCATCGTCGAGCAGCCGAGGCGGCTGATGATCTCGACCTGCTCCGCCGTTTCCACCCCCTCGACCACGCAGTCGAACTTCAGGTTGCGGCACAGGTCGATCACCGTCTTGACGATGTTGCGGGCATTCTCCTGCATCGCGATGTTGCGGACGAAGCCGCGGTCGATCTTGATCTTGTCCAGCGACAATTGATGGACGTAGCTCAGGCTGGACTGTCCCGATCCGAAGTCGTCGAGCGCCACCTTCAGCCCCATCGACCGCAAGATCCTCAACGACTCCTGCACCCGCTCGTAGTCCTGCATCAGCGCCGTCTCGGTGACCTCGATGATGATGCGGCGAGGATCGATGCCGCTGCTTTCGATGATGGCCACGATCTGCAGGATCGTGCCCTGCGAAATCAGATCGCGCATCGACAGATTGAAGGACAGGAAGAGACCGTCCGGCCAGGAGCTGACGGCGGACAACGCCTTGCGCAACAGGACCTGCGTAATCGTTCCGATCAGTTCGGTGCGCTCCGCGACCGAAATGAAGACGCCGGGCGCGACGTTACCGAGTTCGGGATTGTGCCATCGCGCGAGCGCCTCGAAGCCGACCAGCCGCGACGTCCCGACATTGACGATCGGCTGAAAATGCAACGACAGTTCTGCGTCAAGATCGATCCTCCGCAAGGTGTGCTCAATGGTGCTGAGCTTGCGGATTTCGACCTCATGCTCCCTGGAAAAGATCACCGGCTGGCCACGGTATCTCGCTTTCGCATGGTAGAGCGCGTAGTCGGCGCGCTCGTAGAGCAGTTCGGCTGTCGTGCCGGCATCCGGCGCAAGGGCAAATCCAACCGAGCCGCCGATCTTGGCGACGATCCCGGCGACCGAAAACGGCGCGTCGAAGACCGAGCAGATCCTGGCGCCGACCGCGAGCACAGCTTCGGAACCGAGACCGGCGTCGACGATGATGCCAAACTCGTCGCCTCCGAGCCGCGCGATGAATTGCGTGTCGTCGGAAACCTTAAGGAGACGCTGACCGGTTTCCTTCAGCACCCGATCGCCGACCCCATGTCCATAGAGATCGTTGACGGCCTTGAATCCGTCGAGATCGAGCACGCCGACCACGAACCTGTGGTTCGCCGTTCGCGCCTGCTCTGCAAGGATCGAGAGCCGGTGGAAGAACTGGCGCCGGTTGGGCAGATCGGTGAGGCTGTCGACATTGGCGAGACGGAAGTTCTCGTTGCTGAGACGCCGGGTCTCCATTTGCCCGTTGACCATGGCGGCGAACTGCCCGGAGCAGATGATCAGGATGTAGATCATCGCGACCGTGACCAGGAACAGGTTCAAGCCGATGGCGATATGAACCACGTCGCCGCTCGCAAGCAGAAAAACCACGAACGGCGCGATCACCGTGCCAGTCAGGATCAGCGCCGCCGGGCGCACATGCATCAGGCAGAAGATGCAGCTGACCACCGTGATGCCGACGAAAAACAGGATGTGCCCGTGGCGGGAGGTGTCGCCGTACGGAAACAGGCTCAGCGCCCATGCCAGGAACGCAAAGCCCAGCGCGCCGCCCAGCACCACGGTCGCGCGCAAGGTGCGGGCGGCAGCTTTCGGCTCGACCACGCGGTTGCGGCGCTGCAGCCAGATCAGACAGCGAATGGCGCAGGCCCCGACCAGAACGCCGGGAAATACAACGGTCAGAATCGTGGGTGCGATGCCAAGATGCGTGGATGCCAGCGCGATCGAATTCACGCTCAGGATAAAATAGAGCAAGGGGACCTGCCGCGAAAACGCCGCGAGCTGAGCCCCCATCAATTCGTGATTCTCGGCATCAATCCGAAATAGATTCAAAGTATTGTTCATGCGGCAACCGATGAGGATCCGACCTCATCGACCGTGTCGCAAATACCTTAAGATCGATGCTGTGCCGGTTCCCCCGCAATGCTCGGCTGGTTAACGGCGCGCTAATTGCCCCGAAAATCGCTAAAGCCCGGAATCACGCCGTCGACGTATCGATCGAGCGGCGTATCACCTTCCGTACCTCGGCATTGGAGAGGAACAGATCGTGGTTGATGACACCCCAGCCTGAATCGGACGCATCGATGACGCGCACGCCAAGCTGCTCGATGGCGGCCTTCTCGGCGGCGCCGACCCGGGTCATCCCGCCAGCCAATCGCCCCGAGATCGCCAGCGCACGGTCGTTCGTCGCGGCGACGACGGTGATCTTGCGGCCGAGCGGGCCCAGACGGGTAACTGACGACGAGAATATGTCCATGTCGATATCAGGCGAGGCGAACACCACGGCTCCGATCCTGTCCGAAACGGTGTCGCCACTTCGTGCATAGAGCTGGCGCAGACTTTCGAGCGCGAGCATGGTGCCCATGCTGTGCGCGACGATGTGAACACGTCCGGCACTCGGGCTCGTGACGGCGGAATTGAGCACGCGCTCGAAACCGTCGCGGGACCACATCGCGCTGTCGCGATCATAGGCATAGTCGAACAACCCCGCCTTGGACGGCCACGAGAACACCATCGTCTGGCCGCGGAATTTGATGCCGTCGGCCAGATGCGCGGCATCGAGCGCCGCCGTCTCGAATGTCTGCTTGAACCCGTGCACGTAGATCAGGACGTCGCCCTGCCCGAGAAGATCGCTGACCTCCCCCGACGCCGGCTCGACCGCATCGAGACGCCAATCGCCGAGACCGGCCGCGGCGAGCGAGAAACGGCTCTCGTCAGGCGGCACCAGTTTCGCCCGGGCGACGGTCATCCTCGTCGCACGCTCCGGCCCGAACCAGGGTTTCGCCCGCGCACCGTTCGCCGGCTTGCGCGTGGTTGCGACGAGCAAAGTCGGCTCGACCGCGAGGGAGGACGCGTCGTAACGCGTGCCTGTCGCGCCCAGGCTGGCGCATCCGCCGAGCGCCAGCACGCTGGTTGAAGACACGATCCCGCGCAGAACCGCGCGGCGGGATGTAACGGTCTCGTTTTTCAGCAAATGTTGGACGATCACACTGAACCCTTGGGAACAACGCCCGTTCGCAGAACCCGCCCGGCGCAGGTCTCCTCAATCAGGATGGCGAGAAAAGGGCGGGCGGCTGCGACCGCAGTTGTTCCGGTTCCGTCGCGATTCTGTGATCCCGAGGGGCCGCGACGAAACCGTTTTGCCCTGCCGCGAAGCGCTCCGGAAACAAACCGCCGTTACCGTGCCGCCAATCAAGCACGGGGTTAGATCATGTTAGTAACGGTCCTCAACCTCATCTACCGCGAATTCCTCAAGCGTGCCCTTTCCGGCATGACCATACAGGGAGGAAGGCTATGACCGAGGTCGTGACAGCATTCCTCATCTTCGTCAGCATCGGCATATTCCTGGCCCACGCATTTGATGCCTATCGGCTGCGCTAGGTCGCCGCGCCACACCTGACACGGTTGCTTCGCGAGAGCTGTCGGCGTTTTCTTGCACGCTCCGCGGAGCCGTTTATCAGGTGCCATCCTTGCTTGCGATGAACACGTCGCGATCCGGGAATTTTCCGAACGCCTCCGCCGGCTGTCCGAAATTCGTGGCGAGCACGTCCCTGGGATTGGCCGCGATCCATTGCGACAGATCGATGGCCTCGTAGATGCCGGCATTAAATCCGATCAGGATGCGTGCCGTGCTGTTGCCGACATTCTCGATCGAATGCCCGTAGCCTTGCGGGATGTAGCCAACATCGCCCTTCTGCAATCGCTCGGTCCGGTAGCGGCCGTGAGAGCCGAACAGAGTGACGCTCGCCTCACCTTCGATGACGTATTGCCACTCGTCGGCATTGGGGTGCCAATGCAGCGTCCGCAGCGCGCCGGGATCGAGATCGAGGACGACGCCGGTGATCGTCTTTGCAATCGGGAAGCGGCTGGAATCGACGCGCCACTCGCGGCCGCCCCGATAGGTCGCATGCGGCGGCTGCGCCAGCAGGCGGTATTTGTGGGTCTCCGGCGGCAGCTTCCAACCCTGCAAAGGCACCGAGGGCTCGGCCGGCGGCGGCTTGCCGCGCGCGAAATACACTTCCTCCTTCGGAAAGGTCGCGAACGTCGTTTCAGGCAGGCCGAAATTCTTCGCCAGCAGCGCCGGCGGCGTATGCCCGATCCAGTCGGTGATGCTGAAGGTGCCGAATTCGGAGAAATAGCCGTTGTCGAAGATCAGGATGAAGTGGCACGGCTTGTCACCCAGGCATTGCAGCATATGCCCGTGGCCGCGCGGAAAATACCAGACGTCGCCCGGGTCGAAATCATTGGTCTCGGCAAGGCCGCTGGGGTCGACGACGGTGGTGCGCACCCGCCCCTCGATGACGAACGCCCATTCGGCGGCGGTGGCATGCCAGTGCAGCTCGCGCATCGCGCCGGGCTCGAGCCGCATCGAGACTCCGGCGATGCCCTTGGAGATCGGCAGTTGCGCGACAGTGGCCTCCTTGCCGTAGCTGTTGCCGATCACCTTGCCGTCCGACTTCTCCATCGCGAATTTGAAGGTCGGCAGATCCTTGCCCGCGAGCGCGGGGTCCGGGACGTTGTTCATGAAGCTCGGGTCGCCGCCTGCGGCCGGCTGCGCCGCGGCCAGCGCTGCCAGCGAGGCGATGCCCGCGGCAGCCAGAAACTCCCGACGTTGTGGATCGGACATGGATGCACTCCTCCGCGGCCATAAATCCCTCGGGCGGCCAGCAAGAGAGCGCCCAAGGCGGGACTCAATCAAGTGCACGCAATAGAGCACAGGTTTGATGCCGACAGATGCGCTGCCAACGGCCAGCTGCCTACCACTGGAGGTCACACGATACCACGCCAACACCCTCTGGTCCTGGGGCGGCCTATTCGAATGGCCGTTAAATCAACGAGTTAGACAGACGCTCTGGGATGGTGCTAGAGATCGCTGGCGCGCAGCGGGATTTAGCGATTCCGAAGGTCGGGAGCTCTGGTCTCTCCCGGGCGCGCTCGTCGCTCACGGCTATTCGGACATTTCAATATGAAAAAGATCATCCTCGCGCTGGCGGTGCTGTATCCGGCCGCGACCTTTGCGCAAACGACCGCCCCCGCCGCCCCTCCGACGGTCGGCGGCAAGCCCCTGATTCAAGTCGGATCGAAGGGCAAGAAGGAAGCCCCGGCAAAACCCCTGTCAGCCGCCCAAAAATTGCAGGCCTGCCAGGACATCGACGACGCGACCAAGGAACGGCTGAATTGCTACGACGCCGTTTACGCACCACAGCCCAAAGCGAAAGCGCCGGCGGCGAAGAGCGTCAGCGACTGCCGTTTCGTCAAGGAGGAAGACGAGCGGCTGACCTGCTTCAACGGGTTTGCGGACAAGATTCCGAAGCTGCCGCGCTAGATCAGGCGAGCGGGCCTACCAGGTCCAGGTTGAACGCGGGCTCGGACCGCCGAAGAAGCCGAATTGCGACTGCTGTGCGACCCGCACCTGCGGCGGCTGCGCAAACTGCATGGGCGGCGCCTGACGGGTCTTGGCGACCTTGCGCTTGCGCTGAACCTGCGGCTCGGGCTTCTTCGCCTCGCCCGGGACGAACTGGGCAAACGTCTCCCGAACCCGGGCCTGGGCGTTTGCGTCGGCCGAAACAGGGGTCACGGCGGCGGGCGCGGACGGCGCAACGGCCTGGGCGATCGCGGCCGGCGGCGGAACAATGGTCGGAAGGCTGGTGTCGTAGACCACCCGCTCCGGCAGCTTCTGGTCGGAGCGAATGCGCACGACGGTCTTGTCAACCGAAGGAGCGGCCTGGCTTGCCACGACGGCCTCTTGGGGAACAAGAGCATCAATCGCCAACAACAGCGCGAGCAACACTCCGCCGACAAACAGGAAATAACGCGCTACGGGCATTGGACTCGCTCCCCCCGCACGAGCATCGCGCGGTTCAATCGCTCAACGGGCGATATATCGATTAGTTCCTGGCCGACCGGCAAGGTTCAAAGGCACAGCTCACATTTCCGGGATGAAAGAGGCGAATTCACGCCGCGCAGGGTTAAACGCTGGGTTAAATGCGGCTGGCGGTCACCAGTGAACATTTCGCCTTATTTGCGTTGACGTTGACGAACCCAACCAGCATGCCGGCATAGCGCTTCCTGCTCTTCATGTTCACGGTATCGGGAATGATACGCCGGCGGTCGGTCAGATGGCTGCCGTCCCGGCGAGCGAAGCTACAGGCAATCTCGATATCCTTCACAGCGTACTCATTGGCGTTGCGAAGCGTGAACGTCACCAGCGCTTTCGAGCCGAGCCCGCCCCTGCGCCACGACTGCGAAACGATTTTCAGGCCGTCGAGTGGCGACCCGGCAGGAGCCACCGTTTCAGGCAGCGCGATATCGGGAGGCGCCCCGGCGATAGCCGCCGGGCTGGCATCCGGGGAAACAGCCGCCGGCTCCGTGTTCGACAAGGTCGCCTGCGTCGCGGCCGTATCGTCAGCTCGGGATGCGTCTTGCACTTGAGGAGGCGTTCCGGCGGAATGGCTCTCGGCATCGCTCG
Organism: Bradyrhizobium lablabi; assembly: GCF_001440475.1. Lineage (GTDB taxonomy): Bacteria > Pseudomonadota > Alphaproteobacteria > Rhizobiales > Xanthobacteraceae > Bradyrhizobium > Bradyrhizobium lablabi. The sequence continues at coordinate 280,346 of NZ_LLYB01000057.1, read as the reverse complement.
CTTGCGGGAGCATCAGCCAGATGGTGCATCCGGCAATGGCGATGGCCGGCAGCGCGGCAAACCGCGCTTCGGACTTTCCGAACGACCACCCGGCGATCCTCATAGCCGTGCCCTCAACCCGGCAGCGCCGGCGATTGCCGTGCCGCGCATGAAAAAAGCCCTACGGGCGTTTTCCCGTACGGCTCTTGTCACGACCGCCGCTGTACGGATCCCGCCGCGCATCAACAATCACCCAGAGCAGAAATGGTTTCATACCACCTCGACAATATTGCGGCGGTAGCGCAAGGCTTGCAGGATGGAATCGTGGATGCGCGGTGGCTAGATTGCCGCACCACAACGTCGGCTTTGAAGCCGCAACAACAACAATGGGGAAGACCGAAATGCCGACCGTTACCTGGGACCATGTCCATTTGCGCAGCCCCGATCCCGAAGCGACCGCAGCCTGGCTGCAAGACGTTCTGGGCGGCGAAATCGTCCGTGGCCCTGGCCGGATCGACGTCAAGCTCGGCGGCGCCAATGTCTTCATCGCGCCCGTCACCGCTGGCGACGGCGTCAACACACCGCCGGTGACGCCCTATCAGGGCCTCGACCATTTCGGCCTGACCGTGAAGGACATCGACGCGGTCGCTGCCGAGATCAAGGCCAAGGGCGTCGAGTTCACGAAGGAGCCGACCACCATCCGGCCCGGCGTTCGCATCTGCTTCATCCGCGGGCCGCAGGGCATGTCGATCGAGCTGCTCGAGCGCGACAAGAAATATGCGTGACGCGTCGGCGAACTGCATTGCTTCAGGTTGTCATCACCCGCGAAAGCGAAAGCGGGTGATCCAGTATTCCAGAGGCATTAGACAAAACCGAGAGGCCGCAGCGTACTGGATACTCCGCTTTCGCGGAGTATGACAGTCATGGGGCGCGCCAGCGCTCGTGCGTCACGTCATCGAGCCCGGCATGAAGCAGCGGATGCTCAATCCCTGATAGCCGCGGATCGGCCAAACCATGGTTCGCCCGACGCGGTTGGGTTCGGTGATGACGGCGTCTTCAGGCACGTCATGCCACTCGCCATCGATGCGAACGCGGTAGTGCCCGCTCTTCGATTCCCAATCCACATCGCTGACGGCGCTGCCGTCGGCATCGGAGCAGCACGGGCCCTTCCCGCTCTTCAGACTGTCGAACCACTGCTTCAGCGGTGAGTTGGCATAGCGACCGTCGGGATCGCGGGCCTCGCCCGGATTGGAGACGAGCGGCATCAGCAGCATGCCGCCGATCACCAGCGGTTTTTTCCAACGGCCCGCGCGGTGACGGCCCGTGGTTTCAAGATTGCCATTCTCTGCGTAGAGGTGCGGCACGTGGCCGCCGGAATAGATCCAGTTGGTCACCTGTTTCTCTTGCTCCAGCACCCGCCGGCCGGTGCCGAAATCAATTATGCATTTCGCGGGCCAAGTTGATCCCCGGCCGTCCTCACCACGTCACGTCGGAGTGGTACGCTTCACGTTTGCTTCCTGTACGGGAACGGACAGACAACCTGACGCGTTGACGGTGCAGCCCATGCTTTGGCATAACCCCTTGATCGGCTTCGGTGGGCGCTGCGGCCGGCTTCTGGGACCTCATGAAGAACGGGCTCTATTCGATCCACGTCACCCTGCTGGATGGACGCATCGGCAAGGGCAGCGGCGTCATTTTGTTCCGGGATGGCCAGATTCTCGGCGGCGACGCCTATCTGTTTTATACCGGCAGCTACACGGTCAAGGGCGACACCTTCAAGGGCGAAGTCCTGGTGCAGCGTCACACCACCCCGCGCGACAATGACAATCCGCTGTTCGGCGGCCCCAATCCGGTCGGCATCGGCGTATCCGGCACCTTCACCGATAACCGCGGCAGCATGAATGGAACCGCGCTCGTCGGCAAAGCCAGCCAGATCTTCGGCGCCACGCTGCACAAGCTCGCAGATATCAACTAGCGGTCTGAACGCGCGCCTACTCCGCGGCCTGCTCCAGCGGCGCCGTGCGCGGCAGGATGATCTGGATGCGCGTGCCGCCCCCCGGCTCGGAATCGAGGTCGAGCCGGCCGCCCAGGCGGGTCGTCACGATGCTGTAGACGATGTGCAGGCCGAGCCCGGTGCCGCCCTGGTCGCGCCGCGTGGTGAAGAACGGATCGAACGCGCGGCGGCGGACATCGAGGCTCATGCCGCAGCCATTGTCGGAAAAAATGATCTCGACATTGTCCTTGCCGGACTCGCGCACCTGGATATCGACCGTGCCGGGCTTGCCGTCCGGAAACGCATGCGCCACCGAATTGAGGAACAGGTTGGTGAGCACCTGTCCGTAGGGCCCCGGATAGCTGTTCATGATCAGATTGGGCTGGCACTCGACATTGAGCGTCAGATTGTGTTTGCGCAGGCCCGGCCGCAGGCTCATCACCACTTGCTCGGTGAGATCGCCGAGATCGAAGGAGCGCTGGTCCGAATAGTTGCGGTCGGCGGCGACCTGCTTGAACGACTGGATCAGCTCGGCGGCGCGGTTGAGGTTGGCGACGAGCTGCGACGAAGCATCGCGGCTGGTGCCGAGAAAATCGTTCAGGCTGGAACGCCGCAGTTCGCCGCGGGCGACCTCGGCGGCAAAGTTCGACGTCTTGCGCTCCAGGGCGGAGGCAACCGTCAGGCTGATGCCGACGGGATTGTTGACCTCGTGCGCGACGCCGGCCACCAGCCGGCCCAAGGCGGCGAGCTTTTCCGCCTCGATCAGCGAATTCTGCGTCTCACGCAGGTTTCGCAGCGCTCCCTCCGCCGCATCCTTGGCCTTGCGCATCTCCAACTCGACGCGCTTGCGCTCGGCGATGTCGAGCGCGACGGTGACGATGGTTTCGATCTCGCCGGACGCATCCAGAATCGGCAGCTTGTTGACCAGCCACTGCCGCATGTTGCCGGACGCATCCTTGTATTCTTCCTCGTAGAAGCCGAGTTCCTTGCCGGCCGCCAACACCCGCTTGTCGTGCTCGTCAGTCTTTCCCGCGCCGTAGCGCGACATCAGCTCGGCGGTGGTGCGGCCGATCGCATCCCCCGGCTCGACTCCGAAAATGCCGGCCATGTAGCGGTTCATCAGGACGTAGCGGAGCTGCTTGTCCTTGACGTTGATGACCGCAGGCACGGTGTCGATGACCATTTGCAGCAGGCGGCGGCCCTCGGCAATCGCATCCTCGGCGCGCTTCTGGTCGGTGATGTCGCGCACCGTTCCCTCGTAGCGGACGATGACGCCAGCCTCGTTGTGCACGGCGCTGGCGCTATCGGAAAGCCACAGCACCGAGCCGGTGTGGGTGCGAACCTGGTACTCATATTCGCGCACCATGCCGTCGCGCTGCATCAGCCGCTCGTATTCGGTCCGCGCCTCTGGATGGACGTAGACGGTATCGGAGATGTCGCCGATGCCGTTGATCAGATCCTGCGGCGTGGCATAGCCCATCATCCGCGCCAATGCCGGGTTGGCGTTCAACAGCGCGCCACCGGGCGTCGTGACGTAAATTCCGTCGACCGAGGACTCGAACAGCTTGCGGTAACTTTCCTCGGCAAGCCGCTGTTCGGCGAGCGCGCGCACCGCCGCCTCGCGCGCAGTGTCGGCATCGACCAGCGTCTGCCTGAATACTTCGGCGGCGCGGGCAATGTCGCCGATCTCGTTGTCTACGTCGGTCGCCGGGATCGAGGCGCTCTTCTCGCCGCCGGCCACCGCGCGGATCGAGGATGCGATCGCGGCAAGCGGACGCACGGTGCGGCGAACCACCAGCAGCGAGGCGAACAGCCCGATCAGCACGCCGGCAGTGCCGAGAACGATGCTCTGCCACTTGGCTTCCGCCAGCGTGCGGGCGAAATCGCGGGAAAGCACACGCCCCCGCCGCTCACTGACATCACGCAGTAATTCCGTGACGCGCTGGATCAGCCGGCCCTCCGCGCCCAACACCTCCTTGTCGATGTCGGAGATCTGCCGCTCGCGGATCGAGATGCCGATGATGGCTTCGGCATAGGCATTGACGGCGGCCCGCAGCTTCGGGTCCTCGATCGTCATCGAGCGCATGCTTTGCGCCGCCTGTTCGGCGGCGGACGGGTTGTGCGCCAGCAGCGCCGAAGCGATCCGGCTCTGGGTCTGTGACAGGCTCAACGCGATCTGCGGATCGGGCGCCTCGGCAACCGCGGCATCGAACTTTTCGCGCAACGGCGGCAACGCCACGATCATTTCGGCGCGGCGGTTGATCAGCGCGGAAATCCGTTCGATGCCGCTGCGATAGGTCGACAGGCGCTCGGTGACGCCGTCGATCATGTCCTGCTGCTCGGGAGCAAGCTCCAGCCGCGTCTTCTTCAGGATCTCGCCGAGCGCGCTGGCGGCGTCGCCGACCTGGAGCGACTGGTTGCCGGGATCGGTGACGAAGTCCCGCGCCGCAAGCCGCAACTCGTTCATGCGGCGGTCGATATCCTCGGCGAGGTCGCCGACGCTCTGCAGCCGCTGCAGCTCGGCAAAGGTCGAATCGATGTGACGGATGGCGATGACGCTGGCGGTCGAGGTGATGATGATCACCGCCAGCACCAGCATGAAACTGCCGAATGTCAGTTGGCCGATCGAAAGCGAGAACGATCGCGGCGGCAGCGAATTCGGCGGCGTTTCAGCGGTCATGTGGGGTCGGGGCAGGCTCCAATCGGGCGCAATATACGATGACTCCCGGGCCGTGGGGAACATGCCGCCGGGTGGTTTAATGACGGTATATGGGCCGGGTTTCCCCGGGGCCGAACGGATCGCCGCCCGGTCACACCTGGATCGCCCCCGGCCTCAGGGCCTTTGCCAGGTCCGAGGGCATCATGCCGAACATGTCGCGAAATGCGCTTGCGAAATGTGCCGAGTTCGCGAAGCCGGCCGCGTGGGCAGCCTCCGTCAGGGATGCGCCCTCGCCGCTGGCGCGGACCGCGGCACCCATCCGGTTCCAGATGCGGTAGCGGCGCAGCGGCACCCCGGTCTCTGCCTTGAACAAATGCAGGAAGCGCGACGGCGACAGGCCGGCGCGGGCCGCAAGGCTGGTCAGCCGGTGCGCGCGGTGTGGCTCGTCCCGCATATGCCGCAGCGCCGCGGCAATGCGGGCGTTGGGACTGGCCCGCCCGCCGATACCCAACAGCCCGCCGAGGGATGCGCGCCCCTCCGCTGCCGCGATGCGGTTCTCGGCCAGTCCCGTCAGGATCTCGATCGCCGTGGGCTCTTCCCGCAGATCGAATGCCGCACGCGGCGTCGTGGCCGTCATCCGCGGGATCAGCGCCCTGAGATCGCGTCCGAACGGATCGACGTAGAGGAATGCCATCCGGCCCCGCTCGATGCGCAGGTGATGCAGGCTGTTGGGCAGGATCAGCACGCTGCGGGCGGCGCGATATTGCGTCATGCGGTCGGCCGGATCGTCAGCGACTTCCAGCGGCCCGTCGAGGCCGATGGCAAGGACGGCGGTCGCGTTCCGGTGCGGCGTCAGCCCGAAGGCCGGGCCGAGATACAGCACGCGGGCGCCCCACCCGATCAATTTTGCTGCCGCCGTTTCGCTCATAGCCAGTTCTTGAAAGCCCCGCAGGCTCAGCCGGTCCAATCATTGCGGATGACAACGACCCGCGAGATGGACAACGATGACAAATAGCCGTTCTGAAATCGAGCCCGAAGCCGTGGTTAAGCGCAACCGGCTGGCTCTCGGCCGCTATGCGAGCGCGTGGCTCGCCGGCGATCGTGCAGCGCTTGCCGCCTGTTATCATGACGATTTTACGCTGCATTATTTCGGCCGTAACCCGCTCGCCGGCGATCACAGCGGCAAGGCCGCCGCGCTCGCCATCCTGGCCGAGGTCACCAGGCGCACCAATCGCCGGCTGCTCGCCATCGTCGACCTCATGGCCGGACCCGAACGCGCTGCGCTGCTGGTCCGCGAGCGCTTTGAGCGCGACGGCAGGACGGCCGAGGTTGAGCGCTTGCTGGTGTATGCCGTGCGCGACGGGTTGCTTTGCGAATGCTGGGTCTACGACCAGGAGCAGGCAATGGTCGACGCCTTCCTCGCCTAAGCCGGTTCACGCGGCCACGGCAGACCGCTTCCGCGCCGGGATCGTCATCGCGGCAACACCGATGACGACACAGGCAAGGCCGATCCAGACCGTCGAGCTCGGCTGCTCGCCGAGGAATATCACGCCCACGGCAACGCCGATCGGCACCCGCAGATAGGCCTGCGCGGTGGTGCCGACCGAACCCAGGGTCCGGATCAGGCGGAAATAGATCACGAAGGCGAGAGCCGTGGAAAACACCGCGAGCGCGACCAGCGCCAGTATCGAGCTCAGTGACGGCTGCAGCGTCCACGGCCGCTCCGCGACCAGGCTCACCGGAATCAGGATCGCAGCACCACACAGCAACGAGCCTGCCGCGGGCACGATCGGATCGAGATCCCTAAAACCACGGCCGAGGATGGCGGCGCCCGCGTAGCAGACGGCGGCCAGTACCATCACGATCTGGGCCGTCAGCTCCTGGCCGAAGCCGGACAGAGCCTGCACGCCGACGATCAGGCAGATGCCGGCCATCCCGGCGACGACGCCGACGAGCTTTCGGGACGTCACGGCCTCGTGGTGCGTGATGGCGAGCGTCAGAAAAAACGTGAATATCGGTGCGGTGGAATTGAGGATGGTTGCCACCCCCGCGTCCAGCGCCTGCGCGCCCCAGGCGACCATGATCCACGGGATGACGCTGTTGAGGCAGATCTGAAACAGGAAGCGTCGCCAGGTCGCGGCATCAACCGGCATGCTCACGCCGCGCCAGCGCATGATGGCGAGCAGCAGCAATCCGGCGATCAGCGTGCGGCACGCGATCAGGGTGATCGGCGGGATCGTCGCCACGCCGATCCGGATGAACGTGTACGAGGCGCCCCACAGCGTCGCCAATGCCAGCAGCAGTGCCAGTTCGGTCGTCGTGCCCGCGGGTCGCGGATGTACTTCTGCCATGCTTCGCCGGCCTGTTCTTGATTGCCTTCGAAGCAGAGTCTACCGCGTGGACACTCAGAGATACTTCGTTATGCGTCGAATTGTGCTAGCCGACCGAGCCGACCTCGAACACGTCGCCGTCGTAGCCGGCTTCGAGCGGAATCCGGAGCTGGCGGCCGCCATTGTTCCGGGTCATGACCGGCGTCACGGTGACGACGGACTTGCCCCTGGAGTCGTCGAGCGCGGCCTGCACGCTGGCCTGCTTGCCGAGCTTGATCAGGTTGCGCGTGGTCGGGAACGGCAGCTTGAAACGCCCGCTCTCGCCGCCCTCCAGCGCCTCGCGCGGCGAGACCCAGATCGAGTCGGTGGATTCCTTGCCGTCATGGGCGCCGACCTGTTCAGGCGGCGCAGCGGCGAGGAAGAACCAGGTGTCGAAGCGTTTGGGCATACCCTCGGGCGTGATCCAGTGCGCGTAGGGCATCAGTTCGTCGAGCGCCAGCACCATGCCGTTGTCGGCTAGCACCTGGAGAAAGCTGATCTTGCTGTCGCAGAGGTCGGCGCGATTGATGGCCTCGATCTCGCTGGCCCGCCTGGCATCGACCAGCGTCGTGGATCCCTTCGGCCGCGCCAGCAGGATGCCGCTTTCCTCAAAGGTTTCGCGGATCGCGGCGATACGGAAGCTCAGCGTCGCCTCGTCGAGCCCCTCGCCGCCCGAATAGAGTTCGGGCCGCGCGATGATTTCCTTGTCGCCCTTGTCGACGCTGCCGCCGGGAAATACCAGCGCGCCGGAATTGAAGTCGATCTCATAATGGCGGACCATCATGAAGACCTCGATTTCCCTGGCGTCAGGGCTGTCACGCAGCAGCAGGATGGTGGATGCGGGACGCGGGGCGACGGTTTCTGCCATGTGACTAGCCCGCTGCGCTGGATTGCGGTTGCAGATTGGCGCGGCGGTCGACGCGCGCTACCCGCGACAACAGATAATCGACTTCGGCCTTTGCAGTCGCGGTGATCGTGGCGCCGGGCTTGCGCTGGGCGCTGGACGAAATGATGCCGCGCTTCTGCAGCACGTATTTGCGCACTGAAAGCCCTGCGCCGGGCTGCTGCTCGTAGCGGATCAGCGGCAGATGCGCGTCGAACAGGTCGTGCGCAGCATCGCGCTTGCCGGCCTTCGACAGCTTGACGACATCGATCAACAATTCCGGGAAAGCGTAGCCGGTCATCGCACCGTCGGCGCCGCGCTCCATTTCGAAATCGAGGAACAGCCCGCCATTGCCGACCAGGATCGACAGCGGCCGCAGCGAGCCGTCTTTCTGGAAATTGCGCAGCGTGGTGATCTTTTCCAGGCCCGGCCAGTCCTCGTGCTTGAGCATCACGCAGGACGGCGAATCCATCACGATCTTGCGGATCACGGCCGGCGTGAAGACGACGTTCAGCGTCAGCGGATAATCCTGCAGCACCCAGGGAATCTCGTCGCCGATCGCTTCCTGCGCCTGCTTGAAATAGCCGGTAATCTGGTCGTCGGTTCGCAAGTGAGGCGGCGGCGCGATCATGACGCCGGCGGCGCCGGCATCCATCGACGCCTTTACCAGCGAGCGCATCGAGGCAAAACCCGGCGCCGAAACGCCGACGATGATCTGCATGTTCTTGGCGCGCTTGACGAAGCGAACCGCCACCTGCTCCGCCTCGGCCGCATCGAGCTTCGGCGCCTCGCCCAGAATGCCGAGCACGGTAACGCCGTCGCAGCCGACTTCGGCATAGAAATCGGTCAGCCGGTCGATGGATTTCTCGTCGATCCGGCCGTCGTCATGGAACGGGGTCGGCGCAATGGCGAAAGTGCCGGCGGCCTGGGCGGTGAGTTTCATGGTGTATGCCTCTAATTTGCTTTCGTCATTCCGGGGGTCCGAAAGGACCAGACCCGGAATGACAGTTACTTATTTAAACCGCCGTGCCGATTTCTTGATCTCTTCTTCGGAGAAGAAGATCTCCTTGGCGTGGGTCACGATATCCTCGGCCTTCCACCCGGTGAACGGCGGTGTCCAGCCTTCCATTTCCATCATCCGCATCTCGCGGACCCCGCGCGGGCCGGAGACGCCGAGCACCTTGCCGGTCTGGTCGCCCGACAGGTCGCTGACCATGTATAGCACGGCCGGCGCGATGCCATCAGGGCCGAGGGCAGCGCCCGGGTTCTCCTTATAGCGCGGCAGGTCTGCGGTCATGCGGGTCAGCGCGCCCGGGGCCAGTGTCCAGATCCGGATATTGTATTTGCGGCCCTCGATCGCCAGCACGTTCGACAGTCCCCAGATACCGCCCTTGGCGGCGCCGTAGTTGGTCTGGCCGAAATTACCGATCAGGCCCGAGGTCGAGGACGTGTTGACGATGACCCCGCCGCCGTTCTCGCGCATCCATTTGAACACCGGCTGGGTGCAGCAGAAGGTACCCTTGAGGTGCACCTTGATCACCTTGTCCCAGTTGGCTTCCTTGGCTTTTGCAAACGTCTCGTCGAGCAGGATGCCGGCGTTGTTCACCAGAATATCGGCCCGGCCGAAATTCTTGATGGCGTCGTCGAACACCGACTGGCCGCCAGCGATGGTCGAGATGTCGGAACCGTTGGCGACAGCGCGGCCGCCGTCGGCCTTGATCGCGTCGACGACCTGCTGCGCCATCGACTTGTCGGAGCCGGAACCGTCGCGAGGCCCGCCGAGGTCGTTGACCACGACCGCCGCACCCTCGCGCGCGAACAATTTGGCGTAGGCCTCACCGAGCCCGCCGCCCGCGCCGGTGATGATGGCAACCTTGCCGTCGAGTAATCCCATGGTGTTTCTCCGTTTATTGCTCTTGTTCTTACCTCGCCCCGCTTGCGGGGAGAGGTCGGGATTCGCGGTAGCGAATTTCGGGTGAGGGGGTACAGGTCTATCCAGCGACACCAGACTCGCGGTGAGAGCCCCTCACCCCAACCCTCTCCCCGTGAAGAGCGGGGCGAGGGAGCGCACCTACCCTCACCGTCCTAACCCAGCACCGTCTTGCCGCTCTTGATGACGGTGACGCCGCGCGACTTCACCTTCGCCTCGAACGAGACGACGTTGCCGTCCTTCCAAAGCTCCATCGTCACGGTCTCGCCGGGATAGACCGGCGAGGAAAACCGCGCCGCGTGCTGCTTGAAGGCGGACGGATCGTAGTCGGCATAGGTCTGCAGCACGCCGCGGCAGGTGATGCCGTAGGTGCACATGCCGTGCAGGATCGGCCGCGGAAAGCCGGCCTTCTTGGCGAACTCGGGATCTGAGTGCAGCGGGTTGCGGTCGCCGCAGAGACGGTAGACCAGCGCCTGGTCCGGCCGCGTCGTGATGTCGACGATCTGGTCGGGCGCGCGGCTCGGCACCTGGTGCGGTTCGGGCTGGCCTTCGGACGGCCCACCAAAGCCGCCGTCACCGCGGGCGAAACGCGAGGCGACCAGGGTGGCCAGCTTCTCGCCGTTCTCGTCCTTCAGCACGGTCTGGTGGCGGATCACCGCGCCCTTGTCCTTACCCTTGTCGAAGACGTCGAGCACGGTCGAGTCGGCCGTGATCCTGGCGGCGCTCGGCAGCGGCTTGTGGAAGGTGATGTCGCGCTCGCCGTCGACCACCATCACGCGATTGAGGTTCATCTCGCCGGGGTTCGAGCCCCAGGCGGCCACCGAGGCGAAGGTCGGCACGACCTTCAGGGGACGCGGGGTGAAGGTGCCTTCGTTGACATAGGCAAGTTCCTTCTCGTCCATGGGGTCGGCGCCCATCCCGATGCCATAGGCGTAGAGCATCACCTCGCGATCGGTATAGGCGTATTTCTGGCCGAGGTTTTTCAGGGCCATGAGCTGTTCGTAATTGATCGGCATTTCGTTCCACTCCCGAACCTTTTCTTCGCGGTGCCCATTGCTGCGCCCTCTCCCCTTGTGGGAGAGGGCTACACAGGCGTCAGCAACAAACTCGCTTGGGTGAGGGGTTCGTGCCGCAGACACTTTTCTCCGCGGATAGAACCCCTCATCCGCCTTCGCTTTCAGCGAAGGCACCTTCTCCCACAAGGGGAGAAGGGAAGATGAACCGGTGCCCGTTGCTGTGCCCTCTCCCCTTGCGGGAGAGGGCCACGACGGCACCAGCCGCAAACTCGCTTGGGAGAGGGGTTGCCTCCGCAAATCCATCTCTCTCGCGGAGAGAACCCCTCTTCCGGCGCTTCGCGCCACCTTCCCCCGCAAGGGGGGAAGGTACTTCTTAGGCCGCCGTGAAGAACGGCAGCGGCGCGCCGTCGGTCGGCTTCCACACCAGCTTGACCTTCTGGCCGATCTTGATCTTCTCCAGGTCGCAATCGACGATGTTGGTCTGCAGCGACGGGCCTTCCTTCAGGGTGACATAGGCGATCGCGTAGGGACCGGTCGGCGATTTGCGCATCAGGCTGTAGGTGTAGACCGTGGCCTCGCCGGAAGCTTCCTCCCACTCCGTCTTGTCGGAGAAGCAGAACGGGCAGATCGAGCGCGGGAAATAATGCCGCTCGCCGCAGGCGGTGCAGTGCTTGATCAGGAACTTGCCGGCCTTGGCCGCTTCCCAGAACGGTGCGGTCTCGGGGTTGGTTACAGGCGTCGGATATTTCTTGGCTTCAGCCATCACACGCGCTCCAGAATGCAGGTTGAGGCGGCGTGACGCACGCCGAGAAGTCCGCCGGTGCCGTGGGCGATCGCGAGGTCACAGTTCGGCACCTGCACCTTCGGATGGGCTTCGCCACGCAATTGCCTGACAGCCTCGAGGATCTTCGTCATGCCGCCGCGGTTGACCGGGTGGTTGCTGCAGAGGCCGCCGCCGTCGGTATTGAACGGCAGCTTGCCGACGCCGGAGATGAGGTTGCCGTCGGCGACGAACTTGCCACCCTCGCCCTTCTTGCAGAAGCCGAGGTCTTCGAGCTGCATCAGCACCGTGATGGTGAAGCTGTCATAGATCGAGGCGTATTTGATGTCCTTGGGCGTGATGCCCGCTTCCTCGAAGGCGCGCGGGCCGGACCAGACGCCGGCGGAATAAGTGAGGTCGAGATCCTTGCCGCCGCGCGGGCCCTTCATCGCCTCGCCATGGCCGATCAGCCGCACCAGCGGCTTCTTCAGGCTCTTGGCGATTTCCGGCGTGGTGACGATCATCGCGCCGCCGCCGTCGGTGACGACGCAGCAATCCATCCGGTGCAAGGGATCCGAGATCATCGGCGAGTTCAGAACGTCCTCGACCGTGACGACCTCCTTCAGCATCGCGTGCGGGTTGTACTGGGCGTGATGCGAGGCCGCGACCTTGATCCAGGCGAGTTGTTCGCTGGTGGTGCCGTAGTCGTGCATATGGCGCATGGCACACATGCCGTAGGCATTGTGGGTGGTGGCCCCGTACGCCGCCTCGAAATCGGCTTCCGCGCCGGCCGCGCGCGCGGGCATCGGACCGGTACGCGGCTTGCCGGCGAGCGTCACCAGCGCGATCGAGCATTTGCCCGCCGCGATCGCTTCAGCGGCGTGGCCGAGATGGATCAAATAGGAACAACCGCCGGTCTCGGTGGAATCGACGTGGCGCACCTTCAATCCGAGGTAATCGACCATCGGCCAAAGGCCGCCGGGGGCATCGCCCGCACAGAAATAGCCGTCGATATCGGCCTTGGTGAGCCCGGCATCCTCGATCGCGCCCTTGGCGACCTCGGCATGCAACTGCGCCGTTGATTTGTCGGGTGCGTGCCGGGTGGGATGCTCGTAGATCCCGGCAATGTAGGCTTTGCCTTTGATGGTCAAATCGTTCTCCGTTGGCGTTTCTTCTTCCTGAAGTTTTTCTGGCCTGTCGGACGGACCTTGGCAAGCGCGGAAATATTCCGCCGGGCGAGAGGGTAGCGACTGGACTCAAGTCGGGATGATTATCTGCAGAAATCGTATCAGGTCGGCACGGGGCAGATATGCCAGCGCGTTCTCGCGGCGCGACGCGCCCGAGTTGTACCTGCTCGCTTGCCCCTCCGTTGNAGGGCGCAGGGAAGACCGGGTGCGCGCTGCACCCGCGGTCTCGTGTGCAATATGCATGAAGGAAATGCGCACACGAGCATACAGGTCCAGCGGAGAGCATCCGGCCTTCCCTGCGCAATGGCTTGACGGCTTATGGCGCGCTCTCCCCGGAGCCGAATTCCTCTGGCCTCCGTCGCTGCCGGATTAGCAGCCCGCCGAACCCGGTTGGGTTCGACCAGCCTCCGACAGCTTGACACCAGCCACGGGTGCCAGGACCACACGGTTTTGCCGTACGCGAACTGCGTCGCTCGCCTTGCGCTGAGATCGATCGCTCACAGCCTTGAAGGCCGCCCTGCAATGCCTCGCGCGCGCAACGCCATCNGCACTCCACGTATCGTGACGACGCGTACGCCCCTCTTCGATGAGGCGGGATGGCGCGAAGATGGGACTGATTTGGGGGAAATGAGAAGCGATATATTTTCGCCGCGCGATCTGGACGACCCAAATCACGTTGAATCGGCTGGTGAAATTCGTTTATTCGCGCAGCGGGTCTTGCGGCGGCTTGGGAGCGCGCCGCACGATCGGCGCGCGCTGACTGCCGACGGGCAAATCAGCAGGCGTCAGCCCGTGTTCTTCACCGCATCAACCAGCATGGCGTAAAGCTGGCGCTTGGTGAACTCCTTGGGCTCCATTGGTGCCGACTTGGTTGCTGCCGGCTTGCGCCGAGATACGACCTTGTCCGACGGGCGCGCACAGGCCGCTGATGGCGCCACCTTGCGTTTCGGCACCGACACGATCCTGGGATTGGCGGTCGGCGGCTTATGACCGCGCCTCTGGCCCATGCGCTTCAGCTTGGCGCTCACGGCGTTGCGGCTAAGGCCAAGCCGAATTGCGATCTGACCGGCGCTGTGGCCATCGGCCCAGAGCTGTTTGAGCAGTGCTACGTCGTTCGCATCCCAACCCATGATGATGATTATACATCGATTGCGAGCGAGAGGCTAGTCGTCGCGTACGTTGCTCGAGCGAGGAGATGATCTTGTCGTTAACAACGCGCACTTCGACGTGGCTACTGTCTTGTACCGCGCGTGTTGAGAGAGACGGTGGACACGGCGCGTTGCGCCATTGCGCGCCCTACTCTGCTAGTGGCACGGCTCCGCCTCCAGCACCATCGGCTTGAGCCCCGTGGTCATCGACGTAATCTTGCCGGCCTGCGTGATGAAGAGAATCGTGCGCTTGCTGTCGGGGCTGTCCGCCTCGATCCAGAATTCCGGAACGTATGCCGGGTCATTCTCGGGCGGCTCACCGCGATCATAGAAGCCGCGGGCCTTCTTCACCTGCCCATAGGCGCTTCGGATGTCCTCCTCCGTCGAACCTATTCCAGCGCGATGCTTATCAAGCACATCCGGTGTCTGGCCATCGGACCTAAACACGCTGATCACGGTGATCTTGCCATTCTCGATCACGTAGGTGATGCCCGGATCTACCTTGTCAGCGCGCCCAGTCACGTAGCACTCGTCAGACGTAAACGCGAGATCCCGAGGCGCCAGCTTCTTTCCGAGGGCCCGTTCGGCGGCATGCACTGTCATTCCCAGTTGCACGGGCCCCACGCCCTGCCATGACAGGACCTCGGCAGCGCGGGCCGGCGTCACTAACATCAACGCCGCTAAAATCGAAAACGTTACACGCCGCATTCGTAGCCTCCGTCCTGGCATAGGTGTGATCCAACGCGGATACCACGTAGGGCGGGCAAAGCGAATCATGCCCGCCGTTACGAACGGGGTGTGAGATGGTGGCATGGTGCGCCTTTGCCCACCCTGCGCGGCTAGTGGTGCTTTTCCAAAACAATGACCGGTGGGCGCGACACGCGCTCCCACATTGCCGCGATATAGCAGTAGTTGCCGGGATAGTCGTCGAGGTGGAAACCATCCTTATCTGGAGCTACCAGCCGACACTTCACTTCGGCCTTCCAGAAGGCGAAGCGATCGCCCTCCTCTATCCACCGCAGCGGCTGCCCTGTCTCGGCAACCACGAAACTCGAACCATCCCGCAGAAGCCGCTCTATATCGGTCTCTCCCAGATTCCCAGCGCGACGTGCGTCCAACGGGCCATGTGCGTTCCAGAGCTCTGTGAGTGGCATCTGTGTGACGATCTTCTCGGCCATATCCATGCTTTACTTACTCTGTGCAGGATTGATCGCGCAGGCCTGACCAATTGCCGGGGGTTAGATCAGGTTGAGCAGCTCGGAAATCCGCTGACGATCCCGGCATCCACGGAAACTCCCCGCCTCGATCCGGAAACACAAGCTGGAGACACTCGAAACTGTCATTTCCATAAAACCATCTGCTCCACCCAAGGTGGGCTTCATACTGCTCAAGCGCCACCGGCAGAAGTACGGCCGCTACATTCTCAAATATCTCGCCGGTTGGCTCGCCGACGGGAGGGCGTCGTCCAGCTAGGAGTTCGCGATAGATGTGCCAGAATGTATCGTGAGCTGTCTCTCGCGACATCGAGAACAGTATCACCTCCGGAAACCTGAACTTCAGCCAGAAGCCGGTTGTATAGGAGAAGCTAGGTCCTTCGTCGTCTGCCATGACATGCGTCGCGAACCAGCCATGCTCGCGGATTCGCTGAACGAAGTTTTGTTCGTGCTGATCCAGTCGCTCGGGGGCGGCATCAAGGGCAGTGAACATGAATGCACATCACGTCGCGACGAGCAGGCGGGCGTAACCCAACATGCCACGGAGCCAGCTTGAAAGCGAGAGGTTACGCCTCAATTCCCGGCAAGTGTCTTGTACGCCGTAATGGCACGCTTGAGGTCGTCGTACTCCTCGCAGGGGATCAGGCACAGGTTCTCCAGCGCTGCCAGCAGTTGCTGTGCCCTGTCCGGCTCACCCAGCACCAGATAGGCCTCGCCGAGATGCTCATGCGCGCTGCGGTGGCGGGAATTCAGCATCAGCGCCTTCTGATAATGGCCAATCGCCGGCCCCATCTGGCGCAGCCGCCGATAGGCGTAGCCGATATAGTTCTGGATATCGGCATTGGTCGGGTCGCGCAGCGCCGCGAGTTCGAACGCCGCGATGGCGCCCTTCCAGTTCGCTGCGCCAAGTGCCTTCTTGCCGGCCTTGAAATCGGGATCGAGCTGCGCCCAGTCGGCATCCGACTCAATGGATGCCATGGTGCTGCAGATCGGCCAGGGTTCGGCCGAGGCGGCTGTCTCGNGGCCTTACGGCCGCGCCGAGTGGCGGCGCAGGCGCGGCCCGCCAGCCCGGCGAGCTCATGACATAAGCGGCCGCGCCGCTCACGAGCACGCCGAGCATGACTGCCAATGCGATCGCGCGCATCATCGCTGCCTTCCTGGCCTGGTGGCTGCCAGCCCGCTGGGCCGGGCAGCGAGGGGGCTATTTGCGTACAGCACCTATCGTATCGCCCTGATTCACGTATGCCTGGGCAATACGGATCTCCTGCCGCTCCGTATCGGCGTTACTGGCCAGGTTCGCCAGCTTGCCAAAGTAATCGGAGGCCTTCTGGCGATCACCTGCGCCGTCGGCCGCGCGGGCCGCTCCCCAGAACGCGCGGAAGCGGTTGGGCGTCTGCTTGAGCGCGGTCTCGAACTCGATCAGGGCCGCGGCGGGCTGCCCTGTCTCCAGAAGCAATTCGCCCAGCAATTCGCGGAATGGATAAAGACGATTCTCCATCGCCACATGCTTGACGCTGCCGTCTTCGCCATCGGCCGCGGCTCGCATGAACCTCAGCGCCTGATCGGTCGCACCTTCCTTCAGCGCGATCCAGGCCGAAATGGCAAGCATCTGCTCCTCGGTCCTATCAGCCCAGTAGGTTTGGTCGGCGCGCTGCAGTGTCGTTCGCAACGCCTTCATCGCCTCGATCTCTTCCTTGGCCCCGGCGAGATCGCCGGTGCGCGCCATCCCCAGACCGCGCGTGAAGCGGATCAACGAATCCGCCATCGGATACTGAGTGGCCTTCATCGGCAGCTCGGCAGCGCCGGCCCAATCCGCCCGTTCCAGGACGTAGCGCGCCGGCATCGCCGCCTTGGCGGTGAAGTTGACGAAGGTGATCGGACGATCGCCACGGTCGGCGGTGGCGAGCGACTTCTTGATCATCGCCTCGGCTTTGGCGTCCTGCGCGAGCTGCAGGTGTGCGTAGACGGTAAAATCAGACGCGTGATAGTAGTCCGGCTGGATCTCGAGCGACGACGCGTTGGAGGCGATGGATTCTTCCCAAAGTCCCACCATCGAGTAGATATGCGACGGCATGTGCCGTGCGTGCGGGACGGCGGGCGCAATGCCGGCATAACGTCGCGCCGACGCTATACCCTTCTCGGCAAGCGGTGCGAAGTCGTAGGCGTGAATGAGGTAGTGCGTCACGCCGGGGTGCTGCGGGTTCTGCTCGAAAAGCTTCTCCAATAACGCGGCGGACTTGATCTGATTGGCATAAGTCAGGTCGCTTTTCGGCGCTGCGGCTTGAAGCGCCAGTGCGTAGAAGGCCTGGACCTCGTAGTCGTCAGGATAGCTTTGCGCCATCCTCTCCATCGCGGCTTTGTAGGCTGCCAGCCGGGCATTCACGTCGACCTTGTCGTGGTCGCGGAAGTAGACGCCAAGGGCCTCGATCCAGTCGCGCTCGCGCTGCGTCTTCGGCCCGGCAGCCAGTGCTTTTTCAANTTGCTTCCAAACCCGCCTGCGCCTCGGCTCGCGTCGGTGTAACGGCAAGGGTNGTTGCCGAGGCGATCCATCGCCACGCCCCAATACGCCATGGCGCAATCAGGATCCTGCTGCAGGATCTCTTCGAATTTTCGACGGGCGATCAGGAACCAGTACGAGTGCAGCATGGCGACGCCACGGTCGAACTCGACCTGCACCTTGGGGTCGCAGGAGGTAGCGAAGGTTACCTTGCCGAGCTTGTCGTCTTGCTGGCCGATTGCGCCGCTTGTGAGCGCCGCGCTGATCAGGCCGGCGGCAAATAAGGTTCGTCCCGATTTCGCGTCCATCGTGAGTCTCCTCTAAGCCTTGCAGTGATCGTCCGTGAACCTGAGTAATAGGTTACCGTCCTGTCCTCTCCTCATCCTGCAGTTCGATTTGTTGCACTCTCCCCGTGCAGGCATAGCACCGGCTCCTGCGCGAAACTGCGCCTGCGACCAGTCTTGAATGGATATGCGATGCTTGCTGTCGAAGGCACTGACGTCGCCCTCAATCACGGGATTTCGGCACGTCTATGTGGCACTGAACGAATGAAGCTTAATCCTCTTTCCGTGCTCCCGAAAGAGCCGTCGCAAATGTGCACAAAGGCGAGCTTCCATAGGTTCCGCGACGAGTGATCGGCTACAGCGCCTTGGTCCGCCTGAGCAGCCACCAGGTCAGCGCTCCCGCGGCGATCACCAGCAGGAGCGCGTACCAGGTGCCGCCGTCGCCGCTCTGGAACGGCATGTCCTTGGTGTTCATGCCGAAGAAGCCGGTGACCAGCGTCGAGGGCAGCATGCACGCGGTCAGGACCGACAGGGTGAACAGGCGGCGGTTGGTGATCGCCGTCATGCGGCCGGCGATCTCGTCCTGCAGCAGCCGCGCGCGCTCGTAGATTGCGCTGAACTCGTAGTCGAGCGCGTCGAACTTCTGCGCCAGCTTGCGCATCGCCGACAGCAGGTGTTCGGATTCGACGTCCTCGCGCGCCTCCAGGCGATGAAACAGCGCCCGGATCTGCGACAGCTGCCGCCGCGTGCGGATCGCCTGCAAGCGCACGCGGCCGAGCCGCAACCGCTCATCGTCGATCTCATCGTGCAGGACATGATTCTCGACGATGTCGAGTTCATCCCCGAGGCCCGCCGAATAGCGCCCGATCACGTCGGCGAACTGGTCGACGATCGCATCGAACAGCGACACCGGGGTAGGAAACTTGCGGCCGCTATCGAGCGCGCGCCGTGTCAGCTCGATCGCGCGCAGCGGCTTGCGCCGGGCGGTGATCATCAGCCTTGACGAGATCGCAAAGTGCACCCGCAGGAGATCGTCGCCCTCCTGCATGAACTCCTGATGCAGATCGGGCAACACGCCGGCGATCTCCTCGTCGAAAATATCGAGGCGGATATGCTCGTCGGCATCGAGCAGGGTCTCGCGCGCGACATCGGACAGACGCGCATTCCCGGCAAGCCAGTCGTGGCAGCGACGGTTGGCCAGATTGAAATGCAACCACAGCCAGCCGTGCGGATTGGCGAGTTCCGCATCGAGGTTGGTGACGTCGAGCTTCGTTGCGGAACCGTCGCTCGCGAAACGATAGGCGGAGATGATGCCGATGTCGGCGAGAGGCTGGTCCATCTGCTAACCCGTTGCTGGTGCGAAGCAGGCAATGCGTCAACGCAGTGGCAAGCTGATGGCGACTACACCCCATCGAAGAGCTCGACACAAGCTTTTGATTCAATTGGATAGTTTCACCACAAGCAGGTGTGGTGCCAGGCGGACTCACTCGAAGATCGCGACCGCGCGAATGGGGCTTGCGGTGCCACCGCGGATCTTGAGTGGAAAGCCGATGAAGCGGAATCGACCGCGCCCCACAAGCTTGTCGAGATTGGCAAGGCCTTCCATGTGTGTGATTCCCCGCTCGGCACATGCGAGATGGGCCTGGAAGTTGGGTTCGCCTTCCGGAGCCGGACTCACCGCCTCGACACCAAACATGCCGATGCCCCGGTCCGCCAGCCAATGCACGCTTTCCACCGCGAGGCCGGGGAAATCGTGCTGGTAGCCCGGCTTGCCAAGCAGGCGATCGTTGGTGGCCATGTGCAGTAGCACGGTGTCGCCAGCGCGGATTTCCTGCTCCGAAGCCGCCAGCGCCGCTTCCATTTCCGGGACCGTCACGGCATGGCGCAGCGGTGCATGGGACAGATCGAGACAGATGCCGGGCGTATAGAATTTCTCCAGCGGCATCTGGTCGATTGATAGCGCCCCGGGACGGGGATCGAAGTGCACCGGTGCATCCACGTGTGTTCCCGCATGATCGCTAAAGGCGATGGACAACGCCTTGGAGGAAAACTCTGTGTTTCCCGCACGCTTCTTCTCGGCGTGGTCGTACCACACGGAGATGATCACAGGAGGATGACTAGGATGCGTTTGCGTGCGGTGGAACAGGTCACGACTCAGATCGATCATTTCCATGGAATCCCCCTTTGCTGCTCCTGGTGGAGCTGCGGAGATGGTGCGAAGGAAATCCGCATTTCTACGGCCTTTCGCAAGGTGGAAACGATTTCTGAACTTTCAATCCTGCTGAAAGGCCCCGCGCGATAAGGCTCTCCGACCGATTCCACAATATTCCGATTTGCTATTTCGTACAAAGCGCGAGAAGGAAACCAATCGACATCAGATCTCCGCGTGCCCACCGTCAAGCGGCGCATACGTCGGCAGACGGTGGGCACGTCGCTTGCGCTCCTTTGCCCACCCTACGGCTCCGCAGATTTACTCCGCCGCCAATTGTCTCGGCGCGGGCGGCGGGTTGGCGAGGTCGGCGGTGAGTTGGGCGTGGCGGGCTTTGGCGTCCACGACTGCCTTCTCCTTGACCGGGCCGTAGCCTCTGACACGGTCGGGCAGGTTCAGGAGTTCGACGGCGGTGTCGTGCGTCACCTGTGACAACAGGCCGAGCGCGGTGTCGACGTCCTTCTCGTAATTCCCGATCAGCTCGCGCTCGAGCTTGCGGTCCGCCGAGTAGCCGAACACGTCCAGCGGCGTGCCGCGCAGGAAGCGCACCTTTGCCATCGTCCGGAACACGGGCAACATCCATGCGCCGAAGGCGCGCTTCTTCGGCCGTCCCAGCGCATCCTTAGCCCCGCCGAGGATCGGGGGCGCGAGATTGAAGTTGAACTTGAAGTCGCCTTCGAACTGGTCGCGGAGCTGTTGTTCGAACTTGCCATCCGTGAACAGCCGCGCCACCTCGTACTCGTCCTTGTAGGCGAGCAGCTTTGCGTAGTTGATTGCCACCGCGCGCGGCAGCGCGTCGCCATAGCCGCCCCTGGTCGCGGCATCGCGCACCCGATCGACCAGCTTGCGGTAACGCTTGGCGAGCCGCGCGCTCTGGTAATCGGTCAGCATGCCCATGCGATGGGTGATGATCTCGTCGAGCGTCATCTCATCCAGCGTCTTTGCCGGAGCGACCGCATCATGATCCTTCATCATCTCCTTGAACCGCGCCGGGTCAGCCGCGGCGAGCCGGCCAAGCTGGAAGGCCTGCGTGTTCATCTTGATGGAGACGCCGTTGACCTCGATCGCCTGCTCGATCGCTTTCGCCGAAAGTGGCAGCAAGCCGCGCTGATAGGCGTAGCCGAGCATCATGACGTTGGTGGCGATGGAGTCGCCGAGCAGCGCTTCTGCCGGCGTGGTGAAATCGAAGAACGAAGAGTCCTTGCGAAGCTCCGTCTCCAGCACTGAATTGAGCTTGCGGCTCTGGAAGTTGAAGTCGCGGTTGAGGATGAAGTCCGCGGTCGGAATGACGTGGCTGTTGATGACGCCGACGGTGCGAGTGGATTCGCACAGCGTAACCATGTCCTTCGACACCGCTACCACCTCGTCGGCGGCCATTACGAGATCGGCGGTGCCGGTGACGATGCGCGAACAGGTGACGTCGGCGGTGTGTTCCGACAGCCGGACGTGGCTGAGCACCGCGCCGCCCTTTTGCGCCAGGCCCGACATGTCGAGGATCATGCTGGCCTTGCCTTCGATATGGGCGGCCATGCCGAGCAGCGCGCCGATCGTAAGTACGCCGGTGCCGCCGACGCCGCCGACGGCGATGTTGTAGGGCCGCTCCAGCGACGGGAACGAGGCCGGCTCCGGCAGATCGCCGATGTCACCGAGGCTGGCCGGCGCGCGGCGGCGCGGCTTGCCGCCGTCGATGGTGACGAAGGACGGGCAAAAGCCCTTGAGGCAGGAATAGTCCTTGTTGCAGGTCGACTGGTTGATGGTGCGCTTGCGGCCCAGCTCGGTTTCCAGGGGCTCGACCGAGATGCAGTTCGACTGCACCGAGCAATCGCCGCAGCCTTCGCAGACGGCCGGATTGATCATGATACGGCGCGCCGGGTCTTCCATCAGGCCGCGCTTGCGGCGGCGGCGCTTTTCGGCGGCGCAGGTCTGCACGAAGACAATCGCCGAGGTGCCTTTCAGCGTGCGGCAGGTCTTCTGGACCGCGTCGAGTTCGTCGCGATGCGCGACCTTGACGCCGGGCGCGATGTCGGAGGCCGGATAGGCGCCGGGATTTTCCGAAACGAGATAGATGTTGCGGATGCCTTCGGCGTGAAGCTGGAAGGTGATCTGCTGCGGCGACAATTCGCCGTCGACATGCTGGCCGCCGGTCATGGCGGTCGCATCGTTGTAGAGCAGTTTGTAGGTGATGTTGGCGCCCGAGGCGATTGCCTGCCGGATCGCGAGGCTGCCGGAGTGGAAGTAGGTGCCGTCGCCGAGATTGGCGAACACGTGCTCTTCCTTGGTGAAGGGGGCGACGCCGACCCACGGCACGCCCTCGCCTCCCATGTGGGTATAGGTCTCGGTGTTGCGGTCCATCCACAGCGCCATGAAGTGGCAGCCGATGCCGGCAAAGGCGCGGCTGCCCTCGGGCACCTTGGTCGACGAGTTGTGCGGGCAGCCCGAGCAGAAATACGGGGTGCGGGTGACGGGGGCGACTGCCTGCATCTGGGTCGCCTGTCGGCCGTTGAACCAGTCGGCCCTGGCGCGGAGCATCGCGGCGATTTCGGGGTTGAGGTTAAGTCGAAGCAGGCGTTCGGTCAGCGAGCTCGCGAGAGAAGCGACGGAAAGCTCGGCGGCGAAGGTAAGAAAACGCTTGTCGTGGTCGTCCATCTTGCCGACGATGCGCGGGCGGACGTCGTCGCGCCAGTTGAACAGCTCCTGCTTGACCTGGTTCTCGACGATCTCGCGGCGTTCCTCGATGATGAAGATTTCCTCGAGGCCGACGGCAAAATTGCGGACGCCTTCCGGCTCCAGCGGCCAGGGCATGCCGATCTTGTAAAGCCGAAGCCCGATCTTGGCGGCGACCTCCTCGGTAATCCCCAGTTCGCGCAGCGCCTGACGGATGTCCTCGTAGCTTTTGCCCGACGCCATGATGCCGTAACGGGCATTCGGCGAATCCATGGTGATGCGGTTGATCTTGTTGGCGCGCGCAAAGGCGATCGCGGCATAGCCCTTGTAGTCCTGCAGGCGCAGGTCCTGCAGATAGCGGTCGTCGGGCCAGCGCAAATTGAGGCCGCCGGGCGGCATCTCGAAATCGGTCGGGATCGCGAACGGCGTCATCTCGTCGGTGAGGTCGATCTCGGCGGTGGTTTCCACCGTCTCGGTGATCACCTTCATGCCGACCCAGCAGCCGGAGTAGCGCGACATCGCGATCCCCAGAAGGCCCATCTCGATCATTTCATGGATGCTGGAGGGATAGAGATAAGGCATCAGCGCGGAGATGAAGGCGTGGTCGGACTGATGCGGCACGGTCGAGGATTTTGCGCCATGGTCGTCGCCGGCAAGTACGAGCACGCCGCCGTTTTTCGCCGAGCCCGCGGTATTGCCGTGCCGGAACACGTCGCCGCAGCGGTCGACGCCGGGGCCCTTGCCGTACCAGATGCCGACCACGCCATCATATTTGGCGCCGGGCGAGAGATTGAGCTGCTGCGAGCCCCAGATCGCGGTGGCCGCGAGGTCCTCGTTCACGCCGGGCTGGAACTTGATGTTGTACTGGTCGAGATGCTTTCGGGCGGCGAAGAGCTGCTGGTCGTAGCCGCCGAGCGGCGAGCCGCGGTAGCCGGAGATGAAGCCCGCGGTGTTGAGGCCCGCGGCACGGTCGCGGCGGATCTGCGCCATCGGCAGGCGGACCAGCGCCTGGATGCCGGTCAGGAAAATGTGGCCGGTGCCTTGCGTATATTTCTGGTCGAGACTGATCGGACCTTGGTTGATTCCCATTGCAGCCCTCTTTGCCAGCCGGTGGAGCTTTGTTCGGAACGACTGTTTTTAGCTAGTCATCTGAACTCATTAGAACCAGTCTATGTCGGATTTTTCCGCCCGCGCAGCACAAATCTCGTTCCCGAAGCCGCCTCTTCAAAGATCGCAATTTCGTGCCGGGAATAACGGCGGCGCATTTCGGTTTGTGTCGTCCGGAAGCCCCGGCGCGAAATGGCATGACGTCCCTCCTCTGTCCGCTTTCGCGCTATAACGCCTGAGGAGGCCAGATGGTGCAGGGACGACGTCGGATCATGCGGGCGATTCTCGCCGGGTTGCTTTTGTGCACTGCGTTCGCCGTCGGCAATCTCCATGCCCAGCCGAAGGTCGAGCCGACGGCCGAAGACATCGCGCGCGGCAAGGCGTTGACGGAGGCCGGCGACTGCGCAAGCTGCCACACCGCCGATCCCGCAAGACCGTTCGCCGGCGGAAAACGGATCGATACGCCGTTCGGCGGCATCTATTCGCCGAACCTGACGCCGGATCACGAGACCGGATTGGGGGCGTGGAGCGATGACGATTTCTACCGCGCCCTGCGGTTCGGCGTGGCCCGCGACGGCTCGCGTTATTACCCGGCCTTCCCCTACCCGAATTTCACCAGGCTGACGCGGCAGGACATTTTTGCAATCCGCGCCTATCTGGCGACATTGGCGCCGGTGGGCAGCGAGCCCCGCGCGCCCGAACTGCGCTTTCCGTTCAACTACCGCTTCGTCATGCGCGGCTGGAACTGGCTGTTCTTCAAGCCCGGCATCCTGATGCCGGACCAGCAGAAAAGCGCGGAATGGAATCGCGGCCGCTATCTGGTCGAGGGTGTCGCGCATTGCGGCGCCTGCCATACGCCGAAGAACATGTTCGGCGCGGACAGGCGTGGCCGGGCCTATGGCGGCGGGCGCGTCGCGGGCATGTTCGCGCCGCGGCTGGATGCTGCCGAGCGCAGCGGTCTGAAATCCTGGAGCGTGGAAGATATCACCGAATATCTGCAGAGCGGCCGTAATGCCAAAAGCCATGCGGGCGAACTGATGTCGGAAGTCGTGGTCAATTCGACCTCGAAGATGAGCGATGCAGATATCCGCGCCATCGCGGTTTACCTGAAAGACCTGCCGGCCGGCGCGCCGGAGCCGAAGGTCACCCCGCCCTCGCCTGTGCGGATGGCTGCGGGCAAAAAGCTCTACAATGGCGCCTGCATCGCCTGCCACGAAGAGGACGGATCGAGCGCGCCGCGGATCTATCCGCCGCTGCCCGGCAACGCCAATCTGCAATCCGAGGACGCTTGGAGCACGCTGCGCATCATCCTCGACGGCGCCGAGACGGTGACGACGCCGCGCGCGCCCAACAAGGGATCGATGCCGGCCTATGCCGCGAAGATGACGGACCAGCAGATTGCCGACGTGACCAACTACATCCGCAATGCCTGGGGCAATGCGGCGCCGCTGGTGACGGCGGATGAAGTCGCGAAAGCGCGGCGGGCGAAGTAGCGCGGCGCTCCCGCCCGCCCCTCATGGTGAGGAGCCGCGCAAGCGGCGTGTCGAACCATGTGGCCACAGACGGGGCCTACATGCTTCGAGACGCCGCTACGCGGCTCCTCAGGATGAGGACTAGCGATCGCCATTAAACACGAATTTCGGCATCTCCCATTTGTAGCGGATCGCCAGCAGGCGCAGCGTCAGGCCGAGCACAAAGGTCAGCACGGTCCAGAGCTGGGCATTGAGGTTGAGCCCGAAGGCGGTGGCGTAGAACAGGCCGGTCACGATGGAGACGCTGGCGTAGAGTTCGGCGCGAAACAACAACGGCACGTCGTTGCAGAGGATGTCGCGCAGCACGCCGCCGGCGCAGCCGGTGATCATGCCCGACACGATCACGATCGGCAGCGAGGCGTTCATCTGCAAGGCGACATCGCAGCCGGCCATGGTGAACACGACCAGCCCGATCGCATCCAGCACCAGAAACGCCGCATTGAGCCGATGCACCTGCCGCGCGATCAGGATGGTCACGAAGGCCGCAATTCCGGTCAGCGCCAGGTAAGACGGGTTCTGCACCCACATGAGCGGATAGTGCCCGAGCAACACGTCGCGGATGGTGCCGCCGCCGAGCGCCGTAATGCAGCCGAGCATGCATACGCCGGCCCAATCCATGCTGCGCCGCCCCGCAGCCAGCGCCGCCGTCATCGCCTGCGCGGTCAGCGCCACATAGGAAAGCAGATGCAGGACGGTATCGGTGGGCGGCAAGTTCCACATGGCGACCTCGCATTCAAAACCTTGGAATCAGCGGTTCCAACATTACGGGGTTGCAACTTTGGCGCGGAACATCCGGTCGCGCCAACAATTGTCTTTCCGCTTAGCTGGGATGCTAACGGAGGAACTATTCATGCAACCCAATCCAAACGATCCCTACCGCGCCGGTCTGAGCGATGAAGAAATCCGCCGTCAGGCCCGCTTCAACAGTCTCGACAATGAGTTGCAGCCCGACCCCGCGCTGGCCGAGGGTTCACCGAGCGGCGCCAAGGTCGCGATGTTTGCGGTCGCGATCGCGGTCGTGCTCGGCGCGCTGTTCTATGGCCTCAACAACACCACCGTAAATCAGGCCGGCACCACGCCGCCCAATCAGACCGCGCAGACGCAGCCGGCCAACCCCGCGGCGCCTCCGGGCATGCGTGACGTAACGCCACGCACCAACACCGAACCCGGCACGACCACGGGCGCCGCGACCAATCGCCCGACGCCGCCGGCCTCGCCCAGCACGGACATGAACAAGACGACACCGCCGGCCGACAACTCGCCGGCCAGCAAGCAGTAACGGCTGATAGCTGTGAGCCAGCCGCGTAGCGAGCAGCAATGCTCGCTACGTTTTTTTTCGGGCCGCGATGAATGAGCCCGATCGAAATTCGACTTTATCTCTTCGCGCTTCGCATTCAGGGCTGCGGCAGCTTTCCAATCCATGTCACGATCGCATCGATGACCGCGGCCGGCTGCTCCGGTATCAGGGCGTGACTGGCGTTCGGGATCACGACGATATCCACACGCGCCCCGAACTCTTCCTTGAGTTCGTTCATCATGCTGCGCGGCTTGAAAGGATCAAGCTCGGCCTGCACATCGAGCATCGGCGCCTTGCCGCCCGGCCACCACTCCGATTGCCGGGTCGCGCGGCCCGCCGCGAACTGAGCCTCATCCACTTCGTGATGCCAGCCGGCCAACCAGACGCGCGCGTCGTGGCCCGGAGCAAAGAACGCCATGCGCAGGGCCTCCAGCCGCTCCGCTTCAGGCAGCGATGGATTGCCGGCCTTCCGGACAGCGTCGGACAATTCCTTCGCTCCGGCAAATCCCGCCGGATAGGCCTTCGCGGCAGCCGCCACGATCACCACCCCGCGCACGAGTTCGGGATAGTCGGTCGCCGTCATGCGCGCGACCCAATTGCCGAAAGCGTGCCCGACGATGACGGCGGGCATGTTGCCATTATGCCTGATGACAGCGGCGATATCGCGCGCGAAATCGTGCAGCGACAGGTTTTGCATCGGACCATGGCTGGCGCCCGCTCCGCGGGGTTGCGGCCGCAGCACCCGAAAGCCTGCCTTGGCTATACCCGCCGCCAGATCGTCGAAATCCTCGGAGTCACGGCCGCGCCCGGGCAAGAGCACCACCGACGGACCGCGCCCCTCGGCGATCACGTCGATGCGCACATCTTGATATGCGATGATTTCCCGCGCACGTTCGGCCTGCGCTACCGGGGCGCTCAGGATCAAAAAGCAGACCGAAATGCCCGTGAGAACCAATTCGCGCAAACTTCATCTTCCTAACCAAGAGGATGCGGCAGGATAGTGCAAACGTCAAATGGGGATACTACGCCTAGCCGGGCGTGAGCGCGAGATGGACAGCAGGCCATTGGTGTCCACGACCGCGTGAATCTTGCTGGTCAGGCCTCTCGCGGGCGACCCATATCCTGATGATTGTTGTCCGCGATAAGGCTCCGTGCTGGTGCGCGCGGACGACGAAGGTATCAATCATCTGTACCGCCGCGTCACGACCGGCAGCAAGCGCATGATCTGGTCCCAGACGCCAGCCAGCCCTGGGAATAGATCTGCACTGCGATCTTGGGAAGGTCGTGGCCTCCGCTCGCGCCACAATCCTTTCGATTGCCTTCGGCCGCAACAGGTGCGCCAGCAGGCTCTGTGCCGCCGGCTTGCGTTTGGAGGAGGACCAGATTCCCCAGAAGAAAGGAATGAAGGGTGCGAAGCGGCCTTCGGCCCCGCCGGCGACCTGGCGCGATTACCCCAAAGGAGACTCGTCAATTGGCCGCGAACCCACAAAGAGAGCTATGGGCGATTCTGTAGTCGCCTCAGACGAAGCGTCTTAGGTAACGGGTTGGATACTTTTGGTGGCCGGCCAGTTCACGACGTGAGACTATGGCCGGTGCCTCAAAGCCAGCACTTGATTTCCTGCTGCGACGGGCGACAATGACGTCGCGCCAGCTTCCGGTGCCGAACTTCAAATAAGACGGGGAAAACCCGCTTGGCCACGGCAATACCGTCGCTGCGCGGGAGGGACCGTTATGACGGTAGGGTGCATGCGCTGGCTGCAACTCCGACCCGATCCAGGCCGCCGGTCGTATCGCCGTTACGATTGGGAACGATGTAATCGCGCCGCTGCTCTGCGCAGAATTCACCCTGTTTTGCGGCGTACTCGCCACCACGGCGCTGAAAGTGAAACACCAACAAATGATCATCGAGCCAACGTATTGCGCGGGCGACAACGTGCGCATGCGTTGAACCACGGAGGCGCGATAGACTGAAAGGGACTCCAAGCCGGCGCAAGACTGGCCGAAGGGCATCAGCTCAGACACACCGAGGGAGGAATGCATGACGACGGTAACCCGACGTAACGTCCTCAAGGGCGGCACCGCGCTTGTGGGCGGCATGGCCGGCATCCTGGCGGCCGGCAGGGCGCCTGCCTATGCGCAAGCCACCACGGTGCACTGGCTGCGCTGGACCGACTTCGTTCCGGCGTCGGATCAGCTTCTGCGCAACGAAATCGCCAAGGAGTGCGAGAAGGCGCTCGGCATCAAGCTCAATATCGAGACCATCAACGCCAACGATATCCAGGCCCGCGTCACCTCGGCGATCCAGTCGGGGTCAGGCCCCGACATCGTCTGTGTCCTCAACAATTGGGGGCAACTTTACGGCGAGAGCGTCATAGATGTCAGCGACCTCGCTGAGGCGCTCGGCAAGAGCCAGGGCGGCTTCTACGAAACATCCCGCGCTGTTGCCAATGACGGCAAGAAATGGATCGCAGTGCCGTGGTGCATCGTCGGCCTGCAGATCGCATACCGAAAGTCCTGGTTTGCCGAGATCGGCTACACGGATGGAAAATTTCCCCAGACGTGGGAAGAGTATCGCGAGGCCGGCAAGAAGCTGAAAGCAAAGGGACGGCCTATCGGCCAAACGCTAGGTCACACCTTCGGCGATGCGCCCGCCTTCGCTTACCCCTATTTGTGGTCCTGGGGCGGCAAGGAGGTCGAAGCAGACGGCAAGACGGTTGTGCTGAATAGCCCGGCAACGGTCGAGTCGGTGAAATTCATGGTGGCCTTTTGGAAGGACGCCCACGATGAAGGCGGGCTCGCCTGGGACGATTCCAACAACAACCGCGCTTTTCTGTCCGGGACGTGCAGCGCCACGCTCAATGGCGCCTCGATCTACATCGAGTCTCTGCGCAAGCCGGATACCTACAAGACGGAGACGGGCGGGCAACTGAAGGACGACATCCTGCACGCCGCGCTGCCCAAGGGCCCCGGCGGGCAGTTCAGCTATCACGTCCCGTTCTCGAACCTCCTGATGGGTTATTCGAGGAACCAGGATGCGGCGAAGAAATTCCTTGGCTGGATCCACTCCAAGGACGTCTACGACAAGTGGTTCGTCTCCCAGAAGGGCTTCTCGGTCGGCCCGACCACGGATTGGGAAAAGCACAAGCTGTGGGGCGACGACCCGATCATGCTGCCCTACAAGCAAGCGGCGCGCACAGGGCGCTTCGCTGGCTACCAAGGGCCCTCTACGCGCAAGGCAGCCGAGGTCGTAACCAAGTACATCATCATTGATATGTACGCAAAGGCCGTCCAAGGCATGCCCGCCGAGGATGCCGTGAAGTGGGCAGAGGCTGAGCTCAAGAAGGTCTACGTCTGAGGTTAAGCCGTCCCCCTCCCCATTTTTCGTGGGGAGCAAGGGAATCTTCCGGCCGACGAGGATCGAACATGGCAATAAGCGCGGTTTCCGACACCACGCTCCGCGAGGCGCCCCCTCCCCGGCGACGGCGCTTGCTCGAGGACGAGCGCTGGTTGGCGTTCGTGCTGCTGGTGCCGACCATCGTGCTGCTCGGCATGTTCATCGCCTATCCCTTCATTCGAGGGATATTGCTGTCGGTCACCAGCTCGCGCGTCGGTATGCCCGGCGACTTCGTCGGCCTCGCCAACTTCCACAAGATCTTCAATGACGGGATCTTTCGCACCGCTGTTTACAACACCTTCCTTTATACGGGCGTGACTACCGTCTTCAAGCTGGCGCTCGGACTGTGGCTGGCCATGCTGCTCAACCGTAATTTCCGCGGCAAGGCTTTTACCCGTGCTTTCATCCTGCTGCCGTTCATTATTCCGACGGTGCTCTCGACTTTCGCCTGGAAGTGGATGTTCGACCCGACGTTCAGCGTTCTCAATTGGCTCCTCTACCATCTCGGTTTGATCACCGGTCGGATCAATTGGTTGGGCGATCCGGACCTCGCCATGATCTCGATTATCATCGTCAACATCTGGCGCGGGGTGCCGTTCTTTGCCATCAGCCTGCTCGCCGGCTTGCAGACCATCAGTCCCGAACTCAGCGAGGCCGCCGCCATCGACGGCGCCAAGCCGTGGCAGCGGTTCTGGCACATCACCTGGCCGCTGCTGCTGCCCGTGACCATGGTCGTGGTGCTGTTCTCGGTAATTCAGACGTTCGCCGACTTCCAGATCGTCTATGTGATGACGGGCGGCGGGCCGGCCAACGCAACGCACCTGTTCGCCACCTACGCCTATCAGATCGGCATCGGCACCGGACTCTTGAGCGAGGGCGCCGCCATCTCGCTCGCAATGTTTCCGGTCCTGTTTCTGGTCGTCATCATCCAACTTCTCTACATCCGCCGGGTGGAGGTCCGCTGAGCCATGATCGAAGGCGCAAGGTGGCGAAAGTGGATGTTCTTCTACGTCCCCATGGCGTTGTTCCTGCTTTTCCTGCTGTTCCCGTTCTACTGGATGGTGATCACCTCGGTGCGGCCGGACGGCGAGCTTTACCGGCCCTGGAATTCGAGCAACTACAATCCGTTCTGGACCTGGAAACCGACGTGGGACCATGTCAGGTACCTGTTCGAGGAGACGCTGTTCGCATCGTGGCTGTGGAACACGACGTTCATCGCGCTCGCGTCAACCGCTATCTCGCTCGTGTGCGGCGTGTTCGCCGGCTATGCTCTGTCGCGGCTGAACTTTCCATTTGCCGGGAGCCTGGGCACCGGCATCTTCATTACCTATCTGGTGCCCCAAACGCTGCTGTTCATTCCGCTGGCAGAGATCATACGCAACTATCGGCTGGGTGATACGCCTTGGTCACTGATTCTGACCTATCCGACCTTTCTTATTCCGTTCTGCACCTGGCTCATGATGGGCTACTTCAAGGCGGTACCCAAGGAGCTCGAGGAATGCGCGCGCATTGACGGCGCCTCGCGCTGGCAGGCTATGCTCTACATCGTCATCCCGGTGGCGATCCCGGGCATCCTCTCGGCCGGCATTTTCGCTTTCACGCTGTCGTGGAACGAGTTCATCTATGCGCTTGTCTTCCTGTCCTCGCCTGAGCAGAAAACCGTGCCGGTCGGCGTCACATCGGAGCTGATCCGCGGCGATGTATTCTACTGGGGACCGCTGATGGCTGGGGCCCTGCTTGGATCAATACCGGTTGCGATCGCCTATTCGTTTTTCGTCGAGCACTACGTCGCAGGATTGACCGGATCGGTGAAGGGCTGACAGCACCACGGATCAAGGGGATTCGAAAGCGCGCATGCAGACTGCGCATAGGCCGTTGGGAGGCAGGTGGAAGCGAATGGGCCAAGTCGTCCTCAAGGGGATCAACAAGTTCTTTGACAGCGTGCACGCTGTCAAAGACGTCAATCTGCAGATCCGCGACAAGGAGTTCGTGGTGTTCGTAGGCCCCTCCGGCTGTGGCAAGACGACGACGCTCAGGATGATCGCCGGGCTTGAAGCGATCAGTTCCGGCGACATTTCCATCGACGGCAACGTGGTCAATGAATTGGCGCCTATGGACCGCGACATTGCCATGGTGTTCCAGAACTACGCGCTGTACCCGCACATGAGCGTGTACGACAACATGGCGTTCGGCCTGAAGATGCGCAAATTCGAAAAGCTCGAGATTGACAAGCGCGTGCTGGAGGCGGCTGACATCCTCGGCATCGGCGAATTGCTGAAGCGCAGGCCACGCCAGCTCTCAGGCGGCCAGCGCCAGCGCGTGGCGTTAGGCCGTGCTATCGTGCGCCACCCCCGCGTGTTCCTGTTCGACGAGCCGCTGTCGAACCTCGATGCCAAGCTGCGGGTGCAGATGCGTGTTGAGCTGAAGAAGCTGCATCTGCGTCTCGGCACTACAGCCATTTATGTTACCCACGATCAGGTCGAAGCCATGACGCTGGGGGACCGGGTCGTCGTCATGAAAGACGGCGTGGTGCAGCAGGTGGGAGAGCCACTCGAACTGTACAATCAGCCCGCCAACAAGTTCGTCGCCGGCTTCATCGGCTCCCCGGCCATGAATTTCGCCGCCGTTACGGTGACTGAGGCGAACGGATCGCTGATCGCCGAGAACTCCGGCCTGCGCATCAAGCTGCCGGACGAGACCGCGCAGCGCCTGCGCGGCCATATCGGACGCGAGGTGTTGCTCGGCGTGCGGCCGGAGGACCTCACCGTGGCGGATAGCGCTGATCTCGACCACCCGTGCTTCGATGCCGTGATTGAGGTGGTCGAGCAACTCGGCTCGGAAATCCTGCTCGATATGAAGGTCGGCGAGAGTATCATGGTGGCGAGCGTCGAGCCGACCGCGAGGGTGAGGGTGGGCGACAAGCTGCGCGTTGCCATGCGGCCTTCCAGGCTTCACGTTTTTGACGCGCAGACCGAGGCGGCCATCTAACGCCGGAAGTTGGCCAATCTTCTACTGGTGAGGGGAATTCGCTCAAAACCGGTGACCTCCCTGTCACCAGCTTCGACGACGCCCGGAGAGCGCGAGGGCACTTGGCCTAACCATTCCCGAGCCCTTCTTGCTGCGCGTACTGACGAGGTGATAGACGATGCCATTTGCTGCGGTACCGGAGTTCGTTATTGGCACATAGCGTCGTTTCGCTGCGATACGGAATTTGGTCCGCTATCATCGCATAGCGGACCTGACAAGCTCGGTAGATTTATCGCTTCACGGCCTAGCCGGAAAACATCTTGTTGAGTTCGCCGCCGGGATAGCCGTGGGCGAATTCGGTGAACGTGCCCTGCTCGGCCATCTCCTTTGACGCCTTCATGAAGCCGGCCCACGCCATCCGCGCCAGCGCGCCGCCGACGCTGATGCGGCGGACGCCGAGAGCGCCGGCGTCCTTCAGCGACGGGCCGGCCGCGCCGACCAGAAGATTGACGGGTTTTGGATGCACCGCCTTCACCACGGCCGAAATCTCTTCCGCGGTCGCGATGCCCGGCGCATAGAGGCAATCGGCGCCGGCATCGGCATAGGCGGTGAGCCGATCGATCACGAGATTCAGGTCCTTCTGCCCGCGCAAAAACGCCTCGCAGCGCCCGGTGAGCAGGACGCCGCTGTTGTCGGCATCGATCGCCTGCCGCGCCGCCTTGATGCGGTCGACGGCAAGCGCGCGATCGAACAGCGGCTTGGCGTTGTCGCCGGTATAATCCTCGATCGACAGGCCGGCGACGCCGGTCTTCACCGCGCGCGCGACATTGACGCCGACCTTGTCCGGCTCGTGCGCAAAGCCATCCTCGAAGTCGGCATTGACAGGGATTTCGACCGCCGCGCAGATCGCCGCAAGATGATCGCAGACGTCGTCGACGGTGACGCGGTTGTCGGCCTTAGCCAACGTCCAGGCAAAGCCGGCGCTGGTGGAAGCCAGCGCCTTGAAGCCGAGATGCTGCAAGGCCTTCGCGCTACCGACATCGAAGGGATTGGGGATGATGAAGCATCCGCTCTCGTGCAATTTTTTGAATGCGGCGCGTTTGTCAGCAGATGTCAGCATGGTCACTCCCCTCAATATTTGTTGGCGCCGCGTAGATAGGAACGCGACGCCCATTCCGCCAGACGTCTCACGCCACGACCTGGCGCAGGAATGTCCGTTCCTCCGCGAGAATGAACCTGTTCTCCTCGGCGAAATTGAAATTGGCCATGCCTTCGCTGTCCGCGCGCAGCCGCGCCCGGTAGCTCTCATAGGCTGCGAGACTCTCGAACGAGATCAGCGCAAAGGCGATGTTGTTGGTGCCCTCGTGCGGCATCCAGTAGCCGAGGAGATCGCCGCCGCATTTCGGGATGATGGTGAGCCAGTTTTTCGAGTACTGCTCGAACAGAGCGCGCTTGAAGGGGTCGAGCTGGTAGCGGATGAAGACGGTGATAGTCATCTAGGGCTCCAATGCCTGTTGCCGTCATTGCGAGCGCAGCGAAGCAATCCATTCCTCCGCTTGCGGCGCGATGGATTGCTTCGTCGCTTCGCTCCCTAGCGCAAACGCTTCGCGTTTGTCGCAGGCAATGACGGGAGGAAACTTCGAGCGCTCACAATACCCGCTTGCCCTACCACAATGCTTCGGCTATCATCGAACTATGAAAGCAGGTCCCGACATCGCCATGGTCGCCTCGCTGGTCGGCGATCCCGCGCGCGCCAACATGCTGACCGCGCTGATGGACGGCCGTGCGCTGACCGCGAGCGAACTGGCGCATCAAGCCGGCATCACGCCGCAAACCGCGAGTTCGCATCTCTCCAAGCTCGAGGCCGGCGGGCTGATCGAGCCGGAGAAACAGGGCCGTCACCGCTATTACCGCCTCACCGGGTCCGACGTCGCTCACGTGCTCGAGGGACTGGCGGGCCTCGCCGAGCGCGCCGGCCATACCCGCGTGCGCACCGGACCGAAGGAGCCGGCGCTGCGCCGTGCGCGGATCTGCTACGATCATCTCGCCGGCGATCTCGGCGTGCAGATGCTCGACAGCCTGCGCAAGCAAAGGCTGGTCCGGCAAACCAAGCAGGCCATCGAGCTCACCGGCGACGGCAAGCGCTTCATGGCGGAGGCGCTGCAGATCGATACCGAAGCGCTGGCGCATCCGCGCCGCCCGGTGTGCAAGGCCTGTCTCGACTGGAGCGAACGCCGCCATCACCTCGCCGGCACGCTGGGCGCCGCGGTGATGAACCGCTTTACCGAACTGAACTGGGCGGCGCGCGATCCCGCGCCGGGCAGCCGTGTCGTCAATTTCACCCGCACCGGTGAAAAGCGGTTTGCCGCGTTGTTCGGAAGCGAGCAGGCCTAGCCGGGCCGCTTGAACTTTTCCTGCGGAAACGCCGACCAAACGGCAACGAGCGTTTCCGACGAGATTTTCATGCCCCCCTTGCTTCGAACTATTGCCGCCGCGATGCTGCTCGCGTGCTACGCCCTGCCCGCATTAGCAGAAGAGCTGCCCAAGTTCAGCGATCACAATGTGAAGGTCTATACCGGCAAGCGTGCCAAGCCGCGGCTTGACCATGAATTCTGGCGTGACCGCAGCGAATCCTATCGCTCGGCGATTGAAGACGACAAGATCAACGCCGGTGGGCGCTTCATCGTCGTCATCCTACCCTGCGGCACCGAATGCCAGGCCCCGACCTTCCTCGACGTCCGCACCGGGCGGATCACGCAATTCTTCACCGTAACCGACTGGGGCGACGTGCCTGATGACTTCAAGCCCGTGGTCAGCCGCGCCGACAGCCGTCTGATCGTATTCCGCGGCCTGCGCAACGAGGAAGGCATCAAGGGCAACCACTACTACCTGATCGATGACCGCGGCGAGCTCAAGCACCTGCACTCGACAGACACCGGCGGCAACTTCAAGGCCGCACTAAAGGCCGAGTGAGGCGGATGGAGCTTCCCTTCGACCTTCTCGTGATTTCGGATATTGCTGGCCGGGTCGGTCCGATCTAGAGTCGCGCCATGGAAGACACGGTTACAGAAGACACCATTACGGAAGCGGTCAGGAAGCAGTACGAGGCGTATAGCTATCCGCCGCCAGTCGAAGACGGCGAGAAATTCCTGAAGCAGTGGGGACCGCTGACCTGCGACCCCAAATTTGCAGGCATTCAGCTGTGGCCGGAAGGCCGAACTCGGCAAGACCTGCGCATATTATGCGCCGGCTGCGGTTCATCCCAGGCGGCGCTGATCGCACTCAATAACCCGGACTGTGCTGTCGTCGGCATCGACCTTTCCGAGACCAGCATCGCTCATTCGAAGCGTCTTGGCGACCGACACGGCCTCGCCAACCTTGAACTTCGGCAAATGAGCCTGCTTGATGTCGGCGAGTTGAAGCGCAGCTTTGACCTGATCATCTGCACCGGCGTTCTTCATCACCTCCCCGATCCGGACGCCGGACTAAAGGCTCTCGCAGATGTACTCGATCCATCGGGAAGCATGGCAATCATGCTTTACGGGAAGTCGGGGCGCGCTGGGGTATATCTGGTCCAGGATATCTTGCGCCGACTTGGAGCCGGTCGAAATGCCGAGGGCGTCAGGACTGCCCGTGAACTTCTAAAATTTTTCCCATCGAACCATTATCTGATCTCGGCGACCGGCAAACTGCCCCATGATCTTGCCCACGACGCGGGCATCGTGGACATGCTGCTTCACCCGCAGGATAGAGCGTATTCGGTGCCGGAGATCATGGAGTTTGTTGAAGCGGCCGGGTTGGCTTTCTTCGGTTGGAGCGATAACGCCCTCTACTGTGCCGATCGGTTTCTCGGCGGAGAGATGCTGGAAAGGGTGTTGGCGCTCCCACCCGCGGAGCAGTGGGCCGTCGTCGACAATCTTACCGTGCTGAACGACAGGCACGATTTTTTCGTCAGGAAGCCGCAAAGCACGCGCTTCCTCACGCGTTTCGATACGGATGATTTTCTGTCATATGTCCCGCACGTTCGAGCCGGCGTCCGATTAGCAGGTGACGTCAACTCATTGATCCTGACGCGCCGTGCGCTTCAAGGGGAAGTCGTTACCCCGATATCGAGATCGGAAGCGCTCATGCTGGAGCAGATAGACGGAAAAAGGCGGATATCGGACATTCTTTCCCACCCCATGTTCACGGGGTCTGAGCCCGAAAAAAGAACGGATTTTGCGCGCGTCGTCTGCGAGCGCATGTGGCGATCGGGGCATGTGCTGTTTGGCCGATCCGGCTCTTAAGCTCCAGTTCAGCTCTTACCGAGATAGGCGACGGCTTCGATTTCCACCAGGACTTCCGGTTTCGCAAGAGATCGCACTTCGACAAGCGTGGAGGCAGGAAAGTCCCCGGTGAAGAACTCGCGGCGCGCGCGCCAGACCTCGGTGTTTTTCCGGATATCGACGACGTAGATCGTCATCTTTACCAGGTCGTCCATCGTTCCCCCGGCCGCTTTGATGATGCGATCGATACGTGAAAATATTTGCTTGGCTTGTTCGTACTCGTCTTTTCCAACTATCTCGGTGCCGCCCTCAAAGGGCCGTGCGACCTGGCCGGAGATGAACAGCATGTCGCCGGCGCGTATGGCGTTTGACCAGAGACCGGGGCCAGCCTCAGCTACGTCGGGGACGGAGAGTTTTGTCCTAGGCATTGCATTCTCCCTATGAATTGTCTCGGATGCGTCTTGCTATTGGTCTATCACGAGTACAGACAAGCGCGTCGCGCCTTCTGGCGACCTGCTATCAATAACAGGCGAGAAGACGAACGTGCCAGTATTGATGGCGAATGACCCGCGGCCATGATTGATGTTGCGAGGCGGCGAACGCAGGATTCAGCGTCTTCAACGTTCGACTATCTTGGCTTGGGACCAGGAATGATGGCCGATCAAACCAACCGCGTAACGCTTGTGCTAATAGCGCGACTGCCCACAGAGGGAATCGAGGACTTTCGGGCCTACGAGGATGCCGTCTTGCCACTATTGTCCGAGTTCAACGGGCGTTTGGAACGTCGTCTTCGAAATCCGAATGGCACCGTAGAGGTACATATCGTCAGCTTCGCATCCGATGCGGACTTCCAGAATTATCGGAATGATCCCCGGCGCATAGCTCGAGCCTGGTTACTGGAAAAATCGTCTGCGAAACTGGAATTGCTTCCGATGATGAACGTCCCCTAGTGGCCCATCATGGCAAAGCGGACGTTGCTTTCGTCGCGATGGCCCGGCTCATGCTCTCGCCAAAACGTGAAACGGAACGTCTTTACATCGCGTGAGCTCAGCATCAATACGCCTCCTGTCTTACAGGAGTGCTTGAGATGCGAAAGATGTGCGTCAGTGCGGCAGCGGCCGCTTTGGCCTTGATTGCGTTACCGCCTGCGGCATCAGCAGAAACCGAACGACCCGCGGCCCGCGAGCCCTACGGCATCGCACTTGAAGGTTTTGCCTATCCCTACCCCGTCCATCTGCTGCCGCTGGTGAACGACGGCGAGCAGGTGCGGATGGCGTATATGGATGTTGCGCCGACGCAACCGAACGGGCGCAGCGTGGTGCTGCTGCACGGCCGCAATTTTCCATCGAGCTATTGGGCGCCGGTCATCAGGACCTTGAGCGATGCCGGCTATCGCGTGATCGTGCCGGACCAGATCGGTTTCGGAAAATCCTCAAAGCCGCAAGGCGATCTGCATTTCGATACGCTGGCGCGGAACACGATCGCGTTGCTCGATCATCTCGCAATCGCCAAGGCCGACATCGTCGCCCATTCGCTCGGCGGCATGCTCGGCGTCCGCATCGCGCGCGCCTATCCTGACAGGATCGTGCATCTGGTGCTGACCGCGCCGATTGGGCTGGAGGATTACCGGCTCTACGTGCCGCCGACGCCGACCGAGAAGATTCTGGAGAACGAAGACAAGCTCACGGCCGAAGGCTATCGCAAGCAGCTCGAGAGCAATTATGCGCTAAAGCTGCCGCCCGAACAGGTCACGCCTTTCATCGACGCGCGCTTCAACATCAAGGGCAGCGCCGAATATCAGCGATGGCTGCGCGCGTTCGTCAGCTCGGCGCAGATGATCTATCGCGAGCCGGTCGTGCACGAGATTCCCCTGATCACGCAGCCGACGCTGTTCGTGATGGGCGCCGACGATCACAACGCGCCGGGCCGAGCCAATGCGCCGGAGGCGCTGCGCGCGAAGATGGGGCAGAACGCCGAGCTTGCCAAAGCGCTCGCCGCCGGCATGGCGAAGGGTCGGGCCGAGGTGATCCCGAACACGGGACATCTGGTCTTTCTGGAAGCCCCTGGCAAATATAACGAACTGGTGCTCGGATTCCTGGCCGCCCCGTAGCGTCAGGGAACATTCATGTTCCATTCAGGTCTCGGGACTAATTTCCGTTCCGTGCCGCCTTGCGGCCGAAAACGGGAGAAAACATGAAATACCTCTTCGCAGCAGTTTTGGCCCTGGGCACCGTTGCCAGCTTTAGCGCCGCAGAGGCGGCTGGCGGTTGTGGCCCCGGCTGGCATCGTGGCCCCTATGGCGGCTGCCAACCCAATCGCCGGGCCGTCATCGTGGCGCCGGCTCCGGTCGTCGTCGCGCCGGCCCCGGTCGTCGTGGTACGGCCCGGCCGCGTGTGTCCTTACGGCACCGTATGGCGCTATGGCCGCTGCCGCGCTTATTGATATTTTCAACGACAACAACAAAGCCCCGCTCGCGCGGGGCTTTTTTATTGTTGCTCCAGATCCCATTCGGTCCTGATTGGATCAGAACCGAATGGGCTCTGGATTCTTGTTTTGACGCGTTGTCTTAACGCGAACCGGTGTCCACTTCGCTCGACAACGCTTTAGATGATCCCTTGCGTCGGCTTACCAGTAGTAACGCCGGCGCCAATAGTGACGGCGCCAGTAGCGGCGACGCCAACGACGGCGGCGGCGATGCCAGCCCCAATACCGGCGACGCCAACGACGTCTGCGCCAGCCCCAGTGACGACGGCGCCAGCCCCAATGCCTTCGGCCCCAGCCGCGATGACGGCCGCGGCCCCAGCGCACTTCCTCGGGCGAGAGGTTATCGACCTCCTCGCCTGACGTGACGGCGGGTTGCGCATCCTTGTTGTCGGGCAGCTTGTTGGCGTCGTCGGCGAGCGGCGTCGGCATCAGCGGCGCGGCCTGCGCGCTCGCTGCGAGCGCGATGCCGCCCGCGGCAAATCCAAAGGCGAGTTTCAGAAAGTGGCGGCGCTCCATCACATCTCCTCCTCCGTAATGCTGTGTGCGAGAAAGAGAGTTTCGAGGCGCCGAGATGAACGCGCGGTGAACTGCGCGTTCAGCTTAGTCGTAATCGCAGTCAACCCCGGCTTATTTTCGATCGGTGTTGCGCGCAGCGGAACCTTTGTCGTTGCTGCGGCATTTCCGTGTCGCGCGCGGGTGTGGCGATCCGCCTGCGTGGCGAACAACTCACCGCCTCACGCCACCAGCTCTTCCGCCAGCACCAGCACCTCGCGCGTCCGCGTCACGTCGGGCCAATCGCGGTTGAAATCGGCGACCAGCCGCTTCATTTCCGGCCCATCGGTCGCGCGCTCGAGCGCGGCCTGGTCCGGAAACTGATACATCGCGTGGTGCAGCGCCGGATCGGTCGCGCTCCAGTAGCGCCACGCCTTCACCGCACCGAAGGATTTCATGGCGTCCGGCAGATGCTCGCACGAATACCAGGCGTCGAACGCCCTGCGTTTGGCGGGATCGGCGACGGTGGCGCGGACGACGAAGAAGGCTGCGGGCATTTTTGTTCTCCCTATTTATTGGCAAAGCGCACAGCGTGCCCACCATCCATCAACAGCAGTGCAAGAAATGGTGGGCACGCTTCGCTTTGCCCACCCTACGACACCTCTTAACATGCAACTGTCATATGCTCCGTGATATCAAGGCCGCGCGCAACGCGTTATCCGAGGTGCCACTCATGCCTGCCCGCCATCGCTCCGCCCTGCTCGCCGCACTCTGGCTCTTGACCGCGGCCCTCCCCGCCGCGGCCGACAACATCCTGCTGCCGCGCGAGCCGCAGATCGGGCCGCGGCCGTTCTATCTCGTCGACAAGATGAAGGACGGGCCGCTGAAGACGCAGTTGGCCCAGTGCACCGGACCGTTCCGCAAGACCGATTTTTCGATCGGCCATCGCGGCGCGGCGCTGGAATTCCCCGAGCACACCCGCGAGTCCTATGTAGCCGCCGCCCGGATGGGCGCCGGCATCATCGAATGCGACGTGACGTTCACGAAAGACCGCGAACTGGTGTGCCGGCATTCGCAGTGCGACCTGCACACCACGACCAACATCCTGACCGTGCCGGCGTTGGCGGCCAAATGTACGCAAGCCTTCAGCCCGGTCGATCCCGCCACCGGCAAGAAGGCGTCCGCCAAATGCTGCACCAGCGACATCACGCTCGCCGAATTCCGGATGCTGAGCGCGAAGATGGACGGCTTCAAT
This sequence comes from Bradyrhizobium lablabi, assembly GCF_001440475.1. Classification (GTDB taxonomy): domain Bacteria; phylum Pseudomonadota; class Alphaproteobacteria; order Rhizobiales; family Xanthobacteraceae; genus Bradyrhizobium; species Bradyrhizobium lablabi. The sequence continues at coordinate 238,761 of NZ_LLYB01000057.1, read as the reverse complement.
CCGGATGCCAAGACGCCAGAGGAATACCAGAACGGCACGCCGCGCTGGCGCACCGATCTCTATGCCAATTCCGGCACGCTGATGACGCACGACGAGAGCATCGCGCTGATCAGGAGTCTCGGCGCCAAATTCACGCCGGAGCTGAAGGCGCCCGAGGTGCCGATGCCGTTCGACGGCGACTACACCCAGGAGAAATATGCCAGCCAGATGCTGGAGGCCTACAAGAAGGCCGGCATTCCCCCGAGCGACGTGTTTGCGCAAAGCTTCAATCTCGCCGATGTGCTCTATTGGGTGAAGACCGAGCCGGAATTTGCCAAACAGGCGGTCTATCTCGAAGAGCGCTATGAGAAGCAGGGTCTCGATCCCAATAAGCCCGAGACCTGGAAGCCCTCGATGGCGGAATTGAAGGCGCAGGGCGTTGCCATCCTCGGCCCGCCGATCTGGACCATGCTGACGCTCAACGACAACAAGGAAATCGTCGCTTCCGAATACGCCAAGGCGGCCAAGGCTGCCGGCCTCGACCTGATCGGCTGGTCGCTGGAACGCGACGGCCCGCTGCACAAGGGTGGTGGCTTCTATCACCGCTCGATCAGGTCAGCAGTCGACCGCGACGGCGACACGCTGACGGTGCTGGACGTCCTGGCAAAACAGGTCGGCGTCCGCGGCATGTTTTCGGACTGGCCGGCGACGACGACGTTTTATGCGAGTTGCACGGGGATGAAGTGAGCGTCGTAGATGGGTTAGCGAAGCGTAACCCACCAAAGTCTCGACGCGCCGGTGCTCCGGCCGGTGGGTTACGCTTTCGGCTGGCCCACCCTATGCCGACTCTCCATTTTTTTGAACGCGTGGGTCAGTCGTAATTTACCTTGGGAAAAAAGTCTCCACGCCCTTCGGGTGTCATATCGAGGAGACCCCATAAGGGGTCGGCCTGATCCCCGGCGCGATGGTGCTGATTGGGTTCGGTTGGTGCGAAGCTCATCTCCGAACCCCAGAAGTGACGGATTGCTCCGCCACTTTTCTTGAACACGTTGAATATTGTTTCGTCCCAGTTCTCCCCATCCGGGACGCGATGCTGGGCACGCAAGCCCTTGGGAAATCTTGATGTGTCACCAAAATAGTCCGCGTCGTAACTGTTGCCCGCCGTAGATACCAGCGAGAGATGGTTCCAGCCGCGCTCGTGAACCCACGCGGTGAGACGAGCGATTGGGGATTTCGCGACGATGTGAAGTGCGGCTCGCTGGCCGATGTGCCGTGCCGCGCCATCGATCCCATCGAGCAGGTGCGTGCAGCCGGGACATGGCAGCTCCCGCTCGGGTCCATACATGAAGCTATACAATATGAGCGTGTCGTGCGGTCCGAACAGCTCGGACATTTTGACCTTCTCAGGCGTTGCATTCTTGCCTATTCGCTCGAATACATAGTCCTCCTTTACCTCGCCACCGAGCGGCAGGGCACGGCGCTTGGCTGCGACAGCTTCAATCTGGGCACGAAGCGCGATCTCGTCGTTCAGAAGCGCGTTTCTGGCGGCGCGATACTCGGTAGTTTCGTTCGGGTAGCGGAGATGCTCCATGGCTTCCCTCCGGATTGAAGTGTGAACCCCACGAACAAACCCAGCCGTGAGTAGCAAGTTCCCTATTGCACGCGCTTGCCGCATACCCTTGCACCAACCCTGCTTGTGCGTCGATCAGCGTTACGGATCGATGAGTACTCCCGGGTTGAGCATGCCCTGCGGATCGAGCTCTCTTTTTGCTGCCCGAAGCGCGGCCGCGAAAAGCTCCGGGCGCTGGCGATCGTACCAAGGCCGATGGTCACGGCCAACGGCGTGATGATGCGTGATCGTCCCGCCCGCCTCAATCAGCGCATCGCTGGCCGCATTCTTGATCGCCTGCCACTGTTCCAGAAGGGCACCGTGGCGGCCGAGTGCATGGAAAGAAAAATACGGTGCGGGCCCGTCCGGATAGACATGGGTGAAGCGGCAGGTGACCTCGCCTTTTACGCCAGTCGCCTCAAGGATCGCTTGCTCCGTCGCCGCCTTCACCTTGTCGTGGAAGCTTTCGAACCGATCCCAGGTGATGGCGGTCTCAAAGGTGTCGTTGATGAGGCCGGCCGGCGTCAGAAACTCGCGCGCATAGGGCATGCGAATAAATGCGTTGCGCCAGATTCCTGCCGCGCCTTCGAGATGTGCGTCGCCGGCCTTCGCGGCCTCTTGTGTCCCGCCATGGTCGGCGCAGCATTCGAGCGCACGTGCCATCCAGGCATCCGGCGAATGGTCGCCGGATTCAAAGCCAAGCACCATAATCGCGACGCTCCCGTCGGCTGCGCCGGTGTTGAATGCCTCTTGTGCGTCGAGGATGCGACAATTCGATGGGTAGAGACCGGCTTGTGCGATGGCGCGCAGCGCGCGGGCCGCACCGAAGAACGAGTGGAAACGAACCGATGCGCCGGCACGGAATTTCGGACGCGGCTGCAATCGCATCCAGGCACGCGAAATCACGCCGAGCGTCCCTTCGGAACCTATGAACATGCGGTCGGGGCTCGGTCCGGCGCCCGATCCCGGCAAGCGACGTGTTTCCACTATGCCGCGCGGCGTCACGACCCGCAGGCTTTCAACGAAATCGTCTATGTGCGTGTAGAGACTGGCGAAATGACCGCCCGATCGCGTCGCGATCCAGCCGCCAAGGGTTGAATACTCGAAACTCTGCGGAAAATGACGCAACGTGACGCCATGCGGCTTGAGCTGGTTCTCCAGAGATGGACCAAAGGCACCCCCTTCGATCAGCGCGGCGCGCGATGTCTGATCCACCTCGACGACGTTGCCGAGATTGCGCAAGTCGAGTGTGACGGCCGCTTTATAGCGAACACCATCGACGCACGGCTCGACACCACCGCAGACGCTCGACCCGCCTCCGAACGGCGTAAGCGACGCGCTGACACCACCGGCCCAGTCCATCACGGCAGAAATCTCTGCTTCGCTACGTGGATAGGCGACCACGTCGGGTGCGTTGCCGTATTCGCCGAGCATGGCTCGCACGTAGTCCGGATAGGATTTACCGTAGGCGTGCGCGACGCGATCGTATCGTTCGCTCGTGCAAAAAGCGGCAAGTGAGGCCGGTGGCACGACGCGCGGCGCACGCAATGCCAGGTCCTCGAGACGGGGGACGGGTTTCGTCTCAAATGCATCGCGCGCAAATTTTGCGCGATAACGGCCGAGCACAAAGGCCTGCTCCTCGCCAGTCATGCCTTCGTCTTCGCGGCCCCAGCCGTAATGCTTCAGTCTTGCACCGCTCATGGCCTTCTCCCTGTCTTTTTCTATCTGAGCCGCCGTACCGGCTCTTAATTTTTTGAACGCGTGAAGGGCACGAAGCGCACGAGGGCGACGGCGCGTGCCGTCGTCTTGTCGGGGGCGGTTTTTTCGACGACCGTGAGCTGCTGAATGGAGTACGCGGCGCCCACCGGCATGACGAGGCGGCCGCCCACCTTGAGCTGCTCGATCAGCGGCGGCGGCACCTCGCCAAGCGCGGCGGTCACCACGATGGCGTCGAAAGGACCGCATTCGGGCCAGCCGGCAAAACCGTCGCCGAGGCGGACGCTCACATTGTCATAGGCGAGGTTCCGGAGTGTTTTCGTGGCAAGCTCGGCCAATGGCGCAAGGATCTCGATGGTGCAGACCTTCCGCGCGAGGTGCGCAAGGATGGCGGCCTGATAGCCCGAACCCGTGCCGATTTCGAGCACGACATGATCGGGCGCGACCTCGGCCAACTCCGTCATCAAGGCCACGATATACGGCTGCGATATGGTCTGGCCGTGACCGATCGAAACCGGCATGTCCGCGTATGCGATGGAGCAGGACCGTTCAGGGATGAACAAATGGCGTTTGGTTTGCCGCATGGCCTCAAGGACTCTCTCCGAAAGGCCCTGCCGTCCCAGACCACGGGCGTCGGAACGGCCGTAGGCACGGACGGTTTCGACCATGTCCGCGCGTTCGCGGGCGCATTCGGCGTCCTGTGCCGTCGCTTCCCGCGCGCCGGCAACCATGGAAAGCACGAGTGGCAACAGGATCTTCATGATCGTGCGCTCGGCCCAACAATCGAAAGCCCGTCCGCTGTCGCGGAACGAAGCGAACGATGCTGTCGTGCCTTTCAGCAACAAATCGGACGCCGTCCTCGACGGACGGCGGCGCCGATGAAAACTACTGTTGTGCGGACGGCAACCGCACCGGTGGCCGCGCCTGCGCTCTCGCCTCCCGTGCCGGAAGCGTCGACACCGGCTTCGGCTTGCGCGCGGGGTTGGCAACCGGCACCGGCGGTGCAGCCGACGTAGCCGACGTTTTGGGCCGCAGGTTCTGCTCGGAGACGTTGGCGATCGTGCGCGCCATTTGCTCCTGGTTCGCCTTGAGTTGCTCGGCGGTCTTGGCACTTTCGCGGGCCAATTCTGCCTGGCTGGCCTTGAGCTGCTCGATCTCCTGCTGCACGCTTGCGAGATCGCGCGCCATCGTCTGCAGCAACTGCGCCTGCTCGGCAGCGGTCGAAGCGGCTGCCGCATCTTGCGGTGCGGCTTGCGGCGAAGCCGGCAATTGCGAAACCGTGGCATCCGCCGCAGCCAGCCGAACGACAGGCGGGCTCTGCTGGTCGGCAGGAGCAGGCGCTTCCGACGGTGACGACGAAGCCGCGGCCAGTTGCGGGGCCCACCGGGCGACCATCGGCCTGACCGTCTCGCCATAGGACTGCCAGGCGAAAGCGGCGGTACAGACGCCTACCGTCAACAACAGGCCAACCAGGCCGCGTAGCGCCGGCCTGCCGCGCGATGGCTGACGAGACTTTTTCGCCTTCTCCAGCCTGGAAATCTGCTCATTGAAGCGTGCGAGCTCTTCATCCGCGCGGGCAATCTGCGCATAGGCATGCGCGAGCCGTTCATCGGCGCGCGCGACCAGCTCTTTCTCTTGTGCGGATAGTGCCGGATTGACGTTTGGATCGTTTTGCGTGGTGCTCGCCGGGGAATCCATGGGGCGCCTCCTGCCAGTTTTGCCGTCAACTGAACGGGCGATCGTCGGATTGTAGACACTCCCTACCGCTGTTTTGACCAAAGCATGGCTGGAGGATGGAAAGTCTGGGGCGATTTGGGCAACCGCCTTTCAAGCATCCAGGATGCCTTGAAGGAGGATCTCTCCAAATCGCGGCGCATCGATCCTTTGGTTGCTACGACGGCTCAGTTCGCCTTTCGGCCCAGGAAGGCCGGAATATCCAGAACCTTTTCCTCGATCGGATTGTGCACGAGAGCCGCGCGGCCGTATGAATCAAGGCGCTGCGGCGCCGCAGCATGCCGCGCGTGTTCAGCGGCCACCGGACGTGCTTCGCGGCGGAGCGGCGGCGGGCTAGCGAATTGCGGCTGTGGCGCGCCGCGCTGATCGGCGATGCGGCGCCGGTCGTTGGAGAGCCTGCCGGCGAGATCCGTCAGCAGGTTTTCCGCGACCTGGGTCTGGCCCGTCGCCTCGACATTGTCGATGCCGGTCGCCACGACCGAGACGCGGACAATGCCTTCGAGGCTGGCATCGAAGGTCGCGCCAACGATGATGTTGGCATCCTGATCGGCCTCGTCGCGGATGCGGGTCGCGGCTTCGTCGACCTCGAACAGCGTGAGGTCCCGGCCGCCGGTGATGGAGACGATGAGGCCGCTGGCGCGCTTGATCGAGGGGTTCTCGATCAGCGGGTTGGAAATCGCGGCTACCGCGGCGTTGAGCACGCGCTTGGGGCCGGAGGCCTCGCCCCTACCCATCATCGCCTTGCCCTTCTCGCGCATGACCGAGAGCACGTCGGCGAAATCGAGATTGATCAGGCCTTCCTTGACGATGAGGTCGCTGATGCAGGCGACGCCCGAATAGAGCACCTGGTCGGCCATCGCAAAAGCGTCCGCGAAAGTGGTCTTCTCGTTGGCGACCCGGAACAGGTTCTGGTTCGGGATGATCAGGAGCGTGTCGACCGCTTTCAGAAGTTCCGCAATGCCGGCTTCGGCATAGCGCATACGGCGCCCACCCTCGAACTGGAACGGCTTGGTGACGACGCCGATGGTGAGAATGCCGAGTTCGCGCGCGATCCTGGCGATGATGGGCGCCGCGCCCGTGCCGGTGCCGCCGCCCATGCCGGCGGTGATGAACACCATGTGCGCGCCGGTCAGGTGGTCGCGGATCTCGTCGGTGGTCTCTTCCGCCGCGGCCCGCCCGACGTCGGGCTGGGCGCCGGCGCCAAGGCCTCCGGTCACCTGCGTGCCCATCTGGATGACGCGGCTGGCCTTGGAACTGGTGAGCGCCTGGGCGTCGGTATTGGCGACGATGAATTCGACGCCCTCAAGCCCGGCGTCGATCATGTTGTTGACCGCATTGCCGCCGGCCCCGCCGACCCCGAACACGATAATGCGTGCCCTCAGCTCGCGAATGTCGGTGCCAGTCATTGTTGCCCCACGGTTGCTCCGCTCAACCGCGGAATGAAGGAAAAGGGATCGCTATCCACGAGAAGCCCTGCGGTCTGCTTCCACCAGGCTCGCTGCCACATGCCCAAGCCGGCGCGCCGAATTTCCGTGATTCTCGTTAGAACTACCAGCTTGGAGGGCGGTCCGCAGGGCCGTCACCTCGCCCTCAAGCCGCGCCGCCGCCTGTTTGGTGGCGGTGGTCTCTGCGGTCGCCTGCAGCAGTTCCGCCATCAGGCGATCGGCGCGCTCGCGTTCGTACTCGAAATCGGCGCGATTGCCCGCCGCCCTGGCCTCGAGCTGGACGATCTCCGCCTGCAGGGTCGCGATGAGTGCCCTCAACTGAAAGGCCTCCCCCGCCCGGTGACCGGCCGGAGGGTGTGGCGTATGCCTGATTTCAGCGAGATCGACGCTCACCAGGGCCTTCCCGTCATCGGAAAGCGAGCGCGGCAAGTGGAGCCGCCTGGCAAGCGAACGGGCGGCCGCTGCCGAGATGTTCAGGCGGGCGCCCAGAGCTGCGTAGGTCAGAATCTCAACGGACATCGGCTGTTCTCCCCGAACGAACCGCGCTGGAATCGTCTGATGATGACCGGATAGTGCCCAAGAGGCTAAGGCCACCATGGTTAACAGATAGTTAACCGGCCGGCCGCGCCGTAACGATTTAGCCACCCGCGCGACCGCCCCACCCGGCTGCGGGCCGGCCGGCGAAACCACCGGGATCGGGAACCCTGTTGCTAGCTGGCGCGGGATCGACAGGTCGCGGTATATTCGGCCATCGCGGCTGAGGCGCGATTGAGATGGACGACGAAGAGCTCGCTGACCTGCACCGATTCCTGGCCGAGTACCACCGCCGGCTCGCCAAGGAAGCCGTGCTCGACGTCGTGCAGCAATATCACGCCGACCTTGCCCAGCGGCTCGCCGACGAGGCCGCGTTGATCCCGAGGCGAACCGCGATCGCGCAGCGGCTGCGCGAGGGCGAGCAGCAGAAGCGGAACGAGATGGAGTGAACGGCTCCAGCGGCGCGGCTGACCCGCCCTACTCCCTGCCCGTTTCGTGAACGGCAAAGCAAGGCTATCATCACGCCGCACCACGCGATGGGGGCGGATGATCCGAGGGAGCCGTCATGAACCAGCCGCAGCCAGTCAAGGACGCCAGTCATCTCTACGAAGTCGAGCGCCGCGCCGAGCACGCCACGCGCCCCGGCTTTCGCATTGTGGAGTTGCAGCTCTCCGCAACCCAGAAGGTGCCATGGCACACCCATAGCAATGTGTCAGACACTTTCTACGTGCTGGAAGGCCAGATGCGGCTGTTCCTGCAGGATCCGAAAGAGGAAGTGAATTTGAAGCCCGGCGAAGTCTATGCCGTCAGGCCCAAGCGGCCGCATCTGGTGACCAATGGCGGCGCGACGTCGCTCACCTTCCTGGTGCTGCAAGGCGTCGGCGAATACGATTTTGTTCCGCTTCTGAAGGGTTAGGTTGCGGTCCCGCCCATGGCACCGAACGCGTTGAGATTTTTCGGCGCGCCCTCAGCCGCGATGCTATAGACGGCCGCGATAAAAACGAGCGCGGAGAGGATTTCAACCTCTCGCGCCAGACAGGGAAGGAACGGCCATGCGCAAGATGGTGGCGGGCGTGATTGCGGTGGTTTGCCTCTCACCGGTCGCGCTACGTGCGGAGGTCGTTCGCTTCGACATCGTGGAACGCGGGCCTGCCTTCGCTGGCCGAAGCTTTGGTGACGTCGGCCCCTACGAGCGGATTACCGCGCGCGCCACCATCGCCCTCAACCCGTCCGACGATCGCAACGCCGTCATCACCGATCTCGCGCAGGCGCCGCGCAGCCCGGATGGGAGAGTGGAAGCGACCGCCGACGTCGTGATCCTGCGCCCCGCCGATCCCACACATGGCAACGGCACGCTGCTGCTGGACGTGCCCAATCGCGGCCGAAAGCTTGCGCCGCAACTGTTCGACGATTCATCGCAGCCCGGCGCGAACAACGCGCAAGGTCCCGACGACGCCGGCATCGGCTTCCTCCAGCGCCAGGGCTACACGATGGTCTGGGTCGGTTGGCAGGGCGACATCCCCTCCAAACCAGGACAGATGGCACTGACGGCGCCGGTGCTAAAGAGTGTGACCGGACCTGCGCGCGAGGAATTCCTCTTCGACAACACGAGAAGTCCCGAGCGGGCAGCACTGACCTGGCCCGCTGCCGATCCCGCCAACCTCAACATCACCGTTCGCGCCGCCTGGGCCGACGCCCGCCAGACGCCATCAGGCCTCTCGGCCCGGCTCGTCGATCCCGTAACCGTCGAGGTCACGCGGCCCGACGGTTTTGATGCCGGCGCGCTCTATGAGGTCACCTACACGGCGCGCGATCCGGTGCCGCTCGGCATGGGCTTTGCCGCGGTGCGCGATGTCGTCAGCTTCCTGCGCCGCGATACGACATCGGCCAATCCGCTGCTGAACGGCCTGCATTCGTCGGCCAACCGCGCGATCGGCTTCGGCGTCTCGCAATCCGGCCGCTTCCTACGCGACTTCCTCCATCTCGGCTTCAACGAGGATCTGCAGGGCCGCGTGGTGTTCGACGGGCTGATGCCGCATGTCGCGGGCACACGGCGGATGGCGACCAATGTTCGCTTCGGCCTGCCCGGCCGCAACCCGCGCCATCCGCAGGACCCGGCCTGGCAGGCCGACCTGTTCCCGTTCACCTACGCGACGCTGAGCGATCCGATTTCCGGCAAGACCGACGGCCTGTTGCGCCGGTGCGCGCTGTCCGTGACCTGCCCCAAGGTGATGCAGACCGACAGCGAGCATGAATGGTGGGCCTCGCGCGCCTCGCTGCTGGTGACCGACCTCGCGGGCAATCACCTTGACCTGCCGGACAATGTCCGCGCCTACATGATCGCGGGCACGCCGCATTTTGCCGACCCCACCGACGTGATGCGCAAGGGCGTGGCGGCGATGTCGCTGCCGCTAAACCCTGTTCATGCCGGCGCGCCGATGCGGGCGCTGCTGACCGATCTCAATGCCTGGATCAGCGATGGTGTACCGCCGCCCTCAAGCCGCGTGCCGATGCGCGCCCACGGCACGCTGGTTGCAGCCGAAGGCGCGGTGCGGCCGGATATCCCCGGCCTGTCCTACAAGGGCATCCATACCCTCGCCGCCTTCTCCGACCAGAGCGTGCTGCCGCCCAAGGAGATCGGCCGCTATCCCGTGTTCGTGCCGAAGGCGGATGACGACGGCATGGCGATATCAGGCATTCGCCAGCTCGCACTGGCCGTGCCGCGCGCAACCTACACGGCGTGGAATCCACGGGCGCAAGGTTTTGGGCCGACCGCACTGTATCCCTTGCAGGGCGCCGTGGTGCCGTTCGCGCCGACCGAAGCGGCGCGAAAGGAAATACACGACCCACGCCCGTCACTCGCGGAACGTTACGCTGATAACGACGCCTATGTCGCTGCGGTGCGCCGAGAGGCTGCGCGGCAGATCAGCGAGCGGCTGCTGTTGCCCGAGGATGCGGAGCGTGCGATCGAGGCCGCGAAGCAAGGGAAGCTGGCGAAACTGGCGCGGTGAGCAGTGAAGCCGTCGTAGGATGGGTAGAGCGATGCGATACCCATCGCCACACGCATCACCGGCGTTGATGGATATCGCTTCGCTCCACCCTGCAACGCGTCGGCGAATACGATTTTGTTCCGCTGCTGAAGGGTTAGTTCCGCCGGGAGGGGGAACCTGGCAGCGGTACACATTGACGCGACCACCGGTGCGCGAACCGCCGCTGCCACACTATGTTCAAACCCCGGATCGAGAATCACGGGCAAAGCAATAAGCGGGCTGGGCCGTCCTGCATGGATCAAATCCATCAAACCCAAGGAGACAGCCATGGCAACCAAGGTAAAGCCGGTTCCCGAAGGATTTCACACCGTCACGCCCTACCTCGTGGTCGACGGGGCGGACAAGGTCATCAGCTTCATGAAAGAGGCATTCGGCGCCCAACCGGTATTCGAGCCGATGATGCGGCCCGACGGCAAGGTCATGCACGCGGAGTACAAAATCGGAAATTCCATCGTGATGATTTCCGACTCCTCGGAGCGTGCACAAGCAACATCGACCATGCTGTATCTCTACGTACCCAACGTCGATGCCGTTTATCAGAAGGCGCTCAAGGCCGGCGCGACATCGCTGATGGAGCCCACGGATCAATTCTATGGCGACCGCAGCGGCGGCGTGAAGGACGCGGCCGGCAACCACTGGCACATCGGCACGCATATCGAGGACGTGTCGCCGGCTGACCTCAAGAAGCGCGCGGCGGAGGTCATGAAGCAGCAGCACAAGGCGGCGTAGGCGAAGTTGTGAGCTTGGTAGCTTCGTAGGGTGGGTTAGCCGAAGGCGTAACCCACCGAAGTCTCGATGCGCGGTCGGTTCGGCCGGTGGGTTACGCTGCGCTAACCCACCCTACGACACCTTCTACAACGGCAAGTTATCGTGCTTCTTCGCCGGCATTTCGACCTTCTTGTCTTTCAGCATCGCCAGCGCGCGGGCGATCCGCCGCCGTGTCGAATGCGGCATGATCACGTCGTCGATGTAGCCGCGCTCCGCCGCAATGAACGGTGACAGGAAGCGGTCTTCATATTCTTTGGTGCGCTTGGCGATCGCGTCGGGATCGTTCATGTCGGCGCGGAAGATGATCTCGACGGCGCCCTTGGCGCCCATCACGGCGATCTGGGCGGTCGGCCAGGCGTAGTTCATGTCGGCGCCGATTTCCTTTGAGGCCATGACGTCGAAGGCGCCGCCATAGGCTTTTCGCGTGATGACGGTGACGAGCGGCACCGTGCATTGCGAATAGGCGAACAGCAGCTTTGCGCCGTGCTTGATCAGGCCGCCATATTCTTGAGCCGTGCCCGGCAGGAAGCCCGGCACGTCGACGAACGTCACGATCGGGATGTTGAAGGCGTCGCAGAAACGGACGAAGCGCGCCGCTTTCCGCGAGGCGTCAGAGTCGAGCACGCCTGCCAGCACCATCGGCTGGTTGGCGACAAAGCCGACCGTGCGGCCGGCGATGCGGCCGAAGCCGGTGACGATGTTGCGGGCAAACGTCTCCGAGAGCTCGAAGAAGTCGCCCTCGTCCACGACCTTCTGGATCAGTTCCTTCATGTCGTAGGGCTTGTTCGGATTGTCGGGGATCAGCGTGTCCAGCGACATGTCCACGCGCTCGATGTCGTCAAAGCTCGGCCATTCCGGCACGCCGTCGGTGTTGTTGGACGGCAGGAAGTCGATCAGGCGGCGCATCTGCAGCAGCGTCTCGACGTCGTTCTCGAAGGCGCCGTCCGCGATCGAGGAGCGCGTGGCGTGCACCGAGGCGCCGCCGAGTTCTTCGGCCGTCACCACCTCGTTGGTGACGGTCTTCACTACGTCGGGGCCGGTGACGAACATGTAAGAGGTGTTCTTCACCATGAAGATGAAGTCGGTCATCGCCGGCGAATAGACGTCGCCGCCGGCGCAGGGGCCCATGATGACCGAGATCTGCGGGATCACGCCTGATGCAATGACGTTGCGGCGGAACACGTAGGAATAGCCCGCGAGCGCGGCCACGCCCTCCTGGATGCGGGCGCCGCCGGCGTCATAGAGGCCGATGATCGGCGCCCTCGCCTTCATCGCCATGTCCTGCAGTTTTGTAATTTTCAGCGCATGGGTTTCCGACAGCGAGCCGCCGAACACCGTAAAGTCCTTGGCGAACACAAAGGTCTTGCGGCCGTTCACCGTGCCCCAGCCGGTGACGACGCCGTCGCCCGGAATCTTGTTCTTCTCCATGCCGAATTCGATCGAGCGGTGCTCGACGAACATGTCGAATTCCTCGAACGAGCCCTTGTCGAGCAGCAATTCGATGCGCTCCCGCGCGGTCAGCTTGCCGCGGGCGTGCTGCGCCTCGATGCGCTTTTCGCCTCCACCGAGCTTGGCGCCGGCGCGCCGTTCTTCGAGGGTCTCCAGGATGTCCTTCATGCTGCTTCCGCCCGCCTTTTTGGGTAACGATTTGAAGGCCTTCTAACACGGCCTTTTCGGAAGCGGAAACACCCGATCCGGCATCTGGTACCGCCGCCTTGCAGCCCCTATATGCCGATCCTGACTATGGGGACCGGAATGACCGATATCGCTGGCGCCGACCGCTCGGGCGCCGTCTCAGGGGGCGTGCGCGCGGTGCTTCGGCTGGAAGGATTAGCGTTATTTATCGGAATGACGCTGCTTTACTACATCTGGGACGGCGACTGGTGGGTTTACGGCCTGCTGTTTTTCGTCCCCGATCTCAGCTTTGCCGCCTACCTGTCGGGACCGCGGTTCGGCGCCATGATCTACAACGCCGCGCATAGCTACCTGGCGCCGATGGCGATCATGACGACCGGCTTTGCCACCGCCTCCCCGCTCATCCTCTCGATCGCCATGATCTGGCTGGCCCATATCGGCTTCGACCGCGCGCTCGGCTACGGGCTGAAATACGAGACCGGTTTCTCGTTCACCCATCTGGGGCGGATCGGGAAGCCGCAGGCGCCGATGTAGGCAGGCGTTGCGCTACGCAAGCGAACAAAACGCCACGGTCGCGTGATCGTCTACTGCTGTTTCTGTAACGTTCGCGCCAATTGCGCGTGCGGGCGGTCGACGTTGAAAAAGAGCGTTACCGTTCGCTCTGAATCCGGCAATTTGACCTCGAACCGGTCGAAGGCGGATCCTCCATGGTTCACCAGTGCCTGCTTGACCGGCGTCAACGACGCGGTCTCCAACACACTGTACTCTTCGTCGACTGCGATGACGACGAAGGCGGTTTCCGGGCTCTTTCCGTCGCCCGACTTGAGCACGGAACTGAACAGCCCCAGGGACATCGCATACTCCCGCCGCGCCTCCTCCTCGTTACCCGCCTTCTTCAGGCAGACGGCGGCGATCTTGTGGGCTTCCATCTGAACGAAGTTGATCTCAAACACCTCCTTCGCGTGCGCCATCGCTGATGGGCAATCGCCGGCGGCGTAGGCCTTCTTCAGCTTGCTCACGATCTCGATGGTGCCGTAAGGCGCGTATTTCGGGCTGGCGGCATAAGCTAGACGAAACGCCGTGTAGTCGATCTCGATCTTGCCGGCTTTCACCTGCGCAACATAATCGTCGTAAGACGGCTCGGCAGCACGCGCGTTTCCCCACAGCAGCGCTTGTCCGACCAGGAGCAAAGCGACGCCCGCTCCCCTTGAAATGATCGCCATGTGTCCCTCGAACTGCATCGGATATTCCCCGGTTTCCAACGCTCCCGCAAGGCGCACGCACAGAGGCATTGGCCGGGCAAATTGACAGTCTGCCGCTTGCTTGATCTAGTTACGGCCATAAAGAAAACACTTGGGGGGGGACTGACCGATGCTGACGGATTGGCGCGTCGCCGTGACCGGCGCAATTCTTTGCACCGCTGTTCTATTCACCTGCATCGAAACATCCGCGCAATCGATGCCGAAGGACGTCGCCGCCCGCACTGAAATCTACGCTATTCCGTCGCTGACGATTTCCGACCAGCAATTTTTGAACGGCGATGCCAATGGCAAGCAGGTCACCGTCGCCGGCGAATTGCGCATCGCGCAAGGCACCGGCAAGCTTCCCGTCGTGGTGCTGATGCACGGATCGAGCGGCGTCGGCGCCGGCATGGACCCCTGGGTGCGCCACTTCAATGCGATGGGGATTTCGACCTTCGTGATCGACGGGTTCAGCGGCCGCGGGCTCACCGCGGTCGGCCCCAACCAGGCCCTGCTCGGCCGATTGAATTTCATCGTCGACACCTATCGTTCGCTCGAAATCCTCGCCAAGCATCCGCGCGTCGATCCTGACCGGATCGTGCTGATGGGATTTTCGCGTGGCGGACAGGCGGCGCTCTACGCCAGCCTCGATCGCTTCCACAAGCTCTGGAACAAGTCCGGCGCGCAGTTTGCCGCCTACATTCCGTTCTATCCGGATTGCTCGACGACCTACGCCACCGACACCGAGGTCGCGGCGCGTCCGATCCGGATCTTTCACGGCACGCCTGACGACTACAACCCCGTCGCCACCTGCAAGGCCTATCTCGCCCGCCTGCAGGACGCCAAGCGCGACGCGACGCTGACGGAATATCCGGATTCCGCACACGGCTTCGATGCCGGCCTGCTCGGCCTCAGCACGATCGCCGTTTCAGCCAATGCGCAGTCCGCCCGCAATTGCCGCCTTAGGGAGGGCGAAGGCGGAGTTCTCATGAACGACGACACCAAGGAGCCCTTCACCTACAAGGATGCCTGCATCGCGCTCAATCCGCATGTCGGTGGCAATCCGGCAACGGCGAAGGACGCGCAGAAGGCGGTGAGCGATTTTCTGCAGGCGTTGCTGAAGCTCGGATAACGACTTGGTGAAACCCGGCCGAGCCGGACAGCCGCGGAACCGATGAACCCGTTTGCGGTTTTGGCGTTGAATGCCAAACCGAACGGAGATCATCAAGATGTCTGGATCCAATCTCACGCGAACGGCGATGCTGCTCGCATCGCTGTCGCTGGCCGGCAGCGCGGCGCTGGCCGCGCCTGCCTCGCCCTTCGTGGCCATGGCCGGCACTTGGTCCGGCGGCGGCGTGCTCAGCACCAGCGACGGTCAGCAGGAGCAATTGCGCTGCCGTGCGGCGTATGACGTCGCCGGAAGTGGCGAACAGCTTAGGCTCAATCTGACTTGCGCCAGCGCGAGCTATAAATTCGACCTCGCAAGCGAGGTGGAATATCATGGCGGCGCGATCAGGGGTTCATGGACTGAAGCAAGCCGCAACGCATCCGGCACCCTTTCCGGACGCGCCGCCGGCGATCATGTCGAGGCTGCCGCGCGAGGCGACAGTTTTTCGGCCAACCTGTCGTTGACGACGCGTGGCGGTCGGCAGACGGTATCCATCCAGCCTCAGGGCACCAACATCACGTCCGTCTCGCTCGCGTTGAACCGGCGCTAGCGCACTATCGGTTCTGATTGAATCAGAACCGATAGCTCCGGATTTTATTTTGAGGCGTTTTCTTCACGCGAACCGGTATCCACCCCGGATCAAGTCCGGGGCAGGCTTTCGCTCGAAAACGCTATGGCTTAAATCGCGACGATATCGGCGAGGCATTGCTGCACCACAGTCATGCGCGCGTCGATGTGGCTCTGCTCCTTGCAGTCCATGTTCATGGCGAACACGGTCTGCTGGCTGCCCTTCTCGGCCCAGCCGACCATCCAGCCCAGTGAGCCCTGCTCGGCGCCGAGCAGGCCGCTCTTGGCGCGGATGGTGGCGTCGCCGACCTTGGTCACCGGCAGGATGTCGCGCGTCAATTCCTGGCTGCGCTTTCCGACCGGCAGCACGCCGCGCCGCAAGCGGTCGACGAAATCGATCTGCTGGATCGGATCGATGCGCAGCTTCCCGCTCAGCCAGAACTGGTCGATGCCGCCGCCGATGTCATGGTTGCCGTAGTCGAGCAGGTCGAGATATTTCTGCATGCGCTCAGCCCCGATGCGCCGCGCGATCTCCTGATAGACTGGCACCGCGGAGACCGCGATCGCCGAACGCAGCGTGTGGTCCTTGTTCCAGGCCTCGATGCTGCGCGTCACGCCGTCCCACTTGAACACATCCTTGTCGGGGTCCTCGACCACGCCGGTCTCGAGCGCGATGAGCGAATTCGGAATCTTGAAGGTCGAAGCCGGCAGCCTGCCCTCGCCCGAGCGCACCTTGTCGCTGGCGATGATCAGGTAGTCATCGATCTTGTAGGCAACGAAGGTGCCGACGGTGCCGAGATCGAAAAAGCGCTTGGAGAGGTCGTCGCGAAACTCGCTGCGCTGGTAGGAGACGTTGGCAAAGCTGCGCGCGGGAAACAGGCTTGTGGCGGCAAGGACGCCGAGCGCATGGCGACGATTGATCACGGAAACATCCGAATAATGAACGGGTGCAGAAACGATGCTGACCGCATCGTGGAGAAACTATGACAATAGCTGGAACCGATCCAGGACGAATACTCATAAATCAGGCGTTTGGTTTTGGTCGCGCCTGTTGTCGGCTCATCGCTCAACAGCAGCACTAAAGCGGACATCGCCGGAGGTCGCCGAAGGGCCAACAGGCGACATTCGCCAAATGAAAGAGGCCACCAACCGAGGTAGCCTCATTTTCGGGCTATGCGGCTTTGTTCGCGCAGGACCACGTTATATCGGTCGATCTGGCCCGCAAGTCTTGACCAGGTTTGAGCAATATTCCTCAGAACCTGAGCCTCTTCTTCGTTGTTCGTCCTATTGATCAAGCGAAGGCATTCTGCCGCCTGATCTTGGCAGTGCTGCGCGCTATCCATGGTCGTTTGTCGCACCGGATTCTGCCCTTGGTTGCCGGCCATTTCTGGCAAATGCTGTACTGAGATAGGGATATTCTGGCCTTCGTCGCTGCGCTGCTTCAGCTCGGCAGCGATTTCAGTCGTGATATTGCGCGACCATCCCTCGGCGGTGTTGAAGGCGACGATGCGCACCGGATGGCTGAACACTCCATGCAAGAGGTCGCGGATCAGCATCTCGCGATACGTACCCCCATCATCATCGGTCTCGCGCCAGGCGCGGCCTACCCACGCCCCGAAAGCGTCCAGTAGTACGAGGTAGACGTCATGGTCCGCATCTTGGAGCACGATCGATGATGGCGAACGCTGCGGCGAAGCCACTTCGAAGCGGGCTTTCTCCGCGTTCAGAGTCTCTTTAAATGTGTGGGGCTGTTTAAATGTATTGGGCTGCGAGCGTCGTCTCATGACGCACTCCTTTCCTGCTAGAGTGAGGCGGGAGCGCGTGATGGGCGATCTCATCACCGCTACTGCCAAGGGACCGGGCGGTGATGACCCCGTAACGTCTGTCCGGATTGCAGGTTGCTATTCGATTCGGGAAAATTCACCGGGCCAATGTCCATTGAGGGGCATAAGGCGACATCGGCGGGTGATTAGACGAAGTCGGCTCAATCCCTAGCAACGGATATTTTCAGGACGTCCGGCTACATCGCTTTTATGAGTACTCGCCCTACCGAATCCGGCCCGACAGCCGCAGCACGAAGATTAGCACTTCGGCGACGGCCTTGTAGAGCTCCGGCGGAATCTCGTCGCCGATCTCGACATGGGACAAGGCGCCCGCCAGCAATTCGTTCTCCTCGATCGGAATGTCATGCTCTTTGGCGAGTTCGACGATTTTGGCGCCGATGGTGCCCTTGCCCTTGGCGACGACGCGCGGGGCACCGGTCTTGTCGTAATGCAGCGCGACCGCAAGCTTGTTCCTGGTATCGACGCTCATAGCGCGCGATCCAGGAAATGCCCGGCACGGGCAGCAGGCGCGGCCTGCGGCGGCGCGCCGTCGCGGATCACGATGTCGCCGGGCTGCAGTTCGGCCCGGCTGAGCGCTTCGGTCAGTTGCGGCGTCCCGGCGCGCAGTTGCTCCGCGGTCGCCGGCCGTTCCGCCCAGATCCGCACCGAGGTCTTGTCGCCGGTGAGCGATATCAGCGCGTGAACCGGGCCGGCCGGCTCGACGTCGAGCGAAAACCGCGCGCGCCACACCCGCTTGGCCGCCTCGACGCCCTCGTTGGCGCCATCGCGGGAAATCTCGAACTGCGCCATCGCCGTGCCCTGCGGCGTCACGAAGGGAATTTCGAAATGCCAGCGCGGCAGCGTCGTGTCGACTTTCGGCGCGGCGTTGTCGATGCGGTCCGGCAGGGAGGCCACCTGCAGCAGGGTTTGCCGTGCAATCGCGCCATCGGTGTCGTCGAGCAGATGATGCACGGTCGACTCGAGCGGCGCATGCGGCGCGATGGTGGGAGACGCGACCGGTTGCGCCGCCGGCGGCGCGCCACGGATCGGTGGCGGCGGAGTGTTGGTTTGGAAGGTGACGTCGCCGCTGCGAGCATCTTTCATGGCGGCCGTGGCCGCAACGCGCGCGGGGACGCCGAGTTCCTGCAGCGCCTCCTGCAAGAGGTTCAGCGTTGCGCCGGCCGATGGGCCGGCGTCGAGCGCGGCTGCAAGCGGGTTTCGGGCGAGCTGGCCCGGCAGCGCGAGATTCTCGGCTGTAGGCAATCGCGCCTGCGGCAGCAGGATTTCCTGCACATGGACATTGGGCAGCAAGGCCGGCGCAAGGCTCGCGTTGGAAGCCGATGGCGGCGCGGCGGGTTGTTGTGGCGCGGCCGGTGTTGCCGGCGGCGCGGCCGTCGAATTGATCCCGAGCGCCGATTGCAGCGTCTGGCGCAGCACGATCAATGCGGCCTTGAGATCGGGCACGCCGCCTTGCGGGAGCGAGCCCGATGCCAGCGACGCCTCGAGGAAGATTCCGGATTTCTGGAATGCGGTCTTGATGTCGGCGCCGTCGAGATTCTGATCGAGGCTAGTCTGTTGCGCCAGCACCTGCGCGATCGCCTCGCGCAATTTCGGCGGCAGGTTGCTGGAGGAAACCGCGGCACCCAGATTGGCAAACAACGGCGCCAGGCTGTCCTGTTCGGTCACCGCCGCCTGCGCCGCCACGGAGACGGCAGCGCGCTCCACCGGCGTCAGCACGTTCTTCGACGAAACGATGGCCGGCCGATTGGCGGCGGCATCGACGAGCGCGTCCGGCGACAATGTGACGGCGTCGGCGACATCACCACCCTGCCCGACCATGGCCAGGCGGATGCCCCCGTCCTTGGTCTGCGTGACCGCAAGCTGCAGGTTCTGGCCCGGCTGCAACGGAATTTCCGTGGCGACGTCGATCGAAAGGCTGTCGATCGCGATCCGCACCAGATCGGCCGAGAGCACTTTCAGGACCTGGGCGTTGACCACGCTGCCCTGCTGCAGCACGAACTCAGGCGCAATGCTGCCGACCTCTTGGGCGGCAAGCACGGGAGAGACGGAATTGATCGTAATCGCCATAGCGGAGGTCTCGGCCAGGCTCGAAGGCTAACCCGGCGTCGTAAACCTCTGCTTAACCGATGGCGGGCGTTCAGGCCTTCAGGGCGTCCAAAATGGTCACGGCGGCCCGGAAATCGATGAATCTGGCCGCGCGGCGGGCCGCGACCTCTTCGTCGACGCCCCATTTCTCGACATTCCAGTCATCATCGACATGGGCGGCGGCCCAAACCTCGTCGGAATCCATGGCTCCGCGCACCAACGCCAACGCCAGCAGCGCCGAGCCGGTCAGCGTCGTCACCACATGCAGCGCCGCCACCGACCATGGATCGCTGGGAAAGACCGCGCGGGCCGCCGTGATCGCCTGCTCCGGCTGGGCGACATGCACGATGCCCTCGGACAGGATGAAATGCGCGCCGAGGCTGTTCGCCGCCCAGGCCAGCACCGGGTCCCAATACGCGGCTTCGCGGGCAACCAGCGCCTCGGGATGGCCGGCGCGATAAAACAGCAAATCCGTGCCGAGGTATTTTGCGACATCGTCGGCCACGGCATCGACGCGATCGGAGACCTCGCCGACAGAGTTGGCAAAGCGCGTCAGCGGCATGGTCAGGGGATCGATGGTCTCACCCTGCGCATTCCATTCCGCGGCGATCTGCTCGGCAATGGCGCTGCTGGGCGCGACGACCTGGCGGCCGGAAGGCGTGCGGATCGGCTTGCCGTCGAGCGTGACGGCAAACCCGCCCTCGACCTCGGCAATGCCGGCTTCCTTGTAGAACCGCTTGCGCTGGGGCGCGCGCGTGGCGCGACGCACCGACTCCTGCGGATCGAGCGGCGAATGTCCGGCGACGTCATCGAATAGTTCACGCATGTCGTGATTTCAGCTTGCCGAGATGGGGTAATAGTTCAGCTCTGACAATACGATAACGGCCAGTGCAAATAAAGCTGATGAGGCTGTTGCGGCGATCAATTGTGATGTTGGTTTACGCGCAGGCGCGGCCGTTTTTGGCCTGCGCAGGCCCGGTTCCCGTTACCGAACCCTCCTGCGCGAAAAGTTTGCCCCCGGGGGCGCTTCACGGCTTCTGATAGATCACCTTCCCCGCGCGGATCGTGTACGCAACCTTGGCGAGGTTGGTGACGTCGGCGAGCGGATCGCCGTCGAGCACCACGAGGTCGGCATCAAAATCCTTATCGACTCGCCCCTTCTTCGCCGCCTTGAAATAGCCCGCGGGATTGGTGGTCAGCGAGGCCAGGATCTGGCGTTCCGACAGCGCGCGGTGCATCAGCTCATATTCGAGCGTGGTGTCGTAATAGTTGGTGAAACCGATATCGGTGCCGAACAGGACCGGGCCGCCATTGTCGGCAAACGCCTTGACCTGGGCAACGGTCGTGGCGACGAGGCGCGCGGATATGTCCGGTCCGACCGGAAGCTTTGCAAACAGCGACAGCGTCGGAATCAGCGCGACACCCTGCTGCTTGAAGCGCGCGAGTTGCTCGGGGAAGTAAGGCGGTTCGCCCGCAACCGTGTGCGCCATGACATCGACGCCGGCCGCGATCACGGCCTCGACGCCCGCCATGTTTTGCGGGTGGGCGAACGCCGGCTTGCCTGCAGCATGGGCCACGTCGACCGCCGCCCTGGCAATTGCCGGGTCCATATTCACGACCGGCTTGCCTTGGCCCTTGTAGGAGCCGGTGAACAGCTTGAGGCCGTCGAGCCCAAAACCAAGATAGGTTCGCATCAACTGCGCAGCGTCCTCGGGCGTCGCAGCCTCGGGCAGCTTCATCTCGGCCGGGAGATAGGCTGGATGGCCGTCCCGGGGAAAGATGCTGCCTACCGTATGGATGTCCGGGCCCGGTATCTCGCCAGCGTTGACCCGGCGGCGCAGCGCCACCGTATCTCTGCCGTCCGAACCGAGATCCCAGACGCTCGTAAACCCCCACCGTGTCAGCATCGCCTGCATGTGTTCGGCCATTGGCGCTGATGGAGCCGAGCCGGCGCTCCTCCATACCGCTTCCGTAAAATGGACGTGGCTGTTCCAGAAACCGGCTACCACCGTCTTGCCCGAGCAATCGATCACACGCGCGTCGGCGGGAAGCTGAACCTCGCTGCGGCTGCCGACCGCCGTGATGACGCCGTTCGACGTGACGATGACGCCGTCCGCAAGCGGGGCGGCGTCGGGCGATGCGTAGACACTGCCGCCGACGAGAGCGACGCTCTGCGCATGGGCGAGACCGCCTGCGCCGAGCGCTCCGATCAACGCAAAACAACAAAACGCGAGCCGGACCAGATTTCCGTTCATGCGCGATACCCCTGCATTTGAACTTGCCGGCCTGATGTTAGAGACCGTCGGGAACGCGCAATATCAAATCGCCGTGTGTTGCATTTGACAGTTGTTGCGCTCGCTGGCGCGGCTGCCGGCCCTACTCCTCCGGCGCGTTCTCGATCGGATCGAACCGATCGGCCTCCAATCCCAGCAGATTCCAGGATTGCAGCATGTGCGGCGGCAGCGGCGCGCTGACATCGATCACGCCGCCGCGCGGATGCGGGATGACGAGCCGCCGCGCGAGCAAATGCAGGCGGTTCTGCAGGCCGCCCGGCAGGTCCCAGTTCTCCTTGTTGAAATATTTGGGATCGCCGACGATGGCGTGGTCGATATGCGCCATGTGGGCGCGCAACTGGTGGGTTCGCCCGGTAACCGGCTTCAGCGACACCCAGGCGAGCTTCTGCGCCGAGGTCTCGACCACGGCGTAATACGTCACCGCGTGGCTCGCACCCTCGTCACCGTGCTTGGCGACGCGCATGATGCTGTCCTCCTCGCTCTCCTCCTTGGCGAGATAGGTCGAGATGCGGCCCTGCTTCGGCTTCGGCACGCCCGCCACCAGCGCCCAGTAGATCTTGCGCGCCGAGCGGTGGCGGAACGAGCCGGTCAAGGCGGTGGCGGCGAAGCGGGTCTTTGCGATCAACAGGCAGCCGGAGGTTTCCCGGTCCAGCCGGTGCACCAGCCGCGGCTTCTGTCCCTTGGCGTCGCGCATCACCTCCAGCATCTGGTCGACGTTGCGCGTGATGCCGGAGCCGCCCTGCACCGCAAGCCCCGCGGGCTTGTTGATCACCAGGACATCGGCATCCTCGAAGATGGTCATCTCCTTCAGCGCCTGCAGCGTCTTCGCAGCGGCCTCCGAAAGCGGACCAGCCCCCTTCGGCGCATCGAGCCGGAGCGGCGGGATGCGCACGCTCTGGCCTTCTTCCAGCCGGTCCTTGCTGTCGGCCCGCTTGCCGTTAACACGCAGCTCGCCCTTCCGGACGATGCGCTGGATGTGGGAGAACGACAGGCCCGGAAAGCGCGCCTCGAGGAAGCGGTCGACGCGCATGTTGTTTTCGTCTGATGTGACGACGACCGTCTGGACCTTGGTCGGGAGCGGCGCTTCAGCGACGGGTTTTGCCGGCTCGGCAGCTACGGCAGCCGGCCTTTCCCTGCGGGACTCGGAAAAGCGTGCGGGCTTGGCGTGCGGGCGATTCCCGGATGGCCGATCGCTCTGTGCCCGGTCGCCTGGCTTCCCACCGCGAAACGGGGTCGCCCCCTTGGGGCGGTCGCCTGATTTGCGCGACTTGGCTAGCGGTTTACGGTCGCGGCGGCTCATCTGATTCAAGCTCCAAAGGTGAGCTTTTCGGTAGCGCAATTGCAGCGGATCGTCACGGTGAAATCGGTACAAATCGGCCGCGGGATCGGCCATCTTGAGCCAACAGCGTAGAAACGGGGGAAGACCAGATGGCCCTAACGAGATCGGCTTTGACCATTGTTGCGGCAATGTTCGCGAGCACGGCATCCGCGCAGCAGTCCCCGATGTCCGAGGATCTGGCCTGGAAGCTCCTGGAACTCGGCCGCGTCATCGACCCGCCGAAGACCGTGGAGCTCTACGCGCCGTTGCAGGAAAAAGAGCCCTACCAGGGCGTCAGGGTCGAGCGGGACGTCAAATACGGTCCGGCCGACCGCAACCTGCTCGATATCTTCTTGCCGGAGACGGCTACGCCTTCCCGGCCGGTGCTGATCTTCGTCCATGGCGGCGCGTTCGTGGGCGGCAACAAGCGGACCACACCGACCAGCCCGTTCTATGACAACATCATGCTGTGGGCGGCAAAGAACGGTTTTGTCGGCGTCAACGTCACCTACCGCCTCGCGCCCCAGGCGCCCTGGCCGGCCGGCGCTGAGGATATGGCCACCGCAGTTCAGTGGGTCACAGACAAGATCGGCGAGCGCGGCGGCAATCCCGCGCGCATCTATCTGATGGGGCACTCCGCAGGCGCGGTTCACGTCGCAAACTATGTATCGCATCCCGAATTTCACAAGGTGAAAGGCGGAGGGCTCGCCGGTGCAATCATGGTCTCCGGCATTTACGACCTGACCGCGACGCCGCTCGCCAATACCCAGCGCGCCTATTTTGGCGACGATCCCGCGCGCTACGCCGAACGATCCTCGCTGTCCGGTTTGGCAACCACCGGCATCCCGCTGATGATGGCCGCCGCCGAACTGGACCCCGAGGGCTTCGTGCTGCAATTCGACCGCGCGAAGCAAGTGAGTTGCAAACGCGCCAACGGATGCGCACGCACTCTCCTGCTGCCGCAGCACAGTCACATGTCGGAAGTGTATTCGATCAACACTGCCGATACCCGGCTGACCGATGAAATCCTTGATTTCGTTAAAGCGGGCAAATAGCCGATAGCTCTCGAACGCGTGTGAAGACCGACGACACACGTTGACAGCGTTATAGACACCGTGCATATTTTTATCGGGTAGATACGACCCGCTGCTTGCACCCTTTGGGTTTGGCGAACGTATCGAGCCGCTCCCGGCCTCCTTTGCCCGGCGAACGAGTCAGTAACGCAAGCATCTGACCCAATTCTCGTTCGCCTGAAGCAGAGGTTATCCCATGCGTGATTTCCGCGATGCCAAGGCCATGGCGCAGACGCTGCGCGAGGCGCTGAAAGTCAAATCGATCTCCGTCAGCCATAGCGAAAGCCTCGAACTGGTCGCGAGGACCTTGGGCTTTCACGATTGGAACGTGCTGTCGGCGGCCATTCAGTCGAGCCAACCCGTTTCCGTTCAAGCCGCGAAATTGCGGGCCCGGTCGCGCAGCGCCGGAACCGTGATTCCGGTAGCGCCGATGCGGGACGTCGTGTTCTTTCCGCAACTGATTACGCCGATCTTTGTCGGGCGCGAGAAGACGCGACGGGCGATCGAGAGCGCTGCCGCCAATGGCGGACGAATTCTGGTCGTCACCCAGAAGCGGCCGGAGAACGATGACCCGGACTTCGCCGCGCTTCATTCGGTCGGCGTCCTCGCCGAGATCATCCATCGCACGGAGATGCCGCACGGAGACCTTCGCGTGAAGGTTTCCTGTTCCGAACGAACCGCCATCGTGCGACCGGTCGACGGCGATTTTCTGGCGGCCGAAGTTGCGCCGATCGAAGAGACGCGCGGTCTGGACGCAGAAGCGTTCATGCTCACGCGCGAAATCTTTGAGGCGTTTCAGGGCTTCACCAATACCGCGCCGCCGCAGTCGCTGTACCGCTACGCCGGCGAACCGGCGGCGCTCGCCGATGTCGTGGTTCAGCTGATGGAAGTCGGAATCGACAAGATGCAGCAAGTCCTGGAAACCAGCGATGTGGTCACAAGGCTCCAAACCATCCTCGGCTGGATGCGCGAGGGCTCACCGGCCAAAGCGAACTGATGGCTCAGAGCGGGGCCGCCCTGCGCAGCGCCCCGCTCGCATCACCAACACCTACTTGCACTGCGCGGCCTTCCTGACCGTCATCAGATTATCGCCGGAATTGTTGGACGGACGCTTCTTGCCGGCCTCCTCCGCCGCCTCGCAAGCCGCCGTCGCGTCGCCATTAATCCTCTGAATTTACTTCCGCTTTCGGCGGCATGGCGGCTTGGACCGGTCGCGGATGACCGGCCGTCCCGGTCGCCGCGTGATACGTGCGCTTTGGCCAGCAGGGATGGTCGATTTTCCGCTTCGACCTGATTGGAACTGCTTTGATCTAGATCAAGAATCCCATTGACCAACCGTCGCTCAACTTTGGCGGTAGCGAACGGCCAGCCTATCAAGCGCTGCCTCGTGAATGCTCGCAAGAACATGCCGCTGCATGCCGACCTGAATTCCGAATTCGCGACCCGGAAATAACACGTCATTCGCGCCCCCGAAGTAGCACGCCGACAGCCTAGAAATCGGGAATTGATCCGAACCGACAGGAAACTCTTTGGGATCGCTCGCCACGCGAGCGATCCAAAACCAATCGGAGAAGATTGCCATGAGTATGCGTAACCTTATCTGGACAAGCGCAGTCGCACTATCCACCACCTTTACGCTCGCAAATTTTCCGGCGGCAGCTCAGCAACAACAACGGCCGCCCAACATACTCGTCATCATGGGCGACGACGTCGGCTGGTTCAACATCGGCGCCTATCATCGCGGCATGATGTCGGGGAAAACGCCGAACCTCGACAAGCTGGCGTCTGAAGGCATGACGTTCACCGACTATTATGCAGAGGCAAGTTGCACGGCGGGCCGCGCGAACTTCATTACTGGTCAGTTGCCGATCCGCACCGGGCTGACGACCGTCGGCCAGGCGGGCGCTGATGTCGGCATTCCGGCCGAGGCGGTGACGCTCGCCACCGCGCTGAAGGCACAAGGCTATGCCACCGGGCAGTTTGGCAAGAACCATCTCGGCGACCTGAACAAGTACCTGCCGACCTTGCACGGCTTCGACGAGTTTTTCGGATATCTGTACCATCTCGACGCGATGTCCGATCCCTACTGGTACTCGTTCCCGGTCAACCAGGACTACTACAACAAATACGGTCCGCGCAGCCTGATCCACAGCTATGCGACCGACACCGATGATCAGACCGAGATGCCCCGCTGGGGCAAGGTCGGCAAGCAGAGGATCGTCGATGAAGGCCCACTGCCGCCGTTCCCCGACATGTCGAACGTGCAGAACATGCATGACCTGCCGTTCCTGAAGGCGAAGTACGACATGACCACTTTCGATGAGGTGCTGGTGAAGGCTTCCGGCGACTTCATGGACAAGGCCAAACGGGAGGGCAAGCCGTTCTTCGTCTGGCACAACACCACGCGCATGCATGTGTGGACGTTCCTCTCGAAGAAATATAGCGCAATGCAGAATAGCGAGACCAACTACGGTCTTGAGGAGGCCGGCATGGCGCAACTCGATGACAGCGTCGGCGCCCTGATGAAGAAGCTCGACGACATGGGCGAGGTCAACAACACCATCGTCATCTTCACCACAGACAATGGCGCCGAGGTGTTCACCTGGCCGGATGGCGGCATGACGCCCTTCAAGAACACCAAGGGTACCGTCGGCGAAGGCGGTTTCCGGGTGCCGTGCATCATCCGCTGGCCTGGCAGGATCAGGCCGGCGACGGTCCAGAATGAAATCTTCTCCGGGCTGGACTGGTTGCCCACGCTGGTGGCGGCGGCGGGAAACTCCAATATTACCGAGCAGTTGCTGAAGGGCGTCAAGCTTGGTGACCGCACCTACAAGAACCACCTTGATGGCTACAACCAGATGGATCTGCTCACCGGCAAGGGCCCATCCAAGCGCCAGGAAATATTCTACTTCGGTGGCGCAACCCTGGGCGCGGTTCGCATCGACAACTTCAAGTTCCAGTTCTACCAGCAGCCCTGGGGCTGGCCAGGCGAGAAGACCACCACGGACATGCCGTCGATGGTCAATATTCGTCAGGATCCGTTCGAGCGCACGCCTAATCTTCGTGGTGAGTCCTGGAATACCAGCGCCCCTGGCTACACCAATGACTTCTTTGCGCGTGAGTTCTGGCGCTTCGTCCTGGTCCAGCAGTACGTCGGGAAGCTGGCGTTGACTGCCATCGACTACCCGCCGATGCAGGATCCGGCCTCCTTCAATCTCGAGTCGGTGAAGAGGAAGGTCGAAGAGATGATCAAGAATCGCCCGGGCCAGTAGAGAAGTTCCCGTGCAACAAAGGGAGCGCAGGTGACGCTGCGCTCCCGCCTTCCTCCTGCATTCCGCATGCCCTGCGCGATGACACGAAGGACGAGCATCTTCCGCCGCTGGCCACTTCACAATGGGGTGGACGATGGGAATGAGAACCAATTTATCGACCGCCCTGCTGGCCCCGCTTCTCGCTCTCATAGCGGTGGAGTTTTGATGCTCCCGAATGTGCATAGCATGTCTGGTCGATCGTGACGCAGTCTGCACCGGAGTGCCCTTCGCCAAATCGCTGCCGCACAAAATCGGGCCACGCACCTCTCGTTAGCCGAAGCTTTGACGAAAGAGGTTGGAAATGAGCAGAGACCTATCCATTAGTTTGCTGGCATTGTTCTTGGCAATAACCGGGACTGCTTCGACATCCGCACAGCAGCCCCAAAAGCCGAACGTCGTTTTCATCCTCGCCGATAACGTTGGCTACGGTGACTTGGGTCCCTATGGCGGGGGCAAGTTGCGCGGCGCCCCGACGCCGCGGATTGATCAGCTGGCGCGCGAAGGATTGCGTCTAACCCAGTTCTTGGTCGAACCGGCTTGCACGCCGTCGCGAGCGGCCCTGCTGACGGGACGTTACTCGATCCGCGAGGGCTATCGCTCATTCTCGTTCCAGACGGGCCAAACACGCTCTCGGCGCGCTCAGTCACGATGGGCGAGCTGTTCAAGAGCGCAGGTTATGCCACGGCCATCTTCGGCAAGTGGCATCTGGGCAAGGACCCGCAAAGTCTGCCGACGGCGCATGGGTTCGACGAGTACTACGGCATTCCTCCCGACATGACGTGGGACTCGGCGACCTACGTTGAAAAGATCGAACTCACCCATTCCTTGCCCGCGCCGCCCAACGTGTTACTGGCCCGCGGGCCGCAGATTGTCGAGGCGACGGCCGGCGGCGCGCTGCGCGACGTCAAGCCCTTCACACCGGAGGTGCGCGCCAATATCGATAACGAGCTCGTCCAGAAATCGATTGACTTCATGCGGCGACAGAAAGCCGCCGGGATACCCTTCTTCCTCTATTTGCCGTTCTCGATGGGGCATATACCCAACCTGCCCTCCAGTGAATTCAAGGGCAAGTCTCGCATCGGCAATTATGGCGACAAGCTGATGGAAGGCGACCATCACGTCGGCCAGGTCCTCGACGCGCTAAAGGAGCTCGGCGTGGATGACAACACACTGCTCGTGTTCGCGTCCGACAACGGCCCGTCTGGCGAAGCCTTTCGCGAATATGGCAATTTGGGAACGCCAGACATGGGCAGCCCGGGGCCGTTTCGCGGCGAGCTTGGCGAAGTTACCGAGGGTTCGATCCGGACCTTCTGTTTCATGCGTTGGCCAGGCACCATCAAGCCGGACACGACTTCCTACGCAATATTCTCGATTATGGATTTCTTCCCAACCTTCGCCGGCATCATCGGGGCCAAGCTGCCCAGCGACCGTCCCATTGACGGCGTTGATCAGATTGACGTGCTGCGCGGCCAGTCTGAGACAGGCAAGCGTGAGAGCCTATTGAGCTTCATCGGCGGCGACCTGGTCGCCGCGCGCTGGAAGCAATGGCGCGTCTACTTCACCGACGTGCACCCGACAGGCATCGGCCCACAGCGTCAGCCTGGACCCGGGTCAGCCAGCGCTCCCTTGGCCGGCTACCCGAAGATCTTCAACATCGAGATGGACCCACACGAAGATCTCAACGTCTTTGGGTTGTTTCCCTTTGCCAGTGAACCGGCGCTTAAAAACGTCGAGGAGTATTTATCATCGGTCAAGAAATATCCCAATCCGCCCGCGCCCAACGTTACGCAGTTCCAAACCACTGGCCGCTAAAAAGCGGCTGCTTGCCCTGGACCAGCGGAAGGAGATTCAAGATGAAAGCCAATGGTTCGCTATCCGGAATCAACCGCCGCGTGGTGCTTTCAAGTCTTGCGTTGCTTCCAGCCTTGTCTGGCGCCTCCGCTCCGGCGATAGCCCAGACTCAGACCGCACAAGGCAGTTCGTTGGACTCGTGGAACGACGGGCCAGCCAAGCGAGCCATATTGGACTTCGTCCGGGCTACCACCGACCAAGCCAGTTCAAACTTCGTTCCAC